>NZ_JBYSYK010000002.1:746824-1125176 GCF_058783185.1 Fontimonas sp. FW305-C-3 | reverse complement strand
TCTACGGTCATCGCTACTCCTTGTAGCAAGGCAGTTTCCTGCCTCATGACCGTTTACACAAAATCTAGGACACGCCCGTCGTTGCGAACCTTTCTCATGCGCTCAAACGGCCCCACCAACTTCGTCGCCACCCTCATCCACAACGGCACATTGAACGAGTAGCACTGCTGCTGCCGGCGCTTCGTGATGCGCCAGCCGTCCGGTGTCCGCACATATTCATCGTGATACCAGATGCCAAAGATCACGGTGTTGCTGCCGCCAAGCAGTGTCGGCGCGAGCATCGGGTTGAAGCAGGCCACCTGTCCAGTCGCGGTGTCGCCGTCGATGATGATCTGATGGTTGCCCATCAGGTGCATGTAGCTCTTGAAGAACTTCAGCGTGCGCGGCAGCCAGGCCTTGATCTCGCTGTATGAACCCGCGATGCCGCCGGTGGCGGTGTAGTCGATCAGCGCGTCCGGGGTGAAGACGCGGTCGAGGCGGTCCCATTCGCGGCTGTCGATGGCGTTGGCGTATTCGATCGCGAGTTGTTCGAGGGCGTGGTGGTCTTGCAGGTCGGCGAGGGTGGGGTTCATGGGTCTGCCTGCGATGGGAGCCGTGCGAGGTTTCAGATGAACTGCTCCGTCATTCCCGCGAAGGCGGGAATCCAGGGCGGAGAGCGCGTTCCTTAATGGGCGGCGCCAACGCGTGCTTCAGCGCACGCGTCCCGCTTTCGCGGGAATGACGAGGTACTTATTTCGTCAGTTAGGCCGCAGCCTTCGCCTTGGCCTTGAAGTGCCCGGTCGCGACGAGGTGGGCGATCAGGTCCGACATCGTCTCTTCCAGCGGACGCGGCTCGTAGCCGAGGTCGCGGGCGGCCTTGCTGCGGTCGACGATCGGGGAGGTGGCGATGGTGTCGAGCGCGGCTTTGGACAGCGGGTTGTCCTGCTGGGTGTCCGACTTCGCGACCCTGGCGATCATCGCCGACACGGCACGCGCGAAGCCCATCGGCAGCGAGAACTTCGGCCCCGGCCGGCCGACGAGCTGTGCGGCGATCTTGCAGGCGTCGAACATCTCGATGTAGTGGCCGCCGAGCAGGTAGTTCTCGCCGGTGCGACCGCGTTCGGCGGCGAGTACCAGGCCCTGCGCGACGTCGCGGACGTCGACCAGGTCGAAGCCGCCGACGATCATCGCCGGGATCTTGCCGCGCGCGGAGTCGAGCAGCACGGCGTTGAGGCGCGAGATCACCGCGCCGTGGTCGACCGGGCCGTAGACGCCGGTCGGGTAGCAGATCACGCCATCGAGGCCTTTCTTGACGACCTTGAGGAATTCCATCTCGCCGGCGTACTTCGAGCGGCTGTAGACCGGCAGCGTGTTGTCCGTCGAGCGTTCGCAGATTTCGGACAGGCGCCGGTTGCACTTGTTCTGGTCGAACGAGGCGATGGAGCTGACGTGCACCATGCGCTTGACCTTGTTGGCGAGCGCCGCTTCGGCGACGTTGCGAACACCGTCGACATTGATGGCCCAGGCAGCCGGGTCTTCCTGCGCGAGGGTGATCTTGGCGACGAGGTGGTAGACGACGTCGACGCCGGCCAGCGCCTGCTGGATCGAGGCCGGGTTCATGATGTCGGCTTCGGCCCAGGTCGTGCGCGGATCGAGGGACGGCGAGCGGAAGCGGTCGATGGCCAGGACCTGGTGGCCCGCATCGAGCAGGATCTTGGCGAGGTTCTGGCCGATGTAGCCGCTGGCGCCGGTGATGGCTGCGATCATCTTTAGGGTCTTCTGCTGCGTGAAGTGAGGAACACTAACCTTGAACGAAAGCGGGCAGGGACGCCTACTGCGCTTCAAGTAGATTCGCCGCCGGACAGGGGCGGCGTTGCGGTGCGGGTCAATCCGGCCTTCCGCAGCGGCACGGGGATTACCCGGCGGGTAATTGAGGCCCCGCAGTGCCGCCCCTAGAGTCCAGCCCGATGACCCGTCGCGGTCCCCGAGTTTCCAGAGGAGTGCCCTGTGCCTGAACCTGACGCCTTGTATCGCGCGCTGCCGGTACGCGAGCTGGAGCTGGGTGACGCCACGCTGCCGTATCGCTGCCACGGCATTGGCCCCGATCTGTTGCTGGTGCACGGCTTTCCGCTGTCCGGCTATACCTGGCGCCATGTGCTGCCGGCGCTGGCGCAGCATCATCGCTGCCACGTCGTCGATCTCGCGGGCCTCGGCGAATCACGCTGGGGTGCCACGACGGATTTCAGCTTCATGGGCCATGCGCGCCGCCTGAAGGCGATGGTCGATCAGCTGGGTCTCTCGCGCTACGACCTGCTGGGACAGGACACCGGCGCGACCGTGACGCGCTGCCTGGGCTTGATCGACCCGGAGCGGGCGCGGCGCCAGGTGCTGATCAACACCGAGATCCCGAATCACCGGCCGCCGTGGATCTCCGAGTATCAGCTGCTGATGCGCCTGCCGTTCACGCTCGCGATCTTCCGGCAGCTGCTGAAGTCGCGCAGCTTCCTGCGCTCGGGCATGGCCTTCGGCGGGTCGTTCTACGACCTTGATCTGATCGACGGCGACTTCCACAGCGGATTCGTGCAGCCGCTGCTCGGTGATCCGCAGCGCCTGGTAGGCATGAGCCACTACCTGCTCGGCATCCACTGGCCGACGGTCGACTCGTTCGCCACGCGCCATGCCGAGCTTCGCGAAGCGGTGCTGCTGCTGTGGGGTGAGGACGATCCGACCTTCCCGGTGCCGGATGCGCAGCGGATGCTGGCGCAGTTCCGTGACGCACAGCTGGTGACGGTGCCGCGAGCGAAGCTGGCGCTGCACGAGGAGAAGCCGGCAGAGGTGACGCGTGCCGTGCTGGAGTTTCTGGCGCGCTGAAGCGCCAGGGTGTTCGTTACCGCCCGGCCTTGTAAGACGCCGCCAGCAGCGCCACGGCGGCGAGCTGTGCGCCGATGAAGCCCGCGACGTTTGCTGGATTGATGCCGCAGAAGCTGTCGGTGAATGCGCGCGCCACCGTGACTGCGGGATTGGCGAAGGACGTGGACGCGGTGAACCAGTAGGCCGCGACGATGAACGCAGCGACGGCGAACGGTGTCGCGGCCGGTCGATGCTTCGAGCACAACAGGATCGTCAGCAGCAAGCCGCTGGTCGCGACGAACTCGCTCCACACCAGGTTCATGCCCGGCCGCGCTTTGCTCGCCAGCTCGAACAGCGGCAGGCCGAACATGCCGTGCGCCGCGATGACGCCGGCAATGGCGCCGACGAACTGCACGATGAGATAGCCCGGTACTTCGCGCCACGCGAACTGACCGCGCAGCGCGAGCGTCAGCGTCACCGCCGGATTGAAATGCGCGCCGGAGACCGGACCGCAGGCCAGGATCAGCGCGACGAGGCCGGCGCCGGTGGCCAGCGAATTTGCCAGCAGCGCGACGGCGACATTTCCGCCGGCCAGCTGCTCGCCCATGATGCCGGAGCCGACGACGACGGCGAGCAGGAAAGCGGTGCCGACGCCTTCGGCCAGCAGGCGATCGCGCAAGCTCACTGCTTGCCGATGTCGCGGATGCGATTCTGCAGCCCGAGCTTGTCCAGCTTGTCGAACGGCAGGCTGGCGAACAGCTCGATGCGGCGGCGCAGATCCTGGAACGTGTTCGCGAAGGCCTTCAGCTTCTCCTCCTGCGTGCCTTCGACCGCGGCAGGGTCGGGCATGCCCCAGTGCGCGGTCATCGGCTGGCCGGGCCAGTACGGACACTGCTCGCCGGCGGCCTGATCGCAGACGGTGATGACGAAGTCCATCGCCGGCGCGCCGGGCCTGGCGAACTCGTCCCAGCTCTTGCTGCGCAGTCCTTCGGTCGGCAGCTTGTTGTTGCGCAGGAATTCCAGGGCCACGGGATTCGGCACGCCTTTCGGCTGACTGCCGGCGCTGTAGCCGACGAACTTGCCCTTGGCGAGCGGCAGATGGTTGAACGCGACCTCGCCGAGGATCGATCGGGCGGAGTTGCCGGTGCAGAGAATCAGGACGTTGTACGGGCGATGTGTCACGGGCTTGCTCATGAACGCGGAGGTGGACGGGCACAGCGTGCCGAACTGCGCGCTGCGGGCGATGAACTCGGGTGCTTCGTTGCGCGGCGTGCTGTTGTAGCCGCGGCTGGCGAAGAAACGCTCTGCGGTGGTGGTGAGCAGGTAGAGCGTTTCGATGCCGATCTGCGCAGCCATGCGCTCGGCTGCGATGACGAGGTCAACGCCGAGTCCCCGCTTGCGAAGGGTCTCGCTGACGACCAGCGAGCGCAGCAGGCCAACTTTGCCGGCGGCTTCGATGCCCACGGCACCGACGATCTGCCCGCCGTCGCGCGCGATCAGGAAGCGCTCGAAGCTCGCCGGCGTGAGGTCGTCGACCGGCAGCGCGGCGGCGGTCAGCAGCTGCTTGATCGCAGCGGCGTCGCCGCTCTGCGCCGGATGAATCGTGAATTTCATGCGCAGCAGCTGGTACCGGACGTCTTCCGCGGCGCGGGGACGCAGCACGCGGCCTGCTGGGTCGCCGAAGCGATCGACTCGCCGAACACCGGGATGTTGCCCAGCGTATGGAAAGTCTCCCAGGCGATGCCCTGCGGGTCCTCGATCCAGTACTTGTCGGACTTGGCATAGCAGCAGGCAGCGCCGGCTTCTTCGACGGCGGCCAGTTCTGCGCCGGCGACCTGCGTGCGCAGATCCTGCAGCTCGTGGTCGGTATCCACCTGGAAGCCGAGGTGATTCACGCCGGTGGCGCGGCCGCGCTGCGAGATGGCGAAGTTGACGCGCGGGTCGTCGAGCATCCATTTCGCGTAGTCGCGCTCGGTGACGGCGGGCGTTGCGCCGAACAGCTTGGAGTAGAACCGGATGCTCTCGGAAAGATCCTTGACGGACACATGAACGTGAAAGCGTTTCATCAGCAGGTCTCCTTGCAGGATGCGGGCGTGCTGCACGCCGCCTTGTGTTTCCATCCCTCGCAGCAGTTCTCGGTGAGGAACGCCAGCAGCGAGTTCATCACCTTGAAATCCGGCGAGTAGTAGATGAACCGGCCTTCCTTGCGTGACCTGATCAAGCCGGCGTTGGTCAGTTCCTTGAGGTGGAACGACAGCGAGGCGGGCGAGATGCCGAGCCGGGTCGCGATGTCGCCGGCGGCCATGCCGTCCGGGCCCTTCTGTACCAGTAGCCGGTAGAGGGACAGGCGCGATTCCTGAGCGAGTCCGGAGAGCAGATCGACGGCGGCTGTTATTTTCATATTTCAAATATTATTTAAATGATTTCGCGCTGTCAAAGCGAGGCGCCGGCTGGTGCTCGAACGGCTCGGCCTTCCGGCGCTCGCCGATCGATCCGGATTGACAGCACCTATACGGAGGGCTACGGTATTAGTACAGAAACTTGACAATATCCGCGCTCAGACGCGGTCTGGAGACGAGCCATGTCCAGCACCTCTACGCCTGCAGAACCGGCCGCCGAAGCCCCGCCGCCGAAACGGGCGGTCGGCATCCATCACGCGGCCTACCGCTGCCGCGACGCCGAGCAGACGCGCTGGTTCTACGAGGACGTGCTCGGCCTGCCGCTGTCGATGACGCTGGTCGCCGACATCGTGCCGGGCCTGAACAAGCGCGTGCCGTACATGCACCTGTTCTTCGAGCTCGGCAATGGCGAGTTCGTCGCGTTCTTCGACCAGCCGGAGACGGCGAAGCCGGAGCAGTTCGAGAAGGTCGACAGCTTCGATCGCCACCTGGCCTTCGAAGTGGCCGACGAGGCGGCGCTGAAGGCTTGGCAGAAGCGGATCAACGCGGCGGGCGTGTCCTGCCTCGGGCCGATCGGCCATGACTTCGTGAAGTCGGTGTACATGTACGACCCGAACGGCCTGCAGGTCGAGCTGACGGTGCGCACCGACAAGCACGACGAGATCATGGAACACGAGAAGCAGACCGCGCATGAAGTGCTGCGCGCCTGGAGCGCGAAGACCCGCGCCGAGAAGGAGGCGAAGTTCGGCGCCGAAGTCATCGACCGCCGCAGCCGGCAGAAGCGCTGAGCTTCGGCATGGAAGCGCTGCAGGCGGTGCTGGCGCCCTGGTATCTGCAGATCAAGTTCGTGCATCTGCTGTCGGTCGCGTGCTGGATCTTCAGCACCGCGGTCGCCTATCTGCACTACCTCGTACCTGCGTTCCGCGCCTGGCGGCGAAATCCGGACGACGAAGGCGCCCGTGCGATGCGCGACTGGGTGATGGATCGCTTCGATCACGGCGCGGTGCTGGAGCATGTTGCGTTTCCGCTCGTGATGATCAGCGGGCCGGCGCTGTACATCGCCGGTGGCTGGGACGGCAGCGCGACCTGGCTGACCCTGAAGCTGCTGATCGTCTTCGGCCTGTTCCTGCCGATCGAGTTCTTCGACTACCACCTGTCGCATCTGGGCGGCAACAAGCAGCGTGTGCGCGAGCACGGCGGTGAGATCGCGCATGAGCGCAAGATTCAGCAGCACTGGTGGTTCTTTCTGGTGACGACACCGCTGATTGTCTGGTTTGCGACGATCGTCGTGTTTCTGGCGGTGACGCGGCCGGTGTTCGGAACATGAGCGAGCGGACGAAGCTGCCGGCGTTCAGCGGTACGCCGCAGCGCTACTTGCGTGTAGCGCTGATGATCGGTGTCTTCAGTCACGCCTGGCTCTATGCCGGCCTGTTTGTCGTCGAGCATCTCTGGCTGGGTCGCGAGTGGATCACCCGCTGGCCGGCGATCGGCGGCACGCTGCTGTCGGCGTCGCTGCTGACGGTGTATGCGTATATCGCGATCATGAATCTGGATGCGCGCTGGGGCAGCGGGTCGCGGTGGAAGCTGGTGGAGCGGAAGGTGAAGTTGCCGGAGGTTCGGTAGAGGTCAACTCCTTCTCGCGGCGTCTAACAACGCGAGCTTCAGCGCTCGCGCCCCGCAGGCGGGGAGAGGGAGTTTCCGTTTGTTGAATCGGATCAGAAATTGAACTGGAAGCTCGCAAACACCCGCCGCCCCGCCTGCTGCGTCACGCCATACGCGCCCGGGAAGAACGCGGTATCGACGACCTGCGTCGCGTAGTTGTCGTCGCCAAGGTTGGTGCCGCCGATCGCGATGCGCCAACGGTTGTTCGGATCGGCCAGCGCGATGCGCGCGGAGAAGGTCGAGTGCGCGGCGACGAAGGTGTTCGGATCGAGGTCGATATCGGTGTACTGGTCGCCCATGTACAGCCAGTCGACGGCGAACTGCAGCAGCTGGCCGAACACCGGCAGCGTGACGGTCGGTGTCAGCGAGGCGGACAGGTCGGGCGCGAACGCGAGTTCCTTGCCGCTGAGATCCTGGACGCTGCCGGACGGCATGTTCACCGTCGGCTGGCCGTTCGGGTAGGAGTCGTACTTCGCGTCGAGTACGCCGACCGACGCCATGATCGTCAGGAACTCGAGCGGCGTGAACCACAGCATGTCCATCTCGACGCCTTGCGAGATTGCGGTCGCGGCGTTGGCGACGTTGATGAAGGCGCCGTCGATCGCCAGCGTCTGCAGGTTGTCGAAGTAGGCGTAGAACACGGTAGCGTTGAGGCTCAGCGTGCGGTCGAACAGCTTGGCCTTGAAGCCGGCTTCCCAGGACTCGACGTTCTCGGGTTCGAACTGCAGATTGCGGCCGTCGAACGATGCGGCGTTGAAGCCGCCGCTCTTGTAGCCGCGCGTGTAGCTGAGGAAGGTGGACCACTCTTCGCTCGGGAAGTATTGCAGCGACAGTTTCGGTGAGACGTCGCTCTCTTCGCGCTCCAGCCCCGGCGCGTCGTACGGGCGCGCATTGAGCGCGACGCGCATCAGGCAGATCGGCTCGGTGTTGCAGCTCGCGACGCCGCTCATGTCGGCCTGCTTCTTCTCGCGGTTGACGCGGATGCCCGGCGTGATGGCCCAGTGTTCGTTGAGGTACCAGCTGCTCTGCGCGAACAGTGCGATGGTCTGCACGTCGGTCAGGTAGTTGACCTGGAACGAGTCGTCGCCGACGACCGGCATGATGATCTCACTGAGCAGCTGGCCGAGCGCGCCGAGGCCCGGCAGCGGCAAGGTCGAAGAGCCGCCGGCAATCTGGCGGACCACGTCGCCGGTTGTCGCGTAGGCCACCAGATGCGGCCCGGCGGTGACGCGCGCGGCCTGTTGCATGCCGGACTTCATGTAGAAGCCGCCGACGATGAACTCCAGGCGATCGCCGAGGCCGAACAGGCCGTCGTCGAACAGACCGTCGAAGCGCAGCTCCGCGCTCTGCTGGTCGTACTGCCAGGCGGTGCGCAGGCGGCCGATGTCGGCGGGCGACATGTCCAGGTCCGGCGAGGCGTCGACGCTCATGTCGCTGTCGCCGAGCACGAGCGTGATGTTGAGGTCATCGAATGGCCCGGTTGCGCCGGTCGCCCAGCGCGTGACGAGGCCGAGCGTGTTGGAGTCCTTGTCGAGATAGCCGGCGTAGTTGTGCGACAGCTGGTGGTTGTAGCCGTCGCCTTCGACCTCGGGATCGTAATTGCGCAGGAAGGCCAGAGTGCTGTCCGACAGGTTGTCGAGCTGCGCCGGCCAGTAGCTGGCGCTGGTCGTCGAGCGCTGCGCGGTGAACTCCATCTCGACGCCGTACGCCGGAATCAGCAGCAGCTTGACGCGCTGCGCCTGCTGCTCGGCGCGATCCTCGGTGCTGTCGCGCGCGGTGTTGCGCAGCTCGCCGCCGTCGTGGTCCAGGTCGAGCGCCGCGACGCGGATGCCGCCCCAGTCGGCGAACATGCCGCCGACGCCGACCTCGATGCGGGTCTCGGCCGGATCGGCGCGGCTGAGCTGCAGGTCGGTCGAGAACTCGCTGGTCGGCTTCTTGGTGAAGACGTTGAATACGCCGGCGGTCGTGTTCTTGCCGAACAGGGTGCCCTGCGGTCCGCGCAGTACCTCGACGCGGTCGATGTCGAACATGCCGTCGGTGATGTACGGCGCGCGGCCGAAGAAGAGTTCGTCCTGCACGTAGCCGACCGAGCTCTCGAAGCCCGAGTTCAGCGGGCTGGTGCCGAAGCCGCGGATGTTGATCTGCGTCAGCGCCGGGTCGTTGTCCGACGAGAACTTGAGGTTCGGGATATACGCGGCGACATCGGCGATCGACACCGCACCGACCTCGTTCATGAAGTCGCCGTTGACCGCGGTGATCGACAGCGGCACGTCCTGGATCGACTGCTCGGTCTTCTGCGCGGTGACGATGATTTCCTCGATCTGGCGCGGCGCGCCTTTCGATGCGGGTGCTGCGCTGGGCTTCGCCGTCGGCAGCGGAATCGTCGGCAGGGTTTCCGGGCTGGCAGCGCTGCTGTCGGCGCTTGGCGTAGGCGCGGGTGTCGGCGTCGGTGCGGGGTTCGCCGTCGGTTCGGCGACATCGAGCAGGAGGAAATCCAGATTGTCTTCAGCGGCGGCCGGCACGTCGTCGGCTGCGTGCACTGCGGCACCGATCAACCCCCACGCCAGTACGAATGTCCCCAGCCAATAGCTGTTGCGCATTGCTACCGTCTCCTCCGGATTCGTGCCCGCTTTAGTCGTTGTCGACTCGCGTTCATCGCCGTGGCCCGACTATCCGCGCGGGCTCAAACATTGTCAACTAACTTAACAAAAAGGTTCTTCTCGCACTGCAACATCGCAGGGAGTCCGCCGAATAATGGTAAAGATGCTTGACGTAAAACCGGACCGCCAGCGATAGTCCGGCCGAACCCGCGGAGCCGACGATGAGTTATGAACCCCTGATTGCGCGTTCGCTGTTCTCGTCCGAGCACGAAGACTTCCGGGCCAGCGTGCGGCGCTTCTTCGAAGACGAGTGCGTGCCGCATCACGAGCGCTGGGAGGACCAGCAGTTCGTCGATCGCTCGGCCTGGCAGCGCGCCGGCGAACTCGGCTTCCTGTGCGTGACGATGCCGGAGCAGTACGGCGGTGCCGGCGTCGATCGCCTGTACAGCGTCGTGCTGATGGAAGAGCAGGCGCGTGCCGGGCTGTCCGGTCCGGGCTGGGGGCTGCACTCCGACATCGTCGCCAACTACATCAACAAGTTCGGCAACGCCGAGCAGAAAGCGAAATGGCTGCCGCCGATGGCACGCGGCGAAGTCATCACCGCGATCGCGATGACCGAGCCCGGCACCGGCTCGGACCTGCAGGCGGTGCAGACCTACGCCGAGGAAGACGGCGACGAGCTGGTCATCAGCGGTTCGAAGATCTTCATCACCAACGGCTACAACTGCGACATGGCGATCGTCGTCTGCAAGACCGGCGATCGGTCCGGCGGCGCGAAGAACGTGACGCTGGTGCTGGTCGAAGCCGACCGGCCCGGCTTCACCAAGGGCAAGCCGCTGAAGAAGGTCGGCATGCGCGCGCAGGACACCTGCGAGCTGTACTTCGACAAGGTCCGCGTGCCGAAGTCCAATGTGCTTGGTGCTTTCGGCGCCGGCTTCGGCCTGCTGATGACCGAGCTGTCATGGGAGCGCCTGCAGATCGCGATCGCTGCGGTCTGCGGCTGCGAGTATGTGCTGGAGAAGACGATCGAGTACGTCAAGGGCCGCAAGGTGTTCGGGCGGACCGTCGCGAGTTACCAGAACACGCGGTTCAAGCTGGCCGAGATGAAATCGGAAACCCAGATCGCGCGCGTGTTCGTCGACAAGTGCATCGAGCTGGAGATGCAGCGCAAGCTCAGCGTCGCCGCGGCCGCTGCGGCGAAGTACTGGTGCTCGGACCTGCAGGGAAAGATCAACGACGAATGCGTGCAGCTGCATGGCGGCTATGGCTACATGCTCGACTATCCTGTGGCGCGGGCGTATGTGGATT
The DNA here is from genome assembly GCF_058783185.1 of Fontimonas sp. FW305-C-3. Taxonomy (NCBI): domain Bacteria; kingdom Pseudomonadati; phylum Pseudomonadota; class Gammaproteobacteria; order Nevskiales; family Nevskiaceae; genus Fontimonas; species Fontimonas sp. FW305-C-3. The sequence continues at coordinate 1,114,378 of NZ_JBYSYK010000002.1, read as the reverse complement.
CGCGTGCGCAACGGATCTATGGCGGTACGAATGAGATCATGAAGGAACTGATTTCGCGGACGATTTGATTTGACGTCATTCCCGCGAAAGCGGGAATCCAGGGTTAGGAGGGACTGTGTTTTCCGCCCTGGATTCCCGCCTTCGCGGGAATGACGGTTCGAGAGCGATGCGAGGAGAACAACATGAACCTGGTGCAACGCCTGCTGGACTGGGAATGCCGCGAGCCGCAGCGGCCCTGGCTGTTCCAGCCGGTCGACGATGTCGAGCGTGCCTATACCTTCGCCGAGGTGGCGACCGAAGTGCGCCGCGCCGCCGCGGCGATCCGCGCGCTCGGCCTGCCGCCGGGCAGCCGGCTGGCGATCAGCGGCCGGAACACCGCGCACTGGATCATCGCCGACCTCGCGATCGCGATGGCCGGCCATGTGTCGGTCGGCCTGTATCCGCGCCAGGGCAAGGCGACGCTCGGCTACATCCTCGACCACGCCGAGGTGAAGCACGTGTTCGTCGGCCCGTCGCTGATGCCGGGCGATGCCGATGAGCTGGTCGCAAGCCTGCCGGCCGGCGTGCAGACGATCGGTACGCCGTATCCGGGCGTGCCGCGCACCGATCTGAGCTGGGACGAGTTCGTCAAAGGCCACGCGCCGCTGGCCGAGTACGCGGCGCCGGCCGCCGATGCACTGGCGATGCTGATCTACACCTCCGGAACCTCCGGCCAGCCGAAGGGCGTGATGCTGTCGAACGCGAACATCGCATTTGCGATCGACAACATCCTGAAGAACACGATGGAGCCGTTGCCGCGCGAGGTGCTGTTCTCGTACCTGCCGCTCGCGCACCTGATGGAGCGTGTGTTCGGCGAGGCGATGAGCCTCGCGGTCGGCGCCGAGCTGCATTTCCTCGAAAAGCCCGAGCTGCTCGCGGCGACGCTGGCCAAGGTGTCGCCGACGCGCTTCTCCGGCGTGCCGCTGGTCTACGCGCGCGTGCAGGCCGGCATCCTCGGCAAGTTGCCGCAGCACAAGCTCGATCGCCTGCTGCGCATCCCGCTGGTCAATCGCTGGTTCCGCAAGACGCTGCGCCGCAAGATGGGTCTGCAGCACGTCGAATCGCTCGGCTGCGGCGCGGCGGCGGCGCCGGTGCCGTTGATCGAGTGGTTCGGCAAGCTCGGCCTGCCGCTGCACCAGGGTTACGGCATGACCGAGACCTGTGCGTATGCGGCGGTCGAGCTGCCGGGCGTCTGCCGCGCTGGTTCAGTCGGCAAGCCCTTGCCGGGGTCGGGTTTCCGGCTCGGCGAGGATGGCGAGATCCAGTTCAAGCACGGCGCGGTGATGCTCGGCTATTTCAAGGACCCTGAGCAGACCGCGAAGACATTCACCGCCGACGGCTGGCTGCGTACCGGCGATCGTGGGCGTGTCGATGCCGATGGTTTCCTGTACGTCACCGGCCGCATCAAGGACGAGTTCAAGACCGCGAAGGGCAAGTACGTCGTGCCGACGACGGTCGAAGGTGCGATGGCGCGCAACACCGACCTTGAACAGATGTGCCTGTGCGGCAGCGGCTTGAACCAGCCGGTGCTGCTGGCGACCTTGAATCCGAACGGGCAGGTGCGCGATCGCGCGGCGCTGGCTTCTGCATTGCGCACGGACATCGAGGCAGTGAACGCGACGCTCGACGACCACGAGCGCATCGCGCAGTGCGTGATCGTCCAGGAGGCCTGGACGCCGGACAACGGACGGGTGACGCCGACCGGCAAGATCCGCCGGCCGGTGATCGAGTCGCACTATGCGGAGCTGTTGAAGAAGGCGGGTGCGCGGCGTGATGCGGTGGTGTTGTGGGGGTCGGAGTTGTGAGCGTGACTGCAGCGTTTGAGATGAATGTTCCCTCTCCCCGCGCGCGGGGAGAGGGCTAGGGTGAGGGGCGGCTTTCCGAGCGCAGTCGAACTAGATAGAGGCCCCTCACCCCAACCCTCTCCCCTCGCTGAGGGGAGAGGGAGCACTAAGTAAATGCGATGAGCGAAAACCCAACCTACGACTACCTGATTATCGGCGGCGGCTCCGCGGGCTGCGTGCTCGCCAACCGCCTCAGCGCGAGCGGCCAACATCGCGTCGCGCTGCTTGAGGCCGGCCCGGCGGACACGCACTTCAACATCAAGTTTCCCGGCGGCATCGCCGCGCTCGCGCAGGACGCCAAGCACAACTGGCAGTTCTGGTCGGAACCGCAGCCGCATCTGAACAATCGCCGCCTGTATTGCCCGCGTGGCAAGGTGCTCGGCGGCAGCAGTGCGATCAACGCGATGTGCTACGTGCGCGGCAATCCGCAGGACTACGACGACTGGGCGGCGAGCGGTTGCGCGGGTTGGTCGTATGCGGACGTGCTGCCGTACTTTCTGCAGTCGGAGAACTTTGAAGCCGATCCGGCCGACGGCAGCCACGGTCACGAAGGCCCGCTCAGCGTCAGCCGGCGCGTGCATCCGAACAATCCCTTGTCGGACGCCTTTCTCGCGGCGGCCGGGCAGGCCGGTTACGCGCGCAACGTCGACAATCATCTGAGCAGCGAGGAAGGCGTGGGCGAGTACCGCGTGTTCCAGAAGAACGGCGAACGCCACAGCAATGCCGAAGCCTACCTGCGTCCGGCGCAGGCGCGCGCCAATCTGCAGGTGCTGACCGGTGTACGTGCTACCAAGATTCTGATTGAGCAGGGCCGCGCGGTCGGTGTGAACATCGTGCAGAAGGGCAAGCCGCATGCACTGCGCGCGCGGCGCGAAGTGATTCTCGCCGCCGGCGCGATCCAGTCGCCGCAGCTGTTGCTGTTGTCCGGTATCGGTCCGCGTCTGGCGCTTCAGCAACACGGCATCGATTGTCTGCACGAACTGCCCGGCGTGGGCGAGAACCTGCAGGACCACCTCGATGTCTTCGTGTCCTGGCATGCGAAGTCGAAGGTCGGTTTCGCCTTCAAGCCGAGCTACTGGGGGCGCCTGCTGCGCAGCTTGGTCCAGTACCTGCGAAAGCGGCGCGGCGAGGCGACGAGCAACATTGCCGAGGTCGGCGGATTCATCCGTGCCCAGGCCGAAGCCGGTCGGCCGGACATCCAATGGCACTTCCTGCCCAGCGTCAACACCGTGCATGCCTTCGAGCTGCGCCGCGCCTGGCATTACGGCTACTCGGTGATGAACTACTTCCTGCGACCGCACTCACGCGGTCGCGTCAGTCTCGCCAGTGCCGATCCGCTCGCGGCGCCGTCGATCGATTTCAACTACGGCGCGGACCAGCGTGATCTCGAGACGCTGGTTGCCGGCATTCGCAAGACCCGTGCGGTACTCGATCAGCCGGCGTTCGAGTCGCACCGCTTGCAGGAAGTCGAGCCGGGCGCGCAGCTGCAGACTGACGAGGAATTGCTCGACTGGGTGCGGGGCCATGCCGAGACCGCTTATCATCCTGTCGGGACCTGCAAGATGGGCATTGACGGCATGGCAGTCGTCGATCCACGCCTGCGCGTACGCGGAATCGAGGGCCTTCGCGTCGTCGATGCATCAGTGATGCCGCTGCTGATCAGCGGCAATACCAATGCTGCTGCGACGATGATTGGTGAGAAGGGCGCGGCGATGATTTTGCAGGACGCCGATCACGCATAGCGCGGGCTGCGCTATCCGAACTCCAGATTCTTTGAACGTCATTCCCGCGAAAGCGGGAATCCAGGGTTAAGAAGCGTTGCTCTCTCCGCCCTGGATTCCCGCTTTCGCGGGAAAGACGAGTGAACAGAGCAAGTGATGTCGAACAACGACCCCATACAGCAGCAATTCCCCAACGGCCCGCTGACCGGCCTGCGCGTGCTCGAACTCGGCACGCTGATCGCCGGCCCGTTCTGCGGCCAGTTGATGGCGGACTTCGGCGCCGAGGTGATCAAGATCGAGCCGCCCGGCGTCGGCGATCCGATGCGCGAGTGGGGCAAGCGCAGCGAGGACGGCAAGCCGCTGTGGTGGCCGGTGATCGCGCGCAACAAGAAGTCGGTGACGCTGGACCTGCGCCAGGCGGAAGGCCAGCAGCTGCTGCGCGATCTGGTCGTCAAGGCCGACATCCTCATCGAGAACTTCCGCCCCGGCACCTTCGAGAAATGGAATCTCGGCTGGGACACGCTGAGCCGGATCAATCCGAAGCTGATCATGGTCCGCGTGTCGGGCTTCGGCCAGAACGGGCCGTATGCCGACCAGCCTTCGTTCGGTCTGATCGGCGAGGCGATGGGTGGCCTGCGCTACATCGTCGGTGATCCGACGGCGCCGCCGTCGCGCGTCGGCATCTCGATCGGCGATTCGCTCGCGGCGACCTTCGGTTGCCTCGGTGCGCTCGCCGCGCTGAACGTGCGCAACGCGACCGGGCGTGGGCAGATGGTCGATTCGGCGCTGTACGAGGCGGTGCTGAACATCATGGAATCGCTGATTCCGGAATACGACAAGGCCGGCTTCATCCGCGAGCGCGTCGGTTCGTTCCTGCCGGGCATTGCGCCGTCGAACGTCTATCAGACCGCCGATGGCATGGTGCTGATCGGTGCGAACCAGGATGCGATCTTCGGCCGGCTGTGCAAGGCGATGGGGCAGGACGCATTGGCGCAGAGCACGGAGTACTCAACGCATGTCGCGCGCGGCCAGCGCCAGGGCGAGCTCGATGCGCGCATCGAAGCCTGGACGATGACGCTGAAGACCAGCGACGTGCTGGCGAAGATGCGGGAGCACGGCGTGCCGGCCGGGTTGATGTACCGCGCGCCGGACATGATTGCCGACGAGCACTTCCAGGCGCGCGAGGCGATCGTCAACGTGCCGCATCCGGATTTCGGTCAGATCCGCATGCAGAACATTGCGCCGAAGCTGTCGGCGACGCCGGGGAAGATCCGCCAGCCGAGTCCGGCGTTGGGGCAGCACAATGCGGAAGTCTACGGTGAGCTGTTGGGGATTGGCTCAACCGAGCGTGAGGCGCTGGTGAAGAAGGGCGTGATCTGATTTCTTTCTCCCTCTCCCCGCTTGCGGGGAGAGGGCAGGGGTGAGGGGCAGGCGGAGAGCGCAACGCTCTTTAACAGGCACACCCCTCACCCCAACCCTCTCCCCGCGCGTGCGGGGAGAGGGAGCTACTGCAGTCGGTTATGCAACCGGCAGATGCGCCGCAATCAGCATCCTTGCCGTATCAGCCACCGCGCTGTCCGGCCCGCTCTGGCAGAACACCAGGCCGCTGACGTAAGACCCTTCGATCAACAGCACCAGCGCATCGCCGAGGCGGTCCGCATTGCGTGCGCCCATCTGATGACACATCTCGCGCAGGCGTCGGCGCTGCTCGGTCTTGTACTGAATGATGACCTGGCGGCCGGGGTGCTCCGGTTCCGGCAGCTCGACGGCGGCGTTGGCGAGCGGACAACCGCGCGCGTTTTCGACTTCGCAGGTGTCGTTCTGGAAGGCGTCGAACAGCGATTCCAGCTGCTGACGCGGATTGCCGGCGTGCGGGGTGACAACGCTGTCCCACCACTCCCAGAACAGGCGCACATCCTCGGTCAGGCAGGCGGCGACCAGATCGTCCTTCGAGGCGAAATGGCGGTACAGGCTCATCTTGGTCGTGCCGGCTTTGGTGGCGATCGCTTCGACGCCGACCTGATGGATGCCCTGGCGATAGAACAGCTCGCGGGCCGTCTCGAAGATCCGGTCACGGACACAAAGGCTGGCCAACTTCTCATCTGAAGTCAGCGAGTTGGGCTCCGGCGCGAACTGCGCTTTGGCGTTCATCGACATTCTCCTCTTGACACGATAGTGACCGGTCAGTATCGTCTGACCTAGGTGATACCGAACGGTCTAGTAACGTCGAGAATGATCGCGATGTTTCACCCCGATGTCAAGTCCATGAATTGTCAGGACTTCGCGGGTAGTTGTTGCAGAAATTCGACGGGTTGGGGGCGGGCCATTGGCCGCCTCAAGGCTACAAATTCGGAGTCACACGATGCGCAACGCCAAGATTGCAATCCTCGCCACTACTTTGTCCCTGCTCGGCGCGGGACTGCTCAATGCCTGCACCGATTCAGACGCTCAGGAAGCCGCCGCCGTCGCGCCGCCGCCGGAAGTCACCGTTTCGGAAGTCCTGGTGAAGCCGCTGCGCGACTGGGACGAATTCACCGGCCGGCTCGAAGCCGTCAACTCCGTCGACATTCATCCGCGCGTCGGCGGCTATGTGGAGTCGGTGCAGTTCGAGGAAGGCTCGCGGGTAAAGAAGGGCCAGGTGCTGTTCCAGATCGACCCGCGGCCATATCGCGCCGAGGTCAACCGGCTGGTGGCCGAGCAGCAGCGCGCCCATGCGCAGGTCAAGCTCGCAAAGGCCAACGGCGACCGCGCGCAGCGCCTGCTCGACCAGAACGCCATTTCGCGCGAAGAGTACGACCGCATCCTCACTGCCGCCGCCGCTGCGGCTGCGGATGTCGGCGCAGTCGACGCCAGCCTTGAAGCCGCGCGCCTGAATCTGGAGTTCACCCGCATCACCGCACCGATCGACGGCCGCGTCTCGCGCGCCAACATCACCGCGGGCAATCTGGTCAGCAGCGCCAACCTGCTGACGACGCTGGTGTCGGACGATCCGATCTACGCGTACTTCGATACCGACGAGCAGACTTACCTGCGCTACAGCAATCGCGAAGGCGCGAAGAGCGACAAGCCGGTCTACATGGGGCTCGCCAACGAAGAAGGCTATCCGCGCAGCGGACGCTTCGACTTCATCGACAACCGCCTCGATCCGCGCACCGGCACGATCCGCGGTCGTGCGGTGTTCGCCAATGCCGATGGCGCGCTGACGCCCGGCCTGTTCGCCCGCGTGCGTCTCGTCGCCGGCGAGCAGCGCGAGCGCGTGCTGATCGACGATCGTGCGGTGGGCGCGGACCTCGGCAAGAAGTTCGTGCTCGCGCTGAAGGCCGACAACACGATCGAGTACCGCACGGTGACGCTCGGTCCGGCGGTCGACGGCCTGCGCATTGTCGAAAGCGGACTGGTGGGCGGCGATGTCATCGTCGTCAACGGCCTGCAGCATGCCAAGCCGGGCGAAGCCGTCACGCCGATCCGCGCCGCGATGGGCGGTGAGCAGGGCCAGACCTTGAAGCAGGCGAGCAATGGCGGTGCCGTGATCGGCACTGTCGCCACAACCGTCGCGCGCAACAGCGGCGACAACGCCCGGAGCATGCCGTGAAGCTCTCGCAATTCTTCATCAACCGGCCGATCTTCGCCGGTGTGCTGTCGACGCTGATCCTGCTCGCCGGCCTGATCTCGCTGCCACAGCTGCCGATCAGTGAATACCCGGAGGTCGTGCCGCCGACGGTCGTCGTGCGCACCGCGTATCCGGGCGCCAACCCGAAGATCATCGCCGAGACGGTCGCAGGGCCACTGGAGCAGGCGATCACCGGCATCGAGGGCATGCTGTACCAGGCTTCGCAGGCGACCGCCGACGGCGTGATGACGCTGACGATCACCTTCAAGCTCGGCACCGACGTCGACCGTGCGCAGGTGCTGGTGCAGAACCGCGTCGCGCAGGCGCTGCCGAAACTGCCGCAGGACGTGCAGCGCATCGGCGTGACGACCGCCAAGGCGTCGCCGAACATCACCGTCGCGGTGTTCCTCTATTCGCCGGACGGTCGCTACGACCAGACCTACATCGCCAACTACGCCGCGCTGCGCGTCAAGGATGAACTCGCGCGTCTCGAGGGCGTCGGCGATGTGCAGGCCTGGGGCGGCGGCAACTACTCGATGCGCATCTGGCTCGATCCGGAGAAGGTCGCAAGCCGCGATCTGACCGCGAGCGATGTCGTCAACGCGATCCGCGAACAGAACATCCAGGTCGCCGCCGGCCAGCTCGGCGCGCCGGCTTCGGGCATCCGCGAACTCAACGACGGCTCGCCGCAGCCGAACTTCCAGCTCGCGATCAACACCCAGGGTCGTCTCGTCGAAGAGGCTGACTTCGAGAACATCATCGTCAAGACCGGCGGCGACGGGCAGATCACGCGTCTGCGCGATGTGGCCCGCATCGAACTCGGCTCGGACAACTACGCGCTGCGTGCGCTGCTCGACGGCCAGACGGCGGTCGGTATCGGCGTGTTCCAGCGGCCGGGCAGCAACGCGATCGCCATCTCCGATTCGGTGCGCGCGCGGATGGCGGAGCTGAAGAAGGACTTCCCGCAGGGCCTCGAGTACGACGTCGCCTACGATCCGACGGTGTTCGTCCGTGGCTCGATCAAGGCCGTCGTCAAGACGCTGTTCGAGGCGATCGTGCTGGTCGTGCTGGTCGTCATCGTGTTCCTGCAGAGCTGGCGCGCGTCGGTGATTCCGCTCATCGCGGTGCCGGTGTCGCTGATCGGTACGTTCGCGGTCATGCATCTGTTCGGCTTCGGCCTCAACGCGCTGTCGCTGTTCGGCCTTGTGCTGGCGATCGGCATCGTCGTCGACGACGCGATCGTCGTCGTCGAGAACGTCGAGCGCAATATCGAGAACGGCCTGTCGCCGTTCGCCGCGACCCAGCAGGCGATGAAGGAAGTCACCGGGCCGATCCTTGCCACGGCATTGGTACTGTGCGCGGTGTTCATCCCGACCGCGTTCATCAGCGGCCTGTCCGGCCAGTTCTACAAGCAGTTTGCATTGACGATCGCGATCAGTACGCTGATCTCGGCGTTCAACTCGCTGACCTTGTCGCCGGCGCTGTCGGCGGTACTGCTCAAGCCGCATGGCGCGGCGCCGGATCGCTTCCAGCGCGGCATCAATGCCTCGCTCGGCTGGTTCTTCCGGCCGTTCAACCGCTTCTTCACGCGCGCGTCGAACGGCTACGTCAGCTCGGTCAGCCGCGTCATGCGGGCGAGCGGCATCGCGCTGTTCGTCTACGGCGGTTTGATCCTGCTGACTTGGCTCGGCTTCGCGAGCACGCCGACCGGCTTCGTGCCGGAGCAGGACAAGCAATACCTGGTGTCCTACGCGCAGCTGCCGGATGCGGCGACGCTGGACCGCACCGAGCGCGTGATCCGCCGCATGGGCGAGATCGATCTGCAGACGCCGGGCGTCAAGAACTCGATCGCCTTCCCGGGCCTGTCGATCAACGGCTTCACCAACAGCCCGAACGCCGGCATCTCCTTCGAGTCGCTGGAGTCCTTCGACGAACGCCAGGGCAAGAACCAGTCGGCGTCGGAAGTCGCCGGTCAGCTGAAGAGCCAGTTCGACAAGATCCAGGATGCGCAGGTCGGCGTGTTCTCGCCGCCGCCGGTCGAAGGACTCGGCACGATCGGCGGCTTCAAGATGCAGATCGAGGACCGCGGCAACCTCGGCTTCGAGGAGCTGCATCGGCAGATGCAGAACCTGATCGCCAAGGCCAAGGAGCGTCCGGAGCTGAAGGACGTCTTCACCAGCTACCAGATCAACGTGCCGCAGGTCGCGGCTAACATCGACCGCGAGAAGGCCAAGGCGGCCGGCATCGCGCTGCCGGACCTGTTCGACACGATGCAGGTCTATCTGGGTGCGCTGTACGTCAACGACTTCAACCGTTTCGGGCGCACCTACCAGGTCAATGTGCAGGCCGAGCCGGAGTTCCGCCTCACCGCGGCCGACATCGGCAAGCTCAAGACGCGCAACGCGGATGGCGACATGGTGCCGCTCGCCGCCTTCGTCAGCGTGCAGGAAACCGCCGGGCCGGATCGCGTCATGCACTACAACGGCTACCTGACCGCCGATCTCAACGGTGCGCCGGCCGACGGCTACAGCAGCGGTCAGGCACAGGCGGCGATCGAGGAAGTCGTGCAGCGCGAGCTGACGAACGGCATGGCTTACGAATGGACCGACCTGACCTATCAGCAGATCCTCGCCGGCAACACGATGGCCTATGTGTTTCCGCTGGTCGTGCTGCTGGTGTTCCTCGTGCTCGCCGCGCAGTACGAGAGCCTGAGCCTGCCGCTCGCGGTGATCCTGATCGTGCCGATGGTGCTGCTCAGCGCGATCGTCGGCGTGCAGATCTCCGGCAGCGACAACAACATCTTCACGCAGATCGGCCTGATCGTGCTGGTTGGGTTGGCGTGCAAGAACGCGATTCTCATCGTCGAGTTCGCAAGGGATCGCGAAGCGCAGGGCGAGTCGACCTGGCAGGCCGTGCTCGATGCCTGCCGCCTGCGCCTGCGGCCGATCCTGATGACGTCGATCGCCTTCATCATGGGCGTCGTGCCGCTGGTGTTCAGCAGCGGCGCCGGTTCCGAGATGCGTCATGCGATGGGCGTCGCGGTGTTCTCCGGCATGCTCGGCGTGACACTGTTCGGCCTGCTGCTGACGCCGGTGTTCTACCTGCTGGCGCGCCGTCTGCTGCCGTCGCGCCGCGCGGCGGAAGCGATCGCCGATGCAGGCGAGCCAGTCCACTCTCACTAACGGAAACAGCATGTAGCCCGGATGCAATCCGGGTTCGCGCTTTCTCCACAGGCGCAGATCCCCGGGTTTCACCCGGGCTACGTGCCAACGAAAACAGAAACAGGAGCATTTCATGGACAAGATTGCATTGATCACCGGCGGCAACCGCGGCCTTGGTTTCGAGACCGCGCGCCAGCTGGCGCTGCAAGGTGTGCACGTCATCCTCGGCAGCCGCGACGGCAGCAAGGGCGTTGCCGCTGCGCTGCGTCTGCAGGGACAGGGCCTCGCCGCCGAAGGGCTGGAGCTCAGCGTCACCAGTTCGGCGGGCATCGCCGCCGCAGTGAAGCAGGTCGAGAAGCGCCACGGCCGCCTCGACATCCTCATCAACAACGCCGGCATCGTCGCCGGAAGTGCCGGCAGCCTGCCGTCCGCGCAGGGCGTCGATGTCTGGCGCAAGATCTTCGAGACCAACCTGTTCGGCCTCGTCGAGGTGACGAACGCCTTCCTGCCGCTGGTCAAGAAGTCCGCCGCCGGCCGCATCGTCAACCTGTCGAGCATCCTCGGCTCGATCAGCATCCACGCGACGCCGGGCTCGCCGATCTACGACTTCAAGGCCGTGCCGGCGTACAGCGCGTCGAAGGCCGCGGTCAACGCTTGGACCGTGCATCTCGCCTACGAGCTGAAGGACACGAAGATCAAGGTCAACGCCGCGCATCCCGGTTACGTGAAGACCGAGATGAACCATGGCGAGGGCGAGATCGAAGTCGGCGAGGGCGCGAAGACCAGCGTCGAGCTGGCACTGCTCGGTGCCGATGGGCCCAGCGGCTCGTTCTTCCATCTCGGCCAGGTGCTGCCGTGGTAAGCCTCCTGAAGACAGTTGCCGTCGTGCCGCTGGTGCTGACACTGGCAGCCTGCGCGGTCGGGCCCGACTACCGCGCGCCGACGCCGGCGCCGGTGGAGTTCGTCAACGCCGGCGAGGGCCTGAGCCCGGCTGCGCCGGAAGCCCAGTGGTGGCGGCAGTTCGACGACGCCGTGCTCGACAGCCTCGTGACGCGCGGGCTCAGCGCGAACCTCGATCTGCGTTCGGCGCTGGCCAGAGTCAGCGAATCGCGCGCGCTGTTCCGCGACGCGCAGCTCGACCAGTTTCCGACGATCACCGCCGGGGCGGCGCATCAACGCAGCAAGGCGCAGTTGGCCGGCGCCGACGAACAGCGCGTCGAGACCGAGATCAACCAGTTGGGCTTCGATGCCAGCTGGGAGATCGATCTGTTCGGTCGCGTACGTCGCGCGACCGAAGCGGCGCGCGCCGATGCGGAAGGGGCGGTCGCCGGTCTGCAGGATGCGCAGGTCAGCGTCGCCGCCGAGATCGCGCGCAACTATTTCGAGCTGCGCGGCGCGCAACGCCAGCTGGAAGTCGCGCGTCGCAATCTCGGCAACCAGGCCGAGACGCTGCGCCTGACCGAAGTGCGCTACGAGGTCGGCCGCAGTGCCGAACTCGATGTCGCGAGCAGCCAGGCGCGCTACTCGGCGACCGAAGCGGTGATTCCGCTGCTGATCACCGCCGAGCGCCGCGCCGCGTACCGGCTCGCCGTGCTGCTCGGTCAGCGGCCGGGCGCGCTCGATGCGGAACTGGCGCCGGTCGTCACGCAGCCGGGCGTTCATGAGCTGGCGATCGGCGCCGGCGACGATCTGCTGCGCCGCCGTCCCGACGTGCGCATCGCCGAACGCAATCTGGCCGCGGCGACCGCGCGCATCGGTGTCGCGACCGCGGATCTGTTTCCGCGCCTGAGCTTCAACGGCTTCCTCGGCTTCGTGTCCGGCAACGTCGGCAGCCTCGGCGAATCGGCGACGCAGGCCTGGTCGATCGCGCCGACGCTGAGCTGGGCGGCGCTCGATCTCGGCAGCGTGCGCGCCCGCATCCGCGGCAGCGAAGCGCGGGCGGAAGGCGCGCTCGCCGCTTACGAGCTGGCGGTGCTGCATGCACAGGAAGATACCGAGAACGCCTTCGTCGGCTACCGGCAGCAGCAGGCGCGGTTGGCGAGCCTGACACGACAGGCGACCGCATCGGGACGCGCAGCTGAACTGGCACGCATCCAGTACCGCGAAGGCGTCATCGATTTCCTGCGCCTGCTCGATGCGGAAAGCACGCTGCTCGAAGCCGAGGATGCCGTCGCCCAGGCCGGCACCGCGCAGCAACTGTCCGTGGTCGCGATCTACAAGGCGCTCGGCGGCGGTTGGGAAGCGGCGCCGGCAATCGTGGCCGCCTCCCGCTGAGCGCAGGAGGCGGGTGCTAGAATTCGCGCCGTTCCGAGCGAGCGGTTTTCCAGAGCCAGCGGCGCCGGTCATCTTCCCCAGTACCGGACCGCGCCATGGACCTGAAGATCTTCGCCACCGTGTTTGTCACGGTGTTCATCGCCGAACTCGGCGACAAGACGCAGCTGGCGACAATGTTGTTCTCCGCCGACAAGCCGACGTCGAAGTGGGTGGTCTTCGCCGGTTCGGCGACCGCGCTGGTTGTCGCCGCCGGCATCGGCGTACTCGCCGGCGGCTGGCTGTCGACCGTGGTCAGCCCGAAGCATCTGAAGCTGGTTGCCGGACTCGGCTTCGTCATCATCGGCGCATGGACGATGCGCTCGGCGTTCAGCGCCTGAGCGACGGACGCCAACGTGGACGCCGATAGCAGCACGATCGACATCGTCATGATGCGGCACGCGCTGCTGCTGGCGCGGCGTGCGCAGTTGCAGGGCGAGGTGCCGGTCGGCGCGGTCGTGACCTTCCAGGGACGCATCGTCGGCGAGGGCTGGAACCGGCCGATCGCCGAGCACGATCCCTCCGCGCATGCCGAGATGATCGCGCTGCGCGCCGCGGCGAAACGCATCGGCAACTACCGTCTCAACGACACGACGCTGTATGTGACGCTGGAACCCTGCGTGATGTGCGCCGGTGCGATCACCCACGCGCGCGTGCGTGAACTGGTGTTCGGTGCGAGCGATCCGAAAGCCGGCGCGGTGAACTCCGTCTACGACGTCATCGCCGCGCCGCGGTTGAATCATGTCGTGCAGTGGCGCGGCGGCGTGCTTGAGGCGGAATGCGGCGACGTTCTGCGCGCGTTCTTCCGTGAGCGGCGCGAGGCGAAGCGCAAGGGCTTGATCCAGGCCCCGTAGCGGTCTCTCGATACACCGCGTGCTTCGCGCGCGGCACTTGAGACGAACGGGGTTTATTTATGCCCGCCCGGCAAAACTGCGTTCGCATACAAACGTAGCCCGGGTGCAACCCGGGTAGCGCGCTTGCCGATGCCGGCATCTCCCGGGTTTCACCCGGGCTACGCGGGCTGTGCGCGTTCTTTCGTAAGCGGCGCGAGACCCGCCTCAGTTCCCTGCCAGATCCAGCAACGCCGCCGTGCCCAGATGGCCGCGCTCGCGCGCGATGTCGGAGGCGGTCTTGTTGTCTTCGGTGACGGCCATGCGATCGATGCCGCGTGCGAGCAGCAGCTTGCAGAGGTTTTCGAAGCCGCGCGATGCGGCGAGATGCAGCGCGTTGACCTGGCTGCCGCCGACGTACATCGGGTCGGCGCCGAGGCCGATCAGCAGCGGTGCGAGGCCTTCGCCGGCGGCGCCGGCAATTGCGGCGTGCAGCGGCGAGTTGGTCATCGGGTTGGTCGACGGCGCATTGATCGGTGCGCCGAGGCCGACCAGCACCAGCACCGCGTTGCGCGAGCCCATGAAGGCTGCCAGGTGCAGCGGCGTCCAGCCGTCGACGCTGTGCTGGGTCATGACGCCGGGATCGGCGGTGACCAGCACAGCGATGCGGGTGGCATCGTCGGCGGCGGCCGCTTCGAAGATGTCGAGCGGACGGAACGGCTTGAGCAACTCGACGATGTCGGCGGCGCCGTTGTACAGCGCGAACATCAGCGGCGACAGGCCGCCGGGCAGCGGATCGGTGGCCTGGCCGACGTCGCGCTCCAGTGCGGCCTTGGCGGCGGCGAGGTCGCGATCCTGGATCGCGTGCATCAGGGGTCTTACTTCGCTCATCGACGTCTTGCCCGGTCAGGTTCTCAGGGCGCGCAGCCTAACCGCGCCTGCGGGCGGACTCAAATTCCGGCGATCAGCGGCCCTCGCCCCGGCCCTCTCCCCGCAGGCGGGGAGAGGAAGAAGAGCGCATCAAGGCACCCGGTCGATCCGCGCGAGGATTTCGCCGGTCCTGGCCTGCATCAGCCCGACGTCGCCGCGCGCCTCGACGTTGAGGCGCAGCAGCGGCTCGGTATTCGAGCCGCGCAGGTTGAAGCGCCAGTCGCCCATGTCCATGCTGATGCCGTCGGTGCAGTCCAGCGCCCGCGCCTGGCTCTGGTAGTGGCGCTCGATGCTGCCGACGACTTTCTGGATGTCGTCGACCCGGCGGTTGATCTCGCCGCTGACCGGAAACTGCTGCATGCGCTCGTCGACCAGCTCCGACAGTGGCTTGCCGGTGTCGCTGATCAGTTCGGCGACCAGCAGCCAGGGAATCGTGCCGTTGTCGCAGTAGGCGAAGTCGCGGAAGTAGTGGTGCGCGCTCATCTCGCCGCCGTACAGCGCGTCTTCCTGGCGCATGCGTTCCTTGATGAAGGCGTGGCCGGTCTTCGACTGCACCGGGATGCCGCCGTTCTGGGTGACGACGTTGATCGTGTTCCAGGTCAGGCGCGGATCGTGGACGATGCGCCGGGTCGACGCGGCGTCGGCTTTGTCGAGCATGCGTTCTGCAAGCAGGCCGACGATGTAGTAGCCCTCGATGAAGCGGCCTTTCTCGTCGAAGAAGAAGCAGCGGTCGAAATCGCCGTCCCAGGCGACGCCGAAGTCGGCGCCGTTGGCACGCACCGCGCGGATCGTGTCCTCGCGCATCTCCGGCAGCAGAGGGTTGGGGATGCCGTTGGGGAAGCTGCCGTCCGGCTCGGCGTGGACGCGGATCAGCTCGAACGGCAGCTGCGGTTCCAGTGCGTCCAGCAGCGGGCCGACCGCGCCATTGCCGGCGTTGACGACGATCTTCAGCGGCCGCAGCCGCGCTGGGTCGACATAGCCGAGCAGGTAGCGCACGTAGGCGTCGCGATAGGACGTCGGGATCATCTGCGGCGGCGTCGATGGCGCGCGGTCCTGGCTGGCGCAGACCAGCGCTTCGAGGTCGCCGAGGCCGGAATCGCCGGAGACCGGGATCGCGCCGCCGAGCACCAGCTTCATGCCGTTGTAGTCGATCGGGTTGTGGCTCGCGGTGATCTGGATGCCGCCGTCGACGCCGGCCTGCTGGGCGGCCCAGTAGATTTCCTCGGTCCCGCACAGGCCCAGGTCCAGCACTTCGACGCCGCAGCGGTTGAAGCCTTGGGCCAGCGCGTCGAGAAGCATCGGCGAGCTGTGACGTACGTCTCGGCCCAGGGCGACCCGTTGCGGCGAGAATCGCGCGCCGTAGGCGAGGCCGAGCCGGTAGGCGAAGTCGGCATTCAGGTCGTCGCCGAGGCGACCGCGGATGTCGTAGGCCTTGAAGCAGGGATTGCGAGCGGCGGGTGTGTGGGTCTCGAGCGTCATGGAAGGGTACCTGCGCAAGCTGAAGATGAACGCAGTGCCGCCGGTAGCGTCAACGCTGCCGGTCGTCTGCGAGGGTCTGTGGAAGCCGTGCGCCCGACCCAGAATTGCTGCGCTGGCTGGGTCATGGATGGACGGCAGGACGGCACACCGCGGGACTGCGGATTGGAGGAGTAAACATGAGTCGCGAAAAGATGGAAGCGCTGTTGCAGCAGGCCGCCGACCGCGCTTTCGAGGCGCGTCGTCGCATCGAGAAGGCGGTCGACGCCGGCGAGCTGCCGACCTGGGTCATGGCCACCTGCGAGCAGTGGGAACGCGCCGCGTTCAGCTACGGCGCCACCACGGTGCTGCAGCGTCCGGTCCCGGTGCCGGCACCCGCCAACAACAGCGCGCTGTTGCACTGAAGCCGGCCTAGGCCGCGCGCGCCGCGGCCGCCAGCGGCTCGACGACCGGCGGCGGCGCTTCGGCGCAGTCCGGTTCGATGCGGCCGTAGACGTCCTCGAAGCGCACGATGTCGTCCTCGCCGAGATACGCGCCGGACTGCACCTCGATCAGCTCCAGTGGCAGCACGCCGGGATTTTCCAGCCGGTGCGTGGTGCCGAGCGGGATGTAGGTCGACTCGTTCTCCGAGCACAGGAACTCACGGTCGCCGCAATGGACCAGCGCCGTGCCGCGCACGACGATCCAGTGCTCGGCGCGATGGTGGTGCATCTGCAGGCTGAGCTTCTGTCCCGGCTTGACGACGATGCGCTTGACCTGGAAACGATCGCCGCCGGCGACCGTCTCGTAGTGACCCCAAGGCCGGTGGCAGCGTGCATGCTGGGTCGCTTCCGAGCGCTGCTGCTTGCGCAGCGACTCCACCGCGCCCTTGACCTCTTGCACACGATCGCGCGGCGCGATCAGCACCGCATCCGCCGTCTCGATGACCACGTGGTCGCTGACGCCGACCATCGCGATCAGGCGGCCGTCCGAGCGCACCAGGTTGTTGGACGAATCTTCCAGCAGCACATCGCCCTGCGTATGGTTGCCGGATTCGTCGCTGGCCGGCAGGTTGCCGAGGTAGGCCCAGGAGCCGACGTCGTCCCAGCCGGCGTCGAGCGGCACGAGCACGATGTCGTCGAGCTTCTCCATCACGGCGTAGTCGAGCGAGATCTTCTTGCATGACGCGAAGGCCTCGGCATTCAGGTGCACGCCGTCCTCGCTGTGCCGCGCCATCATCAGCGCCGCGTGCGCGCACTGGCTCAACGGCCGCTGCAGGCGATCCAGTTCGGAGAGGAAGCGGTCGACGCGGAACATGAACATGCCGCTGTTCCAGTAGTACTCGCCGCTGTCGATGAAGGCTTGCGCACGTTCGGCGTCAGGCTTCTCGACGAAGGCATCTACCTTGAAGTGCTCGCCCGGCTTGCTGCCTTCGGGCGGCGCACCGCGGCGCAGGTAGCCGAAGCCGGTCTCGGCACGTGTCGGCTGGATGCCGAAGGTGACGATGTGGCCTGCGGCGGCGAGCTTCTGAGCGACCTTCACCTTGGCGGTGAACTGCTCGATATCCTCGATGACGTGATCGGCCGCCATCAGCAGCACGATCGCGTTCTCGCCGTAGCTGGCCTCCGCGAAGTGCGCGGCCACCGCGGCGGCCGGTGCGGTGTCGCGGCCTTCCGGCTCCAGCAGCAGTGTCGACTGCGTGACGCCGGCTTCGCGCAGTTGGTCGGCAATCAGGAAACGATGCGCCTCGCTGCCGATGACGACCGGCGCGACGGCGCCTTCGAGTGAACGTGCGCGCAGCGCGGTGTTCTGCAGCAGCGTCAGATCGCCGTTGAGCGCGTGGAACTGCTTGGGATAGGCCTCGCGCGACAGCGGCCACAGCCGCGTACCGGCGCCGCCGGACATCAGGATCGGGACGAGGGCGGTTGCCGGCATCAGCGCCGGGCGAATGGGGATGTCCATGAGCTTACCTCCTGGGATGAATGGGATGCACCCGGACTCACGGCGTGAGTGCGGGCTTGTACGGAAAACAGGTCGGACACATTGCCGCCCAGACGGGTGCTGCTGATCGGCCGCAGCTTGTCGAGGCGCTTCTGCAGATCCTTGTTGCAGGGCGTGGTCCAGCAGTACGCCTCCATCCACGCGAACTTCGAGCTCTCGCCGAGCTCCGAGACGACCTGCTCGGAACCGGTCTTGTCCTCGAAGTCGTCGGGATCGTCGATGCCGGCGAGCACGCGGCCGACCAGGCGGTCGAGTGCGCGGTCGTTGTCGGCGGCGAGATCGAGGCCGTTGGCCTTGCCGAACGCGGCGATCATCGCGAGCGGCGTCAATGCATAGTTGTGGTAGTACAGCGCGCGCGTGTCGCGGGCGAGCTCGTTGGGCAGATAGCCGCCGGCGTCGATCTGCTTCGCGGCGATGTGATACTGCTCGACGGCCCAGTCGAACAGATCCTCGCGATCGAGCGCGACGCCGACTGCCATCACCGCCCAGGCGGCCCAGTACTCGTGGTTGTTGGTCTTCTTGATCGGCTGGTCGCGCCATTCGTCGACGACCTGGTCGGCGACGCGCGACATCCAGGCTTCGATCGCGCGGATCTTTTCCGCATCGACTGTCGCCAGCGGCCGCGACGGCGAGAACTTCAGCCGCACGTAGGACGAGGCCACGCTGCCGAGCGCCCATTTGCGCATCGACTTGCCGGTATGCGTCGTCGACTCGCCCTGCAGGCCGCCGGCGGTGCTCCAGCTGTGCAGCAGATTGATTGCGCAGTCCAGCGCCTGCGGCTTGCCGGCGCGCATGTAGTCGTCGACCTGCTTGCTGACGCCGCGCTCGAAAGCGGTGATCGACGCGATGCGCCGGCGATACTCCGCCTCGGCGACCGGATTGCGATCGTCGCGCGCCTTGTCGGAGCCTTCGAACTTGCTCGGAAAATCGAGCTTGGTCGTGAACGGCTGCGCATCCGCCGGGCAGTCGCGCAGATCCTTGCGGCCCTGGCCGACGGCGACCGCATAGCCCGGTGGCGGCTGCAGCGTCGCCGCCGTGCCCAGCGTGCTCCACAGGCCGGCGAGCAACAGGGCGGGCAGCGGCAGCAGATAACGGCTCAATCGTTTCATGGCGTTCACCGGCTCGCGGTCTGCATGCGTCTGGACGGCGTCGCGCGTTCGCAGAGCCGCGCTTCCAGCGTGCCGCTGCCGGGCGCGCCGGGCGGCAGCTCGACGTCCATCGACAGGAACGTGAAGCCGGCCCAGTCGCCGTCGTCGCGCAGCTCGAACAGGAAGCGGCCCTTGCCGTCGGAGTGATCGGTTTCCAGCGTGACGGTGTCGCGGCGGCCGTTGGTGTACCAGACCACCGCGTCGAGATCGGTGACCGCCGGATCGCTGAACTGCAGGTCGATCGTGTAGTCCTTGCTGCGCAGCTCGCGCACCTGGCCGTTGCCGTTGAACAGGATCTCGTTGCGGCCCGGCTTCAGCGGCCGCGTGTCCTTGAGTGCCACCGACTTGCGCTGGCAGCCGTCGTCGACCAGCGGAACCGCCTGCCGGTAGAACTCCGGATCGGAAATGTTGTGGTAAGCCTCGACTTCCCAGATCAGCACTTTGGGTGGCGTCTCCTGGAATTCGGCGCTGCGCATGAAGGCGAGAATCGCGCCGTCCATGCCGCCGCCGGGGATCGACGCGTTGATGATGTCGATGCCCAGCGCTTCGGACATGAAGCCGGAGAAGTTGTAGGTCGGATCGCTGTTGCTGGTGCCGACCAGAATCACCGGCGGGGCCGCGGACTCACCGAGCAGCGATGCGCCGTCGCTGTCGTCGAGCGGTTCGGTCGTGTAGGTGCGCACATACTGCGACGGCGAGTCGAAGCCGCAGATGCGCTCGGCCGCGCGGCTCAAGGTGCCGCGCTTGGCGAACAGCCCGGCTGGCTTGGTGACGAACTTGCGCTGCTCGAGCTGCTTGTACTGCGGCAGTTCGCGGATGGTCTCGGCGCTCAGCACCGCGGTGCGGCGCGCGCCTTCCGGCGTCCAGTGGTGGTCGGCCTTGAAGAAGAAATCCTTGCCGCTGCGGTCGTAGACCAGCTTCTCCAGATCCGGCACGACGATGCCGGCCGCGCGCAGACGCTTGAGCATGTTGACGTAGCTGAACTGCGCCAGCTCATGGTTGTAGTTGGCGCGGTCCACCTTCGACAGCTTCTCGCGATGCATGAGGCCACGCGGCGGCTGGATCACCATGACCAGCGTCACGCCCTTCTTCTTGAGCGCCTGGTTCAGCCGCACCAGGTCCTTCAAGCCTTCGTCGTCGGGGCCGAAGCTGATGCGCAGATCGTCGTCGGAGCGGAACAGCCAGCCGTCCTGGCCTTCGCGTAGCATCGTGAAGCTGCGCAGGAAGGACGTGCTGTAGCTGCCGGGGCTGGCGGCGGCCGGACACAGCTTGCAGCAGCCCTCGACCTCGAACTCGGGAAAGTCGGCGACTGCCGAAGCCGAGGTCATGTCGCCCATGGCCGGCTCGGTTGCCGACGCATGGGCGCTGTTCATCTGGGCGCCGACCAGCAGCAAGGCGATCAGCGTCATCCACACGGCGCACCAGCGCAGTGCGGTGACCGGTTCCGGCGTCTGGCGGGATTCCATGACGATCTCCGTCTCAGTTGGTCGCGTAGACCAGCTTCGGCGACGCGGCCGGTCCGATCGCGAACAGGCTCAGCGCCTTGCCGCGGTTGAGCGTCAGCGGCTGGGTATCGGCGATGCGCGTGTCGCCGGCGAACAGGGCGAGCTTGGCGCGCGCCGCATTCACTTCACGGGCACCGGAATTGTCGCGCTGCACCGGTTCGACCAGCGTGGTCTTGCCGTCGGTGGTACGCAGAGACAGATTGTTCTGGTCGGTTAGGTTGTAGAGGACGACCAGGGCCTTGAGGCGATTCTCATAACCGGCGTTCTCCAGCACGCGCAGGCTCTGGCCGTCCGCCACCGCGGTGTAGAAATGCCCGGCCTGCAATTGTGCCGACTGCGTCTGCGCACCGGCGACGATGTTCTGCGTGCCGGCCGGCAGGTACTCGAATTCGCTGACGCCCCAGGCGCCGAGACGGTCGACCGCCTTGTCGCCGACGCGGGCGTCGAGATCGCCGTTGGCACTGGCGTTGACGACGCGGACGAAGGCTGAGTTGGGCGGCGCTTCCGGTCCGTACAGCGCGGCGTCGTCGGCACGTGCCGGCTGCGGTTGCAGCGCCGAGATCAGGATCGCGGTGCCGAACGTCAGGGTGAGCAGGTCGAGCGGTTTTCTGCGGTTGCGGTTCATGCGGTTTCTCCGTGTGATGGTTTCTGTGTGGCTGCCGGTGCGTCTTCCATGGGCAGGTAGCGCACCGGGATCTCCCAGATCAGTACGCGGGGGCGTGGACTGTTCGAGTCCTGCAAGTAGGCCTCCATGGGCTTGAACGGCCCATGACCGGAATCGGCGAGGTTGAGAACGTCTTCATGCAGGCTTTCGCGCAGCGCACCGTCGAAGTTCCACAGCGGATCGGCGCTGTAGCTGGTGCCGACCAGCGCGACCTCCGCGGCAGGTGCATCGCCGAGCAGATCGACGGCGGCGGCCGCATCGGTATGCGTCGGCGCGAGGCGATCGAAGGCCGGCAGCAGTCCGGCGAAATGCGGCGCCAGCGGCAGGAAATTGATCAGGTCTCCGGAGTGGTCGCGTTCCGCTTCCGTGCGGCCGACGAATTCCTGCGGCTGCCGCGTGCCGAGGCCGGCCTGATTGACCTGCGCCGCGATCGCCTGCGCGGCGCAGCGCGCGCCGTCCGGCGTCCAGTGCGTATCGGTGCGCAGGAACACCGCGCGCTGCTGCTTGCAGGCGAGCATCGCGGTCTGCAGGTCCGCCGCGATCAGGTCGCGGGCACGCAGGCCGCCGAGCGCGCGTTCGTAAAGTCCGTCGTGCACGGCATCCGGACGATGATCGCCCTGATGCTCGGCATAGATGCTGGCCTTGGCCGGCACCAACGCGACGACCAGCATCGTGCCGCGCCGCGCGAGCTGCTCACGCACGTCGACAATCTGCTGCAGGCGCGTCTCGATCTGCGCTTCACCATCCGGCCAGCCGCGGAACTCCTCGAGGCTGTAGAGCCAGTCCTGGTCGCCGACGATGACGCCGCTACGGCCTTCGCCGAACGCCAGGTACTGGAAGGCCGCCCAAAAGTTGATGCCGAAGGTCTTGGCCGGAAAGATTTCGTCGTAGTGATCCTCGAACTTGCGTGCCGCTTCGCCGACACGGATCTCGGTGCCGGCCGGCATCGGCATCGGCTGCATGCGCAGCATGCTGAGCGCGCCGAGCACGAGCACGACAGCGAGGAACAGGCTGGTATGGATGACGGCGAAAGTGCGCATACGGGCCTCAGAACTGGAAGTACAGGAACGGCGAGTAGCTCTGCGCCGACAGGCGAAGCACGGCGAGCGCGAAGATCGGCAGCATCATGGCCTCGGTGATCGGATGGGCGATCACGGCAGCAAAGCGCGGCGACAGCGGCAGCGGCTTTTCGCTCGCGCGCCAGCCGCAGACGGCGACGACGATGTAGGCGACGATGAGCACCGCCAGCTGCAGGCTCGAGGTCTGCGCGGCCATCGGCGCGCTGAGGCCTTCGCTGTCGAAGCTGAACATCGCGCCGTAGTAGCTGAACGCGGTGCCGATGTCCGGCGCGCGGAAGATCACCCAGCCGATCAGCACGGCAAGGAAGGTCAGCGACCAGCGCGCCACGTTGAAACCATCGGCCTGCGCCTTGACGCCGGCCATGCGCTCGATGGCGAGCAGGCCGCCGTGCCAGAGGCCCCAGACGACGAAGGTCCAGTTGGCGCCATGCCAGATGCCGCCGAGCAGCATCGTCAGCAGCAGGTTGCGATAGGTCATCAGCGTGCCGTGGCGGTTGCCGCCGAGCGGAACGTACAGATAATCGCGCAGCCAGTTCGACAGGCTGATGTGCCAACGCCGCCAGAACTCGGTGATGCTCTGGCTGATGTACGGCTGGTTGAAGTTCTCCATGAA
Source organism: Fontimonas sp. FW305-C-3 (assembly GCF_058783185.1). Lineage (NCBI taxonomy): Bacteria > Pseudomonadati > Pseudomonadota > Gammaproteobacteria > Nevskiales > Nevskiaceae > Fontimonas > Fontimonas sp. FW305-C-3. Next base: position 1,091,468 of record NZ_JBYSYK010000002.1, on the reverse strand, counting down.
GCGGAAGCCGATCATCAGGCCAAGGCCGACCGCCATGTCGCTGTAGCCGGAGAAGTCGAAGTACAGCTGCGCCGCGTAGGCGAGCGCGCCGACCCAGCTGTCGACCATCGTCGGATTCTCCAGCGCGAAGGCCTGGTCGGCGATCGGCGCCAGCGTGTCGGCGATGAACACCTTCTTGACGAAGCCCTGCATGAAGCGCGTCGCGCCTTCGGCGAACTTTTCGACGGTATGCGTGCGGTTGGCGAACTGATCGACGACATCCTTGTAGCGCAGCACCGGGCCGGCGACGAGCTGCGGGAACAGCGCGATGAAGGCGGCGAAGGCGATCGGGTCCTGGGTCGCTTCGACATCGCCGCGATAGATGTCGACGATGTAGCTGATCGCGTGGAAGATGTAGAAGGAGATGCCGATCGGCAGCAGCACATGCAGCGCCGTGATCGGCGTGTTGCCGGTGACGCCGAGCAGCGCGTTGAGCGTGTCGATGCCGAAGTTGGCGTACTTGAAGTAGCCGAGGATCGACAGGTCGACGACGACGCCGGCAGTCAGCCAGCGCTTGGCGCCGGCCGTGCCGATGCCATTGCGCGCAATGCCGAGGCCGACCAGGTAGTTCCACGCGGTGACGCCGGCGAACAGCAGCAGGAAGTCCGCGCGCCACCAGCCGTAGAAGATGTAGCTCGCGATCAGGATGATCACGTTGCGCCACCGCGACGGGCTGGCGTAGTAGATCGCCAGAAACACCGGCAGGAACAGGAACAGGAAGACGTTCGACGAAAACACCATGGCTCAGGTTCCCCTTCCGGCGCCACCGGCCGGTTCGATGACGACAGGACGGCGCTGACGCACCAGCAGATCAAGCAGGACGTTCTGGTAGCGGCCGAGCACGCCGCTCAGCGCGAGGCCACCGGCGCGCGACGGCGCGAGCAGATCGACGTTGTAGAGCTCCAGGCTCAGCGGCTGGTCGATCGTCACCGGGCCGCTGCCGTTGTGGATCAGCTGGCCGCCGACGACGACCAGCGACACGCTCTGCTCGAAAGGATCGAGATTCAGATTGCGGTCGGTGCCGTGCAGATCCTTGATGTGGCCGTAGATGCCGGCCGAGCCGTTGGCGATCGCGCGGTTCTCGTGCAGGCGCACGCGCACGCTGTTGCGCACGCGGATGCCGTGGCGCTTGTTGGAAATGCTGTGGTTGGCCCAGATCAGGTTGTCCGAGCTTTCGTAGATCGTGATGCCGTCGGAGTTGTTCGCGTAGACGGTGTTGTCGGCGACGACGTTACGCACGCTGCTGCGGTCGATGACGATGCCGGACAGCGCGTTGTGGTGCGCGCGGTTGCGGAAGATCCAGCTGTCGTTGACCTCGCGCGAGACGATGATGCCGTGCTTCTTCACCGTGCCGTAGGCATCGTTCTCGGCGATGATCAGGCCGTGCGAGCGATCGTGCGGATCGATGCCGTAGACGATGTTGTTCTTGTAGATGTTGCGGGCGATGACGACGTCGCGCGCCTCATAGCAGTAGTAGCCATACCAGTTGTCGACGAAGGTCGAGCCGAGCAGCCAGCCGGTCGGCTCGCCGCGGCCCATCGCCTTGACGACGCTGGGACTGTACTGAGACATCGAGATGCCGTAGGACTTGCTCGCCGCGTAGCCGAGGCTGGCGACGGTGCTGTCGACGATGTAGGTCTCGGTGCCGCCCCAGGACACGACGAACGGACGGAACTGCGTGCCGTCGCGGAAATGCGCCGGCGCATCGTCGCGTTCGCGCCAGCCCGTCACATGGCTGCCGACGATGAACAGGCGGCCGTCGTTGACGATGAAGGCGCCGCCTTCCTCGGACATGCGGAACTCGCGCGTCGCCGGATCGATATGCAGCGTCGCGCCGTGCGCGACCACCAGCGGCAGGCGCAGCAGGTAAACGCCCGGCGCCGTCTCCGCCAGCCAGTTCCGGTTGGCGACGGCCTTGACCAGATCGGCCGGCGTCATGACGCCGCTATCGACGAAGATCGCCTGCGGGTTGCTGGTCTGACGGCGCGCCCATTCGACGATGCGGCCATCACTGCCGGTGAATTCCTTGAACGCCGGCTGGCGCAGGATGCGATCGACCGTGACGCGGCCCTGTTTGCGTGCACCGATCTTCGCCTCGACGGCCGCTCGGGTATAAGGGCTCAGGTCAGGCAGCTGCGGCGCCTGCAGGGTCAGGCCGTCCATCGGCGCCTCGCGCACGATGTAGCTGTCGACATGCAGGCGCTCGGCCTTGCCGCTCGCAGTGGCGGGCAGGGCGCAGAGTGTGGCGAGTGCTGCGCTGAGCAGGTGGCGGCGCATCAGCTGCGCCTCCCTTCCGGTTCGTCGACCGGCTCGATCAGCACCGGCACGCGCTGGCGGACCAGAAGATCCAGCAGTCGATTCTGGTTCTCGCCGAGCACGCCGTTGAAGCTGATGCCGGTGCTGCTCGCTGGCGCCAGCAGGTCCACATCGTAGAGTTCAAGGCTCAGCGGCTTGTCGATCGAGACCGGGCTGCTGCCGTTGTGGACGAGCTGGCCGCCAACGACAACCATCGAGATGTGCTGCTCGAAGGGATCGAGGCGCAGATTGCGGTCGGTGCCGCTGAGATCCTTGACGTGGCCGTAGATGCCGGAGAACTGGTTGGCGATCGACAGGTTGTTGTACAGCCTGATGCGCATGCTGTTGCGCACGCGGATGCCGTGCTTGGCATTGCTGACGGCGCGATTGCCCCACAGCAGGTTGTCCGGGCTTTCGTAGATCGTGATGCCGTCGCCGCCGTTGTTGTAGACGGTGTTGTCGGCGACGACGTTGCCGACGCTGCTGCGGTCGATGACGATGCCCGACAGTCCGCTCGACGTGATCACGTTACCGAAGATCCAGCTGTGGCTGACTTCGCGCGAGACGATCAGGCCATGCTTCTTCTTGGTGTCCTCGACGCGATTGTTGGCGACGATCAGCCGGTGCGAGCGGTCGTGCGGATCGATGCCGTAGACGATGTTGCCGCGATAGCGGTTGCCGATCACGACCAGATCGTCGGCCTCGAAGCAGTAGAAGCCGAACCAGTTGTCGACGAAATCAGAGTCAACGATCCAGCCTTTCGGCGACGGCCGCTGCAGGCGCTTCTGGCGCGCCGGGCTGTACTGCGAGATCGAGATGCCGTAGGCCTTGCTCGCCGAGTAGCCGAGGCTGGTCAGCGAACTGCCGGCGATGTACAGCTCCGAGCCGCCCCAGGACACCAGGAACGGGCGGAACTCGTCGCCGCTGCGGAACGCCGCCGGCGCGCTTTCACGCTCGCGCCAGCTGGTGACGCGCGTGTTGACGATGAACATCTTGCCGTCGTTGACGAGGAAGGCACCAGCCTCCTGCGACAGCCGCAGTTCCTTGACGCTGTCGTCGATCAGCAGGCTCGCGCCCTGCGCGACCAGCAGCGGCAGGCGCAGGGTGTAGATACCGGGCTCGGTCTCGGCCAGCTGCGTGCTGCCGAGCTGCTTGGCGAGTTGCGGCAGCGTCAGGTGGCCGCCTTCGACGACGATGACGACCGGATTGCTGCTCTGGCGCGCCGCCCATTCGCTGAGGCGCGTGGTCTGCTGGCCGCTGACGAACTCGCCGAGCGCGTCGAGATCGACCATGCGGCGGATCGCACTGCTGCCGCGCCGTGTCTTGGGGATGCGCGCCTTGACCGCATCGGTCGTATAAGGCGCAAGGTCCGGCAACTGCGGTGCGTCCTGCTGCAGGTCGCCGACCGCGGCTTCGCGCACGACATAGCGCTTCGGCTTCGCGAGGGCCTCGGCGATCGTCGTGTCCGCTGCCGTTGCCGTTGCCGGCAGGACGAAGCCGGTCGCCAGCAGCAAGGCCGGCAGCACGCGGACAAGCTGGCGCAGGCCTAGAACCACAAGGTCGTCTCCAGGATCACGCGGTACTGGTCGTCGAGTTCGCCGCCGCCGAAGGCGTCGCCCGGGCGGAACAGCGAGCCGCGCAGGCTGACGTTGGAGCGCAGATCGTCGTCGTCCTCGCGCGTCGCCTTCGACATCGAACCGAAGTAGCCGGTCAGGACCAGGTCATAGCCTTCGCCGATGTCGTCGTCGTTGACGCTGGGTTGCACATCGATGCCATCGACGATGATCCCGGCGTCTTCCTGTTCGCGCTGGAAGCGGTGATAGATCAGGCTCGCATCGAAGCGTTCCATCGGCACCGAGACGTAGGCCGTTGCCACGTGCAGGTTGCTGAGTTCCGGCTGCAGCGCTTCGTTGTAGCGGTACAGGCGCGTGCGGGTGCCGGTGAAGCGCGAGCGGTTGCTGTGCAGGCCGCTCTGCTCGTAGGTCTCGTCGACGTCCGGATTGCCGCCGCCCTGGCCGAAGGCATAGGCGACGCCGACCGCGAACGGTGCGGCGAGGCGCAGGCGCAGGCCGATGTCGCCGGCGAAGGCGCTGACATCGCGCTCGTCGCGCTGGTCGGTGCCCGGCAACTCGCCGGGGATGACGGTTTCCTTGCGGCCGGTCAGGAAGTCGATCTGGCTCGAGTAATAGACGCCGGCCGCTTCCGGATAGCTGTAGTAGCCGTTGTTGGCGTAGGCGCCGAGCCAGACGAACTGACGATCGTAGAGCTTGGCATCGGCATCCAGGGAGGCGGCTTCCTCGTCGAGATCCGAATAGTCGAAGGCGTAGGTGGAGCGTGCGCCGACGTAATGACCGGCAGTCCACTGGCCGGACAATCCGCCGAAGACATAACCGCGATCGCGCTGCGACGGCGGCAGTTCGGAATCGCCGGTGCGGAAGGTGTCGAGTTCGGTTGCGACGCCGACCTGGCCCTGCAGCAGCGTGCTGTCGAAGATCCAGCGGATCGCTTCGGCATCGCGATCCATCCAGCTGCCGTCCTGATCGCGCAGGCGCTGACGGCCGATGCGCAATGTCTCGCCGGGATAGGACGTCAGGCCGCCGTACTCGACCCAAGCCTCGCGGATCGCCGCATACGACTCGGTGCGACGAGGCTGATCGTCGTCGGTGACGACGATCTCGCCGCTGGGCACGAAGCCTTGCAGGCGCGTGAAGAGGTTCCAGTTCTCGCTCATGCGCCAGAACAGCACCGGCTGCACGTCGATATAGCCTTCGGTGGTCTCGCCATCCGGATCGGCGCGCGTGCCGTCGATGTCGATCTGGCCCAGGTCGCGGGCGCCCTCGGCAAGGCCGGCCAGCTTGAGCTTGAGTCCGAGCGAGAAATCGCCGGGTGCCAAGTCCTGTGCCGCGGCCGTGGTCGAGGCGACCACTGCGGCGCAGATGGCCAACAGGCGAAAGCGGCTGGGGATCCGGTGCTGGGTTGGAGTCATGGCGTGCTCTCTGTCAGTGAGGCTTGGCGTAGCGGCAGGGCCGCGATCGTGCGTTGCGCGGTCTGCCGCGCTGCGTATTCCTGTTCGGCCTTGCGCTGCCCCCTGTCGATCAGCTCCGGTTCGATGCGGCTGCGCATCGTCGTCACGAGTTCTTCGGCGCCGACGACGCCGGTGTGCATCGCGATCCGCGCGAAGCAGTACGCGTTGACCGGATCGACGCTGGCGCCACGGTTGTTCCAGTACAGCTGGGCCAATGCCAGATCGGCCTTCTGATAGCCGCCGCGTGCGGCAAGCAGGTACTGCTGCAGCGCGAGCTGCTTGTCGGCCTTGCCGAGATAGCCGTCGTCGTAGATGCGGCCGAGCCAGAAGTGCGCGGCCGGGAATTTGTCGCTGGCCTGTTCGAGCAGATCGACCGCGCGCGCCGGGTCGGCATCCGGCGATTGCAGATCCAGATGCAGGCGGCCGAGATACAGCGCGGCTTCGGTCCAGCCGTCGGCCAGGGCCTGCTCCAGCAGTTCGCGTGGATTGCTGGCTTCGTCGAGCGAACGGTCGTCGATCAGCAGGCGCGCCATGCGCGTCTTCGCCTCGGGCGACTGCTTGGCGACCGGCTTGAGCAGCCGATACGCCGCGGCCGGCTGCGCCGCACCGGCGCGATCGCTGGCGCTCAGCGTGGCGGCAACCTGGGTCACGGCTTCGCGGCTGACCTTGCCCTGGGCATGGCCGCGCTCGACCTTCTCGACCAGCGCCGCAATCGCCTTGCTGTCCTCGGCGGCGCGCAGCTGGCGCGCCAGCACGCCGTAGCAGGCGTCGACGCGCTCGCCCCACTGCTCACAGAGATCGGACACCGCGGTCAGGGTTTCCGGGCTGTCGGGCTGCGCGCCGAACCAGCCGATCGCCGCAGTCGCGTCATCGATCTGCTTGCTCTGCGCGGCACGCTTCGCCAGTGCCAGCGCTTCGCCCGGCTCCGCGAGCGCCGGCATGTCGCGATACAGACGCAGACGCACGCGCAGCGCTTCCGGATCGCCGTCGTCGTCGGCTTCGCGCAGCAGGGCAATGGTCTGCGTGTTGGCGCTGCCGTCGGCGAGAATCGCGCGCACCAGCGGCAGACGCACCGACTTGTCCTCCTCCAGCGCGGTCCAGTACCAGTGGATCGCCGACTTCAGATCGCCTTGCCGGCCACGCTGCACGTACAGGCGCGCGAGCTTGATCTGCGCGTCGACGATGCTGCGCTGCGCCAGCGGCAGCAGGTTGCGCTCGGCCTCTTCATAGTTGCCCGCATCGAGCGCGGCGGTGCCGCGGCCCAGATCGGGCAGCCACGCGGCGTGCAGCGGCTGTGCGAGCAGGCCCGTCATCAGGCCGCTCGCCAGTGCGAGCGCGAGCGCCGGGCGGGAGATGGGATGAGTGGCGGTCATGGCGCGCTCCGCGCGTTACTCGCTGACTGCGGCGTTGGCGGCGCCGGCCGGCGCGGAAGAATCCACGCGGGCGACCGCCTGCGAACGGCGCGCCTTGTCCTCGAACCCGCGCAGGGTGTTGTTGCGCGCGCTGACTTCCACGGCGCGGCTGATCAGCTGCGCCGGAATCGCTTCGTCCGGCTTGATGACGACGACCAGGTCGCCGTCGATCTCGTCGCCGCCGAAGCCGCGGCGGATCTCGCTGACGCGGCCTTCGCGTTCGGTGACTTCACCGTCGATCGCGAGATTGACCGGCGAACCGACCGAGAGGCGATTGGCCTCCGGGTACTTGAAGCGCGCGACGACGTACGGCTCGTACTCGATCGGCGTCAGCGCCGCGACCGGCTGGCCCTTGCCGACGTACTGCTCGCTGGTGACGAGCAGGGCGTCGACGCGGCAATCGCAGGGGCTGGTGATCGTGCCGGTGACGGCCTTGTCGAGCAGCGCTTCGAGATCCGAGGCCTTGAGGTCGGACTGCAGCGCCTGGCTACGGACCAGATCGAGCATCGTTGTCTCGAAGGAGCCGATCGGCGCGCCCTTGGCGACGACGCGATCGTCAGGAACCAGGCTGCGGAACACGCCGTCGCGCGGCATCGTGATCTGGAACTGCGGGCCACTGACGCGCGCGGCGGATGCGGTGGTATGGAACAGGCGCTCGTCGATGCGTTGCGCGGTGTAGAAAAGCGCGACCGCGCCGACCGCCAGCATCGCCAGCGTGACGACCATCGCGCGCATGCTGCTGAACACGCTGCGCTTCTCGCCGCCGGTGCTGGCGTTGCGCGGCGCCGTGAAGTTATTGCGCGACAAGGTCTGCAGCACATCGCCGACGCCGACGATCTCGCCGCTCAGCAGGCCGGTGACGACGCGGCGGATCGTCGCGATCTCGACCGCGTCGAGTTCGCTGAACGCCGCGCCGACACGGCCGCTGGTCGCGTCGAAGTGACGGATGCTGAAGCGCACCGGGATGGCGACGACGATCGCGTCCAGCTTGAGCTTCAGGTGGCCCTCGCACTTCTGCCCCGGCTTGAATGCAATGTTGCGCGCATCGAAGCCGATGCCGCCCGCCGAGATGTCGTGCAGCTTGAACTGCGCACGCGCGGTGCCGTTGTCGATCTCGACGGCACCTGGCACGCGGACGCGGACATGCTGGCGCTGGGTTTCGGATTCGTGGACCAGATTGAGGGGCTGTGCTCGGGTCATGGGAACGTCCTTCGGATTAAGGTCTGTGCTCAGGCCAGCGTGATGACGAACGCCAGGAACAGGCTGGCGCTCGACGCGAGCATTGCGGTGGAGGACCAGGCCATGCTCGTGCTGCGGCCGCCGGCGAGCGTGGTTTTCTGTCGGGTCCAGGACTGCCGATCGAGGTGGAACATCACCTTGATCTTGGTCAGCGAACCGAAGATCTGGTTGTAGTACAGCAACACGGGGAAACCGGGACCGATGGGATGGCCGCTCGCGACCAGCAACAGGGTCAGCACCAGACGCGAGGTGCCGATCCACAGCAGGTAGGCGAGCAGCAGCTCCGGTCCGTACAGCACGGCACTGACCAGGGCGACCGACAAGCCAAGCAGGCTCGTCCACATCGACACGCGCTGATCCCACAGAACGTAGCTGGTGAAAAGTCCGAGACGACGGACGCCGAGCTTGGTCGCGCGGCTGTTCTGGCGCAGCGAGTTGCCGTACCAGCGGAACATCAGCTGGCGGCTCGCGCGCAGGAACGACGGATCGGGCGGATGCTCGACGGTCGTGATCGACGCGTCCGGCACGTACCAGGTGTCCCAGCCCAGGCGCATCAGGCTGTACCAGCTCGACTTGTCGTCGCCGGTCAGGAAGCGGAAGCGGCCAAGGCGCCAGTGATCGAGTGCGTCTTCCTGAACATCACGGATGAATTCCGGATTGGTGACGATCTCGGCGCGGAACACCGACATGCGGCCGGTCAGCGTCAGCACGCGGCGCGACAGCGCCATCGAACACATGTTCAGGTGGCGCTGGGCGAAACGCAGGCGATGCCATTCGCGCATCCACGGACCGCCGCGCACTTCGCAGAACTCGTTGGTGGTCAGAGCGCCGGTGTTCGGGTGCAGGCGGAAGTACGGCGCGGTCTTCTCGAGGATGTCCGGGTCGAGCACCGTGTCGCCGTCGATGACGGCCACCAGCGCGTCCGTCGGCGGCGTGTCGCGCGAGATCGCGCGGAAACCCTGTGCCAGCGCATCGCGCTTGCCGGTGCCGGGAATCCGCACGATGCACAGCTTGACCTGTGGTGGCGGCGCGAGGCGTTCCCAGATGCACTTGATCAGCTGCTCGTCGGCCATCTCGACGATCGACGCGACGATCGTCGTCGGCACCTTGATCGCGGTCGCTTCACGGATCGCGGCGCGATAGACCAGCGCCGTGGTCTCCGGCGCGATGCGGAAGCTGGTGATCAGCAGATAGAAGCGCGAGGGCAGGGCCTCGGCACCGAGCTGCCTGGCGACGGCACGCGAGCGCGGATAGACGACGTTGAGGAAGTACATCGCGCGCAGGAAATGCACCGCGCCCAGCGAGTAGCGCCAGATGCCGATCACACCCAATGCCACCCAGAAGCGGGCGTGATCGGCGTCGAAGGCCGTGCCGGGCAGCGAGACCGCGAGCGTGCCGAGGACGCCGAGATAGAGCATCCAGCCGGCGGTGCCCCTCAAGGTGCGGCCGTCGAACGCGCTTGCGGTAGCGATCCCGGACATGGCGGCTTACCAGCAGATGCCTTGCGAACGCTCGCTAGAGACATCGCCCATGAAGCCGACGAGGTCGACCGCATGGTGATCGCCGTTGAGCTTGGACAGCACCTCGGCGAACTGATAGTCGCGGTTGCCGACGACCATCACGTCCGAATTGGCGATGACATCGTCGATGTCCGAGCGCAGCAGGTTCGAGACGTGCGGGATGCGCGCATTGATGTAGTCGCGGTTGGCGCCGTGCACGCGGGCGTAGTCGACGTTGCGGTCGAAGATCGACAGCTCGTAGCCCTTGCCGATCAGCGCCTCGGCCAGTTCCACCAGCGGGCTTTCGCGCAGATCGTCGGTCTCCGCCTTGAACGACAGGCCGAGCAGGCCGATGCGGCGCTTGCCGAACGACGCGACGATGTCGACCGCCTTCTCGATCTGCGCCTTGTTGCTGCGCAGGATCGAACTCAGCAGCGGCGATTCAACGTCGAGCTGGCCGGCGCGATAGGTCAGCGCACGCAGGTCCTTGGGCAGGCAGGAGCCGCCGAAGGCAAAGCCCGGACGCATGTAATAAGGAGACAGATTGAGCTTGCGATCAAGGCACAGGATGTTCATCACCGAGCGGCCATCGACGCCGGCCGCCTTGGCGATCGCACCGATCTCGTTGGCGAAGGTGATCTTCGTCGCGTGCCAGGCGTTGCAGGCGTACTTGACCATCTCGGCAACCTCGATCGGCCGCCGCACCATCGGCGCCGGCAGCGCCGAGTAGAGCTGGGCGAGGGCCTCGCCCGACGGTTCGTTGAGTTCGCCGATCACCGTCATCGGCGGCTCGCGGTAGTCGCGGATCGCCGTGCTCTCGCGCAGGAACTCCGGATTCACCGCGACGCCGAAGTCGACGCCGGCGACCTTGCCCGACGTCAGTTCCAGCGTCGGGATCACCAGCGAAGCGATCGTGCCCGGCAGCACGGTGCTGCGGATGACGACGGTATGCCAGGTCGCCTTGTCCTTCAGCTCGGCGCCGATGCCGGCACAGACTTCTTCGACATACTGAAGATCGAGGTCGCCGTTCTTCTTGCTCGGCGTGCCGACGCAGACCATCGTCAGGTCGGTGTCGCGCACCGCTGCGGCCAGGTCGCTGGTCGCGCGCAGGCGGCGCTCGTCGATCTGCTTCTGCAGCAGTTCATCGAGGCCGGGTTCGACGACGGGCGACTTTCCGCGATTGATCAGGTCGACCTTGAGGGCCGAGATGTCGACGCCGATGACGTCATGGCCGTCTTCTGCGAGGCAAGCCGCACACACCGCGCCGACATAGCCCATTCCGAAGATGCTGATACGCATGAGTAGTTCTCGTCCTTGATGATTCATTCGGTGCTCAGGGCACCGGCCTTGCTCACCAACGATTCGCCGGGATGGCGTTTTCGCGGTTCGCAGAGGGGTTATGGCAAGGGCGATGCCAGGACGAAGAACTTCTTCTGAATCCGAAAGTTAAGCATCGATTCAGGCGCCCAGGACGACATTGGGTTGTCGCAGTGCAGCAGAACCGTTGCCAATCAGCGACACCTCACTATCGCAATGCAGCTAAGTGTCTGGTTTGGCAGGCATCGCAGCTGTCGCAGATCGGCAACAAGGACTGATGACATGAGCGCTCAGCGGAACACAAAACCCCACCGATCAGGCGCTCCCGACGACCACCGCTCCTCTTGCGTGGAGCATCGATGTGTCGCGATTCGGAGACCGCGGCGACAGCGGCTCGACATCCGGATGGGGTTCGGGCCGCAATGAGCGACAACAGTGCCGCGCTGTCGTCGGTGATGGCTTCGCAGCTGTTCGCCGATCGCGTCGCGGAATCGGACACAAGTCAGCCGCTCAGGCGCACGGCCTGGTGGGTGTACTGGCTGCCGCGCACGATGACCGGCATGGTGGCGATCGGCTGTCTGTTCGCCGCGCTGCCGATGCTGATTGCGGTGATTCTCAGCGGCGTCATGCTGCAGCAGCAGGCGCAGCTCAGCGAACAGCTGCTCGCCGAAGGGCTGCGCATCGAGCGCGCCGGCGCGCAGCTGCTCAAGGAACTGGAAAATCTCGAACGCGGCACGCTGCAGTACATCGCGCTCAACGATGCCGACCTGCTGCCGGTGCTCGAACGCCGCAGCAACGCGGTCATCGCGATCCTGCGGCAGATCGACAGCGGCGCCTATCCGCCGGCCTTCGAGCGCTATGCGCTCGACATCCTCAGGGACATCAGCAGCGCCGGCCTGATCTGGACCGCGCAGACCGCCGACGTCGAAGCGCTGACGCTGGTCACCGAGCGGCTGCGGCGCAACAAGGCGACCGCCGAGACGATGATCGCGATGGGCCGCAACAGCATCGACCTGCGCGTGCAGGCTCTGCAGCAGCAGATGAGCGAATCGCGACGCATGACGCGCATCTGCGCGGTCGCGTCGATTCCGCTGACCGCCTTGCTGGCGTTCGGCTTTTCGCTCGCCGTCACGCGGCCGCTGAAGATCCTGCGCGCCGGCATCTCGGCGCTCGGCACGTCCAACTACAGCCAGGCGGTCAGCATCGCCTATCCGCGCGAGATGTCGCGGCTGGGCGAGAAACTCGATTGGCTGCGGCGCAGGCTCGCCATGCTGGAGGCCGACAAGGATCGCTTCCTCATGCATGTCTCGCATGAACTGAAGACGCCGCTGTCGAGCATCCGCGAAGGCGCCGACCTGATGCGGGACGGTACGCTCGGCAATCTCGGACCGGCGCAGGCGGAAGTCGTGCAGATCGTCTTCGATGCGTCGGTCGAGCTCGAGCAGCAGATCCGCAACCTGATCGCCTACGCCGAATGGCGCGACGGCATGCGGCATGCGACCTCGGAGTGGTTCGGCAGTTCCGAGCTGGTCCGCGAAGTGCTGTCCGCGCATCGCCTCGCGCTGGCCAAGCGCTCGCTGCGCGTCGAGCTGGCGACCCGCGCCGACCTGCAGCTGTACGGCCAGCGCGTGCGCCTGCGCATCGCGCTCGACAACCTGATCAGCAATGCGATCAAGCATGCGCCGCCATCGAGCGCGATCGAACTGACGCTGGAGCGTCGCGACGGTCGCTGCTGGATGATCGTGCGCGATTATGGCCGCGGCATTCCGGAGAGCGAACGCGAGCGGATGCTCGAACCGTTCGTGCGCGGCTCGGAAAAGGAGGAGACCGCTGTTCGAGGTACCGGCGTCGGTTTGTCGATCGTCGTGGATACCGTCAATGCCCATGGAGGGGAACTTGAAATTCAGGATGCAGGACCGGGTGCGCGCATGGCCATGGCATGGCCGCACCCGCCGATTGACGCGTAGGCCCGGTATGCGCCGACGTCTACAGATTTTCGCGACGGCTGCGTGCGCACTCGGCCTCGGTGCCTGCGCGCATCTGCCGCTGCCGCAGCTGTCGCAGCAGCAAGGGGAGCACGGCGCGCTGGCCTTCTGGGATCGCGCCGTGCAGGCCAGCACTAGCGAACGCAACGCGATGTGGCGCCAGGCGCAGACGCCGGACAAGGCCTGGCAGATCGCGCTGCTGCAGAGCCTGCCCGACTACAACCGCTATGACCCCGCTGCCGCGCGCACCGGCTTGAAGAAGGCGCTGACCGAAAGCCGCTGGGACGATGTCGCCTCGGTGGCGCGGATCCGCTTGGCTGACCTGAAGAGCGACCGCGTCTGCGAAGAGCGCGTCTCCGAATTCGAGCGCCGGCTCAACGAAGTCATCGCGATCGAGAAACGTCTTGATGAACATGCCAAGTGACATGGAAGCGCAAACCGAGAGCCGCGCGCCGCGGATCCTGCTGGTCGACGACGACGCCAAGCTGCTGCGCGTGCTGACGCTGCGCCTCGAGTCGGAGGGCTACAGCGTCGTCGTCGCCGCCGATGGCGAAGAGGCGCGCGAGCATCTCGAGCGCATCGAACCGGATTTCGTCATTGCCGATCTGCGCATGCCGGGTATCGACGGCATTGCCTTGCTGCAGATGGTGCAGGCCAAGCGGCCGGGCCTGCCGGTGGCGATCCTCAGTGCGCATGGCGACATTCCGGACGCGGTGCGGGCGACGCAGTCCGGCGCCGTGGACTTCCTGACCAAGCCGGTGCGCAGCGGCCTGCTGCTGGATTGCATCCGGCGCAATCTGCATTTCACCGGCGACGAAGATGCGGCCGTCAGCCGCTGGGCGCCGGAGATCCTCACGCAGGCGCCGATCATGCGCGGCATTCTCGCCAGTGCGCGCCGCGTCGCACGGCTCGATCCTGCGGTGTTGATCACAGGGCCCAGCGGCAGCGGCAAGGAGCTGCTGGCGCGGGCGATCCACAACGGCAGTCCGCGCAGCCAGCATCCGTTCGTCGCGATCAATTGCGCGGCGGTGCCGCCGGATCTGCTGGAGTCGGAACTGTTCGGCCACAAGCGCGGCTCGTTCACCGGCGCGCACTCGGATCAGCCCGGCCTGTTCCGCGCCGCGCAGGGCGGCACCGTGTTCCTCGACGAGATCGGTGACATGCCGCAGATGCTGCAGGTCAAGCTGCTGCGCGTGCTGCAGGAACGCGAGGTGCGGCCGGTCGGCGAGGTGCGTTCGATCCCGGTCGACGTGCGCGTGTTGTCGGCAACCCATCGCGATCTGGATGCGCAGGTCAAGCAGGGCCGTTTTCGCGAAGACCTTTATTACCGTCTCAATGTCGTCGAGCTGACGCTGCCGCCGCTGGCCGAGCGCCGCGAGGACATTCCGTTGCTGGTCGCGACGCGCCTGCGCCACCTGAGCAAGCAGGGCGGCTCGCAGCGCGTGTACTCGCCGGAGGCGATGGAACTGATGCTCTCGGCGAACTGGCCCGGCAACGTGCGTCAGCTGTTCAATGTCGTCGAGCGCACCGCGGCGCTGTCGTCGGGCCGCGTGATCAGCGCGGAGCTGGTGCGCAAGGCGCTCGGCGAGCCGGACAGCGCGGTTGCCCCGCTCGACGAAGCCCGCGATCTGTTCATGAAGGAATATCTGCTGCAGACGCTGCGCATCGCCGAAGGCAACGTCAGCCGCGCGGCGCGCCTCGCCGGTCGCAACCGCACGGATTTCTACAAGCTGATGCGGCGCTATCGCTTGCCGATCAACAACTCGGCGGATGGTTAGAGCGGATCAAGCGCACATCAGGCAGGGCGGGAAAGTGCGGCGTATCCCGCCTTGCGAGTCTCAGCCTGGCGCGAAGATACCGTGGCGCATGAAGTTCGACAGTTCGCGGGCGAAGCGCTGTGCCAGCTCGTCCGGATCGCTGGCCGGCAGGCGGCTGAGCATGACCAGCGTCGAGATCATGCCGAGGAAGATGTACGACAGGATGTCGATGTCGATGTCCGCGCGCGCCTCGCCGCGGTGCTGCATCTGCTGCAGCATCTGACGGACGACGCGGGTGATCGGCTGGTCCGGCGACAGCTCGCGGCCGGCGATCGCATCGGCGACCAGCAGCGTCGCGGCGTCGCGGTTCTTCAGCACCAGCCTTGCGGTGTGCAGCATTACATCGCCCGGTTCGGCGGCGCTGCTGTTCTGCACCGATTCAAGCAGGCGTTCCATCATCCAGCCCTTCGCCTCGCTGAGCAGATGCTCGCGATGCTCGAAGTGCTGGTAGGCGACGCCGCGGCTGACCTGCGCCAGCTCGGCGGCTTCCTTGATCGACAGGCCGTCCGGGCCCTTGCGCGCAAGCAGTTCCACCGTCGCCTGCAGCAGGCGCGCGCGGGTCTCCACCGGATTGCGGATGCGCGTCTTGCGCATCGCCGGCTTGGCTTTGTCCCTCATGGGCGGACTATACGCGCGATGCGGAATGGCTCCGCACCGCGTGCATTGGTTCTAGACCCGTAGCCCGGATGCAATCCGGGTTCGCGCATTTTCCACAGGCGCAGACCCCCGGGTTGCACCCGGGCTACGTACTGTTTCGGCCATCGATCAGAGCCTCCCTAGAACTGCGATTCCGGCAGGCGCACGACGAGACCGTCGAGCTCCGCCTTCACCGTGATCTGGCACGACAGGCGGCTGTTGGATTCAACCCGCAGCGCACCGTCCAGCATCATTTCCTCTTCCTCGGTCCTGTTGCCGAGCTTGTCCTGCCAGGCCGGGTCGACGTAGCAGTGGCAGGTCGCGCAGGAGCAGGCGCCGCCGCAGTCGCCGATGATGCCGGGGATCAGGTTGTCGACGGCCGCCTGCATGACGGTCGTGCCGGGATTGGCCTCGACCACATGTTCCTTGCCGTTGTGTTCGATGTAGAGAATCTTCGCCATGGTGAGTTCAGGCCTTGGTTGCGGTGAACGGGTAGGAGCCCATGAAGCCGGCCTTGGCCTTGCCGGTGATGACGTTGCCGTTGAGTTCGCCCTTGAACTCGACCTTCATCTTCATCGGCTTGGTGATGTGATTGCACCAGTAGATCGAATTGCCTTCGCGCTTGAAGTCGGCGATCGGCGAGGTCGAGCCGGCGCCGGTCTGCGCGCCGGTGATCGCCGCGCCGTTGCGTTCGAGCACCAGCGTTGCCGGCTGCGGTCCGGTCGGTCCCTTGACGACGACGTTCCAGGTGCCTTCCATCGTGACTTCGGCAGTCGCCGCGGCGGGCGCCGGTGCCGGTGCCGGCGCAGCGGCCTTCGGCACGCTGATCGAACCCGGCTTGCGCTTGCCGATCCAGACCGGCAGCGAATCCCAGCCGCGCACCGTCGAGGTCGACGACAGCACGGCGTTGTCGGTATCGACTTCCCAGTCCGGGAAGCGCTTGAGCACTTCTTCGAGCGCGACGCGGCCTTCGAGGCGCGCGAGCGGCGCGCCGATGCAGACGTGGATGCCCTGGCCGAAGGTCATGTGCGGGCGCACTTCGCGATGGATGTTGAAGGTCTCGCCGTTGACGAAGCGCGACTCGTCGCGGTTCGCCGCGGAGATCAGCATCAGCATCACCGCGCCTTTCGGAATCTTGCGGCCGTAGAGTTCCAGATCGCGCATGACTTCGCGCGCGACGAACGGGCCAGGCGGTTCGAAGCGCAGCAGTTCCTCGATCGTCTGCGGCACCAGCGACAGATTGCTCGCGACTTCGCGGCGCTGGTCCGGATGTGCGCCGAGCGTCTTGCCCATCCAGCCGATCAGGCGGTTGGTCGTCTCGTTGCCGGCGCCGGCAACGACGTTGACGATGTTGGTGATCTCGTCGCGCGTCAGCTTGCGCGTGACGCCCTGCGGATCCTTGAACTCGGCCTGGATCAGCTCCGTCATCATGTCGTCCGACGGATTCTTCTCGCGCCAGGCGATGTACTCGTCGAAGCCGCTCAGCGCCTGCGCCTGCAGTTCCTGGTTGTGTGCGATGTCGAGCGGCTTGCCGGATTCGGTGCGGATGCGCGCATCGACGGATTCGCGGATCGCGGTCTGGTCCTTCTCCGGAATGCCGAGCAGCATGCCGACGGCGCGCATCGGCACTTCGGCGCCGAGGTTAGTGATGAAGTCGAAGTTGTCGCCACCGACCAGTGGGTCGAGGCTGCGCGCGCACAGCGCGCGGATGTCCTGTTCGACCGCGAACATGCGCTTGGGCGTGATGATGCGCTGCATCAGCGAGCGGTAGGCGGTGTGCTTCGGCGGATCCTGGTGGATGAAGACCGAGTCCGGCATGACCGACTTGGCCTTGATGAACTCGAGAATGTCGCCGTGCGCCGAGCTGAACAGGTCGCGGTCGCGCAGCACGGCTTCGACGTCCGCATAGCGGCTGATCGCGAAGAAATCATGTTCCTCGTTGTAATACAGCGGCATCTCCTCACGCAGCCGCTTGTAGGTCGGATACGGGTCCTGGGCGAGGTCCTGGCGATACGGGTCCCAGGAAAGCGGCGCGGCGGCTGTACTCATTGATCTGTTCCTTCGCTGTAGTCAGTGCGTGGGTAGGGCATGTCCCCTCCAAGGGCGCCGCCGGAGCGACGTCATGCCGGCGCCTAATGTACACGCATGTTAATTAGCTTTCCACTGGTGTACATGCATGTGCATTAGCGCCCGGCAACAGGTGCTGGCCGCGGTCCTTGATGACCTGATAAATCGCTTCTGGATCAGTGACTTGGTTCAGGATTTCAGGCGGCGGAACATCGGCAGTGTCAGGCCGCTTTCGTGCGGTGCCATGACCGCTTCCAGCGGCATGCCGACGGCGATGTCCTGCAGCGCGCAGTCGACGACGTTGCTGTGGAAGAACGGCCCTTCGTCGAGCTTCACGACGCCGACCACGTAGGGCACCTTGGCCTTCATCGCCGGCGTGTAGGCGTGGTGCAGGATCGTGTAGGTGTATAGCGTGCCGCGGCCGGACGCTGCCACCCAGCGCATGTCCTGCGCGCCGTGAACGACGCAGCGGCTCGCCGGCCAGTAGTGCCGGCCGCAGGCTTCGCAGCGATGCAGCAGGAAGCGGCCTTCGCGGCAGGCGTCCCAGAACGGCGCGTCGAGCGGATCGCCGCCGAACTGCACGGCGAGGGCAGCGGTGTCGAGCGGTTCGCTCATCGTTCGTTCCCCAGGATCAGCGTCGCGTGGGCCCAGGTGTTGTGCACGCCGGCGTTGAGGCCGTGGCCGCTGACCAGCGCGGTACGCGCGCGCCGCAGCTGGCCCGCACCGGCCTGACCGCGCAGCTGCAGCACCGCCTCGACGATGCCGGTGAAGCCCGTCGTGTAATAGGCCGACAGCTGGCCGCCGCCGGTGTTGGTCGGGATCTTGCCATCGGGTCCGGCGCCGCCGTCGGCATAGAACGGTCCGCCCTGGCCTTCGGCGACGAAGCCGTAGGCCTCGAGCTGCATCAGCGGCGAGATCGTGAACGGATCGTAGAGCTGCGCCATGTCGATGTCCTGCAGCGTCATGCCGGCCTGCGCGAACGCGCGTGCCTTGGCCGGCGCGATGTTGTCGTGGTTCTCGTAGACCGTGCCGGCATGCCAGTTCGCGATGTTGTGGCCAGTGCCGGCGCCAAGGATGTAGATCGCCGGCACGCCCATCGCGCGTGCGCGCTCGGCGGTCGTCACCAGCACCGCGCAGCCGCCGTCGGTATCGCGCGTACAGTCGAGGCGGCGGAACGGATCGGTAATCATCGGCGAGGCCTGGTGATCCTCGAGGGTGATCGGTTTGTTGTAGCCGAGCGTGCCGGGCCGCACCGCGGCATAGGCGCGCTGCGTGACGGCCACCGCGCCGAGGTGCTTCGACGTCGTGCCGTACAGATGCATGTGGCGTCGCGCATGCAGCGCATGCGTTGCCGCCGGGCCAACCAGGCCGTACAGCGACGGATAGCCATAAGCGTAGGCGCCGATCGGCGCGCCGCCGCGGCTGACGCGCGCCGACTGCGCCTGGCCATAGACGCAGGCGATCATCTCGGCCTGGCCGGACAGGATCGCGCCGACTGCGCTGATCAGCGAGAACACCGGCGTCGCGCCGCCGGTCTGGATCGCGATCGAGAAGTTCGGCGACAGGCCCATGTAGCGCAGGTCTTCGCGATCCATGTAGGCATGGATGTAGCCGTCGATCGCATCGCGGCCGAGCCGCGCGTCCTGCAGCGCGAGATCGACGGCCTGCGCACGCAGTTCGCGGCTGCCGATGCCCAGGCCGATGCCCTGCGCAGTGACGCCGAGGCCGACGATGGCGCAGCTGGCGCGCATGCTCATTCGTCGCCGGCGATCTGGATCGCCATCAGGTGCGCCGATTTCGTGCGATCGAGTGCCGGATGGAAATTGCTGAGGCGTTCGGCGAGCTGCGCGGAGACCGCGGCCAGATCGTCGGTCTCGATCTCATAGGCCGCGACGTTGGGCCACAGCTCCTGGCCGGGAATCTTGCCGCGCAGCACCTTGTAGCGCCGCGCGGTGCGGATGCCCGGCACCGACTTGAAGCCGGGCAGGTGCTCGTCCGCGTACCAGCGCTCGAGCGCGGCTTCGGCGCCCTCGTCGGCAGTCGGGCCGTTCAGGGCCAGCAACAGGTATCGGGCCACGTGGTGCTCCTCGAAGGCGGCGTCCCCGGCAACTCGTGAACGCATCATTTTGAGAACAAGTATTCCACAAATGGAACAATTGTCCATTGACGCCCGAATGGATGGGCCTACTATATGCCGTTCCAAATAGTGAAAAAGCGCCCATGTCCCGATCGTCACCCACCGTCCTGCGCGTGGTCGCCGTCATCGATTTCTTCGCCGACCATCCCGGCCAGTCCTTCACGCTGACGGACCTCGTGCGCTCGCTGAAGCTGAGCCGCGCGACCTGCCACGGCGTGCTGACCGGCCTGGTCGAGACGGGTTATCTGTACCGCACCTCCGACAAGAGCTATGTGATCGGACCGGCGCTGCTGCATGTCAGCGAAGTCGCGCGCGCCAACTTCTCGCCGCTGCAGGTCGCGCAGCCGGAGATGCGCAAATTGGCCGACGAGTTCGACGCGGTCTGCGTCGCGGCGTTCCGCGAGGGCCACGAAGTCGCCGTGCGCGAGCGCGCGACGGCGGTTTCGCACCTCGGCTATTCGTCGCCGCGCGGCACGCGGCTGCCGCTGCTGCCGCAGTTCGCCGCGCCGTTCTTCGCCGCAGCGTCGCCGGCCGACATCAAGGCCTGGGTCGACGGCTTCAATCCGCCGTGCTCGCAGGCGCAGATCGACGCGCTGTTCAAGGGCGTCGAGTTCGTCCGCGAGCATGGTTATGCCTTTAGCGTCGTGCGCCAGGGCGTCGACCTGGAACGCGAATCGATGCAGTGGCTGACCGAGCGGCGCTACTTCGACACGCCGATCGTCGCCAAGCATGAACTCGACACCAGCGAGACTTACAACCTGAAGTTCCTGTCGGTGCCGGTCTACGACGCCCGCCAGAAGGTCGCGTTCGTGCTCGCGGTGCAGGGCTTCAACCAGATCTACAAGAGCGCCGACATCGAGCGCATCGCCACGCGGATCCGCGAGGCCTGCTCGCGCATCACCTCGTTCATGGCGCACCCCAAGGACGCCCGCGCCTAAGACCCGCCGGGCGTCGTTCCCCGCCGACCCGCAAACCCGTCGCCGGCCGCCGCCGGATTGACGCCCGGTCTTGCGGGCGTATATAAATATCGGAACAATTATTCGATATTTAGAACTATGGATGGAGAATCCTCATACGCCGGCTATGTCGGCGGCGTGTTCCTGAAGGGCGAGGGGGCTGAGCTCGTCGTCGAGGATCCGTCGTACGGCGAGCGCGTCGCCGCGTTTGCGGGGCTGTCGCTGGCCCAGGTCGACAGCGCGATCCGCGCCGCGCGCGAGGCTTTCGATGCCGGGGGCTGGCCAGCGCTGCCGGCGGCCGAACGCCGTGTCGTGCTGAAGCGCTTCGTCGCCGCGCTGGCCGTGCGGGCGGATCGCCTGACCGAGCTGATCGTCCGCGAGGCCGGTTGCCCGCGCGCGACGTCGGTGATGCAGGCGCAGGTGCGCGGCCCGCTGAAACAGGCCAACGAGATCATCGAGCTGTTCGCGACGCTGTCCGAGGTCGAGGAGAACCCGCTGCCGGTCGCGGAACGCGTCAACGCGCAGGGCCAGACCGTGCAGAGCCTGCGCCGCTACACGCCGATCGGCGTCGTCGCGGCGATCGCCGCCTACAACTTCCCGTTCTACACGGCGCTGTGGAAAGTCATTCCCGCGCTGCTCGCCGGCAACACGGTCGTGCTGCGGCCGAGCCCGCTGACGCCGCTGTCCGCGCTGCTGATGGCCGAAGCCGCGCAGGAAGCCGGCCTGCCGGCCGGCGTGCTGAACATCGTCAGCGAAGCCGGCATCGAAGGCGCGCAATTGATGACGACCGCACCGGCGGTCGATATGGTCGCGTTCACCGGTTCCAGTCATGTCGGCGTGCAAGTCATGGCACAGGCCGCACCGACGATGAAGCGCCTGCAGCTCGAACTCGGCGGCAAGTCGGCGCAGATCTTCCTGCCCGACGCGGTCGACCGCGCGGCGATGCAGGCGGCGATCGTCTGCCTGTCGCATGCCGGGCAGGGCTGCGCGCTGGGGACGCGCATCTTCGTGCCGCAGGAGCGCAAGGAAGAAGCGTTGAAGGCAATGACTGCAGCGCTCGCGCGCATCCGCATCGGCCCGGCCGACCAGGCTGATACGCAGATGGGGCCGGTCGTCAGCGCCGCGCAGGTCGCGCGCTGCGAGCACTACGTGAAGGTCGCCGTGGAGAACGGCGCGACGGTGGTGGCCGGCGGCAAGCGGCCGGCGCAGCTCGAGCACGGACATTTCTTCGAACCGACGCTGCTCGACGTGCCGGACAACGGCAACCCGGCCGCGCAGGACGAAATCTTCGGACCGATCGTCGCCGTCATCGGCTATCGCGATCTCGACCATGCGGTGCAGATGGCCAACGACTCGCGCTTCGGCCTGTCCGGCTACGTGCATGGCCAGGACCGCAAGGCGGCGCTCGACGTCGCGCTGCGCATCCGCAGTGGCTCGGTCAACGTCAACGGCGGACTCGCGAGCGCCTACAACTCGTCGGGCGGCCAGCGCATGAGCGGTGTCGGCCGCGAGCGCGGCATCGAAGGTCTGCGGCTTTACCAGCAGCTCAGCTGCTTGAACATCGGGAGTTAGCGCGTGCAGGGATTGATCGAGGGGAAGGTGGCCGTCATCACCGGCGCAGGGTCCGGCGTCGGCCGCGAGGCGGTGCTGCTGTTCACGCGGCATGGGGCGAAGGTGCTGGCGGCCGACATCGACGCCGCGCGTGTCGAGGAGACCGTCGCGCTGGCGAAGGCACAGGGCGGCACCGCGAGCGCGGTCGTCTGCAACGTCACCGACGCCGACGCGGTGACGCGCATGGTACAGACCGCGGTGGCGAGCTACGGCCGTCTCGACATCATGTACAACAACGCCGGTGTGACGGCGTCGACGCAACCGGGCAAGGGCCTCAAGACTCTGATCGAGACCTCGGACGACGACCTCAACTTCATGCAGGGCATCAACTTCGGTGGCGTCGTGCACGGCTGCCAGGCGGCGATCCGCCAGTTCGATGCGCAGGGCGGCGGCGGCGTCATCGTCAACACTGCGTCGATCGCCGGCGTCATCGGCTTCGGCGGCGTCGCCTACGGCGCGTCGAAGGGCGCCGTCGTCAGCCTGACGCGCACGCTCGCGCTCGAAGTCGCGGCCAAGGGTATCCGCGTCAACTCGGTGTGCCCGTCGGGCATGCTGACGCACTTCGCCGGGCTCGATCCCGACGGTCCGAACGCGGAGCGCATCCGCGCCGGCATGGCGTCGATGAGTCCGCTCGGCCAGGCGGTCGGCGCACGCGACTGCGCGAACGCCGCATTGTTCCTCGCCTCCGATCTCGCCGCGACGATCACCGGCGTCAATCTGCCGGTCGATGCCGGACTGTCGGCCGGCGTGCCGATGCGCAAGTGACATCGGCGTGACCGGCGAAGCCCCGATGGCCTTCGATGCGCGCGAGTTCCGCAGCGCGCTCGGCACGTTCGCCACCGGCGTCACCGTGGTCACCGCGCGCGCCGCGAGCGGCGAGCCGGTCGGCCTGACGGCGAACAGTTTCAGCTCGGTGTCGCTGCAGCCGCCGCTGGTGCTGTGGAGCCTGGCGCGCAGTTCCCATTGCCTGCCGGCGTTCAGCCAGACCGAACACTGGGCAGTGCATGTGCTAGCGAGCGAACAGGAAGCGCTGTCGAATCGCTTTGCGACCCGCGGCGCCGACAAGTTTGCCGGCATCGATGTCGAGGCCGGTATCGGCAATGTGCCGCTGCTGCGCGACTGCGCGGCGCGTTTCCAGTGTCGCACCGCATTCCAGTACGACGGCGGCGATCACGTCATCTTCGTCGGCTCGGTGCTCGGCTTCGACCGCCGCGATGTCGCGCCGCTGCTGTTCCAGGGCGGCCGCTACGCGCTGGCGCTGGAGAAGGCGACACAGGACCTGCAGCAGGCGCCGGCGCTGACCGGCATCTTCAGCGAGGACTACCTCGGCTACCTGCTCGGCCGCGGCCACTTCCAGGTCTACAAGCGCTTCAAGGAACACATCCGCGCCGCCGGCATCAGCGACGACGAACATCTGGTGCTCGCCGCGCTGACCGTGCGCGCCGGCATGTCGGCCGCCGAACTCGACCGCTCACTCGGCCACATCGTCACCGCGGATCTCGCGGGGGCGATCCGCAGCCTGCAGGCGCGCGGCTACATCGACGGCGGTCCGCCGGACTACCGGCTGGCGCCGGCCGGCCGCGATTGCGCGTTGCAGATCATCGCCGCCGCCAAGGCGCACGAGGAACGCGTCACCGAACATTTCGGCAGCCGGGACCTCCTCGTCCTGAAGTCGCTGCTGCGCAAGCTTGTTGCACTCACGGAGCCGCAGGCCGCGGCGCCGTGATCGATCAATGACCCAGGAGTAGCCATGGCCGAGACCCTCACTGCAGACGATCCGCGCTATCAGCGGCTGTTCGACATCGCGGCGGAGACGATGCAACTGGTCGGCCGCGTCGAAGGCGACCTGACGCCGGCGATGAGCGCGCTGCGCGAGCGTGGCCCGGTGCACAAGGGCTCGCTGCGCGAGCTGCTGCAGTTGCCCGAGGTGCATCGCCAGTTCGACAAGCCGCGCGAGCATTACACGCTGTTCTCCTATGCCGCTTGCGAGCGTGCGTTCGTCGAGAACATGGTCTATTCGTCCGAGGTCTACAAGGAAAGCCCCGGCGTGCAGCAGCTCGGGCGTTCGATCCTCGAGATGACCGGCGAAGAACACCGGCGCTATCGCGGTGTCGTGCAGCCGATGTTCCTGCGGCCGAAGGTCGTCGCGCTGTGGCAGGGCAGCTGGATCGACTCGGCGGTCACCGCCTTGCTCGACCGCTTCCAGGACTGGGACAGGGTCGATCTCAACATGGAGCTGTGTGCGCGCCTGCCGGTCTACGTCGTCACGCGCGGCATCGGCATGAGCGGCGAGGACGCGCTGGTGTTCCGCGAACATCTGACACGCAGCACGATCGGCGCGCGTACGCTGCCGCCGGACGAAGTGCGCGCCGCGGCGATGGAAGTGTCGCGCATGCTCAAGGCGCTGATCACCGAACGCCGCCGCGAGCCGCGCGAGGACGTCATCAGCGCGCTAGCGCACAACGAGCTGAAGCTGGCCGAAGGCGGTTCACGCAAGCTGACCGACGAGGAAGTGTTCGGCTATTGCCGGTTGATCATGCTCGCCGGCGGCGGCACGACCTGGCGCCAGCTCGGCATCACGCTGCATGCGTTGCTGAAGGACTACCGCCTGTGGGAAGCCTGCCGCGCCGATCGCACGCTGGTGCCCAAGGCGATCGACGAAAGCGCACGCTGGCTGCCGACCGATCCGGTGTTCCCGCGCCTGCTGATGGAAGACGTCGAGGTCGGCGGCGTGAAGCTGCCGAAGGGTGCGCGTGTCGACCTGTGCCTGGGCGCGGCGAACCGCGATCCGGCGCAATGGGAAAATCCCGACGCCTACGATCCGTCGCGCCAGTACAAATCGCACCTCGGTTTCGGCCGCGGGCCGCACCAGTGCCTCGGCATGAACGTCGCGAAACAGGAAATGATTTCGGCGATCAATGCGCTGCTGGATCGATTCCCGCAGCTGCAGCCGGATGCCGATGCACCGCCGCCGACGCTGCTCGGTGGGTTGGAGCAGCGCGGCATGTCGGCGGTGCCGGTGCGGTTGAAGGCGTAGCGGCTGAACGGTGCTCGCGAAAAACGCCCCTCACCCCAACCCTCTCCCCGCAGGCGGGGAGAGGGAGAAGGCACGGTGGGGTGCTCCGGCTTCGCGCGGATTCAAAAGGAACACTCCCTCGCCCCGCTTGCGGGGAGAGGGCCGGGGTGAGGGGCCGCTCGCCGGTCGCGCCGGCCTGTGCGACTCAGCCGCCGTCGAACAGCCGCACCACAGCGCGCCGGTCGATCTTCATCGACGCATTCTTCGGCAGCTCGCCGACCAGCTTCCACTGCGCGGGGATGTGCGTCGACAGCACCTGCTCGCGCAGATGCGCTTCGAGTTCGTTGAAGCCCGGTGCCGCGGCGCCGGGCTTGAGGCGGATCGCCGCGGCGGGAATCTGGCCGAGGCGACGATCGGGCAGGCCGACCACCGCGGCTTCGGCGATCGCCGGATGCTTGAGCAGCGCGCGCTCGATGGTTTCCGGCAGCAGCTTGAAGCCGCCGCGCATGATCGCGCCGTCGGCGCGGCCGCGCAGGAACAGGAAGCCGTCCTCGTCGATGACGCCGACATCCGAGGTGCGGATCCAGCGCGGTTCGAGGCGCGGCGAGATCACTTCGAGCAGTCCTTCATGACCGGCGGGCAATTCCCTGCCGCTGTCGGCATCGACGACGCGCAGGCTCGCGCCCGGCATCGCGCGGCCGACGGTGCCGATCTTGCGCGCGCTCCATTGCGCATGCAGCGCCGGCGTCATTGCGCAGACCGGCCCGCCGAACTCGGTGGCGCCGTAGGACAGCAGGATGGGAATGCCGTAGCGGTCCTCGAAAGCCTTCTGCACGGTCGGGTCGAGCGGCGCCGCGCCGGTCGCGAAGCACTTCAGCGACGACAGCTCCTCGGCCGGCAGATCGGCGTCGAGAATCATCTGCACGGCGACCGGCGGGCCGCCGGCGGCAGCCGGCCTGTGCGTGCGGATGTAGGCGCGCCAGCCGTCGAGCGTGAAGCGCTCGAGCAGCACCGCGCGCTGTCCGCGCAGCAGCGTCGGCACGCTGGAATAGATGCCGGAGATGTTGCCGATCGGGAAGAACAGCAGCGACGGCGCTTCGCGGAGGACATCCTCGATCGCTGCCGTCAGCTTCGGCGCGACGTGATGGCGCGCGACCATCTCGTAGCTGATCGGGAACTGCTTGGGCGCGCCGGTCGTGCCGCTGGTGAGGATCTGGATCTCGGGCGCACTGCCGCCGGCCAGCGCGCGCGCGGGATCGCAGCGTTCGAGGCCGGGCGCGAAGGCGGCGCTCATGTCCTGCACGACGATGACGGCGGCCTGCTGGGCCTGCGCGGCGGCGCGCACCTCGTCGGACAGTTCCGTCGCGCCGACGATGACGACGGCGGAGCGCAGATGGGCGACATCGCGGGCGATGCCGGCCGCCGACTGGAAGGCATACGACATGCGGATCGTGCGGCCCGCGGCGAGCAGCGACAGCAGCGCGGCGACCGCTTCCGGACAGTTGCGCGGCACGAAGGTCACCGCGGCGTCGTCGCCGGCGCCACTGTCGGCGATCAGCTGCGCGATACGTCCGGCCAGTTCGCGCAGTTCGCCGAGGCGGACCCAGCGCTCGCGGAATTCCAGAGCCGGCAACGCGGCATCGCGGGCCAGGGCCTGGCGGGTCATCTCCTGCAAGCTCGTGTTCGCGGTCATGAGGTGATCGGTCGGTGGGGTGAGCGCAGCGGCCCGGCCGCCATTCTGCAGCGGGCGGCTGGGACCGGCGCTGCCGGGTCGCGACGCAAACTATCAAACGAATGACTAAATGTCGACATCTGTGTCGGTATTTGGAATAACACCAGTAATCTGCCTGAGGAGAGCCGCGATGCATTTCAAGCCCGAGGAGATTCCCCGCATCAGCCCCGAGACCCCGGGCGGCGGCTGCATGCGCTCGATCAAGGCCGGCGACATGGAGATCGGCTTCACCTGGACGACCGGCCCGCGCGACTACAGCGCGCTGTACGCCGGGCTGCCGGGCGGCGTCTGCCCCTGCGATCACTACGGCTATGTGTTCTCCGGTCGCATCCGTGCGCGCTATGCCGACGGCAGCGAGGAGGTGATCGGCCCCGGCGAGGTCTACTTCATTCCGAAGGGTCATGTCCTGATCTACGAAGAGGCGACCCATCACCTCGAAATCAACCACCACCAGCAACTGCAGGAGCTGATGGCCGTCGTGCTGAAGAACGGCCTGCGCGAGCAGCAGGGTCGCGATGGTACCGGCTGAAATCCTACAAAGTTCTAAATAATGAATTTCTAGACGGTATTAAGAATTTCACCTATTGTGCCTCCAAGGTCGCAGCGCGCCATCGGGCGCGACCGACGGCCAGCACATAAAGAGGAGAGCGGGACATGCCTTTGGACGAGGTGGTTGGCGCCGGATCGCAGGCGCAACAGGCAGGCGGACCGGCAAACAGGGAACGGCTGCGGGTGGTCGATGCCGACGCGCATCTCGATCCGCCGCATGAGATGTGGGCCGACTATCTGCCGCAATCGCTGCGCGCGCTGGCGCCGGTCATCGAGGAAGGCGAGGAGCACGACTGGATCGTCTTCGAAGGCGAGCGCCGCCCGCTGAAGATGATCAACAACCAGGCCGGCCGCCAGGGCAAGGACTTCAAGATGTCCGGCAAGCGCTCCGAGATGCGCGCCGCGTGGTTGCCGAAGCTGCGCCTCGAGGACATGGATACCGACGGCATCGACGCCGCCGTGCTGTTCGGCGGCGGCCCGCTGGGCACCGCGAACAGCGAGCTGTACATCGCCAGCTTCGAGGCCTACAACCGCTGGCTGTGGGATTTCTCCGGTGCCGATCGCAAGCGTCTGGTCGGTGTCGCCTATCTGCCGATGCGCGACGTCGACGAGACGCTGCGCCTCGTCCGTCAGGCTGCGAAGCTCGGCCATCGCACGGTCAACATTCCGGCGTTTCCACAGGCCGCCGACGGCATCAGCACCTCGGCGCGCGTCAAGGCGATCCGCTCAGGCCAGGGTGCCGCGCTGACCGGCGATCCGACCGGCGCGCGTTCCTACGCGCATCCCGAGTTCGACCGCCTGTGGGCGGAGATCTGCGAACTCGATCTGACCGTGACGATCCATCTCGGCGGGCGCATCCCGCGCTTCGGCGAGAAGCAGCACTTCCTGCCGGACATGGTCATGAGCAAGTTCGCGATGGCCGAGCCGATCGCGATCATGATCTTCAACGGCATCTTTCAGCGCTTTCCGAAACTTCGCTTCGTCAGCGTCGAGAGCGGCGTCGGCTGGTTCTCGTTCATGGCCGAGTACATGGACCGCACCTGGGAGAAACAGCGCTATTGGACCGAAAGCCCGCTGACCGAGAAGCCGAGCTTCTACATGGATCGCAACGTCTATGGCTCGTTCATCAACGACCGCATGGGCATCCTGATGCGCAACGAAGCCGGCGGCCGCAACATCATGTGGTCGTCCGATTATCCGCACTCGGAAACGAGTTTCCCCCGTTCGCATGAAGTGATTGCGCGCGACTTCGCCGGTATCCCCGACGCCGACGTGCGCGAGATTGTCTGCGAGCGTGCACGGCGCCTCTACAGCGTGCCGTAGAAAAACCAGCAGCGGCCGCTGGCCGCTGGACTTGCGACAGGGGGAGATCGAAGTGGCGGACGTGTTTGCCGGCGTGCGGATCGTGGAGCTTGCCCAGTATGTGTTCGTACCCGGCGCCAGCGTGCTGCTGGCCGACCAGGGCGCGGAAGTCATCAAGATCGAGCCGCCGGGCAGCGGTGACCCGTATCGGTCGCTGCGCATCGGCGACGGCCGCGAGACCAGCACCGTCAATCTGGCGATGGAGCAGAATAACCGCTCCAAGAAGAGCCTCGCGCTCGACCTGAAATCCGCCGAGGGCCGCGAGGCGCTGCTCAGGCTGATCGAAACCGCGGATGTCTTCCTGACCAGCCTGCGGCCGAAGGCAATTCGCGCGCTGCGTCTCGACGTCGACGACCTGCGTGCGCGCAACCCGAAACTCATCTACGTGCGCGGCAACGGCCTGGGCTTCCGCGGCGCCGAGGCCGACAAGCCCGGCTATGACGCCTCGGCCTTCTGGGCGCGCGGTGGCATGTGCTGGGCGCTGACGCGGCCAGGCCAGCAGCCAACGCCGCCGCGGCCGGCGCTTGGCGACCACGCCGGCTCGACCGCGCTGGCGTACGGCATCGCCGGTGCGCTGTTCAAGCGCGCGACGACCGGCGAGCCGTCGGTCGTCGAAAGCTCGCTGCTCGCGACCGCGGTGTGGATGCTGTCCGCCGACGTGACCTATTCGCAGTCGCCCGGCTATCGCGTGCATGGCATGCAGGCGACGCGCGCGCCGCTCAAGTACGCGTACAGCACGCGCGACGAGCGCTTGATCCAGCTGATGCTGCTCGATCCGCGCCCGCACTGGGCGCCGCTGTGCCGCCTGCTCGGACTCGCCGAGCTGATCGATGATCCGCGCTTCATCGACAACGAGGCGCGCATGCAGAACGCCGACGCGCTGATCGAAATCCTGCAGCGCTGCATCGCGTCGAAGACCTGGGCCGAATGGCAGCCACTGTTCGAGCGCTGGGACGCGCCGTGGGAACTGATCCGTACGATCGACGATGTCTCTGACGATCCGCAGGTGCTGGCCAACCGCATGGTGTTCCCGATGCAGGTCGGCGACGAGCGCATCCGCGTCGTCGCCGGGCCCGTCGCGTTCGACGGCGACGCCGCACCGTCGCGCGCGGTGCCGTCGCCAGCGCTGGGCGAACACAGCACGGCGTTGCTGACTGAGCTGGGCTATTCGGTGCAGGACATTGCGTCGCTGCGTGAGCGGGGCGTTGCGCAGTAGCGATTGGACGGATTGAGCGGGATGTATTGCTGCATTTCGGGGGACGGAATGAAGAAGCAGATAATCGCCGCGACGATGATGGGGCTTGCCGGCATCGCCGGCAGCGCGACCGCATCGGCGCAAGCTGCGCCACCGAGCGCGACGCCGGCCGCAGTCGAGGCACTGGATCTCGATTTTCTCGATGCGACGCTCGCAGGCGTTGAAGCAACGCCCGCACCGAGCGCGACGCCGGCACCGGCTGCGTCGAATGATGCGCCGCTGGAGGTGATTCCGCTGCCGCGGCCGACCCCCGGCGACGAGACGCGCGCCGCACCGGTGCATCGCCAGCGGATGGTCGAGGAGATCGTCGTGACGGCGCAGCGCAAGGAAGAGAGCCTGCAGGAAGTGCCGATCTCGATCACGGTGTTCAACCAGGAACAGCTCGCCAACGCCAACATCACGAACGCCGGCGACATTTCGCTGTACACGCCGTCGCTGTCGACCAACAGCCGTTTCGGCAGCGAGAACGCCTCGTTCTCGATCCGCGGCTTCACGCAGAACATGCGCACGACCGCATCGGTCGCGACGTACATGGCCGAGGTGGTCGCCCCGCGTGGGCAGAGCCTGCAGACCTCCGGCGACGGTGCGGGGCCGGGCTCGCTGTTCGACCTGCAGAACGTCCAGGTGCTCAAAGGACCGCAGGGCACGCTGTTCGGCCGCAACACCACCGGCGGCGCGATCCTGCTGGTGCCGCAGCGGCCGACCGACGCGTACGAAGGCTATGTCGAACTGTCCGGCGGCGATTTCGAGGCACGCCGTATCCAGGCCGTCGCCAACCTGCCGGTCAGCGACGAACTCAGGCTGCGCTTCGGCGTCGATAGAAACCAGCGCGACGGCTATTTCCGCAATTTCACCGGCATCGGGTCCGATGAGTTCGGCAATGTCGACTACACCGCCGCGCGGGCCAGCGCGGTCTGGGATATCACCGACGCTCTGGAGAACTACACGATTCTCAGCTACGTGAACTCGGAGACCTACGGCAACACCGCGCGGATGTTCGACTGCAATCCGAGCCCGCTGCCGAACAACAATCTGCTGTTCGCGATTACCGGCGTGGCCTGCCAGGCACAGCTGCGCGCGCAGGAAGCGGCGGGGCGCAACGGCTACTACGATGTGGTCAGCACGATTGCGACGCCCATCACCAAGCTCGTCGAGAAGCGTCTGATCAACACGACGACCTGGACTCTGTCGGACAATTTCAGCGTCAAGAACATCATCGGCTATGCACACCTTTCGGCGTTGAACGCATCGGACATCTTCGGCACGCAATTCCATGCGCCGTTCGACGTCGATCCGCGTCGCGAACTGAAGATCGGCCTGACCCTGCTGGCTCCCGGCCTGCCGACGACGAGTCAGCAGACTTTCGTCGAGGAGTTCCGGCTGCAGGGGCTCGCCTTCGATCAGCGCCTGGACTGGCAGACCGGTCTGTACTTCGAGAACAGCCGGCCGGATGGATTCTCCGGCTATCGCTCGATGGCGCTGATCTCCTGCGAGATGGCCAGCCTCGAAGGTGATCCTTCCAACTTCAATTGCTTCGATCCGCTAGCCGGTGCGGTTGGCAATGTCAGAACCTTCCAGGTCAAGACCGAGTACCTCAACCGCGCTGCCTATGCGCAGGCCAAGTACAGGTTGTCGGAGCAGTTCAGCGTGACCGCAGGTCTGCGCTACACCTGGGACAACACCGAGGCCTATGGTGTGATCGATCGCTCCTCGTTTGTCGGCACGGTGCCGCTACCCGTGCGGCGCGGGACGACGAGCCCGGAAGTGAGCAGCAAGGCGCCCACCGGCCAGATCGAGTTCAGCTACCGGCCGGTCGAGGATCTGATGACCTACGCGAAGTACGTCCGCGGCTATCGGCAGGGCAGCGTCAACACCGCTGCAGATCCGGGCGTCGACACGTTCACGCCGGAGAAGGTCGACATGTACGAGATCGGTGCGAAGTCGTCATGGGATGGCGCAGTGCCGGGGCGCTTCAGCGTTGCCGCCTTCTACAACGACTTTACCGACATGCAGCTGGAGACCGGCTATCTGTCGCGCGATTTCGGTTCGACGACGACGATCTTCAACGCGGGCAGGGCGCGGATCGCCGGCGTGGAAGCGGAGGCCACGTTCACGTTCTTCGAGGTACTGAGGCTGAGCCTCTCCTACTCGCACCTGGACACCAAGCTGCTGGAGGCAGAGGACCACACCCTCGAACTGATCCGGGCGGGAGGTTTGCTCGGCGGACTTGTTGCAGCGCCAGCGGCCGACCAGGGCGACACGCTGCCGTTCGCCCCCGATGACACGCTGGTCACCAGCCTGAACTATGCGCTGCCGCTTGCCGAGGATTACGGCACGATCGATCTCGGCGTGACCCATGTCTACACCGGAAAGCAGCGGACGACCGCGAGCAGCGTCTCGCCGTACGACGAACTCGATCCGATCCGGGTCCTGAATCTCAACGCCAACTGGCGCAGCATCTGGGGCTCTTCGCTTGATCTGGCGCTGTTCGCGACCAATCTGCTCGATGAGGAATACGACACGTATCACACCGGGACTTACAACGAGCTCGGTTTCGAATCGCGTCAGGTCGGTGCGCCGCGCATGTTCGGCGGTCGCCTGAAGTACAACTTTGGCGCGGACCGCTGAGGAGCGTGCCGATGAAGATGCGGCAGGTGATTCTGCAAGCGCACCCGCAAGGCGAACCGCGCGCCGAGGATTTCGCGATCGAGACCGTCGACGTGCCGGTGCCTGCAGAAGGCCAGGTGCTGCTGAGGACGCTGTGGCTGTCGCTCGATCCGATGATCCGTTTCGCGCTCGATGAAAAGCCGCTGACCGGGCCGACGCGCGTGCGCATCGGTGATCCGCTCTACGGCGGCACGGTGTCGGAAGTCGTTGCGTCGAACCATCCCGGCTACGCGCAGGGCGACTACGTCGAAGGCCGCAGCGGCTGGCGCGAGTATGCGGCGATCGATCCCAAGCTCGTGCCGCTGCGCAAGGTCGACGCCAGCCTTGCGCCGTTGTCGACCGCGCTTGGCGTGCTCGGCATGCCGGGGCAGACCGCGCATGCCTGCATGGTCGGCATCGGCCGCGTCGCGGCGGGCGAGACGGTCGTCATCTCGGCGGCGGCCGGCGCGGTCGGTTCGCTGGCGGGGCAGATCGGCAAGATTCTCGGTGCGCGCGTCGTCGGCATCGCCGGCGGTGCCGACAAATGCGCCGCAGTGGAAGCGCTCGGCTTCGACGCCTGCGTCGACTACAAGGCGGCCGACTATCCGGTGCGCCTGGCCGCGGCCTGCAGCGGCGGCATCGATGTCTACGTCGAGAACGTCGGCGGCGCGGTGACTGCGGCGGTGCTGCCGCTGCTCAAGTACCGCGCGCGCATGCCGGTCTGCGGCTTCATCGCGTACTACGGCGTCGGCCTCGAAGGGCCGGGGCCGGACCGTCTGCCGGGCTTCATGCGCACGGTGATGTCGAAGGGGCTCGAGCTGCGCGGCTTCGGCGGGGCGATGGTCGGCGGCAGCGCGGCGCTGGAGCAGATGGCGGCGTGGCTGAAGGCCGGCCAGCTGCGGCATCCAGAGACCGTCGTCGAAGGCCTGGAGTCAGCGCCCGCTGCATTCGCCGGCATCTTTCGCGGCAATCGCAATGTCGGCAAGCTGCTCGTGCGGGTGGCGGAGTGATGACGGAGCAGCGGGCAAGTCGCCATCCGGCGGCGTCGCGCGGTCGCCAGTTGCGCCAGACACAGCAATCGCGGCAGTTCGCCTGGCAGCTGGTGAAACGCCTGTACCGTAACGAGATGCCGGCGGAAGGGAAACTGACGAAGGGATCATGAGCACGGCGCTGACCGACTGGATGCACTGCGAGGCCGCACTCGATGCGCCGGGCGTGCGCGTCAAGCTCGTGCAGTATCGCGGCAGCGGCCACTGCGATGCGCTGCTCGTCAGCGACGGGTCGTTCCGGCTGGAGCTCGCACTCTCGGCGCGCCATCCCAGCACGCAGGGCTGCTACCCGGCGCACTGGCCGGAGACGCGCTTCCAGCGCATTGGCGAGATGTACATCCTCGCGCCCGGGCAGAAGCTGCGAATCCGCGCCGATGCCTGCGCGCCGCTCGACGCGGTGGTCTGCCACATCGATCGCGAGCTGTTCGCCGACATGTATTCCGAGTATCTCGGCAGCAACTCCGGGTACCCGTTCAAGCAGGGCGATTCCGATCTGTACCTGCCGGCCAGCCTCGACCTGCAGAACTCGCGCATCCGCGCGCTGCTGGTGCGCATCGCCGACGAGACGCGCGAGCCGGGCATCGCCGGCACCGTCGTCGTCAGCGCACTCGCCGTTCAGCTGGTCGTCGAGCTGCTGCGTGTCGGCGCGGCGCTGGGCGCACCGAAGACGCAGGGCGGCCTCGCATCCTGGCAGCTGCGCCTGATCGACGAGCGCCTGAAGGAACTCGGCGCGGCGCCGTCGCTTGCCGAGCTGGCCGCGCTGTGCCACATCTCGGTGCGGCATCTGACGCGGGCGTTCAAGGAAAGCCGCGGCTTCACGATCGGCAGCTTCGTCACGCAGCGGCACATGGATCACGCAAAGCGGCTGCTCGCCGACGGCGACAGCGTGACGGCCATCGCCGCGCGGCTGGGCTTTTCGTCGAGCTCAAGCTTCTGCGCGACCTTCGGCCGCGAGAACGGCCTGACGCCGGGCGAGTTTCGTCTGAAGTTCCTCGTGGCCAAGCCCTCGTCGCGGCAGCAGTAGCGGCGCGCCGGCCTGCGGCCGGACGGGATATTGGCGCGCGCAGGGCTTAAGCTGCCGGCCGGGCACCTCAGCTCCCACCGAAGACTTCAGTGACTCTTGCCACCCTCATCACCGCGCCGGACTTCGCCACCCTGGTCGCCAGCGCCTTCGAGTCGGAAACGCCGACGGTGGCATCGTCCGAATCCGAACTCGGTGAGCCGCTGCAGCACTTCGCATCGCAGGCCGAGATCATGGCCATGGCTGCGCACTGCATCGAGAACCAGGTGCACAACTACGCCTTCGGCCTGTGGTATCCGTCGATGCGGGGTCAGGTTCTTGAACGCAGGGTCGAACTCGATCCGCCGCGGGAGGGCAAAACCTTCCGCCACTCGCTGTCCGGCTGGGGCATCATCCGCCTGCATCTGTACGCCGCGCAGCCGCAGACGCTGCAGTGCCGGATCGCGGTGAATTCCGAAGCGCGCGCACAGTCGCGCGAGGGCCGGCATCCGGAATTGGGACCGGTGTCGGCGTGGGACTGGCGGGTTGTCGAGACCTACGCCTTCCGCCTGTCGCGCAAGCTGGCCGCGATGGGGCGCACCGCGCCGGTCGCCCAGCCGACGGATGCGACCGCAGTCGAGACGCCGCCGCCCGCGGTGCGCGGAAACATCTGGCCGAAGCGCTAGCGCAGACCGACCAGATAGATCAGCGCGATCAGCCCGAACAGGCCGCCCAGCCAGAGATCGGCGAACAGGCGCAGCTTGCGCGGGCCGCTGCGCACTTCCATGAAGTGCCGCATGATCAGCCGGCATTTGAGGTAGCTCATCGCCAGCACGCCGAGCGTGATCGGCACGTTGACGTCCAGCGCCATGCCGTGCGGTGAGCCGAGCTGCCAGGACAGCAGCGTCAGTCCCGACAGCACGATCCAGACGATGGTCAGCGTCCTAGTCTGTGCGGATGCCATGGCTCACCTCATTAGATACAGCAGGGCGAAGATGGCGACCCACAGCAGGTCGACCATGTGCCAGTAGATCGCGGCGGACTCGAGCAGTTGCCCGCGCTGCGGCTGCGCGCTACGGAATCTCGCGGCAGCAAGGCCCAGGATGCCCAGGCCAAGCAGCAGGTGAATCAGGTGGATGCCGGTGAAGAAGTAGTAGAACGAGAAGAACTCGCTGCTCGTGAAGGTCTGTCCGGCGACGATCTTCGAGATCCACTCCCAGGCCTTGACGGCGACGAAGGCGACGCCGGAACCCATGCATAGCCCGAGCAGCTTCATCGCGCTGCGGTCCTTGCCTTCGCGCGCCGCCTGCACGGCCTGCGCGATGAACCATGAGCTGGTCAGCAGGGCGACCGTATTGAACACGCCGATGCCGAGGTTGAGGTGGCGCTGCGATTCGAGGAACAGCGCCGGCGACTGGATGCGCTTGATCGCGTAGACGATGAAGTAGCTGCTGAAGATCAGCAGGTCGCCGAGCACGAAGATCCACATCGCCGAATCGCCGGGATAGTTCCGGACTTCGCTGGTGGTTTCGCCGGTGCGGGTCGCAGACAGGCTCATGCTTCAGTCCTGCGCCGGGATGCCGAGCGGCTGCTGCTTGATCGCCTTGAGCAGCAGCATGATCGCGGCGTTCTGCCAGACGACGTAGACGGCAGTGTCGATCCAGAAACTGATGACGCCGTCCCAGGCGAAGGCGCCGTGCTTGAAGAAGAACAAGGGCGCGGCGACCAGCTCGGTGGCGAGGTTCCAGATGCAGGCATAACCGAACCACTTGGGGAACACAGCGTTCTGGTCGAGCAGCACGGCGCAGATCAGCGACAGCCAGGCAGTGACGAAGCAGCCCAGCGAGCCGACGAAGGACAGGAAGGCGATGTCGTAAAGCAGCGCCAGCAGCTGCGGATCGCGCTCGGGCCGGAACACCGCGACCAGCAGGCAGATCACCGGCCACAGGCAGCCGTTGACGGCGCCGACCGACTGCGCGCCGAGAAACAAATAGCAGAAGCTGTTGCCGTGGCTGGCGCGCTTGAGCTGGACGGCGAACAGCCCGTTCATGAAGTTGAACACGCCCATCACGGCGATCAGCAGCACGAAACCGACCTGCATCGTCCAGGCGTGTTCGGCAAAGAAGGCGGCGACTTCGGCGACCGACTTGCCCGGCGAGGGCGGCGGCATGACGCGCCCGAGCGGCACGAAGATCAGGCCGAACAGGCCGAAGTAGGCCGGGATCGTCCAGAAGTAGGCAAGCTGATCCTTGTTGGTCCGGCGCCGGTGGCGTTCCTGCTCGGCCTGCGCCGCCGCGACAGCCGCGGCCGTCATGCCGGCGCTCCGATCTCGGCGGCCTGGCGGTGGATCGCCTGCCGCGCGAGCAGGAACATGACGACGATGTAGATCGCGAACACGATCCAGCGAAGCGTGAACGACACGGCGCCGTCCCAGGCCAGCGGTCCGCTGAGCTGCATCGCGGACAGCGCCGACGGCAGCGTCAGCGCAGCGACGGCGAAGTTGAAATGCGCTGCCCAGCGCGGGAACACCGGCTGCGGCCGGCCGTCGAGCAGGATGCTGATGCCGAGGAAGACGCATTGCGCGCAGAACAGCCCGACCGGCGTCGCGAAGGTGATCCAGGCCATGTCGTTGAGCAGCACAATCAGATCCGGATCGCGCTCCGGTCGGTACGCCGCGATCAGCCACAGCAGGTCGGACAGCGCGAATAGCATGACGACGCTCGCCACCGTGCAGAGCAGGGCATAGGCCAGCGCCGGGCTCGGTGTTGCCATGCGCTTCATCTGCACACAGACCACGGCGAACAGCGACAGCAGCATGACGTCGGTCAGGTTGAAGAGGACCATGCTCCAACGGATGGCGGCGGCGTTGTCGCGGAAGAATGCGGCCACATCCGCAGCCGGCATCGTCGGCGACATCGGCGGCACGAAGCCGGGGAAGAGCAGGAACGCAAAGACCAGGATGGCGCCGAAGAAAGGCGTCAGCCAGAGGCAGACCAGCTGATCGGTGACTTTCATGGGCGGTCCCTGCTGCGGTTGTCGAACGCTTGCAGTCTGACCGAGCGCGCGAGGACATCGCGCGGTTTTCTGGACATGCAAACGGCGTTGCCGGCGGCCGGCAGCCCTTCCTGTCCGGTCGAGGATCAGCGGACAATGCGTCCCATGAGAGATGACAGCGTCTTCGCGCCGTTCCGGCATCGGGTGTTCCGCAATCTCTGGCTCGGCACGACGGTGTCCAACACCGGCAGCCTGATCCAGGGCGTGGCGGCGGCCTGGACGATGACCTCGATCTCGACCGCGGATCATGTGGCGCTGGTGCAGACCGCGACCTTCCTGCCGGTGGCCTTGCTCGCGCTGCCGGCCGGCGCGCTGGCCGACATCCACGACCGCCGCAAGGTGCAGATGGCGGCGCTGAGCTTGAGTCTGGTCGGTGCGGCGCTGATGGCGCTGGCGTCGCTGCTCGGCTGGATCACGCCGTGGGTCCTGCTCGGCTTCTGCTTCCTGGTCGGCTGCGGCGGCGCGCTGGCCGCACCGGCGCGCGGCGCGTCGGTGGCGGAGCAGGTGCCCAAGGCGCTGGTGCCGCAGGCGGTCGGGCTCAACAACATCAGTTACAACCTGGCGCGCAGCGTCGGCCCGGCGATCGGCGGACTGATCGTCGCGGCGGTCGGCGCGACGGTGGCGTTCACGGTCAACGTGCTGACTTACATCCCGATGCTGGTTTCGCTGCACCACTGGAAGCGGCCGGCCGAAGCGTCGCGCCTGCCGCCCGAGCGGCTGACGCGTTCCATCAGCATCGGCCTGCGCTACATCGCGCACATGCGCGCCGTGCGGACGACCATCGTGCGGTCCTTCATCATCTGCCTGATGGGCGCGGCGCTGCTGTCGCTGATGCCGCTGATTGCGCGCGAACTGCTGCAGGGCACGGCGAGGACCTACGGCGTGCTGCTCGGCTGCTTCGGCCTCGGCGCGGTGTCCGGCATTTTCTTCCTGCAGCCGCTGCGCGCGCGGCTGGGCAGCGAGCACACCGTTCGCGTCTGCAGCGTCGTCCAGGCGCTGTGCCTGGGCGGCCTGGCGTTGAGCCGCAGCCTGCCGCTGGACATCGCGTTGCTGCTGGCGGCCGGCATGAGCTGGATGATCATGACGACGACGCTCAGCGTGGCGATCCAGCTGTCGGTGCCGCGCTGGGTTGCGGGGCGCGCGATTGCGGCGTCGAGCGCTTCGACCTCGCTGGGTATCGCCGTCGGCTCCGCGTTGTGGGGCATGATTGCCAAGGAAGCCGGCGTTGCCGAAGTGCTGTTGCTGGCGGCAGCCGGCATGGCGCTGTCGCCGTTGATGGGCGTCTATCTCGGCGTCGCCGAAGGCAAGGCCTCGCCGGAACCGGACGAACGGCCCTTGGCCGATCCGCAGGTGAAGCTGGGCATCCGCGGCAACAGCGGGCCGATCAGCATCGAGCTGCAGTATCGCGTGCCGCTCGATCGCTCGGAAGATTTCTACCAGATCGTCCGCGAGCTGCAGGAAGTGCGGATCCGCAACGGCGCCTACGACTGCTCGCTGTCGCGCAACATCGCCGATCCGGGTCTGTGGGCGGAACGCTTCACCTGTCCGACCTGGGACGACTACCTGCGCCAGCGCAGCCGCCGCACGCTGGAAGACAGCCAGCTCCAGCAGCGCGCGCTGGAGATTCATGTCGGCCTGGAGCCGATCAAGGTCATCCGCTGGCTGGAGCGCCCGGCGGAATCGGTCGGCTGGCGCGACGATGCGGGTGACGGTCGTGCAGCAGCGGAACTGCCGATGTAGTCAATGGCTGACAAGGGGATTGCGCTAGAATCCGCTGCGCAAATCCCGCCTCAGCCAGCACGCACAGCCAGGGCGCTTCAACACCGGCTGCCGTGCATGTGCATTTCCGTCTCTATCGCCGATGTCCCGCGCTGCCGTCCGGCAGTTTCGTGGGCTTTTCGCGTGGCCGATCGTTTTTCCAGTTTCTCCACCACCCAGCGCGCAGGCGCCCAGGCAATCACCAGACTTCATGAAGGTCCGCTTGTATGAACTCGTCGCTATTTCGTTCCACCGCCCTGGCGCTGATGCTGATTCCCGGTTTCGCCGGTGCCCAGGTGCTTGCCGTCGCGCCTGAACCGACGCCCGCTCCGCAGGCCGCTGACACCGCTGCCGCGCTGCCGACCATCTACGTCACCGCCGAGAAGAGCAGCCGTTCGCTGCTCGACACGGCAACCAGCACGATCGTGCTGGACGAGCGCGATCTGGCGGCGCGTGCGGGCTTCAACTCGGTCAAGGACGTGCTGGCGAACACGCCGAACATCGTCTTCATCGGCACCGGCAACATCGCGCCGGCCGTGCGCGGCGTCGACAGTACCGGTGCGTCGCAGGGCTTCGATGCATTCGTCGCCGGCAGCCGGCCGCGCCTGAACTGGCAGATCGACGGTCGCCCGGCGAGCTACAACGAAATCATCTTCGGCGACTCGATGCTGTGGGACGTGCAGCAGGTCGAAGTGCTGCGCGGCGCGCAGAGCACGCTGCAGGGCCGCAATGCAATCGCCGGCACGATCGCCACCAAGACCAAGGATCCGACGTTCGAGCCCGAAGGCGCGCTGCGCATCGGCGGCGGCAACTACGGCCAGCAGCGGATGTCCGCCGTGGTCAGCGGCGCCTTGAGCGAAAGCGTGGCGGCGCGTTACGCGGCGGACTTCTCGCGGCAGGACGGCTGGGTCAGGGACGTGCAGACCGTTGACGGCGGCGGCGATCCGACCGAGTTCGAATCGCTCAACCTGCGCGGCAAGCTGCTGATCCAGCCAATGTCGATGCCGGCGCTGCGCAGCCTGCTGACCTTGAACCATTCCGACCATTCCGGCCCGCAGACCGAAAGCGTGTCGCGGCCGTTCGGCGATCGCAGTGGCGGCGGCTTCGGCTACGTCGAGCCGGTATTCCAGCCCAAGACCAGCAGCATCATTGCCGACACCAGCTACGAGTTCGATCCGAACCTGAGCTTCGAAAGCCTGCTCAGCGGCACCGATCTCAACGTCAAGCGTCTGACCGAAGAGGGCGGTGGCATCGCCAACATCGACGGTCGCGAATACGTCGTCGAGCCGCGCCTGCGCTACAGCGGCGACGGCCGGCGTTCTGGTGTCGCCGGCCTGTATCTGTTCAAGGCGGACCAGGACGAAGCGCTGGACTCGGCCGGCGGCCTCAAGTTCGACGATCACATCCGCACTGCCGCGGTGTTTGGCGAAACCAACTGGCCGCTGACGGCGACGCTGGACCTGATCGCCGGTGCGCGCTACGAGCAGGAGGAGCACCGCCGCGGCGGTGGCGACACGAACGACCAGATCATCCGGGTCGAGCTGGACGAAACCTATCGCGCGTTCCTGCCCAAGCTCGGCCTGGCCTGGCATCCGGTGGAGCGCAGCACGCTGGGCATCCAGATTCTGCGCGGCTACAACGGCGGCGGTGCGGGCGCTGCGTACGACGAAGACGCCCAGGTCGTCACCAACTACCAGTACGAGCCCGAATACGTCTGGACGGTGGAACTGTTCGGCCGCCAGGAGTTCGCGCAGGGCCGCGTGCGCCTGAGTGCCAACCTGTTCTATTCCGACTATCGCGACATGCAGCTCGCCTACGATCTGACGCCGGCGGATCCCAGCGACTACTCCTTCGTCGTCGACAACGCCGACGAAGCGCGCAGCTACGGCGCTGAGTTCAGCGCCGACTGGCTGCTGGCCGACGGCTTCGAGCTGTACGGCAATGTCGGCTTGATCAAGGCAGAGATCACCAAGTACCCGAACTCGGGCTACCAGGGCAATGAACTGCCGCTGTCGCCGCCGTTCTCGTTCTCCGGCGGCGTGAACTGGGCTGGCGGCGGCTGGGATGCCAATCTCGGTGGCCGCTACACGCAAGCCTACTACTCGGAGATCGCCAACCAGCCGCGCGGCAAGGTCGATCCGTACGCGGTGCTGAACGCGCAGCTCGGCTACACCTGGCGCTACGTGCGCGTCTACGGCACCGTCGAGAACCTGCTGGATTCCGACAAGGCGATGGCAATCTATCCGGGCACCGTCGAG
This sequence comes from Fontimonas sp. FW305-C-3, assembly GCF_058783185.1. NCBI lineage: Bacteria > Pseudomonadati > Pseudomonadota > Gammaproteobacteria > Nevskiales > Nevskiaceae > Fontimonas > Fontimonas sp. FW305-C-3. The sequence continues at coordinate 1,049,754 of NZ_JBYSYK010000002.1, read as the reverse complement.
TCGGACGACGCGGCCAACCTGCTCGCGCCGCGCACCTACTGGGTCGGTCTGCAGCTCAGCTGGTAAGTCATTGCCGCCTGCGTCAGCCGGTGGGCAGGTCTGCCCACCGGCTCGGCGCCTTACTTCGCGGCCATCCGCTGCGCCAGCAGCTCGCGAATCTTCGGCTCGGGCTTCCAGTAGCTCGGGCCCTTGAGGAATTTGCCGTTGGCGTCGTAGATCGGATTGCCGTCCGCGCCGAGCTTGCTTTCGTTGCTGTCCATGATCAGGTCGAGCACCGCTTCCAGCGGCAGGCCGTACTTGAGCGCTTCCGAGCGGCAGTAGACGATGATGTCGCCGAGCAGATCGGCGATCGCCACCGCCACATCCAGCGAGCTGGCGCCGCTCTCCTTCAGCGCGACGATCTCGTCGATCTCGCTGACCTCGTCGGAAATCGTCGCCTTGAACTTGCGCAGCCGGTCGGCGACGTCGTCAGGAATCGCCGGCGCATCGTTCGCGGGCAGTCGGTACATCGAATTCATCAGTGCGATGCGCTGGGCAAAAGCTGCGTTCATTGCTAGTCCTGTGGGGCCGTTCGGGCGCGGGTGCGCCGGGAGGCGTACTGTAGCCGCAGTTCTCCCGCGTTGGCGTTTTGCACGATGGGGCCATTGAAGCGGCCGATCGAGGCCGGCTGTCCGACATGGCGCGAAACATGCAGGACACATTGCGACGATTGATTCACTCGGTTCAAATCGCGATCGGTGCGGCGACGATGATTTCTCAGACGCTATTCATGTTGAACAGGGCTGCGATTGCAACAGCCATTGCCATGGCGACCGTCCTGGCGAGTTCGGGAGCGGCACTCGCCGGCGGGCGGATGGCGCATGAAACGCCGCTGCCGCCGATGTCGACGTTGTTGAAGTCGGCTCCACTTGAAACATCGCGGCCGTTCTTTGCAGCGCTGCCGACGGATCTGTGGGATCGTCCGTTCGTCTACAAGCGGACCGCCGAGTCGATCGTCTTCTACTCGACGGGCCCGAACGGCGTCGACGACGAAGGCCGCGGCGACGATTTCGCGCCGAAGACGCTGGACGAGTATTTCCGCGCCCGGAAAATCAGGCTCTTCTAGACGGCGCGCGCGTCAGCGCGCAGGCCGCGCCGCGCGCCAGGCGATCGCCGCGGCGATCGTCATCAGTGCCGCCGCCAGCACGAACGGCGCGCCCGGCGCATGCACTGCACTTTGCGGATCGATGAAGTGCGCGTAGGTCAGGCTGAAGATGATCGGCCCGATCATGCCGGCGATGCCGATCAGCGCCGCATTGGCGCCCTGCAGCAGGCCCTGTTCGCTGGGCAGCACGCGCTGCGTCATCAGGCTCTGCACCGCGGGGTTCGCGAAACCGGCGAGCGCCATCACCGGAATGCCGCACAGGAACAGGACGCCGGTGGGCGACAGGCCGAAGATCAGGAAGCCGGCGATGCCGATCAGCAGGCTGAACAGCAAGGCGCGCCGCTCGCCGAGACGTTTGACGACCGGCCCCGTGAGGCCGCCCTGGACGATGGCCGAACAGACGCCGACGAAAGCCAGCGTCAGGCCGATCGCGTGGGCGTCCCAGCCGTAGCGATAGCCCATGTAGAGCACGATCACGGTCGGGTAGACCACCTGCGCCAGCTGCGCGAGGAAGTTGATGCTCGCCATCGACATCAGCTCGGTATGCGAGCGCAGCAGCTTGAGCGCGCCGACTGGATTGGCCTTGCGCCAGGAGAACGGGCTGCGATGTTCGGGCGGCAGCGATTCCGGCAGGACGAAGTAGCCATAGGCGGCGTTGATCAGCGCGAGCACCGCGCCGGCCCAGAACGGCAGATGCGGATCGATGTCGCCGAGCACGCCGCCGAGCGCCGGCCCGATCACGAAGCCGACGCCGAACGCGACACCGAGCATGCCGAAAGCCGCGGCGCGTTTTTCCGGTGCGGTGACGTCCGCGATATAGGCGCTGGCGGTGCTGAAGTTGGCGGCCGTGATGCCGGAGATGACGCGACCGACGAACAGCCAGGCGAGGCTCGGCGCCATCGCCATCAGGATGAAGTCCAGGCCGATGCCGGTGCAGGACAGCAGGATCACCGGGCGACGTCCGTAGCGATCCGACAGCGCGCCGAGGATCGGCGACGCAAAGAACTGCATCAGCGCCCAGGCTGTCGTGAAGATACCGAACACGCGGGCGCCATGCGCGCTGTCGCCGCCGGCGAAGTCGGTGACCAGGCGCGGCAGGACCGGGATGATGATCCCGAACGAGATGATGTCGATGCAGACCGTGATGAAGATGAAGATCACGGCTGCGCGGCGCGCACCGCCCTGGGGCGCAGGCATGTCGGTCATGGTTGGAGTGAGGGTCACGCGGGCGCGCAGTATAAGTCCGCGAAGATCAGTGCAGATCGCACAGCCAGCGCGCGATCTCGGCAACCGCTTGCCGATGCGCCGCGCCCGGCATGACGCCGACGAATCCGTGTTGCTGTCCGGGGTAGATGCTCACCTGCACATCCGTGCCGGCGTCGCGCAGCCGCCGGCCGTAGTCGACGCCCTCGTCGCTCAGGACATCATGCTCGGCGATGATCATCAGCGTGCGCGGCATCCGGCTCAGGTTCGCCGTGTGCAGCGGCGTCATCAGTTCGCACGAGCTGTCCGCGCGGTTCCAGGCCGGACCCTTGCGCAGGTACAGCGACCACAGGTGTTTCATGCGCTCGATCGTCAGCGAGTACGGCGGGTTGCCGTAGGTCTGGTAAGACGGCCAGCTTGCCTCCGCGCAGTAATCGACGGCGGGGTAGATCAGCACCTGCCCCTTGATGAGATCGGGATGTGTGGCACGCGCCTGCTGCGCGGCGATCGCCGCGAGGTTGCCGCCGGAGCTGTCGCCGCAGATGACGAGCCGCTGGCCGTCGCCGCCCAGGCGCGCAGCGTTGTCCTTGATCCACTGCAGGCTGGTGAGACAGTCGCGGACCGCGGTCGGGAATGGATGCTCCGGCGCGAGGCGGTAGTCGAAGGCGACGACGATGCGCTGGCTCTGCACGCAGAGATCGCGGCACAGCGCATCGTGGGTTTCGAGGTCGCCGCGTACCCAGCCGCCGCCATGGAAGAAGTGCAGGATCGGCAAGGGGCCCTGGCCTTGCGGCCTGTAGATGCGCACGCGAATCCTGCCGCCTTCCACCGGCATCTTTTCATTCGCGACTGTCAGATTGGTGGCGCGCTGGCCGCGCCACTTCAAGCGGATGAACTGGCGGATGGACCAGCGTTCGAAAGCGGTTTTCAGTTGAGCGGGCATGTGGGTCGTCCCTTCACAGCGCCGCGGGGCGTTCGACGGTGGATGCGATCTTCACCGCCTGGCCGCTCGCGGCAGACTCCTCGATGGCGAGCAGCACTTCGAGCACGTGGATGGCCAGGCTGATGTCGGTGCGCGGCACCAGGCCGCGTTCGACCGAGAGCACCAGGTCGATGAGCCCGAGCCCGCGCGGTCCGCCGAGCGGCTTGAATTGGTTATCCAGTTCGTCGTCTTCGCGCTGTCCTTCGGCAGGTGCCCATTCGGCGTTTCGTTTGCTGATCTGCAGCGTGCCGGTGAAGAAGTTCGGGTCCGGATTCAGCAGCGTTCCTTCCTCGCCGTACAGCTCGATGGGCTGGCGCTGATGTTTCCAGACGTCCCAGGACATCGTCAGCGAAATATTGGCGCCGGATTTGAAGAGCAAGGCGCCGTTGTAGGTCGTCGGCACTTCGACGTCCAGCATCGTGCCGGCCAGCGGTTTGCTGCTGATCAGCCGCTGGGTGGCCGGCATCGACGACAGCGCGACGACGCGGTCGACCGGTCCGAGCAGGTTCACCAGCTGGGTCACCGGATAGATGCCGACATCGAGCACCGGGCCGCCGCCGGGTTGATAGAAGAACGCCGGGTTGGGATGCCAGTGTTCCATGCCGTGCGAGGCGACCGTGAGGGCGCCGCCGACGATCTTGCCGATCGCACCGGCATCGATCGCCTGGCGGGCCAGCTGGTGCGGACGCCCGAGGAAGGTGTCCGGTGCGCAGCCGACGCGCAGGCCGCGCTCCGCGGCGATGCGCGCCAGCAGCCGCGCTTCGTCCAGTGAAGTGGTCAGCGGCTTTTCGCTGAAGACATGCTTGCCCGCTTCCAGCGCGCGGCGGCAGATGTCGAAGTGCGCGTTCGGCGGCGTCAGGTTCAGAACGACCTTGATCTCCGGATCGGCCAGCAGTTCGTCGACGCTCACCGCCGTCGTCCCGAACTTGCCGGCCTGGACCTTGGCACTCGCGCCCGTCGCGCTGGCGCATGCCTTGAGATAGACGACGCTCGATTGGGCGATCGTCTTCATGAAGACGTTGCTGACGACGCCGCAGCCAATGACGCCAACCGCCACCGCGTCTGCCTGCCGCCCCTGCGCAGACGCTTCCACACGCGCAAACGACATGCGCACTCTCCAGTCACCAGGAAGGTAAAAACTCGTGCGGGGATCGATCCGGATTCCCCGTGGGCTCTGCCGGCCCGCTGCGACTGTGCGCAAGCCCGCCGCGGATGTCTATCAAAAAGAGGACAGGAACGGGCGGGTCGAACCGGTCGAGGCTGTCACTCTTTTGACAGTCGACATCTCTGAAAGGGTGCACCCTCGCTGAAGCCTCCGCATTCGCCGGCCTGCCGGTGGAGAGCGGACACGCATGCGGCGCGAGGCCTTCAAGCCTCGCTGCCGGATGACGAAAAAAAGCGGTATCGCGAGAGGAGAAGACTGTGAATCGCCAAATCCTGTGGGTTGGCCTGTCCGTGTGCGTCCTGAGTCTGGGTCTTTCCGCTTGCGGCAGATCGGATCCGGCCGCCGCCTCACCGGCGTCGCCGCCACCGCTGGCCGGCAGCGCGCCGCCTTCGACGCCCAAGGCCAGTTGCGGTCCGGGCTCGCGGCCCGAGCCTGGCCTTCAGGGCCGCCTGTCGCAGGCGGATATCGACAGCGGGCTGGCGCTGCAGGGCATCCGCTGCAATACGGAAGTCGTCGGCTCGTACACGACGCCGAACAGCATCGCGACCGTCGGCGGATGGAAGGTCGAGCGCTACGTGGATGCCAACGGCCGCGAATGCGCCTATTACGATTCCTCGAACATTTTCCCGCTCGGCGTGTTCGACCGCGCAGTCGGCGTCAACGTGCTCGACATGAGCGATCCGTCGAAGCCGACGTTGACGGCCCAGCTCGTCACGCCGGCGATGATGTCGCCGCATGAGTCGCTGATCCTCAGCCAGGAGCGGGGACTGCTGATCGCCGTCAACGGCAATCCGGCGTTCGGGCCCGGTCTGGTCGACATCTACGACCTGACGCAGGACTGTCGCCAGCCGGTCCTCAAGTCGATCTCGCCGGTCGGCTCGTTCGGACACGAGAGCGGCCTCTCGCCGGACGGGCGCACTTTCTTCGCCGGCACGCCGTTCACGCCGACGCTGACCGCGGTCGATATCGAGAACCCCTCGCTGCCGGTGCCGATCTGGATCGGCCCGATGACCTCGCATGGCGTGTCGGTCAGCGCGGACGGCACCCGGGCCTACGTCGCCGATACCGGCGGCAAGGTGAAAATCCTCGACATCTCGCAGATTCAGCAGCGCGTTCCCAACCCGAAGGTGACGACCCTTTCCGAGCTGAGCTGGGACAACGGCAGCATCCCGCAGAACGCGGTGCCGATCACGATCAAGGGGAAGCCCTATCTGGTCGAGTTCGATGAGTTCGGCGCGGCGTCATCGGTCGGCGCCGGACGCATCATCGATCTGTCGGATGAAACCAGGCCCAAGGTCATTTCCAACCTGCGTCTGGAAGTCCACCAGCCGGAGAACTTCGCCGCGATCGCAGCCGATCCCGGCGCCGGCGACACCGCCTTCGGCGGATATTCCGCGCATTACTGCGACGTGCCGACGCGCGTCGATCCGCCCATCGTCGCCTGCAGCATGATTCTTTCCGGACTGCGCGTGTTCGACATCCGCGATCCCTACCATCCCCGCGAAGTGGCTTACTTCAACGCCCCGCTGGATGGCGGCGCCTTCGGGCCCGAGCCCGGCAAGGGCGGAGCGCTGTCCAAGCCCGCGTTCGCGCCGGAGCGCAAGGAGATCTGGTACAGCGACTCGAACACCGGATTCTTCGCGGTCCGCGTGACCAATGGGGCCTGGCCGGACTGACAGGGCGGTCCCGCCGCTCACGGCGACCTGCCGTTCCTTCGCTGTCATATTGCTGCAGGGAGTTTGTCGAAGAATTGCCAAGGTCGGCTGGCGCGCCCGTCACGTGATAGGCAGTGACGACCGCCGTCGTCCCGGGAAGCTCCCTACAGACATTCGCCAGCCATTCTGCTTGAACTCCACGACCTGCATTGCCCTTCTGATCGCAGCCGTCCTGCTCTCTGTTGAGCGACTCGCCTACGTCTACATCTGGCACTACCCAGCGGCCTTCCGATACGCCTGCGCGCGTATGCGCATCGCGGAGAATCCGGTGAGCGGGCTAGAGCGCCTTTTCTATGGCTTCAAGCTGATCCAGATCGGCGTGTTTGCCGCTTGGATTCTGGGGTTCAGCGGAGGATTTCCCCCACTTGGCGACGAACCGATCGCATTGGCGGTTGGCGGCCTGCTGATCGTCGGCGGGCAGGCTTTGAATTTCGGTGCGTTCTGGCGACTGGGCCGCATCGGTATTTTCTACGGGATACGCTTCGGCCACAAAGTGCCGTGGTGTACCCAGTTCCCGTTTTCGCTCGTCAGTCATCCGCAATACGTCGGCACCGTGCTCAGCATCTGGGGGCTCTTTCTGGCCTGCCGCTTTCCGCATGCCGACTGGCTGCTGATTCCCTTGCTGCAGACCTTGTACTACGGTGCCGGGTCTTTCTTCGAAAGGGCCGGGACGAAACCGGCAGCGGACGTGGCAGCGGATGCCGCTTTCCTCGTTGGGGCTCAGCGCTCTGCATGGGCCGATCCGGACGCTCCGAAGTCACACTGACAATCGTCGGGCGATTCAGCTCACCGCCGCGCTCGTGCTGGTGTTCGCGGCCAGGCGGTCGAGGAACTCCGCCATCGGCAGTGCGCGGGTATACAGCCAGCCTTGCGCATAGCGCACGCCACGGACCCGCAGGAAGTCCGCCTGCGCCTGAGTCTCCACGCCCTCGGCGATCATCTCGAGCCCCAGCGCGCGGGCCATCTCGATGATCTGCAGCACGACCTTGCTGGTTGCCGCGTCGGTGCCGATCGTGTCGACGAAGGCCTTGTCGATCTTCAGATAATCGAACTGGAAGGTTTGCAGGCTCGCGATGCTGGAGTAGCCGGTGCCGAAATCGTCGATGGCGATGCGCACACCCTGATTCCGCAGGGCGCCTATGACGGGTGAGACGAGTTCCGATCTGCGCAGCCCGCGTTCGGTCGCCTCGGCGACCAGGAAGCCGTCGTTGCTCTGCATCTGCTGCGCAAGGGCGGCGAGCAGCGAGACGGTCTCGGGCGATTCGAGATCGCCGGCGGCGATGTTGATGCTGATCCCGAAGCGCGGGAATCTGCGCACCAGCTCCTGTGTATCGCGGCTGACGAGCTGGACGACGCGTGCGGTGATCTGGCGGATCAGTCCGGCCTCTTCGGCGACCGGGATGAACAGGTCTGGCCGCACCAGTTCGCCGGTAGGACGGCGCCAGCGGATCAGTGCCTCGGCTCCCGCCCATTGGCCGGTCGTCAGGTCGACCAGGGGTTCGTAGACCATCAAGAACTCGTCGCGTCGCAGAGCGGCCCTGATCAGCTTCGGCAGCGCGAGCTGCGAGATCGACAGCTGGTATACCGCGAGCACCAGGATCAGGCCGGCGACGATGCCGATCGGCACGAGGATCCGCGTCGCCCGCGCAGCGGGATCGCCGGCGTACTTCAGGTCCAGCGCCGCGATGGCGCCGATCAGATAGCGCTCCGAGTAGCGGCGTGCAACGACGACATCTCCGTCGACAAAAACACCGGCGCCTTGCCAGGCTCCGCGGTCCATCCATTCCGGCTTGATCGCGCCGCTTGCGGTCAGGATGCTGTTTCCCTTGGTCGAGAAGCTCGCCAGCACTCCGGCGGTGGCGCCCATGCCGATGTCGATCGGCAGCGACTTGTGGACGATCGCGGCATAGCCGTCACGCTCGACGACGAGAAACGCGGTGTCCGGCACAAAGGGCAGGCGCAGATTCTCGCGAACACGGACGTGCTCGGTGGCAACATCCGGCGGTCCGAGATCGACCTGGATGCCCTGCAAGCCGAACGACGAACACTCCAAGCGGTTGTCGCGAACCCGGCCGATCGCCTGCAGGTAACTCGACGCCAGGTCGATGCGCCGCATCAGCGTGATCTGTTCCTCGCTGCAGATGCGGTCCGCCGGGGTCTTGGCCAGCAGGCGGAAACCCTGGTCGATCTGGTCCGACGTTGCCTCCGAGCGTTGCAGCACGTCGGTGGCATAAGTCGTCGCGCGGTCCTTGAGCGCCTGCAGACCCTGCTGATCGGCGAAGTAGATCGCGCAGGCGATCGGCAGCGCGATGGCCGTGGCGGCGATGACGAGGGTGACGACGGTGGCGAGCGGCTTATTCAGGTTCCCCCCTGAGCTGATCGAATCTTAACCCTGCTCGGGGGGACTGCGCAGCGCTTTCGACTTCAGGCCGGATGTGGAGCCGGTCAAGACGGGCGGAGTGGCGTATAGAGGGTTCGCTGCGCCCCCGCGGCGGCGACGATCTCCAGCCGTTCCAGAATCCTGTCCGGCTCCGAAAGATGACCGCCTCGATTGACGATCGCCGTCGCGCCGCGGACGTTCTCCGCGAGCCAGCGGCCATGGCTTGCCGGTACGTTCACATCTTCCAGGCCGTATTCGATGATCACCGGCACCTGTGTGACTCGCGGATCGAATCCCCAGTCGCGAGTGATCGCCACGAAATCATCAACGAATCCCCAGTAGCCGCGGCGCAGTGATTCCAGCATCGTCTTCGCGATGGCCGCGCCCTGCTGGCGCATGATCCTGTCATCGGCTTCGGGCAATTGCATTCTCCCGAGCATCGAATGAGCGCTGTTTTTGATGGCGGCGACGGCTTCGTCGAGCTCCGTGGAGAAGTCTCGATGCACTTGGTCGCGCGAATTTTCTGCGGACTCGAAGCGCCGGATATTTTCGCGATCCATCCCGGAGAAGAACTCGGCGTCGCTCAGCAGGCACCGCGGCGCGACACCGACATTGCAGTAAACCAGGGTAGTGCGTGAAGCGAGCGTGGCGGCCATCGCCAGGGCGTGAGGACCTCCGCCGGAAGTACCGATGATGCCGGCGCGTTCGACGCCGGCGGCGTCGAGCACTGCCTCGATGTCATCGACGGCGTCACGGATATTGCGGCCGGGCAGCGGATCCGAAGCACCGTATCCGGGTCGGTCGTAGCTGATCTGGCGAATGCCGCGTGCCGCCAACGCTGCGGAATCCGCGTACCGCGAGAGACGGCAGCCCGGAGAGCCGTGCAGCACCAACACCGGCCGACCATCGGGCGCGCCGTTTTCGGTCCATGCCAGTTGCCTGCCATCTGGGCAGCGCAGCATGCGGGGCGCCGTGACATCCATAGCCAGGGTGCCCATTCAGCGTGCTTTCGCCAAGGCGGCCTCGCGGGCTTCCCTGCTGATCGGCAGTACCCATAGCAGCGCGCCGGTCATCGCGATGCCGGCGCCCGGCAACCACGCGACGACCCACTTCAACGCCGACACGGCCCGCGGCGTGAGATCGTCGCCCGACTGGCTTGCATCAAAGCCGAAGTAGCCGAGCAACAGCAGGCTCGCGCCGGCGGCCAGGGCGCCGCAGCCCTTGACCACCTGGCCCTGCAGCGACATGTAGAGGCCGGCGCGCTCGACGCCGAATTTCTCGCGGCCGTAGTCGATGACGTCGCCCATGATCACCGGCGCTGCCACCAGAGTGGACAGCAGACCGAAAGCGACGACGCAATTGATGATGGCAACTGCCGTCATGCCGGAGTCGGGCGGCACCAGTCCCAGGCTGGCATAGGAGAGGCCGGCGATCAGCATGCCAGCGGCCCATACGCGCTGGCGCGGATAGCGCTGCGCGAGGATGCCCCAGACCGGCAGGCCCAGCATGCTGATCGGGATGGACAAGGCCAGCACGGCGTTGACCTCACCGCTCAGTCCCAAGTAGTTGGTGAGATACAGCAACAGCACGGCGGCAGGCAGTCCACCCAGAAAGGCGGTCACAGCGATGCATCCCAACAGCTTGAGCAGCGGACCGTTGCCGACGACGGACGGCCAGATCAGTTTGAGACTCTCGGGTGCAGTGACTGCCCGCGCCTTCTCCAGGCCCGGCCTGCGATCCGGCATGCGCCACAGCGTGAGCAGGATCGGCAGTGGCAGTAGTACCGCAATGAAGATGGCGGTGAGCCGCAGCATCTGCATGTTGGGCTCCGCGGTTGCCAGCCAACCCAGTGCTTTCCCGATGGGCCCCACCGCGTAGAACAGGATGGCGCCGAGTACGGTGCAGAAGGCAACCCAGGTGACGATACGCGCACGGTGCGTGGCTTCGGGGGCGTATTCGAGGGTCCAGGCCTTGTAGGGAATTTCGATCAGCGACCAGCCGATGTTTGCCAGCAGGAACCAGCCTGCGTAGTAGGCGATGCCGATCTCGACCGGCGGCCGGAACAGAAACCAGATCGCAATGATCGACAGCACCATGCCGGCGGCGATCCACAGCTTGCGGCTGCCGCCGCGCCGCCAGCTGCGATCGGAATGAAAGCCGATGAGCAGGTCGCTGCACAGATCGAGCAGGCGTACTGCCAGCAAGGCGCTGCCAAGAGCGGTGAGCGTCAGGCCCGATTCCTTGGCGTAGATGCCTTGCAGCAGCGATTGCGCCGGTGCCTGCATGAAGGCCTGCAGGATGGCGGGCAGCGCGAAGATGAACAACAGGCCCCGACTTAGAGGGAATGCCGCTGAACTTGTCGACGTGTTCATGGGGTTTGCCGGATTCGCGTGCAGGGTTTCATTGGAACTCGAAGGTCAGGCGCAGATTGATGGTGCGCGGACGGATGTAGTTCCAGGTTGCCGCCGGGCCTACCGGTAGCGAGCCCATCGGCACCAGGCGGCCGACGACGCCACGCTCATCGGTCAGGTTCGCAATTCCTAGGGTCAGCGTTGGCGTCCAGCCGGCATCGGGGCGCGCGATGTTGAGGTTCAGGCCGAACGTGCCGAAATCGAAAATCGAATACGAATGCTCGAGGTTGCCGTAGGCCTCGCCCCATTGCGCATAGCTCAGAGATGCGCCGCCGATCCAGCCGCCGAAGTATGTGCTGTAGGCCAGAGTTGTCGAAGTCTGCACCGCAGGCACCGCAGGCAGTTCGGAGCCGGAAGGAATCACCACGCCGCCCTGCTCGTATTCTTCGCGGGTGCGCGCATCCGTATAGGAGGCGTTGATATAGAGCGCCAGCCCCGGCAACGGGGTGAGCCACGAGAAGCTGCCTTCGGCGCCGCGGATACGGACCTCGCCGACGTTGTCGACATAAGGGTCGTTGGAAACCTGTCCGCCGGTGTACTGCTGCAGTTGGGCTTCGCTCCACTGGATGTCGAACAGCGCAACGTCAAGTCGCAGGGTGCGATCCAGCCAATCGGTGCGCAGGCCGATCTCGCGGCTCCACAGCACGCTGGAATCGTAGCTGGTCGGGATCGGCACGCCGGTCGCCGGATTCTCGAAGGACAAGGGTGCGACCGTGGTGTTGACTCCGCCGAACTGGAAGCCGCGCGCGATCGTTGCGTAAGCCATCAGGTTCGGACTCGCCTTGTAGCTCAGCGAGAATTTCGGGCTGAAGCCGTCTTCCTCCTGGCCGACGGGATTGCTGTTGGACGGCACTGTGCCCAGCGCGCTGGTGTATTGCACGCCGCGTAGCGAGGTCGTGTAGCGGCGCACGCCGGCGGTCAACTCCCAGTGTTCGCCGAAGCGGCGCGTCAGCTCACCGTAGAACGCAGTCTCCTCGGCGTCGAGCGGATCGATGTCGGACTCCAGCACGGTTAGCGGACCTACGAGGACGCCCGCATGCACACTAGCCTGGTAGTCGCGCCGGAACACGCCGGCGATCCAGTCCCAGCGGCCGCCTTCGGCCGAGACCAGCCGCAGTTCTTGGCTGTTGCCGTGGGTGTCGTAATCGAAAGGTGCGTGGATCGTCGCGATGCCCAGTTCCGCTGGCAGGCTCAGGTTGGTATCGACATCGCCCCGGGAGCGCTTGTTCTGCCAGTTGCTTTGCAGCACCAGCGTGCCGAGACTGTCGAAGTCGTAGCGCAGATCCAGGCTGGCCAGGCTGAAGCCGAAGTCGATATAGCTGGGGCCGACCTTGTAGTCGTTCTCGAAGCGGCCGTCCGGGTTGTCGGCAAGGAGCGCATCGTCGGAATGCGACTGCTGTTTGATGCCCAGCAGGTTCACGCTGAGCTTGTCCGTCGGCTCCCAGCGCAATGCAGCGCGTCCGGTCCACTTGCGGCGGCTGTCGGCATCTTCGACGCCACGCTGCAGGTTGTCGTGCAGACCCGGCGCGTTTTGCAGCACGCCGGAGACGCGCAGCGCGGCGTAGTCGCCGAGTGGGGCATTTGCCGCAAGCGCATAGGTCTGATCGGCGCCGCCATCCTTGACGCTGACGCGGTCGACGAATCCACGGGCCAACCAGCGGCCAAGCTCCGGCTTGTTGGGCGCATAGCGGATCGCGCCGTTGAGCGCCGAGGCGCCAAAGGTCGTGCCCTGCGGGCCGCGCAGAATCTCGACGGTCTCGAGGTCGAAGGGGTCGAGATCGGGTGCACCGAAGTTGCCGAAGGGATCGTTCATCGGCACGTCGCCAATGAACTGCCCCATCGTCTGATTGCCCAGGCCGGTGTAGGAGCCAGGTCCGACTCCGCGCACTGTCAGGTTGCGCCCGCGCGCTTCGCCATACTCGCTGTCGACCAGCGTGACGCCGGGCGCCTGCATCAGGTAGTCCTTGATATCGCGGGCGCCGACCTTCTCCAGTTCCTCGCCGCGCAGCGCGGTGATGCTGACCGGAATCTCGCGCGCGGTTTTCTCGCGCTTGGTCGCGGTGACAACAATATCGTCGAGCTGCTGCAGGCCAGCGTCTTGTCTAACCGGGCCAGCTTCATCTGCAGTTTGCGCTGCCCTGAATTGCGGAACGGCAATCGTGTTCAGTGGTAAGGCTGCACTGGCCGCCTCCGCTGCCCCCGCCGAAGCTTCAGGTTCGGCCGCTTGGGCCGCCGCCTCAGATGAAGGATCGCCGGGCGCTTGAGCTTGCGCTGTAGCTAGAACCGCTGCCATCAGGAATCCGGATAGCCACCGCCCGCCCTGCAGCTGCATAGAAGATTTCATCGATTCGCGGTCCGAGGAAGGGTTTTTAATAAAAACTGAGCGCTTGTTTTTTTATTTATAATGGTCGACCATCGAAAAAGCAAACGGGAGCGGGAAACGAGGCCATGCCAAAGCGGGACGACGCCCACATGGATGCACGCCGGAACCAGATCATCGACGGTCTGCTCGCCAGCGTGCGAAAAAAGGGGTTGGCCAACACCTCGACGCAGGATGTGGCCGCCGCCTGCGGCATGAGCGTCGGCTCGATCTATGTGCACTTCAAGAGCAAGGACGAGATCCTGCATGCCGCGACCCGCCGCTCCAATCAGCGCCTGGAAAGCGGCGAGTTCTACGAGCAGTTCGGCGACCCGAGGGAATTCCTCAAGGTTATGGAGCGGCTGTTGCGCTATTTCGATCAGATGGCGAACGACCCCATCCATGGCGCGGACCTCGAGATCATGCTGATGGCACGCCACGATCCGATTCTGCGCAGGGAGATCGAGATCAACCAGCGGGCCCGGTTTGATTTCGTCCGCAGCTGCGCTGTCCTGCTGCCTGGGGCGCAGCTACTCGATAAGAAGACACTCGACGTTTTCACCGCCACCGTCGCCGCCCTCATGTCAGACGCAGATCAAAGGTCGCTCACTGGCACCGACGTGCAGCGCGTATTGAAGATGGCGGCGATTCGCCAGCTCGTGCAGAACCTTCTCTCTACGAAGCGCCTCGCCTGAGGATTCCAGGATCGTTGCGAATGGCCGCCCTGGACTCCCTGTCCGGTGATCGATCGCGTTGCGCGCTGGGCTTCAATGACTCCGGATCACTCGTCCCTTGGCTGCTCTAGCGGTTGGCATCGAGGAAGCGCCCGAAGGCTTCCTTCGCAGTATTGCGTTCCAGGCCCACCAGCGATCGGATGAATACGGTCAGCGGCCGATCCGCGCCGTAGGTCTTCTCGAACCGCTCGTGGCTCTCGACCACTTCGGACTCATCGGCAAAGCGTTCCAGCTCGGCCAGATCGGTCGGCGTCAGCGGCTTGTTGTGCCTCCCGAACGTGGGTTCCAGTCAGATGTGCCACCGTGGCATTGGGGTGGTCTTAGACATTCAGAGCGCAACAAAAAAGGAGTCAGGCTTTCACCTAACTCCTTGATTTTATTGGTGGACAGTACAGGGCTTGAACCTGTGACCCCCGCCGTGTGAAGGCGATGCTCTACCACTGAGCTAACTGTCCTCGGGGGGCGGCATGATAGAGAGGACCGCCGCCAGCGTCAACGAAAGGCGGCGCCCGCAGATCAAGGCGTGATTTCTCCGCCGCGCAGCTGTTGAGGCGCGCTTCGGTCATCAAACCGTCGCCGCGCTGTTACATCGGCGTAACTGCTCTGCCACATCCCAGTCGTAGCGTGCGACCTACCGGCCTGCCTGTCTCGGGCCGGTATCGCGCATGGCATGTCCGTCACAGGTTCAAGGGGAGAACCTGCACCGAGATATCGCCGTGGCGACCTGCGCGCAGGTCGTCGGATGCCTGCCTTTCACCCCGACCCAGTGTTTTCAGCAGCGGCATCCGCCAGAACGACGATGAAACGCACTCTTGTCCGCCTTTTCGCCACCCTCACGCTGCTGTGCGCCGGAACCGCTCACGCGGCCGAGCTGCTCGTCAGCACCTTCTACGAGAGCAATCCCTTCAAGGGGCTTGAGATCGAGCTTGATGGCCGCAGTATCGGCACGACCAACGAGCAGGGCGAGGTGCTGGCGCCGATCGTGTCCGGCGACCATACGCTGCGAGTCCTCGAGAACGGCGCCAGTCTGGCCGAATACAGCTTCACGTTGGCAACGGATCAGGGCGCGGATCTGAGCATCGGCTTCACCGATTTCAAGAAGCCGCCGGAGTTCAAGCTGGCGGCCTACGACGCCGGCCAGGGCAGCGAGGCGGCAGCGGCGGATGGCGCCGTCGGCACCGTCACCGGCACGGTCAGCGACGTCAAAGGCAACGTGGTTGCCGGCGCGGTTGTTCGCATCGAACAGCTCGGCACCGAAGTGCTGACCGACGAAGCCGGCAGATTCGAGATGCAACTGCCGCGCGGCGAATACACGCTGCAGATTTCGCATCCGGAGTACCGGCCCGCCACGCGCGAGGGCCTGCGGGTGGCCGCCAATGTCGGCGTCGCGGCCGACGTTGTTCTGCCCAGCACGGCGGCTGGCGACAAGCCCGCCGGCGGCAGCGACGTGACGCAGATCGACGAAGTCGTCGTCTTCAGCAACTACAAGCCGACGCGCAGCACCACCGCGCAGGAAAAATATTCGGCCGCGGTCATCGACGCGGTCAGCATCGAAGACATCCTGAGGTCCGGCGACTCGGACGTGGCGGCAACGCTCAAGCGCATCGTCGGCGTCTCGGTGACCGGCGGTCGTTATGCCGTCGTCCGCGGACTCGATGGCCGTTACATCGCCGCGACGCTCAACGGCAACCTGATGCCGAGCACCGATCCGTTCCGTCGCGACGTGCAGCTGGATCTGTTCCCGTCGGACATCCTCGGCGGCATCGAGATCCAGAAGACCTTCTCGGCCGACCTGCCGGGCGACACCACCGGCGGCATCATCAAGATCAACACGCGCGACATGCCGGACAGCTACGAGAACAGCCTGTCTCTGGCGCTCGGCTACACGACCGGCGTCACCGGCGAAGATCTGCTGAGCTACGAGGGCGGCGGTACCGACTGGCTCGGAATCGACGACGGCTTCCGCGAACTGCCGGGCGCGCTGGATGCCGCCAGCAACGGCGGTCTGGATTTCAGCGTCTGCCAGGTTGCGGGGCAGGAAGGCTGCGTGCCGCGCGACGTGGCCGTGCAGCTCGCGACGAGCCTGCCGAACGTCTACAACCCGCGGTCGGAATCGGTAGGCCCGGATATCGAGATTGGGTACTCGCTCGGCAACGTCTTCGAGCAGCAGGACGGCAAGCTCGGCGTGTACGGCGCGGTCTCGTACGACCAGTCGACCGAGTCGCGCCAGGACGCGTTCGTCGACGATCTGGTGCAGCGTTCGAACTACAGCAAGGATCAGTACGCCACGCTGCTGAACGCCTATCTCGTCGCCGGTTATGAAGCGACGTCGGGCTGGAGCGTGCAGAGCAGGACGATCATCCTGCGCGACACCGAGAACACGACGACAGTCGACCGCGGTGTCAAGAAGCTCGAGGACGCCAACTTCTCGCGCACAACGCTGGAGTGGGTCGAGCGTCAGTTCCTCGCCCAGCAGTTCCAGGGCAAGCAGACCTTGTTCGGCGGCCTGCACAAGCTGGATTGGCGCCTCGGGCTTTCGCAGACCAGCCGCGATTCGCCGGACCGCCGCAGCTACGAATATCTCGGCGACTTCCTCGCGATCTCGACGGTCGAGCGCAGCTACTCGGACCTCAGCGAAGACGGTCTGGACCTGGGATTCGACTACAAGATCCCGGTGACCTTCAGCGATCTGGTTGCGGGAGACATCAAGTTCGGCGCGCTCAGCAACACGCGCGATCGCGAAGTCGAACTCGTCCGCATCGGCGTTCGCGAGGGCAGCGCGCCGATCGCGCTCAATCAGGATCTCGAAACTCTGTTGAGCGCCGAGAACTTCGCGGCCGATGCCTTCCGTCTTCGCGGCGCATCGGCCGGCACCGACTCGTATGACGCCGATCAGGAATCCGTCGGCGCTTATCTGTCGTCGGAGCTCAACGTCGGACAGGCGCTGACCTTCGTCGCCGGCGCTCGCTACGACAGCTACACCGTCGATCTCGATTTCCCGAATTCCACCGAAGAAGCGGTCCAGCTCGACTCCGACGAAGTGCTGCCGGCTTTCGCGGCGATCTATCACCCGAGCGAGTCCCTGCAGTTCCGCTTCGGCTACAGCGCGACGGTGTCGCGGCCGAACATCACCGAACTGGCGCCTTCGCGTTTCTACGACGAGAACGACCGGCTGTTCATCGGTTGCCCGCTGTGCAAGTCGTCGACGATCGACAACTTCGATCTCCGCGGCGAGTACTACTTTGCCGAGAAGGACAGCGTCTCGCTGGCGCTGTTCTACAAGGACATCACCGATCCGCTGGAGGTGTCCGTCGCCGACGCATCCGGCTCGGCGAGCGATGCGCTGACCTTCCGCAACAACAAGGGCGCCAAGCTGGCGGGCGTCGAGATCGATCTGAACAAATCGGTCTACGCCTGGAACGACTTCGGCATGACGATCGGCGCCAACATGTCGTTCATCGATTCCGAGATCGAACTCGATGAAGTCGGCGAGCGCCTAGAGATCGATCCGAAGCGCGATCTGCAGGGCCAGTCGCCGTACCTGGCGAACTTCCAGATCAGCTTCGAGCATTTCCTCTGGCGCCAGACGCTGACGCTGGTCGGCAATTACTTCGACGATCGCATTGACCGCGTCACGCGCAACCAGCCGGCGATCTACGAGGCCGGCCAGTTCTCGCTGAATCTGAACTACGAAAAGATTTTCGCGAACGAGTCGAAGGTCAAGCTCAAGGTCAAGAACCTGCTCGACGCCGAGACCGAATACACGCAGGGCGGCAACACGATCGAGAGCTACTCCAAGGGCGTCGAGTTCTCCCTTGGCTACTCGGTGAATTTCTGATGTCCGCCGTAGCGCCCGTATGGCGGCATATCCCGATTTGCGCCCGTCCCCGCCAAGGACGAAGCGCGAGATGTTGGTCCTGCCGTTCAGGCGACAAGACGACCGACTGACGATGGCAAGCGGATCCCTTTAACCGGCAACCCAACGGATGGTGATTTCGATGAAGAAGCTCAGTTTATACGTGGTGCTCTGCACCAGCCTGATCCTCGGCGCCTGCAGCAGCAACGACGACGACGGCCCAAGCCCGACCCCAACTCCGACTGCGACGCCGACGGCCACGCCGACCGCGACGCCAACGGCCACCCCGACGGCAACCCCGACAGCCACTCCGACGGCGACGCCCACCGCGACGCCGACGGCCACGCCGCCGCTGCCGGCCTTCGTGTCCTGCGTGGGCAACCTCTGCACGCTCAGCGGCCTCATCACTCAGAACTACACGCTCGATACGACCAAGCGCTGGCGCATGGACGGCCTGGTCCAGGTTGGCCAGGGCAATGTCGAGCTGACGACTCCGGCGCAGGTTGCCGCGGTCAAGGCCGCCGGTGTGACGCTGACGATTCCGGCCGGCACCAGCATCCGCACTTTCGACGATGCAACGCTGCTCGTGACCCGCGGTTCGAAGCTCGAAGCCGTCGGTACGGTCACCGCGCCGATCACCTTCAGCAGCCTCGACAACAACGCCACCGGTCTGGGTGAGTGGGGCGGCATCGTGATCCAGGGCTTCGCCCCGCAGTACGGCAAGAAGGACACCGGCCCTTGCTTCGGCACGGGCACGATCTGCAACGTCGACGGCGAGGGTGGCGACTTCATCGGCAAGTTCGGCGGCAATGATCCGGCTGACGACAGCGGCACGCTCAAGTACGTGCGCATCGCCGAGGGCGGTCTGGTGGCCGGTCCGAACAACGAAGTCAACGGTCTGACGCTGCAGGGTGTCGGTTACGGCACCACGATCGACTACGTGCAGGTCCACGGCAATCTGGACGACGGCATCGAGTGGTTCGGCGGCACCGTCAACGCGACGCACCTGGTGCTGACCAACAACGACGACGACGACATCGACTACGACGAAGGCTACAAGGGCAACATCCAGTTCGCCATTGTCAAGAAAGATCCGGCCAAGGCCGCGCCGTCGGGCAGCAACGATCCGCGCGGCATCGAAGCCAACAGCTCGGACGTGGACCTCGTGAAGGAAACCGAAGCGGTGATCGCCAACGTGACCATCGTCGGCGGCCCGGCTGCCAACAATGCGGCCGGCGTCGGCCAGCAGCCCGGCATGCGCCTGCGCGGCGCGGTGACCACGTCGATCTTCAACTCGGCGGTGTCCGGCTTCGACACCGGCTGCATCCGCATCGACGATGCCGACACGGATCTGGATGGCGACATCGAAGAGAACTCGACGATCGCGCTGACCAACGTCCTCGGCGACTGCGAAGGTGGCTTCTACGACAAGCGCGCTGCCGATACCGAAGTCAATGCAGTCGCTTCGCCGTTGACCTTCGATGCCGCGTTCGCGATCACGCAGGCCGCTGCCTCGCTGGCTTCTGCGCCGGCCATCACGGCATTGAATCCGGCTTCGGGCTTCCTGTTCGAGCAGACCGATTACGTCGGCGCGGTCGAGCCGGGCACTCCGGCGGCCGAAGCCTGGTGGGCTGGCTGGACGATCATCGGCACCGTGCAGTAAGCCTGCGGCGTCATCTGTTGCAAACAAGCGGCGGCCCGGTTTGTCCGGGCCGCCGTTTCTGTTTGTGAGCCCTGCCGAGTGGCGCCGCCTAGCCCAGCAGCAGCCACAGCGCGACGCCAACCATCAGCACCGCGGCGATGCGGTTCAGCCAACGCGCCTGGCCACGGCGCAGCAGCAATTCGCTGAGGCTGCGTCCGCCCTGGGCATAGATCAGCAGGCAGCTGAACTCAATGACCATCATCAGCGCCAGCAGCACGAGCATCTGCGGCACCAGCGCGGCGGCCGGATCGATGAAGGGCGGCAGCAGCGCCATCATGAAAGCCCAGGCCTTGGGATTGGCGACGGCGGTGACGAAGCCCTGCGTGCAGAGCGCGAGCGGCGTGACGTTCGCGGTGGCCGTCAGGTCGCCGACCGGCGAATGCCAGCTGCGCCAGGCGGTCCACAGCAGATAACCGGCACCGACGATCTTGAAGCCGGCGAAGATCCGCGGCTCGCCGAGCAGCAGCGTGGCGACGCCGACCATCGCGGCCGCGCCGACCAGCGCAATGCCGGCCAGTTCGCCGAGCATCATCCATAAGGTGCGCCGCACGCCGATGCTGATGCCCAGCGACATCGCCAGCGTCATGCACAGGCCGGGGCTCAGCGCGATCAGGAAGAAACTTCCACAGAAGGCCAGCAGGCGGGTCGAGTCCAAGCGTCTTTGCAGCCGAGGGTTGTCCGTGCCGGCATGATCTCATGCCCCCGCTCGCAGCGACCAGCCAGCCGGCGTGCTTCGACGCTGGGCGGTCCGGCGCTATAATAAACAGCACTGTTGTATGATAGTGAAAACTGTGCGATAACAGCCGCGCATCACGGATAGCCCCGTCCGGACACGGCGGCGCGCATCAGACGCGGCCGCTCCGGCACCGCCGGGCGCATGAGGAGAGAAGTGTGAAGATCCGCATCGAAAAGGCGTCCTGCGTCGGCAATGCCCGTTGTGCCGCCGTGTCGCCCGAACTGTTTCCGCTCGACGAGGACGGCTACATCGCCGTCGAGGAAATCGAAGTGCCGGCCGGCATGGAGGCCCTCGCCCGGCGCGGTGCGCGCGCCTGCCCGGAACGCATCATCGTCATTGAAGAATGAGCCGGGCCTTGCCTGCTCCCATAAACTGAACCGCACAAGCTCGGAGGAGCGATGGATATTCTGGGTTACAAGAACAAGCGCGTGATCGTCAGCGGCTGCTTCTCCGGCATGGGCGAGGCCACCGCCCGCAAGCTGCTGGAGCAGGGTGCCGAGGTCCACGGCATCGACTACAAGCCGACCGCGCTCAAGCTCGCTTCGTTCAACCAGGTCGACCTGCGCGATCCGGCCGCGATCGACGCGACGATCGCGAAAATCGGCGGCAAGGTTGATGCGCTGTTCAATTGCGCCGGCCTGCCGCAGACCGCGCCGCCGCTCGACGTCATGAAGGTCAACTACGCCGGTACCCGCCGCGTCACCGAGAAGGTGATTCCGCTGATGGGCGAGGGCGGCGCGATCGTCAGCATCTCGTCGAACGGCGGCATGGGCTGGAGCCGGCGCATCCCGGTGCTGATGGGCCTGCTGCAGCTGACCGACTACGACGCCCAGATCAAGTGGTGCGAAGACAACGCCGAGCAGGTCCGCGAAGGCTACGCCTTCTCGAAGGAAGCGATCATCCTGTGGACGATGATGACCTCGTTCCACCTGATCAAGAAAGGCATCCGCATCAACTGCACGATGCCGGGCCCGACGCAGACGCCGATGATGAGCCACTTCGAGCAGGCCACCAAGGCCTCGGTGCTCGACGCGGCGATGCAGCCGATCAACCGCCGCTCGACGCCGGATGAACAGGCCGGCCCGCTGCTGTTCCTCAACAGCGCGGCGGCGAGCTACGTCAATGGTGTCGCGCTGCCGATCGACGGCGGCTTCATGGGCGGCCTGGCGACCGGCCAGATCGACCCGCGCAGCCTGATGGCGAACGCGAGCTGATCGTCACCTATGGCCCGTCCGCTGCCACGGCTGGATAGCGACAACCGCGCGTTCTGGACCGGCGGCGCGGACGGGCAGCTGCGCCTGAATCAGTGCCAGGACTGCAAGACCTTCATTCATCCGCCGCGGCCGGTCTGTCGCAGCTGTCTGTCGGAGCACGTTAAGGCCGTTGCGGTGGCGGGCACTGGCGTTGTCGATACCTACACAGTCAATCATCAGAAGTTCCATCCGGCGATCGATGTGCCCTACGTGATCGCGCGCGTCGCGATCGACGGCGCGCCCGGCGTGATCCTGACGACGAATATCATTGGCTGCCCGGTCGATGCAGTCGACATCGGCGACCGCGTGCGCGTGAAGTTCGAGCAGCATGATGATGTCTGGCTGCCGCTGTTCGAGAAGGTGAGCTGATGTCGCGCGCTGATGCCTACATCACCGGAGTCGGCCAGTCCGAGGTCGGCACGAAGCTGACGCGCCATCCGTTGCTGCTGACGCTCGATGCGATTCGCGAAGCGCTCGGCGAAGCTGGGCTGACGATCGGCCAGATCGATGGCGTCTCGACCTATCCCGGCCGGGTGCCGGCGTATCTGGGTTTCTCGCCGGTCGGCGCCGATGAGGTGATCGACGCGCTCGGCATACGCGCGACCTGGTATGCCGGCGGCGGCGAGATCACTTCGCAGCTCGGCGCGGTGGTTGCCGCGGCCACAGCCGTGCGTGCGGGCCTTGCGCGACATGTGATCTGTTTCCGTACCGTCTATGAAGCGGCAGCGATGGCGCGGCCCGACGAATATCCGCCGCCGAAGCGCGATCGGGTCGACGGTTCCTCGCAGTGGCTCGCGCCGTTCGGCGCGATCTCGGCGGCGAACTGGACCGCGCAGTACGCGATGCGTCATGTCAAGAAGTACGGCCTGACCCGCGAACAGCTCGCGCAGGTCGCGCTGACCGATCGCGCCAACGCGCTGCTGAATCCGCGTGCGCTGGTCCGCGAGCCGCTGACGTTGGATCAATACATGGCGGCGCGGATGATCTCGACGCCGCTGTGCCTGTACGACTGCGACCGCTTCACCGATGCATCGACGGTGCTGATCGTGTCCGCCGGCGATGCCGTCGATGAAGTGAAATGCACACCGGTCCGCATCGCCGCGATGGCCGGCTCGGTCGAGCGCCACAGCTGGGATCAGGCCGAGTGGATGGCCTGCTATCCGACCGGCGCCGACCTGTGGAAGCACACCGATTACAAGCCCGAGGACGTCGACACCGTGCAGCTCTACGACGGCTTCGCGTTCTATCCGATCACCTGGCTCGAAGCGCTCGGCTTCTGCGCGCTCGGCGAGGGCGGCAGGTTCATCGAAGGCGGCAAGCGCATCGCGCTGGATGGCGAGTTGCCGCTGAATACCTTTGGCGGGCAGATCGCCGGCGGCCGCCTGCACGGCTTCGGCTTCGCGCATGAGGCGGTGACGCAGCTGCGCGGCAACGCCGGCGCGCGCCAGATCAAGAACGATCCGCGGGTTGCGGTATGCACTTCGGGCGGCGGGCCCTTGGCGACCGCCCTGCTGTTGGCCAGAGACTGATTCGAATCAATGGCGACCGCCGAGCGGTCGCCCGAAGCAACAAGGAGAGCCTTATGAAGATGAACGACATGGTGCTGATCAGCGTTGACGACCACATCAGCGAACCGCCTGACATGTACAAGCAGCACCTGTCCGGTGCCGATCTGGCGTCGGCGCCGACGCTGAAGGTCGCCGACAACGGCACGACGTTCTGGGAGTACCAGGGCCTGAAGATGCCGTCGGTGGGTCTGAACGCGGTCGTCGGCCGGCCGATGGACGAGTACGGCATGGAGCCGACCTCGTTCGAGCAGCTGCGCAAGGGTTGCTACGAGCACAATGCGCGCATCGACGACATGAACGTCAACGGCATTGCCGCGTCGCTGAACTTCGGCAGCTTCCCCGGCTTCGACGGCGGCCGCTTCCACAAGGTGCCGGACAAGAACCTGTCGCTGATCCACATGCGCGGCTACAACGACTGGCACATCGACGAGTGGTGCGGCTCGCACCCCGGCCGCTTCATCCCTTGCGCGCTGCTGCCGACCTGGGACATCAAGGCTGCGGTCGAAGAAGTGAAGCGCATCGCCAAGAAGGGCTGCACCGCGGTCTCGCTCAACGAGAACCCGACCGTGCAGGGCCTGCCGAGCATTCACAACCCGTACTGGGAACCGCTGTGGAAGACGATCGTCGATCACGATATGGCGATCTGTCTGCACATCGGTGCCGGCAATCCGGCGCCGCATGCGTCGATGGAAACGCCGATTGAGGCCTGGATCACGACGATGCCGATGTCGATCGCGACCGGCGCCGCCGACTGGCTGAATCTTGAAGCGCTGCACCGCTATCCGAAGATGAAGATCGCGCTGTCCGAAGGCGGCATCGGCTGGATTCCGTATTTCCTCGAACGCGCCGACTTCAGCCACTCGCGCCACAAGTTCTGGACGCATTCGACCTTCGGCGACACCAAGCCGAGCGAAATCTTCGCGCGCCACTTCCTCAACTGCTTCATCGACGATGCCTTCGGCCTGAAGAATCTCGATTCGCTGAATGAGGACATGGTCTCCTACGAATGCGATTACCCGCACTCCGACTCGCTGTGGCCGGAAGTGCCGGAGTACCTGTGGAAGAGCATCAATCACCTGACCGACAAGCAGATCGACAAGGTCACGCATCTGAATGCGATGCGCTTCTTCAACTTCGATCTGTTCAAGCATCAGAAGAAGGAAGCGCTGACGGTCGGCGCGCTGCGCGCCAAGGCGGCGGCCGACGGTGTTGACGTGACGCCGGTGTCGTCCGGCGGTGCCAAGCCGCTGGAAGAAGGCGAAGCCCAGCGTCCGATCACGTCGGGCGATCTGATGCGGATGTTCTCGCATCATTCGAAGGCGGCTTGAGCTGTTGATTCCCTCTCCCCG
The DNA here is from genome assembly GCF_058783185.1 of Fontimonas sp. FW305-C-3. NCBI lineage: Bacteria > Pseudomonadati > Pseudomonadota > Gammaproteobacteria > Nevskiales > Nevskiaceae > Fontimonas > Fontimonas sp. FW305-C-3. The sequence continues at coordinate 1,025,197 of NZ_JBYSYK010000002.1, read as the reverse complement.
CGTGCGGGGAGAGGGTTAGGGTGAGGGGCGTCTGCTACCGCAGCTGGGCTCTCCGGCAGCCCCTCACCCCAACCCTCTCCCCTCGCTGAGGGGAGAGGGAGTGCTTCTATGAGTCACGAAGACCTCCTCAACCTCAACGGCCAGATCGCCTTCATCAGCGGTGCCGGACAGGGCGCCGGTCGTGCGATCGCGCTGGCGTTCGCGCGCCACGGCGCCGGCGGCATCGCGATCAACGACGTCGATCCGGCGCGCGCCGAAGCGGTCGCCGCCGAGGTGCGCGCGACCGGCGTTGCCGCCGTCGCGGCGGTTGCCGATGTCGGCGATCGCGAGTCGGTCCAGCGCGCGATCGACCAGGCCACGACGCTCGGCCCGGTCACGATCCTTGTCAACAACGCCGGCAATGCCGGACCGAACACGGTGATGCGACCGTCGCCGTTGTTCTGGGAAACGGCGCCGCAGGACTGGGATCGCTACTTCCGCACCAACCTGCAGGGCGTGATGAACTGCTGTCATGCGCTGCTGCCCGGCATGGTCGCGCAGCAGCGCGGCCGTATCGTCACGATCGTTTCCGACGCGGGCCGGATCGGCGAGGCGCGGCTTGCCGTGTACTCGGCCGCCAAGGCCGGCGCCGCCGGCTTCATGCGCTCGATCGCGCGCGAGACTGGCCGTTACAACATCACCGCCAACTGCATATCGCTGTCGACTCTGGAGCCCGCGCTTGAAGAGCCGGCGAAATCCGAGTTCATGGCGAGCGAGCAGGCCAAGGCGCATGTCGCGCGCTATGTGATCCGCCGCTTCGGCCAGCCAGAGGACGTCGCGGCGATGGCGCTGTTCCTCAGTTCCGATGCCGCGGGCTGGGTCACCGGCCAGACTTATCCGGTCAACGGCGGCTACAGCTTCGCGACCTGAGCGGATCGACCGCCCGGGCTTCACTCACTTTCAATCAACGACACAAGGTTTGCCATGACTGCTTCCGCCCCCGCCGCCGCTTCCCTGTCCACCGTTCCGCACTGGGTTGGCGGCAAGGCCGTCGTCCCGACGCAGGGGCGCAACGCCGATGTGTTCAACCCCAGCACCGGTCTGGTCAGTGCGCGCGTGCCGTATGCATCGGCCGAAGAACTGAACGCCTGCGTCGCGACCGCCAAGGCCGCGTTTGCCGGCTGGTCGGCCACGCCGGCGCTGCGTCGCGCACGCGTGCTGTTCCGCTTCCGCCAGCTGCTCGAAGCGGCGACCGACGAACTCGCGGTGCTGATCTCCAGCGAACACGGCAAGACGGTCAGCGATGCGCGCGGCGAGATCGTGCGCGGTATCGAAGTCGTCGAGTTCGCCTGCGGCATTCCGGAACTGCTCAAGGGCGAGCACAACGAGAACGTCGGTACCGGTGTCGACGCCTACAGCCTGCGCCAGTCGCTCGGCGTCGTTGCCGGCATCACGCCGTTCAACTTCCCGGCGATGGTGCCGTTGTGGATGTTCCCGATCGCGCTGGCCTGCGGCAACAGCTTCATCCTCAAGCCTTCGGAGCGCGATCCGTCGGCGGCCGTGCTGCTGGCAAAGCTGCTGCATGAAGCGGGCCTGCCGGACGGTGTGTTCAATGTGCTGCATGGCGACAAGACCGCGGTCGACGGCCTGCTGCAGCATCCGGACGTTGCCGCGGTCAGCTTCGTCGGTTCGACGCCGGTCGCGCGGCACGTCTATCTGGAGGGCACGCAGCGCGGCAAGCGCGTGCAGGCGCTGGGCGGCGCGAAGAACCACATGGTCATCATGCCGGACGCCGACATCGACGATGCCGTCGAAGCGCTGCTCGGCGCGGCCTACGGCTCGGCGGGCGAGCGCTGCATGGCGATCTCGATCGCGGTTGCGGTCGGCGACGAATGCGCGGACCAGCTGATCGCGCGTCTCGCGCCGCGCGTCAAGGCGCTGCGCGTCGGCCTGCCGACCGACGAGGCGACCGAGATGGGGCCGCTGATCACCGGCGAGCATCGCAACAAGGTCTGCGACTACATCAAGTCCGGCGTCGGCGAGGGCGCCAAGCTGCTGGTCGACGGCCGCCCTGGCTATGACGGCGCACCGGGCGGCTTCTTCCTCGGCGGCTCGCTGTTCGACGGCGTGCAGCCGGACATGCGCATCTACAAGGAAGAAATCTTCGGACCGGTGCTCGGCATCATCCGCGTGCCGGACCTCGACAGCGCGATCAGGATGATCAATGCGCACCCGTATGCGAACGGCACCGCGATCTTCACGCGCAGCGGCAGCGCGGCGCGTGCGTTCACCTCCGGCATCGAGGTCGGCATGGTCGGCGTCAACGTGCCGCTGCCGGTGCCGATGGCTTTCCACAGCTTCGGCGGCTGGCGCAGTTCGCTGTTCGGCGATCATCACATCTACGGCCGCGAAGGCGTGCGCTTCTACACGCGCCTGAAGGCGATCACGCAGCGCTGGCCGCGCGAAGTCGAGCGCCGCGCCGAGTTCAACATGCCGACGATGAAATAAGTTTCCTCCGCCGCAGTGACCGACACCGGGCCGCAATCTCGCAAATCCTGGGCAGCGCTGGAGCCGCTGCGCGAGCGGACCTTTCTGCTGATCTGGTCGGCGAGCCTGATGTCGAATTTCGGGCAGCTGATCCAGGGTGTCGGCGCGGCCTGGGAGATGACGCGCCTGACCTCGTCGGCCGGCATGGTCGCGCTGGTGCAGACGGCGCTGATGCTGCCGTTGATGCTCGTCGCGGTGCCGGCCGGCGCGATTGCGGACATGTTCGATCGCCGCAAGATCGCGCTGCTCGGCCTCAGCTTCGCGACACTCGCGGCGACGGTGCTGACCGTGCTCGCCGCGCTCGGCATGACCACGCCCTGGACACTGCTGGTGTTCTGTTTCCTGATCGGCGCCGGCGTCGCGGTCTATGGTCCGGCGTGGCAGGCGTCGGTCATCGAGCAGGTCAAGCCGGCGCAGCTGCCGGCGGCCGTCGCACTGGCGTCGGTCAGCTACAACATCGCACGCAGCTTCGGCCCGGCGATCGGCGGCCTGATCGTCATGGCGGCGGGCGCGATGGCGGCCTTCGCGATCAATGCGCTGTTTTACCTGCCGCTGATTGCCGCGTTCTGGATGTGGCAACGCAAGCATGTGCCGCCGCGTCTGCCGCCCGAGCGCATGGATCGCGCGATCATTTCCGGGGCGCGCTACGCCGCGCACTCGCCGCCGATCCGCAACGTCATGATCCGCGCGTTCGCGACCGGCGTCGCCGGCGCGTCGACCGCCGCGCTGATGCCGCTGATCGCGCGCGACCTGCTGGCCGGCGATGCGCGCACCTACGGCCTGCTGCTCGGCGCTACCGGCGTCGGTGCGGTGATCGGTGCCTTTGCGGTCGGCACCGTTCGCGAGCGCCTGAAGGCGGAAACCGCCGCGGCGCTGTGCGCGATCATCGCCGGCATCGCGATCGTGCTGATCGGGCTCAGCCGCAACATGCTGCTGACGCAGCTGCTGCTGGTGATCTCCGGTGCGGCGTACATGCTGCTGATCACCTTGTTCAGTGTCGGCGTGCAGCTGTCGGCGCCGCGCTGGGTGGCGGCGCGCTCGCTGTCCTGGTTCCAGTCGGCCTTGACCGGCGGCATCGCGTTCGGCGCCTGGCTGTGGGGTCATCTGACCGCCGATTGGGGGCTGGGCATGGCGATCGTCGCATCGGGCGTCACGCTGTTGCTGACGCCGCTGATCGGTCTGCTGTTGCCGATGCCGCGCGTGACCCACGAGTCGGTCGAGATGGTCGAGCTGGCGCACGAACCGGAAGTGGCCTTGCCGATCACGGCACGCAGCGGCCCGGTCGTCATCGAGGTCGATTACCGCGTCGATCCGGCGCTGGCGCGGCAGTTCTATGAGGCGATGCTCAAGGTCCAACAGCTGCGCAAGCGCAACGGCGCCTTCGACTGGTCGCTGTCGCGCGACATCGCCGACATCATGATGTGGACCGAGCGCTACAGCTGTCCGACCTGGGGTGACTACCTGCGCCAGCGCAGTCGCTTCACCCAGGCCGACCGCCAGATCCAGGCGCGTGCGGATGGCTTCCATACGCCGGGCCACGGTTCGCGCGTGCGGCGGCGCCTGGAGCGGCCGTTCGGATCGGTGCGCTGGCGCAACGAGTCTCTCGACCCGAGCGGCGAGACGATCGGCCCCTTCACGCCCTGAGCGCCGGACCGGTTGTACAAATAGACAACACTGTCGACTAAAAGCAAATCGGGCGCTTATACTCGTTGCATACAAGAACAGTATCTTCAGGAGATACCCATGGGCGAAGCTTTCATCATCGACGCGGTGCGTACGCCGCGCGCCATCGGCAAGCCCGGCAAGGGCGCCTACGCCGGCATGCATCCGCAGCACCTGGCCGCGACCGTGCTCAAGGCGCTGCAGCAGCGCAACAATCTGCAGACCGCGGACATCGACGATGTGATCTGGGGCACCAGCGCGCAGAAGGGCATGCAGGGCGGCGACATGGGCCGCATGGCCGCGCTCGATGCCGGCTTCGACGTACGCGTCAGCGGCGTCACGCTCGATCGCTTCTGCGGCAGCGGCATCACCGCGACGAGCCTGGCGGCCGCGCAGATCCGCTCCGGCATGGAAGACCTGATCATCGCCGGCGGCACCGAGATGATGTCGCTGATCACCGAGCAGGGGCAGAAGGAAGCCGCCGCCGGTCTCAAACCGCTGATGATGGGTTCCGGCAACGCGCGCTTGCAGGCGCGTCATCCGCAATCGCACCAGGGTGTCTGCGCCGATGCCATCGCGTCGATGGAAGGCATCAGCCGCGAGGCGCTCGACGCCTATTCGCTGGCGAGCCAGCAGCGCGCCGCGCGGGCGATCGCCGAAGGCCGTTTCGACAAGTCCATCGTCCCGGTCGTCGACGACGACGGCAAGGTCCGCCTCGACAAGGATGAGTATCCGCGGCCGCAGACCACGGCGGCCGATCTGGCCGGCCTCAAGCCAAGCTTCATCCAGGTTGCCGACATGGCGCTGGATCCAACCGGCGCGACGTTCCGTCAGTTGATCAATCGCCGTTATCCGGATCTGAAGATCGAGCACTTCCACCACGCCGGCAGTTCGTCCGGCGTCGTCGACGGTGCCGCCGCGCTGCTGCTGGCCTCCGAGGACTACGCGCGCAAGCATGGCCTCAAGCCGCGCGCGCGCATCGTCGCGACCGCCAACATCGGCGACGATCCGACCCTGATGCTCAACGCGCCAGGACCGGCAGCGCTCAAGGTGCTCGCCAAGGCGGGCCTGACCAAGGCCGATATCGACCTTTGGGAAATCAACGAAGCCTTCGCAGTCGTGGTCGAGAAGTTCATCCGCGACCTTGGCCTCGATCGCGAGAAGGTCAACGTCAATGGCGGTGCGATCGCGCTCGGCCATCCGATCGGCGCGACCGGTGCGGTGCTGATCGGTACCGTGCTCGATGAGCTCGAACGCCGCAACCTGCGTCGCGGCCTGATCACGATGTGCGCGGCCGGCGGCATGGCCCCGGCCATCATCATCGAGCGCGTCTGATGTCGACCACGCCTCAAGCAGCATTGCCCTGGCCCGCCGACGATCTCTCGGTCTACGGACCGGTCGAGGCGACCGCGCTGGGCAAGACCCAGCATTTCGTCGGTCGCGTCATGCATCGCAACTGGACGTCGATCCCGCACGTCACGCATCACGACGATGCCGACATCACCGGTTTCGAGCAGCGTCGCAAGCAATGGAACGCTGCCAACCCCGAGAGAAAGCGCTCGCTGCTTGCCGCGCTGGTCAAGGCTTCGGTCGCGGCGCTGCAGCAGTATCCGAAGTTCAACAGTGCGCTGAACGCCGATGGCTCGGTGCTGACCGCGCGCAAGTATTTCCACATCGGCATCGCGGTGGATGTGCCGAGCGGCCTGCTGGTGCCGGTGCTGAGGAACAGCGACGCGAAGAGCATCGACGAGATCGTCGAGGAGACCGCGCGCATTTCGGAGAAGGCGCGCACCAAGGGCCTGGCGATGGCCGAGATGAGCGGCGGCTGCTTCACGCTGTCGTCGCTCGGCCACATCGGCGGCACCGGTTTCACGCCGATCATCAATGCGCCGGAAGTCGCGATCCTCGGCATCTGCCGCGCCCAGGACCGCTTCCTGCCCGACGCCGAAGGGCGCCCGGTGCTGCGCCAGATGCTGCCGCTGTCCTTGAGCTACGACCACCGCGTGATCAATGGCGCCGACGCCGCACGATTCGTGCGGGCGATCGCCGATTGGCTGGCGGTATACGAATTTGTGTAGGGGCGTTGAGGCGGGTAGGGCGGCGCCGCTGCGCAGCCTACCCGTGGACATCAACATCGTTGAGTAAAAAAACTGCAAAATAGTCGCGGTTAAGAATCGTTTGGGGGTCTGAAGCATGGCGAACAAGGCGAGTCCTGCGGACAAGAAGGTACGGCGCCGCAAGCGTGATCCGGATGGCACGCGCGCCGCGATCCTTGAGGCAGCCGGCAAGCTGCTCGCCAAGGATGGTCCCGAGGGCTTGAGCGTTTCGCAGGTGGCGCAGCTGGCCGGCGTCAATCGCGGCACCGCGTATCAGCATTTCCCGACGCGCGAGCAGTTGCTTGCGGCGACGACGGCCTGGGTCTCTGAACGCCTGCGCCAGGCGGTGTTCGGCGCGCAGGACGCCGAGCCGGCCATCGGTTCGATGGATCCGCAGGCGGTGGCCGGCCATGTCGCCGAGTTCGCGATGGAGAATCCGGAACTGGGCCGCGTTTGGCTGTTCGAGGTGCTGAGCTCCAGCCGCCCCGACACAGACCCGTTCTGGCATCAGTACTGGACCCAGTTCGAGAAGTTCGCGCAGTCCGATCTCGCCCAGCCCGGCATCGATCCCGAAGTGCATTCGGTGATCATGCTGATCGGCGCCTTCCTGTGGCCGGTGTTCGCACGCGCGCAATCGCGCACCGCGAAGGACCGTCAGATGATGGCGCAGCGCTTCACGACCGAAATGCTGCGCCTGAGCCTCTACGGCACCGTGCGCCCGGAGAAGTTTCCGGAGCTCGATGCGCGCATGAAGAAGACGCTGGCGGCGAAGAAGAAGCCGGCGAAGTGATCTGGCTGTAGGGCCGTAGGCTGGGATGAAGCGGTAGCGAATCCCGGCGAAGCCCCGCAAGCTGCTGGGATTCGCTGCGCTTCATCCCAGCCTACGCTGCTCGCCGATCAGGCGATTGCGCCGGCCGCCTTGAGCTGCTCGATGCGCTCCCATTCCATGCCCAGCTCCATCAGCACGATTTCGGTGTGCTCGGAGGCCTGCGGCGCGCGCATGGTCTCGACCGGCGCGTGATTGAACTGCACCGGGCCGCGCACGACCTTGATCGGCGCACCGCCGTCGGACGCCTCGACTTCGAAGAACATGTCGTTGGCGAGCGCCTGCTCGTCGGTCGCGATGTCGAGCAGGCTCTGCACCGGCGCCCACTGGCCGCTGTAGCTCTGCAGCTGCTGGCGCCAGTACTTGAAATCCTGCTGCGCGAAAGCGTCGCGGATGATCTCGCTGGCCGGCTGCCAGTGCTTCATCAGCGCCTCGGCGGTGGCGAAGCGTTCGTCGTCCGCGCATTCCGGCCGGCCGATGTGGGCGAAGAAGCTCTTGATGTGCGGCCCCGGCGTCAGCGTGCATAGGTTGATCGTGCCGCCGTCGGAGGTCCGGTAGTTGCCCATGAACGGATTGCCCGGATTGCCGCCGGAGCCGGGCATGCGGTTGCGCATCATCTGGCCGCAGTCGACGCCCATGTCGATCGAGATGCCAGCCGCCCACCAGGCGGTGCTCAGCAGCGAGACGTCCAGCTCGATCGCCTCGCCGGTGCGCTCGCGATGGAACAGCGCCGCGGAAATGCCGCCGGCGATGTTCATGCCGCCGATCGAATCGCCGAAGGCCGGAATGCCCTGCGACAGCGGCCCCGGCAGTTCTTCCGGCGTCATGCTGTGGGCGATGCCGCTGCGGTTCCAGAACGCGGTGCCGTCGAAGCCGCCGGTGTCGCGCTCCGGCCCCTTGTCGCCGTAGGCGCTGCCGCGTGCGTAGATGATCTTCGGATTGATCGCGCGGATGTGCTCGATGTCGAACTTCATCTTCTGCCGCTGGCTCGGCAGGTAGTTGGTCAGGAACACGTCGGCGGTCTTGGCGAGTTCGTAGATCACCGACATGCCTTCCGGCGTGGAGATGTCGACGCCGACGCTGCGCTTGCCCCGATTGGGATGCTCCATGAACGGGCTGCGGTTCGGGTTGACCTTGATGCCGCCGAGATTGACGAAGCCGCGCTGCGTGTCGCCACGCCTGGGATGCTCGATCTTGATGACGTCGGCGCCCCAGTCGGCGAGGATGGCGCCGGCGGCGGGTACGAAGGTGAACTGCGCCACCTCAAGAACCCGTACACCCTTCATTACCTGCGTCATGCCGCGCTCCTCGTTTTCGTTCGCAGCCGATCGAAGACAGACCGGCCATTGATCGACCGATGATACTAATCAACAGCGTTGTTGCATAGTGTTCGCAACTGCGCTACAACGCACGCCACATCAAATTGTTCAGCCAACCGTTCACCGGAAGCACGCCATGAAGATCGACAGTTCACTTGCGGCCGTTGTCACCGGCGGCGCCTCAGGCCTCGGTCTCGCCACCGTGCAGGCGCTGCGCGCCGCCGGCGCGAAAGTCGCCATCTTCGATCTCAACGAGGAGATCGGTGCGAAGGTTGCCGTCGAGACCGGCGCGACGTTCCACCGCTGCGACGTGCTGTCCGACGAGAGCGTCGACCAGGCGTTCGCGAGCGCACGCGCGGCGCAGGGCCAGGAGCGAGCGCTGGTCTGCTGCGCCGGCGGCGGCAACGCGATTCCGACTGCGCGTCGGGACAAGACAACCGGCGCGATCAACATCTTTCCCAGCGACAAGTTCGAATGGGTGCTCAAGCTCAACACGGTCGGCACCTTCCGCTGCGTGACGCGCGCGGCGGCCGGCATGATGACGCTGGAGCCGATCAACGGTGAACGCGGCGTGCTCGTCAACACCGCATCGGCGGCGGCGACCGAAGGCCAGATGGGGCAGGCGGCGTACTCGGCGGCCAAGGCCGCGATCGTCGGCATGACGCTGACGATCGCCCGCGATCTGTCGCGCGAAGGCATCCGCTGCAACACGATCCAGCCCGGCATCTTCGCGACGCCGGCCATGGCGCGCGCGACGCCGGAGATGCTCGAGGCGCTCGGCAAGATGGTGCCGTTCCCGCCGCGCTTGGGCCATGCCGACGAATATGCGAGCCTGACGCTGGAAATCATTCGCAACGGCTATCTCAACGGCGAGACGCTGCGTCTCGACGGCGCCATCCGCATGCAGCCTCGCTGAGCAGCTACCGTAGCCCGGGTGAAACCCGGGTTGCACCCGGGCGACAAGAACAAGGCAGAGCACCATGGAACTCAAGGACAAAGTCGTCGTGATCACCGGCGCGCTCGGCGCACTCGGCCGTGCGGTCGCGGAAACCGCCGCCGCCGCCGGTGCGACGGTCATCGCCATCGACCGCGTCGACGGCACGCCGCCGAAGGGAGCACTGGCGGCGCCGGCGCTCGATCTCGGCAATCCGCAGGCGACCCAGGCCGCGCTCGCCGACATTGCCGGCAAGCAGGGGCGCATCGATGCGCTGGTTAACATCGCCGGCGGCTTCCGCTGGGAGACGCTGGCCGACGGCTCGGTCGATACCTGGGATCAGCTCTACCAGCTCAATGTGCGGACGGCGGTCAACGCCAGTCGTGCTGCGTTGCCGCATTTTCCGCAGTCCGGCGGGCGCATCGTCAACATCGGTGCCAACGGCGCGGTCAAGGCAGCGGCCGGCATGGGCGCCTACGCCGCCTCGAAGGCGGGCGTCGCACGGCTGACCGAAGCGCTGGCCGAGGAACTCAAGGCGCGCGACATCACCGTCAACGCGTTGCTGCCGAGCATCATCGACACGCCGGCCAATCGTGCCGACATGCCGGACGCGGACCATTCCCGCTGGGTGACGCCCAAGGCGCTGGCCGATGTCATCGTGTTCCTGCTCAGCGAGCGCGGGGCGGTGGTGACCGGCGCATTGATTCCGGTGACCGGACGCGTCTGAGCGGCTTTCTCGAAGCTACTGCGCGTGCACCGTCGTAGGGCGATACCCAGGCTGCAGCCAGACTTGACCTTGCGCGCTCGCGGCGTTTGCGCTTCAGTACGCTGACTTAGTATGCGTTCAGCTACCGAGGTCTTATAGTCGTCGCAGCGCTGTTGCCGCATGACCGCCGAGCTTGCATCCCGGGGCAGGCGGCGTAATATAGACAACGTTGTTGATTATAAAGCTGAGGAGCGAGCAACCGATCGCGGCGCGATATTTCCGCCGCTGAGGAAGCCCGAAAAAAGCGGCTCTAGCCGACGGACGCAAACAGCATGGCACGACAGATCCATATCGCAGGGAGCAGATGGCATTGCGCCGTTGCCGCTACGGTATTGGCTGCGTGCGCCGCGGAAGCGCGGTTGCCGTGAGCGAGTCCTCGACCGAAACCATCCTGATCGTCGGCGCCGGCCAGGCCGGCAGCGATCTGGCGAGTGCCTTGCGCCAGAACGCCTATGGCGGACGCATCGTGGTGATCGGCGACGAACCGGCCGTGCCGTACCGGCGCCCGCCGCTGTCGAAGACTTTCCTTTCGGGCGAGATTGAAGAGGCCGCGCTGTACATCAAGTCGCGCGAGGCCTACAGCAAGCACGACATCGAACTGCGTACCGGCGTGCGCGTGACCGCGATCGACCGCGCCGCGCATACGGTCACGCTCGCCGACGGCAGCCAGCTCGCCTACAGCAAGCTGGTGCTGACGACCGGCGGCCGCGCACGGCGCCTGCCGCTGCCGGGCGCCGAGAAGCCGAACGTCTGCTACGTCCGCACCATCGAAGATATCCAGCGCCTGCGCGAGCTGTTCCATCCGGGACAGCGGCTGGTCATCATCGGCGGCGGCTACATCGGCCTCGAGGCTGCATCGGTCGGCATCAAGAAAGGCCTCAACGTCACCCTGGTCGAAGCGCTGCCGCGCCTGCTCGCGCGCGTGACCGGCCCCGAACTTTCGCAGTACTACGACAGCGTGCACCGCCGTCATGGCGTCGACATCCGCCTGGGTGTCGGGGTGCAGGCGCTCGAAGGCGGCGCCACCGCCAAAGCGGTCGTCCTGCAGGACGGCACGCGGCTGCCGGCCGACATCGTCATCGTCGGCATCGGCCTGATTCCGAACACCGAGCTGGCCGAGGCCTGCGGTCTGGCGGTCGACAACGGCATCCTGGTCGACCTGTATTCGCAGACCAGCGATCCGGACATCCTCGCCGCCGGCGACTGCACCAATCACGAGAACGGTTTCTACGGTCGCCGCATGCGCCTCGAGTCCGTGCCCAATGCCAGCGAGCAGGCGCGCGTCGCCGCCGCGACGATCTGCGGCAAGCGCGTGCCGCATGCCGGCGTGCCCTGGTTCTGGTCGGATCAGTACAACCTCAAGCTGCAGATGGTCGGTCTGTCGCAGGGCCACGAGCGCATCGTCGTGCGCGGCTCGATGGATGCCGACAGCTTCACCGCGTTCTATCTGCAGGGCGGTGCGGTGATCGCGGTCGATGCGGTCAATCGTCCGCAGGACTTCATGTTCGGCAAGAAGATGGTCGCCGCCAGGGTGCAGGCCGACCCCGCCGTACTCGCCGACGAAGCCGTCGCGCTGAAATCGCTGGTGTCCTGACGATGAACACGACGCCGAAGCATCCGGGTCCGGTCGTCGTCGTCACTGGCGCATCGCAGGGTATCGGCGCGGCCATCGCGCTGGCGTTTGCAGCGGCCTACCCGGATGTCCGCCTCGGTCTGCTGGCACGCAATGCGGCGAAACTCGAAGCCGTCGCCGAGCAGTGCCGGCGCAGCGGCGCCGATGTCGAAACCGTGGCTGTCGATCTCACCGACAGCGCCGCGGTCGAGCGCATGGCCGCAAGGATTCAAGATCGTTTCGGCGCCGTGGATGTGCTGATCAACAACGCCGGCAGCTGGAAGGGCGGTGCGGCGCACGAGATGAGCGTCGCCGACTTCGTCCAGGTGCTGCAGGCCAACCTCGTCAGCCTGTTTGCGGTGACGCGTGCGTTCCTGGCGAAAATGCTTGAGCGCGGCAGCGGCGACATCTTCCTGATGTCGTCCACCTCGGGCCTTCAGGGCCTGGCCAACAATTCCGCCTACTGCGCCGCCAAGCACGGCGTGACCGGTTATGCCAGGGCGCTGCGCGCCGAAGTCGCCAGCCGCGGTATCCGCGTCAGCTGCGTGTATCCGGGGCCGACCGACACGCCGACCTGGGACGGCAGCGGTGTCGATACCAGCAAGCTGATGTCGGCTGCCGACATCGCCGGCGTTTTCGTCGATGCGTACAAGTTGTCGCGCAGAACAATGATGGAGGACATCGTCCTCCGCCCGCTGGCCAGCATGTGATTCGCATGCGGCCACGGAACTTTCGTTTTTAATCGTCGCAGCTGCCAGGCTTGAACCGAAGCCTGACAAAAAGGGTTTACGGAGGAGATCGATGATGTACCTGTTGAAGTCAGCAAGCCGGGTTTCCCGGGTGATTGCCGTCCCGGTCGCAACGCTGGTCCTCGCCACTGCCGCACAGGCGGCGACGGTCAAGGACGTGTCCTCGACCAGCGACCAATGGCTGGTCGCCCAGGTCGACTCGCAGAAGCGCGTCGATTCGCTGGCCGAACAGGGCCGCGACCTTGCCAACGACTACCGCACGACGCTGCGCGAAAGCGAAGGCCTCAAGCTCTACCTGCAGCAGCTGCGCTCGCAGCTGAACTCGCAGGAAGAAGAGATGGAGGCGATCCGCCAGGAGTCGTCCGAACTCGACCGCACGAACATCGAGATCCAGCCGCTGATGGGCCGCATGCTCGGTTCGCTGGAGCAGTTCGTCGAACTCGACGTGCCGTTCCTGAAGGCCGACCGCGTGCTGCGGGTGGCCAAGCTCAAGGAGATGATGCCGCGCGCCGACGTCACGGTGTCGGAGAAGTATCGCCGCATCATCGAGGCCTACCAGATCGAGATGGAATACGGCCGCACGATCGAAGCCTACAAGGGCAAGCTCGGCGACAAGGAAGTCGAATTCCTGCGCGTCGGCCGCGTCGGCCTGTTCTACCAGACGCCGGACGGCAGCGACACCGGCTACTGGGACGTCGAGAAGAAGGACTGGACGCTCGACAACGCATACGCCAACGGCGTGCGTGAAGGCCTGAAGGTCGCGCTCAAGCAGACCTCGCCGAACCTGTTGATTGTTCCGATCCAAGCCGCCGCGAACGGGGGCCAGTAAGCCATGCGCCAGACCACTATGCTCAAGCTCGCTTCCGCCCTGGTCCTCGGACTGACCAGCCTCTCGGTTTCCGCCCAGGCACCGGCGCCGAAGACGCTCGACGAACTGCTCGAACAGGTTCGCTCGGCCGATGCGCAGGACGCCAAGGTCAATGCCGAACGCGAAGCGCGCTTCGCCGCCGCGCGCGACCAGCAGGGCAGCCTGCTGCGCGAAGCCGAAGCCGAGAAGACCGCACTCGAGAACGAAGCCGCTGCACTGGCGCGCGAGTTCGAGAAGAACGACACGCTGATCGGCGAGCTGCTCAAGGCCCGCGACATCAAGGCCGGCAATCTCGGCGAACTGTTCGGCGTCATGCGCCAGACCGCCGGCGACTTCGCGACGATCGCGCGCAACTCGATGCTGACCGCGCAGTTCACCGACCGCGTCGCGCAGATCGACCGCCTGGCGCAGACCAAGACCATGCCGCCGATGGAGGACCTGAATCAGTTCTGGTTCGAAATGCAGCGTGAAATGACCGAAGCCGGCAAGATCACCCGCATCCAGGCCAAGGTCACCGCGCCGGACGGCTCGCAGACCGAGAAGACCGTGCTGCGCGTCGGTCCGTTCGTGGCGGTGGCCGACGGCCAGTTCCTCGAATACACCACCGGCAGCAACGCCTTCTCGACGCCGCCCAAGCAGCCGCCGAGCAACTTCGGCAACATCGCCGAGGATTTCGAAGGCGAGGGCAGCGGTTATCACACGATGGTCGTCGACCCGACGCGCGGCGTGCTGCTGTCGCTGTTCTCGCAGCGTCCGAGCATGACCGACCGTATCGTTGAAGGTGAGTCGGTCAACTGGCTGATCCTGGGCATCGGCGGCCTGGGCATGGTCATCGCGATCTACCAGTTCTTCTACCTGGTCGTCGTCGGCACCAAGGTTAACCGCCAGCTGCTCAACCTCAACAACCTGAGCACCGACAACCCGCTGGGCCGCGTGCTGTCCGCGTTCAAGGGCAAGAACACGCCGACCGGTGCGGAAGAGACCGAGGTCGTCGAGCTGCGCGTGTCGGAGGCAGTGCTCAAGGAACTGCCGCCGCTGGAACGCGGCCAGTCCTTCCTCAAGCTCGCCGTTGCCGCCGGTCCGCTGCTCGGCCTGGTCGGTACCGTCGTCGGCATGATCCACACCTTCCAGGTCATCACCGAATCCGGTTCGGGCGATCCGAAGCTGATGGCCGGCGGTATCTCGATGGCCATGATCGCGACCTTGCTGGGTCTGGGCATCGCCATCCCGCTGCTGTTCGCCAACTCGGCGCTGCAGGCGCGTTCGAAGCGCCTGACGCAGATCCTCGACGAGCAGAGCACCGGCCTGCTGGCCGAGCTGATCGAGAAGCGCAATGCCTGAGTTCCTGACCGCACCGTTTCATGCGGTCGGCCAGCTGGTCACGGCGGGAGGACCGTTCGTGATCTGGATCCTGGTCGCCGGGGTCCTCATGTGGACGTTGATCTTCGAACGCCTGTGGTTCTTCCGGATGAACCTGCCGTCCATGGTGCAGGGCCTGCTCGGTGACTGGACGTCGCGCCGCGACCACCAGTCCTGGGCGGCGCATCAGATCCGCAAGACGCACATCTCGCGGCTCAACAGCGCGATGGCCGACAACATGCCGGTGCTCAAGGTGCTGATCCCGATGTGCCCGCTGCTGGGCCTGATCGGCACCGTGCACGGCATGCTCGAGGTCTTCGATTCGATGGCCATTCTGGGTTCGGCCGACGCGCGCACGATGGCCTCGGGTGTATCGAAGGCGATGAACTGCACGATGACCGGCCTCGCGGTGAGCATCACCGGCATGTATCCGGTGTTCTATTTCCAGTCGACGATCCGCAAGCAGACCGAACTGCTCGCCGAGCGTTTCAGCTTCTAGGACACAGCCCATGGGACTGCGCCACCGCCGCCAGCATGTCGAGCACGACGAAGAGGCCATCGACCTCGCGCCGATGCTCGACTTCGTGCTGAACCTGCTGATCTTCTTCATCATCACCGCGGTCTTCGTCAAGGAAGTCGGCCTCACGCTGAACACGCCGCCGCCGGCGCCGCCGAATCAGCAACAGCAGGAAGACGACAAGGGCACGCTGTTCATTGCCGTCCACAAGAGCGGCGACATCTCGATCGACCAGCGTCTGGTCGATCCGGCGGCGATCCGCGCCAACGTCGAGCGCTTCCGCGGCGAGCATCCGGAAGGTCCGGTGATCGTCGTGGCCAACACCAAGGCGCCGACCGGCGTTGTCGTCAAGGCGATGGACCAGGCCCGCGCAGGCGGTGCCATGAACGTCCTGCTGCAGCCGACCGCGACGAAATAACTAGACAGCGAGCCGGAGGAGACCACCACCATGCAAGCCCGCCGCCATACCGCCGATGATGGACATCACGGCATCGACCTCGCGCCGATGCTCGACTTTGTCCTCAATCTGCTGATCTTCTTCATCATCATCACGTCCTTCGTCAAGCAGGCCGGCGTCAAGGTCGACAAGGAGATGGCCGAGACCGCCGAAGCCAAGGTGTCCGGCAACATCCTGATCGCGGTGCGCCCCAACGGCGAGGTCTGGATGGATCGCAAGAAGGTCAACCTGCCGGAGGTCCGCGCGCTGGTCGAACGCATGCATGCCGAGCGTCCGGAAGACACCGTCGTCATCCTTGCCGACAAGAACTCCGAGAGCGGCATCATGGCGCAGGTCATGGACCAGGTCCGCGCCGGCGGTGTCGACAGTGTCTCCGTCGCCACGCAAGGGGAAGGTGGCTGATGGCCGTGAGCCCGATTTCCGTTGAGCGCAATGTGCGCATCGCGGTCGCCGATGCGCCGAACTTCAGTGCCAAGGGCCTGGGGTTGTCGCCGTTCCGCTTCGTGGTGCCGTTGCTGCTCGCCAGCACCGCGATGGTCGGCCTGTTCTGGCTGCTGCACGCGCTGATTGCCGGCAGCACCGGTTCGCACGGCAATTCCGAGATCCTGCCGACCGTCGACTTCCTGCGCCTGTCGAAGAATTTCGAGATCGAGACCCGCGAGCGCAAGCCGCCCGAGATGCCGGATCGTCCGGAAGCGCCGCCCGAAGTGCCGCTGCAGACCGTGCAGATCCAGGGGCCGACGAACACCAACGTCAGCATCAACATGTCGCTGGAGAACACGACGCAGGTCAAGGCCAACTTCGGTCTGTCGTCGACCGACGGCGAATACCTGCCGATCGTCAAGGTCGCGCCGATGTACCCGGCGCGTGCGCAGAGCCAGGGCATCGAAGGCTGGGTGCTGCTGAGCTTCACCGTGACCGAATCGGGCACCGTCATCGATCCGAAGGTGCTTGAGTCGCAGCCGCCGGGTGTGTTCGATGAAGCGGCGAAGAAAGCCGTGCAGAAGTTCAAGTACAAGCCACGCGTCGAAAGCGGTCGTCCGGTCTCGGTGCCGAACGTGCAGCATCTGATCCGCTTCGAGCTGGACAAGAAATGAGGCTCGTCGTGATGAACCGCAAGACTTGGTTCACCGGCATCATGGCCCTGCTCGTCGCAGGCACCATGGCTGTTGCCGGTGCAGCAGACAGCGACAAGAAAAAGCCGGTACCGCCGCCGACCAAGAAGACCCAGGTCATCCGCGCGGAAACCTACAAGAAGATGGAAGTGGCGCAGAAGGGCTTCGAGGCCAAGGATTACAAGGGCGCGCTCGCCGCGCTCGACGATCTGAAGGCCGGCGAAGCCAAGCTCAACGACTACGAGCGCGCGACGCTGTACAACCTGTACGCCGCGGTCTACTACGCGCAGGACAAGACGCCGCAGGCGATCCAGGCCTATCAGCAAGTGCTCAAGCAGCCGAACCTGCCGGACGCGCTGCGCGACAGCAGCCTCTACTCGATGGCGCAGCTGTACTTCATCGAGGAGAACTACCCGCTCGCGATCAAGGTTGTCGAGAAGTGGCTGGGTGTCGTCGCCGAGCCGAGCCCGGAAGGCTATGCGTTGCTCGCTCAGGCGAACTACCAGCTTGAGAAGTTCCAGGAAGCCGAGAAGGCGCTGACGACGTCGCTGAAGATTTCGCAGCAGCGCGGCCAGCAGCCGAAGGAATCGGCGCTCGCCCTGCTGCGCGCGATCTACTACGAACGCAAGGAGTACGCGAAGGCGGCCAAGGTGCAGGAGCTGCTGCTGCGCATCCAGCCGGAGAATGCCTCGTACTGGCAGCAGCTGGCGGGTATCCGCGGCCTGATGGACGAACAGCGCGAGCAGGTCAACCTGCTGCACGCGGCCTATCGCAACAAGCTGCTGGCGAACGAGGGCGACATGCTCAACCTCGCGCGCCTGTACATGGTGCAGGGGGCGCCGTATCCGGCGGTGCGCCTGATGACGCAGGGCTTCAAGGCCAAGACGATCAAGGTCAACGTCGAGAATCTGCAGCTCTACGCGCAGGCGCTCGCGCTGGCGCAGGAGTACAAGCTGCAGGTGCCGGTGCTCAAGGAAGTGGCCAGCATGAGTGGCGAGGCCAAGCATTACGTGTATCTTGGTCAGGCGTACAACGAGCTGGGCGACTGGAAGAGTGCGGCGGAATCGTTCCGCACGGCGCTGAAGTCGAAGGGGCTCGAGAAGGCGGCGGATACGCACATGCAGCTGGGAACTGCATTGTTCAACGACAACAAGTACAGCGAGGCGCGGCTGCAGTTCGCGGCGGCGGCGGAGTCGCCGGCGCTGGCGGTGGCGGCGAACAACTGGATCAAGTTCGTCGATCAGGAACTGGCGCGCCGGGCTGCGGTGCAGAATATGTAGTTGGGGGCAGGATCGCCCGGCAGGCACTGCGAAACAGTCATCGAGTTCGCAGGCTGGCCGCGGCGATCAGGGGCGGGGGACGAGACCGGGATGAGGGCAGTCCCGGCGAGAGGGGGTAGCAATGCTTCGCCGAATCATCGTGATTGTGGCGATGTTCATGGCTTTGGCGGTGCTCGGTCTGCTGCTGCTGAAGACGCAGACGCCGCCGCTGGAGTTGCAGCGCCATAACGAACGTCTGTCGCACCTCGAAAAGGTGATCGAGCTGGAAACCGCCACGGATCGCGAGATCGCGCGCGCGCGTCTGGCACTCGATGCGGAACCGTCGACGCTGCAGCCCTCCATCGATGCCCTGACCGCGGCCCGCCAGCGCATGCGCGGCAGCTGGCTGCCCAAGGACAAGCTGCCCGGCGAACTCGACAAGGCCGCACGCGACTACTTCGGCCGCGCCAGCGCGAAGACCGATCTGCTCGTCGAATACCGCGCCGATCTCGACCGCTTCTTCGCCGCGTTCAAGCAATTGCGCCGGCTGGTCGATCCGGTCGTCGCCGAGCTGGCGACCGAGCAGCGCGCCGGTCTGCGCCGCGACGTCATGGGCCTGCTCAGCGAGCTGACCAGCTACTGCATCCAGTCCAATCCGGACAACGGTCCGACCGTGTCAGGGCTGCAGGCGAAGATCAGCAACGACAGCCGCAAGTTCGGCGACGCGGCGCTTGCGCGCGGGCTGGACCGTCTGCTCGCGGCCGTCGACACCGTCCGCGAAACCAAGGACGGCCTGCGCGGCGTCACCGAGGAGCTTGCCGCGATTCCGACGACGCCGATGCTGCAGCAGGCGCGCCGGCTGTATTACGCGCACTACGCGGAGGACGAGGCGGCCGTCGCGCGCTACCGGCAGGCGCTGGCGATCTATGCACTGGCGCTGCTGGTGGTCTTCGGCCTCGGCGGCTGGCGCCTGCGCCGCAGCTATGCGGAACTCGATCGCGCCAACACCGGCCTGGAGGAACTCGTCACGGTCCGCACGCAGGAGCTGCGCAGCGCATTGCTGGAGGTGCGGCAGCAGCAGACCCAGCTGATCCAGTCGGAGAAGATGGCCTCGCTCGGTCAGCTCGTGGCCGGCGTCGCGCACGAAATCAACACGCCGCTGGGTTACGCGCGCAGCAACGTCGAGACCGTGCGCGACTCCCTGCCGTCGCTCAGCGGCCTGATCGAGACCTACGAGTCGGTGCTGCCTGCGGACCTTCCGGCCGACAGCGCCGAGCGTCTGAAGCAGGCCAAGCGCCGCTGGGATCCGGCCGAGAGCCCGGAGGAAATGAAGATCCTGCTCGGCGACGTCGAGCACGGTCTGGTGCAGATTGCCGATCTGGTCGTCAGCCTCAAGGATTTCTCGCGCGTCGACCGCTCGCTGACCGAGCGTTTCGATATCAACGCCGGCCTCGATACCGCGCTGAAGATCTGCCAGGGGCATCTGAAGGGCCGCGTCGAGATCGAACGCGAGTATGGCGAACTGCCGCTCGTGCATTGCGCACCCTCGCAGCTCAACCAGGTCTTCCTGAACCTGATCACCAACGCCTCGCAGGCGATCGAAGGTTCCGGCTGGCTGCGTCTGCGTACGCGGCGCGTTGGTGATAATGTCGAGATCGCGATTGCCGACAGTGGTTGCGGGATGGACGAGCAGACGCAGGCGCATATCTTCGAGCCCTTTTTCACGACCAAGGATGTCGGCAAGGGCACAGGTCTGGGCCTGTCGATCGTGTTCCGCATCCTCGAGGACCATAAAGGCAGCATCGCGGTGGAATCCAGGCCGGGCAAGGGCACCGAGTTCACGGTCCGCCTGCCGATCGGCGGTACTTCGAAGGAGTCGCGGCCGGCAGTCGCTGCCGCGGGCACCGCATAGGAAGCAGGCATGAGCATCGCTACACCCCCCCGAATTCTCTTTGTCGACGACGAACCGCGCATCCTGCTCTCGCTGAAGGCGATGTTCCGCAACGACTACGAGGTCGTCACCGCGGAAGGCGGTGCCGCCGGCATCGAGAAGATCAAGGCGCAGGAATTCGATGTCATCGTCAGTGACCAGCGCATGCCGGACTTCACCGGGGTCGACGTGCTGCGTACCGCCAAGGAAGTGCAGCCGCGCGCGGTGCGCCTGCTGCTGACCGGATACTCCGATCTGTCGGCGATCATCGGCAGCATCAACGAAGGCGAGATCTTCCGCTTCATCTCCAAGCCCTGGTCGCAGGTCGAGCTGCGCGCGACGATCGCTTCCGCGGTGGCCGCGGCCGACACGACGCCCATCATCCCGCCGCTGGACCAGGCGCAGAGCCAGGCGCCGGCCGCGGGTGCTTCCGGCGCCAAGCCGGTCGCCGGTGGCGTTGGCGTGCTGGTGCTCGACGAGGATGTTGCGGCGCGCCAGCTGCTGAAGCGCGCGCTGGACGCCGACCGTCCGGTCCACGAGGCAGGCTCGGTCGACGAAGGCCTGCAGTTGCTGGAGCAGCATCAGATCGGCGTCATCGTCACCGAACTCGTCGTCGGCGGCGAAGTGCTGACCCAGCTGCTCGCGGCGCTGCGCGAACATCACCCGGCGCTGGTGGTCGTGGTGCTGACCTCGCATGCGGATGCCGGCCACAGCATCACCCTGATCAACCAGGGGCAGATCTACCGCCTGCTGCTGAAGCCCGTTTCCGAGAGCGTGCTGCGCGGCACGATCAACATCGCCAGCCGCCGTTACGAGCTGCTGCGCCAGCAGCCGGAAAACGCGCTGCGTCCGCCGCCGGAGCCGGCGAAGGTGCCGGTGTCGGCCGAGCGTCTCGGTTTGCTGAACAAGATCAAACGCGCCCTGTTGTGGGTGTAGCACCCCGTCGGCATACTGGCGGCGCGGCAGGGGCAGGAGGGTGTCCCCGTTGCCGCGGGCACGTTGACGGGGGAAGAGAACGATGCCGGAACAGGGGAAGTCGGAGTCCGGGCTACAGCGCCTGACCACAACGCTTGGTCGCTCCGCGGAATATTCAATCGCTGCAGGTCTGATCGTGGTCTGCCTGGTCGTTGGCGGCGCCTTGTGGCTGCTGGATGGCGACAGCGGGCCGTCGACAGAGGCGGTGTCGACGCCGACGCCGGGCCATGACAGCTCGCGCTTCGAGGATGAGGAAAAGGCCGCGCTGGACGGCTGGAACCAGCAGTTGCAGGGCGATTTCAAGGAGATGGAGCAGACCCAGCGCCGCAATGCCGAGCAGGCAGCGCAGCGCGACCGTCAGCGTCAGGACGCCGACCGCCTTGAGCGCGCCGAGCGTGCCGCGGCGGAACTCGAAAGGCAGCAGCGTGCGCAGTCGGTGGCAGCCACGGCCACGGTTGCGCCGCGGCCATCCGCCGCACCGGCGATGGCCGCCGCGCCGACGGCAGCGCCGGCCAAGGCTGCTGCGGTGAAGCGCACCGAACCGGCGATCGATTGGAGCAGCTGCCGCCGGCCGGTATACCCGGATTCGTCGGTCAAGCGGCGCGAGGAAGGCACGGTGACCGTCGAGGTCGATCTCGACGCCGGCGGCGAGGTCCTTGCCGGCCGGGTCGCCAAGAGCAGCGGTTTCAGCAAGCTGGACACTGCGGCGCAGCGGGCGATCGAGAAGTGCCGCTTCAGTCCTGCTACTGTAGACGGCCAGGCTCAGCCCGCCACCGCACAGGTGCGTTTCGGCTGGAAGCTGGAGTAACAAACCCCGGACCCGAGGTGAGGCCCGGTGGATAGCTTCGGAGCGGTAGTGGACGGTTCTTCGATGATGACGGGCAGGGATGCCGCGCCGGGCAGCGCCGGGCCGTTGCGCGATGCCCGCGGCCGCACCAAGCGCAAGCTGCGCCTGTCGTTGACCGACCGCTGCAACCTGCGTTGCCTGTACTGCATGCCGGACAAGCCGACCTGGCTGCCGCGCGCGGAGCTGATGTCGCGCGCCGAGCTCGTCGAGCTGGCACGGGTCTTCATCCGCGACCTGGGCATCACCGAACTGCGCCTGACCGGCGGCGAGCCGCTGCTGCGCGGCGATGTCGTGGAGATCGTCCGCGAACTGAATGCCTTGCGCCCGCTCGGCCTCGAGCGCATCGCGATGACCAGCAACGGCGGCCTGCTGCCGCGTTACGCGGCCGAGCTCAAGGCCGCCGGCCTGGACGATCTCAACATCAGCCTCGACGCCATCGACGCCGAGACCTTCAAGCGCCTGACCCGCGGCGATGTGCATGCCGTGCTGCGCGGCATTGCCGCCGCGCAGAGCGCCGGCCTGCCGGTCAAGCTCAACTGCGTTGTCGTGCGCGACTACAACGAGGACCAGGTGCTGCCGCTGGCGCGCTGGGCGCAGCAGGCCGGCCTGCCGCTGCGCTACATCGAATTCATGCCGCTCGACGGCCGTCGCGACTGGAGCCGCGAGCGCGTCGTCGGCGAAGCGGAAATCCTCGACAGCCTGCGGCCGCTCGGCACGCTGACCGCAATTCCGCGCGGCCACGATCCGGCCAGCTATTACGAACTCGCCGACGGCTATCGCATCGGCGTCATCTCGACGATCTCCAAGCCGTTCTGCGCCAGCTGCGACCGCCTGCGCGTCGATGCGCGCGGTGCGCTGTACAGCTGCCTGTTCTCCGCGCAGGGTCATGCGCTGCGGGCGGCGCTGAACGCGGGGCCCGAGCAGCTCACCGCATTGATCCGCGGCAAGGTCTGGCACAAGGAAGCGGGCTACGCCGCCAAGCCAGGATACGTCGAACGGCCGATCACCATGCATCACCTCGGAGGCTGAAGGCTTCATGCAGATTGCGGTCCACTGTTTTGGCGTGACGGCGCGGTTGGCCGGCAGTGCACGTCTGTCGATCGAAGTGCCGCACCCCGCGACCGTGGCCGACGCGCTCGCGGTACTGGCCGACCGGCACGAGGCGCTGGCGCCGACGCTGCCGCGCTGCGCCTGCGCGCGCGGCGACCAGATCGTCCTGCGCGAAACCTCCCTGCATGACGGCGACGAGATCGCCCTGCTGCCGCCAGTCGCCGGAGGCTGAGATGGATAATCGAATTCAGGAAACCCTGCTGTCGATGGACGCGCTGATTGCCGACAGCGCGCGTCCCGATTGCGGCGCCTTGGCGCTGTTCGCCGGCACGGTGCGCAATCACCACGAGAGCAAGCCGGTGCTGTCGCTGACCTACACCGCGCACGTGCCGCTCGCCGAGAAGATGATCCGCGAGATCGAGCAGCGCATCTGTGCCGAGTTCGGCGTGCCGTATTGCCGTGTCGTGCACCGGCTGGGTTCGCTGCAGGTCGGCGACAACGCGATCATCGCCGTCGTCCGCGCGCCGCATCGCGCCGAAGCCTTTGCCGCACTGCGCGCCGCTGTCGATGCGACCAAGCACACGGTGCCGATCTGGAAGGAAGAGTTCTACGCCGACGGCACCAGCGCGTTCGTCACCGGCTGCTGCATTGGCGACGCGCAGCCCGGTCCGCAGGACCTGCCCGCGCCCAAACCCGATCGCGATCACGATCACGACCATCATCATCACTGACCGCGCATGCGCGACATCACGCTCAAACCGACCACGCTGCGCTCCGCGACCGCGGCCGGCCGCATCACGCTCTCTGCCGACGGCATCAAGATGATTCGCGACCGCGCCGTCGCCAAGGGCGACGTGCTCGAATGCGCGCGCATCGCCGGCCTGATGGCGGTCAAGCGCACGTCGGACATCCTGCCGCACTGCCATCCGATTCCGATCCTCGATGCCGAGCTGAACTTCGAGTTCGAAGACGAGGCGCTGCGCATCGAGGCCAAGGTCCGCACGATCGCCGCGACCGGTGTCGAGATGGAAGCACTGACCGCGGTCAGTGCCGCGGCGCTGACCGTCTACGACATGATGAAGCCGCATGTGTCGGCGAAGGCGCTGTGCATCGGCGACATCCAGCTTGCCGAGAAGAAAGGCGGCAAGTCGCAGTTCGGCCGCCAGATCGAAGGTGCGCGTGCTGCCGTCATCGTCCTGTCCGACACCGTCGCGGCCGGCCGCAAGCCGGATACCGCGGGGCGCTCGGTGGCCGACAGTCTGCGCAACACAGGCTTCGAGATCGCCGCCTACGAAGTGCTGCCCGACGAACCGGCGGAACTCGAGGCACGGGTGCGCCACTGGCTCGGGCAGCGCATCGAGCTGATCGTCACGGTTGGCGGCACCGGCATCGGTCCGCGCGATCGCACGGTCGAGACGATCCAGCCGCTGCTGAGCACGGAAGTGCCGGGCCTGATGGAAGCGGCACGCGCCTTCGGCCAGGCTCGCACGCCGTACGCGATGCTTTCACGCAGCATCGCCGGTCTTGCCGGCAACAGTGTCGTCATGACCTTTCCCGGTAGCCGCAAAGGCGCCGAAGAAACCCTCGCCGCGGTGTTGCCGGGGCTGGTGCATCTGATCGATGTTGTCCGCGTCACGCGGCCGCACACGGGCGGTTACGACTAGGCATACTCCATGCTCGAAGCCAGCGAAGCGCTAGCCAAGATTCTCGCCGCGGTACAGCCGCTGCAGTCGCAGATACTGCCGCTGACGCAGGCGCTGCATCGGGTGCTTGCCCAGCCGGTGCACAGCAGCTGCGAGCTGCCGCCGTTCACGCAGAGCGCGGTCGACGGCTATGCGCTGCGCCATGAAGACATCGCATCGACGCCGCTGGCGCTGTCGCTCGTCCAGCAGATCGCCGCCGCGCCGCAGGACAGCGTGCCGGTGCTGCTGCCGCAGACCGCCGCGCGCATCTTCACCGGCGGCATGCTGCCGCTGGGCGCCGACACCGTCGTGCGCCAGGAGCTGACGCAGCGGCCGTACAGCGACAGCGTCGTCATTCTTGAAACGGTCGCAGCCGGTACCGATGTGCGCCAGGCCGGCGAAGAGATCCGTGCCGGTGCGCTGCTGGCCGGGCGCGGCAGCCTGCTGACGCCGGGCCTGATCGGTGCGCTGGCAATGGCCGGCATCGACAGCGTCGAAGTGGTGCGCGCGCCGCGCGTCGTCGTCCTCGTCACCGGCGACGAAGTCGTCGCGCCGGGCATGACGCCGCGGCGCGGACAGATCCCCGACGCCAACGGCCCGCTGCTCGCGGCGCATCTGCAGCATTGGCAGTGCCCGCCGCTGCGCATCGAGTACGTCGCCGATACCGAGGCCGCGGTCCGCGATGCGATCGACCGCGCGCTGCATGACGCGGATCTGGTCATCACGACCGGCGGCGTGTCGGTCGGCGATTTCGACTTCGTGCCATCGGTCAGCGAGGCCGTCGGCGCCGAGCGCGTGCTGTGGAAGGTCGCGCAGAAGCCGGGCATGCCGCTGTTCGTGGCGCGCCGGCGCAACAGCCTGCTGTTCGGCCTGCCGGGCAATCCGGCTTCGGTGATGGTCAACCTGCACGTCTATCTGCGCAGCGTGCTCGATGCGATGTGCGGCCTCGATCCGGACCGCCGCTGGCAGACGGTGCCCGCACCGGCCAACCTCAAGCGCCTGACCGACAAGACCTTCTGGCTGCGTGGGCGCATCACGACCGACGCGCAGGGCCAGCTGCAGTTGCAGCCGCTGGGCGGCCAGGCTTCGCACATGCTCGGCAACATGGTCCAGGCCAATGCCCTGGTCCGGGTGCCGGGCTTGCACGAGGCGGAAGAGGTTGAAGTGCTGCGCTGGCTGGCGATCTGAGACTTCGACCGTAGCCCGGACGCAGTCCGGGGTTCGAACTATCCGGCATGCGCCGGCCGCGGATTTCATCCGGGCCACGGGGCTGGCTTGCGCATCCGCGGCTCAGCGATTGTCTAAACCCTTGCAGCTTTTGCAGAGACTGAAAACCCGCCCTGCGGGACTCTAATCCTCGTCGACGGACCGGGCGCCGCATGCGCATGTCCGATTGTTTTCGAGGAGTGCCGCAATGTCATTCGAGTTGAACAGGAAGCTCGCCGCCCGGCGCGATCCGCTGCCGACGTCGGCGACCGTCGATCCGGTCACCGCGAGCATCATCCGCGGCGCCTTCGAGACGGTCTGCTTCGAGGCAGCGACGCATCTCGGCCGCGCGGCGTCGTCGCCGATCATCAACCAGTCCAACGAGCGCAACGGCAGCATCATCGATGCGCACGGCCGGCTCGCCGGCGTGTCGATCGGCACGCCGCATCTGGTCTTCATCTCGCAACTGACGGTGCGTTACGGCCTGCAGTTCTTCGACGAGTACGACTGGGGCCCGGGCGACGTCTTCGTCGGTAACGATCCGGACTACGGCGGCGGCCATCTGCCGGACTACAACGTCTACGCGCCGGTGTTCGACGATCAAGGCAAGCTGATTCTGATCCAGGCGCTGCAGGCCCATCAGGGCGACACCGGCGGCAAAGACCCCGGCGGCTTCACGCTGGAAGCGACCGACATCTTCACCGAAGGCCTGGCGATTCCCTGCCTTAAGCTGGTCCACCGCGGCGAGAAGCGCCGCGACGTCATCAAGCTGCTGGAACGCAACAACCGCTTTCCGTCGTTCGCCGGCGATCTGGCGGCAATGATCGGCGCCGTGCAGCATTGCGTGAAGCTGCTCGAAGGCATCGTCCGCAAGTGGGGCGGGGATGTCGTCAAGGCGGCGATCAACGCCAACATCGATCACACCGAGCAGCGCTTCCGCGAAGAGATCGCGAAGTGGCCGGACGGCTCCTACGAAGCCGATGTGCTGATCGACCACGACACGCTTGGCACCAAGGACGTCAAGGTCCACGTCAACTGCACGGTCAAGGGCGATCACCTGACCGTCGACCTGACCGGCTCCGACGACCGGCCGAACCTGGTCGGCGTCTGGAACACCTTCGCCAACAGCCGCGGCTACGCGATGGTGCAGATCGCGTCGATGATCGATCCGGGCATCGTCAAGAACGAAGGCCTATTCCACGCGGTCGACATCATTCTTCCGGAGAACACGATCGTGCATCCGCCGATCAACAAGCCGGCGGCGTTGGGTTCTTTCCATCCGGCCTGCGAGATCATCGAGGCGATCTGCGTCGCGATGGCGCCGATCGTGCCGGAACGCTCGACGCCGCAGGTCTACAAGATCGGCATGCCGAATGCCGTGATCGGCTTCGACAAGAACGGTATGTGGATGGACCAGGGCGTCGACGCGCGCTCGATGGATTCCTCGGCAGTCCAGGATTTCGACGGTTGGGGTTCGTCCTGCGTCGGCCTCGGCAACCTGCTGCTGTCGGAGGCCGAGGATGCCGAGAGCCGCTTCCCGATCATCAACATCAGCCGCGAGATGACGATCGACACCGGCGGCGCCGGCCAGTGGCGCGGCCAGCCGGGCAGCCTCAACAGCAAGCAGATTCTCGAACCGACGATGGCGATGGCCTGGATGGTGTCGTCCGATCATCCGCTGCGCGGCATGTGCGGCGGCGATGACGCCGGTCCGTACTCGAATCACTTCGAGGTCGGCACCGAACGCGAGCGCAAGATCGAGCGCGCGACGCAGGCGCAGCTGCCGGCCGGCGCGGTGATCGCCTACCAGCACGGCGGCGGCGGCGGCTTCGGCCCCGCGCTGCTGCGCGATCCGGAAGCGGTCAAGGAAGACGTGCTCGACGAGAAGGTCAGCGTCAGGGCGGCGCGCGAGCGCTACGGCGTGATCCTGACCGGCACGCTTGAAGAATATGACCTCGCGGTCGATGTGGCGGCGACTGCGGCCACCCGAAAACAGATGCAGGCGGCAGCCGGAGTGCGTCAGTGACTTATCGCGTCGGTATCGACATCGGCGGCACCTTCACCGACTTCGCGCTGCTCAAGGGCGCCGAAGTCGTGCTGCACAAGAACCTCAGCACGCCGCAGGACCGTTCGATCGGCGTCATGACCGGTCTCGCCAAGCTCGCCGCGATCGAAGGCCTGGCGCTGGTCGATTTCCTCGCGCAGTGCGATGCGATCGTCCACGGTACGACGGTGGCCGACAACACGCTGATCGAGATGAACGGCGCGGTCACCGGCCTGATCACGACCGAGGGCTTCCGCGACGAGATCGAATACCGCCGCGGCTACAAGGAAGACATCTGGGACGTGCGCCTGCCGCCGCCCAAGGAGATCACGCCGCGCCGCCGCCGCCTGACGGTGCCGGAGCGCGTGCTGTTCAACGGCGTGGTGCACAAGGAACTCGACGAAGCCGCGGTGCGCGAATGCTGCCGGCGGCTGAAGAAGCAGAACGTCGAGTCGGTCGCGATTTCGCTGCTGTTCTCCTTCGTCAACCCGGCGCACGAGAAGCGCATCGCGCAAATCGTCGCCGAGGAAATGCCCGGCGTGCAGATCTCGAATTCTCACGAAGTACTGCCGCGCGCACCGGAGTACGACCGCACGAGCACGACCGTCGTCAACGCCTACGTCGCGCCGCGCGTGACCTCGTATCTGGAAAAGCTCGTCGAGCGTCTGCGCGACGGCGGCTACCGGCATCAGCTGATGGTCATGCAGGCCAGCGGCGGCGTGATGACCAAGGCCTACATCGACGGCGCGCCGATTCGCGTGCTGGCTTCCGGCCCGGCCGGCGGCGTCGTCGGTTCCGCGCATGTCGGCGCCGCGAAGGGCTGCCCGAACCTGCTGTGCGTCGACATGGGCGGCACGTCCTACGACATGTCGATGGTCATCGACGGCGACGCGCCGGCCGAGGTCGGCTGGAACATGCATCACCGCTATCTGGTCGGCGTGCCGATGGTGAAGGTCGAGACGCTCGGCGCCGGCGGCGGTTCGATCTGCCACGCCGACAATGGCGCGCTTGAAGTCGGCCCGGCATCGGCCGGTTCCGAACCGGGGCCGATCTGCTACGGCCGCGGCGGCACG
The DNA here is from genome assembly GCF_058783185.1 of Fontimonas sp. FW305-C-3. Taxonomy (NCBI): domain Bacteria; kingdom Pseudomonadati; phylum Pseudomonadota; class Gammaproteobacteria; order Nevskiales; family Nevskiaceae; genus Fontimonas; species Fontimonas sp. FW305-C-3. The sequence goes on along the minus strand of NZ_JBYSYK010000002.1, from coordinate 996,325 downwards.
GCGCCGACGATCACCGATGCGCTGCTGATGCTTGGCATCCTGTCCGACGAAGCGGGCTTTGCCGGCGGCAGTTTCCAGCTGACGCGCCAGGGCGTCGATGTCGCGTTCGAACAGCTCGCGGCGAAGCTCGCAGCCGGCAAGCAATACAGTGCCGAAGACGCGGCCTTCGATTGCTGGCGCGTCGTCAACGCCAACATGAGCCAGGCGGTGCGCCGCACGGTGGCCGGCAAGGGCATCGATCCGAAAGACATGGTCATGCTCGCCTACGGCGGCAACGGCCCGGTGTTCGCCGCGATCCAGGCCGAGGATCTCGGCATCACCCGCGTGCTGGTCCCCAAGGCCTCGCCGACGTTCTCGGCGCTCGGCACGCTGGTTGCCAACCCGAGCATCGACGAGGAGCGCTCATACATTGCGCCGGCCAATGCGCTCGACGGCGCGCGGTTGAAGACGCTGTGGGGCGAGCTCGAGGCGCGCGCCGAGAAGTACTTCGCCGACGCCAAGTTCGCCGCGAAGCAGGTCACCGCGAAATACCAGATGAAGATGCGCTATCCCGGCCAGAACTGGTCGCTGGCCTTCGACGTCAAGGTCAACCAGGGTCTGCACGACCTGTCCTTCGTCGATGCCAAGCTCGGCGAGCAGGCGATTGCGCTGTTCAACCGGCGCCACACCGAAGAGTTCGGCCACATCCGCGAAGGCGAGATGCCCGAGGTCACCGGCATCCGTCTGGTGACGACGGTGGAGACGCCGTCGCCGAAGGTGCTGCGCGGCACGACCGCGCCGAAGCTGCAGGCCAAGGCGAAAAAAACTCGCCGCGCGAATCTCGGCAAGGGCTACGCCGACACGCCGATCCATTTCGGCACCGAGCTGAAGGCCGGCTACGAAGTGCAGGGGCCGGCAATCATCGAGGAAACCTTCACGACCATCGTCGTCTATCCGGGCTGGAAGGCGCAGATCGACGATGCCGGCGACTACGAACTGACGCCGCTGGCATGAGCGCGTTGAAGTCCGTCCGCGTGCTGGAGCTCGCCGAGAGCGTTGCCGGCGAATACTGCGGCAAGCTGCTCGCCGACTTTGGCGCCGAGATCATCAAGATCGAGAAGCCCGGTGTCGGCAGCCCGACGCGCCGGCTGGGTCCGTTTGCGCCGGGTGCCAGCGAGCCGGAACGCAGCGGCCTGTTTGCGTATCTGAACACCAGCAAGCATTCGGTCGCGCTCGATCTGGACAGTGCAGCCGGCGCGGCGACGGTGCAGCAACTGCTGGCGAAGGTGGACGTCGTCATCGACGATCACGCACCGGGCTGGTTGCAGGCCCATGGCCTCGATCCCGAACAGCTCAGGCCGGACCTCGTGCTGTGCTCGATCACGCCGTTCGGCCAGTCGGCGCCGGACGAGCGCCGCCATGCCGAAGATCTGACCGTCTTCCACAGCAGCGGCTGGGGCTATCACACGCCGAGCGGCGCGACCGATACGCAGCCGCCACTGAAGGGACCGGGGCGCTTTCTCGCCAGCTACGAAGCCGGCCTCGATGCCGCGCTGTGCATCGTTGCCAGCGTCTACGAGCGCGAGGAATCGAAGCTCGGCCGCTTCATCGATATCTCGAAACGCGACGTGCTCGCCTCACGCGTCGACTACGTGCTCGGCCAGATGGCGGCGGGCGACATGGACGTCAGCACGCGGCGCACCGCCTTCGACCTGTTCGGGCCGGCCGGCATCTTTGCCTGCAAGGACGGCCACGCCTACATCTGGATGTCCGCGCCGGGCCATTGGGACGGCCTGCGCAAGCTGCTCGGCGATCCGGCCTGGATGAACGAATTCCCCGAGCGCTGGCTGGAGCGCGAGTGCACGCCGGAACGCGTCGCGCAGTGCCGCCAGCACATTGCCGAATGGCTGAAGACACAGAACAAGGACGAGGTTTCGGCCGCCGCGCAGAAGCTTGGCCTGACGCTGGTGGCGGTCAACAATGCGCGCGACCTGCAGGCTTCGCCGCAGTATGCGTTCCGCCAGTTCTTCACCGAAGTCGCGCATCCGCAACAGGGCAGGCACCTGTATCCGACCGTGCCCTACAGGATGAGCGCGACGCCGGCGCAGATTCGCGCCGCGGCGCCGCTGCTCGGCCAGCACACCGCGGAGCACGCGTCATGAGCGCGCGTTTGCGCGGCGGTCCGCTGCAGGGCGTGCGCGTCGTCGAGCTGACCAAAGTCTGGGCCGGTCCCTACGTCGGCAAGCTGCTCGCGTTCCTCGGCGCCGAAGTCATTCGCGTCGAGAGCATGGAGTCGCTCGACGTCACGCGCACCTACGGTGTCAAGGACATCAACCAGGCGCCGGGCTTCCAGGCGGTCAATCCACAGAAGCTCAGCGTGCAAATCGATATGAAGACGCCGCAGGGCGTGCAGCTGATCCTCGATCTGCTCAAGCAGTCCGACGTGCTCGTCGAGAACCTGCGGCCCGGATCGGTCAAGCGCCTGGGCCTCGGTTACGACGTGGCGAAAGCCGCCAAACCCGATCTGATCTACGTCTCGATGGGCATGTTCGGCAGCGATGGCCCGCTCGCGTATCAGACCGGTTATGCGCCGTGCTTCGCCGCGCTCGGCGGCGTGAGCCTGCTGGTCGGCGAGGGCGGCGCCGCGCCCGGCGGCATGAACGTTCGCTACGCGGACTCCACCTTCGGCACTGCCGCTGCCTATGCCGCAACGGTCGCGTTGCTGCACAAGCGCCGCACCGGCGAAGGGCAGTTCATCGACGTCTCCGCCGTCGAATGCATGACCAGCATGATCGGTGACGCCGTCATGGATTTTTCACTCAACGGCGTCGTCCGCGAATGCGACGGCAACCGCCACGCCGAGATGGCGCCGCATGGCGTCTACACCTGCCGCGACGGCGAGTGGATCAGCATCGCCGTGTCGTCGGACGCCGCATGGCAAGCACTGGCGGACGCGGTTTGGCCGGAATCGAGCTGCAAAGCGGCCTTCGCGACCTTGGCCGGCCGCAAGTCGCACGAAGCCGAACTCAACCGCCGCATCCGCGAATGGACCGCGAACCAGGACGCCAGCGAGCTGGCGGCCAAGCTGCAGAGCCTCGGCATCGCTGCGGCGAAAAGCTTGAGCTCGGTCGATCTCGTCGCCGATCCGCTCCTGTGGGAGCGAGGTTTCTTCCGCGAGGTCACCGACCGCGCCGGCAATGGCCGGACCGTCGTCGGGCCATCGTGGAACATGAGCCGCGGTGCCGAGATCAGCGCCGCCGCGCCGCGGCTGGGCGAACACAATGCCTACGTGTTCGGTGAGCTGCTGGGACTGTCGGCGGAGAGGCAGGCTGAGCTGGCGGAGGCGGGGGTCGCGCGCTGAGACTGACAGCTCGATATGCTGCGCGGGAACTCGACAGCAGGAGCAGGACGTGATCAGCGTACACAAGTCGGCCGACGGCAAGCTCAAGCAGGACATCAGCAACGGTCGCCATCAGATCGTCGCCGACGAGCCGGTTCAGATCGGCGGCGAAGACGCCGGGCTGACGCCCTTCGATCTGCTGGACGCAGCGCTGGGCAGTTGCACCGCGCTGACGGTGACGCTCGTGGCGCGGCGCAAGCAGATGCCGTTGACCGACGTGCGGGTCGAGGTCGGCAGCGAGTCGGTGGATGGCGTGCATCGCATGCATCGCCGCATCGAACTCGTCGGCGATCTCAGCGAGGAGCAGAAGACCTATCTGCTCGGCATCGCCAACAAGTGCCCGCTGCACAAGATCCTGAGCGGCAAGATCGAGATCGATTCGGCGCTGGTGTAGCCCGGGTGCAACCCGGGTCGGTGGCGGCCGACGGATCGCCCCCCGGATTGCATCCGGGCTACGGGCGCTGCGGGTTTGGAGGGGCCCTCGGGAGGAGCTAAGCCCTTGATTGCCTGACCATCGCGTGCCGATGCGCGAAATGTCTATGCGTCCGCGCAAACTGCGGGGACGGTCGGGTAGGTGGCCGATAGGCTGTCTCCAGCTAGGTAGGGGTATTTCAGCCCCCCGAGCCTTGAGGAGACGACCCGATGGAAACACTATTCGTATTCGACAAGCGCAATTATCTCGACTGTCAGAACAGTTTCCGCGGACCGCGGAACCGCGAGTACTACCAGGGCGAGTACACGATCGAGGCGGCGTCGGTCATCGACGTGCGCGCTGACCGCAAGGCCGTGGGTGCCAGTTCGATCATCCGCCTGCGTTCGAAATCCAAGCTGAGTTTCCGTCGTACCTGGACCCACATCCGCGAGGACGGCACCGATGTGGCCGTGCTGTGGTTCGTCAAGCGCGGGCGCCTGAGCGTCTCGCATCAATGCGGGCACAGTGTCGCCAATGCCGGCGACTTCATGATCACCAAGTCGATGACGCCGTTCTCGGTCGAGTGCCAGACCGGCGACGACTCCACGCACGAGGTCCTGCACCTGATCGTGCCGGCGCATGCGCTGCGCAAGCTGATCCCGCAGGACGTCAAGACCGGCTTCTGCATCCCGGCCCGCGGCCGCCAGTTTGCGATCGCCGAGCGCATCCTGACCGACATCTTCGAAGACCCGGGCGAGCTGAAGGAGTCGGTCGCCCAGCTGCTGGTCGACAGCGCGCTGTCGGTGATCTGCGAAGCGATCAAGGACGAGGAGTCCAGCGCGCCGCAGCGCCAGACGCTGTCCGACAAGCGCCTCAACGACGTGCTGCGCTACATCGAAACGCACCTGTCCGATCCCAAGCTGAGCATCGCGACGGTCGCCGCCGGCTGCGGCATCTCGCCGCGCTACCTGTCGCTGCTGCTCAAGCTGCACGGCACGCCGTTCTCGACGCTGGTCTGGGACAAGCGCCTGAAGACCGCTGGGCAGTGGCTGACGTCATCGAAGTCCGGCGAAGCCTCGGTCAGCGAGATCGCCTACCGCGTCGGCTTCAAGAGCGCCGCGCATTTCAGCCGCATGTTCAAGCGCGAGTTCAAGCTCAGCCCGCGCCAGTACCGCTCGGCCGCGTTGCTGCAGGCCGGCCCGCAGGCGACGCGCGACGCGCCGACGCTGGTCGCCGACGGCGGCAACTCGCGTCACTGACGCGCCACAGAATACAGACAGCAAGGACAGCAGCTCGCCATGGAAACGGGTCAAGCCAAAGCGGCACAGCAGACGGGCGGATGCCCGATGGGATACGGCGCAGGGTCGCTCAAGGACGCCTCGCTGACCGACCCGCAGACGATGATTTCTCCGCGGCCGTTCTACCAGGCGCTGCGCAAGGACAGCCCGGTGCACTACGACGCCAAGCTCAACATGTGGCTGGTGTCGCGCTATGACGACATCGTCACGGTGCTGCGCGATCCGCTGACCTATTCGGACAAGCACGGCTATGCGGCGCAATACGCGAGCGGCTTCTTCGAGGAGTTCAAGCAGATCCTCGAGCGCGACGGTGGCGGCTTCTTCCCGGACGTCATCAAGTCCGATCCGCCGGAGCACACCCGCGTCCGCAAGCTGATGGACAAGGCCTTCACCGCGCATCGCGTCGCGACGCTGGAGCCGCAGATCACCACGCTGGTGAACAAGCTGATCGATCAGCTGATCGCCAAGGCCGGCAACGGCCAGGTCGTCGACGGTGTCAACGATTTCGCGATTCCGCTGACGATTGCGGTGATCTGCGAGCAGCTCGGCTTCGGCCAGCTCAGCGCCGACAAGGTCAAGGCCTGGTCGCAGGCGGTCACCGCGCAGATCGGCCGCATGCAGAACCGCGCGCAGATGCTCGCCAATGCCGCGCAGATCTGCGAGCTGCAGAACTTCATCATCGCCGAGATGCGTGCGCGCGAAGCGCAGCCGCGCGAGGACATGGTCTCCGACCTCGTCCACGCCGAGACCGAGGACGGCAGGCTCGAATTCGGCGAGGCGGTGTCGCTGGTGCGCGCGATGATCATCGCCGGCAACGACACGACGGCCAGCGCGATCGGCAATCTTCTCTACGTGCTGGCGACCCAGCCGGAAGTCGCGAAGACGCTGCACCAGTCGGTCGACGACGACCGTCTGCTGAACCGCTTCGTCGAAGAGCTGCTGCGCATCGAACCGCCGGTGCGCGCGCTCGCCAAGATGACGACCAAGGAGGTCGAGCTCGGCGGCGTGATGCTGCCGGAGCATGCGCATGTGATGGTGCTGTATGCATCGGGCAACGACGACGAGACGCAGTTCGACTGCCCGCGCAACTTCGATCTGAACCGCCCCAATCTCGGCAAGCACGTCGCCTTCGGTGTCGGCGTGCATCGCTGCATCGGCGCTTCGCTGTCGCGCATGGAGATCAAGGTCGTCGCGCGTGAAGTCGTGCGCCGCCTCGGCGACATCAAGCTGACGATTTCGGTTTCCGAGATCACGCACGCGCCGACGGTTGCCGTGCGCACGATCGAACGTCTGCCGATCACGTTCACGAAGCGGGCCTGACATGGGTCAGGAGCTGGCGGGCAAGGTCGCGATCATCACCGGCGGCGCGAGCGGCATCGGCAAGGCGACAGTCGAGCTGTTCGTCGCCGAGGGCGCGAAGGTCGTCTTTGCCGACATCAGCGAGGAGCAGGGCCAGGCAATGGCTGCCAGCCTCGGGCCGAACGCGCTGTTCAAGCGCGCCGACGTGTCGAACAGAGCCGAGGTGCAGGCGCTGGTCGACTTCGCGGTTGAGCGCTTCGGCGGCCTGCACATCATGTTCAACAATGCCGGCATCTCCGGCGCGCAGCACGCCCGCTTTCTCGACGATCCGCTGGAGGATTTCCAGAAGGTCATCGGCATCAATCTGTTCGGCGCGCTGATCGGTACGCAGTGCGCGGCACGGCACATGAAGGACCATGGCGGCGGGGTGATCCTCAACAACGCCTCGATCGCCGGCGTGCTGCCGGGTCAGGCGCTGATCACCTACCGCGCGTCGAAGGCGGCGCTGATCATGGCCACCAAGTCGAATGCGATCGATCTGGCCGAATACAACATCCGCGTCAACGTCCTCGCGCCCGGCCATATCCGCACGCCGCTGACTTCATTCGCGCCGCCGGGCATCAGTGCCGAAACGGCCGAGCGGGTGAAGCACGCGGTCGGCGCCGCGTTCGACGTCAACCAGCCGCTGAAGCGCACCGGCCGTCCCGAGGATGTCGCGCAGGTCGTGCTGTTCATGAGCAGCGACCGCTCGGCGCAGATCACCGGCACCGTGCTGCCGGTCGACGGCGGCATCACGGCCGGAGATCCGGTCAACCATCTCCTCGAAATCATGGAAGCCCGCGCGCAAGCGCTGGCTGGCGAATAACGTATGGGTATCAAGCTGACCTTCGTCCAGGCCAACGGCGTCGAGAAGACGCTCGAGGATGTCGAGCCGGGACAATCGATGATGGAAGCCGGCCGCTTCGCCGGTGTCGAAGGCATTCTCGGTGACTGCGGCGGCAGCTGCGCCTGCGCGACCTGCCATGTCTATGTCGATCCGCAGTGGCAGGCCAAGGTCGGCAAGCCCGACGACGTTGAAGTCGCGACGCTGGACATGGCGATGGATGTGCAGCCGAACAGCCGGCTGTGCTGCCAGATCCAGGTGCGTGAGGAGCTGGACGGCGTCCGCGTCAACGTGGCACCGAGCTTCTGAGGGGAGTGAGCGATGAGCGGTACAGAAACCTTTGATGTCGTCGTCGTCGGCTCCGGCGCGGCCGCGGTCACCGCGGCACTGCGCGCGAAAGAGCACGGCCTGTCGGTGCTGATCGTCGAGAAGGCGCACAAGTACGGCGGCACGTCGGCGGCGTCGGGCGGCGTCGTCTGGGTGCCCAACCACCAGTTCACGCCGAACGACGACAGCCGCGAGAAGGCGCTGGCCTATCTCGATGCGCTGATCAAGAAGCCGGTGCAACGCGACCGCCTCGAAGCCTATGTCGACCAGGCGCCGGAGATGCTGCGCTTCGTCAAGGCGCTCGGCGTGCCGGTGTCGCCGGCGCCGTATTACCCGGACTATTTCCCGACGGCGCCGAACGCGCGCGTCGACCGCTCGATCGTCTGCGATACCTTCGACGGCCGCGAGCTGGGCGACATGTTCCCGCTGATGCGCGAGCAGTACGCGCGCTTCAAGATCCTCAACCGCTACGCGATGGACGTGATGCAGTTCTTTGCGATCTCGACGCGCGGCCCGGGCTGGGTCAAGACCTTCCTGAAGATGGCCTGGACGTACTGGTCGGATTGGTCGACGCGCTTCCTGACCAAACGCGACCGCCGTTTCACGCAGGGCGCGGCGCTGATGGGCCATCTGTACAAGAAGGCCTTCGATCGCAAGATCGAGGTCCGTCTGGCGACCAAGCTCGACGAGCTGATCGTCGCCGATGGCAAGGTCACCGGCGTCAAGGTCAACAACTTTGGCCGCCGCTACGACATCGCTGCGCGCCACGGCGTCGTGCTCGCTGCTGGCGGTTTCGAATGGAATCAGGCACTGCGCGACCAGTTCTTCCCGGTGCCGGGCCTGACGCGGCACAGCTCGACCCCTGAGGACGCGAATCGCGGCGAAGCGCTGATCGCCGGCATGAAGATTGGTGCCGCGACCGCGCACACCGAGGCCGGCTGGTGGATTCCGACGATGCACATCCCGATGGAGAGCCGCTCGAACTTTGAAGATATCGTGCAGGCGGCGTTCGATGTCGGCCGTCCGCACAGCGTCTGCGTCAACCGCAACGGTGTGCGCTTCGTCAACGAGGCCTGCAGCTACGACGAGTTCGGCGCGGCAATGGTCGAGGACCAGCTGAAGACCGGTGCGAACACGCCGTGCTGGCTGCTGTTCGACGCGACCTTCCGCCAGAAATTCACCGCCGGCGGCATCATGCCGACGATCCTGATGCCGGACAGCCGCATCCCGCCGGACTGGTGGGATCAGTACATTTTCCGTGCGCCAACGCTTGAAGTGCTCGCCGCGAAGATCCATGTGCCGGTCGACGCGCTGAAGAAGACCGTCGCGAACATGAACCAGTACGCGATCAGCGGCAGCGATCCGGAATTCAACCGCGGCAGCAATCCCTACGACCAGATGTTCGGCGACGCCAACGTCAAGCCGAATCCCTGTCTCGGCCCCATCGGCAATGCGCCGTACTACGCGGTCGCGATCAACCTCGGCGATCTCGGCACCAAGGGCGGCCTGAAGTGCGATGCGCAGGCGCGCGTGCTCGACGGCAACGACCAGCCGATCCCGAACCTGTATGCCGCCGGCAACAACTCGGCGAGCCCGTTCGGAAATCTTTACCCGGGCGCCGGCGGCACGATCGGGCCGGGCATGACCTTCGGCTACGTCGCGGCGAACGACATCGCGGCCAGAGCGGGCAAGCGCTGATCGCGCCGTGAACGACGCCAAGCCGCCGCGACGGTCGATCGCGTTCTTCCAGGCCAGCGAGGCAACGCCGCTCGGCCCGGAGACGATGGCGACGGCGGACGTCGACGAAGCGGTGCAGGCCGGCCTGTCGCGCCTCGCCGGCCTGAAGGTCACGCGCGGCCTCGGCGAGATGAACCTGCTGCTGTTCAAGGAGACCGGCTGCAGTGCCGAAGAAGGCTTCAGCCTCGTCTACCTGTGGTTCAAGAGCGGTTACGTGCTGCCGCCGCACAGCCACAACGGCAATTGCCTGTACTACGTCATCGGCGGCGAGTTGCATATAGGCAACAGGGTTTTGCGCAAGGGCGATGGCATGTTCGTGCCGGCCGGCTGTGCGTATACCTACGAAGCCGGGGCCGAAGGCGTCGAAGTGCTGGAGTTCCGCAACGCGACGCGCTTCAATATCGAACTCAAGGGGAATGAAGGCGGGCGCTGGGATCGCGTCGCGGCGGCGTTCCGCGAACGCGCAGCGATCTGGGAAACCGAAACGCTGCCGCCCTCCGAACGCACCAGGAAGTGATCATGTCGAGCGCCGAGTCTCTGCCCAGTTACGAAACCATTGCGCTGAGCCGCAAGGGCAGGCTGCTGACGGTGACGCTGAACCGGCCGGACGCGATGAACGCGGTCAACCTGAAGCTGCACGACGAGCTGCCGGAGGCGATTGCGTTTGCATCGCAGGATCCGCACTCCGACGTCGTGGTGCTGACCGGCGCCGGCCGTGCGTTCTCGGCGGGTGGCGATCTCGACCACATCGCACGCAACGCGGCGCAGCCGGTGCTGTTCGACCACGAGGCGCGTCAGGCCAAGCGCATCGCGCTCGGCGTGCTCGACATGGAAAAGCCGTTGGTGTGCCGGCTCAACGGCCACGCGATCGGCCTGGGCGCGACGCTGGCCTTGCTGTGCGACGTGATCTTCGCCGCCGACACCGCGAAGATCGGTGATCCGCACGTTGCGCTGGGCCTCGTCGCCGGCGACGGCGGCGCGCTGATCTGGCCGCAGCGCATCGGCCTGACGCTCGCCAAGGAATTCCTGCTGACCGGTGAACTGCTGACTGCGAAGCGCGCGGCGGAGATCGGCCTGATTAACCATTGCCTGCCGGCCGCCGAACTCGATGTGGCCGTTGATGCCTTCTGCGAGCGCCTGCTCTCCGGCGCGCAGCAGGCGATCCGCTGGACCAAGGTGCTGCTGAACCAGGAGCTGAAGCGCGCCGCCGTGTCGGTGCTGGAGACCGGCATCGCCTACGAGTCGCTGAGCGTGCGCACCGCTGATCACCGCGAGGGGGTCAAGGCGTTGCAGGAGAAGCGGAAGCCGGTGTTCGGGCGGGGCGAGAGTAGCTCGGACGTCATTCCCGCGAAAGCGGGAATCCAGGGTTAAGAAGCGCAGTTCTCTCCGCCCTGGATTCCCGCCTTCGCGGGAATGACGGTGTGGCCGGGGTCTTCTGGTCTCTGCGCCCAGTGTCTATGCCTGCACGCCAAATGTAGGGACGCGACGGCAGGGACCGCGCGATAACAGCTACCGTGCCCAGAACCAGAACCCAGGAGAGCCTCATGGCGAAGAAAGCCAAGCGTCCCGCGCCCGAAGAGATCGTCCGCTACGAGAAGAATCCGAAGACCAAGATCGCGACGATCTGGCTCGATCGCGCCGACTCACTGAATGCGCCGACGATCGCGGCCCGCCAGCTCTACGCGCAGATGATCCATCGCGCGAACATTGACGACGACGTCAAGGTGCTGCTGGTGCGCGGCGTCGGCAGCAGCTTCGGCGGCGGCGCGGACCTCGGCGAGCAGGAGGACATGATCTCTGGCGATTCCGAGCACTCGCTGCTGCACGAGTTCGCGATCGGCGAGGACGAAGGAGTCAAGTATCCGCCCAAGGGCAGCTACCGCTATCTCGCGCAGCTGACCAACCTGTACGCGAATCCCGCTTTTGGTTGCCGCAGCCTGCAGGAGTTCAAGAAGATCTCGATCGTCGAGGCCAAGGGCTATGTCTACGGCTGGCATTTCTACCAGGCCGGCGACGCCGATCTGGTGATCTCGTCCGACGACGCGCTGTTCGGCCATCCGTCGTTCCGCTACGTCGGCTGGGGGCCGCGCATGTGGACCTGGGCGCAGACCATGGGCATCCGCAAGTTCCAGGAGATGGTGTTCACCGGCCGGCCGTTCACCGCGAAGGAAATGTACGAGTGCAACTTCGTCAACAGCGTTGTGCCGCGCGACAAACTTGAGGAAGAGGTTCAGAAGTACGCCGACGCCTGCAGCAAGTCGCGGCCGACCGACGTCGTCGTGATGCAGAAGACCTTCTTCGAGATCATGAAGCAGCAGCAGGGCGAGTACATGGGCAGCATGATGACCGGCTGGCTGGAGTCGATGCTGCCGCTGGTCAAGAACGACGCCGCCGACCTGACGCTCGACAAGGAAACCTTCGAGAAGGGCATCAACAACGCGGTCAAGGACAACGACAGCAAGTTCCCGCCGGACTGGCGTCTGAGCCGTTCCGGCCGCAAGGCTGCGAAGTAGCGCACCGTGCAGTACGCCAGACTGGGAAATACGGGGCTGCTGGTTTCCCGGCTCGGCTTTGGCGCGCTGACGTTCACGCAGGGCAACCAGAGCCTCAAGTCGGTCTACAAGGTCGGTGCCGAGCTTGCGAACGAACTGGTCGCGCGGGCGCTCGATGCCGGCGTCAACTTCTTCGACACTGCCGACGTCTACGCCGATGGCGAGTCGGAGACGTTGCTCGGTGCCGCGCTGAAGCCGCACCGCGACAAGGTCGTCATCACGACCAAGGTCGGTGGCCGCGGTGGCGACCGCGAGCTGATCCGCACCGGCCTGTCGAAGCGCCACATCCTGTGGTCGGTCGACCAGAGCCTGCGCCGGCTCGGCACCGACTGGATCGATTGCTACGTCGCGCACCGCGAAGACCTGTACACGCCGCTCGAGGAAACGCTGGAAGCCTTCGACGCGGTCGTGCGCGCCGGCAAGGTGCGCTACATCGGCTACTCCAACTGGTCGGCCTGGAAGGTCGCCGCGGCGATGGAGATCCAGAAGGCCAACGGCCTCGCGCCGTTCACGCACGGCCAGATGTACTACTCGCTGCTCGGCCGCGACGTCGAGCGCGATATGCTGCCGACGATGCGGCGCTACGACCTGGGCATGACGGTCTGGAGCCCGCTCGCGTACGGCTTTCTCAGTGGTGCCTACACGCGCGAGGATCTGGCCAGGCCGGGCAATCGCTTTGCGGACTTCGACATGCTGCAGTTCGACAAGGACCAGGGCTTCGCGCTGCTGGATGTGCTGCGGCGCATTGCCGCACAGCGCGGCATCAGCGTGCCGCAGCTTGCGATCGCCTGGCTGCTCGCACGGCCGGGCGTGACGAGCGTGCTGCTCGGCGCGACCCAGCGCCATCAGCTCGACGACAATCTCGGTGCGGCGGATGTGAAGCTCGGCGCCGAAGAACTTGCGGAACTCGACGCCGCCAGCGCGATCAAGCCGATCTATCCGAGCTCCGACTGGATTGCGCCGGATCACCGGATCTCCAAGGCCCTGAAGCCGCGGTGATGCCACAGTGACAGCGCAGCCGGCGTGGATCGCAGGGATTCCGGTACATGCCGATGCCCTGCGTGACGGCGGCGCGGCGTTCCTGACCGACGCCTTTCGCGCGGACGGCGTGCTCGGCGCGGACAACGCGGTCAGCCGCATCACCGAGTTCCGCGAAATCCGCGGCGGCAGTACCGGCCGCAAGCTGCTGCTCGGTGTCGAGTACGTGCAGCCGGGAGCGGGGCTGCATCGCGAACTGTTCGTGAAGTTCTCGCGCGACCTCGACGATCCGGTCCGCGACCGCGGCCGTACGCAGATGCAGCTCGAAGTGCGCTTCGCCAAGCTGTCGCGCGCGCCCGGGTTTCCGATCGTCGTGCCGTCCTGCTATCACGCCGCCTACGACGAAGCCTCGGGCACCGGCGTGCTGATCAGCGAGCGCATCGCCTACGGCCGCGGCGGCATCGAGCCGCATTATCCGAAGTGTCTCGACCATCAGATGCCCGAGCCGCTGGCGCACTACGAGGCGCTGCTGCGCAGCGTCGCGCGGCTGGCCGGCGCGCATCAGGCCGGACGCCTGCCGGCGGCGCTATGCGCGCAGCTGCCGTTCGACCCAGGTTCTGCCGCGGTCGCCGAACGCGCGTCGTACACGGCGCGGCAGCTGCAGAGTCGGGTCGAGCGCTATGCGGCGTTCGCGGCGCAGCATCCGCAGCTGCTGAACGCGAACATCCGCACGCCGGAGTTCATCGGCCGGCTGCGCAAAGAGGTCGCCGGTTTCGCCGAGCACGAAGCGGCGATCCGTGCAGCGCTCAATGCCAACACGCCGCACATCGCGCTGTGCCACTGGAACGCCAACGTCGACAACGCCTGGTTCTGGCGCGATGCGCGCGGCGACCTGCAATGCGGCCTGATGGACTGGGGTTGCGTCGGGCCGATGAACCTGGCGATGGCGCTGTGGGGCGCGCTCAGCGGTGCCGAGCCCCGCCTGTGGGACGCGCATCTCGACGGCCTGCTCGTGATGTTCGCCGCGGAGTTCGAAACCAGCGGCGGCAAGGCCGTCGATCTGGCGCTGCTGAGGCGCGAGCTGATGCTGTACGTCGCGATCATGGGCCTGAACTGGCTGCTCGACGTGCCGGCCTACCTGGCGTCGCTCGTGCCGGAGCTCGCGCAGGCGCAGGACCGGTTTGATCCGCGCATCGAGGATAACGAGGCGGCGCGGTCGTCGCTGTTGATGATGAGCAACTTCCTGAACCTGTGGGAGACGCAGGATTTCGGCGCGGTGCTGGGGCGCTTTCTGGCGGCGTAGGTTCCGGCGGATCCGGCAATCGGCGAAGATGGCCGCCTCTCGTCGAACCTTGCGGAGCCAGCGCCATGGATTTCGAGTATTCGAGCGATATCGCGTTCACCCCGGCGGTCAAGGCTGTGCAGCAGCGCCGCGGTTCGCGCTCCGCCTATTCGCAGATGGAGCAGGACGGCTCCTGGGAAACGCGGATCACGCCGGACCTGCAGCGCTTCATCGGCGAGCAGCGCAGCTTCTTCCTGGCCACGGCGAGCGCCGACGGCCAGCCCTACATCCAGCATCGCGGCGGGCCGCCGGGTTTCCTGCGCGTGCTCGACCCGCATACGCTCGGATTCGCCGACTTTGTCGGCAACCGCCAGTACATCTCCACCGGCAATCTCTCGGAAAATCCGAAGGCGCAGCTGTTCCTGATCGACTACGAGCACCGGCGCCGGATCAAGATCTGGGGCACGGCGCGGATCGTCGAGAACGACGAGGCATTGCTGAAGCAGCTGATGCCGGACGGCTACCGGGCGCGTGGCCTGCAGGTCATCGTCTTCGACGTCGCCGCCTGGGACTCGAACTGCCCGCAGCACATCCCGCAGCGCTTCGAGGCGGACGAGGTGAGGGCGGCGCTGGCAGCGCGCGACGCGAAGATAGAAGCGCTCGAGAAGAGGATTCAGGAGCTGGAGCTACGCGACGCTTCGTAGCCCCATCTCCCGAGGGCGTGGCTCAAGCGGCAGCAACAAACCCCTTCAGGCGCTGCTCAATGACTTCGCTGGCCTCGCGCATGATGCGGTCCATCAGCTCGGCGACCGTCGGCACATCGTGGATCAGACCCTGCACCTGACCGGCCCAGATCAGGCCGGCGTCGATGTCGCCGGTCTCGAGCGCGACGCGGCCCTGCGCGCCCTTGACCAGATGGGCGATGTCGTCGAACTTCGCGCCCGGCTGCTTGAGGATCTCGACGACCTTGTCGGACACGCTGTTCTTGCCGACGCGGCCGGTGTTCTTCAGCGAGCGGAAGATCAGGTTGGTCGCGCGCTCGTCGCTGTCGACCATCAGTTGCTTGACCTTGTCGTGGATCGGCGCTTCGACGGTTGCGCAGAAACGCGTGCCCATGTTGATGCCGTCGGCACCCAGGCTCAGCGCGGCGACGAGGCCGCGGCCGTCGCCGAAGCCGCCGGATGCGAGCATCGGGATCTTGACCTTGTTCGCCGCGGCCGGAATCAGGATCAGGCCGGGGATGTCGTCTTCGCCCGGGTGGCCGGCGCATTCGAAGCCGTCGATCGAGATCGCGTCGACGCCCATGCGCTCGGCTGACAGCGCATGCCGCACCGCCGTGCACTTGTGGACGACGATGATGCCGTTGGCCTTGAAGTCCTCGACGTGCTCGCGCGGATTGTGGCCGGCGGTCTCGACGATCTTGATGCCGCTGTCGATGATCGCCTTGCGGTACTCCGCATACGGCGGCGGATTGACCGACGGCAGGATCGTCAGGTTGACGCCGAAAGGCTTGTCGGTCATCGCGTGGCAGCGCGCGATCTCGGCGCGCAGCGCGTCGGGTGAAGGCTGAGTGAGTGCGGTGATGATGCCGAGGCCACCGGCATTCGAGACCGCCGCCGCGAGTTCGGCACGGCCGACCCACATCATGCCGCCCTGGACGATGGGACGTTCGATGCCGAGCAGTTCGGTAATGCGGGTCTTCAGTTTCATTGCAGCGGGGTCCTGGTTGAAATCAGAGGGGATGGATTGTGCCCGTTGTTGATCGGCGATGGCAGTGCGGGGATTCCGTTCATGGTTCGACGGGCTCACCACGAACGGAATCCACAAACATCCGTTCGCCCTGAGCCTGTCGAAGGGCCTGCGCAAGGCTCCCGTCAGGCAGCGCGTGCCCGCGGCTGCACCTCGCCTTTCTCGAAAGTGTCGAGCAGCCCCTTCAGCCGCTCGCGATACTTCGCAACCGCCGCATCCTTGACCGGCCCATAGCCGCCGATCTCGCCGGCTGCGCGCGCGATCTCGATCGCGGTGACGAGCCGCGCATCGTCGAGCCGCTCGACCAGGCCATCGATAAGCGTCCGATACTCACCGATCAGGCGACGTTCCATGCGCCGCTCGGCAAAGTAGCCGAAAGGGTCGAATACGGTGCCGCGCAGGAACTTGAACGGTGCGAGCAAACGGAAAGCGGTCAGCATCCAGGCGCCGAACCGGCGTTTGCGCGGCCGCCCCGACGCATCCTTGCCCGGCAGCATCGGCGGCGCGAGGTTGAACTGGATCTTGAAGTCGCCGCTGAACTGCGAACGCAGGCCCGCGGTGAATGCCGGATCGCTGTACAGGCGTGCAACCTCGTACTCGTCCTTGTACGCCATCAGCCGGGCGAGGCTCAGCGCGACTTCGCGGACGAAGCGCTCGCCGTCCTTCAGCGCGCGGCCGGCGACGCGCTGGCGCAGGCCGTCGATGTACCGCCGGTAGCCTTCGGCATACGCGGCGCTCTGGTAGCTGCCAAGCAGGCGCATGCGGCTGGTGAGCACGTCGTCGACGGTCGCGAGCGGCGTCTGCACGGTTTCACCGCCGAGTTCGCGCGCCAGTGCTTCCGGCGCATGCGCGGCGAGACGGCCGAGTGCGAAGGTGCGCAGGTTGCCGTCGACGAAGGTGCCGTTGAGGCGGATCGCCTCCTCGATCGATGCGACGGCGACCGGCAGCAAACCTTTCTGCGCGGCATAGCCGAGCATCAGGACGTTCGTCGCGATGCTGTCGCCGGTCAGCTCGGTCGCGAGCCGCGTCGCATCGAGTTCATGCAGCGGCGCGTCACCGAGCGCCTGGACGACGGCGTTGCGCAGGCGGCTCGCATTCAGATCGAGGTGCTTGTTGCTCTGGAAATCGCCGGTCGGCGCGACGTCGGAATTCAGCACCGCGACGGTATGGCCCGGCATCACGGTCTTCAGCACCGCTTGGCCGGACGCGACGACCAGGTCGCAGCCGATCAGCACGTCGCTCATGCCTTCGGTGAGGCGCGAGCTGTAGATGCCGGCCGGGTCGGGGCCGATGCGGATGTGGCTGGTGACGGCGCCGCCCTTCTGCGCCATGCCGGTCATGTCGAGCACCGAGCAGCCCTTGCGATCGAGATGCGCGGCCATGCCGAGCAGCGCGCCGATCGTCAGCACACCCGTACCCCCAATGCCGCCGACGAGAATGCTGTAGCCGCGCTCGTCGAGTGCCGCGATCGCGGGCGATGGCAGCGCGGAAATCAGCTGCTGCAGGCGCTGCGGATCGCCGCTGGAGCGCACCGCGATCTTCGCGCCGCTGACGGTGACGAACGACGGGCAGAAGCCCTTGGCGCAGCTGTAGTCCTTGTTGCAGGTCGACTGGTCGATCTTGCGCTTGCGGCCGAACTCGGTTTCCAGCGGCAGCACGCTCATGCAGTTCGACTGCACCGAGCAATCGCCGCAGCCTTCGCAGACCGCCGGGTTGATGTAGACGCGCTGATCCGGATCGGCCATCAGGCCGCGCTTGCGGCGGCGGCGCTTCTCGGCGGCGCAGGTCTGTTCATAGACGATGCCGGTCACGCCCTTGAGCTGCTGCAGCTCGCGCTGGATGGCATCAAGCTCATCGCGGTGATGCACGCTGACGTTCGCCGGCAGCGCGATGCCGTTGTACTGCTCGGGGTTGTCGGACACCAACCGCACCGGCCGCACACCCTCGGACAGCAGCTGCTTGACCATGTCGACCGGCGTGATCTGCTGCTCGACCGGCTGGCCGCCGGTCATCGCGACGGCGTCGTTGTACAGGACCTTGTAGGTGATGTTTGCCTTCGACGCGACAGCGGCGCGGATCGCGAGCACGCCGGAGTGCGAGTAGGTGCCGTCGCCCATGTTCTGGAACACGTGCGGGCGGTCGACGAACTGGCTGACCGAGAGCCACGGCGAGCCTTCATGACCCATCGGTACGAACTGCATCGTGTTGCGGTCCATGACGACCGCCGCGAGGCCGTGGCAACCGATACCGCCGAGTGCGAGTGCGCCGTCCGGAATCTTCGTGCTCGTGTTGTGCGGGCAGCCGGAGCAGAAAAATGCGGGGCGGTTCGTGCCGCTGCCGGACTGCAGCGCGCGGCCCTCGAGCTGGGCGTAACGCTCGGCGTGAGCCTGCGCGGCCGCATCGCCAAGGCCGAGCTGTTCGAGCAGGCGCAGGATCGCCTTGCGCAGCTGCGGTGCGGACAGCTCGCCGGTTGCCGACAGCAGCGGCGCGCCATTGAGATCGTGCTTGCCGGCGAGGGCGGGGCGCGCGTCGCTGCCGAGCGAATACAGATGGCGCGCGATCTGGTCTTCCATCACTGGGCGCTTTTCCTCGACGACGAACAGCGCCTTGCTGCCGCGCGCGAAGTCGACCAGGCGTTCGCGGTCCATCGGCCAGATCAGCGCCGGCTTGTAGACGCGGATGCCGAGTTCTCGACAGCGTGCTTCGCTCAGGCCCAGATCGGACAGCGCCTGGCGCAGATCAAGATAGGCCTTGCCGGCGCTGACGATCGCGAGATTGCGCTGCGGCGCGTCGATGACGACGCGGTCGATGCCGTTGGCGCGCGCGAACGCGGTTGCCGCCGGCAGGCGCTGATTGACCAGCGTGTCTTCCTCGACCAGCGGCGGCAGGTTCTGCCGCAGGTTCAGGCCGTTCGGCGGCAGCGTGACGTCCGGCGGCAGGATGAAGGGACGATGCGGATCGGGCAGCTCGATCGTCGCCGTCAGGTCGAGCGTGTCGGTGATGCACTTGAGGCCGACGTAGGCGCCGCTGTAGCGCGACATCGCCCAGCCGATGAGGCCGTATTCGATGATCTCGCCGATCGTCGCCGGGTACAGCATCGGCAGCATCGCGGCGATCAGCGTGTGCTCGGACTGGTGCGCGCTGTCGGAGGACTTGCCGCCGTGATCGTCGCCGGCGACGGCGAGAAAGCCGCCGTTCGCCGAGGTGCCTTCGAGGTTCGCGAGCTTCAGCGATTCGCAGGCGCGATCGACGCCGATGCCCTTGCCGTACCAGAGACCGTAGATGCCGTGGAACTCGGATTTGCCGTACCAGGCGAGCTGCTGCGTGCCGCGGATCGCGCTGACCGCGAGTTCTTCGTTGAGGCCGGGCACGAAGCGCACGTCGTGCGCATCGAGCAGCTTCTGCGCGCCCCACAATGCCGAGTCATAGACGCCGAGCGGTGAGCCGCGGTAGCCGGAGATGTAGCCGGCGGTCTTCAGGCCAGCAGCGCGGTCGCGCCGCGCCTGGTCGAGCGGCAGGCGCACGAGCGCCTGGTTGGACGACAGGAAGACGCGCCCGCCCGACTGGATGTATTTGTCGTCGAGCGTGGTGACGGATTTGGTCATGCGTGCCTGGAGCGAAAAAAACGACCGTTCGCATCGAGTGCCCGCGTAGCGGGTGTATCGAGATGCCGTAACGAAGGGTGCTGGTCTGAGCCTTGTGCTGGTGTCTCGATACACCGCGCTGGCGCGCGGCACTCGACACGAACGGAGTTTGGGGTTTCGGCGACGGTTCCAGTGCCACTCACGGCCGCGTCGGTTCCCGCTTCAAACCCGACAGCGGAAAATCGCACTTGCCCTCGATCGTCTGCTGGATCTCGATCAGGTTGCCTTCCGGATCGCGGCCGTAGATCGTCTTCACGTGGCCGACGTCGATCGGGCCCGGCTGGCCGAACGTCATGCCCAGTGCCTTGAGCCGCGTGTATTCCTGCTCGATCTCGGTGACGTCGACGCAGAAGTGCGTATAGCCCTTGTCGGTCGCGTTGCGGGCCTTCTTGTCGCCGGTCGGGCGGCTGTACTCGAACATTTCCAGATAGCAGGTGCCGCAGCGCAGCATCGCGCCGCGCGCGGCCGAGTTCGGCACGTCGACGATGCGGTCGATGAAGTCGTTGCCGTCCCAGCCGAACGGCTCGCCGACGACTTCGAAACCGAAGGCGTCCCTGTAGAACTTGATCATGCGGTCGAGGTCGTGGACATGGACCGCCACGTGGTGAATTCCCCTGATCATCTGCGCCTCGCTCCGTGCTGGGTTCTGGGCTCCGGGATTGGTCGTCGTTCGAGGAGCAAATCGAGTCTAGCGAGGCGCCGTCCATACGCAGAGGACGCTGGCCGCAGCAGGCAAGTTTGTCTGCGTCTCCGGTCATTCGAGGCGGCAGGGGCGGGGGCGATAATCGATCCGCAAAAGCCGGTGGTATCAGAGCAAGAGGAGCGCGGTCCGCATGAGCAAGACGCTATTCGTGGGTGCGAGGGTCTGGGACGCCAGCGGTGCGGCGCCGTTCGAAGGCGACGTGCTGGTCGAGGGCAACCGGATTGCGGCGGTGGCAAAGGGCCGCGGGCAGATCCCGGCCGCCGGCGCCCAGGTCATCGACGCCAAGGGCATGTTCCTGATGCCGGGCATGACCGAAGGCCACGCGCACCTGTCGTTCGAGACCGTCAAGGCGACCGAAGACCTGATCACGCCGTCGCCGGAGGCGCATACGCTGCTGACCGCGCGCGTCGCCAAGGTGCTGCTCGACCACGGCTTCACCAGCGCCTGGGGCGCGTCGGAAGCCAAGCTGCGGCTCGGCGTCGCGGTGCGCGATGCGGTCAATGCCGGCCTGTTGCCGGGGCCGCGCATCCGCGCCGGCTCGCTGGAGATTTCCGTCACCGGTGCGATGGGCGACGAGAGCCGCGAACATAATCCCCGTGTGGGTCCGTCGATCATCGTCGACGGCCCCGAAGAGATGCGCAAGGCCGTACGCATGTGCTGCCGCGAAGGCTGCGACAACATCAAGCTCGACGTCTCCGGCGATCCGTTCTATCCGAGCACGCCGGCGCACACGACGCCGATGGCCTACGACGAAATCCTGATGGCGGTCGAGACCGCGCATGCCTACGGCCGCAAGGTCAATGCGCATACGCGCTCGGTCGGCGGCACGCAGGCCTGCCTGAAGGCGGGGGTCGACGTGCTGTTCCACGTCGAATATTCCGACGAGAAGACCCTGGACATGTTCGAGGAAGCCAAGGACCGCGTCTTCGTCGTGCCGACGGTCAGCCTGTTCCACACGATCAACAACAACGAGGCGGCCGGTATTGGCCTCACGAAAGAGATCGGCGGCTACATGGGCATTCCGGGTCTGCTCGAAGAATCGGTGAAGACCCACACCGCGCTGCGCAAGCGCGGCATCAAGCACCTGATCGGCGGTGACTACGGTTTCGAGTGGAGCCGCCAGGGCACCAACGCACGCGACCTGCAGTTCTTCGTCGACTACTACGGCTACACGCCCAGCGAGGCGCTGCGCTGCGCGACGCAGAACGGCGGTCTGCTGATGACCTACGGCAGCAGCGAGAAGCAGGGCGAGATCGCCGCCGGCCATCTGGCCGACCTGCTGCTCGTCGACGGCGATCCGCTGCAGGATCTTTCGGTGATGCTCAAGGCCGAGCGCCTCGTCGTCATCATGAAGGACGGCCAGCTCCACAAGAACGAAAGCGCCGCGATCCAGCATCGCGTCGCGGCTTAAGGCATACGCAGGAGTATCACGATGAGCGACACGATCAAGCTGGCCGATCTGAACAAGGGCGGCGCCCGTTGCCCGGGCGCGCCGAGCACGCAGGACATCATCGCGGCCGACAAGGTCGGCGCGCCGTCCTGGGTGCGTTCGGAGTCCTACCAGTTCCTCGGCGACGAAGACATTTCCAAGGATCGTTACGTCGAGGCGGCGTATGCGAAGAAGGAAATCGACCGGTTGTGGAACCGCACCTGGCAGTTCGCCTGCCGCGAGGAGCACATCCCGGCGGTCGGCGACTACCACGTCTACGACGTCGGGCCGTACTCGTTCATCATCACTCGCGTCGGCGACAACGACATCCGCGCGTACTACAACGCCTGCCTGCACCGCGGCACGAAGCTGCGCGCGTCGGGCACCGAGGGCAATGCCGACGAGTTCAAGTGCAGCTTCCACGGCTGGACCTGGAACATCGACGGCACGCACAAGGAAACCCTGTGCCCCTGGGACTTCCCGCACGTCGACTTCAAGAAACTGACGCTGCCGCAGGCCAAGGTCGAGCGGCTCGGCGGCTTCGTGTTCATCAACATGGATCTCAACGCGCCGTCGCTCGCCGAGTATCTCGGCCCGGTCGCCAAGTCGCACATCGACGCCTGGAAGCTCGAGAACCGCTACGTTTACCTGCACGTGTCGAAGCGCCTGCCGTGCAACTGGAAGCTGGCGATCGACGCCTTCCTCGAGGCCTATCACGTCATCGAGACGCACCCGCAGGTCGCGCCGTCGAACGGCGATGCCAACACGCAATACGACGTCTACGGCGAGCACGTCAACCGCTTCATCTCGCCGCTCGGCGTCGTCAGCCCGCATCTGTACGGCAAGATCAGCGAGCAGGACGTGCTCAACCAGTTCACGCTCGGCGACAGCAGCGCGCTCGGCGAGACCAAGTTCACCTTGAAGGACGGCGGCAGCGCGCGCGGCGTGATGGCCGAGATGTTCCGCGGCATGTTCGAGCAGGCAACGAACACGGACCTTTCCAAAGTCTCCGATTCGGAACTGCTCGACTGCTTCTCGTACACGGTGTTCCCGAACGTCTTCCTGTTCCCCGGTATCTCGCTGCCGATGGTCTACCGCTTCCGCCCGGACCCGCGCGACCACCGCAAGTGCATCTACGAAGTGCTGTTCCTGCGCCCGGTGCCGATCGACGGCAAGCGGCCGATGCCAGCCGAGCCGATCCACCTGCGCGACGACCAGTCGTTCTGCGAAGCCGCCGGCATGGATCCGGGCTTCGGCGCGATCCTCGACCAGGACACCGACAACCTGGTCCTGCAGCAGGAAGGTCTGGAAGCGAGCGCCAAGCCGGGCCTGACCCTGGGCAACTACCAGGAAATCCGCGTGCGCCATTTCGAGCGCGCAGTCGACAAGTACGTCAAGCCCAACACATGAAACTGACGTGAGCACCGAAGCCGCTGCACAAGCCTCCGGGTTTTCAAGGGTCCTGAAGCTGGCCGACCTGCCAGACGGCACGAAGAAGGTCGTCGACGTCAACGGCAAGTGCGTGCTGGTCTGCAAGCAGAGCGACAAGCTGTTCGCGGTTTCCAACATCTGCTCGCACAACGAAAAGCCGCTGGAACGCGGCCGCATGGGCAACGGCTGGATCGCCTGTCCGACGCACGGCGCACGCTTCGATCTGGCGACGGGCGCGGCCTTGAATCTGCCGGCGAAGCTGCCGATTGCGACCTACGAAGTCCGCGCGGTCGAGGAGTGGATTGAGGTTCTGGTTCCCTGACTTTCAAACTCCCTCGCCGCGCGCGGGCGAGGGGTGCGTTGTCGCAGCAGAGGTAGCCTGGACGAAGTCCGGGTTTCGCAGTCTCAAGCCGCAGCCCAGTTTGGGCGGGAGCATCCCGCCATTCGCAGTGGTTCGTCGTGGGGATTCCGCGATCTTCAACGGTCGCGGCCCCCGGACTTCGTCCGGGCTACGTCTGGTCTCTTTTCCAGCGTCCGTTTCAACCATCCAGCCGACTAGTGTAAAGTCGCTGAATGAACAACAGTGTTGATCCGGAAGCACTGCGCGCCGAAGTTCGCGCCTGGCTCAAGCAGAACATTCCCCCCGGCTGGCGCGCGGCGATGACCGGCACCGGCCAGGATGCCTTCGTCGCGGCGCAGCGCGACTGGTTCTTCAAGCTGGTGGCCGCAGGCTACGCAACGCCGCACTGGCCGCAAGGCTGGCCCGGCGGTGGCCGCAGCCTCGCCGAACAGAAAGTCATCTATGAAGAAGTCGCGCGCGCCGATGCGCCGCGGCTGATCCTGTACTTCGTCGCGCTGTATCACGCCGCCTGCACCTTGATCGAATGCGGAACGCAGGCGCAGCAGGACAAATACCTGCCGGGCATCCTCAAGGGCGAGATATGGTGCCAGGGCTTCTCCGAGCCGAATGCCGGTTCCGACCTCGCCTCGCTGCGCACGCGCGCGGAACTGCGCGGCGACCGCTATGTCATCAACGGCCAGAAGACCTGGTCGACGATGGCGCAGTACGCCGACCGCTGCCTGCTGCTGGTCCGCACCGGCAAGTCGGAGCCGCCGCAGGGCGGGCTGACCTACCTGCTGCTCGACATGAAGACCAAGGGCGTGTCGGTACGGCCGATTGCGCAGATCACCGGCGACGACGAGTTCGCCGAGATCTTCTTCGACGATGTCGAAGTGCCGGTCGAGGATCGCGTCGGCGAGGACGGCAGCGGCTGGGCGGTTGCGCAGGCGACGCTCGCTTCCGAGCGCGGCCTGACGCTGGTCGAGCTGACGCAGCGCATGCGCTATTCGCTGGTGCGCGTCGCGCAAATCATGCGCGAGCGCGGCGTTGCCGATGACCCGGCGCAGCGGCGAGCGCTCGGCGCGCTGATTGCGAAGGTCGATGCCGCCTGCGCGCTGGCGGACCGTTACCTGCTCAAGCGCATCTCCGGCGACGAAGCGGCGGGCGACGCGTCGATCGTCAAGCTGGCCTATGCGCGCACGCTGCGCGAGTTCACCAAGCTGGGCCTGCGCATCAGCGGCCTCGAAGGCCAGTACCACGCGGATTTCGCGCGCGGCGGCAGTCAGGAAACCGGCAACTGGGCGGTCGACTTCATGAATTCCTACAACTGGTCGATTGCCGGCGGCAGCGACGAGATCCAGCGCAACATCATCGCCGAGCGCATGCTCGGCATGCCGCGCGAACCGAAGACCTGGCAGCTGCCGAAATGAGCGCGCTCGAAGAACTGCGCGATTCGGCGCGCGACGCGCTCGACGGTCTCGGCATCGCGGCCGACGAGAACAAGGCCTGGCCGCAGATCGTCGAACTCGGCTGGCTGCTGGTGGCCGTGCCGGAGGAGCATGGCGGCCTGGGGCAGGGGCTGGCCGGTGCTTGCGCGTTCCACGCGGAACTGGGCCGCAGCCTCGCGCCGGGCCTCTACAGCGGTGCATTGCTCGCGCTGGATGCGGTCTGCCAGTCGGCGGCTGCCGATCTTGACCAATGGATCGAGCGGCTGACGACGACCGAGTGCGCGAGCGCTTCGCTCGCGGGCGCTGCGCTCGATCTGCAGGCGCGCAAGCTCAGCGGCACGCTGACGGCGGTCGCATCTGCGGACCGCGCCGACCATGTGCTCGTCACCGTCAAGGACGCCGCGCTCGTCGCACTGGTGCCGCTGGCGCAGGTCGGCATCGAGCGGATCGCACGGCCGACCTGGGATGCGACGCGCCGCCTGTTCGACCTGCGCTTCGACGGCGTGAGCCTCGATGGCGCGTTGCTGCTCGCCGAAGGCGAGGCCGCGCAAGCGCTGACCCGCCGCATCGCGATGCAGCGCGACTTTGCGCTCGCCGCCGATGCCGTCGGCGGCGCCGAGGCGCTGCTGGCAATGACGGTCGATTATCTGCAGACCCGCCGCCAGTTCGGCCGCCCGCTCGCGCTGTTCCAGGCGCTGAAGCACCGCTGCGCCGACCTGAAGATGCTGACCGTCAGCGCGCAGGCGTTGTTACAGGACAAGCTCGATCGCCTTGATGACAACGGCGACGATGGCGAAGCCGCCGGCATGGCAAGGATCGCCAAGCTGCATGCCTGTGCGGTGTATGCGCAAGTGGCCGAGGAGGCTCTGCAGTTGCACGGCGGCATTGGCATGACTTCCGAGCATGCCTGCCATCTGTTCCTGAAACGTGCCTTGCTTAACGAGCAACTGGGTCAGCCCGGCGGCAGCTATGAACTCGACATCGCCGACCGCTTCCTGAGTGGCGCGATCTAGGGACCGCCATGGCACGCATCGCGATCAATGGCATCGGCATCAAGTACGAACTGCTCGGTCATCCTGGTGCGCCGTCGATCGCGCTGACCCCTGGCGGACGTTTCGCGATGGATACGCCGGGTCTGCGCGAACTTGCCGAGGCGCTGGCTGCCGGCGGGCGCCGCGTGTTGTTGTGGGATCGTCCCAACTGCGGTGCTTCGGACCTCAGCTTCGACGGCGCCAGCGAATCCGAGCTGCACGCGCATACGCTGATCGCGCTGATTCACGCATTGAACCTGGGTCCGACGGCGCTGGTGGCCGGCTCGGCCGGCTCACGCGTGTCGCTGATCGCGGCGGCGCACGATCCGTCGGCGATCTCCCAGCTGGTGCTGTGGTGGATCAGCGGCGGCCCGATCAGTCTGGCGCAGCTGGCGGCGCACTACTGCGGCGAGCCGGCGATGACGGCGAGCATCGGTGGCATGGAAGCCGTCGCGACGGCGCCGTGCTGGGCGGATCAGTTGCGCCGCAATCCGCGCAATCGCGAGATCCTGCTGGCGCAGGACGCACAGCGCTATATCGAGACCCTGCAGCGCTGGGCGCTGGCCTATGCGCCGTCGGCGCACTCGCCGGTGCCGGGCATGACGCCCGAGGACTTCGCGAAGCTGCGCATGCCGGCGCTGATCTTTCGCAGCGGCCGCAGCGATCTCAGCCATACGCGCCGCACCAGCGAGTGGGTGCACGAGCTGATCCCGCATTCCGAGATCGTCGATCCGCCCTGGCCCGACAACGAATGGAACCAGCGCCTGCTGGCGCAGCACCAAGGGCAGGGGCTGTTCGTCAACTGGCCGGCGCTGGCGCCGGCGATCCTCGAGTTCACCGGCCGCCGCCGCTGACGCACACTGCATGAAATGTAGACCGGCGCGCAGTAGATGCCGGGATATGCACCCCACCCAAACCTAGAATCCACAGCACAGAAGGAAACGACCCCATGTCACAGGCTATGTTCAACGCAATCCTGATCAACAAGACCGATGCCGGCCAGACCGTGGAGCTGACCCAGCTCGACGAGGCACAGCTGCCGGAAGGCGATGTCACCGTCGATGTCGAGTATTCGACGCTGAACTACAAGGAAGGTCTGGCGATCACCGGCAAGTCGCCGGTCGTGCGCAAGTTCCCGATGGTGCCGGGCATCGATCTGGCGGGCACGGTCAGCGCCAGCTCGCATGCGGACTGGAAGGTCGGCGACAAGGTCGTGCTCAACGGCTGGGGCGTCGGCGAATCGCATTGGGGCGGTCTCGCGCAGAAGGCGCGTCTGAAGGGCGACTGGCTGGTCGCGCTGCCGAAGGCCTTCAATGCCCGCCAGGCGATGGCGATCGGCACTGCCGGTTACACGGCGAGCCTCTGCGTCGAAGCGCTGATTGCGCACGGCGTGAAGCCGGAGCAGGGCGAAGTGCTCGTCACCGGTTCGACCGGCGGCGTCGGCAGCGTCGCGATTGCGCTGCTTTCGAAAGCTGGCTTCAAGGTCGTCGCGGCGACCGGCAAGGCGTCGGAGTCCGAATACCTGACCAAGCTCGGTGCCGCTTCGGTCATTGACCGCAATGAGCTCGCCGCTGCCGGCAAGCCGCTGCAGAAGGAACGCTGGGCTGGCGTCGTCGACGCCGTCGGCAGCCACACGCTCGCCAATGCCTGCGCGCAGACCCGTTACGGCGGCGCCGTCGCAGCCTGCGGCCTCGCCGGCGGCATGGATTTCCCGGCGTCGGTCGCGCCGTTCATCCTGCGCGGTGTGACGCTGTTCGGCATCGACAGCGTGATGGCGCCCAAGGCGCGTCGCCTGACCGCCTGGAACCGTCTCGCCCGCGATCTCGATCCGGCCGTGCTCGATGTCATCGCCAAGGAAGTCAGCCTCGCCGACAGTGTTGCCGCCGCAGCCGATCTGATCGCCGGCAAGGTGCGTGGGCGCATTCTGGTCAACGTCAACAAATAGAGAACGCTTCACGAAGCCGTCATTCCCGCTTCCGCGGGAATGACGGCGGGTTTCAGTCATTGCATATGCAGGGGTAGCCGATGTCCGCCGAACAGCAAAAGGAAGCCACCGCACAGCTCGACATGAGCGACGTCGATCGCTGGGTCGGCAAGCCGGTCATCTTTGCGGAGCTGTGGCACCCCTGCAACGAAACCGATATCCAGCGCTGGGTCATGGCGATGGACTATCCGAATCCGATCCACTGGGATCCCGAGTTCGCGCGCAAGTCGCCATTCGGCGGTCTGATCGCGCCGCAGTCCTTCGCGGTGGCGATGGACTACGGTCACGGCTGTCATCCGGCCTGTCTCGGCAAGATCCCGGGTTCGCACCTGATCTTCGGCGGCGAGGAATGGTGGTTCTTCGGCGCACCGATCCGTCCGGGCGACAAGCTGTTCCAGTCGCGCCGCTTCGACGGCTACGACGTCAAGGACACCAGCTTCGCCGGCCCGACCGTGTTCACCCGCGGCGACACCGAGCATCGCAACCAGGATGGCGTGCTGGTTGCGCGCGAACGCGCGACGGCGATCCGCTATCTAGTCGAGGAAGCCAACAAGCGCAAGGTCTACGGCAAGGAAAAGGCCAACCCGAAGCGCTGGGACAAGCAGGAACTCGCGGAGATCCACAAGATCCGCTACGACTGGATCCTGTCGAACCGCGAAGGCAAGACGCCGAACTTCAAGGACGTCAAGGTTGGCGACAAGCTGCCGCGCCGCGTCGTCGGCCCGCACACGATCACGACCTTCGTCACCGAGTACCGCGCGTTCCGCCAGAACATCTGGGGCACCTGGCGCTGGAACGTGCCGGAAGGCGTCTACGATCCGGCCAAGGAAGACGCCGGCTTCGCCAAGGACATGACCTACGACCACGACGCGCGCCGCATCGATCCGCGTCAGGGCGATGGTCTGTACTACGGCCCGTCGAGCGGGCACTTGAATCTGGAAAAAGCTTCCAACATCGGCATGGGCGGCATGTACGGCTACGGCGCGTCGATGAACGCCTGGCACGTCGACTATGTGTCGTACTGGGCCGGCCACCAGGGCTTCATCTGGCACTCGAAGACGCAGTTCCGCAGCCCGGCCTTCGAAGGCGACATCACCTTCATCGACGGCGAAGTTGTCGAGAAGATCGAGAACAGCGCTTACGGCTGCCCGATCGCGATCGTCAAGGTCAAGATGACGACGCAGACCGGCGAGACGATTCTGACCGGCACCGCCGACGTGCAGTTGCCGGTCTGAGCCGATGGCCTCCTCGCCGCCGCTGTCGATCGTCCACGGCATTCCGCTGCAGGACGAAGCGGGCCACGGCCCGCTGACGATTCCGGCGTATCTGCGTGAGGTCACGTCGCGCTACGGCGACGCCGAAGCGTTGGTCATGTACGGCCCCGCCGGTGTCGAACGCTGGTCTTACAACACGCTGTGGCAGAAGTCCGTCGAAGTCGCCAAGGCGCTGATCGCCTGCGGCGTCGGCAAGGACACGCGGGTCGGCATCATGATGACGAACCGGCCCGAGTATCTGTCGGCGCTGTTCGGCACCGGCCTCGCTGGTGGCGTGTCGGTCGGCATCAGCACCTTTTCGACCGCGGCAGAGCTTGAGTATCTGATCGGCGCGTCCGGCATCTCGGTGCTGTTGTTCGACGGCCGCGTGCTGAAGAAGGATTTCGGCGCCGTGCTTGCCGAGATCGAGCCGAAGATCGACAGCGCCGCGCCGGGTCAGCTGCAGTCGGAAAAGTTTCCGTTCCTCAATCGCATCGTGCGCCTGGAGCCGGTCACCGGCCCTGCCGTCGCCGGCGATCTGCGGGCGAAGAGTTTCGAATCCTGGCAAGCCTTCCTGGCGAAGGGCAAGGAAGTGCCCGATGCGATCGTCGACGCGCGCGCCGCCACGGTCGCGCCGTCCGATGCCGGCGGACTGTTCTTCTCGTCCGGCACGACGAGCTTGCCGAAGGGCATCCTGCACACGCAGCGCGCGTTTGCGATCCAGTGGTGGCGTTGGCCGCGCGTCATGAGCGTGCAGGGCGCGGTGCGCAGCTGGACCGGCAACGGCTTCTTCTGGTCGGGCAACGTCACGATGGTGGTTGGCGTCGCGCTGTCGACCGGCGGTTCCAACGTGCTGCAGCCTTACTTCGAGCCGGAGCAGGCGCTCAAGCTGATGCAGGACGAGCGCGTGTCGTTCCTGTCCGGCCGGCCGCACCAGTGGGCGCGCCTGCAGGAAGCGCCGAACTGGGCGAGCAGTGACCTGAGCAGCCTGCGCTACATCACCAACGCCGCGCTGATGCAGACGCATCCGACCGTGAAGACCGACTGGCGTCTGCCGATGTCCTTCGGCACGACCGAGACGATGACGATCTGCACGTCCTACGACGCCGACACCACGCCGGAGCAATACGCCGGCAGCGCCGGCGTGCCGCTGGCCGGCAACATCCTCAAGGTCATCGACCCGCTCAGCGGCGCGGTCGTACCGCGTGGCGAGCGCGGCGAGATCTGCATCAAGGGGCCGACGCTGATGCTCGGCTACATCGGAAAGGCGGTCGAAGACTGCTTCGATGACGAGGGCTATTACCGCACCGGCGACGGCGGCTATGTCGACGACATCGGCCGCCTGTATTGGGAAGGCCGCCTGACCGAGATCATCAAGACCGGCGGCGCCAACATCTCGCCGCTGGAGATCGACGCCGTGCTCGCGCTATATCCCGGCGTGCGGCGTGGACAGACGGTCGGTATCCCGCACGACACGCTCGGCGAAATGGCCGTGGCCTGCGTTGTCCCGCATGAAGGCGTGCAGTTGGACGAGGCCGCGATCCGCGCCTTCCTCAAGGAGAAGCTCGCCAGCTTCAAGGTCCCGCGCCGCGTGCTGTTCCTCGCCGAGGACGAGATGGCGGTGACCGGCAACGGCAAGGTCAAGTCGGTGGAGCTGCGCGATTTTGCGGCGAAGCGCATCGCTGAAGAAGCTTGAGAAGGCATCCAGCGTAGCCCGGGTGAAACCCGGGGTATCCATCCGCCGGCGTCCCGGGTTTCACCCGGGCTACTTCACTGCAAGCCCGGCGGATGGAAGCTCCCTAGAGAATCAAGCCAAGGCCGGATAGTCCGTATAGCCCTTCGCACCCGGCGTGTAGAGCGTCGTGAAATCCACGTCGTTCAGCGGCGCGGCCTTCTCGAAGCGCTGAACCAGATCCGGATTGGCGAGGAAGGCCTTGCCGTAGACGATCGCATCGCCCAGGCCGCTGGCGACTGCCGCTTCGCCGGACTCGCGGGTGAAGCCGCCGTTGAGCAGCAGGGTGCCGCGGTAATGCTCGCGGGCGATCTTCGCCAGCTCGATTTCCGCCGGGCGGTCGTGCTGGTCGTGACGCATCTCGAAATGGCCGACCTTGCGCTGATCGAGCTGCTGCGCGACGTACTTCACCAGCGCGGCGGGATCGGAATCGCTCATGTCGTTGAACGGCACCAGCGGCGAGATGCGCACGCCGACGCGATCGGCGCCGACGACGCTGATCACCGCGTCGACGATCTCCAGCAGCAGGCGTGCGCGGTTCTCGATGCTGCCGCCGTAGGCATCGGTACGGTCGTTCGGGTAGTCGCGCAGGAACTGGTCGATCAGATAGCCGTGCGCGCCGTGGATCTGGATTGCGTCGAAGCCGGCCGCATCGGCGCGGATCGCGGCCTGGCGGAACTGTTCGACGATGCCGGGGATCTCGTCCGTGCGCAGTGCACGCGGCGCCTCATACGGCAGCTTGCCCTTGATCGTGTGGATCTCTTCGTTGCGGATCTCCCGCGTGCTGGAGCTGATGGACTGCACGCCGCCGTTGTTCGCCGAATGCGCGGCGCGGCCCGGATGCCAGATCTGCATCGCGATGCGCCCACCCTTGGCATGCACCGCGTCGGTCACGCGCTTCCAGCCGGTCTGCGTCTGCTCGTTGAAGATGCCGCCTTCGCCGATGAAGGCGCTGGCGTCGGCCGCCACCATCGTGCATTCGGTGAAGATCAGGCCCGCGCCGGCACGCTGACTGTAATACTCGACCATCAGGTCGTTGGGAACATGCGACATGCCCGCGCGCGTACGGGTCAGCGGCGCCATCAGGATGCGGTTGGGCAGGGCGAGACTGCCGAGGGTGACCGGGCTGTGCAGCTTGGACATGCGGATTCCTGGATTGGCGGGGGTATCCCCAGCAGGTGGGGCGCCCATCCGCGAATTCAAGCCACGCGGAGCGATCAGGCCGGGTTCTTTGGCGGCTGCAGCGGCGGCGGTTGGCGTTCGGACCTTTCCAGTGCGGCATCGAGACAGGCCCAGTCCGGCGCGCTGCCGCTCCAGATGTTGGCCGTCGGCTTGATCGACGACGGCTCATCGAGCGTGCCGATCCGGACCACGGTCAGGCCGGGCCGGCCGCTCGAGTCCGCGAACAGATGGCTGCCGCACCGAGGGCAGAAGCGGCGAGTGATCCGGTTGCCGCTGTCCGCGGCGCTCGTGTACTCGCTCGTGCTGCCGGAAATCTCGATGGTCTCGGTCGGAAAGATCGCGTTCACCGTGCCGTTGGAGGACAGGTGCTGGCAGTCGCGGCACCAGCAGATTCTCGACACGACCGGCTCGGCGCTCAGCGTGTAGCTGACCTGGCCGCAGAGGCAGCGTCCGGTTCGTGCAGTCATTGCCTGCTCCAGGGTTGGTTCTTCAGTCGCATGTAGTCTTCCTTCGTATCGATGTCGGCGGCAGCCTCGGGTATCTCGACGCATTCGACGGCGTTCTGATGTCTTGCCAGCAACGCCTTCGCGCCTTGCGGACCGCGCAGCCGTGCCAGCTCATTGAAGTGCGGCCCCGGAAAAAGGCACGGCGCCCCCAGCGTTTCGCCCCACGCGGAAGCGATGATCCGGCCTGGACGCCGATGATGGGCGTCGATCAGGCGCTGCAGCTGAGCGGTGCCGATCAAGGGCAGATCCGTCGGGCAGACGATCGCCGCAACGCATGGATCGGCGAGGGACTGCAGCTGCCTGAATGCCTTGGCAATGGACGTTCCCATGCCTTCATTCCAATCGGCGTTGTGCAGCAGCGTGATATCAAGCCCGGCCAGTTCGGCATCGATGCGTTCGGCGTAGGCGCCGGTGACGACGAATACGCGACTGCCGGTTGCCAGCGCCGCTTCGCTGATCCTGCGGATCAAGGTCTGCCCGCCAAACTCCTCGAGCAACTTCGCACTGCCATATCGGCTGGAGTTTCCCGCCGCAAGCAGCACGATGCAGATCCCGCTCAATGGATCGGTCCGTCGCCGTTGCTGAGATGGCCGCCGCTGTGGCCGTTGACGGCGGCCTGGATCTCGGCGGCGATCGCGAGTGCAATTTCTTCGGGAGTTTCGGAGCCGATGTCGAGGCCTGCGGGGGCGTGCAGCGGCACGCGGGTCATGCTGACGGCGGCGTGCATCTTCGCGGCGCGGACGCGCGAGCCCAGGGCGCCGAGGTAGGCGAGGGATCTTGGCGCCAGCGCGTGCAGGTAGTCGATGTCGCGTTCGAGGTTGTGCGTCATGACGACGACGGCGGTGCGTTCGTCGAGTTCGACGCGCTGCGTGAGCTGCGTCGGCGTCGTACGCAGGAACAGGACGTCGTCGGCGAGCATCGGTGCCGGCGTGTCCTCGCGATGATCGACGATGCAGACCTGCCAGCCCATGCTGTGGCCGAGGCGGGTCAGTGCCAGCGTCGTTGTATTGACGCCGATCAATGCGAGCCGCAGCGGCGGTCGCAGGCGCTCGATCAGAATGCGCAGCAGGCCGCCGGACGTGGCGAGTTCCTGCAGGTGCACCGGCGGCAGGGCCGCCGCGCTCTGATACTGCGACAGCAGGCTGGCGCTGAGCTGCGGATTGTCGAGCTCGTCGAGCAGGACATCGCGCGACCAGACCAGGTGCCGCGGCCGCTGCATGCAGTGGTCGCCCTGCGCGAAGACGGTGAACAGCAGGCCGTCCGCGCGTTGCTTCAAGACCTGCGCAACCGCATCGGCGAAGCGCAGGTCGTCCGCGTGCTGCAGCGGTGCGAGCAGGATTTCCATTTCGCCGCCGCAGCCGAGTTCGAGCATGACGTCGTAGCCGTGCTCGCGGTCGTAGCGCAGCAGGCGCGCTTCGCCGTCTGCGATGACCGCGCGCGAGCGCTCGATGATGTCTGCCTCAGGGCAACCGGCCGACAGGCCGCGGACGATGGTGCCGTCGGCGCAGACCAGCATGCGTGCCCCGGCGCGACGGAAGACCGGACCGCGGGTCTGCACGAGGGTGGCGAGTGCGGCGCCGCCGGCGAAATCCAGCGCGCGCAGGCGGCTCAGGCCGGCGTGGAGGTCGCTGAATTCTTGCGGTGACATCGCGGCATGTTAATCAAATTGCGTGCGACCGCGCTGTGCTTGCCGGATGCAGAAATGCAAGTTGTCTGCGCCAGCAATGCGCGTTGCCGCGTCAGCGTTTTCTACTGATGTGCATGCCATTGCCGAGGCACCGCTTGCCTTGACCGGCCTGCTAATTACTGTCATTGTCATGACATCAATTTGGAACACTCAGGGAAGCCGATGAGCACAGCCACCAGCCCGGTCTATTACGACCCGTACAAGGTCGAGATCACGGCCAATCCCTATCCGGTGTTCCGCCGTCTGCGCGAAGAAGCGCCGCTGTACTACAACGAAGAACACGACTTCTACGCGGTCAGCCGCTTCGCCGATGTCGAGAAGGGCCTGGCCGACAAGGAGACCTTCATCTCCGGCCGCGGCGCGATCGTCGAGATCATCAAGGCGAATGCGGAGTTTCCGCCGGGCGTGCTGATCTTCGAGGATCCGCCGATCCACACCGCGCACCGCGGCCTGCTGCAGCGGCTGTTCACCCCCAAGCGCATGGTGTCTCTGGAAGACAAGGTGCGCGAGTACTGCGTGGCCTGCCTCGATCCGCTGGTGGGCAGCAGCAGTTTCGATTTCATCGCCGATCTCGGCGCCAAGATGCCGATGCGCGTCATCGGCATGCTGCTCGGCATTCCGGAAGCGGATCACGAGACGGTGCGTCAGCGCGTCGACGCGACGATGCGCACCGAGGCCGGCAAGCCGATGGAACACACCGGCAACTACGGCGACGGTTTCGAGGAATACATCGACTGGCGCATCAAGCATCCGTCCGACGACGTCATCACCGAGCTGCTGACGACCGAGTTCAAGGACGAGACCGGCTCGATGCGCCGCGCGACGCGCGACGAGGTGCTGACGCTGGTCAACGTGCTGGCCGGTGCCGGCAACGAGACGACTAACCGCCTGATCGGCTGGACCGGCAAGGTGCTCGCCGAGCATCCCGACCAGCGCCGCCAGATCGTTGCCGACAAGGGACTGATCCCGCAGACGATCGAGGAGATCCTGCGCTTCGAGCCGCCGGCGCCGCATGTCGCGCGCTATATCAATCGCGATGTCGAGCTGCACGGCAGGAAGATTGCCGCCGGCAACGTCATGATGTTCCTGAGCGGCTCGGCGAACCGCGACGACCGCCGCTTCGAGAACGGCGACACGTTCAACATCCATCGCGACAAGCGCCCGCATCTGGCGTTTGGCTACGGGATCCACGCCTGCGTCGGCGCGGTGCTCGCGCGCCTCGAAGGGCGCATCGCGCTGGAGGAAGTGCTCAAGCGCTTCCCCGAGTGGGATGTGGACCTGGAGCGTGCGACGCTGTCGCCGACCTCGACCGTGCGCGGCTGGGAGACGATGCCGGCCTACGTCGGCAAGCGACCTGCCGCTGCTGCGAAGCCTGCCGCCGCGCCGGCGCCTGCCGCACAGCCCGCGGCGGCACCGGCGACGATCGATGGCAGCTGGACGATCACCGTCAAGGGGCCGACCGGTGCAGAGTCGACCAAGCTGGTGCTGCAGAACAGCGGCGGCAAGCTCAGCGGCACGCAGAGTGGCCGCGGCATGACGGCCGATATCCTCGATGCGAAGTTCGACAACGGCAAGATCGGCTGGATCAACCAGATCACCAAGCCGATGAAGATGAAGGTCGAGTTCAACGGCACCGTCGAAGGCAACACGATGAGCGGCAAGGCGAAGGCCGGCTTCATCGGCTCGTTTCCGTTCACGGGTGTGAAGGACTGAGGGGGCTCGAAAGAACTCCGTTCGCGCCGAGTGCCGCGCCTCCGGCGCGGTGTATCGAGGTGCCGGTGCGGACCTTGCGGCGCTCAGGCCTCAGTGCGGGTCTCTCGATACACCGTGCGCCTAGTGCACGGCACTCGAGACGAACGGAGTTTTGTGGCTATCCCGGCTTGCCCGGCCGCAGATCCTCGCGGATCGCGAGCTGCAGCAGCCCGATCATCCACTTGAAGGCCTGCGTCGCGCGCTGGTTGTCGAATTGCCAGGCGGTCGTCAGGCGTTCGTAGAACGGCGGATGCCAGAGGATGTCGAGCATCACCGCGGCGATCTCGCGTTCGCTGTTCGACCAGTTCGGCGTCGCGTTGATGACGGCGCCGAGCAGGGCAGTGCGGCGGTGCTCGTCGAGCGCGGCGAAGGTCGGGTCGGTGACCGGGCTCTGCGCGATCGTGAACGACGACATGTACTGGTAGACGCGTGAAGCGATACCGGCGAAGTTGTCGAGGCTGAGGCCGTCGAGGCTGATGCCGGATTCCTGGAACAGGCGCTGCAGCACGGCTTCGCGCAGCTGGCGTTCGGTCGCGATGTAGCGATGCACGGTGCGCTCGCTGACGCCGGCGCGCTCGCCGACGGCCTTGAAGGTCATCGCGCTCCAGTCCCAGCTCGGCAGGCGATGGGCGATCTCGGCGCCGGCGGCAATGATGCGTTCGCGCGTTTCGACGGCCTGCTGGCGGCGCACCGGGCTGTCGTACTGACGGCGCCCGGCCGGCGGGTTTGCGGTCTTCTTACCGGGTTTGGTCCCGGCTTTCTTGCTGTTCTTCGAGCTCTGCTTCATCGCCGCCCTGCGGTATGCAACTGCCCGGATCATATAGCAGCGGGCATCCGGGCACGCGGCGATTTGTCCGCTGGTGAGCCGTCACTTGCCGCAGACGGTGTTCGCCTTTACAGGGGAACGGTGCCTGTAGATAATCAACAGCATTGTTGTCTATAAATCTACGGGAATCCGAGGAGATCGCATGTCCGCGAATGAGGCTTTTTCGCCCAAAACCCTGCTGGCGATCTATCGCAAGGCGCGCCTGATCAACCTGATCGACGAGCGTTTCCGCGGCCTGCTGCGTTCCGGTCGTCTGGCGGCGGTGTATTACTCGCCGCGCGGTCAGGAAATCCTGGCGGCGGCGATGGGCGTGCACCTGCAGCCGACCGACTATCTGGTCACGACCTATCGCGGCATTCACGACCAGCTCGCCAAGGGCATCCCGCTGCGTCCGCTGTTCGCCGAGTACTACGCCAAGGTCACCGGCGCCTGCAAGGGCAAGGGCGGGCCGATGCACATCACGCATCCGGACACCGGCGTGATGGTGACGACCGGCATCGTTGGCAGCGGTCTGCCGATCGCCAACGGCCTGGCCTGGGCTTCGCAGCTCAAGAAGGACGGCCGCGTCACGCTGGTGACCTTCGGCGATGGCGCCTCCAACATCGGTGCGTTCCACGAGGCGCTCAACATGGCTTCGCTGTGGAAGCTGCCGGTGATCTTCCTGTGCCAGAACAATCTGTACGGCGAGTCGAGCAAGTACGCGAAATGCACCGCGGTCGACAACATCGGCGAGCGCGCGGCGAGCTACAACATGGTCGGCGTCACCGTGAACGGCAACGATCCGGAAGCGATGTGGCGTGCGTCCGGCGAAGCCGTGGCGCGTGCGCGTGCCGGCGAAGGGCCGACGCTGATCGAAGCGAAGACCTTCCGTTTCATGGGCCATTACTTCGGCGATCCGGGCGCGTATATCCCCAAGGAGGAATACGACGCGCACATGGCACGTGATCCAATGCCGATCGCGCGCGCCGCGCTGCTGAGCAACGGCGGCGCGACGGAAGCCGAACTCGACGCCTACGACGCCGAGGTCAATGCGCAGATCGACGACGCGCTGCAGTTCGCCGCCGACAGCCCGTTCCCGGATGCATCCGAAATCGATACCGACGTTTATGGAGCCGTGGCATGAGCGCAACCGCACCGGACACGGCTGCGAAGCCTGAAGTCATCACCTTCACCGAAGCCTTCTCGCGCGCATTGCACGACGCGATGGAGATGGATCCGAGCGTCATCACGCTCGGCGAGGACATCGGCGACGAGGAAGGCGGCGGCATCTTCAAGGTCACCAAGGGCCTGTCGACCAAGTTCGGCACCGGTCGCGTCAAGACGACGCCGATCTCCGAGCAAGCGATCATCGGTGCTGCGATCGGCGCCTCGCTCGCCGGCATGCGTCCGATCGC
Organism: Fontimonas sp. FW305-C-3; assembly: GCF_058783185.1. NCBI lineage: Bacteria > Pseudomonadati > Pseudomonadota > Gammaproteobacteria > Nevskiales > Nevskiaceae > Fontimonas > Fontimonas sp. FW305-C-3. The sequence continues at coordinate 958,087 of NZ_JBYSYK010000002.1, read as the reverse complement.
CGAAATCATGCTGATGAACTTCATCACCGTGCCGATGGACCAGATCGTCAACCACGCCGCGAAGCTGCGCTTCATGTCCGGCGGCCAGACCCACGTGCCGATCACGATCCGCACGCGCACCGGCGCTGGTGCCGGTACCGGCGGCCAGCATTCCGACATGCTCGAAGCCTGGTTCGCCCACGTGGCCGGCATGAAGGTCGTCGTGCCGTCGACGCCGGCCGATGCCTACGGCCTGCTGATGGGCTGCATCTTCGACAACGATCCCTGCCTGTTCATCGAAGACCAGCTGACGCGTACGCAGACCGGCCCGGTGCCGGCCAAGGGCACGATCATCAAGCTCGGCAAGGCGCACATCGCCCGCGAGGGCAAGGATGTCTCGATCATCGGCTACGGCCGGCCGATCCGCGATGCGATGGTGCTCGCCGACAAGCTCGCCGACGAAGGCATTTCGGTCGAGGTGGTGGACCTGCGCACGGTTTCGCCGCTGGATACCGAGACGGTGCTCAAGTCGGTTGCCAAGACCGGCCGCGCCGTCGTGATCCACGAAGCGCCGAAGAGCTTTGGCTGCGGCGCCGAAGTCGTCGCGCGCATCCAGGAGCATCTGTTCAGCGAACTCAAGGCGCCGGTGCTGCGCGTTGCCTCGCGCGACGTCACCGTGCCGTTCTCGCGCGTGCTCGAAGCCGAATACCTGTATCAAGCCAGCGCCATTGAATCGGCGATCCGCAAGACTTTGGAAAAGAGAGCCGCACGATGAGCACAGAAGTCCGCATTCCGCAGATCGGTTTTTCTTCGCAGGAAGGCACGCTGACCGAATGGTTGGCGGCGGATGGCAGCAAGGTCGAAGCCGGCAAGCCGCTGTACACGCTCGAACTCGACAAGTCGGTGCAGGAAGTCGAATCGCCGGCGTCCGGCACGCTGAAGATCCATGCCGCCACCGGCGAGGTCTACCAGGTCGGCACGCTGATCGCGGAAATCCTGTGAACGCGGTGCTGCAGCCCGCTGCAGCGCCAGCCTGGCCCGACAGCTGGAAGCTGCTGGAACACGGCATCCGCACGGGCCGCTACACCGATCCGGCGTTTGCGCGCCTCGAGTTCGAGAAGCTGTGGAGCCGGGTCTGGCAGGCGGCGGCGCGGGTCGACGAAGTCGCTGAAGTCGGCGACTACACGACCTACGACATCGGCGACCAGTCGGTGATCATCACGCGCGCCGACGCCGACACGATCAAGGTCTACCACAACGCCTGCCCGCACCGCGGCACCGCGCTGTCCGGCGGCGGCTGCGGCCACTTCAAGAACGGCAAGATCATCTGCCCGTTCCACGGCTGGCGCTGGAACCTGCAGGGCCAGAACGAGTTCGTGCTGGAGCGTGGAGAATTCCGCAACGGCCAGCTGCGCGACAGCGACGTCGCCCTGCGCGAAGTCCATCACGTCCTCTTCGCCGGCTTCATCTTCATCAACTTCGACAAGCACCCGCAGCCCTTCGATGAGTTCATCGCGCCGGTGCGCGAGCTGCTCGAGGGCCTGGCGATCGGCGACATGCGGAACTACTGGTGGAAGGCCCTGCCGGTCGCCGCCAACTGGAAAGTCGCCCAGGAAGCCTTCTTCGAGGGCTACCATGTCCCGGCGACGCACCCGCAGCTCGAACCGGACTCCGCCGAGATCGTCTGGAACGGCACCCCGAATGCCGAGGCGGAAGCCAACTTCGCGCATCGCAACGTGATGACGGAGAACTTCGCTAACGGCCACGGCCGCTTCTACGCCGGCAAGAAGACCGCCATGCAGGGCCACTCGCGCCTGGCGGGTGATCCGGTCGACATGATGGCGGACCGCCTGAACCTGCTCGTCACCGGCATGGACGCGATGGTCCTGAAGGAAGACGTCGAGATCGTCCGCAGCCTCAAAGGAAAACCCATTCCCGAGGGCTCCAGCCTGGGCGGCGAGTACGTCAAGGCGCTGTACACGACGGCGGCGATGCAGAAGCGGCCGATGCCCAAACCCGTTCCCGAAATCCTCGGCATGTGGGGCGGCGAAGTCTTCGTGTTCCCGAACCTGCTGATCCTGCCGCAGGCCGGCAACGCGATGATCTACCGCATCCGCCCCGACGGCTTCGATCCCGACAAGTGCATCTTCGAGATCCTGTCGACCAAGACCTATCCGGCGGCGGAGAAGCCGCCCAAGCCGCAGGTGCAGCAGATCAGCGACATCAACGATCCTGAGCAGGTGCTGCTGATCCCGCGCCAGGATTTCCACAACATCCCGCGCATGCAGAAGGGCCTGCATTCGAAGGGCTGCAAGCAGATCTGGCTGGCCGAGAACCAGGAAAAGATGATCCTCAACATGCACCGAGAACTCGATCTGTTTCTGCACAGCGCGGAAACGCCGCACACCGCCGGAGCCGCGGCATGAATTTCGAGCTGTCGGACGAACAGGCTTTGATGCGCGAAAGCTTCGCGCGCTTCCTCACCGCAGAGAGCAGCATGGTGCGCGTGCGCGCCGCGCTGGCGACCGGCTTCGACGCGAAGCTGTGGAAGGGTCTGGCCGATCTCGGCGCCTTCGGCATCCGTGTGCCGGCCGATGCCGGCGGCCTGGACCTTGGCCTGCTCGATGCCGCGGTGCTGATGGAAGAGGCTGGCCGCACGCTGGCCTCCGGCCCGCTCGCCGAAGCACTGGTTGCCGCGCGCCTGCTCGCCGCCTGCGGCGGACAGGACACCTTGCTCGAACGCGTGATCGCCGGCGAGGCGATCGTCAGCCTTGCGTTCCGCGACATCCGGCAGGAGCCGCTGCAGTGGATTGCCGGCGGCACCGTTGCCGAAGCGGTGATCGCCCGCGACGGTGACGCGATCGTGCTTGTCGACGTGCCGGAAGCGGCGCGCAAGAACGAACCGAACCTCGCATCGACCTCGCTCGCCGAACTGGATTTCTCCAAGCTCGCGAAGAAGACGCTGAGCAAGGATGCCAAGGCGTTTGCCCAGGCGCTCGAAGAATGGAAGCTGCTGATCGGCGCCGCGCTGGCCGGGCTTGCCCGCGAATCGCTGCGTCTGGCGGCGGCGTACGCCAGCGAGCGCAAGCAGTTCGACCAGCTGATCGGCCAGTTCCAGGCGATCTCGCATCCGCTCGCCGAACTGGTCTGCGAAGCGGACGGCGGCAAGTACCTCGTATGGAAGGCGATCCGCGCGATTGCCGATGGCGATGCCGATGCCGCCGCGACGGTCTCGCTCGCCGCCTGGTGGAACAGCGATACCGCCGCGCGCTGCGTCGCACAGGCGCTGCACACCTTCGGCGGTTACGGCCTGACGACCGAATACGATATCCATCTGTACAACCTGCGTGCCAAGGCATGGCCGCTTGTGTTCGGCGATCCGCTGCGCCTGATCGAGGAAGCCGGCCGCCGTCTGTACGCCGGCGAGAAGGCCGTGTTGCCGGAAGCCGGCGAGATCTCGATCGACTTCGATCTGGGCGATGAAGCGCGCGCGCTCGCCGCCGAGATTGACGAATTCTTCCAGAAGAACCTGACGCCGGAACTGCGCGCCAAGGCGCATTACTCCTGGGAAGGGCATGACCCCGGCCTGCACAAGAAGCTTGCCGAAGCCAAGCTGCTGTTCCTTGGCTGGACCCAGGAAATGGGCGGGCGCGGCGTGCCGCCGTATGCGCAGAACGCCGCGGCCGACGTCTGGGAAAAGTACGGCTGGACGACGTTCGCCGCCAATGTCACGCAGATGGTCGGCGTCGTGCTGCATCGCTTCGGCAGCCCCGAGGTCAAGCGCGACATCCTGTCGAAGATCATCGCCGGCGAGGCGATCTGCTCATTGGGCTATTCGGAGCCGGGCTCCGGTTCCGACGTGTTCGCGGCGCAGTGCAAGGCGACGCGCGAGCCGGACGGTTCCTGGCGCATCGACGGCACCAAGATGTTCACCAGCGGCGCCGACATCGCCGACTATGTGTTCATGCTGACGCGCACCAATCCCGACGTGCCCAAGCACAAGGGCCTGACGATGTTCATCGTGCCGCTGAAGACGCCTGGCATCACGATCCAGCCGGTGCACACCTTCCAGGACGAGCGCACCAACATCACGTTCTACGACGGCGTGAAGGTGCCGGACTGCTATCGCCTCGGCGATGTCGACGCCGGTGCGCGGACGATGGCGGCCGGACTCGAGCTCGAACATGGCGGCAGCTTCTCCAAGCCGCTGCGCGCGATGCTCAAGGCGGCGGTGGCGTTCTGCGGCGAGATCAAACGCGACGGTCATGCGCTGATCGAGGAGCCGCAGGCGCAGGTCCGTCTTGCACGCACGGCAGCTGATCTGATGATTTCCGATCTGCTCGGCTATCGCTCGCTGTGGGCCAGCGTCAACAAGAAGCCGAACCTCGCGTTCGGGCCGATGGCGAAGATGTACTCGTCGGAACGTTTTCTGAAAGACGCTCGCGACCTGCTGGACCTGACCGCACCGTACTCGCTGTCCAAGCGCAGCGGCCCGGCCGCGTTCCTCAACCAGTGCTATCGTCACGCGCAGGGCACGACGATCTACGGCGGCACCAGCGAAGTCCACCGCAGCATGATTGCGGAACGCGGACTAGGCATGCCGCGTACGCGCGCTTAGGTTTCGTCTTTGACGTCATTCCCGCGAAAGCGGGAATCTAGGGTAACGAGGCACGATGCTCTCCGCCCTGGATGCCCGCTTTCGCGGGCATGACGGTTTATTTCCCGGGATGGAGAGGAAGATGTCCGAAGCTCCGCATCTGCTGGTCGAGGAAGACGGCGCGATCCTGATCGCGACACTGAACCGTCCGGACAAGCTCAATGCCCTGACCGGCGAGCTGATGGGCCTGTTCGAGCAGGCACTGCATCGCTTCCGCGACACGCCGGCACTGAAGGTCATGCTGATCCGCGCGACCGGCCGCTACTTCTGCGCCGGTGCCGATCTGCGCAGCGGCGATCCCGGCAGCCTGCCGCAGAACTCCGCGTCGGCGATCCGCGAGAACCATCGCCGGCGTCTGCATGGCATGCACCGCATCTACGACGAGATGGAGTCGATCGAGAAGCCGATCGTCGTTGCCCACCACGCGACCTGCATGGGTGGCGGTCTCGAACTGTCGCTGTCCTGCGATTTCCGCCTCGCGGCGAAGAGCGCGCGCTACGCGTTTCCCGAAGGCAAGATGGGTGTCATCCCGGCTTCGAACGGCGTCAGCCGTCTGTCGCGCATCATCGGCACGCACTGGACGCGCTACCTGATCATGGCCAACCTGCCGGTTGATGCCGACCGTGCATTGATCATGGGCCTGGTCCATGAGGTCTACCCCGACGAAAGCTTCGAGGCAGATGCCATGAAGTTCTGCCGTCACCTCGCCGAACAGAACAGCGAGCAGATGGGCGCCGCCAAGCTTGCGATCGAACTCGCGCATGACGTCGGCCTCGCGCAGGCCCGCAACGTCGAGCGCCTGACCAACAGCGCGCTGATGCTCAACCCGGCCTACGTCGAAGGCATGAAGCGTTACGTCGAAGGCATCGGCGGCAAGAAGGACAAGGGCTGAATCAATCCGCCTTGCGAGCGTGCAGGTTCACGCTTGCGACATGCACGCCGGCCGGCAGGTCGACCAGCGACCGGAACACTTCAGTCACGGTCGTGAACTGCGACAGCGGCCGTTCGCGCAGGTTGACGCCGGCCGCCATCGCCGCCTGGACGAAGCGCATCCGCACTTCCGCAGGCACATCCCAGGTCTTGCCTTCTTCCATCATCTGGCCGGCGCGCACGTTGGTGACGCGGATGCCGCTCGGTTCCAGCTCGTGGTACAGGCCTTCGGAGAAGCGCTCCAGACCGGCCTTCGAACTCTGGTAGGCGACTAGATACGGAAAACGCATGCCGACCGATTCGCTGCTGATGTTGATGATGTGGCCGCCCGGGCCCATCAGCGGAATCGCCGCGCGGGCGCAGAACATCGGGCCGGCGAGATTGGTCGTCACCGCGCCGAGGATCTGCTCATCGGTCGCCTCACTGATCAGGAACGGTTCGTAGACCGCGGCGTTGTTGATCAGCACGTCGATGCGCGGATGGCGCTGCGCGATCGCGGCGAACGCGGCCTTGACCGATTCTGGCGAGGCGATGTCGCAGGCTAGGCCCAGTGCGCGCTCGCCCAGTTCCTTCGCAACGGCTTCGACCTTGCTCGCGGTGCGGCCGAGCGCGACGACGCTGTCGCCGTCGGCCACGAAGCGGCGGGCTAGGGCGCGGCCGAGGCCGATACCGGCGCCGGTGATGACGATGACTTTGGGCATGTGAATTCCCCAGTTCGGATTCAGCAAATGTCCGTTCGTGTCGAGTGCCGGCGAAGCCGGTGTATCGGGACATCACAACTGGCAGTGGTGGCATCTCGATACACCGCGCGCATAGCGCGCGGCACTCGATGCGAACGGGGTTTGTCAGGCCTCTATCAGCGCGGATACACCGACAGATCACCCGCGTACGCAATCCCACCTGGCCAGAACCGCGAGCCACTCACCTTGCGGAAGTAGTGCACGGTGCGCGCGGTGGAAGCAGCGGCGGAACGCGGCTGCATTGCAACACCACTCGGGCTGCGACCACCGGCGCGCGCGCTGAAATCCTTCAAGGTGAAAAGCAGATCGTCGGTCTGCTGCGCACACAGCACGAGCTGGTCGCCGGGGCAGTAGCGGCGTGGTTCGATCTGCAGGCTGGAAAGTTCGCCGCGCTTCATTGCGACGTGGCCGGGCACGTTGATCACCTCGCCGCTGTGCACGTCGTCGTACCACTGCTGGTACTCGGCATTCCGACCCGGCGTGTAGTTCGCCAGGATCAGGCTGATGCCGGAGAACGGCTGGTCCTTCTGCCAGTTGGGGCTGGGCTTCCAGTCCGAATACAGGCGGTAGCTGTAGATGCGCTCGTTCTCGCCCGTATCGTCGATCAGCCCCGCATCGCGCGCTGCGGCAAGCAGCGGGCCGAGCGCCGGCAGGTCGATCTCCGGCTGCGGCAGGTCGAAGTCGTAGACGCTCATGTAGCGCCAGGGCTGCGGGATGTCCGGCATGATCTGCTGCGGGGTCACCTCGTAGCGATCCGCCGCCATGAAGCCGCGCAAGGCGGCGAGCGCCTGCCGATGCGGGCCGTCGAACCAGGCGGCGTAGTCGGCCTCGCGGCCGGCCGGCGCGTTGTGCAGGTGAATGGTCGTGTACAGGGCCATGGCGTCGTGCGGTGAAGGGTTGATGAGCCGGCAAGCAGACATCCGGCATCGGGCTATAGTCAACAGCGATGTTGATAACGTCAAGCGCGATTGCGCGCCGGTGCAAGTGCGGCGCAATCCGTTGTGCGATAAGAACGGCAGCCAGGAGAGGAGCCGGCCATTGCAGCCGGCAGCCGTACCGAGCGGAGGAGAACATGAAGATCCGAATCAACAAGTCGGCCTGCGTCGGCAATGCCCGCTGCGCGGCGATCGCGCCCGATCTTTTCCCGCTCGACGACGACGGCTACATCGCGGTCGAGGAGATCGACGTGCCGCCCGGCATGGAAGAACAGGCGCGCAAGGGGGCGAAGGCCTGCCCGGAGCGCATCATCATCATTGAAGAAGAATGAGCCGATCATGACCCTGAGTGCCGCAGTGCCACGCCCAGCCCACATCACCGATGCGGCGTTCTACGACTTCGACATGTTCGCCGACCCGGCCTATGTCGAGAATCCGCATGAGCGCATTCTCGATCTGGTCAAGAACGCGCCGTCGATCTTCTGGACGCCGCGCAACGGCGGCCACTGGCTGCTGATGAGCCATGCGGCGAACTTCCACGCCGGCCGCGATACCGAGGTGTTCTCCAGCGAGATCGTGCCGCAGGCGACGATCAAGGCGATGCTGGCGCAGATGCCGCCGGGCTCGCCGCATATTCCGCAGCCGCTGCCGATCACGATCGATCCGCCGGCGCACACCGCATACCGCGCGCCGCTGCAGCGCGCGTTCTCGCCCAAGGCGATGCTCGACATCAAGGACAGCATCCGCACGCTCGCCGCCGAGCTGATCGACGCGATGAAACCGAAGGGCACCGCCGAGTTCGTCAACGACGTCGCCGAGCCGCTTCCTGTTCAAGTGTTCCTGAAGATGTTCGGCCTGCCGGTCGCGCGCCAGGCGGAGTACCGCGCACTGGTCAAGGAGCACATGGAAGGGATCAAGAATCCCGATCCGCGTTCGATGGTCGGCCGCATGCTCAAGCTCACCGCGATCATGCGCGAGACCGTGCTCGAACGTAAGGCGAATCCGCAGAACGACCTGATCAGCCTGCTGTGGCAGGCCGACATCGGCGGCAAGCCGACGACGATGGAGGACATGGAGAACTACTGCGTCGTCCTGTTCACCGCCGGCCTCGACACCGTCGTCAACGGCATCAGCCTCGGCGTGCTGCACCTCGCGCGCAATCCGCAGCTGCAGGCCGAGCTGCGCGCCAAGCCGGAGCTGATCCCGAAGGCGGCCGAGGAGATGCTGCGGCGCTACACGTTCACGGTGCCGCTGCGGCGCGTGACGAAGGACCTGGAGTTCCAGGGCGTCGCCATGAAGGCCAACGACCGCGTGATGATGTTCCTGCCGGCCGCCGATCTCGACAGCAAGGAATATCCGCAGGCCGAACGCTACGACCTGAACCGCGAGAACAGCGTGCACATCGCGTTCGGCACCGGCCCGCATCGCTGCCTTGGCTCGCACCTCGCGCGTCTTGAACTGCAGATCGTCTACGAAGAACTGCTCGCGCGCCTGCCGGCGTTCCGCCTCGATGCGAGCAAGCCGGTCGCCTACCACGGCGGCCATGTCGTCGGGCCGGATGCGGTCTGGCTGCAGTGGGCGAACTGAGCGGCGTCGCGATCGACAGCCTGCCGGGGTTCCGCCGGCGCTTCCACATCACGCCGTCCGCGGGCCGCGTGCAGGTCGATGTCGAAGACGACTATCACTGCATGAGTGTCGTCGTCGAGCATGCCGATGGCATCGCGACGCAAGTCGAGCCGCACATGATCCGCGCGCCCTGGACGACCTGTCCGGGGGCGGTCGCGAAACTGCGGGCGACGTTCGACGGGCTGGCGCTGGCGGACTTCGCGGAACGCGGCGACAAACCCGAGAACTGCACGCACCTGTACGACCTCGCGCTGCTCGCCGCCGCGCATGCCGGCGATACGGTGCCGCTGGTCTACGACATCCTCGTTGCCGATGCGATCGACGGCCGGCGCCGTGCCGAGCTGCGCCGCGACGGCGTCGCGGTTCTGGACTGGGTCGAGAGCGAGTTCCGCATCGTCGAGCCCGGGTCGCTGAGCGGTACGCCGCTGATGCAGCTCGGCCGCTGGATCGCAGGGCTCAATCCGCAGATGCAGGAGGCCGCGCGCCTGCTGCGCTGGGGCAACATGCTCGCGCACGGCCGGGCGATCCCGATGGAGCGGCAGTCCGACGCGACGCGCATGCCGCCGAACTGCTACAGCTTCCAGCCGCAGCGCGCGGCGATTGCGAAACGTGTCGGCGCCATTCGCGACTTCAGTCACGGTGATGCGGAGCCTCTCGCGAAGGCATGAGCCTGAGTAGCCCGGATGAAATCCGGGGTCTGCGCCTGCTGACAGTCCGGCTTCCCGGGTTTCACCCGGGCTACTTCCGCTGCCGCTTCTGCTCGCTCCGTCTCCCCGAGCGCGGGGTGAGGGTGTCTTTCTCGAGCAAGCTGGACACTCAAGTTATCACTTGATAACTTAACTGCACGGCACTTCGCCCAGAAGGATCTCCAATGACTCAGCGATATCAAGGCCGCCATGTGCTCGTCACCGGCGCCGCTGGCGGCCTCGGCCGCGCGTTCGCGCTCACCTTCGCGGCCGAAGGCGCAAACCTGTTGCTCATGGATGTCGATGTCGCTGGCCTGGACGTGCTGGCCGCAGAACTGCGTGCAGCCGGTACCAGCTGCACCACGCATAAAGTCGACCTCTCGAACGAATCGGAGATCCATGCGGCCGCCGCACAAATCTGCGCTGACGATGCACGCCTCGACGTCTTGATCAACAATGCCGGGCTCGCCTATGGCGAGATCGCGCACGGCTTTCTCGGCCTCAGCCAGGAGAAGTGGCTGCGCTATCTTGCGATCAACACCGTCGCGCCGCTGCTGCTGGCGCAGGCGCTGCGACCGGCGCTCGCGACAGCGAAGGGTGTCGTGCTGAACATCTCGTCGATGGCGAGCTACGTGCCGGGCACGGCTTACGGCGTGACCAAGGCGGCCCTGAATGCGATGACGTTCGCGATGGCCGGCGCGCTCGGCGGCGACGGCATTCGCGTCAACGCCATTGCGCCCGGCATCATGGAAACGCCGGCGAACCGGGCACAGCTGCCGCCGGAAATCTACGCCCGCATCCAGGGTCAGCAGATGCTGAACCTGCACGGCACGGCGGAGGACATCGCGAAGCTGGCCCTGTTTCTGGCGTCCGACGATGCGCGCTTCATCACCAACGAGACCGTCCTCTGCGATGCGGGCAACCGCATCCGTGGCTGGCGCGTGTAGGCGCACTCATGAGCGCAATCGGCAGCTGGAAAGTCACGATGACGACGCCGGTCGGTCCGCAGACCATGGTCCTGCACATCGACACGCTGGGTGAGACCTTCAACGGTCGCATCGAAAGCCCGATGGGCAATCACGACATCAGCGGTACCGCGGCGGGCGGAGCGCTGAGCTGGCAGATGAAGGCGACCAAGCCGATCCCGATCACGGTGAGCTTCAAGGCGCAGATCGACGGCGACCGCTTCACCGGCAGCGCGAAGCTGGGCCTGCTCGGCAAGTCCAGCTTGAGTGGTGAGCGGCTGAAGAGCGCTCAGCCGGCGGCAGTCGAGGCGCCGGCGATCGTCGGGCGCATCACCGAAGAGACGATCGATCCGAAATATCGCGAGCCTTACGTTGACGTCAACGAGCTGCGCGAGCAGCCGCTGCCGCATCGCTATGTGCACGGCGGTTTTCGCGGTACGGATGCGCGCTTCTCGTTCTACTTTCCCGAGCGTGAGCGCTATCAGGGACGCTTCTTCCACAACACCTATCCGCTGGCGCTGTCGGAAGACATCGGGCCGTTTCCGATCGAGTTTGAGGTCGCGACCGGCGATCTGGGCTTCACCTTCGACAGCGGCGCCTACTACGTGCAGACCAATCTGGGCGGCAGCGACCGCGCCGGCATGGCCGATCCGGCGATAGCCGCGTATCGCGTCAACGCGGCAGCGGCGAAGCACTCGAGGCTTGTCGCCGCCGAACTGTATGGATCGCACCGGCCTTACGGGTACTTGTTCGGTGGCAGCGGCGGCTCCTATCAGGTGATCGGCAGCGCCGAGAACACTCGCGGCGTCTGGGACGGCTTCGTGCCGTTCGTGATGGCAACGCCGAACGCGATCCCGAGCATGTTCACCGTGCGCATGAATGCGCTGCGGGTGCTGCGGCAGCGCGACCGCCTCCCGGCGATCATGGACGCGATCAATCCGGGCGGCAGCGGCGATCCGTTGGCAACGCTCAACGACGAGGAGCGCGCGGCCTACCAAGAAGCCGCGCTGATGGGTTTTCCGCCGCGCGGCTGGTGGAACCACGCGAAGCTCGACAGCGGCTACTTCTCGCAGGTCGCGCCGCTGATGCCGATGCTCGATCCCGGCTACCTCGAGGACTTCTGGCGTCTACCGGGTTACCTGGGCAGCGATCCGGCCTCGTCGATACACGCAGCGCGATTCACGTTCGAAACGGCGGTCAGCCAGGTCATCGACGGCATGCCGCGCCACGTCGAGCTGGCGTCAGTGCCGGACCACGACTTTGCGGATAGTCATCTCGTGCTGCTCAGCGGCAAGGGCGCGGGCAGCAGCGTGCCGATCGCGACAATCAACGGCCGCCGCGTCGGTTTCGCCTACGCCGCGGATCAGTCGGTGACCGGCAGCATCGAGGTCGGCGACAGGGTGCGTATCGACAACAGCTGGGGGCTGGCGCTGCAGACCTACCAGCGCCATCAGCTGCCGACGCCGGACCTGTACGGCTGGAACCAGTTCCGTCATGCCGATGGCACGCCGATCTATCCGCAACGCGACGTGCTGATTGGCCCGGTCGGTGCGGTCGGGACCGCCGGCAGTCTGCCGAACGGCGACATCAGCGCGAAGATGATTGTCGTCGAGGTGCTGATGGATATCGACGCACTGCCCTGGCAGGCCGACTGGTATCGCACGAAGGTGCAGGCCGCACTGGGCGCGCAGAGCGATGACCTCTTTGCGCTGTGGTACATCGATCATGCCCAGCACGACAATCCGCAGACGCCGGCGGCGCATGCGCACACCGTCAGTTTCTCCGGCGCGCTGCAGCAGGCGCTGCGCGACGTCAGCGCCTGGGCCGAGCAGGGGCGCCGGCCGGCGAGCACGCAGTACCGGATCGTCGATACGCAGGTCGTCGTTGCGGATACCGCCGCCGAGCGCGGCGGTATTCAGCCGCTGGTCGCTTTGAGTGCCAACGGCGCTCAGCGGGCGGAAGTCGCGGTCGGCGAGACCGTCAGCTTCAGCGCGACGGTTGAGGTGCCGGCGCAGGCGGGCACCGTGGTCGCGGCCGAATGGGACTTCGAAGGCATCGGCAGTTATCCGGTTAAGGTCGTCGTCGACGGAACGCAAGCGCGCGTGCAGCTGACCGCGACTCACGCCTACAGCCGTGCCGGCACCTATTTCGCCGTGCTGCGTGTCGCTTCGCAGCGCGACGGCAACACGCAGACGCCGTATGCAAGGGTGCAGAACCTGGCGCGCGTCCGCGTCGTCGTCCGATGAAGGCGAAGGCACTCAAGAAGCCTTCGGCGCCGAAGCCTCGCAACGCCGAGAAGACCAAGGCGGCCATCCTTGCCGCCGCGCAGCAGGCCTTCGCCGAGATCGGCTACTCGCAGGCCGGCATCCGCGATATTGCCGCGATTGCCGATGTCAGCTCGACCCTGCTGCTGCGCTACTACGGCACCAAGGCCGCACTGTTCGAAGCGGCGCTGATCGAGGCGATGCCGTTGACGCCGCTGCTGACGACGACGAAGCGCGAGGCGATCGGCCAGCACCTGAGCCATCTGTTCGTCGACACCCGGCTGGCGATCAGGCCGCCGTCGATCATCGCCCTGGCGACCGGCGACGCCGAGGCGCGCGAGATCGCGACGCGCGTCATGCGGGAACGCATCGTCGCACCGCTCGCGAAGTGGCTCGGAGCGCCGGATGCCGAGGCGCGCGCGCTGCAGATCGTCACGCTGGCGATGGGTTTCGTGCTGTTCACCCAGCAGTTCCCGTTGATGCCCGAGCGCAAGGGCGCGGACCGCAAGATGGCCAGCTGGCTTGCTGCGTCGATCCAGGCGGTCGTCGATCGGTAGGATGGGCCGCGTAGGATGGGCCGAGAGGCCCATCGTGGCCTCGATCACCGCCTGTCGATGGGCCTTGCGGCCCATCCTACGGATTCTGGAACGTTGCGATCAGATGATCGGATCGATCCGGATATCGACACCCTTGGCCAGCGCATCGGTCGTCACATCGGCCACTTCGCCGGGCGGCCGGCGCGCCGGTCCCGCGGCTTCGATCAGGATGTACGTGCGGCCGGCGTGCTCGATCGTCGCCTGGCCCGCGCGCGGCGTGCCGGCGATGCCGATCAGATAGTGCTGCGGCACGTGCACGCCGATCAGCGGTGCATCGCTGAGGTTCTGCAGGATCGCCGCGAGCAGCGCGCTCTTGGTATCGCAGTCGCCGAAGCCGCGCTCCAGCGCCTGCGGTGGCGGGTAGAAGCCGATGATCTTGCGACCCTGATCCCAGGTGTCCGGTTGCTTGTAGTCGAGACCGCTCTGGACCAGCGCGATGGCCGCCTCCAGCAGCCACTGCGGATCGCGCTGCTGCTGTGCAGCCATGCGCTGCAGCGCCTGCGCCAGCGGCGCGACGCGTTGGCGGTTGCGCTGTACGGCGATCGGCACGTCGACCAGTACGCGCTTGCGGTTCTTCTCATCGGTGCCGAGGCGCAGGCCGCGGCCGCGGTAGTAGGCCAGGATGCGGCGCTGGAACTCGGCGTCGTTGCAGGCCCTGCTGTTGCACTGGGCGACCACCGCATCAAGGTCGGTCTTGACCAGGCCGTACTCGCGCTGCGAGGCGCGCACGTCGTCACCAGCGAGCGTGAAGCTCAGGCGCAGCGGGTCGTTGTCGAAGCTCAGGAAGTTCGCGGTGATCTGCAGGCTGTCGCGCGCGCCGCGGGTTGCGAGATAGCGCGAAGGCCGCAGCGTGTTCGGTCCGGGCGAGAACGCAGCGTCTTCTTCGGGGCTCGGCGAGCCGGACGCCAGCAGCGGTGCGCTGAGGATCAGCATCAGCGCGGCGGCCAGCAGCGGCCAGCGTGTCAGGAGGAAGCTGACGGATGATGCGGCGGTGTTCTGCATGTCTGGCTCCGGCATCGGTCGCGATGCGGAGACAGAGACAAGTCATGTGCGAGGCCTGAAGAGCCGGTGTCGGGGCGCTTCCCGTCAGGGCCGACCTGAGCGCGAAGATTCGTCAGTGGCGGCGCACAGTTACGCCGACGAAATCGGTGCCGACGGTTTTACGTCACCGCTTCTGCGGTGCCTCGCATCGGATGAGCGGCGAGCGTGCTTTTGCGTGGAGCGACGGCGCGACTGACAGAGACTGACGGGCCGCGTCAGCAAGTGACGCAATTGCGCGCACTGTGCGCGTCAGCGCCGCGCTACGTTGACGCCGCCGAACATCATGCCCATCGCAGGTCCGGCGAGAAATTCGTGGGGGAATCCCAGATCGATGCGGCTCGCCGCGTTCAGTCGTTCGACCTGATCCGTGCTGAATGCAATGTCGAGCGCGGAAAGATTGTCGTCGAGCTGTTCGACGGTGCGGGTGCCGAGGATCGGCGACGTGACCGCCGGATTCAGCAGCGTCCAGGCGAGCGCGGCCTGCGCCGGCGTGCAGGACAGTTCGTCGGCGACGGTCTTGAGCACTGCCGCGATTGCCAGCGTGCGTTCGCTGAGGCGGCCGGTCGCAAGGTTGATGTTCTTGCGCGAGCCGGCGGCCTGCACGGCGCCGGTGGCCTGCAGATCGGCCGCCTGGTACTTGCCGCTGAGCACGCCGCCGGCGAGCGGCGACCAGGGCAGCACGCCCATGCCCATCTCGCGCGCCATCGGCATCAGGTCGCGCTCGACCGTGCGCTCGGTGAGGTTGTACGGAATCTGCAGCGCGGCGAACGAGGTCCAGCCGCGCAGCTCGGCGATCGCCTGCATGCGCGAAGCCTGCCAGGCCGGCGTGTCCGACAGGCCGATGTAGAGCACCTTGCCGCTGCGCACGAGATCGTCGAAGGCGCGCAGGATCTCGTCGACCGGCGTGCGGCTGTCCCAGACATGCAGATAGAGCAGATCGATGTAGTCGGTCTGCAGACGGCGCAAGCTGTCCTCGACCGACTGCAGCATGTTCTTGCGATGGTTGCCGCTCGCGTTCGGATCGCCGGGGCGCATCGTCAGGCTGTACTTGGTCGCGACGACGAAGCGCGGGCGCTGGCCCAGCACGAGCTTGCCGACCATGCGCTCGGATGCGCCGTTGGCGTAGAAGTTCGCGGTGTCGATCGAGTTGCCGCCGCGTTCGGCGTAGCGATTGAAGATCTGCGTCGCCGCCGCTTCGTCGCTGCCCCAGGCGGCATCGACGCCGAAGGTCATCGTGCCGAGCGCGAGCGGCGAGACGCGCAGGCCGGAGCGGCCGAGCAGGCGGTAGTGATCGAGCTGGGTGGTCATGCCGATGTCGTCCCGTATTGCGCGCGCAGCGCCTTCTTGTCCGGCTTGCCGACTGCGGTCAGCGGAATGGCGTCGATGTAACGGACCTGCTTGGGCGCCTGGAACGAACCCTTGCGTGCGGCGACGAGTTCGATCAGTGCGTCGGCTTCGACCTGCTGCCCCGGCCGCAGCACGACGAGCGCCTGCACCGCCTCGCCCCATTTGGCATCGGCGACGCCGATCACCGCGACCTGCGCCACCGCGGGGTGCTGGCTGAGGATGTCCTCGATCTCGCGCGGGTAGATGTTGAAGCCGCCGCTGACGATCATGTCCTTCGTGCGGTCGACGATGCGCAGGAAGCCGCCGGGATCGCGCACCGCAACGTCGCCGCTGTGCAGCCAGCCGCCGGCGAAGGTCTGCGCGGTGAGGTCCGGATTGTCGCGATAACCGTCCATGATCAGTGGGCCGCGGATACAGATCTCGCCGGGCTCGCCGTCGGCGACCGGTTGGTTGTTCGCATCCAGCAGTTCCACCTGCAGCCAGGGCGTCGGCCGGCCGCAGCTGGCGAGGCGGCGCAGATCGTTGACGTCATGCTCGCGCTTGCGTAGCAACGTCACCGCCATCGGTGCCTCGGCCTGGCCGTAGAACTGCGAGAACACCGGGCCGATGCGCTCGATCGCTTCCTTGAGCCGCGCCGCCGCGATCGCCGATGCGCCGTAGAACACCGTCTCCAGGCTCGACAGGTCGAACTCAGCGAAGCGCGGATGATCGAGCAGTGCGTAGATCATCGTCGGCACCAACAGCATGCAGTTGATGCGGTAGTCCTGGATCGCCTGCATGACGGCGACCGGCTCGAAGGCCGGCAGCACCAGCATCGTGCCGCCCTTGAGCAGGGTCGGCAGGAACATCGCGGCGCCAGCGTGGCTCAGCGGCGTGCAGGACAGGAAGCGCGGCGGATTCGGCCATTCCCATTCGGCGAGCATGATCTGCACGGTGTGCAGGCCAGTGCGATGGACGCTCGCGATCGACTTGGGCTTGCCGGTCGTGCCGCCGGAATAGCCGAGCCGCTGCACGTCGTGCGGGCCGACCTTCGGCGCGACCAATTTTTGCGGCTCGAAGCGTTCGGCGCGTGCACAGAGATCGTCCGCCTGCGGATGCGGTCCGAACGACAGCAGCTTCAGGCCCGGCGCGCGCTCAGCGAGCTGCAGCGCGCGTTCGGCGTAGCGCGCATCGAAGATCAGCCACTCGATGCCGGCGTCACGGACGACATGCAGATGATCGTAGAGGCCGCCGAGCGGATGCATCGGCGCCGACACCGCGGCGAGCAGTTGGAAGGCATTGACGGTATGCAGCACCTCGGGCCGGTTCGCCGACAGCATGCCGACGCACGTACCGGCGACGACGCCGAAGCTGGCGAGCGCCTGCACGAAGCGGCTCGCCGCGTCACGCACGTCGCCGACCGTGAGCAGCGGGCCGCCGAGCAACTGCAGCATCGGCCGCGCGCCGTCCTGGTTCAGCGCGTTGGCGAGCAGGTCCGGTACATACAGCGGCCGGTGCAGCAGCTCGGCCTCAGCCGGCGACATGCTGGCCACCGATGCGCTTGTGACCGAGCAGCATGAACATCGCGCTGCCGATTGCAACGCCGATCGCGGTCAGCATCAGATAGACGTCGTAGCCGCCGGTCAGCTTCAGCGCGAGGCTGAGCAGGCCGGCGCCGATCGACGACGCGAAGCCCAGCGCGGCGATGACCATGCCAAGCACCGAACTGTAGATGTCGACCTTGAAATGGCGCAGCACCAGATAGCCGGCGATATCGCCTTCGGCGCCCTGCGACAGGCCCATCAGCATGACGGCGGCCGTCAGTGCGGGCACGGTGTCGATGCTGGAGGCGAGCAGGAACATGCCGATGCTCGGCAGGCCCATGCCGACCGCGGCGACGACATGCGCGGGCAGGCGATCGAGCGCGACGCCGCAGACGAAGCGGCCGATGATGACGCCGGTCGCGTACAGCGACACCAGCCGCGCGGCGGTCGCCGAGTCGGCGTGGTTGTCGAGCAGCATCAGCTTGAGCTGCACGCCGTGCAGCGGTTGCGGGATGTTGCACAGGAAGATGCCGCCGGCGATGACCCAGAACGCCGGGCTGCGCAGGATCGCCCGGTAGTCGTGCGCGCCGCGGCGCTGTTCGCGCAGCTGTGGCGTGTGCTGCGTGTCGGCCGGAATCAGCGCCAGCGCGATGAGCCCGCAAACAGTCGTGAACACCGCGAGCGCCTGATAGCCGGCGCGCCAGCCGTGCGCGTCGATGTAGTCGCTGAGCAGTGGCGCGCCGACCGCGCCGACGATCGCCGGGCCGCTGGCCATGATTGCCAGGCCGATGCCGCGTGCCGAGACGAAACGCTCAGCGACGAGGCGGCTGTAGACCGCCGTCGACGTCGAGATGCCGAACAGCACCTGCAGCACGACGATGCCGATGAAGTGATACAGGCTGCCGTTGAAGAAGCTGAGGCCGTAGTAGGACAGCGGCAGGAAGATGACGCCGGTCGTCGCGACGCGGCGCACGCCGAACAGGTCGGTGAGGCGGCCGACGAAGGGCAGCAGCACCAGCGTCAGCAGCGTCACCGTGCCCATCAGTGCGAAGTCGGCCTTCGACCAGCCGAACTCGGCGAGCAGGTGCGGCGCGAAGGTGCCGATGATGTAGGCGCTGGCGCCGAGGCCGGCGCCATGACCGAGTGTGCTCGCGAGCAGCGAGCGCCAGTGGGTCCGCAGCTCGCCGAAGTAGGTCATGGCCGTAAGGCGCTCATTTCGCTGGCCGCACTTCGAGCACTTTCCAGATGCCGTCGGCACTGGCGACCGTGCGACCGCCGGCGACGATCAGCCCGCGCACGAAGAACATCTGCTTGCTCAGCCGCACCAGTTCGGGCTTGCAGCTGACCAGCTCGCCGACACGCGCGCCGGAAACGAAATGGACCTGCAGCTGCGCCGTCACGCAAGCCGTGTGGCCGAGCGCGCGCGCGCCGCGGAAGCCGAGTGCGATGTCGGCGAAGGTCATCAGCGCGCCGCCATGCACCGAGCCGGCGTAGTTGCTCTGTGCTTCGCCGGCGAGGAAGGCCAGCGAGCAGTCGTCATCCGGGCCGTGGCGCCAGATCGCGCCGAGCGCTGCGGTGAAGCCCAGCGTCTCGATGCGCGTCCAGCCTTCGGCGATGAGTTGTTCGTCGTTCATGCTCGGTCCTGAGCCACAGGTAGCCCGGGTGAAATCCGGGATTCGCGCTTGCCGAAAGAGAAGGCCCCGGATTTCATCCGGGCTACGCCGCGTCGGAGAAGCAGTGATCGGCGACGGCGACGGCCTGACCGCCGCGGCCGCCGAGTTCGGACAGCAGCGCCTTGATGCGGTAGGTCCACAGGTGCAGAGGATGTTCGAGCGTCATGCCCATCGCGCCGAGCATCTGGTGCAGGTCGTAGACGATGCGCGTCGCGCTGTCTTGCGCGTGCATCGCGGCGAGCGCAGCGTCGCCGGCATCGCCGCTGGCGGCGGCCTTCAGCATCAGCCAGCGCACACCGCCGGCCAGCACGGTGCATTCGGCCATGCGATGGCGCAGTGCCTGGAAGGTGCCGAGCGGCCGGCCGAATTGCTTGCGGATGCTCAGGTGCTCGACGGTCGACGCAATCGCGGCGTGCAGCAGGCCGCTGATCTCGGCGGCGAGCGCGATGCGCAGCCAGGTGCGAACCGTCGCGGCGTCATCCGCGGACAATGCCGTTGCTGCGGGCCGGCTCTTCAGCTGACCCATCGGATACGCGTAGATCGAATCGACAGCTTCGGCCATGCCGGCGGACGGATGCGCGATGGCGATCGCATCGCCATCGATCAGCAGCACGGTCTTTGCGTCGGCGACGAAGCGGCCGGGCCGGCCGTTCTCGACGACGGCGAACGGCCGCGACAGATCGCCGCCAAGCAGCTGCGGCCGCAGCAGCATCGACAGCGCGGTTTCGGCGCTGCAGGGCAGCCAGGCCAGGCGTTCGACCGCCATCGCCGCCGTCAGCGGGCCGAATTCCGGAATCTGCGCGATGTCGAAGTACTCGCCGGCTTCGAGTTCCTTCTCGAGCGCGGCACCGGACAGCGCGAAGCCGTGGAAGTCGGTCGGCTTGGTCTCGAACTGCGAGGCGAGCTTGTCGATCGCGCCGGTCAGCGCGGTCTGATCCGCGGTCAACGTGAAGTCCATCAGCGCGGCTCCCGCGGCAGGCGCAGCAGTTCGGTGGCGATCAGGTTCAGCTGGATCTCGGCGGCGCCGGAGGCGATGCCGGCGACGATTGCGCGCTGGTGATGCGCGAGCAGCAGCGGGTCGCCACCCGCCAGTGCCTCAGGCACATGCTCGACGACGAACTCGCCGACCAGCCGTTCGGCGTTGACCGTCGCATAGCGCGCGGCGCTCGCCTCCGGCCCCGGCGGCAGGCCGCGCTTGCGCTGGTCGATGATGCTGTAGCTGTACAGGCGCGTTGCCTCGCAGGCGGCCTTGGCGCGCGCAGCCTGGTCGATCGCGGCGCCACTGAAGCGTGCCGCCTTGCGCAAGGCAGCGACCGCGCGGTCGAGCATGCGTGCGGCGAGCGCGAAACGCGGGATGCCGACGCGTTCGAGCGACAGCGAGGTACGGACGATCTCCCAGGCCTGGCCTTCGGCGCCGAGCATCGCGCTCGCGGGCGCGACGACGTTGTCGAAGAAGACCTCGTGGATGTCGCCTTCGCCGATGATGCTCGGAATCTGCCGCACGGTGATGCCGGGCGTATCCATCGGCAGCAGGAAGATCGAGATGCCGTTCTTGCCGGCCGAGGTGCGCGCGAGCAGGAAGCAGGTGTCGGCGTCGCCGGCGTAGGAGGTCCAGATCTTCTGGCCGTTGATGCGGTAGTTCGTGCCGTCGGCTTCCGCGCGCGTGCGCAGCGACGCGAGGTCGGAGCCGGCCTCGGGTTCGGAGAAGCCCTGGCACCAGATCGTCTCACCGCGCGCCATCGGCGGGATGTAGCGCGCCTGTTGCTCTTCGCTGCCGAAGCGCATCAGCGTCGGGCCGATCCAGTTGACGTTCATGTACTGGCCGCCGCGCGGCTCACCGGCCGCCCACATCTCCTCGGCGAGGATGAAGGCCATCCAGGGATCGGCATCGCGGCCGCCCCAGCGCTGCGGCCAGTGCGGCACGAGCAGACCGTCCTTCGCCAGCGCGGCGCAGAACTGCTTGGAGAACGCGCTCTGCGCCGCCGAGCCCGGGCCGTGCGCGAGCGCTTCCCAGTTCTCGGGCAGGTGCTTGGCGAGAAAGTCCCTGACCGTAGCGCGGAAACCCAGCTGCTCGGCGTCCCAGTTGAAATCCATGCGTGTGCTTAGGCCGTCTTCTTGACGCGCTCGGCGACCAGGGCATCCATCGAAAGAAACTTCGTCGTCGACCAGCCGCCGTCGAGCGCGATGGTCTGGCCGTTGATGAAGCTGCCTTCGCTCGATGCGAGGAAGTGCACGGTGTTGGCGATGTCGTCGACCGTGCCGTCGCGATTGAACGGCGTCATTTCCTGGTTGGTGCGCTGGAAGCCGTCGGTGTCCCAGAAGTCCTTGGTCATGTCGGTCTTGATGACACCCGGCGCGACGACGTTGGCGCGGATGCCGCGCGAGCCGTAGTCGGCGGCGATCGACTGCGTCAGGCCGATCAGGCCGGCCTTGACGGCGCAGTAGCTGCCGCCGCTGAGACCGGCGCGCAGACCCCAGACCGAGCCGATGCTGATGATCGACGAGCCCGGGCCCATCACGCGCAGCGCGGCGCGCGAGAAGCGGAACGGCGCCTTGAGGCTGATGTCGAGCACTTCGTCGAGCATCGCGTCGTCGGTCTGGTCGACGGCGCCGAACTTGAAGTAGCCGGCGTTGTTGACGAGGCAGTCGAGGCGGCCGAACTGCTTCATCGCCGCTTCGACGGCGCGGTCGCTGGCGCCCGGCGCCGTGACGTCTTCGGCCACCGCGAGCACGTCGGTCTGGCCGGCGAGATCCTTCGCGAGTTGATCGAGGCGGTCCTTGCGCCGTGCGACGGCGACGATGCGAAAGCCCCCCTTAGCGAAACGCCGCGCAATGCCGTCGCCGAGGCCGGCGCTGGCACCGGTGATCAGCACAACCGGCTTGTTGCTGTTGCTCATGTCATCCCCCATCGTTGTTCTGTTGTCGCCTGCAGCGTGCCGCGGTGCTCAGAGGCTGAGGCAGAGATATTTGATCTCGAGGTAATCCTCGATGCCGTACTTGGAACCTTCACGGCCCAGCCCCGAGGCCTTGATGCCGCCGAACGGCGCCAGCTCGGTCGAGATCAGGCCGGTGTTGACGCCGACAATGCCGGCTTCGATCTGTTCGGCGACGCGCCAGATGCGGCCGATGTCGCGCGCGTAGAAGTACGCCGCGAGGCCGAACGGCGTGGCGTTCGCCATCGCGATGACTTCGCTTTCGTCCTTGAAGCGGAACACCGGCGCCAGCGGCCCGAAGGTTTCCTCGCGGGCAACCAGCATGTCGGCGGTGACGCCAGTCATGACCGTCGGCGTGAAGAAGCGGCCGCCGAGTTCATGCGCGCTGCCGCCGGTGACGACGCGTGCGCCCTTGGCGGTCGCATCGGCAATGTGTTCCTGCACCTTGGCGACGGCCTTGCCGTCGATCAGCGGCCCGATCTCGGTGCCCGCCGCATTGCCGGCGCCGACCTTGAGGGCCTTAGTCGCGGCCGTCAGCTTCTCGACGAAGGCGTCGTGGATGCCGGCCTGCGCGTAGATGCGGTTGGCGCAGACGCAAGTCTGGCCGGCGTTGCGGAACTTAGACTGCATCGCGCCGACGACGGCGGCATCGATGTCGGCATCGTCGAAGACGATGAACGGCGCGTTGCCGCCGAGTTCGAGGCTGAGCTTCTTGATCGTCGGCGCGCACTGCGCGTAGAGCTTGGCGCCGACATCGGTCGAGCCGGTGAACGACAGCTTGCGCACGGTTTCGCTGGCGGTCAGCGCGCCGCCGATCTCGGTAGCGCTGCCGGTGACGATGTTGAGCAGGCCGGGGGGAAGGCCGGCTTCGAGCGCGAGCACGCCGAGGGCGAGCGCGGTGAACGGCGTCTGCGTCGCCGGTTTGACGACGACGCCGCAACCGGCCGCCAGTGCCGGGCCGATCTTGCGGGTGATCATCGCCGCCGGGAAATTCCACGGCGTGATCGCGGCAACGACGCCGATCGGCTGCTTGATGACGACGATGCGCTTGTCGCCGGCATGACTCGGGATCACATCGCCGTAGACGCGCTTGGCTTCCTCGGCAAACCACTCGATGAAGCCGGCGGCGTAGACGATCTCACCCTTCGCCTCGGCAAGCGGTTTGCCCTGTTCCTGACTGAGGATCGCGGCGAGATCGTCCTGGCGCGCGATGATCAGATCGAAGTAGCGGCGCAGCACGGCGGCACGATCCTTCGCGGTGCGCGCGGCCCACGGACCCATCGCCTTCTCGGCGGCGGCGATCGCGCGCTCGGTCTCGGCGGCACCGAAGCGCGGCACGCGGCCGATGACGGCGCCGGTCGCCGGATCGTCGACATCGATCCAGCGTTCGCCGGTCACCCACTCGCCACCGATCAGGCAGGCTTCCTTCTTCAGGCTGGTCATTGCTGGAGTCATTGTTGAACGCTCTCTCATCATTTTATCGGGAGCCTGACGCGGGCCCGCAGACGCATTGCGCCCGCGGGCATGAGACGGATCATGGACAGACCAGTCGCCGGAACAGGGGTCGTCAGCCGCAACGCGCGGCTTGCTAGCATCAGCATAGACGCTAGCCGGGAGCGCTGGATGGGCGGGTTCGATGAGCGGTTCGACTTCATCGTCGTCGGCAGTGGCGGCGGCTCGATGTGCGCCGCCCTGCAGCTGCGCAGCGCCGGCAAGCGCGTGCTGATCCTCGAGAAGGAAGACCTCGTCGGCGGCACGACCGCGCGCTCCGGCGGCGTCCTGTGGATTCCCGCCAATCCGTTCATGCGACGCGATGGCGTCGACGACAGCATCGAGCAGGCAAGCGCCTACCTCGACGGCCTGATCGAGGATCGCGCCGACACGCCGGGCACTTCGCCGCAGCGGCGGCGGCGTTACGTCGAAGAGGCGCCGCGGATGATCGAGTTCCTGGTCGCGCAAGGCATCCGCCTCAATCGCGTCAGCCAGTGGCCCGACTACTACGACGAGCGCCCCGGCGGCTCGGTGGCGGGGCGCACGGTCGTTGCCGAACTGTTCGACGCCAACGAGCTGGGCCCCTGGCGGCGCAAGCTGCGCAAGGGATTTCTCGACGTGCCGGCCTCGCTCGAGGAAGCCTTGCAGCTGCCTCATTTCAAGCGCTCCTGGCCGGCGCGCTGGCTGATGCTGAAGGTCGCGCTGCGCGCCATCGCCGCGCGCCTCACCGGCAAGCGCTGGGTTTCGGCGGGTGCGGCGTTGCAGGGGCGGATGCTGCAGGCGGCGCTGCGCGCCGGGGTCGACATCCGCATCGCCACGCCGGTGGTCGAGCTGGTCGTCGAGGATGGCGAGGTCAGCGGTGTGGTCGTGCGCAGCGACGGCCGCCTGCAGCGCATCGCTGCGGAACTGGGCGTGCTGGTCAACGCCGGCGGTTTCGCGCGCAACCAGGCGATGCGCGATCACTATCAGCCCGGCACCTCGGTGCAGTGGACGATGGCGGCTAGCGGCGATACCGGCGAGATGATCGAGGAGATGATGGTCCACGGCGCCGCCGTGGCGCAGATGGAGGAGAGGGTCGGCACCCAGCTGACGCTGCCGCCCGGCAGCGAGGATGCCGACTTCAAGGCGACCGCGCAGCGCCTGACGGCCGCGCCGCACGCGATCCTTGTCGACCAGAGCGGGGTCCGTTACATGAACGAGGGCGGCTCGTACATGGCCTTCTGCAAAGGCATGTTCGAGCGCCACCGCACGGTGCCGGCAGTGCCAAGCTGGGCGGTGTTCGACAGCCAGCTGCTGCGTAAGACCATGCTCGCCGGGACGATGCCGGGCAGCCGCAAGCCGCAGCGTTGGCGCGACGCCGGGTATCTGCACGAAGCGGCGACGCTTGAAGCACTCGCGCAGTCGCTGAAGATGGAGGCCGCCACGCTGCGCGCGACCGTCGAGCGCTTCAACGGCTTCGTCGCGGCGAATCGCGATGCGGATTTCCAGCGCGGCGAGCGCGCCTACGACCGCTGGCTCGGCGATCCGCAGCAGCAGCCGTCAGCGACGCTCGGCGCGATCAGCGAGGCGCCGTACTACGCGGTGCCGGTCGTGCCCGGCGATGTCGGCACTTACGGCGGCGTCGTCACCGACGAGCACGCCAGGGTGCTGCGCGCAGATGGCTCGGTGATCAAGGGTCTGTACGCGACGGGCGTGTCGACCGCTTCGGTCATGGGGCGCTGCTATCCGGGTGCGGGTTGCAGCATTGGGCCGTCGTTTGTGTGGGGGTATGTCGCGGCGAAGCACGCGCTGGGGGCGTAGGGTGGGCTGAACGCAGTGAAGCCCGCCATTGCAGGCCGGCAACGATGGGCTTCGCTGCGCTCAGCCCATCCTACGCAGTTACGCAGCGGCGGCTTCCAGATTCTTCCGGTAGCGCTGTGGCGTCGAGCCGGTCCAGCGCTTGAATGCACGGCCGAAGCTGGATTGCTCGGAGTAACCGAGCATGTCGGCAACGTCGTCGAGCGACAGCTCGCCGCGTTCGAGATGGACCTTCGCCAGTTCGATGCGCTGCTTCTCGAGGATGTCGGAGAAGCGCAGCGCGTTCTCGCTGAGGTTGGCTTGCAGCGTGCGCACCGAGGTGCCGAGCTTGTGCGCGCAGTGTTCGATCGAGCAGCTGCCGGTCGACAGTGCACCGCGCACATAGTCCTCGACGCGTTCGACGATGCTGGTGCGCGACGCGGCGCGCACGCGGCCCAGATAACCGCCGAGCAGGCGGAACAGCAGACGGTTGGAACTCGCGACCGACTGGCCGAGCAGCGCGGTCGGGAAGGCGATGGCATTGGACGCCGCCTTGCCGCGGAACAGGCAGCCGAACTTGTTCGACAGCTCCGCCACGTCCTGCGCGCGGGTGTCGGCGGCGAGGTTGACGTAGCTGGGGTGGAAGCGCGGCCCGCCGAGCTGCTTGAGCAGCTTGAGGATCAGCAGCGTCGCCTTGTAGCTGGCCTGGTTGTTCTGGCCGAGATCGGATTGCACATGCCACTTCAGCTCGGAGGTCTCGCGGCCTTCGACGAGTTCGAGCACCGCCATCGGCGAATGCACGACGGGAATGTAGTCGACGAAGCATTCGAGCGCTTCGCGGAACGAACCGGACGCACGGCACAGCGTGGCGACCGAACCGAAGACTTCCGGCTCCTGGTGCTCGGCGAGACGCAGGCCGAACAGCGAGTCGTTGAAGGTGCGGCCGCAGTACTCCAGCACGTCGATCAGCGACTTGGTGTCGATGTACGAATCGGGATCGCGCATCGCGCGCGGATCGATGCCGTGGTGTTCGAGAATCCAGCGCGGGTCGGCGCCGAGGCCGCGGACGACGTCGGAGAAGCCGCTCAGGTTGGCCGCGCGCATCTGGCGCTTGACCGGTACCGAGTCCAGCGGTCCTTCGAGGCTGTAGAAGTGTCCATCCGACATTTGCCGTCTCCTCTACGCTGATCCGCGCGATGCGGACCGCGGGCACTTGTCACCGCTGTCAGGACGATCTGTCCGGGTGGCGTGCCATAACGATCAGGTGTTCTCAGAATACCATCGGCGCGCCGGAAATGATCAACATTGATGATCTCGATTCGTTGCAAAAACGGGGATCAGCGCGTGCCGGAACGGGGATGGAGGAACAGTGGCGACATCGCCGCGGGGCGCAATGACCGCCGGTTTCCGGCTCGCCCTGGCAGTAATCTCAAGCCGTACAAGGACTTGATCGAAAGCGCATTTAGTTTTTCTAAACGCCGCTGTGAGTTAATGTCAATTGCTGCACCGCAACAAGAGGCCTAATCTTCCTACACCCCTCAAATCGCGCGAGAAATCGCCGGGTGTAGAACATGATCGGAACCATCATTGCTGGTAGCGCTGCAGTCTTCCTGGCCTCGACGGCCGCCCTGGACATCGTCGACGGCATTGTCGATCGCCGCCGTCAGATGACGCTCAAGCCGCAGTCCGCCGCGCCGGCTGTCCAGACCCAGACGCAGATCCAGGCCGCCCAGAATTGGGAAGCCCCGGAAACCCTGCTCAAGGCTGCCTGAACCTCTCAACCTCGCGTCGGCTCCGGCCGACGCGGACTTGGCACGATTATCGCTGCCAAAGCACTGTCTCCTCCAGATTCCGCACGGAATCTATTCAGGCCGCGGACTCCGCGGCCTTTTCTTTGCCCGTCCGGTTTTCGCCGGTGCCGCAATGCGATCGTTGGCGGCGGCTTCTTCAAGCAGCCACTGACGGAAGGCGATGACCTCCGGCCGCTGGCTCGACGCTGACGCGGTCACCGTGTAATACGAGCGATCCAGCGTGATCTCGATCGGGAAGGCGACCACCACGTCGCCGCGTTCCAGCTCATTCTTTGCGAACAGCGGCGTCGCCAGCGTCACGCCGAGGCCGTCGGTTGCGGCATCGAGCGCCAGCGTCGGGTGATCGAACTGCAGGCCGCGGCGCGGATCGACATTCGTCACGCCGGCCTTGCGCAGCCACAGGCTCCAGGCCGAGCGCGCGCGATCGTTGATGTGCATGTCGCCGTGCAGCAGCGAGTGGTGCGCCAGATCGGCCGGTTCTCTCAGCGGCCAGGGCTCGCTCTCAAGCAGGCGCGGATGGCACATCGGCACGATGCCGACGTTGAACAGCAGGTCGACGTGATCGCCGTCGGGGCGGCCGTTGCTGAAGCGGATCTCGATGTCCGGCTCCACGCCCGCGCTGGCGCCGGCCGGATTGCCGCCGGCATTGAGCACGTTGCCACTCGCCAGCACGCGCACGTCGATGCCCTGGTTGGCCGCGAGGAAACTGTGCAGGCGCGGCATCATCCAGCGCGAGGCGAAGGTCGGCGTCGTCTTGACGGTCAGATGCGGCGTGCTGCCGTAGTTGCGCAGCTCGCCGACGCTGCGCGCGATCAGCTCGAATGCCCGTTGCAGCACCGGCAGCGAGGCCACGGTGGCCGGCGTCAGCTCGATGCCGCCGGGCAGGCGCTTGAACAATTCCACGCCCAGCTGTTCTTCCAGTGCCTTGATCTGGTGCGTCACCGCCGCCGGCGTCACGAACAGTTCGTCCGCCGCCTTGCGGAAGCTGCGATGCCGGGCGACCGCTTCGAAGGCGCGCAGCGCGTTGAGCGGGGGAAGTCGGGTGTTGGACACAGGTATGAGGGCAGGGGCGGGCGGGAGCCGCGTTCGCAGCGGTGGATTCTAGCAACCGCCGATGTCAGGGAATGCCGCTTCCTGCCGCAACGATGATGCCAGTTCGCCTCAGCCGATCCGGGCGCGCTCCAGCAGCGGTCGCCAGGCGTCGGGCAATGCGGTTGCACCGCCGGCATTGCGGGCAACCTGCACGACCTCGGCGTAGACCGCGATCCGGCCGTTCTGGCGGATCACCTCGCCGATCCGGTACGAACTGCGGCCGATCTCCAGTACGCCGACCGAAATCTCGACCGGTGCCGGATGGAACAGATCGCCGGCGAACTCGACGTTCAGCGCAGCGACGACCAGCGCGCTCGGTGCGGCGCCCATCAGGTCGATTGAGTGAATGAAACGGTTGCGCCCTTCCTGCAGCAGATCGGCGACCGCGACGTTGTTGACGTGGCCGACCTTGTCCATGTCGGAGAAGCGGGTACCGATATCGATGCGGCAGGGGAAGGTGCCGCGATCCAGGCGTGCGCGATCGATTCTCATGGGGCTGCTCCGGCGTGATGGAGTGGTAAACAGTTAATTTATATTTCGACAAGTCTAGTTTACTATATGCGCATGAAGACGCTGACCGTCCTGCGCCGCGCCGACCATCCGCATGCTGCCAACCGCAGCCTGCTGGCGCGCCTGATGGCGGTGACGCACTTCGCGCAGATGCAGTCGATGGAACGTCTTGCGCAGGGCAGCCGCTACGGCAAGCTGAGCCTGACCTATGCCGACTACATCATCCTGCTCGCCGAGCGCGATCGTTCTCCCGGCGAGCTCGCCGAACAGCTCGGCATCAGCAAGCAGGCCTGCAGCAAGACCCTGCACGAACTGGCCGCGCTGGGGCTGACCCGGCGCCGCGTCAATCCGCAGGACAGCCGCTCCAGCATGTTGTCGCTGTCGGCCAAGGGCGTGCAGCTGCTGGGCGACGGCGTGCGCGCAACCAATGCGATCCAGCAGCAGATGGCCGATGCGATCGGTGCCCAGCGGCTGAGCGCCTTGCTCGACATCCTCGAGCGGCTGTGCGGCGCGCTCGATGTCGAACTGCCGGTTCGCTACACGCTCGTCGAGGACAGTGTCGAGGCCAAAGCCGGCAGCCGCCCGACGCGCCTGTCGGTGCTGCTGCCAAGGCTGAGCACCCTGTTCCGCCAGCGGCTGTCGGCGGCGGTCAGACGCAAGGGCTATACCGATCTGCGGCCGGGCATCGGCCAGATGCTCGGCATGATCAACGACGAGGGCCGCCGTCTGCAGTACATCGCGAGCCTGCTCGGCGTCAGCAAGCAGGCAGTCGCGGCAACGGCGGCGGAACTCGAGCAGCTGGGTTACGCGCTGCGCCGCGAAGATCCGGAGGACCGCCGTCAGGTCATCGTCAGCCTGTCGCCGCGCGGTCGCAGGCTGTTGCGCGAAGTCGCCGCCGGTGTCGACGAGGTACAGGCGGAAATCCGCGCCGCGCTCGGCGCCGCCGACTACGCATTGCTCGACGAGGCGATGACGAGCTTTTACGTCGAGATCACCGAGCACTACGACAGCGCCGGCGCGCTGCGCCATCGCATCCAGCAACTTTCCAGCCAGCTCGTCGATGAGCTGGGCACGACCGGCGCCCGCGCGCTGGCCCAGCAATTGATGAGCATGACCAGAGGCAAGCCATAGTGGACCTGCAACACTTTTTCTCCGAGACCTACCAGTGGAAGCTCTCGCTGATCATCATGGTCGTCAGTCTCGGCCTGCCGCCGCTGCTGGCGCCATTGCTGCGGCTGATTCCGGTCTTCAAGGCGACCGGCGAACTCAACAAGGCGGCTGCCATCGAGCGGCAGAAGCGCAGCTTCTACATGCCGATCCAGAATCGCAGCAAGCTGTGGGGCTTGAGCGCGTACCTGGTGATCTTCATCGGCGTGCTGCCATTCGTTGTCGGCGCCGAGGCGCAGCCGTGGTGGCATTTTCCGCGCGACGTCTTCGTCATCCTGATGGTCTATGACTTCTTCTATTACCTGACGCATCGCTTCCTGTTTCACGACGGCGGCTATGGCCCCGGCCCGCTGATGTGGGTGCATGCCATCCACCACCAGAACCGCAATCCCTGCCGGATGGACTCCAATCATCTGCATCCGCTCGAGACCGCGATCGGCGTCAGCCTCTACGGCGGCACCGTCGGCCTCGTCGGCTGGCTGATGGGCGATTTCCACTTCGCGACGATCATCATCACGACGATCGCGTTTTCCGAGATCAACCTGCACAACCATGACCTGATGGAAGTCGAGGATCGCTTCCCGTATCGCTATCTGCGCTACGCGGCGTACATGCATCACGTCCACCATTCGCGCTTCACCGCCGGCAACTTCGCGACGATCTCGCTGTTCTACGACTGGCTGTTAGGCACCTACGACAGCGGCCAGGGTTGGAAGCGGCCGCGGCCGGCGGCACCCGCCACGCAGCCTTCGAACGGCTGACGCGGTATTGGGCGCCCAGCGGTAGAAATCGGCCAGAATGCACCGCATGAACAGCATTCCCGCCACGCTGCGGCGTCTCGACCAGATTGAAAGCCCGCCGGGCCTGCCGCTGCTCGGCAACGCCCTGCAGATCGACCCGCCGCGCATGCATCTGCAGATGGAGCGCTGGGCGCAACGCTACGGCCGCTTCTTCAGCCTGCGCATCGGCGGCCAGCGTCTGCTGGCGATCAACGACACTGGCCTATCGCAGCAAATCCTGCGCGAGCGCCCGGATCGCTTCCGGCGCCTGCGGACGCTGGAGCCGATCGCCCGCGAGCTCGGCATGGACGGCCTGTTCTCCGCCGAGGGCGAGCGCTGGAAGGCACAGCGCCGCCTGTGGCTGGCGACACTCAACGCGCACCAGATCCGTTCCTTCCACGACCAGCTGATGCTGACGACGCGGCGGCTGATGCAGCGTTGGCAACGCGCGGCGGACAGCGGCGAGGCGGTCGACATTGCCGCCGACCTGATGCGCTATACGGTCGACGTGACGATCCACTTCGCGCTCGGCCATGAAGCCAACACGCTGGAGAAGGACGACGACGTGATCCAGCGCCATCTGGATCGCATCTTCCCGGCGCTCAACCGTCGCCTGTTCGGCATCGTGCCGTACTGGCGCTGGTTCAAGCTGCCGCAGGATCGCGCCCTGGATCGCTCGTTAGCCGCGCTGCGCGCGGAAGTCGGCCAGCTGATCGACGGCGCGCGCAGGCGCCTGCGCGAACAGCCGGCACTGCGCGATGCGCCGACCTGCTTTCTCGAAGCCTTCCTCGCCGCCAACGAGCGCGATGGCGCCGCGATCAGCGATGCGGATGTCTTCGCCAACGCGATCACCGTACTGCTCGGCGGCGAAGACACGACGGCCAACACGATGGCCTGGCTCATCCACGCCTGCTGCGACCGGCCGGATGTCTACACAGCGCTGCGTGCCGAAGCCGATGCCTTGCTCGACGATCCGGCCGCGGCGGATCCGGCCATCCCGCGCGCCGACCGCTTTCCGCACTGGCTGCCGGCGACCGACGCGGCGATCAACGAGACGCTGCGCATCTATCCGGTGGCGCCGGCGATCTATCTCGAGACCATCGCCGATACCGTCATCGAGGACATCGAGGTGCCGGCGGGGACGCCGGTGACATTGCTGCTGCGCGCCGCGGCCGGAAGTTCACCGCACTCCGAGCCGGCGCCGCGCTTCGATCCGGTGGCTGACGCCGCGCGCAGCGACGCCGGCCCCGGTCGTGCCGCGACGATGCCCTTCGGTTACGGGCCGCGCATGTGCCCGGGCCGCAACCTCGCGCTCGCCGAGCTGCGCAGCGCGACGCTGATGCTGGCGCGCAACTTCGACGTCGAAGCCGTGCCGCAGGCGCAGCCGGTTGCGGAGAAGCTGAGCTTCACGCTGGTGCCGGAGAATCTGCGGGTGAGGTTCAAGCGGCGGGTTCGCTAGGGTTCGCTGCGGTCTCTCGATACACCCGCTTCGCGGGCACTCGAGACGAACGGGGTTTGTAGCGTCCGCAGAAATCAATGCACTCCGTTCGTCTCGAGTGCCGCGCGCCTGCGCGCGGTGTATCGAGAGACCGCAACGGACCCTCGATCAATCCCGCCCACACGCCAGATTCGCCGCCACCGCGATATCCATCAGCGCCGGATTCGGCAGCTTCAGGTTGTCCATGATCTGCACGTACTCGGCGCGCGACTTGCCGGCGAGGCGCGGGTTGTGGCGTTTCTCCTCGCCGATCGACGACGCGGTCCAGCCCTTGTAGTCATGCGCCGGATAGACGAGCACTTCGTCCGGCAGCACGAACAGCCGCTGCGTGATCGAGTCCCAAGACGCACCGGCATCGCCGTTCTGGAAGTCGGTGCGGCCACTGCCGCGGATCAGCAGCACGTCGCCGGTGAAGACCGCTTGCGGCGATTGCGGCTGCAGCACGAAGCTGAAGGATTCGTCGGTGTGGCCCGGCGTGTAGAGCGCCTGCAGCTGCAGGCCATCGACGTTGACGCGTTCCTCGTCGTGCAGGTATTGCGACACGCATTCGGCCTTCGTGTGCTCGCCCATCAGCGTGATGCAGGCGGTCGCATCGCGTAGCGCGCCGAGTCCGGTGATGTGGTCGGCGTGGGTATGGGTGTCGATCGCGCGCACCAGTTTCAGGTCCAGCTGCTCGATCGCGCTCAGGTACTGCGCGACCTGCTCGCGCACCGGGTCGATGATCAGGGCTTCGCGCCCCACGCCTGAGGCGAGCAGGTAGGTGTAGGTGCTCGACGTCGCGTCGAAGAACTGTCGGAACAGCATCAGGAGAACTCCATGTTCAGCTCAGCGCGCGCTCGGCCATCGAGGCGGCGCAGATCAACAGCGTGACGGCGAAGCCGGCCTGCAGCGCGGTGCCGCTCAGGCGCGGTGCCAGCAGGCGGCCGCCGCCCATGCCGAGCACCGCACCGGCGACGAAGGGCAGGGCGAGCAGCCAGGGCAGCGCGGCATCGTGGGCGACGTGCGTGGCGATCGCTGCCGCCGTCGTCAGCGCCACGGTCATCAGTGACGTCGCGATCGCGGCGTGCATGCTCAGCGGTGTGATCGAACGCAGTACGGGGACGATCAGGAATCCACCGCCGACGCCGAGCAGGCCGGTCAGCACGCCGTTGAGCGCGCCGACCGCGCTGAACAGCGCAATCGTCCGCGGTGTCCAGATCAGGCGCCCGGTTGCGGGGTCGAGCGTGCACAGCGGATCGGTCGCCAACTGGGGTGGGGTTTGCGTGCTGCGCAGGCGCAGCAGCATGCGGACGGCGACCATGACCAGGACGACGCTGAAGCTCAGCACCAGACTGTCGTTGCTGAGACGGTCGGCGGCACCGACGCCGATCCAGCTGGTTGCGGTGGCGGCGGCCGCCATCAGCAAGGCCGCGCGATAGCGGACCGTGCGCACGTCCCAGCCGATCACCGTACCGATCGCCGCGGCGACGCAGGCGGCGAGCAGCGCGACCGGCGCGGCCTGCTGCAGTGTGAGATCGAGCGCGAAGATCAGCAGCGGTACGGCAATCACCGAACCGCCGGCGCCGGTCAGTCCCAGCATCAATCCGACCAGCACGCCGAGCGCGATGGCCATGCTGCCGCTCAGGCGTAGCGCGACAGCAGCGCGGTGACCTTGCCGAGGCTGGCCTTGGCCTTGGCGCTGAGTACGCCGGCGCCAGCGAGTTCGCGCTTGGTGACGCAGGCCATCAAGTCGAAGAACGCGCGGTCCATGGCCTTGCGGACGGCGGCGAACTGCTGCACGACACGTTCGCAATCGTCCTCCTGTTCGATCATGGCCTGGATCGCGCGCATCTGACCTTCGGCGCGACGCAGGCGGTTGAGTATGAGCTGCTTGTCCTTTTCCCAGTCGGCCATGCTGTCGATCCTCGGTGCCGGTCGTCCTGCAGCGGGCAACATACCATAGGGGGTATAGTATGTGGATAGCGCGGATCACCGGAGCGGAACATGCTGCAAGCGGCAGTGGGCGGTGCGTTGATAGGACTGGCGGCAGTGCTGCTGTACGCGACCCTGGGCCGCATCGCCGGCATCAGCGGCATCACCTACGGCGCAGTCTCGGGCCAGGAGGGCAGCTGGCGCTGGCCGTTTCTGATCGGCCTGATCGCGGCCGGCTGGCTCGCTGCGGCAATCGGCAGACCACTGGCGCCTGCGCCGGAGTTCGCCGGCACGAGCGGGATCCTTGTGCTTCTGCTCGGTGCGGTTCTGGTCGGTGTGGGCACCAAGCTCGGCAACGGCTGCACCAGCGGCCATGGCGTCTGCGGTCTGTCGCGGCTGTCGGCGCGCTCGCTGGTCTCGGTGCTGGTATTCATGGCGCTCGGCATCGTCAGCGCGACGTTCATCCGCGGAGCACTGCTGTGAGCCCCGCAGCGCGTGGCGCCGTCGCCGGCTTCTGCGGCCTGCTGTTCGGTGTCGGCCTCGTGCTCTCCGGCATGGCTTCGCCGCAGAAGGTGCTGGCCTTCCTGACCTTTGCTCCGGGTTGGGATCCAACGCTGATGGTCGTGATGGCGAGTGCACTCGCGATCAGCCTGCCGGGCTTCTGGTGGGTGCGCCGCCGCGGCTGTCCGCTGTTCGATACGCAGCTTGCGGAACCGCCGTCGCGGCGCATCGATGCGCCACTGATCATCGGCGCCGTGCTGTTCGGTCTGGGCTGGGGCCTCGTCGGTTACTGCCCGGGCCCGGCCGTCGTGGCCGCTGGCGTGGGCCAATGGCCGGCGCTGCTGTTTGTCGCGGTGATGCTGCTGTCGGCGACGGTGGTCGGGCGTCTCAGGCGATAACTGAATAACTACCCGTCATTCCCGCGAAAGCGGGAATCCAGGGAACTCACCGCTGCGCTCTCAGCCCTGGATTCCCGCCTTCGCGGGAATGACGGTGATTCCCTATCTGAGTTTTCTGCGCAAATCCTCTAGCTGCGTCGCGTCGTCGCCAGCTTGCGCAAGGTCTCCGTCAACAGATCGATCTCGCCGCGCGTGTTGTAGAACGCGAGGCTCGGTCGCACCGTCGCCTCGAGACCGAAGCGGCGCAGGATCGGTTGCGCGCAATGGTGTCCCGAACGCACCGCGATGCCTTCTTCGCTGAGCGCCTGGCCGACTTCCTGCGTCGTGAAACCATGCAGCACGAAGCTCATGACGCTGGTCTTGTCGGCGGCAGTGCCGATCAGGCGCAGGCCCGGCACGGTCAGCAGGCATTGCGTGCCGTACTCGAGCAGCTCGTGCTCGTAGCGCGCGATGTTGGCGAGGCCGATGCGCTCGACGTACTCGAGTGCGGCGCCGAGGCCGACCGCGTCGGCGATGTTGCCGGTGCCGGCTTCGAAGCGCGCCGGCGGGCCGTGGTAGACGGTTTTCTCGAAGGTCACGTCCTCGATCATGTTGCCGCCACCCTGGTAGGGCGGCGTGTGTTCGAGGATGTCGCGCTTGCCGTAGACCACACCAATACCGGTGGGGCCGAAGATCTTGTGACCGGAGAACACGAAGAAATCGGCGTCGAGCGCCTGCACATTGACGGCGATATGCGAGACCGACTGTGCGCCGTCGACCAGCACCTTCGCGCCGGCGCGATGGCCGAGATCGATGATCTCCTTGACCGGCACGACGGTGCCGAGCGCGTTGGAGACCTGCGTCACCGCGACGATCCTGGTGCGGCTGTTCAGCAGCTTCTGGTACTCGTCGAGGCGAACCTGGCCGCGATCGTCGACTGGAATCACCCGCAGCTTCGCGCCCTTCTCGGCGGCGAGCATCTGCCAGGGCACGATGTTGGCGTGGTGTTCGAGATGCGAGATGACGATCTCGTCGCCCTCACCGATGTTCTGCTTGCCCCAGCTCTGCGCGACGAGGTTGATCGCCTCGGTCGTGCCGCGGACGAAGATGATCTCTTCGGGCGACGACGCGCCGATGAAGCGGGCGACGATCTTGCGCGCGTTCTCGTAGGCATCGGTCGCGCGCGCGGCGAGTTCGTGCGCGGCGCGATGGATGTTGGAGTTCTCGTGCGCGTAGAAGTGGGCAAGCCGGTCGATGACTGCCTGCGGTTTCTGCGTGGTCGCCGCGTTGTCGAGCCAGACCAGCGGTTTGCCGCCGCTGACGCGCTCGGACAGGATCGGAAAGTCGCGCCGCACCGCATTGACGTCGAACGCGCCGCGGCCCGCAGGGATCTGCGGAATCTTGTCGGCCCGCTGTGGCGCAGAGGAGCCGCCGAAATCGGCAAAGTAGAAGTCCGATGCCGACGGCGTGGCGCCAGCGGCGCTGCGCGGCGCTTCCGCGCTGGGCAGGCTCGGCGCAGACAGCGCAAACGGCAAGCCGCCGCTCGGTGGTGCCGCCGGCGCGTGGCCCGGCGCAGCCGAGACCGGTGCTGTGTTGAGGAAGTAATACGGACTCGCGTTACGCACCGCCGCCGTGTCGGTCGCGACCGGCACCGACGGGCCTGCTGGTGCTGCAGCGGCCGGCCCTTCCAGCACGCCGGCCGCAGGCCCGCCGCCCTTGGGCAGCGCCGGCACGACCGTGCTCTGGAAGCCACCAAGATCGGACACCGTCTGCGCCTGCGTCGGCAGCACGCGTGGCGTGATCACCGACGGCGGTGCCAGCACTTCGGTCACCGCCGGACCGCTGACCTTGAACGGCGGCGTCATCGGCAGCGACGTTGCATTGGGCAGGAAGTTGGCGTTGCCGAGCGTCGGCAAGCCGCCGGCCGACGGCGGCGCGCCGAAGGCGACCGGCGTGCTCGGTGCAGCCGGGGCCTGCGCGGCGCCGGGCGGCGCACTGAACAGTGCGCTCGCCAGCGCGCTCAGCGCGGCGTCGTCCGGCAGGCCGGATGCCTGACCTGGCACCTGACTACTTGTAGGTGTCGGGGTAGTCATGGAACTTGCTCACTTCGACGTCTTCGAGCACGGCCAGTGCATCCGGCGTCAGCACCGCCAGCGAGCAATACAGCGAAACGAGGTATGAGGCGATCGCATGATCGTCGATGCCCATCAGGCGCACCGACAGGCCCGGGCTCTGTTCGCCGGGCAGGCCCGGCTGGAACAGGCCGACGATGCCCTGGCGCTTGTCGCCGACGCGCAGCAGCAGGATCTTGGTCTTGCCGTCGGCAACCGGCACCTTGTCCGAAGGGATCAACGGAATGCCGCGCCAGGTCAGGAATTGCGAGCCGAACAGGCTCACGGTCGGCGGCGGTACGCCGCGGCGCGTGCATTCGCGGCCAAAGGCGGCAATCGCCAGCGGGTGGGTCAGGAAGAACGCCGGCTCCTTCCAGACCTTGGTCAGCAGCTCGTCCATGTCGTCCGGCGTCGGTGCGCCGGTCAGCGGGTAGACGCGCTGTTCCTCGGCGACGCTGGACAGCAGGCCGTAGTCCGGATTGTTGATCAGCTCGCTTTCCTGGCGCTCCTTGATCGTCTCGATGATCAGGCGCAGCTGTTCCTTGATCTGGTCGTAAGGACTCGAATGCAGATCGGAAACACGGGTATGGATGTTGAGCTTGGTCGCGACCTGGCGCAGCCAGTACTCGCGCGGCTGCTCTTCGTAATCGACATAGGAATTCGGCAGCTGGCCGCCGTCGGTCACCGAGCAGGCGGTGCGGATGTCGGCCGGATTGCGGACCTGATTGACGCGAAACACACCGGCCTCGACCGGCAGCCACTGCAGCAGATGGGTCAGCCAGCGCGGCGTGATGATCGGCAGCTGCGCCGGGGTCTTGGTCGTGTTGGCAAGTTTGTGAGCAGCAACATCGCCCAGGGTTGGCAGGGGCAGGGTGTCGGCCATGTGACGCTCCGGTCAGGTCATGCGGGAATAAGCTAATTCTGAAACGGTCTAGATCGCCGATCTACGGGACATCGCCCGCAGCGCGCGGCAGTCCCGTAAATCCCGCAACCTTGGTGCCAGTTTCAGACTTACTGTCGTTCGGACAGTTGAATCAGTTGTGACAGCTTCATGTTCAGCGCCGTCGCGAGTTTTTCGAGTGTTGCCAGCGTCGGGCTCACCGTGCCGCGCTCGATCTCGCCGACATAGCTGCGATCCAGGCCGGACAACTCCGCGAGGCGTTCCTGCGACCAGCCGAGCGCCTGGCGCGTCGAGCGCACGGTGGCGCCCAGGGCATTGGTCACCGCGTTCACCTCGGAGTGCCCGGGTCGATGTCGGTCTGCGAGCGCGCCTGGGTGATCTGGCTGCCGGGCGGTACGCTGCGCGTGAGCCAGACATTGCCGCCGATCGTCGAGCCCTTGCCGATCGTGATTCTTCCAAGCAGGGTCGCGCCGGCATAGATCACGACGTCGTCCTCGACCAGCGGATGACGCGGCTGGCCCTTCGTCAGTGCGCCGTCGGTATCGGTTTCGAAACGCTTCGCGCCAGCGTCACCGCTTGGTAAATGCGCACACGATCGCCGATCACCGCGGTTTCGCCGATGACGACGCCAGTGCCGTGGTCGATGAAGAACGCGCGGCCGATCGTCGCGCCCGGATGGATGTCGATGCCGGTTTCCGAATGGGCGATCTCGGCGACGATGCGC
The DNA here is from genome assembly GCF_058783185.1 of Fontimonas sp. FW305-C-3. Taxonomy (NCBI): domain Bacteria; kingdom Pseudomonadati; phylum Pseudomonadota; class Gammaproteobacteria; order Nevskiales; family Nevskiaceae; genus Fontimonas; species Fontimonas sp. FW305-C-3. The sequence continues at coordinate 919,543 of NZ_JBYSYK010000002.1, read as the reverse complement.
GCCAGCAGCGGCAGCTCGAGCCGGTACAGCGCATGCGCGATGCGGTGGTGGATCAGCGCATGCGCGCCGGGATAGCACAGCAGGACTTCATCGACGCTGTGCGCCGCCGGATCGCCGACATAGGCGGCCTCGACGTCTTCGTCGAGCAGCGCGCGCAGCGCAGGGATCTGATTGGCAAACGCCGCGATGCGTCGGCGCGCTTCGAGGCGCAGCTCGGCGGACTGGCGCGACTGATCGTCGGTCGCGCGGCTGGCCAGTTCCAGTCGCGCCTCTTCGGCGAGCGCATGAAAGGCGCGTTCCAGCGCGTGGCCGACGTAGAAGTCCTCGCCTTCGCGATGCAGGTCGGAAGGACCGAGGCGCAGCGGAAACAACGCGCCCCGCAGCAGCTTGATGGCCTCGGCGATGCGCTCGACGGACGGAAACTCGCGATCGCCCGCATCGCGCTCGCGGCTGCGCCGGTGACGCCAGCGCTCACGCGTCTGCTTGAGTTCGCCGACGATCCGCCCCAGATCCCAGCTGTCTTCGCTGCCAGCCCCCATGGATGCCTGCGATCAGTCCTGTTGCCAGGGCAGGCCGTGATGGCGCCAGCCGTTGCTGTGGCCGCGCTGGCCGTGCGCATCGAGATCGCCTTCGAAGCCTTCGAGGATGTTGGCGACCTGGCTGAAGCCAGCCTTGATCGCCGCGTCCATCGCCAGTGCCGAGCGCTTGCCGCTGCGGCACAGCAGCAGCACCGGCTTGTCCTTCGCGACCTTGGCTTCCAGCTCGCGGGTGAAGCGCGGATTGCGGTTCATCGCGGTGCCGGTGGCCCAGGGCACATGCAGGCTGCCGGGGACCTGGCCGACAAACGCGCGCTCTTCGGCGGTGCGGACGTCGACCAGCGTGACTTCACCGCTGCGGATCAGCGCCCAGGCTTCGGGCGGCGTCAGGCCTTCGCCGTGCGGCAGCGACCGGGCAATGCCCTCTGCGGGCACTGCAGTCCACTCATGCTGGTCCGGCTGATACGGGGCAACGGCGTCGTAAGACACGGGTCTCTCCTCTGCATCCTGATGGGCTTGCACCTGTCGATGACCGGGCATGAGGCAACTCTAGGTCAGGCCGTTATTATTAAAAAGTAATTTGTAGTGACATTTATATTCCATTATCGAATATAAAATCAGATCCCAAAATCAGATCCCGTAATCCCAGTTGACCCGCAAGCCCACGGTGACCGGCGGCGCCAGCGTGTCCTCGCGGCCGAAGTCGGTGTGGAACTGCGCAAGGCGATAGCGTTCGTCGATCAGGTTCTCGCCGAACACCGTCACCCGCAGGTTCCAGGGCGCATGCAGGTAGCTGATGCGACCGTTGACGATGCGATAGCTGTCCTCGAAGGAGTTCGCCGAGTTCTGCGCCAGGTAGTAGAAGCCGGAGTTGTAGTAGTAGTCGACGCCGATCTCGAAGGAGCCGGTCGACACATCGATGGTCTGGCTCAAGGTCGCGCTGCCGCTGAACTTCGGCGTGCGCACGACGCGGTTGCCGGTGAAGTCGCCATTGCTGTACGACAGGCCGGTGTTTTCGTTGTAGCCGCTGCCGCCGACGTAATCGGTGTAGATCGCATCGAGCCAGGAACCACCGACGGTCAGCAGCAGGCCCGGGTTCCAGTTCGGCAGCGGAATCGCGGTCGTATCGAACTCGATGCCGCGGATGCGCGCTTCGCCGGCATTCTCGAAATTGATCGCGCCACCGGTGGTCAGCGACACGAAGCCGGTCTGCAGGTCCTTGATCTCGCTTTCGAAGGCGGCGACGTTGAAGCGCAGCGAGCGCTCGAACAGGTCCGACTTGAAGCCGACTTCGTAAGACGTGACCTCTTCCGGTTTGACGTAGTCCGGCGGCAGATAGATGTTGATGATGTTGTACGTCGCGCTCTTGAAGCCCTGCGCGTACGACGCATAGAGCATCAGGTTGTCGAGCGGCTTGATGTCGACGACGACGCGCGGCGAGAAATTGGTGACGGTGGATTCGCGCGGCGTCCAGGAGATCAGCGAGCGGTCGATGCCCTGGATTGCGACGTCCGAGCGGATCAGGTTGCGGGTTTCTTCCTGATAGCGGCCGCCGGCGGTGACATTCAGCCAGTCGGTGACGTTGGCGGTGGCCTGCAGATAGCCGGAGTAGGACTCGGCGCCGATCAGGCCGGTGAAGTTGAAGCGCAGCTGCGTCGGGATCGGCAGCGGGTTGAGGATATTGCGCAGCAGCGGCGGCAGGACATCGATGACCGGCTGCAGGTTGACGACGCTGTCGGCCAGCGACAGATAGCCCGGGTCGTAACCACCCTCGCTGCGCAGGTAGTAGGCGCCGGCCACCCATTGCAGCCAGCTGCTGCCGATCGTGCCGTCGTTCGACGTGAACTGCAGCTCCGCGGTGTCGACCGTCTGGTAATCGCTCTCGGCGCCGTAGGTCGCGATCGGCCGCGCCGAGCCGTCGTAGTCGTAGACGTAATCGTAGGCGTCGATGTCGTAGTGGCTGCCGAGGAGCTTGATGTCCAGCCAGGGCAGCGTCCACGTGGCGTCGCCGTACCAGGCCTGGGTATCGGTCGTCAGCGACGGCGTCGAGTCGGCGGTGACGATGTACTCGCGGGTTTCCTCGGGAATCGTCAGCAGTCTGCCGAGATTGCTCGGCGCGGTGTTCACTGATGTTGTCGTCGACGTACCGCTGTAGCGTGCCATCAGGCCGGTCAGCACGATGCGGAAATTGTCAGCCGGGTTGATCGCCAGGCGCACGCGGCCGCCCTTGCCGATTTCCTGCGGCAGTTCCTTGTCGCCGTTGTCGAGCTTGTAGTAGTTGTCCTCTCGGTTGTAGAAACCGGAGAAGCTGACCGCGAGGGCGTCGCCGAGCGGCAGGCTGACGTGAGCGCGCGACTTCAGGTCGTCGAAGCGCGCATAGCTGGCCTGCACCGAGATCTCCGGCTCAGGGCCGGGTGCGCGCGTGAAGATGCTGATCGCGCCGCCGGTGGAGTTGCGGCCGAACAGCGTGCCCTGCGGTCCACGTAGAACCTCGATGCGCTCCAGCGCGCCGAAGGACTGCACCATGTTGTGTGCCGACGGAAAGTACACACCGTCGAGATAGGTTGCGATGCTCGGATCGGCGGCCGGAATGAAGGCATCCGTGCCGACGCCGCGCAGATAGATCAGGTTGTAGCCCGCCAGGTCGGTGAACTGCAGGCCGGGCACCGCGGTGCCCAGATCCTTGACGCTGGTGATGCCGCGTGCGTCGAGCTGGAAGTTGGTGAACGCGGAAATCGCGATCGGCACTTCCTGCAGGGACTGTTCGCGCTTCTGCGCGGTGACGATGATTTCCTCGAGCGCGGTCGGCGGTGCCGGCGTCGCGGCCGGCAGCGGCGTCCCTTCAGCACGCAGCGGTTCGACCTCGATGTTGTCCAGCGCCGGCGTTGTGGCCGGGGCTTCTGCCGATGGCTGGGCCTCCGTGTCCACCGCCGCTTCCGCGGTGGTCGCTTCCGGTGCCGCTTCCGCAGGGGCCTGCGTTTCGACAGGCGCAAACAGCTCCGGCTCAGGCTGTTGCGCGCCGACGGCACTGGCCGTTGCCAGCAGAATCAACGCCGCGCCGTGGGCCGTAGGGATGGAGAAGCGAGGAGGGCGAGTGGCCATGATCGGTCAAAGTTTGGGGGACGGAGATACGCAGGCTTGCGGCGCTGCGATGTTACTGGCGCGGAGCTTAGCGTCCCCGCGCCAGAACAAGGTTTCCGTTTGCTTTTTGTACTGAGCTAATTCCTAGCTGCCGAGCAGGGCGTTGCGGATTTCCGCGGCGGTGATTTCCTGCTGGGACTGGTCGATCTCCAGCGTGGCGCCGCCATCCGGACGGAAGTTGAAGATGGCGGTACGGTCGCCCGAGACGATGCGCAGCACGCCGGAGGCCGGATGGTCGCCGCTGGCGTCGAAGGCGATCGGTTCGACGGTGGCGACGCTCGCCAGGCCCGAGCCTTCGCCCGGCAGTTCGTAGGCGTAGTTGCCGGCGTAGCTGAGCGCTTCGTTCTGCTGCACGGTGAACGGCGTACCGGTTTCGCCGATGTCGACGTTGAAGAACTGGCCGTCTTCACGCTTGAAGCGGTACTTCAGCAGGCCGCGCGCATCGAGCGTGCCGCCCGACGGCCAGCTCACCTCGGACAGGCCCTGCAGCTGCAGGCTTTCCGAAGCCAGCACCGCGCCGCCGCTGGAACGCCGCTCGCGCGATTCGCTGTAGGCCGCCTGGTCGGTGCCGTGGCGCTGGAAGCTCACGCTCTGATCCGCCGACAGGCCCTGTTCGGTGACGCCGTTGAGCGTCAGCTTCTCGGTCGCGCCGTTCGCGGTCGGCCAGCTGGTCACCGCATTGGCATGCGTGACGATGCCGCGGTCGACGCCGGGCTGCGCGCCCTGCAGCAGCTGGAAGCTGTGCTGGCCGCTGCTGCCACCGACGGCAGCGCGTTCGCCATGGCCGAAATTCCAGGCCAGCGGCTGCGCGCGCTTCTTCGCCGACCCGAGGTTGATGTTGCCGCCGGCGACTTGGCTGGCGACGAGGCTGGAGACCCGCAACTGGCGCAGCGCGTCTTCCTTGCTGCTCAGTGAAACGGCGGAGCGGGCGACCGGCGCGATCGTGCCGCCGCTGCCGTTGCCGCCCGGCGACGGATTGCCGCCGGTGACTTCCGAGCTCTGGCCGCAGGCCGCAAGCAGCACCGCAAAACTCACCGAGACCACTCCAAGGATGTTGTTCTTCACTGCTCTGTTCCTCAATCTGTCGACCACGATGGGTGGCCCTCTGGTTGCATTCGCGTCACTGTGATGACGCGCTGAGATTCAAGCCGGCGGCGGGTGGTCCCGAGGTCACCGGTACTGCGCAAGGATCGCTGCGCCGTCGCGGACCCACCGCTCGGTAGCTGTGATCTGTATCTGTTCGCAATCGGCGGCACGCCGACGCTCGAAAACTTCTGCTTCGACCTGTACCCAGATCTCCGCGCCCGCGCTGTTGCGCAGGCAGGGGCGCGGCGCAGCGGCTGCGCGCGTGGAAACTTCGACGATCTCGCCGGGCATCAGCGCCGTTGTCGTCGCATCGGCGCCGTCGTACAGCAGCTGCCAGCCCTGGCCATTGCGCGCGGGTTCGCTGCCGACGTGAGTCAACGCGACGCTGCGCTCACCGAGCGGCAGCGCGAGAGAAGGCGGCTGGCGGACCTGTGCCGCATCGAAGACCGGCAGCGCGATGCGGAAGCGATCCGTCGCGGCGATCGTGAACAGGCGGTTGCCGACATCGACGACATCGCCGTCGCCGACGCTGCTGGCGGCCAGCACGCCGTCGATCGAGGCGCGCAGCGCGACGCGATCCTCAAGGGCGTGTCGTGCATGTTCTATGCGCTGCTTGAGCGCAGCGACATCGAGCACCGCTTCGTCGTAATAGACGTTGTTGGCGACGCCGGCACCGCCGCTGGCTTCGACCTGGCCGCGCAGGCGCTCGAGATTGATCCCGGCGAGCTGCAGCTGCTGTTCGAGCAGTTGCAAGTCGCGGCGGCGTTCGCTGTCCTGCTGCACGCTCAGCAGCGGACGCAGCCAGGCGAGCACTTCGCCCTTGCGGACGGTCTGCCCGGCGAGCGGCCAGCTGCCGGCGCTCTCGATGCGGCCATAGCCGCTCGCGCTGACGATCGCTGTGCTGGCGGGATGGGGCAGCACCTCCGCGCTGAGTCTGATGTCTTGTGGTTGTTCCGCCGCAGCAGCGCTGCGCAACGCCAGACGCTGCTGCAGGGACTCGGCGACGTGCAGGCGCGTCGCGCTGACCCAGTAGGGTCGTGCTGCATTGTCGGCCGCCGTCGCGTCGGCACCATGATCGACACCGTCGTGCGCGACCAGCACCGCCGGCGCGGTGACGGCCAGTGCGGCGCAAAGATTCAGCCAGCGCGCCTTCATGTCGCCGGCTCCGCGCGCGGCTTCAGGCGCGCGGTCAACGCGCCGCCACCGACGATGACGATCCGCTGCCGGGCGGCCCAGTCGCCGCGGATCGCAACGCTGCCGACGTCGCGTGCGACGACGTCGACGGCCTGCGCTACGAACTGTTCGGGTCCTTCGTGCAGCCACAGCCACTGGCGCTGTTCGTGTTCGAACAGGCTGTCCGCCGGCACGCGGATCGGGCTGTCGGCGCCGGCGGCGAGCACGACGCGCACGGTAGCGCCCGCCAGCAGCGGCGTGGCGTCCGGCGCTTGTGCGTAGAGCGCCTGCCAGCTGCGCAAAGCGGCATCGAAGCGCAGGCCGAGTGGGCTCAGTGCCTGTGCGTCGCCCGCGAGGGCGGCAGCGGCCTGGGCGATACGGGCTCGCTGCGCAGCGGCGATCGGCGCGGCGATCACGGTCTGCGCCGCGCCGGCGATCTCGCCGAGCGCTTCGCCGCCGCGCACGAGTTGCCCATCCGCCAGCGCACTGCGCAGCAGCGTGCCGGCGGCGGGCGCGCGGATCGCGCTGCGCGCATTGAGGGTGCGTTCGAGATGGGCGACGCGCGTCTGCGCGGCGTGGTAGTCGGCGGTGATGCGGATCGACGGTGTCAGCAGATTGCCTTCGACCGCCTGTGCTTCGTCGATCGAGAAACGCTTGATCTGCAGCTTGCCGAGCGCGACATCGCGTTGCGCGGTGGCGAGCTGCGCCTGCAGGTCGCGGCGCTGCGGCTCGGCGATGACCGGTCGCAGCCAGGCCAGCACGCTGCCCTGGGCGACGCTGGACCCAGGGGCGATGAAGCCGCCCTCCGGCGCCTCGATGACGCCGTCTTCACCCGCGCTGATGCGGTGCTGCCGGCGCGGGTCGACGATGACCCGTGCCGCCAGCACCTCGGCCTGACGCGCCGCCGTTGCGCTCAGCGTGCGGATGCCGAGGCTGCGCTGCTCCGGCTTGCCTAGCAGCAGGCTCGGTGCCGCGCCTGCTGCCGGCTCTGCGAGCATCAGCAGACCGCACAGCATCAGCAGCCACTTTGCGGGTCGGACGGGCATGGCCTGGCGGGAGGGCGAAGCGTGATCCGCTTACTGTTGTGCCGTCGGCGCCGGCTTGGCGTCGAGCAGCGCAACGATGCGATCGAGACCGCGCAGCTGCGCAACGCGCTTGGCGGTGTAGCCGGAGCTGGTCGTCAGCGACGGATCGGCGCCATGCGCGAGCAGGAACAGCACCTGCGGTTCACGACCGACCGAGCTGGCGATGTACAGCGAGGTGACGCCGCGGTCGTTGCGCGCGTTGATGTCCGCGCCGTGATCGAGCAGCAGCTTGAGGATGTCCGGCGCCGATGCCGAGTAGGTCGCGTGGATCAGCGGCGTCCAGCCGGCCGGATCGGCGAGGTCGACCTTGGCGCCGCGCTCGAGCAGCAGCTTGGCGGCATCGAACTTGTTCTGGCTGACGGCGGCAATCAGTGCGGTCTGGCTCAGCGTGTCGAACACGTTGATGTCGATGCCCTTGTCGAGCTCGCGGGTCAGTGCGGCGATATCGCCGGAGCGCGCGTTGTGGACGAAGAACGCGTTGCGCGCTTCGTCCGAGGCATCGTCGGACTGTGCGGCGACGCTGACATCGGCGGTGCCGCGGGTCGGCGTCTGCGCGCAGGCGCCCAGCAGCACGAGCGAGGCGGCCAATGCGGTCTTGATGAACGGATTCATGGTCGACCTCACTTGGCCTTGCGCGCGACGGAAGTGGCGGCGCCGGGGCCGGTGAGCTTGGCCTTGGCGGCGAGCTCGGACGTCAGCGTCTCGATCTTGATCTGCGCGGCCTTCTGGCGCTGTGCTTCGCGTGCAGCGTCGGTCAGTTCCTCGAACGGCGGTGCATTGCGTCCCGGGCGCGGACCGTCTTCGAGCTTGATGATGTGCCAGCCGAAGCGGGTGCGGATCGGCTTCTTCGTGTAACCGCCTTTCGACAGTTCCTGCAGGGCGTCGGTGAAATGATGGTCGACGAAATTCTCCGGCTGGAACCAGCCGAGGTCGCCGCCGGTGCTCTGGCCGCCCGGATCCTGGCTGTAGCGCTGTGCGAGCGCGGCGAAGTCTTCGCCCTTGTCGAGCTTGGCGACGACGGCCAGCGCCTGGTCTGCACTGGTGACGAGGATGTGCCGGGTCTTGTATTCGAGCAGCTTGCCGTTTGCGCGCTTCCATTCGTAAGCGGTCTTCAGCGTCGCATCGGTGACCGGGCTTTCGTTGAAGTACTGCTCCAGATAGGCGCGCGACAGGATCACGCGATTCTGGAAGCTGAGCTGATCGGCAACGACCGGATCGCGGTCAAGACCTTTACGGATCGCTTCCTGGGCCAGCAGTTCCTGGGTCACCAGTTCGGCGCGCGCGGCGGCCTGGCGCTCCGGATCGTTGGCGTCGCGGGTGTTGTTTTCCGGGTCCAGCCCGGAGCCCATCAGCAGCACATGGTTGGCGCTGATCGGCTTGCCGTTGACGTAGACGTCGGCCTGCAGGCCGTTGGCCGGCTCGGCGGCGAAACCGGTGCTTGCGGCGATCGCCAGTGTGGCGGCAATCGCGGCGGGAATCAGTTTGGTTTGAATCTTCATGGCAATGACACTCGTAATTTGTGGTTGCAGCAAAACATTGGAAATCCGCAGAGGAGGGATGCTCCGGCGAACCGGAACATCCCCCGTACGGCTGTGCTCACCCCCCGATGAAGCACAGTGCAAAAACTTCTACGGCTTAGTTGTCACCGTCCGGATTGAGCGGCACGGCCGGGTAGTACCCAGGGCTGAACAGCGGTGCACCGTCGCGCTCGAAGGCGGCCGAGTGCGGCTTGGCGCCGCCCTTGGCACCGCGGGCGCCCGGCCAGTTCCAGTTGTCGCGGGCCGCGCTGTCGAAATCGAGGCACGGCGTGCCGAGGATTTCGTCGGTGAACGTCGTGTCCAGCACCGTCGCACCGGTGCGACGGTCGAACTTGCCGAGGCACAGCGTGCGGTCGCCGTCAGAACCCGTACCCGGACCCGGGACGTGCTGCAGTTCGACGAAGTACTGGATGAACACGAAGCGGCCAGTGCCGGTTGCCGGGTCTTCACCGACGACGGCATCGCGCGGCAGCTTCAGGCCATTGACCTCGAGCGGACGCAGATCCAGGTAACCACCTTCACCGACCGACGTGCGCTGGTAGCCGACGCGGTCGTACAGCGTGAAGTGCGGACCACCGTGCGTGTACATGTTCTGCAGCGAGTTCAGGTTGCCGCTGCCCGGGGAACCGCCGTCGCCGGCCGGACCGCCGCCCGTCTTGTACGAGTTCAGCAACAGACCGCCGAGGTTGCCGTTGAGCACTTCCGGCACCGTTTCCGCGAGACGGATGTAGCCCGTGCCCGGATTGGTGTTGGAGGTGAGCGTCGTCGGCAGGCCTTCGCCGTGCGGGCCGGTCTCGAACTGACCGATCACGCCACGGATACGCGGGCAGTCGTCGGCTTCGTTGTTGTGCTTGAGCACGTTGAAGACGGCGCTGTGTCCGGCATTCGCATTCGAACGCGTCGCCTTGGTGCCGAGCGAGGTGTTCGCGGCGCGATTGGCGTCCGGCGGCGGGAAGTCGCACTGGATCGCGGTCTGTGCGGTTTCGGCGCGGCCACGCGACAGCAGCGGACGGATGTCGACCGTCAGCAGGCGGCGGCTGTGCTCACGCGGATAGTCGCGGTCGAAGTCGATCGAACCGGCCGGGTCGATTTCCGGCGGGCTTTCGATGCCCGACACCGGCAGGACCAGGAAGCGATCGTCGTCGCTGACCGTGAAGTAGGACACGCCCGTGCAAGGACCGACGTCGTAGACCGGGCGCCAGTACGGACCGTAGCCGCCGAAGGCGTTCTGCACGTTGCCCGCAAGCGTGATGTCCGGCGTGTAGTACAGCACGCCGCCGCACATGCTGGCGGTGAAGGCGCCGTCATGCGGCACGTAGTCGGCATCGCCCGGCGCGCAATCCGCGGCGGTGATTTCGGAACGTTCGTTGGCGGCAACACCGACGCGGGTGACCGCGGCGTCAAAGCTCGGATCGCCGAGGTTTTCCCAGCCCTTCTGGCCGACGCAGTGGTGCGACTGGTGCGGAATGCCGAAGGCCATCGCGCCTTCGTTCTCTTCGTGGATCAGCACCGGCTCGACACGCGGACCGTCGGGCAGCGCGCTGACCGAACGGATGTACGGGTTGTCCTCATAGACGCCAGCCGGCTTCAGCGAGTCGCGCGTCTTGCCGTAGGTGTACGAGTTGCTGGTCTCCCAGACGTGCACCGACGAACCGAACGACGAACCGCAGATGCCGAGCGGACCGATGCCCAGGTAGGCGTTCGAGCAGAACTCGGTCAGCGCGCCGTTGAGCGCGGCGACACCGATCGATGCCGGCACCGCGTAGTTCGACGTCGCGAGGTACTTGCCGTCGTAGGTCAGGCCCATGCCGTGCGGCTGGAACTCGAGACCGGCGTCCTTGTTGCCGAGGAAGAACAGGCCCTGGTTCGCCTCGCGCGACGGACGCGAATCCGGATACGAGGTGTAGTTGGTCGGATTGCGCGGCTGGTTGGCGCGCACGCAGCCTGGATACTCGGTGATGCCCTTGTGGCCGAGCGTGGCGTCGTCATCCGGCTCGACGCCGCCGACGCAGCCGAGATTGAGCGCGATCTGCGCGACGGTGTCCGCCAGCGAGATCACGTTCGGGATCGACGGTGCGCACAACGGCAGCACGCCTTCGAGGATCGTCGGTGCGACGCGGCCCGGATCGAGTTCGGTCACCGAGCCCTGCGGACCGTAGCCGTAGTTGCCCATGTAGGTGAACAGGATCTTGTGGTTGCCGCCCGGCGCCGGCATGACGACGAAGTCGTCGGTCAGCGACGAGCGCCGCGGCTGCGTGCCGCAGATCGCGAGTTCGCCCTTGCCGATGTTGCGCACGCTGGTGATGTCGAAGCGGAACACGTTCTTCGAGATCACGCCGCCGGCGAACGAATACTTGCGACCCGCCGTCAGACCGTCACCGCCTCCGGAGATGTAGGAGGTGTAGCTGGTCATGTGATGCGGATCGTTGTGCGCATCGGAGTTGGCGATGATGCCGCCCGGCAGGATGTTGGACAGCGTTGCGCGCGGCAGTTCGGCCGTCCAGATGACGTTGCCGAAGGTCGTCGAGTTCGGCTCGACGTCGACGACTGCCATGAAATCCTGTGCGCTGTCGGGGCTGCAGGTGCCCACCGGAACCGGCAGTGCACAGCCGTCGCCGGCCCAGACCAGCAGCACCGAGCCGTTGGGGATCGAGTCGCCGGTGTTCTTGTTGATTGCGGCCGGTGCACCTGCCGAAGCAGTGCCGGTTCCAGCCAGTATGCCCAGCGCGGCAATCAAGCCCAGCGCTGTATTTCCCCTGGCGAACTGCCGCAGGTGCTGGAGCGCACCCGTGGTTCCCTTGTACATGTCGTCTCCTGTTTGCCTGACGTGCGAGCCACACGTGCCCCTGTGCGCGGGCACGGGCAAGCTGATGAAAAATGGGGTGGGGCGCCAACGTGTCGACGGAAGAACTTCATTCGTCGAGGCTGAGACGTGCGATAACTTTAACTGCTTGGTTCCGTTATTTGGGCACGCCCGGTTAGAACATTTTCGCAGCTGCTAATATTGAGACGGCATTAGCGAGCTGGTTTTTTGTAGAGAACGCGCGTGATGCCGTCTCAATAAAACAGAGCTCGTTGGGTTATTGATCCGTACGGATCAATAGCCGCCCGATCGACTGCGCAGGCCCTGCAGCGCTGCTGCGCCATGGCGAAGGAACAAGGCCGGCGTCAGGAAGCTGTCGAGCAGCGTGCCGCTGATCAGGCCGCCGAAAATCACCAGTGCGACCGGATGCAGGATCTCCTTGCCGGGTTCGCTGCCGGAGCCGAGCAGCGGCAGCAAGGCGAGTGCGGTGATGACGGCGGTCATCAGCACCGGACTGAGACGCTCTGCCGAACCGCGCGCGACCAGCGCCGGGCCGAAGGGCATCGCCTCGTCGATGGCGAGATTGAGGTAATGACTGATCTTGAGGATGCCGTTGCGAACCGCAATGCCGGCGAGCGTGATGAAGCCGATGACGCTGGCGACCGACAGCGGCACGCCGGCCAGCAGCAGCGCCAGTGCGCCGCCGAATAATGCGACCGGCACATTGCCGAGCACGATCAGCGTCAATGGCCATGAGCGATAGCGGCTGAAGATCAACAGCGTCATCAGCAGCAGCGACAGCGCCGCGAGGCCGATCAAGCGCGTCATCGCCGCTTGCTGGGCGACGAGCTGGCCTTCGAGCCGCAGCTCGTAGCCGGGGGGTACCGGCGTGTCGGCAATCAGCGCCTGAGCCTGGATGCTCGCCTGCTCGAAGCCTTCGGCAGCGGCGAAGGCCGAGACCGCCAGACGCTGGCGGCGGTCCTCGCGCTGGATCTGGTTGGGGCCGAAGCGTTCGCCGATCTGCGCGATGGATGGCAGCGGTACCGGTCCGGCGGGGCTGTCGACCAGCAACTGCTGCAGTGCCTGCGGTGTGCGTTGCGCGTCGGCCAGGCGCAGCAGCAGTGCGTGCTGGCGTTCGCCATCGACGATCGTCGACAGCGGCGTGCCGACCAGCAGGCCATTGAGCCGAGCCTGCGCGAGCGCCGACGACAGGCCGTATTGCGCGGCGGCATTCGGGTCGACATGAATCTCCAGCTGCGGCACGTCGACCTGCGCCTCGATCTGCACATCGGCAAAACCGTCGATCGCGGCGAGCTGCGCGCGAACCTGTTCGGCGAGGCGGCGCAGTACCGCGGCGTCCTCGCCGTAGACCTTGACGACCAGCGGCGCGCGCACGCCCGACAGCAGATGATCGAGCCGGTGCGTGATCGGCTGGCTGATCGCCAGCGAGCCCGGCAGCTCGGCGAGGCGATGGCGGATGTCGGCGAGGATTTCCTCGCGCGGACGGCCCTCTTCGCGCAGGCTCAGTTCCAGCTCCGAGTAGTGGATGCCTTCCGCATGCTCGTCGAGCTCGCCGCGACCGGTGCGCCGGCCGACGTGGATCACTTCGGGCATGTCGAGCAGCAACTGTTCGGCGCGCTGGCCGATGCGGCTCGACTCCGCGAGCGCGATGCCCGGCTGCAGGATCAGGTTCAGCGTCAGCGTGCCTTCGTTGAAGCCGGGCAGGAAGGCGCGCGGCAGCGACAGGCCGATGACGAAGGTTGCGATCGCCGTGGCTGCGGCTAGGCCGAACAATGCCCGCGGCCAGCGCAGTGCTGTCTCCAGCAAGCGAACATAGCGCGCGCGCACGGCAACCAGCCAGCGCGCTTCGGTCGGCAGCGTTCTCGCCGGGTCGGCGAACAGCAGGCGGCACAGCACCGGCGTCACGCAGATCGCGACGACCAGGCTGGCGAGGATCGCCGTGATGTAGGCGATGGCGAGCGGTGCGAACAGGCGTCCGGCGATGCCATCGAGTGCAAACAGCGGCAGCAGCACGAGCACGATGATCAACGTCGCGTACAACACGCCGGAGCGGACCTCGACGGCCGCGCGGGCGATGACGGTGGTGATTCCCGTGGCCCCGCCATGCTGGCGCAGGCGCCGCACGATGTTCTCGAGGTCGACGACCGCGTCGTCGACCAGCTCGCCGATCGCGATCGCCAGTCCACCGAGCGTCATCGTGTTGATCGACTGTCCCATCAGATGCAGCACCAGCACCGCGGTCAGCAAGGACAGCGGGATCGCCAGCAGGGAAATCAGGCTGGCCCGCGCGCTGACCAGAAAGGCGAACAGCACGATCGCGACGATGATCGCCGCGTGCAGCAAGGCTTCGCCGACGTTGGCGGTCGAGCGTTCGATGAAGTCGGCCTGGCGAAACAGCACGCTGTGTCCGTATCCGGGCGGAAAGCCGGCGGCGAGCGTGGCAAGACGTTCGTCGAGCGCGCGCGTCAGTCGCAGGGTGTCGGCGCCCGGCTGCTTCTGGATCGCAAGGATCACTGCCGGTCGGCCATCGGCGCCGGCATCGCCGCGACGGGGCCGGCTGCCCTCGGCGATCTCGGCGACCTGGCCGATCCGCACGCTGCTGCCGTTGCGCCAGTCGACCGGCAGCGTTGCCAGCGCATCCATCGCGAACGGCCGGCCGCGCAGGCGCAGCGCGATGTCCTGGCCGTTGGCATCGACATAGCCGCCGGCCTGGTCGCGACCGAAGCCGCTTGCGGCATCGCTCAGCTGCTGTGTCGTGATGCCGAGCAAGGCCATGCGCGCCGGGTCGGGGCGCAGTTCGTACTGGCGGATCTCGCCGCCGATGACGACGACGTTGCCGACACCCGGCACGCCGAGCAGGGCCGGCGAGACGCGCCAGTCGGCCAGATCGCGCAGCTCGCGAAGACTGGCCGGCGTGCTCTCACCCTCTGCCTGCAGCGCGACGAGCATGACCTCGCCCATCAGCGAGGTCAGCGGGCCGATGCGCGGCTGCAGGCCGGCGGGAATCAGGGGTCGCGCCGCTTCGAGCCGCTCGGCGACGAGCTGGCGGTTGCGATAGGGCTCCGAGTTCCAGGCGAACTCGGCATAGACCAGCGACAGTCCGGCGCTGGAGATCGAGCGCACGCGCTGCACATCCGGCAGGCCGCTCAAGGCCGCTTCGACATGACGCGTCACCAGCGCATCGACATCTTCCGGCGCGAGCCCCAGCGCTTCGGTATGCACGCTGATCGTCGGCCGCGTCAGCTCCGGCAGCACGTCGAGCGTCTGGCGCTGGGTCACGTCGATCGCCAGTCCGCCCAGCAGCAGGACGACGGCGAGAACGACCCAGGGATGCTGCAGGCTGGCAGTGACGAGGCGCTGGAACATGACGATCTAGCGCCGCCGCCGGGCCGCGTAAGCGAGCAGGCCGACGGCCAGCAGGACGATCGCCGCTGCGGTCCAGGCGCCAACGATGGTTGTCGACAAGGTTGCAGGCTGTGCAGCGGCGTCGATCCTCAAGGAACCACTGACGGTTTCGAGCCAGTCGGGCCCGCGAATCTGCAGCGTGATGGTGGTGCCATCGAGGCGGCGATCGATCGCCGTGCTGTAGAGGCCAGGCTCGCGCTCGCTCAGGGTGATTGAAGAACTGGCGGTCTGCAGGCGCACGTCGAGCCCGGCCAGTGGCGCGTTGCTGTCGTGGTCGTCGACATAGACATCAAGGCGCTGCGCGTTGACGACGGCGACCGCTTCAAGACGCGGCGACGTATGGCTCAGCGCGCTCATGGCAGCGGCTCCGCGAAACGCGCATCCTCGACAAAGCCGCTGTCGTCCAGCGTCGCGAGAAAGGCCAGCAGCGCAGCGCGCTCATCCTCGCTCAGCGGCGCCTGGGCGCGCAGCAGCGGGTCAGCATCGCCGGCCGCGTCGAAGGTCTTCGCGTAATGATCGAGCACCGCGGCCAGCGTCGC
Source organism: Fontimonas sp. FW305-C-3 (assembly GCF_058783185.1). NCBI lineage: Bacteria > Pseudomonadati > Pseudomonadota > Gammaproteobacteria > Nevskiales > Nevskiaceae > Fontimonas > Fontimonas sp. FW305-C-3. The sequence continues at coordinate 904,216 of NZ_JBYSYK010000002.1, read as the reverse complement.
GTAGCGGCCGTCGTGCATGTACGGCGCGGTGTAGCCGAGATTGCGCAGGCTCGGCACGCGGAAATGGCCGCGATCCTCGGCACGGCCGGTGACGGCGGCGCGACCGGCCGCGGCCGACAGATCGATCGCGCTCGGCTCGAGGCCGTTGCTGCGGTAGCTCTGGTCGCTGAGCAGCGGCTCGCTGTGGCAGGCCGCGCAGCGCGTGCGGAACACCGCCAGTCCGGCGGCTTCCTCGGCGCTGAACGCTTCGTCGCCTTGCAGGTATCGGTCGTAGCGGCTGTCGGCCGAGATCATCGTCGCCATGAACTGCGCGAGTGCGCCGAGCATGCGCTGGCTGTCGATGCCGGGGCTGCCGTAGGCGCGCTCGAACTGTGCGGGATAGTCGGCATCGCGCTGCAGCGTGTCGAGCACGGTCGGCAGGGTCGCGGCCATCTCGACCGGATTCAGCAGCGGTGCGAGCGGCTGCAGGTCGAGATGATTGATCGCGCCGTCCCACATCAGCTCGGCCTGCCAGGCGAGGTTGAACAGGCCCGGTGCGTTGCGCGTGCCGTTGACGCCGCCGACGCCATGACTGACCCGGTGGTCGAAATGCGCGAACGCGGCGAACTGCTGGTGGCAGCTGCCGCAGGAGACCGTGCCGTCCTTCGACAGCTGCGGATCGTAGAACAGGCGGCGGCCGAGTTCGAAGCTCGCGCGATCGACCTCGGCGCTGTAGCGCGGCGCCGGCCAGCCGGCCGGCGTGCGGATCTGCGGGACCTGATGCGCGCTGATCCAGCGTTGAACCGCAGGCAGGCTGCCGAACGCCGTCGAAGCCGCTAGCAACAGCAGCACGCCGCTGATGGCGACGCCGATGGCGCGGCGCTGCGTCATCGGCGCAGTGGCTCGTGATGCAGGTGATCGACGCGGAAGATATCGGCGTAGTTGTCGGCGATCGGCGTGGCCGACTTCGCATCCATCGCGGTCGGCAGCGCGTCGAGGTCCAGCGTCTGCGGCGTACGGAAGATCTCGGCGACGTCGGCCTGCAGGTGAATCGTGCTGAGCAGCTGCGGTTTGACCTGCAGCGGCTTCTCGCCGAGCGGCAGCTGCACCGTACGCGTGGGTGCATCAGGCCCGCGGCCACCGACATGCCAGCTCAGCTCGGTGCCGTCCGGCCGCAGGCCCTCGAGCTGGAAGAAGATGTAGCCGCTGCTCCAGGTCCAGAACATGCCGTTGAGCGGATCGAGCGCGCCGGATTGCGCGCCCTGGTCGCTGCGCGCCGCATCGACACCGATCAGGAATTCCAGCGCCTCGTAGTCGGCGCTTGCCACGCCCGGCAGCTGCAGCTTCAGCGATTGCGGCTTCGCGGTATCGACCAGGTAGTAGCCGCTGCCGTCCTTGGTGCCGAGCGGCTGCGTGTACCACTGGCCGTCGTGCCGGCGCAGGCGGAAGTTGCTGAGGTAGTAGCGCAGCTTGGTGATCCTGAGCAGATCGCCGCTCGCGGTCTCGAAGTCCTTGCCCTCGAGCTGCAGCGGCTCGCCGCCGAACACCTGCGAGATGTCGATCTCGACCGTGCCGCCCTTCGGCGCCGCCGGTCCGCAGGCGGCGACGAGGACGACTGAGAGCGCGGCGGCCAGTCTCGTGATGTGGCGGATGTTGGAGGACATGATCGGTTCAGAGCAGGTATTGCAGATGACGCACTTCGAGCGCCGGACGCCGTGCTGGTTTGGCGAGGTTGCGCAGCGGTGCGAGGCCAGCACGTTCGAGCAGGCCATTGAGCAGCTCGAAACCTTCCGTCCATTCGTGATGGCCGCTGAGCGCATTGATGTGGCCGCAGAATCCGTTGTCGAGGAGTTCGCTGTGCCAGCGTCGCGCGAGCAGGCCGGCGGTGCCGAAGCTGGTCCAGGGATCGTTGCGGCTGGCGACGACGATCGACGGCACGGTCAGCGCCAGATTGGAAAACTTGCGTGCATGGCCGAAGCGCATCGGATTGGCCGGCGCCACCAGCATCACGGCGCGCACCGCGTGGCGCAGGCGCGGCCAGGCGGCCACCGTCGCAAGACAGCCGAAGCTGTGGGCAATCAATACGGCGGGGCGGGGATCGGTCAGCGACGCGCTGACGATGCGATCGGCCCATTGTCCGAGGTCCGGATTCGTCCAGTCGTCCTGGTTGACGCGACTCGCGCGCAGGACCGATTCCCAGTACGTCTGCCAGTGATCCGGTCCGCTGCCGTGCAGACCGGGGATGACGAGAAAGCGGATGTCGGGGCGCCAGCTCATGGTTCTACTCCTGCGCGGATACGACAGTGACAGGACGCCGTGGTCCGCTCTCGATTTCGCGGCGCAGCGCGCCGTGCAGATGCGCGACATGCCGGCTGAGCTCCGGGATCGCGGTCGCTTCCCAGTCGCGGCCGCGCAGCAGCGGGCCGATGTAATGCAGGCGCGGCGTGCGGCGGCCGTCGCGGTCGAGCAGGCCGTACTGAGCGTCCAGGCGGAAGCCGAGGCCGAGCGCGTCGCTGCTCGCGCTGCCTTGCTGCAGCAAGGACCGCAGCAGCGGCGCTTCGGAGCGATGCAGTGCGACGGCGGACCCGGTGCAATTGATGACGGCGCCGACCTTCAGCCGCTCGACGGTGTTCTTCCCACGCGGGCGGAATTGCACGGCGATGCCGTCGCCTTCGACGGCATAACTCGCAACGCGGCCGGCGTGAAGCTGGATGCCGCCTTTCTGCCGTTCCGCCTGCAGGGCCTGCCACAAGGCGGGAGCGCAGCGATGGCGGTGCGCGTCCCAATAGGCGTTGAGGTGGCGCAGGAAGCGGCGCTGGTTCTTCTCGTCGAGCGCCTGCCACAACGCGGTGGTCGATGGCCGCAGCGCACCGACGACGTCGCGCCAGTCCTGGCCGCGCTCGGTAGCCAGCGCCACTTCGCGCCGCAGCTCGCGCAGATAGTGGCGGATCGACGGCCGCGCGAGCATCTGCTGCGGCAGCCGGCTGTCGTAGCTGTGCGGAGCGTTCGCGTCGCGGTGCGGCAGCGGGGAAAGGCCACGGCGCGACAGGACATGGATCGTCGAGCGATGTCCGCGGCTGCGCAGGTCCAGCAGCACATCGAGCATCGTCAGGCCGCTGCCGAGGATCAGCACCGGTTCGAGGATCGGTACGCGGGACAGCGCGCCCAGCGCCCAGGGATCGCGGACGTAGCGCTCGCTCGCGTACAAGGCTTCGGCGCCGCTGCTCACCGGCGGATTGACCGGCTGATCATGGCCGAGCGCCAGCACGACGTGATTCGCCTGCAGGCGTTCGCCGTTCTGCAGCTGCAGCTCGACGCCGTGGGCCAGCGGCTGCAGCGCCTCGACCGTGCCGATGCGGGCCAGCAGCTGACACTGCGGCGGCGTGTTGGCCTCGGCGACAGTCAGCAGCCATTCCAGATAGTCGCCATACAGGCGGCGCGGCAGGAAGTCGCTGGCGCTGGTCTGCGGATCGCGCAGGCGCGCGAAATTGACGAAGTCGTCCGGCCGTTCCGGAAACGCCGACATGCGACCGGCCGGCACGTTCAGCACATGCGCCTGGATGCGCGTTCCATACGCGACGCCGCGCGCCATGCGGCCCGATCGGTTGATCAGCACGATCTTCAGCGGCAGGGTCGGCGGCTCGCGCAACAGGCGCACAGCGAGCGCCGTGCCGCAGAAGCCGGCACCGATGATGGCAATCGTGGTCATGCCCGGCGCGGGACGCGAGGCGCGGACGCATGACAGGCTCGGGGGAAAGCGGACAGCATGAAGATCACCGGTCAGGGCGACGTTCATGCCGTGGTCGGCTCTGGCGTCGAAGGCTTGGAATTATTGGCGCAGCGGCAGATCGCTCGCGGCGCTGTCGTGCTGGCGGCATTTGACCAAGACGTGCTCAAGCACGCAATGATCCCTGCGCTTTAGTTATAAGCTTGAAACCGCCCGTCAGGCCGGCCGGACCAGCGCCCCATGCCGCGCGTGGCCGACCCGGTGGCTGGAGCGCACGCCCGGCGCGAGCCAGAACGGCGTCAGTTCCGACGACGGGAAGATGTTCGGGAAGTCCGCGTTGCGTGCCGACGGACCGGCAATCGTCAGCTCCTGGACCATCGAGATGTACTGATCGATGGAATTCTCCAGCGTATTGCCATTGAGGATGACCTCGCTGCCGTTGGCCTTGGCGAAGGCGCTCAGGCCGGCGATGCGCGAGGCCTTCGGCGCATAGGCGTCGACGCTGATGCCGTTCTCGCTGGTGACCCACAGGCCTTCGTTGGTATGCACGACCATCGAGTGATTGCCTTCGGTGTGGCCGGGCGTATGGATCATCGCCACGCCGTCGCCGAGCATGACGTCGCCTTCGACGAAGATCACCCGGTTCTCCGGAATGCCCTTGATGCCGTCCGGGCAGTACCAGTCGTACTGGATCGGTGTCAGGCGCAGGGCAGATTCCCATTCCTGGCGATGCACGATCAGCTTTGCGTTCGGCAGCACGCCCGGCGTGTCGCCGCCACCGAGCCAGCGCCGCACATGCTGCGTGTGCAGATGGTCGTAGGTAATGTAGTCGATGTCCGCCGGCTTCAGGCCGATGCGCGCCAGCACCTGTTCGACCGTGCTGTGGCGCTTGAGGATGAAGCGCTCCAGCCATTTCGGATTGTTGTCCGACAGGCGCTTGAAGAACGGCGTCTCGCGATTGAACTCGTAGTCCGACGGCGAGATCAGCAGGGTCTTGATGCCCTGCGGCGTATCGAACTGGCAGACGAACAGGCGGTTGCAGATCGACAGATACGGCAGCACGTGTTCGTAGCGGAAGGCGTGCCGCAGGCCGTAGTAACTCGGGTAGGGCACCTGCACGAGGTCGAAGGACTCGTAGTAACGCACCTTCGGCCCGGCCAGCATGGCCTTGCGGAAATCCTCCGCGGCGGCGCGCACGTTCTCGACGCGGTCCTGCGGGCCGGCGGCGCGGCGGGTGCCTTCAAAATGCTTGATCGTCTGCATGAGGTGCTGTGGGCTGGGGCGGGGCTTGCGACGCGCAGCGTGGCGGCAGCGCGCGGCGCAGGCAAGTAGTGCCGTTAGCCTAACGGTGCGTTACCTTAAGCCCCATGAAATCCTTCGAGCATGTCTACCGCCTGCACCGCAGGCTCAAGGCTTCGCGCTATCCGGTGCCTTTCGAGCGCATCCAGGAAGAACTCGAGTGCTCGCGGGCGACGACCAAGCGCGTGATCGCCTACCTGCGCGACTATCTCGGCGCACCGCTGGAGACCTCGCGCGAGCCGCGCGGCTATCGCTACACCGACGCCGCCTACGAGCTGCCGGGCATCTGGTTCAGCCCGGAGGAATTGCAGGGCCTGCTGACGCTGCAGCAGCTGCTGTCGACATTCCAGCCCGGGCTGCTCGAGGAAGCCCTGTCTTCGGTGCGCAGCCGCATCGACCAGATCCTCGAGTCGCAAGGCCTCAAGTCCGACCAGGCCGATCGCCTGCGCCTGCTGCGTACCGCGGCGCGTTCGCCGGGCAAGCATTTCGCGTCGATTGCGGCGGCCGTCCTGCAGCGCCGCCGCCTGCACATCGAATACGAATCGCGCGCCAGTGCGCAGGTCAGCGAGCGCGAGATCTCGCCGCAGCGCCTGACCCACTACCGCGACAACTGGTACCTCGACGCCTGGTGCCATCAGTCGAACGGCTTGCGCACTTTCGCGCTGGACTGCGTGCGCAAGGCCGAGCTGCTCGACACGCCGGCGCAGGACATCGACGAGGCGCGCCTCAACGACGAGCTGAGCGGCTCCTACGGCATCTTCTCCGGCGCGCCGACCGCGACGGCGGTACTGCGCTTCACGCCGGAGCGCGCGCGCTGGGTCGCGGTCGAGCAGTGGCATCCGCAGCAGCAGGGCGTCTGGACGCGCGACGGCAGCTACGAGCTGTCGGTGCCCTATCACCGCGACGACGAGCTGATCCTCGACATCCTGCGGTATGGCCCGGATGTCGAGGTCATGGGGCCGGTCAACCTGCGTATCGCCGTCGCCAAGCGGCTGCTGGCGGCGGCGCAGCAATACCACGTGGCCAGCTGATTGGCGGCTTTCGTCGCCGGGCTCAGGATTTGAGCCGCGGACGGCGCAGCATGGATGGCGTCATCCACGCACCGAGTTTTCCCATGACCGCCGACACCCTGCCGTTCGCCGTCCAGTTCAGCCCCGACCGCAAGTACCTCACCGTGCGCATCCCGGTCGACAGCCTGCCGGCAGCGCTGCGCAAGCAGCCGTCCGCAATGAACGTGCGCCTCGGGCCCGAGCAGGCGGAAATCCGCCGCAAGCCCTGGCAGAGCTTCGTGCCGGATTTCCTGCTGGAGCTGGCGCGCAGCTGACGGGTCGCTGGGCCCTTTGCATTCGGCCGGTGAGCGCGGACAATGCGCAGGCCGAACGCCGTGGAGGGCATATGACGCAGGTTTCACCGGATTCCCCTGTTGCGCGAAACAAGCAGGTTTCGCTGACGCGCTATCTGATCGAGGAGCAGCGCGCCGGACGCATCACCGCCGACCTGCGCCTGCTGATCGAAGTTGTCGCGCGTGCCTGCAAGACCATTTCCCACGCGGTCAGCAAGGGCGCGCTGGGCGGTGTGCTCGGCGATGCCGGCACCGGCAACATCCAGGGCGAGGCGCAGAAGAAGCTCGACGTGCTGTCGAACGAGATCCTGCTCGAGGCCAATGAATGGGGCGGCCACCTGGCGGCCTGCGCGTCCGAGGAAATGGATCACTGCCAGGCGATCCCCGGTGACTTCCCGAAGGGCAAGTACCTGTTGCTGTTCGATCCGCTCGACGGTTCCAGCAACATCGACGTCAACATCAGCGTCGGCACGATCTTCTCGGTGCTGCCGAGCCCGGAAGGCGTCAAGGAGCCGAAGGACGAGCATTTCCTGCAGCCGGGCACCGCACAGCTCGCGGCCGGCTACACCGTCTACGGCCCGAGCACGATGCTGGTGCTGACCGTCGGCAACGGCACGCATGCCTTCACGCTGGACCGCGATCAGGGCAGCTTCGTGATGACCAAGCGCGACATGAAGATCGCCGAGGACACCAAGGAGTTCGCGATCAACATGTCGAACATCCGCCACTGGCATCCGCCGATGAAGCGCTACATCGAGGAACTGCTGGCCGGCAAGACCGGCCCGCGCGGCAAGGACTTCAACATGCGCTGGGTCGCCTCGATGGTCGCCGACGTGCATCGCCTGATCACCCGCGGCGGCATCTTCATCTACCCGCGCGATCTCAAGGAACCGGACAAGCCGGGCAAGCTGCGCCTGATGTACGAGGCCAACCCGATGAGCTTCATCGTCGAGCAGGCCGGCGGCGCGGCGACCAACGGCATCGAGCGCATCATGGCAGTGCAACCGACCCAGCTGCACCAGAGAATTGCGGTATTCATGGGCTCGAAGAACGAGGTCGAGGTAGCTACGCGGTATCACCGCGAAGCCTGAGGTTTCCGGCGCAACAGAAAAGCCCCGCATTGCGGGGCTTTTTTTGTGCTTGTTCCCCCTCTCCCAGCTCGCGGGGAGAGGGGCGTCTTTTCAGCCGCGCGGATCGAAGCTGAAGCGCTTGGCCATGTCTTCGTAGAACTGCTTGTCCTCGTCGCTCGCCGCAGGCGGCGTCACGACCTGTAGCGTCACGATCTGGTCGCCGGCCGGCGCGCCCTGCAGGCCGCGGCCCTTGAGGCGCATCTTGCGGCCGCTCTGGCTGTTGGCCGGAATCGCCAGTTCCACGGCGCCGCCGAGCGTCGGCACCGGCACCTTGGCGCCGAGTGCGGCTTCCCATGGTGCGACTTTCAGCGTGTGGCTGATGTTGAGGCCGTCGAGTTCGAACAAGGGATGCTTGGCGAACTCAATCTCCAGCAGCAGATCGCCGCCCTGGTTGCCCTGGCGGTTGAGGCGGATGGTCTTGCCGGCGGTGATGCCCTGCGGAATCTTGACGCTGAGCGTGCGGCCGCCGACGCTGATCTGCTTCTGTGCGCCCTCGTGGGCGTCCTCCAGCGAGATCTGCAGGCGCGCGCGGGTGTCCTGTGGCGCGCGGCCACCGAAGTCGCCGCCCATGTCGCCGAAAGGGCTGCCGAAGCCGCCGCGACCGCCGCCGCCCATGCCGGCACCGCCGCCGAACATCTGCGAAAAGAAATCCGAGAAGCCGCCGAGATCGTCGGCGCTGCCACGACGGCTACGGCCGCCGCCACCGCCAGGACCGAAGTTCCAGCCTGGCGGCGGCGAGAACTGCTGGCCGGATTTCCAGTTGGCGCCGAGCGTGTCGTAGGCCTTGCGCTTTTCGGGGTCGCTGAGGACTTCGTTGGCTTCGTTGGCCTCCTTGAAGCGATCTTCGGCACCGGCAGTCTTGTTCTTGTCCGGGTGAAAGTCGCGCGCGAGCTTGCGGTACGCCTTCTTGATCTCGTCAGGCGTCGCGCTGCGGGAAATGCCGAGAATCTTGTAGTAGTCCTTGTACTCCATGGCTGCTCTGGTACGGGTCTGCGATTTTCGGGCAAGCACTGTAAACGAAGCGGGGCGCTGATGCGCCCCGCTTCGCCGCTACCTCATCACCCGGGGCTTTTAGTGGGTGATCGCGATCTTGCGGGCCTGGGCCAGCTCGCGCTTGGGGATGACGATCTGCAGGACACCGAGCTTGCCGGTCGCGCTGACGTTTTCACCGTCGACGGTTTCCGGCAGCGTGAAGCGGCGCTGGAAGCGACCGCTGACGCGCTCGTTGCGCTGGCGCTCGGCGCTGGTTTCAGCGGCGACGCGCTCGCCGGACAGCGTCAGGACGCCACGCTCCAGCGTGATGTCGATGCTCGCCGGATCGACGCCCGGCACATCAGCGATCAGCTCGAAACGATCGCTGTACTCATGGATGTCGACTGCCGGCGTCCAGGCACTGGTGGCTTCCGCAGCGTTGGCGTTGCGTTCGATCAGGCGATTCACTTCGCCAAGGAATTCACGGTGCAGTGCCCAGGGTTGGGCCAATGCGGCGTAACGAATGATGCTCATGCTTTGACTCCTGTGGACACACTTATGGGGGGAGGGCGGTGTCGCGCTTGCCTGTGACCCCTATGTAAGGATCACCAGCAAAGTTTCAAGAGCCGGTCGCGGCGTGCCTGCGGACTTTGCAGCCGTTAGCATGCGCAGCTTATGAGCATGTTCGACTACGTCATTGTTGGGGGCGGTTCGGCGGGCTGCGTGCTGGCCAACCGGCTGAGTGCCGACGGTCAGTACAAGGTCTGCCTGCTTGAAGCCGGGCCGCGCGACAGCAGCCCCCTGCTGCGCATGCCGGCGGGTGTGCTCGCGGTGCTGCGTTCCAGCATCTACAACTGGAAGTACTGGACCGTGCCGCAGGAGCGGATGGGCAAGCGCCGCCTGTTCTGGCCGCGCGGGCGCACGCTGGGCGGCAGCTCGGCCATCAACGCCATGTGCTACGTGCGCGGACATGCCTGGGACTACGATCACTGGGCCGCGCTCGGCAATGCCGGGTGGAGCTACAAGGACGTGCTGCCGTATTTCAAGCGCCTGGAGAATTTCGAAGCGCAGGCCGACGCCGGTGCCGACTTCGATGCGTTCCATGCCAGCGGCGGCCCGCTCAACGCGACACGGCTGCGCCAGCAGAACCCGTTGTCCGATGCCTTCATCGAGGCCGCGCAACAGGCCGGGCACCTGCCGAACAGCGACTTCAACGGCGCGCGGCAGGAAGGCGTCGGCTATTACCACGTCGCGCAGAAAGACGGCGAACGCTGCAGCAATGCACGCGCCTATCTGCACGATGCCGGACCGCGGCCGAACCTGACGATCGTCACCGGCGTGCAGGTGACGCGTGTGCTGCTCGACGGCAAGCGCGCCGGCGGCGTGCGCTACTACGCGCAGGGCAGTTATCGCGAAGCCTATGCACGCCGCGAGGTTGTGCTGAGCGCAGGTGCCGTCGTCTCGCCGCAGCTGCTGCTGTTGTCCGGCATCGGTCCGCGCGAGGAACTCGGGCGCCACTCGATCGCCGTCGTCCAGGAGCTGCCGGGTGTCGGCAGCAATCTGCAGGATCATCTCGACGCGGTCGTGTCGATGCGCAACCGCAGCCGCCTTGCGTTCTCGTTCCATCCGCTGTCGCTGCTGCGCTCGGCCTGGGCACTCCTGCGTTATGCCTTCAGCCGCCGCGGCGAACTGACCAGCAATGTCGCCGAGGCGGGCGGCTTCCTGAAGTCATCGCCGGCGGAGACGATTCCGGACCTGCAGATTCACTATGCGCCGGTCTGCAATACGCAGCACGGCCAGAATCTGAGGCCCGCGTTCAGCGGCTATGCGCACAGCCTGCTGTGCTGCGATCTGCGCCCCTTGTCGCGCGGCCAGATTCGTCTCGCGAGCACCGATCCGCTGGTGCCGCCGCAGATCGACCCGCGTCACTTCGAGGACGAGCGCGATCTCGACAAGCTGGTGACTGCAATCCGCAAGGCGCGTGAAATCTTTGCGCAGCCGGCTTTCGCCAAGCACAACGGCCATGAACTGGAGCCCGGCGCGGCGCTGCAGACCGATGCCGGGCTCAAGCAGTGGCTGCGCGACCATGCCGAGACCCTGTATCACCCGGTCGGCACCTGCAAGATGGGCAATGACCCCATGGCTGTCGTGGATGCGCGCCTGCGGGTGCATGGGCTCAGCGGACTGCGGGTCGTCGATGCGTCTATCATGCCGACCTTGATCGGCGGCAATACCAATGTGCCGACGACGATGATTGCCGAGAAGGGCGCGGACATGATCCTCGAGGATGCCCGTGCCGGAGTCTGAACCGGCGGGACAACGAAAAACGGACGGACACAGCGAAATGGTCAGGGAAAGACAGTGGATGAAGCGGCTTGGACTGCTGGCGGCGGTTGCGCTGTTGCCGGCCTGCGGTCTGAGCAGCTGGTTCGGCGATAGCGGCGATGCGACCAGCGTCGTTGAAGTTGCACGCGCGCAAATCTGCACGGCGGAGGATGAGAATTCGCGGGTGACGCTGTTCCGCAGCGCACTGGAAGCGCAGGATTGGCAGCGCCGCACCGGCATCGATCTGCGCCTGAGCGACGATCTCAAGGCCGGGCGTTATGCCTTGATCGAGATGGGGCAGCGGCACACGGCGGGCCACGGTATCGCGGTCAGCCGCGAGGCGCGCGAGGTCGGCGGCAATCTGCAGGTCTACACGACGTATTTCGCCCCGGCGCCCGATGCGATGACCGCGCAGATGATCAGCAGTCCCTGCGTGCTGGTGCGCTTGCCGAATGCGCTGTACAACGCGGTCGAGGTCTATGACCAGGACGGCGAACTGCGTGCGACCGGCGTGACGACCGCGCCCACGGTTTTCGGAGGCTAGAACGATGCGGACGCTGAGCTCATGTGTCGCGGGTTTTGCATTGCTGTGCGGCGTCGGTACCGCCATCGCGCAAGGCGCGGCGCCAGAAGCCGCTGCGGCGGTGCCAGCCGTCGCACCTGCCGCGACCCCGGTGCCCGATCCGGGCGCGGCGGTGATGGCGGTGGTCATCGATTTTCATCGCGCCATCGAGGAAGGTTACCGCGAGGGTGCCGTGCGCCTGCTCGACGAGAATCTGATCGTCTTCGAGATGGGTTATGTCGAAGGCAATCGCAATGAATACACGGCTGCGCATCTGGATGCCGATCTGCAGTACGCGATGACGGTGAAGCGCGAGCTCGTCCACAGCCAGACGATGGTGTCCGGCAACGTCGCGGTCGCGCTGTCGCAGACGCGCAGCAAGGGCGAGTTCGCCGGCGAGAAGATCAATCTGACGAACACCGAGACGATGGTGCTGCGGCTCGGGCCGGACGGCTGGAAGATCGCGCACATCCACTGGTCCGGTCACGAACTCAAGGACGTGCCGCCGGCGAAGTGAGCCACCGGCGGTTGGTAGAGTGAATCTTTAGGGGGATAGCTCATGCTGCATTTTCTGCCCGCGCCGATCATCGGTGCCGTGATGATGATTCTGCTCATCGTCAATACCGTGTTCTGGGCAACGCCGCTGTACGTGATGATCCTGGTCAAGCTGGTGACTCGCGGCAGCTGGCGCGATGTCGCCTCGCGCGCGGCCGCCGCGCTCGCGCAGAACTGGGCGACGGTCAATGCCTGGATGGTCGGTGCCTTCCTGCGGATCAAGTGGGAGATCCGCATCGACGTGCCGCTCGATCCCGAGGCGCAATACCTGGTCAGCGCAAACCATCAGAGCTGGAACGACATCGTTGTGCTGATGAAGGCTTTCGGGCGCAAGGCGCCGTTCTTCAAGTTCTTCATCAAGCAGGAGCTGATCTGGGTGCCGGTCCTCGGCCTAGCCTGGTGGGGGCTGGACTACCCCTTCATGAAGCGCCACACCAAGGAACAGATCGAACGCAATCCCTCGCTGAAGGGCAAGGATCTGGAAACCACGCGCAAGGCCTGCGAGAAATTCCGCAATCAGCCGGCCTTGATCCTGAATTTCCTGGAAGGCACCCGCTTCACGCCGGCCAAGCATGCGGCGCAGGCATCGCCGTACCGGCATCTGCTCAAGCCCAAGGCGGGCGGCTTCGCGTTCACGCTGTCGGCGCTGGGTGAGCGGCTCAACTGCCTGCTCGACGTGACGATCGTCTACCCGGAAGGCTCGAAGGGCATCTGGGATTTTCTGTGCGGCCGGGTGCGCCACATCGTCGTCGAGATTCAGCAGCTGCAGATTGCGCCGGATCTGTTCGTCGGCGACTACGAAGGCGATCCCGAATTCCGCGCCCGATTCCAGGCCTGGATCGCCGGGCAGTGGGAGCGCAAGGATCAGCGGATTGGCGAGCTGTTGGCGCAGGCTCGAAGCACCTGATCGATTTCCGTAGCCCGGGTGAAACCCGGGTTGCACCCGGGCTACGTCAGCGACGGTTGGATCAGGCTTCGCGCTGGAGCACGAAGAACAGCGATTGCGGCATGCCCTTGTAATCCATGATGCCGAGCACGGTGTTGGCGTCGACCTTGCGGAACACGTCGTTGATCGGCAGGGCGTCGTAGATCATCGTCGCGCTGAGCTTGCCGCGGTATTCGGTCATGCGCACGCGTGCCCGTGAGCGCCGGGTCTGGAACAGCGGCATCAGCAGCTGGAACAGGCGGCCGATCGCGGCGGATTTCGGCACCGTCTTCATGTTCAGCATGCCCATCGGCATCAGCGCCGGGTTGATGCAGACCTTGTTGCCGAACAGATTGCGGAACACCAGCGGATGCACGTGTTCCGCGGACTCGAAATGCTTGCCGTGCCAGTGACAGGCCTCCAGCACGCCATCGACCGGATGCCGGGTCGGAAAGCCGGAACCCTTCCAGCGCCCCAGCATGAAGCTGACGTCCGCGGGTTCCAGGCTGTCGTAGAGCGCGGTCGCTTCCTCAGCGCTGACGACACCCGCGGCGATGCATTCGGCAAAGGTTTTCATGGGGTGCCCGGCTTCGATCCCTGATCAATCCTGATAGAACTGCTGCTTGAACTTGATGCTGATCGGCGATGTCGATCCCGCCGGCGTGACGCGCGTATCCACCGTCATGTATTCGGCTTCGAGCGTTTCGAAAGAGGCGATGACGTAGTGCACGTCCGCTTCGCGGATCGGCCGCAGATCGAGCGTCTGCACATGGCCGAGCAGCGTCGTCGCGGTGCCGCTTGCCGTGGCTGCCACCGACTCGTAGCGCCCGCCGACCAGTTGCTGTGCGTTGAGCACCAGCAGGATCAGCTTGTTGCTGCGCTGGACGTTGAACTTGCGCGCGACGTCCGGCGTCAGGTCTGTCGTGTTGATGGCCGCGTAGTGCACGCGGAAATCGCCGAGATCGACATACTGCTCGGCGTGTCCGGCTGTGCTGACCAGCAGCAGCATCAACGCAAGCAGCACTTTCATGCCGCGCTCTCCGGGGCCTGCAGCATGTACATCGCCAGCTCGCAGAACAGGTTCGGTGCGAAACGGATGCGTGCGCCTTCGCGATGCGAGCGGTCGAGCAGGCGGCGGCTGAGGATGCGCCAGTGCCGGCGTGCGCAGAGATCCTCGAAGTCGTCGACGGTGCACAGATGGATGTTCGGCGTGTCGTACCAGCGATCCGGCAAGGTCGGCGTCACCGGCATGCGGCCGCCGGCGAGCGCCGCGCGGACACGCCAGTGACCGAAGTTGGGGAAAGTCACGATGCCGATGCGGCCGACGCGGAGGATTTCGGCGATCGCCGAGTCCGGGCGCTGCAGGGCCTGCAGCGCCTGCGTCATGACGACGTAGTCGAATGAGCCGTTGTCGAAATCGCGCAGGCCGTCGTCGAGGTCGGCCTGGATCACGTTGACGCCGTTGGTGACGCATTGCGCGACCTTGGTCGGGTCGATCTCCAGGCCATAGCCGCTGACGCCGTGATGCGTCGCCAGATCGGTCAGCAACTCGCCATCGCCGCAGCCGAGGTCGAGGATGCGGCTGCCGGGCGCGATCCAGTCGCGGATCAGCGCCAGATCGGGGCGCAGGATCTGCGGGCTCATGCGCCGACCTCGCTGGCGACGCGCGCCAGGTAGTCGCCGAGCACGCGCTGGTACTGCGGAATCGGCATCAGGAAATCGTCGTGGCCGAGCTGCGAGTCGATCAGCGCATACGAGCAATCGCGACCGGCGCGAACCAGTGCCTGGACGATCTCGCGCGAGCGCGCCGGCGAAAAACGCCAGTCGCTGGAGAAGGCGACAACCAGAAAGCGCGCGCTGGCCTTGCGGAACGCCGCGGCGAGGTCGTCGCCGAACTCGCGTGCCGGATCGAAGTAGTCGAGCGCCTTGGTCATCAGCAGATAGGTGTTGGCGTCAAAGCGATCGACGAAGGACTGGCCCTGGTAGCGCAGGTAGCTTTCGACTTCGAACTCGACATCGAAGTTGAACGTCGGCGCCGCCTTGAGATCGTTGCCGAACTTGGCGCGCATGGCGGCGTCCGACAGATAGGTGATGTGGCCGAGCATGCGCGCGAGCTTGAGCCCATGCGAAGGCACGACGCCATGTTCGTAGAAGCGCCCGCCATGAAAATCGTTGTCGGACAGGATGGCCTGGCGCGCGATCTCGTTGAAGGCGATGTTCTGCGCCGACAGCTGCGGCGCACTGGCGATGACGACCGCATGCGCGACGCGCTCGGGCAGATCGATGGACCACTGCATGACCTGCATGCCGCCGAGCGAGCCGCCGATGATCGCGGCCCAGCGCTCGATGCCGAGATAGTCGGCAAGCAGTGCCTGCGAGCGCACCCAGTCGCGCACGGTCAGCAGCGGGAAGTCCGGGCCGTACGGCGCGCCGGTTTCCGGATTGATCGTGTTCGGTCCGGTCGAACCCTTGCAGCCGCCGAGATTGTTCAGCGACACGACGAAGAAACGCCGGGTGTCGATCGCCTTGCCGGGGCCGATGGCGCTCTCCCACCAGCCGGGCTTGCTCTGGTCGGCATCGTGGTAGCCGGCCGCATGGTGATCGCCCGACAGCGCATGGCAGACCAGCACTGCATTGCTGCGCTCGGCATTGAGCGTGCCGTAGGTTTCGACCATCAGATCGTGGCGGTCGAGCTGACGGCCGCAGTCGAGCATCATCGCCTGCTCGATGGCGATGCGCCGGGGCGTGACCAGGCCGACGGAATCAGGCGGGAAGCTTTTTTCCACTAACGGAAGGCACCCGGCAGCGGCAGCAGGCGGTTGAGCACCTGCAGCAGGACGATGACGACCATCGGCGACAGATCCAGGCCCGACAGCGGCGGAATGATGCGACGCGCCGGTCGCAGCAGCGGCTCGTTGATGCTCCACAGCACATTGCTCGCCGGGTTGCTGACGCCCGGTCCGAGCCAGGACATGATCGCCTGGATGAAGATCGTGAACGTGTAGAGATTGACGAGCAGCACGGCAATCTTGAGCAGCGCGTACCACAGCGCCGACAACGGATCGAGGCTGGTGCCGTTGGGGGCGATGACCGAGAAGATCGAGAACACGTAGATCACCGCGATCACGACCACGACGATGGCCGCGGCGGTGTTGACGTTGCGCACGTTCGGCACGTAAGGCCGCATCCAGTCGGTCGGATAGCGCGTCACTTTCCAGATCAGCTGCGAGATCGGATTGTAGAAGTCGGCGCGGACCCACTGCAGCAGGATGCGCAGCATGAACGCCCACAGCAGCAGATCGAAGAAGGTCGTGACCAGGAACAACAGCGCGTTGGAGGCGTTGGCGCCCATGTTCAAGCCACCTGCTGGTCGAGTTGGGCGCCGAGCTCGGCGCCGCGCTTTGCTGCCGCATCCAGCGCGGCGTTGAACAGCGGCTGGATGCCCGCCGCGAGCAGATGATTGACGGCCGCTTCGGTCGTGCCGCCCTTCGACGTCACCCGGCGGCGCAGTTCGCTGACGTCGACATCGCCGCCGGCCATGCGCGCCGAGCCGATGAAGGTCTGTTCGGCCAGTTGCGCGGCGGTCTCGGCGGGCAGGCCGAGTGCGATGCCGGCTTCGCGCAGTACTTCGGTGAGCAGGAAGAAATACGCCGGACCGGAGCCGGACAGCGCGGTGACCGCGTCGAGCTGGGTTTCGGTATCGACCCAGACGCAGGCGCCGGCGGCATTCAGAACGGCCTGAGCCAGTTCACGCGCCGCGGCGCTGGTCTGCGCCGCCGCATAGAGTCCGGTGATGCCGGCCTGCAGCAGGGCCGGCGTGTTGGGCATGCAGCGAATGTAATGATGACCGTCGCCGAGCCAGCGTTGCAGGCTGTCGAGGCGCACACCGGCGGCAATCGAAATCACGACGGTGCCAGGGGCCAGCTTGAGGCCGCTGCAGACTTCCTGCATCTGTTGCGGCTTGACGGCCAGCACCACGGCCGCGGCACCGGCGGTCGCAGTCGCCGCATCGGTGCCGGCGCTGACGCCGAACTCCTGGCGCAGCCAGTTGCAGCGTTCGGCGCTGATCTCGACCACGCGCAGGCTGTCCGCCGGGCGACCGGCCGCACGCAGTCCGCCGATCAGGCTCGCTGCCATGTTGCCGCCGCCAATGAATGCAATGACCGGATGCATGAGCGTCAGGGTGGGGTGTTTGTCGGGTTCGTATGGGGCCAGGCCCCCGCTCGTACAAGGGCGGGCCCGGGAAGCTGCGCGGTATGATAGGGCATTGCATTGCCAAGCTCATCCACGTTGTCCGCCTGAAAAAGGCGCAGGGGTCCCCTTGAATCCGCCGTCCCGGGCCAAAGCCGCCCCCGAACTGTCCCGCCTGCTGGAAAGCTATCGCGCACGTATCGAAGCCGCGCGGGTCTACGACGTTGCCATCGTCAGCGCGCTCGACGAGGCGCCCAAGCTGTCGCAGCGTCTCGGCAATCGCATCCTGCTCAAGCGCGAGGACACGCAGGCGGTGCATTCCTTCAAGCTGCGCGGCGCCTACAACCGCATGGCGCAGCTCAGCGCCGCCGAGCGTGCGCGCGGCGTCGTCACTGCCTCGGCCGGCAATCATGCGCAGGGCGTTGCGCTGGCGGCCAAGAAGCTCGGTCTGACGGCCTGGATCGTGATGCCGCGGACGACGCCGGGGGTCAAGGTCGACTCCGTGCGTGCGCTCGGCGGCAAGGCGATCCTGCATGGCGATGCCTACGACGATGCGCGCGAGCACGCGCTGGGGCTGGCCGCCGAAAAAGGCATGACGCTGATCCACCCCTACGATGATCCGGACGTGATTGCCGGGCAGGGCACGGTCGCGCGCGAGATGCTGGAGCAGTGCGGCGATCTCGACGCGATCTTCGTGCCGGTTGGCGGCGGTGGCTTGCTCGCGGGCGTCGCGGCCTGGGTCAAGGCGGTGCGGCCCGGCATCAAGGTGATCGCGGTCGAGCCTGCGGATTCGAATTGCTTTCAGGCGGCGATGCAGGCCGGCCGCCGCGTCGTCCTGCCGCAAGTGGGACTGTTCGCCGACGGCGTCGCGGTCAAGCAGATCGGCGAAGAGAATTTCCGTGTCGCACGGCATCTGGTCGACGACTGCGTGACGGTCAGCGTCGACGAGATCTGCGCTGCGACGCGCGACATCTTCTACGACCGCCGCGCGCTGCCCGAACCGGCCGGTGCGCTGGCCGTTGCCGGCATCAAGCGCTGGGTCATCGAGAACGGCGTCAAGAACCAGAACCTCGCCGCGATCGTGTCCGGCGCCAACGTCAATTTCGACCGGCTACGCCACATCGCCGAGCGCGCCGAACTGGGCGACGACGCCGAGGTCCTGCTCGCGGTGACGATTGCCGAGGCGCCGGGTTCGTTCAAGCGCTTCCTCAAGCAGATCGGCAAGCGCGCGGTCACCGAGTTCAACTATCGCTACGCCTCGCCGCAGCAGGCGCACATTTTTGTCGGCATCAAGCTCAGCGACGGCGCCGAGCAGCGTGCCGCGCTGATCGACGGTCTGCGCGGGCATGGCTACGCGGTGGTCGACATGTCCGGTAACGAGATGGCCAAGGAGCATGTGCGCTTCATGGTCGGCGGTCGCTGTCAGGGCCTGCCCGACGAGCGCTTGTTCCGCTTCGAATTTCCGGAGCGCCCCGGCGCGGCGATCGACTTCCTGCAGGCGATCGGCTCACGCTGGAACATCTCGCTGTTCCATTACCGCAACCACGGTGCCGCCAATGGCCGCGTGCTGTGCGGCCTGCAGGTGCCGAAGAAGGAGTGGGCGGAGTGCCGGCGCACGCTGGATTCACTCGGCTACGACTACGCCGAGGAAAGCGACAACCCGGCGTATCAGCTGTTCCTGGGAACCGACTGAATTTCCTGTAGCCCGGGTGAAACCCGGGTTGCACCCGGGCTACACAAGACAGAATCTCAGCCGGCGAGCTTGAGCACGTAGTTCCAGTGGTCTTCGCGCACCGGGGTCACCGACAGGCGTGAGCCGGGCGCGAGCAGCAGCATGCCCTTCAGCTGCTTCTCGTGCTGACGCAGCGTCGCGAGGCTGACCGGCGCCTTCAGCTTGCGCTCGAACTTGACGTCGACCAGCAGCCAGCGCGGGTCTTCCCGATTCGATTTCGGATCATAGTGATCGGCCTTCGGATCGAATTGGGTCGGATCCGGATAAGCGTCGGATGCGATCGTCATGACGCCGACCACCGCGGGCACTTCGCAGCTGGAGTGATAGAAAAAGGCCTTGTCGCCCTTCTTCATCTGATCGCGGAACATGTTGCGCACCTGGTAATTGCGCACCCCATCCCATTTCTCGGTCTGCTTCGGGCGCGAAGCGAGATCGTCGATCGAGAAGCAGTCGGGTTCCGATTTCATCAGCCAGTAGGCCATTTGATTCCTCTTTCAGTGACGATGCCGTCGAGGCGCTGATCCCAGGGATCGCGCGGTACGGCAGAAACTTGTTGCAGCGACAGCGCCCAGCCCAGGCACAGCGGGCGTTGCGGCAGGCGTCGCTGGAGCTTGCGGTCGTAGAATCCGCCGCCGGTTCCGAGACGATAGCCTTGGGCATCGAAACCGACCAGTGGGACCAGCAGAAGATCGAGTGCCGCCAGCGGCTGGTGAATCGCGCGACCGGCAGGTTCCTCGATGCCGAAGCGATTGCGCCGCAGCGCGGTCGTCGGCGTCAGCGCGACGAACAGCATCAGGCCATCGCCGCTGATTCGTGGAACGAACACCTGCTTGCGTTCGGCCCAGGCTCGCTCGATCAACGGCTGGGTCGGCAGCTCGCTGCCGTAAGCGAGATACAGCGCCACGGATCTGGCCTGCTGCCAGCACCGCTGGCGGGTCATGTTCCGCAATGCTCGCCACGCGGCGCGCGTGCGCAGGGGCGCGGAAACGGCAGCGCGCCGCAACCGCAGTTCGCGGCGCAGCGCGCGCTTTAATTCAAAGGTGTCTCCCGCCTGTGCCGTCATCCGGTCACTGACCTTGAGACTGTAGTCTCAAGTGGGCACCGCGTCCTGCCATCGGGCTTCCCACTACGAGGTGGGCCTGCACGCCCGGCAGGGTTAAGTTCCCGGGGTTAATAAATAGGCTCAAGGGTTCCAGACCAGTTGTCGGACACCGCAGGAGACACGCGCACAGAATACCACCTGTGGCGGTACATGAGCTGAACTACTCGAGCGACAACGTCGAGTCGATATCGAGCGACAGCTGGCGCAGGCGCTGTACCGATTGCGGGCTGGCCGTGGCGACGCCTTCGACACCTTTGATTTCAAGCAGCTCGCGCGCAATGTTGAGCGCCGCCATCACCGCGATCTTTTCGGTGCCGAGCGCCTTGCCGCGACGGCGGATCGTCGTCATGCGCTCGTTCAGATAGTCGGCCGACTTGACCAGCGCTTCGTGCTCGTCCGGCGGGCAGACGACAGTGTATTCCTTGCCCATGATGCGCACGGTGACGCTCAGCGGCTCGTCTGCGGATTTCTGGATGCTCACAGTTGTTGCTCCGATTCGAGCGAGCGCACGCGATCGACGATGCCTTCGATCCGCCGCCGCAGTTCGGCATTGAGCGCCAGCAGGCGATCGCGTTCCTGCAGTGCGCGCTTCTGCTCCAGCCGCGTCTGCCGGTACGCAGCGAGCAGGCGCTGGATACGTTCCTCGAGCTGCTGGACTTCGGCGTCGATCATGGTGGCCAGAATACAAAAACTGCGGATGGTCAGTATACGGCCCCGCCGCGTCCGCCTGAAATGGGGTGCTGCAAACACAAAAGGGCGCCGGTTTGACCGGCGCCCTTTGCGGCGATTTGCCGATGCTGGGTTATTGCAGCAGCAGGAACATCGCACCCTGGCCACGCCGGACGTGCAGCAGCAGCTGGCCCTTGTTCTTGGCCAGCTCGCGGAACTCGTCCATCGTCGTCACCGGCTTGCGGTTGACCGACAGGATCACGTCGCCCTGACGCAGGCCGGAGCGCGCCGCCGGCGAGCCCTGCGCAATCGCCTGGATCACGATGCCCTGATCGGCGCCGCTGTTCTTGGCGCTGTCGTCGACCGGTGCGAAGGTTGCACCGGCAAGGCGCGGATGCAGCTCTTCGCCGGCCGCGGCGGCTTCGTCATCCTTGCCGATCGTGATCTTCAAGGTCTTCGGCTTGCCGTCGCGCAGCACCTTGAGCTCGACCGTTTCGCCGACCCGCATCAGGCCGACGATGTTGCGCAGCTGCGCAAAGGTTTCGATGTTCTTGCCGTTGGCTGACAGGATCAGATCCTCGGCCAGCACGCCGGCCTTGTCGGCGGGCGACTTCGGCAGCACGCGGGTGACGACCGCGCCATGCGCTTCCTTCAGGCCGAAGGCCTTGGCCAGCTCCGGCGTCAGGTCCTGACCGGTGACGCCGATGCGGCCGCGCTGGACCTCGCCGTGCTCGATCAGCTGCGACATGATGCCCTTGGCGGTGCTGACCGGAATCGCGAAGCCGATGCCGATGTTGCCACCGGAGCGCGAGTAGATCATCGACGGAATGCCAACCAGGCGACCGTTGAGATCGACTAGCGCGCCGCCGGAATTGCCCGGATTGATCGAGGCGTCGGTCTGGATGAAATCGCCATAGCCGTTGCTGACGCCGGTGCGGCCGAGCGCGCTGACGATGCCGCTGGTGACGGTCTGGCGCAGATCGAACGGCGAGCCGATCGCGACGACGAAGTCGCCGACCTGCAGGCCGTCGGAATCGCCGACCGGAATCGCGACGAGGTTGTCGGCTTCGACCTGCAGCACCGCGATGTCGGTGTCGGCGTCGCGACCGACCAGCTTGGCGTCGAACTCGCGGTCGTCATTGAGGCGAACCTTGAGTTTCGTCGCCTTCTCGACGACATGGTTGTTGGTCAGGATGTAGCCTTTCGCGGCATCGACGACGACGCCCGAGCCGACCGACTGGAACTCGCGCTCCTGCGGTTGCGGCGTATC
The DNA here is from genome assembly GCF_058783185.1 of Fontimonas sp. FW305-C-3. Classification (NCBI taxonomy): domain Bacteria; kingdom Pseudomonadati; phylum Pseudomonadota; class Gammaproteobacteria; order Nevskiales; family Nevskiaceae; genus Fontimonas; species Fontimonas sp. FW305-C-3. The sequence continues at coordinate 882,436 of NZ_JBYSYK010000002.1, read as the reverse complement.
CGGCATGCCGAAGAAGCGGCGGAACATCGGATCGTCCATGAACGGGTTCTGCTGCTGCTCGATCTCGCCGGTGACGGCGATATTGACGACGCCGGGCATGACCTTCTTGAGCATCGGCGCCAGCGAGGGCATGCCCTGCGACGAGGGCGCGGTCAGGGGAATGTCGGCATGCGCCGCGGGCGGCGCGCCGGACAGCATGAAAGCTGAAGCCAGTACCGACGCCGACACTGCGATCGGCGCAAAGATCTTCACGGCAAATTCTTTGGACATCGTCTTCCTTCTCGAATCGGGTCTGCCGGTGCGGCAGCGGCGCTAAGACAGCGGATGTGTGTGCGAGTTTCCCAGCCGGTTCATCGGATGCCGGTCCGGCCGGGTTCACGCACAGTTCACGGTGATCGCGGTGAACTGAGCGTGAATTCGCGGGGTCATTACGGGTCAGCGCAGGCGAATGCGCGGGTTCAGACTGTAGCGGCCGACGATGCTGGCGCGGTCGAGAATGTGTCCCTGCAGTGCGGCACGCAGGTCCGCCAGCTTGAATCCATCGGCGAGCTTGCAGTGCTCGAGGTCGGTCGCCAGGACCTCGAACGTATAACGGTGCGCGCGTGCGTCGTTCCAGGGCGGGCAGGGGCCGTCATAGCCCAGATAGGTGCCGGCCATCTGCTGGTCGCCGGCAAACCAGCCGCTGTAGTCGTTGACGCCCTGGCGGCTGCCGGCCGGGCCGGCCGGCTGCGACTTGCCGTGGGCGACGACGCCAACAGAGCAGCTGCCCTCGGCGATCTCGTGCAGCGATGCGGGAATGTCCACCATCAGCCAATGCACGAATTCGGCGCGCGGCAGTTCCGCGGGCACTTCGCGGCCAGCCTGGTTGACGTCGTCCGGGCGGGTCGGGGCGTCGCTGTCGATGCAGGTCAACACGAAGCTGCGGGTGCCGGCCGGCGCACCCGACCATTGCAGATGCGGATTGCGGTTGTCGCTGAGGCTGACGTGAGTGCGTGGCGATTGCACCGCGAAGGCGCAGCGGCCCGGAATGCGGCCGTTCGGACGGAAGCTGGTGCTGGTGAGTTTCATGTCATCTGTCCCATGCTTTCTTATTGAGTGGAGAGGCTTGCGACATCACTGCCAGCGCGCGTTGGCGCTGTCCTGCAGGCCGCGGCGCAAGCCGCTGCCGACGCGAACCATGCCGCGAGACAGGCGATCCGACAAGGACTTGCGGCGCTGGAACTGCAGTTCGATCAATTCCGCGCTGTCGACCCGCTGCATCAGGAAGTCGTCGCTGGTTTCGATCGCATCGACCAGCTTCAGTTCCAGCGCCTGCGAGCCGAACCAGTGCTCGCCGGTAGCAACTCTGGCGAGATCGAGCTGCGGGCGGTGTTCGCCGACGAATGCCTTGAACAGCGCGTGGGTCTGGTCGATCTCTTCCTGGAATTTCTCACGCCCTTCTTCAGTGTTCTGACCGAACAGCGTCAGCGTGCGCTTGAACTCGCCGGCGGTATGCAGTTCGTAATCAACATCGAGCTTCTTCAGCAGCCGGTTGAAGTTGGGCAGCTGCGCGACGACGCCGATCGAACCGAGCACCGCGAAAGGGGCGGCAATGATGCGATCTGCAACGCAGGCCATCATGTAGCCGCCGCTCGCCGCGACCTTGTCGACCGAGACCGTCAGGCGCACGCCGCGCGGCTTGAAGCGCGCCAGCTGCGAGGCGGCCAGGCCGTAGGCGTGAACCAGGCCACCTTCGCTTTCCAGGCGCATCAGCACCTCGTCGCCGTTCTCTGCAACTTGCAGGATGGCGCTGACTTCCTCGCGGAGCGACTCGGTGGCGTGGGCGTGCAGATCGCCCTTGAAGCTCATGACGAAGATGCGCGGCTGGCGGGTGGCGGCGCCTTTCTGTTTCGCCTTGGCCTCCTTTTTGCGACGCTTTGACAGCTGCTTTCGCTCGGCGTCGCTGGCGATCGATTCGCGGATGCCGTCGGCGAGGCCCTGAAACCTCGCGTTCAGGTCTCGTACGTCCAGCTGCTCGGGCATGCGGATCGAGTTCAGCTGACGTACAGTGTTGATTAGCATAGTAATGATCAACAGAAGCACGATCACGATGGTCGCCGATTTGGCGAGAAAGATCAGATAGCTGTCCAAAAAGCTGTTGAGCATGGTTTCTGATGCAAAAATGTAAGGCGGACGGTATGATAGCCGGACGATATGGGTAAGCTGCCGAAGAAATGGGCTGCCCGTAGCAAAAAATTGTAAAAGAATTAAGTATTTGTTTACTTGACCGTTCAGGGATTTGACGAGGGCGTCTAAATGAAAGTTAGGGGATATGTTGTTGCCGCTGCTGTGATGGCGACCGTGCCGATGGTGGCGTCTGCAAATGACGTCTATCCGAAGTTCACGCTCTCGGGCGGCTACTCGCACTCGTTTGCTGATAGCGACCGCGAAACGGACGACGGTATGGGCTTCTTCGTCGGCGCCGGCGTGCCGATCACGCGCTACCTGAACATCGATTTCAGTGCTTTCCAGCACAGCTACGATTTTGAAACCGGCTCGGGTGACGTCGAAGAGAACGGCTACAAGGCCGACTTCCAGTTCGTCTATTCCCGCGCCCAGCTGTTCCAGCCGTATGTCGGCGTGGGCGCTGGTTACCTGCGTACCAAGGTCGACGGTGCTGGCAGCGCTGGCGAGTCGTTCTTCGACGCTGGCGTCGGTTTCCACAGCTACCCGTTCAACACCACGAAGATCGGCCTGCTGGCTGATGCTCGTTACCGCTGGATGGACGACGACGCTTTCGAAGACAAGCTTGAAGACGTGATTGTTCGCGTCGGCTTCATCGTTCCGTTCGGTTCGGCTGCCAACACCGTTGCCGATGCGACCAGCACGACCAAGCCGACCAAGGGCACGGACGTGAAGACCCTGGGCGCCGAGCGCCGCTTCTCCGACGTTCTGTTCGGCTTCGACCAGTCGACGCTGACGCCGACCGCTCAGACCACGCTGGACAACGCCGCCTCGACGATCAACGAACTGGCCGAACAGCACCCGTCGCTGAAGGTCAAGGTCGATGGTCACACCGACTGGGTCGGCACCGATGGCTACAACCAGGCTCTCGGCGAGCGTCGTGCGAATGCGGTCAAGCAGTACCTGGAGCGTAAGGGTGTTGCTTCGGATCGTATCGACACCACCTCGTACGGCGAATCCAAGCCGGTTGCGACCAACGAGACGGATGAAGGCCGCGCGCTGAACCGCCGCGCCGAAGTCCGCACCACGGCTGAGAAGGAATAAGCCGCAGGTAGTCGGTAGCAAAACAAAACCCCGCTGCGTGAGCAGCGGGGTTTTTTTGTGCCTGATGCTTTTGAAGAAGCCGGCGGGAACGCCGGCGCTTCTGGGTTGAAACGACCGAGCCGACGCGGCTGCGGTCGAGGCGGCTGAAACTACAGCGTGGGTGCGATGCGCTGGCCTGGCTGTCTGCGTCCGCTGGAAGGGGCGGCGGCTTCGAGCGTTGGCGCTGGCCGCGCCGCCGGACCCGCTGCCGCGGCGGGGGGCTGCCACCCGGCGATGCTGCGCGACACCAGATCCGCCAGCGCTTCGATGTGCAGCGGATCGGTGTTGAGCGCGGGCACGTAGCGCAGCGCCTGACCGCCGGCACTGCGGAAATCCTTGCCGTAGCGAAGCGCGACTTCCTCCAGGGTTTCCAGACAATCGGCCGAGAAACCCGGGCAGATCACATCGAGACTGCGCACACCCGAGCGGGCGAGGGCGGTGACGCGCTCTTCGGTGTAGGGCGATAACCATTGCGCGCGACCGACGCGCGACTGATAGCTGACGCTCCATTGCCCGGCAGGCAGTTCGAGCGCCGCCGCCAGACGCCGGGCGGTCTCTTCGCAGTAGTCGAAGTACGGATCGCCGGCGTCGCAGTATTGCTTCGGAATCGAGTGGAACGACAGCAGCAGGTGCTCGCCTTGTCCCTGCACTTCCCAATGGGTGCGCACCGAGGCGGCCAAGGATTCGATGTAGAGTTCCTCAGCGTGATAGCTGTGGATGCTGCGCAGTTCCGGAATCCAGCGCTGCCGGCGGTAATGCGCCATCACCGAGTCCAGCACCGCTGCGGTGGTCGTCGCGGAATACTGCGGATACAGCGGCAATACAAGAACGCCGCGCGCGCCGCGCTGCTCGAGTTCCTGCAGCGCCGATGCAATCGAAGGCTTGCCATAGCGCATGCCCAGCGCGACCGGAATCTGCGCGCCGAGGTGTTCCTGTAGCGCGGCGCACTGCCGGCGGCCGATGGCCAGCAGCGGTGAACCGTCCTGGGTCCAGATGCTTTCGTAGGCGTGCTGCAGGCGCCGCGGCCGGAACGGAAGCACGAAGCCGTAGAGAATCGGCAGCCAGGCAGCGCGTGGAATCTCGACAACGCGGCGGTCGCTGAGGAATTCACGCAGGTAGCGGCGGATCGCCGATGCTGTGGGCGCATCCGGCGTGCCGAGATTGACGAGCAGCACGCCGACGCGGCCTGCCGGTGTGGATTCAACAGCGGTATCGAAGTCAGGTGTTTCGTTCATTGGATCATTCTAACGGCCGTGCTTGTTGTGCGCCCTCGGTACCAGTGCACAGACCATGCCGCGAAGTTCTTCGGTCGCCCATGAAAAAGGCCCGGTTTCCCGGGCCTCTTGTTCAAGGTGCGCAGTGCAGCGATCAGGCGCGTTCGACGATCGCCGTGACGCCGAGACCGCCGGCGGCGCAGATCGAGATCAGGCCGCGACCGCCGCCGTTCTCGTCGATGATCTTCGCCAGCGTCGCAAGGATGCGGCCGCCGGTTGCGGCAAACGGGTGACCGGCGGCGAGGCTGCCGCCCTTGATGTTCATCTTCGAGCGGTCGATCGAGCCTAGCGGCTTGGCGAGGCCAAGGCGCTCCTTGCAGAACACCGGGTCTTCCCAGGCCTTGAGCGTGCACAGCACCTGCGCGGCGAAGGCTTCGTGGATTTCATAGAAGTCGAAATCCTGCAGCGTCAGTCCGGCGCGCGCGAGCAGGCGCGGCACGGCGTAGGCCGGCGCCATCAGCAGGCCTTCCTTGGTGCTGCCGGCGAAGTCGACGCCCGCGGTTTCGGCATGCGTGAGGTAAGCCAGCGGCTTGAGGCCATGGGCGGCGGCCCACTCTTCGCTGGCGAGCAGGACGGCGGAGGCGCCATCGGTCAGCGGCGTCGAATTGCCGGCGGTCAGCGTGCCATTGCCGGACTTGCGGTCAAAGGCCGGGCCGAGCGACGCCAGCTTTTCCAGCGAAATTTCCGGACGCAGGTTGTTGTCGCGATTGAGGCCGGCGAACGGCACGATCAGATCGTCGTAGAAACCGGCTTCGTAGGCGGCGGCCGCTTTCTGGTGCGATTCGTAGGCGAGCAGATCCTGGTCCTCGCGGCGGATCTTCCATTCCTTGGCCATCACTTCGCAGTGCTGGCCCATGCTCATGCGCGTGCGCGGTTCGCCATTGGTCGGCGTGGCTGGGGCGAGCATCGACGGGCGGAACTTGGCGAGCGCCTTCAGACGCTGGCCGGTGGTCTTCGCGCGGTTGGCTTCGAGCAGGATCTTGCGCAGCTTGTCATTCAGCGCGATCGGCGCGTCGGACGTCGTGTCGACGCCGCCGGCCATGCCGGATTCGATCTGGCCGAGCGCGATCTTGTTGGCGACGTTGATGGCCGCCTGCAGGCCGGTGCCGCAGGCCATCTGCACGTCATACGCGGCGGTGTCCGCCGACAGGCCGGACGAGATGACCGACTCGCGGCACAGGTTGAAATCACGCGAATGCTTGAGCACGGCGCCGGCGGCGACTTCGCCGAGACGTTCGCCATGCAGCTGGTAGCGGTCGACGACGCCCTTGAACGCGGCGGTCAGCATGTCCTGGTTGGACTTGGTCGAATAGGCAGTGTTCGAACGCGCAAACGGAATGCGCGCGCCGCCGAGAATGGCGACTTTGCGACCCAGGGTTTTCATGGCGATGCTCCTGAAAGGGAGGAAAGGAAGGTCTATGCGGCGGATTATCCGGGCGGGTGCCGGAACTGCCTATTGCCGTTGCGCCAGCGGGCCTGGACTCTGCGGGCGGATGGTCAAGCGTCGTCGATGCCGTGGGTTGCGATCAATTCGGTGAACGCCGGGCCGTACAGCTCCAGCTTCTTGTCGCCAACCCCGGAAATCTGCGCAAATTCGGCCAGAGTCATGGGCTTGTGCTCCGCCATCGCGCGCAGGCTGGCGTCGGAGAAGATCACATAAGGCGGCACTTTGCGCTCGCTGGCGAGTTGCTGGCGCAGCGTGCGCAAGGCGCTGAACAGGCCGCCGGCATCCGCAGCGGCATTGGCCTGCTGGTTCGCAGTGCGCCGGCCCTTCGGCTTGGCGCGCTCATCGGCGGCGCGCTGGACGATGACCTTGCGCCCGTTCTTGAGCACTTCGAGGCTCAGCTCGTTGAGGCGCAGGACCGGAAAGCCGTCCTGGGTTTCGGAGATCAGATTCCGGTGCAGCAGTGTGCGGACGAGCATGCGCCAGTCGTCCTGCGTGCGTTGCTTGCCGATACCGTAGGTCGACAATGACTCGTGGCCGTTGGCGCGGATCTTCTCGGTCTGCGCGCCGCGCAGCAGGTCGATGATGTACGCGGCGCCGAAGCGCTGGCCGCGCTGCGACAGGCGGGCGATGCAGGACAGGAACTGCTGCGCCTCGAGCGTCCAGTCTTCGGTCGTGCGCGGGTCGCAGCAGTTGTCGCAGGCGCCGCAGGGCGGTTCGAAGTTCTCGCCGAAATAGCGCAGCTGCACGGCACGGCGGCATTCGGTCGCTTCGGCGTAGTCGAGCACCTGACGCAGCTGCTGGCGGGCTAGGCGTTGCTCCTGCTCGAGCGCCTCGCCGGTTTCCGGATCGACCTTCTGCGCAATGAGGAATTCGGCGGTGCGGATGTCGCCCGGCCCGAAGTAGAGCGTGCAGCGCGCGCTGTCGCCGTCGCGGCCCGCGCGGCCGGCTTCCTGGTAATAGCCTTCGATGGTGCGCGGCAGATCGTAGTGAACGACCCAGCGCACGTCGGGCTTGTTGATGCCCATGCCGAAGGCAATTGTCGCGACGATCACCTGCGCGTCGTCGCGGATGAAGCGTTCCTGGTGATCCTGCCGCGTACCTGCATCAAGGCCAGCGTGGTAGGGAAGGGCATCGATGCCGTCGCCTTGCAGACGATAGGCGACTTCCTCGACGCGCTTGCGCGACAGACAGTAGACGATGCCCGAGCCGCCGCTGCGCGCCTGCGCGAGCAATTCGTCGTAGCTGCGCTTGTCGCGAAAGCGCACTGCGTAATGCAGGTTGGGCCGATTGAAGCTCGCCACCTGGACGCGCGCGCGCTGCAGATCGAGCTGGACGACGATGTCGTGCCGCACACGCTCGGTCGCTGTCGCCGTGTAGGCCCAGCACGGAATGTCCGGCAGGCGCGCGCGCACGCTGCCCATCTGGCGATATTCCGGACGGAAGTCGTGGCCCCATTCGGACACGCAATGCGCCTCGTCGACGACCAGCGCGGCGATGCCGACGGTGTCCTGCAGGCGGCGCAGGAAGCCCTCCAGAAATTCCGGCTGCAGCAGGCGTTCGGGCGCCAGGTAGAGCAGGGTGATGTTGCCGGCCAGCAGTTCGCGTTGACGCCGGTTGCTCTCGGCGGCATCCAGCGTCGAGTTCAGGAAGGTCGCTGGGATGCCCATGTCCGCGAGCTGGCGAACCTGGTCCTGCATCAACGCGATCAGCGGCGAGACAACCAGCGTAACGCCACGGCGCAGTAGCGCCGGCAGCTGGAAGCACAGCGACTTGCCGCCGCCGGTCGGCATGATCGCGAGCAGGTCCTGGCCGTCGAGCGCGGCGCGCACGACTTCTTCCTGGCCCGGCCGAAAGCTATCGAACCCGAAGCGATGCTTGAGGGTTTCGTACAGCAGCTTGCTCTGTTGGTCGCTCATGCGTTCCCCCTCCCAGAAGAACTGCCTAAGCAAACCCCCGGCTCTGGGCCGGGGCCTGTCGTCACAGATCGAATCCGGCGCGCCTTATTCTTCGGACGCCCAGTCTTCGAGCATGTGCTCCATGTAATGAATGTGATGCGTGCCCGCCTGGTAGACCGGGTCGGACATGATCCGGCGCTGCAGGGGAATGTTGACCTGGATGCCTTCGATGATCATCTCGGCGAGCGCCTGGTTCATCCGCGAGATCGCCGATGCCCGGCTCGGGCCCCAGACGATCAGCTTGCCGATCATCGAATCGTAATGCGGCGGCACGCGGTAACCGGTGTAGCAGTGCGAATCGAGTCGCACGCCCGGACCGCCCGGCGCGTGGTACTTCTTGATCTCACCCGGCGACGGTGTGAAGTTGCGCGGATGTTCGGCGTTGATGCGGCACTCGATCGCGTGGCCGCGGAACTCGATGTCGGACTGCTGCAGCGCCAGCGGGCGGCCATCGGCGATCGAGATCATCTCGCGGATCAGATCGACGCCGGTGACCATTTCGGTGACCGGATGTTCGACCTGGATGCGCGTGTTCATCTCGATGAAGTAGAACTTGCCGTCTTCATAGAGGAACTCGAAAGTGCCGGCGCCGCGATAGCCGATGCGCACGCAGGCGGCGACGCACAGCGCGCCGATCTCCGCGCGCTGCGCCGGCGTGATGCCTGGTGCCGGTGATTCTTCGACGACCTTCTGGTTGCGGCGCTGCATGGAGCAGTCGCGCTCGCCAAGGTGAATGGCATTGCCCTGGCCGTCGGACAGCACCTGGAACTCGACGTGGCGCGGCAGCTCCAGGTACTTCTCCATGAACACGGAGGAGTCCTTGAAGGCGTTGAGCGCTTCGGTGCGGGCGATCGTGATCTTGTTGATCAGCTCGTCCTCGCTGCGCACGACCTGCATGCCGCGACCGCCGCCGCCGGAGACCGCCTTGATCAGTACCGGATAGCCGACCTTCGCGGCAATCGCCAGGCACTCGGCATCGTCGTCCGGCAGGATGCCGTCGGAGCCGGGCACGCAGGGTACGCCGGCGGCAATCATCGCGGCCTTGGCGTTGGTCTTCGAGCCCATCAGGCGGATCGTTTCCGGCCGCGGGCCGATGAAGATGAAGCCGGATTTCTCGACCGACTCGGCGAAGTCGGCGTTCTCGGACAGGAAGCCGTAGCCCGGATGGATCGCGTCGGCCTGGGTGATCTCGGCGGCGGAGATGATCGCCGCCATGTTCAGGTAGCTGCGTCCAGCCTGCGGCGGGCCGATGCAGACGGCCTCGTCGGCGAGCTTGACGTGCTTCTGCTCGCGGTCGGCAGTCGAGTAGACCGCCACCGTCTTGATGCCCAGTTCGCGGCAGGAGCGCAGGATGCGCAGCGCGATTTCGCCGCGATTGGCGATCAGGATCTTCTTGATTTCTTTCATGGCGCTTTCGTTCTCGCGAGAGTCGGCTGACTCACTCGATAACGAATAGCGGCTGGTCGAACTCGACCGGCTTCTCGTTCTCGACCAGGATTTCGACGACGACGCCGGAGATTTCGGCATCGATCTGATTGAGCATCTTCATCGCTTCGATGATGCACAGCGCCTGGCCGGCCTTGACCGTCTGGCCCACTTCGACGAACGGCTTGGCGGCCGGCGACGGCGAGCGATAGAAGGTGCCGACCATCGGTGCGCGGACGACCTTGCGGTTGTCCGGATTCGAGGCCGGCGCCGCGGCAGCGGCGCTGGGTGCGGCGGCTGCGGCCGGTGCTGCCACCGCGGCCGGTGCCGGCGCAGCAACATACTGCACCGGCGGTGCCAGCGTCTGGCGGGCGATGCGAACCGACTCTTCGCCTTCGCGGACTTCCAGTTCGGAAATGCCGCTCTGTTCGACCAGCTCAATCAGGGTCTTGATCTTGCGCAGATCCATGGTGCCCTCCGGGGGCTTTGTTAGGGAGTCGCGGCCAGACGCTCGTGCGCGGCCAGCAGCGCCAGGCGATAGCCCAGCGGTCCGCAGCCAGCGATCACGCCCGCCGCGACATCGGATAGATAGGAGTGCCGGCGGAATTCTTCCCGCGCGTGCACGTTCGACAAATGGATTTCGATGAACGGGATCGCCACGGCCAGCAGGGCATCGCGCAGCGCAATGCTCGTATGGGTGTAAGCGCCCGGATTGATCAGGATGAAGCGGGTCTGGTCGCCGCGTGCCTGCTGCACGCGATCGACCAGTTCGCCTTCGTGGTTGCTCTGGAAGCTGCGTAACTCGTGGCCGAGCGCAGTCGCTTCCTCACGCAGGCCGCGCTCGATGTCCGCCAGCGTCTGGTGACCGTAGACGCCGGGTTCGCGCGTGCCCAACAGATTGAGGTTGGGCCCGTTGATGAGGAGCAGGGTAGACAAGCGGTCGCGTCACGATGGGGTTTTCCCCATTCTGCACGAAGCGGCGCGAACAATACAAGATGGCAGCAGTTGACTGCAGATCGCTGCAGATTTTGTCAGATTTGTCTGATCTGAAGATCAGGGGCCGAGCTTGCTGGTAATCAAGGTTTCCAGCGATTCAGCGGTCAGCGCGCCGAGCACCGTTTCGGCGATCTGGCCTTCGGGATTCAGCAGGACGCTGTACGGCAGCGCGCCACGCTGGTTGCCCAGCAACTCCATCGCTGCGCTGGCGCCGTTGAAGTCGGCGCTGACGGGGTAGTTAATCCCAAAATGCTTGACCGCGGCAAGCACCGGCTCGCGCTCATCGAGCGCCGGGCCGATCAACTGCAGACCGCGATCGGCGTATCGCTTCTGGATATCGACCAGCAGCGGCAGTTCGTCCATGCAGGGCGCGCACCAGGACGCCCAGAAGTTGATCAGCACCCAACGGCCTTTCAGCGCCGCGAGCGAGTGCGCCTTGCCGTCCACGTCGGTAATCACGATATCCGGCGCCGGCGTGCCCGTGAGCACCTGCGGTTTGACCAGCCAGTGGTAGGCGGCGAAACCGCCCAGGCCGGAAACCAGGGCGAGCGCGAGGACAATCAGAAGGCTGCGCATGAGCGGAGGGACGGAACGTTGGAGGCTAGGGAATCGACCGTGTGGCCTGGTCGAAGTTCTGGGCGCGGACGGGCATTGTCGCCCAGCGGCGATCGCTCTGCTTGCGCAGTGCTACTCGACACTGTCGGGCCGGCCGTGCTTCACTCGATTTCGTACAGGCCGGCGATGCTCGAGCGTCGCGGCTGATCGTACGCAACATCTCGGGAAACAGCAGCCACTTGATCTACCCCCTGTCACCGGACCGCGCCACTTGACGCTGATCCAGACGCTGTCCACCACCTTGTTGCTTGCGCTGTGCGCATTGCTGGTCGTCAGCCTGTTCTGGCTGCGCGCGCGGCGCGCCGGGGCCGTGTCGGCGCGGGTGATCGCCGAACAGAAGCAGCGCGAAGGCCGTGAACGCGAACAGATCGCGGCGCAGGAGCGCGCACAGATCTTCCGCGACCTGCATGACGATATCGGCGTGAAACTGCTGGCCTTGCTGCACACCGTCAACGACGTGCGCCATGCCGACCTCGTCCGCTCGATCATCTACGACCTGCGCGACATCGTCTCGCGCTCGCGGCGGCCGCCCGGCACCCTGCTCGAAGTGCTGGCGCAGATCCGCGACGAGATGGAGGAGCGCCTCGAGGCCTTCGGCGTCATCCTCAGCTGGCGCCAGGGTTCCGAAGTGCCTGACGTCGCAATCGCCGCGCCGAGCGCGATGAACCTGTTCCGCTTCATGCGCGAAGCGGTCACCAATGCCATCCGCCATGGCCGCGCGCACACGATCGTCGTGATGCTGGACTGCCTGGATGAAGTCTTTACCTTGCAGATCGCCAATGACGGCGGCGGCTTTTGGCGCCCCAATCCGGGCGGCGCGGGTACGCTGGGCATGCAGGAACGCGCGGCGTCGCTGGGCGGCGCGGTACAGTGGTTGAACGAACCGGAGGGCGGCATCAAGGTCGTTCTGAGCCTGCCGCTTTCGGCCGTTGCGCAGATGTTCAAGACACCTGTCGCCCCACTCGGCTCATAATGGCGCCATGAAGAAAATCGAGCGGGCACTGGTCGTCGAAGACGTCGCCTCCGCGGCGGCCTGGCTGACGGGTCTGTTGCAGGATGTGTTCGCTTGCGAAATCTACGTCGCCGCCTCGGTGCGCGAAGGCCGCCGCAAGATGACGATGTACCAGCCGGACCTGGTGCTCGTCGATCTCGGTCTGCCGGACGGTTCCGGCATCGAGTTGTTGCGCTACATCGCCCAGCACTATCCGGACTGCCTGCGTGTCGTCACGACGATCTACGCCGACGACGACCACCTGTTCGCCGCGCTGCGCGCCGGCGTGCAGGGTTACCTGCTCAAGGACGAACCGGCCGCCAAGGTGCGCCGCGCGCTCAAGAGCATTGCCGACGGCGAACCGCCGCTGTCGTCGCTGGTTGCGCAACGCATGCTGGCCGCCTTCGGCGCGCCGATGCATTCGGCCGAGTCCGGAGAAGAATCCCTGTCGCCGCGCGAACGCGAGGTCCTGACCCTGATCGCCAAGGGCATGCGGCTGCCGGAAGTGTCGGAATCGCTCGGCATCAGCCGCAATACCGCGGCCGGCTACATCAAGTCGGTCTATCGCAAGCTCGGCGTGTCGTCGCGTGCCGAAGCCGCGCTCAGGGCTGCGGATCTCGGTCTGATCTAGGCAGCGGGAAACTCCTCAGGGGCGGGGCAGGCTCGCCGCATAAGATTGTCGTCCGCCCCCTCGCAGGAGTTGGTATGGACGCCCCATTTGTCAGTGCGAAACCGCTGCCCGCACGCGACGCCCTGCGCAGTGCGATCAGCGCGCATTATCTGGCCGATGAAACCCAGCTGATCAACCGCCTGCTGGCGATTGCCGAGATGGCGGCGCCGGTCGTCGAGAGCGTCGCCAGCCGCGCCGCCGACTGGGTCGCGCGCGTCCGCAAGCTGCGCGACGAGCAGTCCCCGCTGGATGCCTTCATGCAGCAATACGACCTGTCGTCGGAAGAAGGCGTGTTGCTGATGTGCCTGGCCGAAGCGCTGCTCCGCATCCCCGATGACGACACCGCCGAGAAGCTGATCGCCGACAAGCTGGCGAACGCCAACTGGGAAGCGCACCTGGGCGAGAGCGACTCGCTGTTCGTCAATGCCTCGACCTGGGGTCTGATGCTGACCGGTCGCATCGTCAAGCTCGCACCGGAGACGACCGGCAACTTCCGCAACGCGATCAACCGCATGATCGGCAAGTCGACCGAGCCGGTGATCCGCCTCGCGATCCGTCAGGCGATGCGCATGATGGGCTCGCAGTTCGTCATGGGCCGCACCATCCAGGAAGCACTGCGCAATTCGAGTTCGCGCGCGCAGCGCAGCTATCTGCATAGCTACGACATGCTCGGCGAAGCGGCGTTGACCGCGGCGGATGCGGAGCGTTATCTGCAGTCCTACGAGAAGGCGATCGCCGCGATCGGCGCCAGTGCCCAGGCGACACGCGACACCTCGGTCTTCATGCGGCCGAGCATCTCGGTGAAACTGTCTGCTCTGCATCCGCGTTACGAGCTCGCGCAGCGTCAAAGAGTCCTGGCGGAACTGCCGCCAAAGCTGTTGCGTCTCGCCCGTCTGGCCAAGGATCACAACATCGGTCTCACCGTCGATGCCGAAGAAGCCGAGCGCCTGGAGCTGTCGCTGGATGTCTTCGAGCGCGTCTTTCGCGACGAAGCCCTGGGTCTTTGGGAGGGCATGGGTCTCGCCGTACAGGCATTCCAGAAGCGTGGCCTGTTCGTCATCGACTGGCTGGAGCAGTTGGCGCGCAGCGCGGGCCGCCGCATTCCGGTTCGCCTCGTCAAGGGCGCGTATTGGGACAGCGAGATCAAGCGTTCTCAGGAGCAGGGGCTTGCCGGTTATCCGGTGTTCACGCGCAAGGCCAACACCGACGTCGCCTATCTGGCCTGCGCGCGCCGTCTGCTCGCCGCGCGCGACGCGTTCTATCCGATGCTGGCAACCCACAACGCCCACAGCATCGCTGCCGTGACAGCCTATGCCGGCGATGTGCAGATGGTCGACGGCAGCAGCCGCATGCAGAGCGGCGGCTACGAATTCCAGCGTCTGCATGGCATGGGCGAGGCGCTGTACCGGGTTGTCGGCGAGGACTTGTCGATACCCTGTCGCGTCTACGCGCCGGTGGGTTCGCACGAGGATCTGCTGCCGTATCTGGTGCGACGCTTGCTGGAGAACGGCGCGAACACCTCGTTCGTCAATCGCATCTTCGACGATCAGGTCGCGCCGGCCGAGCTGGTTGCCGATCCGATCGCCGCGGTGGCGGCGCTGGCGATCAAGCCGAACCCCGCATTGCCGATGCCGGTGGATCTGTTCGGTGCAACGCGGCGCAATTCGATGGGCGTCAATCTGGCCGACGAGCGCGAAGTCGCCGAGTTGCAGCGCAGCCTGATCGAGGCGCGTCCGGTGGCGCGCGCGCAATCGCTGCTGGCCGTCGGAGCTGCGGACGGCGGCGCTGTGCATGCGGTGCGTTCGCCGGCGGATCGGCAGACGCTGGTCGGCGAATGGCTCAGCTGTGCGCCGGCACGTGTCGAGGCGGCCGTCACCGCGGCGCTGGAACATCAGCCCCGCTGGGATGCACTGCCGGTGGAGCAGCGCGCGGCGATGCTTGAACGCGCTGCAGATCGCCTTGAACAACGCCGCGACGATGCCTTGCGCCTGCTGATTCTCGAAGCCGGCAAGACCATTCCCGACGCGATTGCCGAGGTTCGCGAAGCGGTGGATTTCCTGCGCTACTACGCAAGACTCGCGCGTCAGACGATGGCCGGCCCGGTGACGCTGCCGGGGCCGACGGGGGAGCACAACGAATTGCAGCTGCACGGCAAAGGCGTCTTCGTCTGCATCTCGCCGTGGAATTTTCCGCTGGCGATCTTCATCGGCCAGATCGCCGCCGCGCTGGCGACCGGCAACACGGTGCTTGCGAAGCCCGCCGAACAGACCAACCTGATTGCCGCGCACGCGGTCGGCATCCTGCATGAAGCGGGTGTGCCGCGCGAGGCGCTGCAGCTGCTGCTCGGCGCCGGCGAACTCGGCGCCGCGTTGACCGCCGATCCGCGTATCGCCGGTGTGGTCTTCACCGGCTCCAGCGAAGTCGCGCAACTGATCAACCGTTCGCTTGCTGCACGCCGCGGGCCGATCGCGACATTGATCGCCGAGACCGGCGGGCAGAACGCGATGATCGTTGATTCCTCGGCGCTGCCCGAGCAGGTCGTCAAGGATGCGATCGCCTCGGCCTTCCTGTCCGCCGGGCAGCGCTGCTCCGCGCTGCGCGTGCTCTACGTCCAGGAAGATATCGCCGACAAGACGATTGCGATGATCAAGGGTGCGATGAACGAGCTGCGCATCGGCGATCCGGCCGTGCTGACGACCGATATCGGTCCGGTCATCGACGAAGAGGCGCGTGCACGTCTGGATGCGCATGCGGCAGCGATCCAGCGCGAAGGTCGCTTGATTGCGCAGATGAGCTTGCCGGCCGAATGCCAGGCGGGAACCTACTTCGCGCCGTGCGCCGTTGAGATCAAACGCCTGGACCAGTTGAGCAGCGAGCACTTCGGGCCGATGCTGCATGTGATCCGCTATCGCGCCAGCGAGCTCGACGCGGTGATCGCCGCGATCAATGCCAGCGGTTACGGGCTGACCCTGGGCGTGCATTCACGCATCGAATCCACCTGGCGCCGGGTGCAGGCGCTGGCGCGGGTCGGCAACTGCTATATCAACCGCGGCATGACGGGCGCGGTCGTCGGCGTGCAGCCGTTTGGCGGCGAGGGTTTGTCGGGTACCGGGCCGAAGGCCGGCGGGCCGCACTATCTGCTGCGATTCGTCATCGAGCGCACGCTGACGGTGAACACGGCGGCGATGGGCGGCAACGCCCGGCTGCTGGCGCAGACCGCGTAAACGCTTAGATTCCTTCCGCGCGCGAAAGCTCGGGGGCGCTGAGCTGGCAGTCGAGCTTGAGGCCGCGGGTTTCGTTCGAGAAGCAGGTACGCAGCGTGCCGCTGCGGATCGGCTTGAGGGTGCTTGCCGGGCGATGCTGCGCTTCGTTGCCCGTGGCGAAGGCGTCCTGCAGCAGCGGCCACTGGCCGCCTGCGCCGCTGAGCCAGGCGCCGCTGAGCGTACCGCCAACGAACAGTGCAAGGACCTGAAGGCGCTTCAAGCGCGTGCGGTTTCGGAATTGCGATTCGTCGTAGATGCGCAACATGGCGGGCCCCGGAGATCAGGCGGCCAGTGGAACGCATGCCGGTGTCAAAAAGCCGACGTTCCGGATGAACGGAGAAATCGCGCCGACAACCGTCGCTTGCACGAAAATGGAGCAGTCGCGATGGCGCCGACCCGGCAGCTCGCCGCATAATCGCGCCCCCCGCCGGCCCGCCGCCGGGTCTGCTGCGGCCGTTTTCCGTCGGCTGCAGTGATCACCTCCAGGATGCACCGATGCTGCTGCGCTCACCCGCCTTACGCCAGGAACTTCGCGCGAATCTGCGCCTGGCGCTCCCGATCATCGCCACCCAGATCAGCTTCATCGGCATGGGGACGGTCGATACCCTGGTTGCCGGCCGTTATGGTCCGGGTGCACTCGCGGGCGTGTCGGTCGGGACCAATGTCTGGTTTCTGATGTTCGTGCTGTTCAGCGGCATCTTGATGGCTTGCTCGCCGATCATCGCGCAGCGTGTCGGCGCCGCCCGCGATCCGCAGGAAACCGGCACTTTCGTCCGTGCCACTGCGGTCTTCGCCTTGGGCCTGGGCGTGCTGTGGTTCCTGATCATGCAACTGGCCGTCACGCCGGTGCTGGCGCTGATGAACCTGCCGGAACCGGCGCATGGTTATGCCGTGCAGTACATGCGGGCGATTGCCTGGGCGGCGCTGCCGTCGAGCCTGTGTTTCCTGGGCCGCAATGTCGCCGAAGGTCACGGCCTGCCGAAGGTCGCGCTGGTCGCTGGCCTCACGGGTTTCAGCGTCAACGCTTTTCTCGCCGTGGCGCTGACTTATGGTCGATTCGGATTTCCGGAAATCGGCCCGGTCGGTTGTGCCTGGGCGACGGTCGTCGCGACTGTGACGATGGTCGTGGTCTACGTCGTGAGCTATGCGCGTGAGCCGCGGCTGAAGGCGCTGCAGGTGTTCCGCCGCGGCTGGCCGCAGTGGCACGGCGAAGGTTGGGAAGTGATGCGCCTGGGCCTGCCGATCGCGGCGATCCTCGCCGCGGAATCCTGGATGTTCAACATCGGCGCGCTGCTGATGGGGCGTTTCGGTGCGCACGTGGTCGCGGCGCATCAGGTGGCGATCAACTTCGCCGCGCTGTCGTTCATGGTGCCGCTGGCGATCGGTTACGCGACGACCGTGCGCGTCGGTCTTGCGGTCGGCGCCGGCGACCACGCCGCGGCGCGCTTGCGTGGACAGGCCGGCATCCTGCTCGGCGTCGGCTACTCGATGATGTCGGCGAGTGTGATGGCGCTGGTTCCGACGTTGATCGTGCTGGCTTACACCAATGAGGCGGACGTGTCGGCCATCGCGGTGCATTTCCTGTACTTCGCCGCCGTGTTCCAGATCGTCGACTGCATCCAGGCCACGGCCAATGGCGCGCTGCGCGGTATCAAGGACACCCGCGTGCCGTTCCTGATCACGGTGCTGGCCTACTGGGTCGTCGGCATGCCATTCGCAGTCTGGCTGGCGTTTTCGACGGAGCAGGGACCTTTTGGCGTCTGGTGGGGGTTCATCGTCGCGCTGGCGATCGCCGCGCTGGGCCTGTCGTGGCGCTTCCTGCGCAAGACGGCCCGCGCAGATGACCGCGTCGTGACGCACGCCTGAGCGACACGTAACTCGCGGTTCTGTGCTTATGCCTTGAACCTGGCCGTAAAGGGCGCATCCTGTGGGCCCCACCCAGAATACGGAGAAACCCCATGAGCCTGAGACTCGGAGACCTTGCACCGGACTTTGAAGCCGATACCACCGAGGGCAAGATCAAGTTCCATCAGTGGCTTGGCGATTCCTGGGGCGTCCTGTTTTCGCATCCCAAGGATTTCACGCCGGTCTGCACGACGGAGCTGGGCTATACGGCGAAGCTGAAGGATGAGTTCGCCAAGCGCGGCGTCAAGGTCATCGGCCTTTCGGTCGACGGCATCGAAGACCACCACAAGTGGGCCAAGGACATCGAAGAGACGCAGGGCCGGGCGGTGAACTTCCCGATGATCGCGGACGCCGACATGCAGGTCGCCAAGCTCTACGACATGATCCATCCGAATGCTTCGGACCGCTTCACGGTGCGCTCGGTGTTCGTCATCGATCCGAAGAAGAAGGTGCGCCTGACGATCACCTATCCGGCCAGCACCGGCCGCAACTTCGACGAGATCCTGCGCGTCATCGATTCGCTGCAGCTCACCGACGGCCACAAGGTCGCAACGCCGGTGAACTGGAAGCACGGCGAAGACGTGATCATCGTGCCTTCGGTCAGCAACGACGACGCCAAGAAGCTCTTCCCGCAGGGCTGGAACGAGATCAAGCCTTACCTGCGTATCGTCAAGCAGCCGGGCAAGTAAACCCAAGCTGTGAAATCAAAAGCGCCGGCTTCAGGCCGGCGCTTCTTTTGCCCATCGGCAGGGCTTGCCCGATCCAGCTATGGCGGCTCAGGTGTGGTTGGACTTCAGCGCGATCGAGATGAACAGATCGGTGAGTTCGCGCGTATTCGAATAGATCCTGCGGGTCTGGAACTGCACGGTCGCCATGCCGTTGATCTGCGCTACCAGATGTGCGGCGACGGTATTCAGGTCGCTGCGCAGGACGTCGCCCGACGCGAGCTTCGAAAGGCCGAGCACCTCGGCAAAATCGCTGATGACCTGGCGCGACAGCAACTCGAGCTTGTCGGCGATATCCGGCCGGCTCAATGCGATGGTCTGCACCGCGAAGAACAGGTGCTCACCCGAATTGCTACCGGGATCGCTCTGGGTATCGGTGCCGGCCGGTGCCGCCATCAGCCCGGCCAGCCGTTGCAGGTTCTTGCGCAGTGAATCGCCGGGCTTCTGGCTCGCGCGAATCTGCGTCAGCAGGCCGCCGACGGCGCGCTGCCAGAGTTCGAAATAGAGATTCTGCTTGTCGCCGAACAGCGAATAGACCGGCATCCGCGAGTAACCGGCGCGCGCGGCGACCTCGTCGATCGTGACGGCTTCATAACCCTTTTCGCAGAACAGCAGCCACGCGGCATCGAGCAGTTCCTGCGCGCGTTGCGCGCTTTGCTCGACACGGCTCAGGCGCGGCTTGGTCAGTGGGGTGGCGGCCATAAATCCATCGTTTTTCGGTGCTTGCGATCCGCGGAGGGCCCCGCGGCCATCCCAGTCTTGCATGGCGTAGTTGAACACGATAGATTCAAATACACAACGTATTCAAAAACTATAAGTATCTGTTGTACGTGCGTCAGGAGAGAACATGGACTTCACCCCCAAGCAGCTTGCTGGGCTTGCGCTGCACCTTGCCCTGCTGAGCTTCTCAGCGGCCGGGCATGCCCAGACCGAAGGCGCCGCGTCGCCGGACGAGCAGGCGCAGGCAGTGTCCGAGCAACCCGCGGAAACGCCGTTTTTCCAGGACGACACGACGGCCGAGGCGCCGGCGCCCGACGTCGCGGCCGACGCGGAGCAACCGTTCTTCAAGGAAGAGCCTGCGCCGCTGAGCGAGATTCCGGTCGAGCCTTTGCGCGCGGATGCCGCGCCCGATCTGCCGGCGCAAGAGAAGACTCAGGTGCTCGAGTCGATCACCGTGACGGCCGCCTTCCGTGCCCAGGACGCGCAGGACGTCGTCGGCGGCACGCATGCGTTCTCCGGCCGCGCGCTCGACAACGCCGGCACGACAGGCATCCAGGATTACCTGCGCGAAGTGCCCAGCGTGTCGATCCAGAAGTCCGGCAGCGGTACGTCGAAGATCAGCATGCGCGGCATCTCCAACATCAACACCAGCGATCTCGGCTACGGCGCCGGCTCGCCGACGACGGGCGTCTATCTGAACGATGTGGCGATCCAGGGCTCCGGCGTGTTCCCCGATCTCAACATCTACGACCTGTCGCGCATCGAGGTCCTGAAGGGACCGCAAGGCACGCTCTATGGCGAAGGCTCGATGGGCGGCGCGATCAAGCTGGTCACGCGCCAGCCGGATCCGAACCTGTGGGAAGTGCGCGGCGCGGTGATGGGTTCCAACACTTCGATGGGCGACGACAGCTATGACGGCCGTATCGCCGTCAACGTGCCGCTGGTCGACGAACACCTCGGCGCGCGCCTGGTCGCCACGCACCGCAAGACCGGCGGCTTTGTCGACTACGTGAACCTCGATCGCCCGGACGCCAACGAAGAGAAGGCGACCTCGCTGCGCGGCACCGTGCTGTTCAAGCCCTCGGAATCGCTCGAAGCCGAGTACATGTATCTCAAGGACGACACGCACCTCTATCAGTTCCCGGTCGTCGATCCGGGCCGCGAGAAGGATCTGGTCAACACCCGCGAGGAGGATCAGTTCGCGATCACCGATTTCTCGATCCACGCGTTGACGCTGCGCTGGAATCTCGACTTCGCGACGCTGACCTCGGTCAGCGCCATCTACGACACGTACCGCGATCTGCAGCGCCGCACCCCGGTGCTGCAGGGGCTGATCCAGACCCAGTTCGACGAGATCGGCCTGACCGCGCCGGATATCTTCTCGAACGCCTCCACGCGCGTCGTGACCCAGCTCGATTCGTTCTCGCAGGAGCTGCGCCTGGTGTCCTTCGGGGACGATCGCATCAGCTGGATCGCCGGCGCGTTCTATCGCGATCGCAATCAGACCTACGATCAGGAGAAGCGCGAAGACAGCATTCCGGAAGATCAGCTGGGTCCGATCAGCGACGTGCTCACTGGGCTGCTCGGCGGGCTGAATCCGATCCAGGGCCGTCAGGAGCAGGGCTTCGGCGACGAGGCTTTCGAGCAGTATTCCGCTTACGGCGAAATCACCTGGGCGGCGATTCCCGGCACGCTGGATATCACCGGCGGTCTGCGCGGCTTCTCCGAGGATGTGTCGTTCTTCATCGACACCCGCTTCTATGGCCTTGAGGCGATCCTGGTCGGCACCAATCCGGAAAACCTCGATCCGGAAACCGGCACCGCGCGGCTTTATTTCGCGCAGTCGGTCAAGACCAAGGGCATCCTGCCCAAGCTGTCGATCGGCTGGCATCTGAATGAAGATCATCTGGCCTACGCGTCCGTTGCGCGCGGCTTCCGCTCCGGTACCGCCAACATCTATGCGGCGCTGGAGAGCGGTCCGCCGATCGTCCAGCCCGACTACGTCTGGAACAAGGAAATCGGCCTGAAGTCGACCTGGCTCGGCGGCCGTCTGATCACCAATCTCGCCGGTTATCACATCGACTGGCAGGACATCCAGGGCACCGTGCTCGGCCAGGCACGGCTCGGCATCGTGCCGACGGACTTTGCGCATCTCGACAACGCCGGCGACGCCGTCGTCATGGGCGCGGAGGCCTCGTTTACCTGGCTGCCGGTCGACGACTTGGTGCTCGCGCTCAACGCCGGCTACAACGATGCCGAAGTCACCCGCGCGCGCGAAGGCACCGGCGTTTCCGAGGGCTCGGGCGTGCCGAACACGCCGCGCCTGACCTGGAGCGGCACCGCGTCGTACAACTTCGAGCTGGGCTGGAACCTGATCGCCGACATGTCGGCGACCTATTCGTACGTCGACGGCCAGCTGATGGTCTTCGAGTCCACCGAGTACGACAGCATCTCGATTCCGGACTTCGACGTCATCAAGGCCAACTTCGGCGTCCGTCGCGATCGCTGGAAGCTGCAGGTGCTCGGCGACAACCTCGCCGACAAGCGCGTCATCACCGCGATCTCGGCGCCCACGCCGCAATACACCGTGCTGACCCCGCGAACCATTGGACTGCGTCTGAGTTATGACTTCTGAGCTGGCTTCGCCTTACCGCATCAGCCTGTGTGATGCCGCCGCGCGCCTGCCCGGCATCGAGACGCGGAGTCTGCCGCTCGCGGCAGCGACGCTGGAGCTGGTGGCCGCATTGCCGCCGTCTTACGAGAAGCGCAAGCAGAAGAAGTATCCACTGCTGCTTGCCGTCGTCGAAGCGGGGCAGCGTGGATCGGTCATCGAGATGTGCCGCCTGATGACGGGCACCAAGGAGCTGGCCGAGTGCGTCATCGTCTGCGTCACCCCGTCGGGCGCGCTGGCGCCGGGCGCGATTGCGCAAACACTGAAGGAGCGCGTGATCGGAGCCTGCGCGCAGCACTGGCGCGTCGATACCGGCAACGTTCTCGTCTTCAGTCCTGACGAGACGATCGCGACCGCCATCGGCCAATCGACACCGTCGCTGCGCGTGCTTGAGGCGCCGCGGTCTGGTGAGCCCGACGACGCCTTGCCGGCGCTGCTGCGCGGATTGCGTGCCACGCTGGCGACGGGCGCCGTCTACGGCAACAACATTGTCGCGATGCGCAAGCCCTGGCTGTCCGCCACCTTGTCGGCAATCGCGCCGCTGCTGGGCGCCCTGAAGCGCAAGGCCGCAACGCTCGATCCGTCCGCGCCGTATCTGTTGCACAGCCAGCGGATGGATCGTCATTTCGAGATCTTCGCCGCGTTGCCCGCGTCGGCGGCTGCGCAGCCGCAGCGACGCTATCCGTTGCTGGTCGTGCTCGACGCCAATATCGAGTTCTCGACCGTTGCGGAGGAAGTGGCGCGGCTGGCTGCGGCGGGCTGCATCGAGGAAGTGATTGTCGTCGGCGTCGGCGTGCCGCGCGCGCTCGGCGAGACCGAGTTTGCATTCCGCCGCTTCGAGGAATTCTCGGCGCCTGCGGACGGCTACAACTTCGACGACGATCTCGGCCGGATCTTCCGCTCGCTGTTCGCGGTGCGCGGCCAGGATGCGCGGCGCGAGCTCGGCAAGGCGCCCGGCTTCTACGAATTTCTCGTCCAGGAATTGCTGCCGCTGCTGCACGCCCAGTTGCCGGTCGATGCGCAGCGTTGCGGCCTGCTCGGGCATTCGGCCGGTGGAGCCCTGCTGGGTTATGCGCTGCTGCAGGCCGACAGTCCGTTCAGCCGGTATCTGAGCGTGAGTCCTGGCGTCGGCATCAGCGGCTCATGGATGCTCCGGCAGCTGGCCGGGCGCGCCGGCCAGGTCAGGCCGGATGCCCGGCTGTTCCTGTGTGTGGGCAGCGAAGAGCTGGATAATGTCTTCAACACCGTTGCCGGCATTCCGCAGACCGGCAACTACACCGACCAGCTGCGTCGGCTGACGGGCGTCGACGCCAGCTACCATTGTTTCGAGGCAACGACGCACAGCAGTGTTTTTCCGGCGGCCGTCGCGATGGGACTGCAGCGCCTGTACGGAATCGAGAATAGGAAATCCGCATGAGCAACATTCTGAATGCACTGCGCGAGGCGCTGGGCGCCGAGCAGGTTCTGGCGGCGGACAGCATTGCCGAGAGGGCGAGCAGCTATTGGGATCCGTCGCCGATGCGCGCCGCGGCAATGGTCCGGCCGCGCAGCACCGCTGAAGTCAGTGCGGCGCTGAAGGTTTGTCATGCGCTCGGCCAGACGGTCGTCACCCAGGGTGGCCTGACCGGCTGCGTCGAAGGTGCAACGACGACATCGGCCGACGTCGTGATCTCTCTGGAGAAAATGAATCAGATCGAGGAGTTCGATCTGATCGGCCGCACGGCGACCGTGCAGGCCGGTGTGGTGCTGCAGACGCTGCAGGAGAAGGCGCGCGAACAGGGGCTGCTGTTCCCGGTCGATCTCGGCGCGCGCGGTTCGTGCACGATCGGCGGCAACGTCTCGACCAACGCCGGCGGCATCAACGTGATCCGCTACGGCATGATGCGCGCGCGCGTGCTCGGCCTCGAAGCGGTGCTCGCCGACGGCACCGTCATCTCGTCGATGAACCGCATGCTGAAGAACAACGCCGGTTACGACCTCAAGCAGCTGTTCATCGGCAGCGAAGGCACGCTCGGCATCGTCACGCGTGTCGTCGTGCGCCTCGACGAGGCGCCGGTCAGCCGCAACAGCGCGATGGTGGCATTGAGCAGCTTCGACAAGGTTACCGGCCTGCTCAAGCGTCTGCAGCAGACGCTCGGCAACCAGCTCAGCGCTTACGAGGTGATGTGGGGCGATTACTTTCGCGACGTCACCGATCCGGGTTATCACCGCGCGCCGATGGGCCGCGACCACGCGTTCTACGTGATGCTCGAAGTCGAGGGTTCACATGCCGAGACCGACAGCGCGCGCTTTCTTGAAGTCATGGAGCAGGTGCTCGAAGAGGAGCTGGTCGCCGACGCGGTGATCCCGCAGTCGGAAACCGAGCGGCGCGCACTGTGGGAGATTCGCGAGAACTTCAGCGCGCTGTACCGGCGCAAGCCGATCTTCCTGTACGACGTCAGTCTGCCGATCCGCGAGATGGACAGCTATGTGAAGGCGGTGCAGGCGCGCCTGAAGCAGCGCTGGCCGGACAGCCGTTGCGACGTCATCGGCCATATCGGCGACGGCAACCTGCATTTCTTCGTGACGCCGGGTTGCGACGGCGAGCATCAGCATGCTGCATCGGACGAGGATGTCTACACGCCGCTCAAGGCGATCGGCGGTTCGATCTCGGCCGAACACGGCATCGGCACCGAGAAGCGCGGCCATCTGCCGGTTTCGCGCTCGGACGACGAGATTGCGCTGATGCGCGTGCTGAAACAGTCGCTGGACCCCAAGGGCATCCTCAATCCGGGCAAGGTGCTGTGATGCGCCGGGCGCGCTGGCTGGCCGGCATTGTCGCCGCGGGGTGGGCCGTCGCCGGCTTCGCGCAGCAGACGCAATATCCGTCGGAGCTGTACGAGACGAGCAATGCGCTCGGCAGCATGGAATACCGCGTCTACGCGCCGCCGGGCCTGCAGGGCCGGGTGCCGCTGTTCGTGCATATCCACGGCGGCAACATCGACACCGCCGACGTGCAGAACCAGTCGCGGCTCAACGAGCTGGCGAGCGAGCGCGGCTTCGTTGTCGTCTACCCGCAGGAAGATCCGCGCCACGGCGCCGGCATCTGGGATCACGAGGTCGCGGCGCGCGAGGGCCGCGACGGTCGCATGACCTCGCTGATCGCCCAGATCACCCGCGAGGTCATGCAGATGTATCCGATCGATCCGCAACGCGTGTTCGTCGGCGGCATCTCGGCCGGCAGCGGCATGTCGATCGTGATGGGCGCGCAGTATCCCGATCTGTACAGCGGCGTCCAGGCCGAGGGCGGCGATCGCTACGGCACGCCGTTCCAGAACGAGGAAGTCTCCGGGCGGATGATCTACGACGCGATGGGCAGCCGCGCGCGAAGGATTCCGATGATGCTGTCGATCGGCACGCTCGATCCCTTCGGCCTGACGACCAACACGAACAGCGTCGTCCGCCACTGGCTGATCGCGCACGACTGGATGGACGACGGCGCCGCCAACGGTTCGATCGCGCTGACGCCGGCTGCAACGCGCACCGGGCGCGACGGCAAGAACTACAGCGTCGACAGTTACGTCGATTCGCAGGGCTGCGTGCTCGTCGAGCGCTGGCTGATCCAGGGCATGTTCCACGCGTATGCCGGCGGTGCGCCGGCGGCGATCTACGACATCACCGCGGATCCGAACGCGCCGAACATGCGCGAGGTCGCCTACGACTTCTTCCTCGATCAGTACGACGCGGACGGCCCGCCGGGCTGCGACAAGGCGGCCGCGCCGGCGGCCGGCGGTGGTGGCAGCGTCGATATCGCGGCACTCGCACTGTTTCTGCTGCTGCTTTCGCTGCGGTCTGCTGTAGGCCCTATCCGGCAGCGCGGGAGCCGCCGGTCTCGCTAGACTAGGCCCTGTTCTGATTTCGACGGGGGCGGTCATGGATGTCTTCACGATGGTGGTGCTGATCGTCGTTGTGTCGGTCGGCGCCAGGTTTGCCGAGCGCTATTTCCGCCACCGCGGCGACAGCGGCAAGACCTGGGGCGAGCGTGATGCGCGCATCGCGCAGCTCGAGGAGCGCGTCAAGGCGCTGGAAGCAGTCGTCAGCGATCACGGCTACAGTCTCAAGCAGGAATTCCGCACGCTGGAGCGCAGCTGAGCGCAGCTGAGCGCAGCTGAGCGCGGCGATGTCCGGCACGATCGATCTGACCCGGCATGCGCGGGTGGTCGTCTTCACCGGCGCGGGGATGTCCGCCGAAAGCGGCGTGCCGACCTATCGCGGCAAAGGCGGCATCTGGGGCCAATACGACTACCGCGAGTACGCCTGCGAGATGGCCTTTCGACGCGACTCCGGCAAGGTCATGGGTTTCCACGAAGTGCGGCGCCGGCATGTGCTGTCCTGTCAGCCGCATGCGGGCCACTTCCATCTCGCCGAATTGCAGAAGGCGCATCCGGCGCTTGCCGTGATCACGCAGAACATCGACGGCATGCTGCAGCGTGCCGGTGTCGACGTCGCCGCGGAACTGCATGGCAGCCTCTGGCGCCTGCGCTGCCCGCGCCACGGCATCCATGAAGACAAGGCCTCCGGCGATTTCGTCACGCGGACCTGCAAGGACTGCGGCGCGCCGCTGCGGCCGGACATCACCTGGTTCGAGGATCCGATCGACGAACGGGTGTTCGACCGGGCGCGCGACCTGATCGATGCCTGCGATCTGTTCGTCTGCATCGGCACTTCCGCCGTGGTCTGGCCGGCTGCCGGTCTGATCCCGTTCCGGGCGCATCCGCGGCCGTTGCTGGTCGAGATCAATCCGGAAGCCACCGACGGTTCGGCCCTGTTCGATTTCTCCTGGCGTCGGCCGGCGTCGGCGCTCGCGGAGATGCTGCCCGGCTAGGCCGATCCGTGCCGATCCCGGCCCGGCGGCCGGCGGCGCGCGGGCTGCGTACAATAGCGCCCCCTGCAGCCGTCCCCCGGGATGGCGCGTTTCCAGCCAATGCGAGAAATCATGTCCGAACCGCTCAACCGGCGCTCCAAGACCATCACCCAGGGCGTCGCACGCTCGCCGAACCGCGCCATGCTGCGCGCCGTCGGATTCGGTGACACCGATTTCGAGAAGCCGATCGTCGGCGTCGCCAACGCGCATTCGACGATGAACCCCTGCAACGCCGGCATCCAGCCGCTGACGGACCGCGCCGCTGCCGCGGTCAAGGCGGCGGGCGCGATGCCGCAGACCTTCGGCATTCCGACCGTCACCGACGGCATCTCGATGGGCACCGAGGGCATGAAGTTCTCGCTGGTCTCGCGCGAGGTCATCGCGGACAGCATCGAGACCGCGGTGTCGTCGCAGTGC
This sequence comes from Fontimonas sp. FW305-C-3, assembly GCF_058783185.1. Classification (NCBI taxonomy): domain Bacteria; kingdom Pseudomonadati; phylum Pseudomonadota; class Gammaproteobacteria; order Nevskiales; family Nevskiaceae; genus Fontimonas; species Fontimonas sp. FW305-C-3. Next base: position 855,153 of record NZ_JBYSYK010000002.1, on the reverse strand, counting down.
ATGGACGGCGTACTCGTCGTCGGCGGCTGCGACAAGAACATGCCGGGCGCGATGATCGGCATGGTGCGCATGAACATCCCGTCGGTGTTCGTCTACGCCGGCACGATCAAGCCGGGCAACTGGAAAGGCGTGCCGCTGACGATCGTCTCGGCCTTCGAGGCGGTCGGTTCGTTCCAGGCCGGGAAAATGTCGCAGGAAGATTTCGAGGGCGTCGAGAAGAACGCTTGCCCGAGCGTCGGCGCCTGCGGCGGCATGTACACCGCGAACACGATGTCGAGTGCCTTCGAGGCGCTTGGCATGTCGCTGATGGGCTCCAGCCAGATGGCCTCGCCGGATCCCGAGAAGGCCGACTCCGCCGCCGACTCGGCGCGCGTGCTCGTCGAGGCGATCCGTCGCGACATCAAGCCGCGCGACATCGTCACCCGCAAGGCGATCGAGAACGCGATGGCTCTGATCATGGCGACCGGCGGCTCGACCAACGGCGTGCTGCACTTCCTCGCGATCGCCCACTCCGCAGAAGTACCGTTCACGCTTGACGACATCGAGGCGATTCGCCTGCGCACGCCGGTGCTGTGCGATCTCAAGCCTTCGGGCAAGTACGTCGCCGTCGATTTCCACAATGCCGGCGGCGTGCCGCAGGTGCTGAAGATGCTGCTGGTCAACGGCCTGCTGCACGGCGACGCGCTGACGATCACCGGCGAGACGATGGCCGAGGCGCTGAAGAACGTTCCGGACGCGCCGCGTGCCGACCAGGACGTCATCCGTCCGTTCGACAAGCCGATGTACGCGCAGGGCCATCTGGCCGTGCTCAAAGGCAACCTGTCGCCGGAAGGCGCGGTCGCCAAGATCACCGGCCTGAAGAACCCGGCGATCACCGGCCCGGCGCGCGTGTTCAACTCCGAGCCGGAATGCATGGACGCGATCATGGCCGGCAAGATCAAGGCCGGCGACGTCGTCGTCATCCGCTACATCGGTCCGCGCGGCGGCCCCGGCATGCCGGAAATGCTGGCGCCGACCAGCGCGCTGGTCGGTCAGGGCCTCGGCGAAAGCGTCGGCCTGATCACCGACGGCCGCTTCTCGGGCGGCACCTGGGGCATGGTCGTCGGTCACGTGGCACCTGAGGCCTTCGTCGGCGGCAACATCGCGCTCGTCGAGGAGGGCGACAGCATCACGATCGATGCGCATCGCCAGTTGATCCAGCTCAATGTCGACGACGCGGAACTCGCGCAGCGACGCAGCCGGTGGAAACAGCCGCCGCCGCGCTACACTCGGGGTGTTCTGGCCAAGTTTGCGAAGCTGGCCAGTTCGGCGTCCAAGGGAGCAGTGACCGACTGACTTCCCGGCGCACGCGGGAGGGCCGCGGCAGAGACGGGAGCAGGAATGCGGGGTGCGACGCGCAGCATGAGCCAAGGCCAGGGCCCAGGTCAGGGGCGGGCGCATGGCTGACAAGGTCTGCAGCCGTTGTGGTGAAGCCGAGGTCCGGCGCGAACGTCGTGCGTCCTGGATGAAGACGCTGGCGTACGTGGTGCCGCTGCGGCCGCAGATCTGCGCCAACTGCGACGCACGCAGCTGGTCTTTCCTGCAGGCGGGCGATGGCCTCGCACCGTGGATCTCGAGCCTGACGATCTGGAGTGTCGGGCTGTTGGTGCTCTGGCTCGCCATCCGCGGACCGCAGGGCGAGATGTCCCCGCCGGCCGATCCGCCCGTGGCGGCACGTCGCTCGACCCCGACTGCGGATCCGTTGCCCAGCGTGCTGCCGGCTGCAACACCGACGACGGCGCCGACCGCCGAGCCGGAGGCCGCCGCGACGGCAGCGCCCAGCGCCGTGCCGACTGCTGAACCGACCGTCAAACCAACTGCGCTGCCGACCGTCACGGCTCAACCGACGGCGAAGCCGGCCAGCTCCGCCGCAGCCGCGAAGGCGAAGGGCAAGCTGAGCTTGAGCGGCGTGGAGGCCACGACCCAAGGCGAGATGGTTGAGATCGTGCTTGAGTCGGATGCCGAGAATCTGAAGTACACGCTGACCAAAAGCCGCTACATCAAGGGCTATGTGCTCGATTTGCCGGGGGCCTGGACGGTGGGGAGCACTGTGCAGCCAAGCCGCGATTTCGGCCAGACCAATCTGAAGCAGCTGCGCGTCGAGCAGCACGACAAGTTTCTCCGCGTCGTCTTCCAGGTGCGCGACAACAGCGGCGCGGCGCCAGTCATCGAGCGCCAGGGCGGACGTCTACGGATCGAAGTGCGCTGATCAGGCCGGCAGGCCGAAGAACGCTCTGGCGGTCGCCGTCGTTGTGGCCGCAAGCTGTTCTTCGCTGCTGCCGCGCGCGGCAGCCAGGGCGCGGATGACCCAGGGCAGCGTGCAGGGCTCATTGCGCCGGTTCGCGGCTTTCGGCGCGGTTCTCGGCAGCAGATACGGCGCATCGGTTTCGGCCATCAGGCGCTGATCGGGGATCAGCCGTACGGCCTCGATCAGGTGCGCGCCGCGCCGCTCGTCGCAGATCCAGCCGGTGATGCCGACGTGGCAGTCCAGCGCCAGGTAATCCTGCAGCGCTTCCCGCGTATCGGTGAAGCAATGGACGACGATGGCACCAAGCTGCGGGCGATGTTCGCGCAGCATCGCGTGGAAGTCCGTGTGCGCATCGCGCTGATGCAGGAACAGCGGCTTGCCGGTGTCCGCCGCAATTGCCAGCTGTGCCGCGAATGCACGGCGCTGTTCGTCGCGCGGCGACAGATCGCGAAAGTAATCGAGCCCGCATTCGCCGAGCGACACGACTTCCGGCTGGCTCGCATGCTCGCGGATCTGCGCCTCCAGTGCGGCATTCCACTGGCTGGCGTGATGCGGATGCAGGCCGGCGCTGGCGTAGAGCTGGCCGCGATGCTCGCGTGCCAGCGCCAGTGCGCGCAGATTGCTGTCGGCGCAGCTGCCGGTGACGACGATCTGCGCGACACCTGCGGAACGCGCGCGTTGCAGCACGTCCGGCAAGTCGTCGGCAAAACTGTCATGCGCGAGGTTCGCGCCGATGTCGACCAGCTCCATGAGCGCCGCTCAGGGTTGAGCGTTGCTGTTGTTGCCGAAGCACTCATGCCGCCAGATCACGCGCTGCTCGATGGTCGGCGTCTGACCCGGTGGCGGCGTGACTTCCAGCATGTAGATCATCTTGAAACTGATCAGGCGACGGTTCGCGTCCTCGACCTGGTACTTGTCCTTGTTCCACTCGCGGCACAGATACTTGCCGTAGTACATGCGCTGCGGACTCTTCGGCGTGTCGATCAGGCGGCCGCGATAGGTCAGCCAGCGGATGCCGCCCTGCTCCTGAGAGGCGAGCCGCGGCTTGTCGAAGCTTGGCGCGCCGCGCTCCGGGTGCAGCACGTCGATCTCGCTGCCGTCGCCGAGCTTGCCGGGGATCACCAGCCAGCCATCCTCCTTGAGCGGATAGGGCGCGAACATGTTCCACAGCTGATCGATGCGCATGGTGCGGAAGACCGGCGTCAGCGCCGTGTAGCTCCACTGCGGCGGTGCGCCAACGGTATGCAGATTCCACAGCAGCACCAGACCGACCATGACCGCCACGAAGCCCTGCCAGGCCTTGCCGATCTCCCAGCGGATGGTCTGGCGCGGCCACAGCAGTGCGCTCAGCGTGCCGAAGGCGCCGCGCCGATGCGCGACGAAGTCATAGGCGGCGTTGCCCGGCTTGACGAAGAATGGCTTGCTCAGCAGCGGCCACAGCCAGCCGAACAACGGCGAGTGCTTGACGAGGATCGTGAAGGCCGGCCACTTCAGGTAGGCCTGCTCGTCGCTGTCGATGACGACCCACGAAAAGTTCGCGTCCATCAGCGTGCGCGCACGCGGCGTGTCCTGCGCCGGGGCGATCGGCGTGCGCGGCAGGATCAGGAACTGCTGGAACAGCTGGACGCTCTTGATGCAGAAACCGCAGTCCCGGTCGTAATAGACCTTCGGCGCGATTGGATGCTTCTGCGCATGGCGCTTCGCCAGCGCGTCCCAGATCCAGCCGCCCCAGAACACAGTCAGCGAGGACAGGCTGACATAGGGGAAGTGGCCGAGCTCCAGGCACAGCAGGAAGCCGACGTGCATGAGCATGAAACACAGCATCAGCGCGAAGCGCACCGGCTTGAGGAAGAACGGTGTGAAGATCAGGATCGGTCCGATCAGTTCCAGCCACCAGACGTACCAGCTCAGCAGCTTGGTCAACGGCAGGAATTCGTTGAGCAGCTTGCCGAGCGGCAATACATGGCGATCGAGCGACAGCGCGTAGTAGACGCCGGTGTAGTCCGGCCGCCACTCCGGGCCGGTCTTCAGCAGCGCGCTGAAGAAATACACCGACATGACCTGCATCAGCAGGCCCAGCGAAGCCCAGGACACGTGCAGGTTCTGCTGCGGCGGCGGATTGTTGGCGAGCCCGGCGTCGACCGAGAAGCGCGCGCCCAGCGGCAGGAACATGGCCCAGAACAGCAGGCAGCAGATCAGCAGGTCGCCGCCGATCACCGTCATCGGATTGCGATTGAGCAGCGAAGCCCACAGCAGGAACGTGAGTACCGTCGCCAGTCGCGTGCGCCAGCCGAGCGCGAACATCAGTGCCAGCACTGCCTGCACGACGAGCATCAGGCCGACGAACCAGGTCTGGCCGCCGATCATGTAGAGCGACAGGCGCTGCGGATACTGATCCTCGATCAACCAGCTGCGCGGCATCACGCCGAAGTCGGACCAGAACGCCGTTACATCGCCGAACGCCGTCAGCAGATTGCAGAAGATGACGGCGCCGAGCGCGAAGCGGAACAGTGCGAGCGTGCGCAGATCAATGCCGACGACTTCACTGAGTCGCGGAAAACGTCTGGTCAGATCCATGAGCGATGGCTGGGGCGGATGGCAGGGCGATAGTTTGAATGTTTTCGGACGCCGAAACGAGAAGGGGAGCCAAAAGGCTCCCCTTGTACTCGTGCATCAGAAGCTGGTCTTACTCGGCGATGAGGTCGCCCATCTGGCCCGTGCCGCCGTCGAGGGCGCGCTGCTTCATGATGGCGTCCATTGCGTCGTCGCCGAACTCGCCGCGGTTGCCGCTCTCGGTGAAGCCGCCGAGCAGGCCGCCGGTGCCGCCGCCGGTCGAACCGCCGGTGCTACCGCCCGTCGAGCCGCCCGTGCTGCCGCCGGTCGAACCACCGGTGCTGCCACCCGTCGAACCGCCGGTGCTGCCGCCGGTCGAACCACCCGTGCTGCCGCCCGTCGAGCCGCCGGTGCTGCCACCGGTCGAACCGCCCGTGCTGCCACCCGTCGAACCGCCGGTGGTGCCGCCCGTCGTGCCGCCGGTGCTGCCACCGCCGGTCGAACCGCCACCCGTGGTGCCGCCCGAGGAGCTGTCGCTGTCGGACACTTCAACGGCGACGAAGCCGAGGCCGACGACACCCGCTGCGAGCAGGCCCCAATCAGCAACCGTCCACACCGCGGCAGCTTCAGCCTGGTTGACGCGCAGGGTCTGCGCGAACTTCAGGCCGTTGACCGAGGCGGAGGAGAAACCCTGACTGTCGAACTCGACGCCCATCATCGGCGGAGCGACAAAATCGGTGTAGCGCGAATCGTGATCCAGGCGCAGGCCGTAGAAGAACGATTCGACCGGCTTCTGCGAGCCGCCAAACTTGAAGTTGACGTAAGCACGAGCCTCCGGCTGACGATCTTCCGGCGCCGCGGCCAAAGCAATCGCGCTCAAGCCGAGCAGGGCAGCACCTGAAGCAAGCGCCGTGACGAAGTTTCGCATTGTGTTCCCCTCAGAGTTACAAGAATCCCGGGCTAACGGTCGAGTTAGCTGTGTCCGGACTATAGGGGGGCTGAAGCGGCCTCGCAAGCGATCCAATGACCTCCCCGACAATTCCGGCACAATCGTGCTTGCACCCCGTCAGGATTCGCCTTACCCGTGATAGAAATGCCAGCCTCCGGCGCCACCCAGGACCTGCTGATTCCCGGCCCGGCCGGGAACATCGAGGCGCTGCTTGGCGCTCCCGCCAGCGTCTCGGCGAAGCCGGCGTTCGCCGTGGTCTGTCACCCCCATCCGCTGTTCGGCGGCGCGATGAGCAACAAGGTTGCGTACCAGTTGGCCGCGAGCGCCCAGAAGGCCGGCCTGCATGTATTGCGGTTCAACTTCCGCGGGGTCGGGCGCAGCGAAGGGCAGCATGACAAGGGCTTGGGCGAAACCACCGACACCGAGTTCCTGGTCGAGTGGATGCGTCAGCAATTTCCTGCACTGCTGGCCGACGCCCCCGTCGTGCTGATGGGCTTCTCGTTCGGCGCCTGGGTCAGCGTTCGTGCCGCCGCCACCGTGCGGCCAGTCGCGCAGGTCAGCATCGCGCCGCCGTTCGGCAAGTATGTCGGCGACAGCGCGATTCCGCCGCGCCCCGACTGTCCCTGGCTGGTCGTCCACGGCCTTGATGACGAGGTGGTCGATTATGCGCAGACCAAGGCCGTGCTCGATGGCTACACGCCGCCGCCGGATCTGGTCACGCTCGACGGCGTCGGCCATTTTTTCCATGGTCGTCTGACCGAAGTCGGATCGATCATCCAGCCGTTTTTGCAGCAGCACCTTTAATCGTTACTTTCGCCGCGGCATGGCCACGACAACACGCTCTGTTATTCTGCGAAGCACAACATCGAATCGATAAGGAGCAGACCATGCGTCATCACCTGTTGCTTGCTTCCATGCTCGCGTTTGCGCCGGTCGCGCGGGGATCGGATTTCGATATCGATTGCCTCACCGGTTGTCAGGCGGCGTTCGAGGGCGTCGTCACCGACATCAGTGCCGCGCTGAACTACAAGGCGCTCGGACCTGCGGAAGCGACCGGCCTGCTCGGCTTCGGCGTCGGCGCCTTCGTCAGCTATACGCCAGTGCAGAACGAACAGGCCTGGCGCACGCTGACCGGCAGCGATGTCGACGCCGTCGCGATGGCCGGCATCTCGGCGCACAAGGGTTTGCCGTTCGGCATCGACATCGGCGCGTTCTATACCGCCGTGCCGGGCACCGATGCCAAGGCCTATGGTGCCGAGCTGCGCTACGCGATTCTCGAAGGCGGCATCGCCCAGCCGGCGCTGGCGCTGCGCGGCGCCTATACCGCCACGGCGGGCATCGACGATTTCGACTATGACTCCTACAGCGCCGACGTCTCGCTGTCGAAGGGCTTCACGTTCGTGACGCCGTACATCGGCGCCGGCTATGTCTGGGCGACGGCGACGCCGTCCGGCAGCGTGACCGGGGCGCCGCTCAACCTGCAGGAAGTCGAAGTTGACAACGAACGCTTCTACGTCGGCATGCGGATCACGGCAGTACTGCTCGAGATCACGCCGGAATACGAGCGTATCGGCGACAACAACGCCTACAACCTGCGCCTCGGCTTCTCTTTCTAAGCAATGCTGTTCGACAAGCTCGCGCGGCTGGCTGCGCGCCGGCCGCCGCCGATGCCGGACCCGATGCGCCGGCATCTGGCGATGGCGGTATTGCTGGCGGAAACCGCGCGCGCGGATTTTTCGGATCAGGCCGCGGAGCGCGAAGTGATGCGCAAGCTGCTGGTATCCGCGCTTGCGTTGCCGGCGTCTGAAGTCGATGCGCTGGTCGAGCGGGCCTTCGACCGTTCGCGGGCGGCGATCTCGCTGCACGAGTTTCTGGCGACGCTCAATGGCGAGTTGGACGCCGCGGCGAAGACCCAGCTGCTGGAGTGGCTGTGGCGCATCGCCTATGCCGATGGCCACCTCGATCCGATGGAAGAAGCGCGCATCCGACAGATCGCGGAGTGGCTGTTTGTGCCGCACAGCGACTATATCCGTACCAAGCTCAAGGTCGTCGAAGACAGCGGCCACGTCAGCACCAACGGTGCCGAGCACGCGTAGCTCGGCGTGCAGGCGTCAGCACCGATTCAGCTGATGCCGATAGGCTGCAGCGTCAACCATCGACGACCGCGCGGGCGTCTGCATCCTGCCGCGATCGAGATTCAGCCGTTCCGAAGGAGTGCCGCATGTACAGAATTCTCACCACCAGCCTGACGGTCGCCTCTGTCGTCATCGCGGGCTGCTATGCCGAACGCGTGCAGTCCCAGGATGCGCAACCGCCGCGCAGCATCATCAGCCAGAGCGACAGTCCGGCACCGGCGGCGACCCCGGCAGACGCTCCTGTGGCAACCGCCGACAGCGGGCAGCCGCTACCGGAACCGCAATCCGATCAGACCTACTCTTCCGAGGAAGTCGGTCGCGCGGCGTCGGCATTCTTCGGTGAAACCAGCGAAGCGCTGGCCAAGGCGATCGAGCGCACGATGTCCGATCATGGCCGGCCCACGGCGTACATTTTCGGCAACGAGGGCGGCGGCGCGCTTGTCGTCGGTCTGCGTTATGGCCAGGGCACGCTGCAATACAAGGGTGGCGGCAGCATGCCGATCTACTGGCAGGGGCCGAGTGTCGGTTGGGATTTCGGCGGCAACGCGTCGAAGGTGTTCACGCTGGTCTATAACCTCAACGAGACCGACCAGCTGTTCCAGCGTTTCCCGGCGGTGGAAGGCAGCCTGTATGTCGTCGCCGGCTTCGGCGTGAACTACCAGCGTAGCGGCGACGTCACCCTGGCGCCGATCCGCTCCGGCGTCGGTCTGCGCGCCGGCGCGAACCTCGGCTACATCCACTACACGCGCAAGATGTCGGTCATTCCGTTCTAGCGTCAGTGCTTGTTCGGCAGCTGGGCGAGGCGCCTCAGCAGTTCCGCGATGTCGCTGCGATCGTGGTAGATGCCGAAGCCGATGCGCAGATTGCAGTGTCGGATATCGGTTTCGACCTGCGCGCGCTGCAGCTGCTGCTGCAGACTGGTGGCGTCGGGGTGTCGGAAGGTCAGGAAATTACCGCGCGGCAGCGGCTCGGACGGAATCAGATGCCGGCGCGCGAGGATCGGATGATTGAGATCGTCGAGGCTCGCAAGGAAGCTGCGCTGTAACTCCGTTACATGGGTGCGCACCGTCGCCGGGCTGATCTGATGGGCTCGGGCCCAACTCATGACCGCGTTGAAGCGATAGAGCGCGGTGGGATCGAAGGTCGCCCCGAGAAACCGCCGGCCATCGGTCGGGAAATGAACACCGCCACCGCCGACCTGCGTGAGATCGTCGAAGCCGGCATACCAGCCGGTGTTCAGGGGCTGCAGTGCCTGGCCCGGCGGGCAGTGGATGAACGCGGCGCCTTCGCCGCTCATGGCGTACTTGTAGCCGCCAGCCAGATAAAACGCGCGCGCCGCAAGCCGGCCGATATCGGTGGGTACGGCCATGAAGCCGTGATAGCCGTCGACCACGACCAGCGTGCGCGCATTCGGCACCGCAGCGACGAGCGCGTTGAGGTCCTCGATACAGTAGCCCGAGTTGTAGAACACCTGGCTGAAGTAGACGAGGTGATGGCTGTCGGCCGCCATCGCCTGCATGAAGCGTTGCGTGAAGGTCGGAAACGGCTCGACGGGAATGCGCGTGACCTGCGCACGGCCGGCTTCCTCGAGCCGGCGCATCTGACGCGAGAAGCTGTGGAACTCGCTGTCGGTCGTCAGCACGCGAAACGGTCGCGCATCGATGCAGGACAGCAGGCGCATCAGCAGCTCATGCGTGTTGGTCGCGAAGCAAAGCGTCGCCGGGTCGGGCAGGTTGAGCAGACGCGCGAGATGGCTCTGCGCGGTCGGCACGATCTCGCCGAATACCTTGTCCCACTTGGCATCGAGCAGCGTTGCCGCGTCGAGCCAGGCCTCCTGCTGGGCGGCGAATGAAACGTCCGGCCAGGGATGATGGCTGTGCGCGCAGAAATGCTGGCGCGTCCCCAGTCCGGCAAGAACCCGCGCGAAATGCGTCTTTAGGCTCACGGGGCGGTTTTACTTCAGCGATTTCGAGAAGTGGTACGAGCTGATCTGCATGCCCTCGCGGAAGTAGAAGCGATGGGCGCGATGGCGCTGCACGCCGGAATCCAGCGTCAGCTCGCGGGCGCCGTTGGCGCGTGCATGCGCTTCGAGCCAGGCCATCAGCGCGCGCCCGACGCCCAGCGAGCGCGAGGTTTCTGCGCTGACCAGATCGTCGACGTAGAGCTGGCGGCCCAGATGCGTGTTGTCGAAGATGCGGAACACCGCGACGCCGACGGTAACGCCCGCCTCGGCGGCAATCACCATGCGACCGCCCTGGCTGAAGATGTTCAGCATCGTCGCGATGTAATCGGCCGGCAGCTGCGGGCGAAGCTGCCGATGCACCGTTTCCGCCGCTGCCAGCCAGGCCGGCTCATCGACCGTGCCGGAGACGTGCGTCACTTCGATGAGCTGCAGGGCCAAGGTTTGCTCCATTGCTGAGCCAGCGAATCGGTCGGGACCGGCTTGAAAGGCCCGGTCACCGCCCCAATATAGCGGCCGCGGCCGGCGGATTGCACTGATTTGACGCAACGATGACGGCTTCGGCGGCGACCTGATTTTCGCTTTAGAATCCCGACACACCGTAAGGAACATGGAGTTCACCGATGAGCTGGAACGAAAAGCTGCAACCGGTCCCCGTGCGTAACGACGCGCGCCGACCCGCAGTCTACGGCGGACGGGCGGAGCCCTCGCTGCTGAGCAGCAATTCCGTGCTGCGCAACACCTACATGCTGCTGTCGATGACGCTGCTGTTCAGCGCCGCGATGGCCGGCGTCTCGATGGCGATTGGCGCGCCGTATGGCATCGGCCTGATCTGTTCGCTGGTTTCGATGGGCCTGCTGTGGTTCGTCGTGCCGCGCACGGCCAACTCCGAAGCCGGCATCTGGGTGGTCTTCGCGGTCACCGGCCTGCTCGGCTTTGGCCTCGGCCCGGTCATCAACATGTACCTGAAGGGCATGGCCAATGGTGCGCAGATCGTCACGATGGCGTTCGGCTTGACGGGCGCGATCTTCGTCGGCTTGTCCGCTTACGCGATCAACACCAAGCGCGACTTCAGTTTCATGCGGGGTTTCCTCGCAGCCGGCATGATCCTGATGCTGGTCGTGATGGTCGGCCTGCTCATTTCCTCGATGCTGGGCTACAGCTTCCCGCTGGTGGCGGTGGCGTTTTCCAGCATCGTGGCGCTGCTGATGTGCGGCATTATCCTCTACCAGACCAGCGAGATCATCAACGGCGGCGAAACCAACTACGTGCTGGCGACCGTGTCGCTGTACGTGTCGATCTACAACCTCTTCACCAGCCTGTTGCATATCCTCGGCTTCGCCTCCAGCGACGAGTGATAGCCAGCGGTACGATGCACCGTGTACAAAGCCCCGCATTGCGGGGCTTTTTCATTGGAGGGTGGCGGGATGAACTGGGTCGTACTCGGACAGACCACCGGCTTGCTGGTGCTGTCGAACATCTTCATGACGATCGCTTGGTATGCACACTTGCGCGACCTGCGCGGCAAGGCCTGGATCGTCGCTGCGCTGATCAGCTGGGGTATCGCGCTGTTTGAATACCTGCTGCAGGTGCCGGCCAACCGCATCGGCTACACCGCGCTGAGCCTTCCGCAGCTGAAGATCCTGCAGGAAGTGATCACGCTCGCGGTCTTCGTGCCGTTTGTGATCCTCTACATGAAGCAGCCGATCAAGCTCGATTATCTGTGGGCCGCGCTGTGCATGCTGGGCGCGGTGTACTTCATCTTCAGGTCCTAAGGGCGATCCACTTTCAGCACGAAGACGCCGTTGTCGGTGCGCACCAGCTCGCCGGTGACCTCGACCTCGTCGTTGCTGCGGCTGCCGCGCAGATCGAGCAGGCGGACCTCTTCGGTCTGACCATTGACCCACAGGCACTGGGTTTTGCCGGTCAGCATCCAGTCCTTGCGCGCGAGCGGCTGCACGCCGCTGCAGCTGCCTTCGTTCTGACGCGGCACGCCGCGGATCGTGATGCGCTGGCCGACCACTTCGCTGAGATGCGGCACCGCCCGGTCCACGGGGACCGCTACCTCGGTGTAGAACGCGACCGGTTCGTTGGGATCGTAGGTGCTGGCGCAAGCGCCCAGCAGCAGGACAAGACTGACGACGACGGAACCTCGGACGGCGGACAGGACAGAATGCATGGGGTGCGAATAGAAAGCGCCAATGAGCGGGATAGGAAGAATTATCGCTGGATTTTGTTGAGAATGGTTATCATCAAGGCCTCGTTGCAGCAAGGCCAGGAGAAACCCATGACCAAGACCCTCAGTTTCGGCGCGATGCACATCAGTGTGGCATTCGCCGTGGTCTACCTGATGACGGGCGACCTGCTGACCGGCGGCCTGGTTGCGCTGGTCGAGCCTTGCGTCAACACGGTGGCCTTCCACATTCACGAAAAGTTGTGGGCGCGCGCGGGATCAACACCGCAGATCCAGGCTCAGCCGGCGCTGTGCGGCCTGCATTGACGTCAGAAAATGTAAGGCAGCAACCACCCGCTGCGCTTCTTGTGGGCCGCCCATCCCGGATAGCACGACATGCTGGTTTCCTTGAGCAGCACGTTGACCGCGAATAGCGCGATCCACAGCCAGGCGAGCACAGCACTGGAATCCAGTGCCAGACCATCACCGCGAAGCTGCCGTAGCTTGTCCGGCTACTCTATCGCCGTCGATCAGCCTTGAGGATTACCCGAATGACCTACCCGCGGAACCTGAACGTACCCCTGTCAGCGGCTGTGGCTTTGGCATGACGGCCGAAATCGATCCGGCGCGGTTGCAGGCGCTATTGCCGCAGAGCGCCGCAGCGGCGCCACGGGTGCTGGCAGGCAGCCGCTTTCTCAGCAAGGCACTGAGCGTCCTGCTGGGGCGCGAAGATCGCCTCGATGGCTTCGAGCGCAGCCTGCAGGCTGGCGAGATGGCCGCGCAGATCGAAGCGGCGGTGATGCAGGCAGGCGACGACAGTGCGGTGGTGATGAAAGCGCTGCGCGACAGCCGCCGCCGCTACATGGCGCGGATCAGCTGGCGCGATCTGGCGATGGGCGTGCCGCTCGACGAGACGCTCGCCGACCTGTCCGATCTGGCGGACGCTTGCACCAGCGCGGCGCTGGCCCAGGTCGAAAGGCGCCTGCAGCAGCGGCACGGCATGCCGCGCAGTGAAAGCGGTGAGATCATCCGGCCGGTTGTGCTCGGCATGGGCAAGCTTGGCGGACGCGAGCTGAACTTCTCTTCCGACATCGATCTGATCTTCTGCCACACCGATGCGGGCGAGACCGACGGCGCGCGCCCGATCAGTTCCGACGAATACTTCATCAAGCTGGCGCAGGAAACCACGCGCCTGCTGCTGGCGCAGACCGAGGACGGTTTCGTCTTTCGCGTCGACACCATGTTGCGGCCCTTCGGCTCGGCGGGCGCCTTGTCGGCGTCCTTCGCGGCGCTTGAGGACTACTACCAGACCCATGGCCGCGAATGGGAACGCTATGCGCTGATCAAGGCGCGGCCGATCGCCGGCGATCTGCAGGCCGGCGAGCGCCTGCTGCAGATGCTGCGGCCCTTCGTCTACCGGCGTTATCTCGATTTCAATGCGATCGGTTCTCTGCGCGGCCTGAAAAAGCTGATCGAGGACGAGGTGGCGCGCAAGGGTCTTGAAGACAACATCAAGGTCGGCGCAGGCGGTATCCGCGAGATCGAGTTCATCGTGCAGTCGTTCCAGTTGGTGCGCGGCGGTGCCGACCCTCGCCTGCGCGACAACCGCCTGCGGCCGACGCTCGCGGTTCTCGGTGCGAACGGTTTTCTCGGCGCCGAAGTGGCTGCTGAACTGGACGCCGCCTATGTTTTTCTGCGCCGCGTCGAAAACGCGATCCAGATGTACGACGATCAGCAGACTCACGCCTTGCCGGCGTCCGCCGAGGGACGCGCCGCCTTGCTCTCTGCACTCGACGTCGCGAGCTGGGACCTGCTGATGCAACAGCTGGGGCAAGTGCGCAGCTTCGTGCGCGCGCAGTTCGCGCAGATTTTCGCGACCGACCGCGAAGCCGAAGCGAGCCCGCGCCAGCCGCTGGTCGCCGCGCTGTGGAATGCGACGCTGAGCGGCGATGGGGCGCTCGAAGCGCTGTACGGCGCTGGCTTCAAGGCATCGCCGAAGACGGTGCTTGCGCAAATCGAGGCGCTGCGGTCGGTGCGCCTGGTGCGCGCGATGCGCGAGGAAACCGCGCAGCAGCTGCAGGTACTGCTAGCGCAGCTGTTCGACGAGGCGATCAAGCAGGCGGAACCCGAGCTGACGCTAGTGCGCATGCTGCGCGTGATCGAGGCGGTTGCCGGCCGCAGCAACTATCTGACGCTGCTGCGCGAGTCGACTGCCGCGCGCGGCAGCTTGGCCCGGCTCTGCGCGGCCAGCCCCTGGCTGACCGAGTTCATCGCGCGCGCGCCGATCGTGCTCGACAATCTGCTCGATCCGCGCAGCTTGTACGCGCCGCCGCTGCGCGCGGAACTGTTCTCCGAGCTGAGCCGCCGCTGCGAGCTGTTCAAGGTGCCGGAAGATACCGAACGTGCGATGGATGCGCTGCGTCACTACCAGCGCGAGATCACGCTGCGCGTGGCCGCCGCCGATCTGCTGGAAGCCCTGCCGCTGGTGCAGGTCAGCGACCGCCTGACCTGGCTCGCGGAAGCGATCGTCGACCAGGCGCTGCAGTTCGCCTGGGCCGAGATGCGCTCGCAGTACGGCTCGCCGCTCAAGAAGGACGGCGAGCCGGCGGGATTCGCGGTGATCGGCTACGGCAAGTTCGGCGGCATTGAACTCGGCTACGGCTCGGACCTCGATCTGGTTTTCCTGCACGACTGCGATACGCCGGACGAGGACAGCGCCGGCGGTCCGCGCGCGATCAACAACGCGGCGTATCTGGCGCGACTGGCCCAGCGCGCGATCAACTGGCTGGCGACCCAGACGCCCGCGGGGCGCGCCTACGAGGTCGACATGGAACTGCGGCCCAATGGCCGCTCGGGCATGCTGGTCAGCAGCCTGCGGAGTTTCGAGGACTACCAGCTCAATTCGGCCTGGACCTGGGAGCATCAGGCGCTCACCCGCGCCCGTTATGTGGCCGGCGATCCGTCGGTGGGTGCGGCGTTCGAGCGGATTCGCAGCCAGTTGCTGATGCGCCCGCGGGAGGTCGAAAAGCTGCGCACCGAGATCGTCGACATGCGCGCCAAGATGCACAGCAATCTGGACAAGTCGACCGCCGAGCTGTGGGACATCAAGCAGGGCGACGGCGGCCTGATCGACCTCGAGTTCATGACGCAGTATCTGGTCCTGCGCGATGCCCATGCCGATGCGCAGATCGCCCATTGGAGCGACAACTGGCGGCAGCTCGAAGCCCTCGCGACGGCCGGCAGGATTGCCGCGGAGGACAAGGACCAGCTGATCCATTGCTACCGGCGCCTGCGGACCTGGGCCCATGCGCAGTCGCTGCGTGCCGAGGGCAGTCTGGCGCCGCAGGCGCAGTTCGCCGACGAACGTGCCGAGGTGATCCGCCTGCGCAAGGTCATTCTCGGCGCCTGAGGTCGTCGGATCGTCCGGGGCCATCCGCAAAGCGGTCTTCCCTTGAGTGCAATCCCGGGCAGCGGAGCCAGGCGCACAGTCCTATAATTCGCCCCGTTCCCACCTCAACTGAACTGGTGTCATGACGTCATTTTCCGATCGCGACGGGTTTATCTGGTACGACGGCGAGCTCAAGCCCTGGCGCGAATGCACGACTCACGTGCTGACCTATTCGCTGCACTACGGCGTCGGCTGCTTCGAAGGCGTGCGCGCCTACAAGACGCCGAAGGGCACCGCGATCTTCCGTCTTGAGGAGCACACCAAGCGTCTGTTCAATTCGGCGAAGATCCTCGGCATGCCGATGCCCTGGACGGCGGAGCAGCTCAACGTTGCGCAGAAGGAAGTGCTGCGTGCGAACAAGCTCGAAGAAGCCTATCTGCGGCCGATGGTGTTCTACGGGTCCGAGGGTATGGGCCTGCGTGCCACCGGCCTGAAGACGCACGTGATCGTTGCCGCCTGGGCCTGGGGCGCGTATCTGGGCGCCGAGAACATGGAGCGCGGCATCCGCATCAAGACCAGCTCGTTCTCGCGTCACCACGTCAATGCGTCGATGTGCCGCGCGAAGGCCAACGCAAACTATCTGAATTCGTCGATGGCGCTCAGCGAGGCCCTCAAGGACGGTTACGACGAAGCGCTGATGCTGGATCCCAGCGGCTTCGTTGCCGAAGGCAGCGCCGAGAACATCTTCGTCGTCAGCAACGGCGTGATCAGCACGCCGGACGTGACGTCCGCCCTGGACGGCATCACCCGCCGCACGGTCATGCAGCTGGCGCAGGACTTCGGCTACGAAGTGCGCGAACGCCGCATCACGCGTGACGAGGTCTATGTCGCCGACGAGGCGTTCTTCACCGGCACCGCCGCCGAGGTCACGCCGATCCGCGAAGTCGACAACCGCCCGATCGGCAACGGCAGCCGTGGACCGGTGACCGAAAAGCTGCAGAAGGCCTACCTTGATCTGGTCAAGGGGCAGAGCAGCCAGTATCCGGAGTGGCTCGCGCACATCTGAGGCGCGTCGCCGTCAGGCCTTGGAAGCCCTGTCCGCTCGCGCGGGCAGGGCTTTTTCATTTCCGATGCCGCTTCGAGCAGGCGCGCTTCAGGCGGCGACGGGAAATCGGGGCGCGAACGCCTCATGCGGAATGCGCAGGCCGTTCACCAGATAGGACACCGCGTGATAAAGCCCGGCCAGCATGATCAGTTCGATCAGCTGGTTTTCGGCAAATTGGCCGCGCAGCTCGGCCCACAGCGCATCGTCGATGTCATGCCGCTCGTGCAGTGCGTCGGCGAGGCGGATCGTCAGCGCCTCCTGCGGATTCCAGCAGACCGAACCGGCATTGCCATGCACCCCGGCGTACAGCTCCGCGGACGTCCAGGGCGATTTGCCGGCGAACGCCGCGACGTGCACGCCCCATTCGTACTCGGCGCCGCAGCGCGCCGTCGTGCGCAGGATCATCAGCTCGCGGATGCGGATCGGGATGCTGCCGCGGTCGAGCAGGCCGCCAGCCATCATGCGCTGCAGGACGCGCGGGTTCTGCGCGACGCAGCGGAACAGCTGCAGCGGCGGCGCGCCGCGCATGACGACATCGAAAGCCGCCTGGACCTCAGCGCCGTAGGGCGGCGCGACGGCTGCGATGCGGGGAATGGACGGCGACATGAGACGCTCCGGATGCTACGATAATCGAAGCATATTGCTTCTAAATCAGTAGCGCAAGATAAAGGCCTGATCATGAGTGCGGTCGACAAGCCGGTTCGCGGTTCAAAGACGGGGCGCCCGATCATGGCGCTGCTCGATCTGCTCGGGCGGCGCTGGACGATGCGCGTGCTGTGGGAGTTGCGTGGAGAACCGCTGTCGTTTCGCGCGCTGCAGGGCGCCTGCGAAGGCATGTCGCCATCGGTGCTGAACCAGCGCCTGGCCGAGTTGCGCGAAGCCCTGATTGTCGACGCCGGCGAGCAGGGCTACGCGCTGACGCCGCGCGGGCGCGAACTGGTCGTGCTGTTCGAGCCGATCGGCCGCTGGTCCGAGAGCTGGGCGCGCGCGCAGCGGGAGCGCGCATGAACCTGCAGTTCGGCCTCGGCGAACTCTATTCGCTGATCTGTGCCTTTACCTGGGCCAGCGCGGTCATCGTCTTCAAGAAGTCCGGCGAGCATCTGCCGCCCTTCGCGCTGAACCTGATCAAGAACGCGATCGTGCTGCCGATGTTTCTGCTGACGTTGTTGGCGTTCGAGGATATGCGGTGGCCAGAAATGCCCGCATCGCATGTAGCTGTGCTGCTGGTCTCCGGCATTCTCGGCATCGCGATGGGCGATACGCTGTACTTCCGCGCGCTCAATGCGATCGGCGCGAGCCGGATGGCAGCCGCGCAGGCCCTGTACTCGCCGTTCGTGATCTTGCTGTCGCTGACGGTGCTGGGCGAGCGCCTCGGCGGGTTGCAGTTCGCCGGCGTCGCGCTGGTGCTCGGCGGCATCGGCCTGGTGACCTGGAGCCCCGCGCAGTCGATCGCCGACCGGCGCGTCCTGTGGACCGGCGTCGCCTGGGCGGTGCTGGCGGTGCTGATGATGGCGGTCGGCGTCGTCATGGCCAAGCCGATGCTCGAGCAGCACAGCTTCCTGTGGGTCGTGACGCTGCGCATCGTCGGTGGCCTGCTCGGCATGTTGGGGATGGCAGCGGCGCGGCGCGAGTTCGCCACGCTGTGGCGCGCGTGGCGCGGGGTGACGCACTGGCACATCATCGTGCTCGGCGGCTTCATCGGCACCTATGTGTCGATGATGTTCTGGCTCGCCGGCTACAAGTACACCCAGGCCTCGATCGCCGCGGTGCTCAACGAACTGGCCGCCGCTTTCATCCTGCCGCTGGCGGCGATCTTCCTGCACGAGCGCATCCAGCCGCGTCAGGCGCTCGGTGTGTTTGTTGCGCTGGCCGGGGTGGTGCTTGTCGTCACGATGCAAGCCCCTGACGGGTAGGGCGAATTTTCCTACGCAGACCCTGTTCAGGAGCAGATTTTCCCATCCGCCGTCGACCATCCCGCGCC
This sequence comes from Fontimonas sp. FW305-C-3, assembly GCF_058783185.1. NCBI lineage: Bacteria > Pseudomonadati > Pseudomonadota > Gammaproteobacteria > Nevskiales > Nevskiaceae > Fontimonas > Fontimonas sp. FW305-C-3. The sequence goes on along the minus strand of NZ_JBYSYK010000002.1, from coordinate 836,622 downwards.
TATGATCCTTGGGTACATAAAAAGCGGAGAGTGGTCGTGGAAGGAGGAAAGCCGCGCTGGGACGCCCTGTTCCACAACGCGCTGATGTTTGACGGCAGCGGCTCCGCGCCGCGCCAGGTCGATGTGGCCGTCAGCAACGGCCGCATCGCGGCGATCGGTGCAGATCTGTCGCGCAGCGATGCGGCGCAGCTGGTCGACGCCCAGGGCCGCTGGCTGATGCCCGGCCTGCTCGATATCCATACGCACTTCGACCTCGAGGTCGAGATCGAGCCGCAACTGCCCGAGGCCGTGCGCCACGGCACGACGACGGTCGTCGTCGCCAACTGCAGCCTCGGTCTGGCGTACGGCGCGCAGCGGCGCGACGGCGCCGATCCGATCGTCGATTGCTTCGCGCGCGTCGAGAACGTGCCCAAGCCGGTGCTGCGCAAGGTGGCCGACAAGGTCGACTGGAACGATTCGGCGGCGTACCTGCGGCACTTCGACAAGCTGCCGCTCGGCCCGAACATCGTGCCGATGATTCCGCATTCGATGCTGCGCATCGAGGTCATGGGCATGCAGGCATCGGTGACGCGCAATCCAACCGAAGCCGAGCTGGTGCAGATGGAGGCGCTGGTCGACAAGGGCATGCGCGAGGGCTATGTCGGTTTCTCGACCGATGCGCTGCCGTTCCACTTCCTCGCCAACGCGCCGAACACGCACAAGCAGATCCCGACCCAGTTCGCGCCGTTTTCCGAACTCAAGCGCCTGACCGCCGTGGTCCGCCGCTGGGACCGCGTCTGGCAGGCGACGCCGCCGAAGGACGACAAGCTGGCGATCTTCCGCAACTTCTTGCTGACCTCGGCGCGGCTGTACGGCAAGACGCTGAAGGTCACCGCGGTGGCGGCGATCGACATCACGACCAATCGCATGCTCGTACGGCTCGGCCTGCTGCTGTCGCGCATGCTCAACTCGAAATTCCTCGGCGGCCATTTCCGCTTCCAGGCGCTGTCCGCACCGTTCAAGACCTGGAGCGATGGCGTCGTCACGCCGCTGGCCGAAGAAGTGCCGGTGCTGCGCCGTCTCAACGAATGCGATCTGGAAGATGCGGCTGCGCGCGCGAAGATCATGGCCGATCCGGGCTGGCAGGCGGACTTCCGCCGCATGTGGATGCGCGGCAAGCAGGGCTGGAATCTGGCGCACCTCAAGCGCGTCCTGCGCATGGACGACAACGTCCTGACCCGCGACCTGCGCGACATGACGATCGACCGTTGCCCGGTCGCCGTCTGGGGCAACGAGACGATGCAGTCCGTCTACGAGCGCCTGCAGCGCTGGCAGGCGGGCGACGCCAGCGCGGCGCGCACGAATGAGGAGCACGAGGCCTTTGCCAGCTTCCCGAAGCCGGCGGGCGACGACTGCGATTTCTTCGTGCATCTGCTGCGTCGCTACGACACCGGCCTGCGCTGGTGGACGGTCACCGCGAACCGCGATCCGGCGAAGACCAAGGAACTGCTGTTCAATCCGAAGCTGCTGCCGGGCTTCAACGACAGCGGCGCGCATCTGACCAATATGGCTTATTACGACGGCAACCTGCGCATGCTGAAGTTTGCGCAGGAAGACGGTCTCGAGCGCGTCGGCCAGGCCGTGCGGCGGCTGACCTCCGAGCCCGCGGACTTCTTCGGCCTCGACGTGGGCCGTCTGGCGCCGGGCGCGCAGGCCGATCTGGTGCTGGTCGATCCGCAGGCGCTGAAGGCCTACAACCCGGATGCCAGCGTCGATTACGTCTATCGCGAGGCCTTCGCCCATCATCAGCTGGTCAACCGGCCGCAGGGCGTCGTGGCGCTGGTCATGATCGGCGGCAAGATCGCCTGGCGCGAAGGCGGCTACACCGGCATCTACGGCCGCGAGCGGTTCGGCCGCGTGCTGCTGGATCGCCAGCACGAAGCCGGCGCGGCGGTCGCCGTCGCCGCCTGATCCGTTCAGGCGGTCATTCGCCGCGTCTGTCGCGCGGCATCGGCGGTCGCGGTGGGCTTGGCGCAGGATGCGGCAAGACCCACCGGATGCCCGCGCATGGCGATTGCCGACCGTTTCTACCGCATCGTTGTCGACGCCGTCACGCACGACCGGCTGACCTTGCCGACCTTGCCCGAGGTCGCACTGCGCATCCAGGATCTGCTGCGCAGCGATGAGGTCTCGATTGCGCGCATCGTCAAGGAAATCCAGTCCGATCCGGCGTTGACCGTGCGCCTGATCCGCGTCGCTAACAGTGCCGCCGTGCGCGGCGGTCGCAACGTCGACAGCATCCAGCAGGCGGTGACGCGGCTGGGTCTCGAATACACCCGCCTGCTCGTCAACGGCCTGGTGTTGGAGCAGATGTTCCGTAGCAACAACGCCTCGCTACGCGAGCGTCTGCGCCGCTGCTGGTGCGACAGCGTCGAGGTGGCCGCGCTGGCGCGCGCCGTTGCAGCCCACTGCACGCTGCTGCAACCGGAGATGGCGATGCTCGGCGGCCTGGTTCACCGCATCGGTACCTTGCCGATCCTGCGCATGGCCGAAATCCACGCCGATGCCGTGTCGACGCCCGAAGTGCTCGACGAAGTCATTACCGAACTGGGGCCGAAGGTCGGCCGCATGGTCTTGCGCGCCTGGCATTTCCCGCCGGAACTGGTCGAACTGCCGATGGTCTGGCCGCAGTTCGATCGTGACCACAGCGCCGCGGCCGATTACGCGGATGTCGTCATCGTCGCGGTGGCGCGCCTGCGTGCCGAGTACGAGCGGCAGACCACGGCCGAACGCCTGCCGACCTTCGCCAAGCTCGATCTTGCCGCCGATTTCGAACTGGGCGAGGGCGGTCCGCTGGCGTCGCACTACCGCGAGTCGCTGGGGCTGCTGGCGGCCTGAGCCGCCGCCGCGCCTCAAGGCGCGGCCATCTCCGCGTCGCGCACGGCCTTGAACTCCGAGCCGTCCTTCCACTGCGGCCAGTCCTTGCCGTTGGAGACGCGCAGGCCGACCTTGGTCAGTACCTGCATGTCCTGTGCGGCGCCGCTGAGATCCCAGTCCGCTTTCACTTCGTCGGACGGCTTGTGATAGTCGTTGGCGGTGTACTCGCGGCGCTTCTGCGCGCCGTAGCCTTCCGGCTTGCCGATCATCAGGCTGCCGCTGTCCGAGTACAGCGCCGGCACGCCGCGCTTGGCGAACTCGAACTGGTCGGAGCGGAAGTAGAAGCCCTTCTCGGTTTCGGTATCCGGCACCGTCACACGGCCGCTCTCCGCCAGCACGCTGGCAATGACGTCTTCGAGGCTGTTCTGGCCGCCGCCGATGACCTGCATGTCGCTGGTCGGGCCGTAAGGATTGAGACCGTCCATGTTGATCATCGCCAGCGTCTTGTCGAGCGGGTAGAGCGGATGCGTCGCGTAGTGGCGCGAACCGAGCAGGCCCTGTTCCTCGGCGGTGACAAGCATGAACAGCGTCGAGCGTTGCGGCGCCTGGGTCATCTTCGAATAGGCTTCGGCGATCTCGAGCACGCCGGCGGTACCCGTGGCGTTGTCGAGCGCTCCGTTGAAGATCTGATCGCCGCTCAGGTGCGTGTCGACACCCAGATGATCCCAGTGCGCGGTGTACACGACCCATTCGTCAGCATGCGCCGGATTGGAACCGGGCAGGCGCGCGACGACGTTCTGCGATTGCGCCTCGCGCACCTTGTTGCGGATGCTGAAGTCGACGCGGGCGTCCAATGCCACCGGCTTGAAGTCGCGCTGCGTCGCCGCCTTGCGCAGGGCGTCGAAGTCCTGGCCGCTGCCGGCAAACAGCTCGCGGGCTTTTTCATTGCTGATCCAGGCCTGCACCGGCACGCGCTTCATGTTCTTGTCGGCGGCGGCGAGTTCGAACTGCTCGCCGGTCCAGCTATGCTCGACGACGGCCCAGGGATAGCCGGCCGGGCCGGTCTCGTGAATGACGATCGCGGCGGCGGCACCGAGCTTGGAGGCGATCTCGTACTTGTAGGTCCAGCGGCCGTAGTAGGTCATCGCCTTGCCGCGGAACAGGCTGTCGTCGAGTTGATCGCTGCCGGACTGGGTGACGGCCGGATCGTTGATCAGCATGACGATCGTCTTGCCCTTGACGTCGAGACCCTTGTAGTCGTCCCAATCGTACTCGGGAGCCTGCACGCCGTAGCCGACGAAAACCATCTCGCTGTTGCCAACCGCAACCTGCGGCACGAAGCGCGACGTCGTCGCGACGAAATCGGTGCCGGGCTTCAGCGTCTGCGGCTTGGCCTTGCCGATGGTCAATTTCATCGTCGGCTCGCCGGTGATGCCGACCAGCGGCACCGCCTGCACGTAACTGCCGTCCGGATTGCCTGGCGCCAGACCCATCGCCTTGAACTGCTCGATCAGATAGGCCACGGTTTTCTCTTCGCCGATCGTGCCGGGCGAACGGCCTTCGAAGTCATCCGACGACAGCACCTTGATATGGCGCAGCAGATCCTCGGCCGTGATGCTGGCGAGTGCCGCGCTGTTGTCCGGCGCGCTGGGCGCAACGGGCGCGGGGGCCACGGCCGGCACCGCACAGGCGCCCAGCAAAGCGGTCGCGAGCGCGAAGGGAATCAGCTTGGTCATCGGAATCTCCGTCATCCAGTTCTTGTCGAAACGCTGAAGCAGCGCAGCAGTTGATCCAGCGTCTCAGCCGATCCAGCGTTTGAGCCAGGCCTGCACCGTGTCATGCCAGCGCTGGCTGTTCTGCGGCTTGAGCACCCAATGGTTCTCATCCGGGAAGATCAGCAGCTGGCTCGGAATGTTGCGGCGCTGCAGCGCGGTGAACGTGGCGATGCCCTGTTCCGGCGGCACTCGATAGTCCTTCTCGCCATGGATGACGAGCATCGGCGTCTTCCACTGCTTCACGAAGTTGGCGGGATTGTGCTTCTCGTAGTTGGCCGGCACATCGAAGTAGGTGCCCTGGTGCTCCCACTCGTCGAACCACATCTCTTCGGTCGAGTAGTACATGGCGCGGTTGTCGAAGATGCCGTCGTGGTTGACCAGCGCCTTGAACGTATCCTGCCAGTGGCCGGCGATCCAGTTGATCATGAAGCCGCCGTAGCTGGCGCCGAGCGCGGCGGCGCGGTTGCCGTCGAGGAAGTCGTAGGACTTCAGTGCATAGGCCCAGCCTTTTTGCAGGTCCTCGAGCGGCTTGCCGCCCCAGTCGCCGGAGATCGCATCGGTGAACTTCTGGCCGTAGCCGGTCGAGCCGTGGAAATCGATGAAGACCACCGCGTAGCCCCAGGCCGAGTACACCGCCGGGTTCCAGCGGTAGTGCCAGTCGTTGCCCATGCTGCCCTGCGGGCCGCCGTGGATGATGAGGGCGACCGGATACTTCTTGCCCTTCTCGTAGTTCCAGGGCTTCATCACATAGCCGTGGACGGTTTCCTTGTTCCAGCCGTCGAAGCTGAACTGCTCGTATTCGCCGAAACGCACGTTGGCGAGCGCTTCCTCGTTGTGCCGGGTCAGCTGCTCCGACTTGCCGCTGGAAAGCGTCGTGCGGAACAGGTCGTCGGGACTGGTCAGCGTATTGAACGCATAGACCAGCGTGTCGCCGCTGATCGAGTAGGCGCTGACGGCACCATCGCCGGTCAGCGCGGTCGCCGCGCCGCTGGCGATGTCGATCGCGAACAGGCGATGGCGTCCGAGATCGTCGGCGCTCGCATAGAGCGTCTTGCCGTCCTTGGAGAACGCCAGATCGTTGGCCGAGCGATCCCACTGCGGCGCGACTTCGCGCGTCTCGCCGCTCTTCAGGTCGCGCAGCATGATCGCCAGGCGATCCGCCTCGAAGGCCGGACGCTTCATCGCACGCCAGGCGAGCTGCTTGCCGTCCGGCGAAAACACCGGGCCGACGTCCGTCGCCTGATTCGGCGCGGTCAGATTGCTGGGCGCGGCCGAGCCGTCGGCCGGCACCGACCACAGATCGAGGTTCGTGCTCCAGGCTTCGGTGCGGCCGGCGATGCGGGCGGTGAAGACGATGGTCTTGCTGTCCGGCGAGAACGTGTACTCGGTGGCGTCGCCGAAGGGCTTGGACGGCACATCGCCGTCGATGCCCTTGCTGATCCAGACCGGATCGCTCGCGGTGCCCTCGGCGCTCAGCGTCATCGTGAACAGCTGTGCGCGCTTGCCGTCCTTCCAGGTATCCCAGTGGCGGATGAAGAGCTTGTCGAACAGCATGCCGCTGGACTTGCTCTCGGCCTTCTTCTCGTCTCGTTCGCGGCTGCAGGCGAGATCGGCGCAGTCCGGATAGACCTCGAGGGACAGCGCAATGCGCTGGCCGTCCGGAGACAGCGTGAAGTTGCCGACCGATTCCGGCAGTTCGGTCACCGGCTTGGCTTCGCCGCCTTCGTCGAGTTCGAGGCGCCAGATCTGCGAGCTGCCGCTGCGCGTCGACAGAAAATAGATCGACTTGCCGTCGGCCGCCCAGCGCGGATCGCTGTGATTGCCCTTGGCGCGCGTCAGCTGGCGCGTCTGGCGCGTCTGCAGGTCGAGCAGCCACAGATCCATGACGCCCTTGTTCTCTTCGTAGTCGGTGCGCCGCACCGCGTACACCACGAGCTGGCCGTCCGGCGACAGCACGGGGCCGGAAACGCGCTCGAGGCGCACAAGGTCTGCGGCGCTGAACGCGCGGGGAGCGGTGGACTCGGATGTGGACATGGCGGTAGTCGAGGCGAGCGCGAGCAACACGCCGGCAAGCAGTGGCTTGGTGGAGAAAATCACGGGAACAAGGCTCCTCCGTATTCTTTAGCCCCGCATGGTAATCGGATCGGCCAGGGCCGCGACTGGGGAAAATGCCTCAGCCTCGCCGATCGGGCCATGCCTATACTCGCCGCATACCCGCCAGGCTATCGACAATGACCGCTCCCGTTGCCGCCAGTACCGCCAGATCGACAGATTTCCTCGGCCATCCCAAGGGTCTGTACGTGTGCTTCTTCACCGAGATGTGGGAGCGATTCTCCTTCTACGGCATGAAGGCGCTGCTGCTGCTGTACCTGCTCAAGTACCACCTGTTTACCGATGACGCCGGCTATGACCTGCTGGGGGCCTATGGCGGCCTGGTTTATGCGGTGCCGGTGATCGGCGGCCTGCTGGCCGATCGCTATCTGGGCATGCGCAAGGCGGTGGTGTTCGGTGCGGTACTGCTGGTGCTGGGTCACCTCGGCATGGCCTTCGAAGGGCATGCGGCAACGATCGTCGACGGCCAGGTCGTCCGCGACGAGCCGGCGATGCAGGTGTTCTATCTGTCGCTGGCGCTGATCATCATGGGCGTCGGTTTTCTCAAGCCGAACATCTCGACGATCGTCGGCAAGCTTTACCCGGAAAACGATCCGCGCCGCGATTCGGGCTTCACGGTGTTCTATGCCGGCATCAACGTCGGTGCGCTGTTTGCCAGTCTGATCTGCGCCTTCCTCGGCGAGACCTACGGCTGGAAGTACGGCTTCGGTGCGGCAGGCATCGGCATGGTCGCCGGCCTGGCTGTATTCCTGTGGGGGCAGAAGTATCTGGACGGCCATGCGGAGCCGAACGATCCGGCGCTGCTGCGCGAGCGTGTGTTCGGCCTGCCGCGCGAATGGCTGATCTACGCCGGCGGCGTGGCCGGCGTGCTCGTCGTCTGGCAGCTGATCCAGCGGACCTGGACCGTGCACGGCGCGATGCATCTGATCGCCCTGGCCTTCGTGCTGTGGTTCGTCTGGTTCCTGTGGGCCAAGTGCACGGCGGCGGAGCGCGGCCAGATGATTTCTCTGGTCGTGCTGATCATGGCGGTGCTGGTGTTCTTCACGCTGTACGAGCAGACCTATGGTTCCTGGATCACGTTTACCGATCGCCTGATGACCAAGGAGCTGTTCGGCGCGATTCCGGCCGCTTCGCAGGCGACCCTGCCGTGGGCCGCGTTCGCGCTTGCCGCGAGTCCGGTGCTGATGGTGGCCGCACTGGTCTTTGCGGACCGTGGCCGCGTGCCGCTCGCGCGCGGCATGTTCATCGCCATGGCGCTGGGACTCTCCGTGGCTCTGGTGCACGATGTCGTGCTCGTACCGCAGACCGCCGGTTCGCTGACCTTTCTCGGCGCGTTCTTCATCGTCGTGCTGGCGCCGGTCTTCGCCTGGCTGTGGCCCTGGCTCGCGCGGCGCAAGCTCAACCCAAGCACGCCGGTGAAGATGGCGATCGGCCTGGCGGTTGCCGGACTCTCGTTTCTGCCGCTGATCGCTGCCGCCGAGATCGCCAGCACCGGCGTCATGGCCAGTGTCTGGTGGCTGGTGCTGGCCTATCTGGTGCTCGAGATTGCCGAAGTCTGTCTGTCGCCGATCGGTCTGTCCGCGGTGACCAAGCTGTCGGTCGCGCGCGTCGTCGGCGTCATGATGGGCGCGTTCTGGCTCGCGACGGCCTATTCGGAAGTGCTCGCCGCGCAGTTCGGCAAGCTGGCGTCATTGGAGATTGCCGAAGGCGCGACACTCGACATGGCGGTCGCTGCCGCCAAGTACGAGCATCTGTTCTCGATCATGTTGTGGACCGGCCTGGGTTCAGGCCTCGTGATCCTGCTGCTGACGCCGCTGCTGAAGCGCGCGATGCACGGCGTGAACTGATGCGCAGGGAGCGCGGGCAATGCCCGCGCTCCCTCGGGGTTTACGCCGCCGGGCGGCGACGGCCCAGGGCCAATGCGCGCAGCGACAGCAGGGTCAGCAGCATCAACGGATTGAACGCACCGCCGCCACTGCCGTCGTCTTCGTCATCAGGCGTCGGGGTCGGTGTGGGCGACAGCGTGGGCGTAGGGCCAGGGGTCGGCGTCGGCGTGGAGGTCGGCAACGGCGTCGCTGTTGCGTTCGGGTTCTTGCCGCCAACCTTGCGCAGACCGGTGTTGTTCGGGTCGAGCCAGGTCTTCAGCTGGCTGTTCGTGCGCGCCTGCCACTGGGTATCGAGGCGCGCGTAGAAGTCCGGCAGATCGTTGTCGTTGGAGCCGAAGCCGCTGCAGGCTGCGCTGCCGCCGGACAGCGTGCCGACGATCAGGTGATCCTGATTCCACAGGCCCGAGCCGGAGGAACCCTGCTCGGTCGTGCCCTGATCCCAGCGCAGGACTCGCCAGGCCGGAATGTTCGGGCCGCCGTCTTCGATCATGACGGTGCTCTGAGTCAGCGGCGTCACGTAGGCGCTGATCTTTTTCGCGTCGCCGGACGGATGATGGATGCTGACGCCGGTGTTGCCGCCCGTGCCCGAGCTGTCCCAGCCGGCGTAGTAGACATTGAACGAGCCGCTCGGCGGATTGCTCAGCTCAAGCAGCGTCATGTCGGTGTTTCTGTCGTCGGCACGCAGGATCGTACCGGTCTGGTTCTGCGCGTCGCTGGCATTGTCGGCGCCACTGCAGGAGCTGTTCTGGAAGTTCCAGTAGACGACGACGCCGGAGGCCGGACTGCCGCTTTCGCCGATGCCGCAGTGATCGGCGGTGAGAATGTAGGGCTTGTTGTTCTGCGCCAGATTGTTAACCAGCGTGCCCGAGCAGACGCCGACGCTGTTGCCGAACGGAATCTGCAGCTTGACCGTCGCGCGGATTTCGTTGCGCCAGTCGTTGCCGAGGCTGCAGGCGGTGTTGATGTTGCAGGAGCCGCTGTCGCCGAGGTCGCGTTCGTTCTTGAAGCCGTGGCCGAGGCGCGCCAGTTTCAGATCGACCTGATCTCGCGTGCCGGCCGGCGTGCGCAATTCGATGACGGCCATTTCGCCGGGAACCTTGGCGGTCCACAGGCTGCCTTCGGGCGAATGATTGCGCGCGGAGTAGGGGCCCTGCACGGCCTTGCCGTCGGTGTCGTAGATCCACAGCTCCGCGCCTTCCGGCAGCTGGAACTCACCGAATTCCATCAGCAGCGACAGCGCGCCGGCGGAGTAGACGCGCGCGCGCCAGCGCTCGGTCTGCGCATCGACGCGGTCCCAGACGCCGCCATCGAGGCTGACCGGCAGCGCGGCGGTGACCGCGAAGATGGCCGGACCGCTGCCCTTGCGTTGGTTGACGTCAGCCAGCGCTTTCGTCGTCACGGTGGTGGGCACCGCGTGCAGGGGCACGCTGTCCAGCTGTTTCAGATCCGGCGTCAAAGCCAGGGCGGCGGTGGGCAGGCAGCACAGCGCGAAAAGGGAAGGCAGCAGGGTCTTGACCGGCAACGCAATACGGCGCATCTGGAATCTCCTGAGCGCCGACTCATGCGCGAGCCGGAGCTGTCTGAATAGTGATGGAGGAGTCTAGCCTTACACCGGGCCTGCGTCCTGTGCTTCAGGTCTCTATTGGCGGCTGTGCGCCGACCGGCGGTTCGATATCCGCGGGTCTGTCGACAATGACGATCTTCCTGCCGTCCGCAAGCTGCAGGTCGTCGCGCTGCGCATGGGCAAGTTGCAGGACGATGCTGGCGATGCTGCCGGCGCCGTCCGGCACCGCATCGACCAGCTCGCCGACCGCGCTGCTGCTGTCGGCGCTGCGGATTTCACTGCCGGGCGCGATGGGTGGGCCTTCGAAATGCACGACGAACAGGCGCCGCTTGAGCTGGCCGAGATAGTGCAGTCGCGCAACGATCTCTTGTCCGGTGTAGCAGCCCTTGTCGAAGCTGATGCCGCCGAGCAGGTCGAGATTGGCCATCTGCGGCACGAAATGATCGCTGGTCTCGGCGCTGACGACCGGCACGCCGGCCTCGATATCCGCGCGGCGCCAGGCGCTGTCGATGTCGTCGCCGCTCGCAGCGAAGGGCAAGGCATCGAGCTGATCCGGACTGCCGATCAGGCTGTAGCGCGGGGCGCTGCCCAGGCGGCGGACGATGCTGATCCGACGATGGACGTCGAAAGCGGTCTCGAGCGGCGCGGACGGCGTGGGCATTCCGTGCTCACTCAACAGTCGTTCGGCGCCGGCTCCGATGATCGCAACGGCCTGCAACGCCGGCGAGGCGTCTTCCAGAACGACTTTTGCGCGCAGCACGAACATGCGCAGGCGCTTGAGGGTTGCCGCCGCCACGGAAGAATGAATCTCAATCAGCACGTCGCCGTTGCGCCGGATCAGATGCGGCAGCGCCAGCATGCGGCCTTTCGGGCTGTTGTAACTGCTGATCTGCGCACGCGATTCGCTGAGCAGGCGCAGATCGCTGCTGAGCTGGCCCTGCAAGAAACCGTCGGCGTCGGCGCCGCCGGCCCGCAGGTAGTGGACGCCGCCCAAGCGTCCGATTTTCAAATGATTCATTGCCCTCAACCTGCAAACTTTGTCACACTATTGCGGCTAAGCAGACCATAAATCTCCCTCGCCTGCCTCCCGATGACCGATTCCAAGCCCAAGGCACCCGCAACCGGCACCGTCCGTGTCCAGCCGGTCGTGCCTTTGGCGGAATTGCTCAGGCAGCAGGCACCGCTCGCGCAGCCACCGCCGCCTGCCGAGACCGCCGTCGTCAGGGAGATCGGTGGCCGCAGCGACGGCCCCGAGCCGACCCGCTACGGCGACTGGGAAAAGAATGGTCGCTGCATCGATTTTTAAGCCGAGTTTTCGCCGGGCCAGCAATCCAGTGGCCTGCAGACTTCACGTCCCGTTTCAACGTTTTGGGGAGCCGGAATGAGCAGCAAATCGCCCGCGGACCAGCGTCCGCTATCGCCCTTCATGCTGGGGCCTTATTACCGGTTCCAGTGGACTTCGGTCCTCTCCTTTGCCCACCGCCTGACCGGCATCGGCCTCACCATCGGCACGGTGCTGCTGGTCGGTTGGCTGGTCGCGCTGGCCGGCGGTCCGCAGTGGTTCAATCTGTATAGCGCGCAGCTTGGCGCCTGGTACGGCCAGGTGCTGCTGTTCTGCTGGGCCTGGGCGCTGATGTATCACCTCGGCAACGGCATCCGCCATCTGTTCTGGGATATCGGCAAGGGCTTCGATCTGAAGACCGCCGAACGTTCGGGCTATGCGGTCATCGTCGTGTCCCTGCTGCTGACGGCCGCTGCCTGGGCCCTGGCTTACCTGCGCTAAGGAGATCGGATCATGAGCAATCTTCGTTCTCCGCTGTCGCGCGCCCGTGGCCTCGGTTCGGCCAAGGATGGCGTGCATCACTTCTGGGTCCAGCGCCTGTCGGCCGTCGCGCTGGTGCCGCTGGCACTGTGGTTCGTCTTCTCGGTCGCCCAGCTCAGCAAGTTCGGCACCGGCTATGCCGCGGTCGAGCATTGGGTTTCGGCGCCGTCGGTCGCGGTGACGCTGGCGCTGTTCCTCGGTGCCGCGCTGTACCACTCGGCGCTTGGCATCCAGGTCGTGATTGAAGACTACGTGCATGGCGAGGCGGCCAAGCTGACGGCGCTGGTGCTGTCGAAGTTTCTGCACGTCGTCGTTGCCGCCGCCGGCATCTTCGCCGTACTCAAGGTAGCGCTGGCTTAAGCCCGCCGAACCCAGACACAAGGAATCAGAAATCCATGGCTGCTTACGAAATCATCCACCACGAATACGACGCCATCGTGGTTGGCGCCGGCGGCGCCGGTCTGCGCGCGACGCTGGGTCTGGCCGAGGCGGGGTTGAAGACCGCCAACATCACCAAGCTGTTCCCGACCCGTTCGCACACCGTGGCGGCGCAGGGCGGCATCTCGGCGGCACTGTCGAACATGGGCCGCGACGACTGGCGCTGGCACTTCTACGACACCGTCAAGGGTTCCGACTGGCTCGGCGACCAGGACGCCATCCAGTACATGACGCGCGAGGCGATTCCCGCGATCATCGAGCTTGAACACTACGGCGTGCCGTTCTCGCGCACGCCGGAAGGCAAGATCTACCAGCGTCCGTTCGGTGGCATGACGACCGAATTCGGCAAGGGTCCGCCGGCACAGCGCACCTGCGCCGCCGCCGACCGTACCGGCCACGCAATGCTGCACACGCTCTATCAGCAGTCGCTGAAGTGCAAGGCGCAGTTCTACATCGAGTACTTCGCGCTCGACCTGCTGATGGACGAGGACGGTTCCTGCAAGGGCGTGCTCGCCTGGGATCTGGCAACCGGCCAGCTGCATCGCTTCCGCGCGCACATGGTCATTCTCGCAACCGGCGGCTACGGCCGCGCGTACTTCTCGGCGACGTCCGCGCATACCTGCACTGGCGACGGTGGCGGCATGGTGCTGCGCGCCGGTCTGCCGCTGCAGGATCTGGAGTTCGTGCAGTTCCACCCGACCGGCATCTACGGTTCGGGTTGCCTGATCACCGAAGGCGCACGTGGCGAAGGCGGTTATCTGACCAACAAGAACGGCGAGCGTTTCATGGAACGCTATGCGCCGAGCGTGAAGGATCTCGCGCCGCGCGACATGGTCAGCCGCGCGATGGCGACCGAAATCCGCGAAGGCCGCGGCGTCGGTGCCGAAGCCGATCACATCTTCCTGCATCTCGAGCACCTCGGCCCCGAAGTGCTGCATGCGAAGCTGCCGGGCATTTCCGAGTCGGCGAAGATTTTCGCCGGTGTGGATGTCACCAAGCAGCCGATCCCGGTCGTGCCGACGGTGCACTACAACATGGGCGGCATCCCGACGCTGTGGACCGGCGAAGCGGTGACGCTGAAGAACGGCGATCCGGATTCGGTCGTGCCGGGTCTGATGGCGGTCGGTGAAGCGGCCTGCGTGTCGGTGCATGGCGCGAACCGCCTGGGTTCCAATTCGCTGCTCGACCTCGTCGTTTTCGGTCGCGCTGCCGCGATCCGTGCTGCCGAGCTGGTCAAGCCGGGCCAGCCGCACAAGCGGATTTCGAATGCCTCGGAAGACAAGGCGCTCGCGCGTCTCGACCATTTCCGCAATGCCAACGGCAAGACCACGACGGCGAGCATCCGTCTCGACATGCAGAAGACGATGCAGAAGCACTGCGCCGTGTTCCGCGACGGCGAGATCATGCAGGCCGGTGTCGACAAGCTGAAGGGCGTCATCGATACCTTCACCAACGACGTCGGCGTGTCGGATCGCTCGATGATCTGGAATTCGGATCTGGCGGAGACGCTGGAACTCGACAACCTGCTGGGCCAGGCGCTGCTGACGATCGTCGGCGCGGAGAACCGCAAGGAGTCGCGCGGCGCGCATGCACGCGACGACATCAAGGATCGCGACGACACGAACTGGATCAAGCACACCATTGCGTGGCGCACGGGCGACAAGGACGTGAAGATCGACTATCGACCGGTGCACATGCAGCCGCTCGACAACGAGGTCGACCACATCCCGCCTGTTGCGCGCAAGTATTGATCGCTGGCTGATAACGGAATCCGGAGCTCACCCCAATGGCACAGTTCACCCTTCCGCAGAATTCGAAGATCGACAAGAAGGCCGGCAAGACCTTCAAGGCGCCCGCCGGCGCGACGAAGATCCAGAAATTCCAGCTGTATCGCTACGATCCGGACAGCACCGCGAATCCGCGCGTCGACACGTATGAAGTCGACATGGCGACCTGCGGGCCGATGGTTCTCGACGCGCTCATCAAGATCAAGAACGAGATGGATGCCAGCGTCACGTTCCGCCGCTCCTGCCGCGAAGGCATCTGCGGTTCCTGCGCGATGAACATCGACGGCACCAATACGCTGGCCTGCATCAAGCCCTGCGACGAGATCAAGGGCGACGCGCGCGTCTATCCGCTGCCGCACATGCCGGTCGTCAAGGACCTGGTGCCGGACATGACGCATTTCTATGCGCAGCTGGCATCCATCGAACCCTGGTTGAAGACCGACTCGCCGGCACCGACCCGCGAGCGCCTGCAGTCGGAAGACGATCGCGCCAAGCTCGACGGCCTCTATGAGTGCATCCTCTGCGCCTGCTGCTCGACGAGCTGCCCGAGCTACTGGTGGAACTCTGACCGCTTCCTCGGTCCGGCGATTCTGCTGCAGGCTTACCGCTGGCTGGTCGACTCGCGCGACGAGTCCATCGGCGAGCGTCTCGACGCGCTGGAAGATCCGTTCAAGCTGTATCGCTGCCACACGATCATGAACTGCGCGAAGACCTGCCCGAAGGGCCTGAGCCCGGCCAAGGCGATCGCCGGCATCAAGCAGATGATGGTCGAGCGCACGGTCTGATGACGGTGGCGAGCGCAGGCGTGCAGAACGACGGCCGCCTGCGCTGGTTGTTGCGGCGGGGCATGAAGGAGCTCGACGTGCTGTTCGAGCGCTACTACGCGGGCCGTTTCGCCGCTGCGCCGCCGATCGAGAAAGCGCAGTTCCTGCGGATGGTGACCTTGGCCGAAGATCCGGACATCTGGACCTGGGTCATGGACTACGAGCCGACGCCGGCGGAATACCTGGACATCGTCGAGCAGCTTCGAATCTACCGGTGAGCTGCAGTGCTGTGAGGGCGCGGTCGTGACAAACGAATTCGGCATGACCCTGGACATGACCCTGAAGCCGTCGGTGCGCGCCGTGCTGTGGGCCTACGGCCTGCATGTGCTCTGCCTGATCCTGCTGTTGCTGGCGCAACCGCCGACCGCGGTGATGGTTGGCTTCGCGGCCGCATTCGGCCTGTCCTGGTTCAAGCTGCGACGGCACCCGGCCTTCGGTTACGGACCGAAGGCGATTCAGCGCATCGTCTGGCATGCGGATGGCAGCTGGACGCTGCATCGCGGCAACGGCCAGTCCACCGAAGCGGTGCTCGATCCGGGCTCGATCGTGCGCGGTCCGGCGTTGCTGCTGCGTTTCCGGATTGAAGCGGCGCCGCGCGCGTCGCGTCTGATCACCGGCGACGAGATCGACGCCGAAGCGCTGCGTCAGCTGCGCGCGCGACTCTCCGTCGCTTAAGTCCGCCCCGGCAACACGGTCGGCTGCGCCTCGTCGAGCGTTTGCGGGTAATCCAGC
Source organism: Fontimonas sp. FW305-C-3 (assembly GCF_058783185.1). Taxonomy (NCBI): domain Bacteria; kingdom Pseudomonadati; phylum Pseudomonadota; class Gammaproteobacteria; order Nevskiales; family Nevskiaceae; genus Fontimonas; species Fontimonas sp. FW305-C-3. The sequence goes on along the minus strand of NZ_JBYSYK010000002.1, from coordinate 820,826 downwards.
GTGTAATGCAGCCCGCGGCTTTCCTGACGGGCGAGGGCCGAGCGCACGATCAGGTCCGCGCAGACCGCGAGGTTGCGCAGCTCCAGCAGGTGCGCGGTGATGCGATGCACGCCGTAGAACTCCTGGATTTCGCGCAGCAGCAACTCGACACGATGCTGGGCGCGCTGCAGGCGCTTGGTCGTGCGGACGATGCCGACGTAGTCCCACATGAAGGTGCGCAGCTCCAGCCAGTTGTGCGCGACGACGACGTCTTCGTCGGAGTCGGTCACGCGGCTTTCGTCCCAGATCTTCGGCGCGGGCGGCGTCGGCCGCGCATCGAGCGTGCCGAGCAGGTCCTCGGCGGCGGCCTCCGCGAACACCAGGCATTCCAGCAGCGAGTTCGAGGCCAGACGGTTGGCGCCGTGCAGACCGGTGCAGGCGACTTCGCCGATCGCATAGAGACCGTCGACATCGGTGCGCGCCGCGAGATCGGTGGCGACACCGCCGCAAGTGAAGTGCGCCGACGGCACGACCGGGATCGGCTGGCGCGTGATGTCGATGCCCAGCGTCAGGCAGTGCGCGTGGATGCTCGGAAAGTGATGGAGGATGAACGTCGCCGGCTTGTGGGTGATGTCGAGCAGCACGTGCTTGAGACCCAGGCGCTTCATCTCGTGGTCGATCGCGCGGGCGACGATGTCGCGCGGCGCCAGTTCCTCGCGCGCATCGAAGCGCGGCATGAAGCGCTCGCCGGCCGAGCCGTCGGCATTGGGCAGGCGCAGCTGCGCACCTTCGCCGCGCAGGGCTTCGCTGATCAGGAAGTTGCGCGAGTCCTTGTGATAGAGCGTCGTCGGATGGAACTGCATGAATTCCATGTTCGCGACGCGGCAGCCGGCGCGCCAGGCCATCGCGATGCCGTCGCCGGAAGCGCCGAACGGGTTGCTCGAATACAGATAGACCTGGTTGGCACCGCCGGTGGCGAGCACGACGGCCTTGGCGGCGACGGCCACGACGCGGTCGGCATCACGGTCAAAAAGGTAAGCCCCCTGCACGCGACGCGCGTTGCGATCGACGATCAGGTCGAGCGCCATCGTCCGTTCCAGCACGCGGATCTGCGGGTGTTCGGCGGCCAGCGACGCCAGGGTGGTTTCGACGGCCCGGCCGGTGGCATCGGCCGCATGCACGATGCGCCGGTGCGAATGGCCGCCTTCGCGGGTCAGATGCAGACGCTGGCCGCGGTTTTCGCCTTCGGCCTCGGTAAAGGCCACGCCCTGCTGCAGCAGCCAATCGATGCAGGCCGGGCCGCGCTCGACGGTGAAGCGCACGGCAGCCTGGTCGCAGAGTCCGCCGCCGGCGACCAGGGTGTCCTGGACGTGATTTTCCAGCGAGTCCTCGGCGTCGAGCACGGCGGAGATGCCGCCTTGGGCCCACAGCGTGCTGCCACTGGATAGCGAGCTCTTCGACACGACGGTGACGCGGCGGCCGGCGGCGGCGAGGCGCAGGGCGCAGGACAGGCCGGCGGCACCGCTACCGATGACCAGCACTTCGGTTTCGAGCATCGTGGGGGGCGAGAATGAGGGTGGGGCTGTTAGAATTACCGCCGAATCGCGCGAAGCTTGCCGGCATTTCCGGCCCGCAAGCAAACGGCGGCCCGGAATTCTAGAACCTTTTCCCCATTGCCAGTTTGCTGGCGGACATCATCGACGCGGGCATGACTGACAGCACCGATATCCAGTTGGTAGAACGCGCGCAGGCGGGAGACGAGCGCGCGTTCGAGCTGCTGGTCAGAAAGTACCAGTACAAGATCATCCAGCTGGTCAGCCGCCTGGTCGGCGAGGGCGAGGCGCCGGACGTCGCGCAGGAGACCTTCATCCGCGCCTGGCGCGCATTGCCGGGCTTCCGCGGCCAATCGGCCTTCTATACCTGGCTGTACCGCATCGGCATCAATACCGCCAAGAACTACCTCGTCTCGCGTTCGCGCCGTCCTGCCGACCAGGATATCGATATGGCCGACGCCGAACTTTTCGGCCATACCGAACATCTAAGTGACATCGATACGCCCGAGGCGGAGTTACTGACGGAGGAAATCCGGCAATGCGTCACCGAGACGATTACCGCCCTGCCGCCGGATCTGCGTCAGGCGATCACCTTGCGCGAACTCGAAGGCCTGTCCTATGAAGAGATCGCCGAGGTCATGGATTGTCCGATCGGTACCGTGCGCTCGCGGATCTTCCGGGCCCGCGAGGCGATCGACCTGGCCCTCAAGCCGCTGCTGGACTGAGGCCGGTCATGAACAAGAATGACGTTGTAGATGCACTGGGTCTGCGGACCGGGGAACTTTTTCCCTTGTTTGCGGTAATGCCTGTATTGGATTTCGCTGGTACCTGTCATGGCTAAAGACTCCATTTCCGCATTGCTCGATGGCGAATGTACGCCCGCCGAGATCGACCGCATTCTCGAAGAGATGGCGCGCTCGCCCGCGCTGGGCGCGGAGTGGAGCCGGCAATGCATGGCCCGCGACGCCGTCGAGGGCGTGCGCATGCGCAAGGAACAGCCCTGCATCTGCGCCGGCGTGATGGCTGGCCTGGATGCCCAGGACAAGCCGCTGCCGAGCCGGGTCACCGCGCTCAAGCCGCGGCGCCTGCCGACGCTGTGGAAGCCGCTGGCCGGCTTGGCTGCGGCGGCGTCGGTCGCCGCCGTCGCGCTGACCATGAATCTGGGCGGGACGCAGGATCCGGCCAACACGCTGGCCGAGGCGCAGATGGCGCCGCCGGTCGTCCTCCAAGCCGTCATGCCGGCGAGCAACACGACCGGACGCCGCCCGGCCAATCTGCGCGCGGTGTCGGCCAACGAGGAAGAGCTGCGCAATTACCTGCTGGAACACAGCAATTCGATGGCCGAGCGCGGCATGGGCGCCACCCTGTCGTATGCGCGTTTTGCGGCGCACAGCATCGGCGATCAGGTTGAAGTCCAGCCGGCTGCCAGCGAGGCCCAACCGTGAGTCGAACCCCGCAAGGCAGGTTGCTGCTGGCGGTGCTCGGCCTGGCCGGTTCATCGGCCTGCACGGTGGTCTGGGCTGCCGGTGAAGCCGGTGAGATGTTGATGCGCCTCAGCGAAGCGGCGCGCAAGGCGAATTACGAAGGCGAGATCGTCTACCAGGCGCAGAATCGCCTGGAGACGCTGAAGGTCGTCCACGGTGTCAACGCCGGCGTCGAGATGGAGCGCATCCAGGCGCTGACCGGCACCCCGCGCGAGATCGTCAAGCGCGACGGCAAGGTTGTTGCCCTGCTGTCGCAGGATCGCCGGGTGACGATGGATCGCAGCACCCCGCAGAGCCTGTTTCCCGAGTTGTCGCCCGAGCAGGTCGACAAGCTGTCGACGGTCTATACGTTCAAGGAATTCGACGCCGCACGCGTCGCCGGCCGCGACTGCAAGGGCCTGGCGATCGCGCCGAAGGACAAGTACCGCTACGGGTACCGGATCTGGGCCGATGCCGAGACCGGCGTGCCGCTCAAGGTCGATCTGACGGCGCCCAACGGCGCGGTGCTTGAACAGATGATGTTCACCTCAGTGCGCTTCCCGGAGAAGATTGCCGAGTCCGCGTTCGAGATCACCGGCGGTTCCGCCGAAGTCGCCCGGGTGCAGCCGCAGGCGCCGCTGCCGCCGGCCGTTGCTCAGGCCAAGCTGCAGGCGGATATGCAGCAGATCGGACGCTTCCGCCAGTTGCCGCCGGGCTACCGGGTGACCATGCGCAGCATCCGCCAGACGCCGGATGGCGGTGTCATCGAGCATGTGCTGCTGTCCGATGGTCTGTCGGCCATTTCGGTCTTCAACGCCCGCCGCCCCGATCCGGCGGCTGGTTTTACCGGCGATTCGCGCATTGGCGCGGTCCACGCCTTCGGCCGCACGGTCGGCACCATCCACATCACCGTGGTTGGCGAGGCTCCGCAGGAAACCGTCCGGATGATCGGCGACAGCGTGCAGAACGCTGCCGACGCCACGGCGGTCGACAAGGCGGCCGACAGCCAGGAACCCAGCGTCGGACCGTAGTTTTGTCTGACGGCAAACAACCGGCGCTGCGGCGCCGGTTTGTGTTTCTGCGGCGAATCCATTGAAATCCGCGTCTGATTTCCCGGACCTGCGCTGGTCGGAGCCCCTATGTCGCCTGTCGCCCGCTCTTTGCGGTGCTTGATCCCTGCTGCGGTCGTGCTGCTGGCCGCCTGCAACCGCAGTCCGCAGACGGCGATGGGGGCGTATCCGGACTTCGCCGATCTGGTCGAGCAGGTCTCGCCGGCAGTCGTCAATATCAGCACCGTCGCGCAGGAAGCCGAGCCGCCGGCAGCCGATGCGATCAATCCGGAGGAGTCGCAGTCGCCGGATGCCGAAGCACTGGAGGAAACGCCGGAATGGTTCCGCCGCTTCTTCGACCAGCAGATCGAGCCGCAGCTGCCGGATGGCGATGGCCTGTTCCCGGAGCAGCAGTCGCTGGGTTCCGGCTTCATTCTCTGGAACGATGGCTACATCATCACCAACTTCCACGTCGTGCGCGGTGCGCGCGAAGTCATCGTGCGCCTGCTCGACCGCCGCCAGTTCTCGGCGCAGGTGGTCGGCAGCGACGAAGCCAGCGATCTTGCGCTGCTGAAGATCGAGGCGACCGACCTGCCGGTCGTCAAGCTCGGCAACACCAACAAGCTGCGACCGGGCCAATGGGTGCTGGCGATCGGTTCGCCGTTCGGCTTCGACTACTCGGTGACCGCCGGCATCGTCTCGGCCAAGGGCCGTGCGCTGGTGACCGAGCAGTATGTGCCGTTCATCCAGACCGACGTCGCGATCAACCCGGGCAATTCGGGCGGGCCGCTGTTCAACCTGGCGGGTGAAGTCATCGGCGTGAATTCGCAGATTTATTCGCAGTCCGGCGGCTACATGGGCGTGTCTTTCTCGATTCCGATCGACGTCGCCGCCAAGGTTGCACGCCAGCTGCGCGATTCCGGCAAGGTCACCCGCGGCTGGCTCGGCGTCGTCGTCCAGGAAGTCGACCGCGATCTGGCCCAGCAACTCGGCATGGACAAGGCCGAAGGCGCGCTGGTGGCCCGCGTGTTGCCCGACAGCCCGGCGGCACGCGCCGGCCTGCAGGAAGGCGACATCATCCTGCGCTACAACGGCGAGGCTTTGCCCAGTTCGTCGAGCCTGCCGCACATGGTCGGCATCACCGATCCGGGCGAAGTCGCGACCCTCGACGTCAATCGCGCCGGCAAGACCCAGTCGTTCCGGATCGATGTCGGGGCCCTGCTGGCGGAGACCTCGGCAGCTTCGGCTTCCGCCGCATCGCCGGCACCGGCGACGGCCGCTCCGGCCCAGCGCCCGACCTTGCTCGGCTTGCAGGTCCGTCCGCTGAATCCAGAGGAACGTCGCGCGCTGCAGGTCGTCAGCGGCGGACTGATGGTGACCCAGGTGGCCGAGGGCGCCGCGTCCAAGGCCGGCATACGCGGCGGTGACATCCTGATGCAGCTGGCTGGGCAGGAAGTCGACAGCCTGCGGCGGTTCGATGAGGTGGTCGGCCGCCTGACGCCGGGCCAGACGGTTGCGGTACTGGTCCAGCGCAACGGCGCCCCGCTGTTCCTGTCGCTGGACGTGCCGGTGCCGACGACGACCGAGTAACCGGGATGCGCAGTTTGCTGCTGCTGGGGCGGCCGGAATGCCATCTCTGCGAGGAATTCGAGGCCGGGCTGCGCGCCTTCTTGGGCGGCGCGGCGGTCCACATCGAGCATGCCTGCGTCGATGACCGCGGCGAATGGCGGATGCGCTTCGGCACCCGCATCCCGGTGCTGCTCGACGAGGCCGGCGAGGTGATCGCCGAGGGCCGCTTCGACCCGGCGACGTTGGCGCCGGGCAGTTTGACCTAGCGCGCTCGGCCCCCGGCAAGGCTATATACTGCGCGGCCTTTTCGCCGCAGTCAGATCGCGGGAAGCCATATCCCCCGCGTGATCCCATGAAGCAAGCCAACATCCGCAATTTCTGCATCATCGCGCACATCGACCACGGCAAGTCGACGCTGGCCGATCGTTTCATCCAGCTCACCGGTGGACTGGAACTGCGCGAGATGACCGCTCAGATCCTCGATAACAATCCGATCGAGCGCGAGCGCGGCATCACGATCAAGGCGCAGGCCGTGCAGCTGCACTACCGCGCGAAAGACGGCGAGATCTACCAGTTCAACATCATCGACACGCCTGGGCATGTCGATTTCTCCTATGAAGTTTCGCGCTCGCTGGCCGCCTGCGAAGGCGCGCTGCTGGTCGTCGATGCCTCGCAGGGTGTCGAGGCGCAGTCGGTCGCCAACTGCTATACCGCGCTGGAACAGCGTCTCGAAGTGCTGCCGGTGCTGAACAAGGTCGACCTGCAGAACGCCGAACCGGAACGCGTCGCCGACGAGATCGAGCAGGTCATCGGCATCAGCGCGGTCGATGCGCTGCGCATCTCGGCGAAGACCGGCCTCAATGTGCCGGACGTGCTCGAGGCGGTGGTCCATCAGCTGCCGGCGCCCAAGGGCAATCCGGACGGCCAGCTGCAGGCGCTGATCGTCGATTCCTGGTTCGACAACTACCTCGGCGTCGTGTCGCTGGTGCGGGTCATGAACGGCTCGATCCGAAAGGGCGAGAAGATCCGCGTGCTGTCGACCGGCAAGGACTACGAAATCACCATGATGGGCGTGCACACGCCCAAGCGCCTGTTCAAGGAGCAGCTCGAGACCGGCGAAGTCGGCTTCATCATCGCCGGCATCAAAGACATCTTTGGCGCCCCGGTCGGTGACACGCTGACCCGCGCTTCGAATGCCAGCGTCGAGCAGCTGCCGGGTTTCCGCCAGGTCCAGCCGCGCGTCTACGCCGGCATGTTCCCGATCGACGCCGAGGACTTCGAGGATTTCCGCGAGTCGCTGCAGAAGCTGCGCCTCAACGACTCGGCGCTGCAGTTCGAGCCGGAGAATTCGACCGCGCTCGGCTTCGGCTTCCGCATCGGCTTCCTCGGCATGCTGCACATGGAAATCGTCCAGGAACGCCTGGAGCGCGAGTACAACCTGAATCTGATCACGACGGCGCCGTCGGTGATCTACGAAGTGGTGACCACGCAGGGCGAGGTCAAGAAGGTCGACAACCCGGCCGAGCTGCCGGAACCCGGTTCGCTGCAGGAAATCCGCGAGCCGATCATCGTCGCCCGCGTGCTGATGCCGCCCGATTACGTCGGCTCGGTGATGCAGCTGTGCATGGAAAAGCGCGGCGTGCAGCGCAATCTGCGCTATCTGGGTTCGCAGGTGCAGATGGAAGTCGAGATGCCGCTGGCCGAGGTTGTCGTCGATTTCTTCGACCGCCTGAAGAGCGTGTCGCGCGGCTATGCGTCGTTCGAGTACGAGTTCCTCGAATTCCGCGCCGGCGATCTGGTCAAGCTCGACGTGCTGGTCAACGGCGACAAGGTCGACGCGCTGGCAAGCATTGTGCATCGTGACAGCTCGTATCCGCGCGGCCGCGACCTGTGCGAACGCATGCAGGAAGTGATTCACCGGCAGATGTTCGACATCGCGATCCAGGCGGCCATTGGCGCCAAGATCATTGCCCGCACGACGGTCAAGGCATTGCGCAAGGATGTCACGGCCAAGTGCTACGGTGGCGACACCTCGCGCAAGAAGAAGCTGCTGGAAAAGCAGAAAGAGGGCAAGAAGCGCATGAAGCAGGTCGGGTCGGTCGAGATTCCGCAGGAAGCCTTCCTCGCGGTGCTCGGCGTGGACAGAAAGAAGTAGTCAGCAACGCAGCGGCGCAGCACCGGAGCGGCAAGCACCATGTCGGATTTTCATGTCGATTTCGCAGTCATCCTGACGGCCCTCACCGCCGGCACCGGCGTTTTCTGGGCGCTCGACAAGTGGTGGCTGGGACCGCGCCGCAGCCGCCTGATCGGCGACGACAAGCCGGGCGCCTTCATCGATTTCTGCCGCTCGTTCTTCCCGGTCATCTTCATCGTCCTGATGCTGCGCTCGTTCATCGTCGAGCCGTTCCGGATTCCGTCGGGCTCGATGATCCCGACCCTGCTGGTCGGCGACTTCATCCTCGTCAACAAGTGGTCCTACGGCCTGCGCGATCCGGTGCTGAACCACAAGTTCATGGATTTCGACCAGCCGCAGCGCGGCGACGTCGTGGTGTTCCGCTGGCCGGTCGATCCGAGCAAGGATTTCATCAAGCGCCTGGTTGGCCTGCCCGGCGACCGCATCGCCTACCGCGACAAGCAGCTGTTCGTGAACGGCGAGCCGGCCAAGCAGCAGCCGGCGGGCGTGTTCACCGCGCCCGGCTTGCCGCCGCCGGGGGTCGTCTACCGGCTCGAAGAAGACCTGATGGGCGTCGATCATCATGTGCTGGTCAATCCGGCCCGGCCGGCCGACGATTTTGAGTTTGTCGTTCCGGAAGGGCAGTATTTCGCCATGGGCGACAACCGCGACGGCTCGGATGACAGCCGCCGCTGGGGTACAGTGCCGGAGAAGAATCTGGTCGGTAAGGCATTCCTGATCTGGATGTCCTGGGACAGTGCGAATACGCGCGTCGATGTGTCGCGCATCGGAACCCGGATCAAGTAAGCCGTCGGCCGAACGTCGGAACAATGGGGAGCACAACAATGAATCTTCGTAGCCGTCAGTTGGGTCTGGGCTGGTTTGGCATGCTGTTCGTGCTGGGCACGATCGCGTTCGTCGCGATCATCGTCGTCAAGGTCGGGCCGATGTATCTGAACCAGATGAAGGTCGCGAGCTCGGTCTACAAGGTCGCCACCGATCCGGAGAGCGGCAAGCTCGAAGTGGGTCAGCTGCGCAAGGACCTGCAGCGTTACTGGGACATCGAAGACATCAAGTATCTCGAGCCGCGCGACATCAACGTCAAGCGCACGCAGGACGGTCGCTTCCTCAGCTACGAGTACGAGGCGACCGAGCATCTGTTCTACAATATTTCCATCCTGCTTGATTTCGCCGACGACGTGCAGTTGCCGAATACCCAGTAGTGATCGATCCGCTCGTTACGCTTCAAAAACGCCTGGGTTATCAGTTCGACGATCAGGCGCTGCTGGATCAGGCGCTGACGCACCGCAGCCTGAGCGGACGCAACAACGAGCGCCTGGAGTACCTGGGCGACGCGCTGCTGAACTTCGTCATCGGTGCGGCGCTGTATGAGGTGAAGCCGGTTGCCGAAGAAGGTGCGCTGTCGCGCCTGCGCGCGAGCCTGGTGCGCGAGGAATCTCTGGCGCAGCTGGCGCGCGACCTGGACCTCGGCGAGTTCATCCGCCTGGGCGAGAGCGAGCTGAAATCCGGCGGTTTCCGGCGAGATTCGATCCTGGCCGATGCCTTTGAAGCCCTGCTCGGCGCGGTGTTCCTCGACGGCGGTTTCGCCGCGGCGCAGACCGTCGGCCGCCAGCTGTTCGCGAACCTGCTGGCCAATCTGCCCGATCCGGAACGTCTGAAGGACCCGAAGACCCGGCTGCAGGAGTGGCTGCAGGCACGTTCGCGGCCGCTGCCGCGGTACGAGGTGCTGCAGGAAGAAGGTCCGCCGCATGCGCGGCGTTTCCGCGTCTGCTGTGCGCTGACCGATGAAGAAATGCGCACCGAAGCCGAGGCGGCCAGTCGCCGTTATGCCGAGCAGCAGGCGGCCGATACCATGTTGAAAGGATTGGAGGCCGCCCATGCGTAGCGGATTCGCGGCCATTGCCGGTCGACCGAATGTCGGCAAATCGTCGTTGCTCAATGCCCTGGTCGGTCACAAGGTCAGCATCGTCTCGCACAAGCCGCAGACGACGCGCCATCGCATCCAGGGCGTGCTGCATCAGGAGCCGGACCAGGTCGTCTTTGTCGACACGCCCGGCATCCACAGCATCAACAAGAAGGCGCTCAACCGCGTCATGAACGAGGCCGCGATCGGCGCACTGCGCGATGTCGACCTGCTGCTGTTCGTCGTCGAAGCCTGCTACTGGACGCCGGAAGACAAGGCGGTGCAGGAACGCATGGCCAAGGCCAACTGCCCGGTCGGCCTGATCGTCAACAAGGTCGATCGCATCAAGGATCGCGAAAAGCTGTTCCCGGAGTTGCAGAAGCTTGCGGCGATGCAGGAATACGCCTTCATCATGCCGGTGTCGGCCACCAAGCGCGACAACATCCTCCAGCTGCGCAAGGAAATCATCAAGTACATGCCGGAGGGGCCGCCGTTCTATCCGCCGGGCCAGGTCATCGGTCATGACGATGCGTTCACGGTCTCCGAGCTGGTGCGCGAGAAGCTGATCCGCAACCTCCACGAGGAGCTGCCGTACGCGCTCACCGTCGAGGTCGAGCACTACGAGCGCGAAGGCGAGATGGATCGCATCAGCGCCGTGGTCTGGGTCGAGCGCGAAGGCCAGAAGAAGATCGTCATCGGCGAAGGCGGCGAGACGCTGAAGAAAGTCGGCACCACCGCGCGCCGTGAGCTGGAGTACGTGCTCGGTCGCAAGGTGTTTCTGCAGCTGTGGTGCAAGGTGCGCGAGAACTGGAGCGATGACCCGAAGGCCCTCAAGCGCTTCGGTTTGAGCAACAACGACTAGCGCCGCGGCGGGCGCCCATGCCGCAGACGATCGCGCTGGAACCCGCCTATCTGCTGTCGCTGCGGCCTTACCGCGACAGCAGCCAGCTGATCGAAGCCTACGGCGTCACCCAGGGGCGGATCGGGCTGGTTGCGCGCGGCGCGCGCGGACCCAAATCGCGCCTGCGCGGCGTCCTCCAGCCCTTCGTGCCGTTGCTGCTGTCCTGGAGCCAGCGCGGCGAGCTCGGCAGTCTGACCGGCGCCGAGGCGCAGGCGCCGCCGGTGACCCTAAGCGGCGAGCGCATCTTCTACGGCTGGTACCTCAACGAGCTGCTGCTGCGCCTGCTGCAGCGCCATGACCCGCATCCGGCGCTGTATGCCATCTACGCCACGCTGCTGCCGGAGCTGACGGGCAGCGAGGCCAGTGCGCAGGCGGCGCTGCGGGTGTTCGAGAAACGGCTGCTGTCCGAGCTGGGCTATGGGCTGATGCTGCCGGATTCGATCGAAGCCGATCGCCGCTATCGCTACGATCCGGAGCGCGGGCCGGTTGCCGATCCGAAGGGCATTGCCGGCGCCAGCCTGATCGCGCTGCGCGACGAGCGGCTGGAGGACGACACGGCGCGACAGGATGCACGACGGCTGTTGCGCGATGCCCTGCGTCGCCAGCTCGGTGGCCGTGAGCTGCAGACCGCGACCCTGCTGCGCGACATGCGTGCGCAGGCGAGGCGTGATTAGGCGCGCCGTCTGGTTTATCGTGCGCGCACAGCAAACCCAGCGATAAGCCCATGCCACGCCAGCCCGCCAAGTCCGCGCCGACTCCCATCCGTCTCGGCGTCAACGTCGACCACGTCGCAACCGTGCGCCAGGCGCGCGGCACCGAGTATCCGGATCCGGTCGAGGCCGGGCTAGTTGCGGCGGCGGCGGGCGCGCACAGCATCACGATTCATCTGCGCGAAGACCGCCGTCACATCCAGGAGCACGATGTGCGCCGGCTCAAGGCGCGCTGCCCGGTGCCGATCAATCTGGAGATGGCGGTCACCGACGAAATGCTGGCGTTCGCCTGCCGCATCAAGCCGCGCTATGTCTGCCTGGTTCCCGAGCGTCGCGCCGAACTGACGACCGAGGGCGGTCTTGATGTCGCCTCGAATCTGCGCGCCGTGACCGACGCCTGCGCGAAGCTTGCCAAGGCCGGCATCGAAGTGGCGCTGTTCATCGACCCGGACCGCAAGCAGTTGGCGGCAACGCTGTCCAGCGGCGCGCCGCATATCGAGATTCATACCGGCGGCTATGCCGAGGCGCGCGGTCGCAAGCAGCAGGCCGAGCTCAAGCGCATCGCGGCATTCGCCAAGCAGGCGGACGCCGCGGGCGTCGAAGTCCATGCCGGCCATGGCCTGCATCTCGACAACGTCGCGGCGATTGCCAAGGTCGCACCGATCGTCGAGCTCAACATCGGCCACAGCATCGTCGCCCGCGCGCTGTTCGTCGGCTTGCCGGCCGCCGTCGCCGAAATGCGCCGCGCGATGACCGACGCGCGCGGATGGTAGCTGGCTCGCCCGGTGTCGGCGGCGCCTTGCATGGCATCGGCGTCGACATCCTGCGCATCGAGCGCATGGAGAAGCTGCTGGCGCGGCACGGTCGCAAGGTGCTGGCGAAGCTGCTGTGCGCCGCGGAGATCCGCGAAGTGCGGCAGCGCAAGAACACGGCGCGCGCGCTGGCCATGTGCTTTGCCGCCAAGGAAGCCTTCGTCAAGGCACTGGGCACCGGCTTTACCGGCGTGAGCTACAAGGACGCGGGCGTGGTGCGTCAGCCTGGCGGCAAGCCGCAGCTGATTTTCAGCCGGCGCATGAAAGCGCAACTCAAGGCGCTCGGCATCGGCGCTGCGCATGTTTCCTTGAGCGACGATGGCGGCATGGTCTGCGCTTACGTCGTGCTGGAACGAGGTCTGCCGGCAGCCCGCAAACCCTAGTTCGATCTGAGCGCGGCCAGCGTGTCCTCGACCGCGCGGCGTACATGTTCCAGCTCACGCCGGCTTTGCGGGCCTTCCTGCAGTTTCGGCGCGGCCTTGAGCCAGTCTTCCAGCGCGGTCGTGGTCTGCCGCAGGCGCGACATCTTGTAGAACGCCGCAGTGCCGCGCAGCGTGTGCGCCGCGTCGCAGGCGCGGGCGAGATCGTGGGTGCCGAACGCCGCTTCCAGATCGGCGAACTGCTTGGGCAGTTCGTCCTGCAGCAGGGCGAGCATTTCCGGATCGCTGGCGAGCCGGGTCGCGGTCGGTGAGTTGCCGCGGACCTGTGGGTTCAGACGGCGCAGCAGTTCCTGCTCGTCGAAGGGCTTGATCAGCACCGCGTTGGCGCCGGCTTCGATGAATGCCTCACGTTCCTCCGGCTCCAGGTGGGCACTGACGGCGAGGATGTTGCAGCGCACGGCACCGTACTGATGGCCTTCCGCGGCACGAATCTGCCGGGCGCAGCTGGCGCCGTCCATGTTCGGCATGCGCGCGTCGAGCAGCACATGCTGCGGTCGTTCGCGCTGCCAGATCTCGAAGGCGATGCGGCCGTCTTCGGCCTCGAGCGTCTGCAGGCCGCAGGCGCGGCACAGCTCGGCAAGGTAACGCCGGTTGACCGGATTGTTGTCGGCCACCAGTGCGCGCTGGCCGGCGAGCGTCGGTGCTTGGGCGTTCTCGCCGCGGGTCAGCAGACGCAGGATGTCATCGTGCAGTGTCTGCCGCGCCAGCCACTTCGGCCTGCAGGCCGCCGCCCCGGCGGCGATGAGCTCGGCATGCACCGACGATGCGCCGCTGCCGATCAGCACGAACAGCGGCGGCGTCGCGCCGGCGCAGCGCTGCAGCAGGGTCTGGAAGGCAGGTTGTTCGCGCTGCGCCAGCGTGCAGCCGGCGATGACCAGATCGGGCGCCGCCGGCGCGCCCTGGCGCCCGAGCGCCTGCTGCAGGTTTTCGGGGTGTTCGAAGCTGCGCACCTGCATGCCCCAGAACTCGAGCCAGTGCACCAGCGCCAGGCGCGCCGTGCTGTGCGATTCGAGCAACCACACAGAGCGGCCCGCCAGGCGTGCGTCGTGACTGCCGGTGCGACCGATCTGCGCGATCAGCGTGAACGGCGCCAGCAGGCTGAACGTCGAGCCGCGCCCCGGTTCGCTGCTGACTTCGATCTTGCCGCCCATCAGTTCGGCAAGCTTGCGCGCGATCGACAAGCCCAGGCCGGTGCCTTCGTGGCGCGAGCGATTGAACTCGTGACTGATCTGGTGGTACGGCTTGAACAGACGCGCGAGCTGCTCGCTGGAGATGCCGATGCCGCTGTCGCTGACCGAGAAGCGGATCCAGCTGCGCCCGGCTTCCTCGCGCTCGTGCATGACGCGCAGGACGACTTCGCCGCGCTGGGTGAACTTGATGGCATTCGACAGCAGGTTGGTCAGGATCTGCTGCAGGCGCTGGCTGTCGCCGCGCACCTGCGGCGGAACGTCGTGATAGACGATCGTGACCAGCTCCAGGCCCTTGTCGTAGGCCAGCGGTGCGAGCAGCGTGCAGGTGTCCTCGGTCAGTTCGCTGATGCCGAGACTGTCTTCATTGAGGCGCAGGCGGCCGGCGTCGATGCGGCTCCAGTCGAGCAGGTCGTTGATCATGCCGAGCAGCGAGCGCGCGGATTTCTCCAGGGTGTCGAGCTGCGCGGTCTGGTCGGGATTCAGGCCGGAACGGCCGAGCAGCTTGGCGTAACCGAGAATGCCGGTCAGCGGCGTGCGCAGCTCGTGCGACAGGCTCGACAGCATCTCGCTGTGTGAACGGGCTTCGTCCTGTGCCGCGGCGGCCGCGCTGCGCAGTGCCTGGTTCTGTTCGGTCAGCGCGCTGCGGTCGGTACGCAGCTGACGCAGCAGGTCGCTGGCCTGGCCTTCGCGTTGCGCCTGCAGGGTTTCGACCTGTCCGGCGAGCTGGTTGACGGCTTCCGCGAGCGCGCCGAGTGCGCCGCCGGCCGAGGCATCCAGACGGCTGCCGCCGCGGCCGTCGCGAAGGCGCCGCAGGGTTTGCGTCGCCTGGTCCAGTGCACGGCCGCTGTGCAGCACCGACCACAGGCCGAGCGCGAACGCGAGCCAGCCCGCGCCGGCGAGCGCCAGGCACTGCCAGGCCGGCAGGCTGCCGGCCAGCAGCACCGCGGCGAGACTGGCGAGCGCCGCCGCGACCAGACCCAGGGCAAGCGTCGTCACGCCGCCCGGCGGCCAGCGGTCCATGCGGCGGTTCAGCTGGGTCTGCATCCATTCATGTCCAGAGTCTCGTCTCCCGTTCGGTACCCCCGCCCGGTAGAATTCGCGGATGACCTATCCAACGCTAGCCGATTCTATCGGCAACACGCCGCTTGCCCAGCTGCGCCGGCTGCCCGGTATCGGCAGCAACACCTTGCTCGTCAAGCTGGAAGGAAACAACCCGGCGGGTTCGGTCAAGGACCGGCCGGCTTATTCAATGATCCGCCGCGCCGAGGAGCGCGGGGAGATCAAGCCGGGCGACGTGCTGATTGAGGCGACCAGCGGCAACACCGGCATCGCGCTGGCGATGGCCGCCGCGGTCAAGGGCTACAAGATGGTGCTGATCATGCCGGAGCACCTGTCGGTCGAGCGCCGCGCGTCGATGAAGGCCTACGGCGCCGAGCTGATCCTGGTGACGAAGGAGCAGGGCATGGAAGGCGCCCGCGATCTCGCGCTGCAGATGCAGGCCGACGGCAAGGGCAAGGTGCTCGACCAGTTCGCCAATCCAGACAACCCGCGCGCGCATTACGAGACGACCGCGCCGGAGATCTGGCAGGCGACCCAGGGCCGCATGACGCATTTCGTGTCATCGATGGGCACCACCGGCACGATCATGGGCTGTTCGCGGTACTTCAAGGAACAGAGCGCGGACGTGCAGGTCATCGGCGTGCAGCCGGACGGCGAGTCTTCGATTCCCGGAATCCGCAAGTGGCCGGAGGCCTATCTGCCGTCGATCTTCGATGCGCAGCGCGTCGACCGCGTCATCGAGGTCACCGCATCGAACGCCGAGAACACGATGCGCGACGCGGGCCGCATCGAAGGCCTGTTCTGCGGCCCCAGCGGCGGCGGCGCGTTGTGGGTCGCGCTGCAGCTGTGCAAGCAGTCCGAGAATGCGACGATCGTGACGATCATTCCGGATCGCGGCGATCGCTACATTTCCACCGGCGTGTTTCCGTCCTGAGTACGGCGCATGCCTGAACCGATCCTGGTCTTCGACATCGAAACCGTGCCGGACGTCGACGGCGGCCGGCGGCTGCTCGGCCTCGACGGCCACAACGATGCCGACGTCTGGTCGGCGATGAAGGCCAAGCGCCTTGCCGAAAAAGGCAACGACTTCATGCCGCCGCACCTGCAGCGCATCGTCGCGATCTCGGTGGCGCTGCGCCACGGCGACAATTTCAAGGTCTGGTCGATCGGCGACGAAGACGCGACCGAAGGCGAACTGGTGCAGCGCTTCTTCGACGGCGTCGAGAAGTACCGGCCGGTGCTGGTGTCCTGGAACGGCGGCGGTTTCGATCTGCCGGTGCTGCATTACCGCGGCCTGCTGCACGGCTGTGTCGCACCGCGCTACTGGGACACCGGGACCATCGATCGCGAATCGAAGTGGGACAACTACATCGCCCGCTACCAGTTCCGTCACACCGACCTGATGGACGTGCTGGCCTTGTACAACGGTCGCAACAACGCGCCGCTCACCGAGATCGCGATGCTGCTGGGTTTTCCCGGCAAGCTCGGCATGGACGGCTCCAAGGTCTTCGATGCCTACCTGAACGGCCAGCTGCCGGCGATCCGTGCCTACTGCGAAACCGATGTGCTGAACACTTATCTCGTCTACCTGCGCTTCGAACTGATGCGCGGTCGGCTCGATCACGCGACGCAGCAGAACGAGGAAGATCGCGTTCGCGAATTCCTCGAAGCCAGCAGCGCCGCGCACTGGTCCGAGTTCCTCGACGCCTGGGTCGGTTGATCCTTCACCCCTGAGATTATTGCCCTCGTGGCCCACCGCAAGAAAAAACCCCCTCCGGCCGGCGAGTTCGCGGCCGAAATCATCGACCTCGACCAGGACGGCCGCGGCTTCGCGCGCGTCAACGGCAAGGCGACCTTCATCGCCGACGCCTTGCCGGGCGAGCAGGTCCGCTTCAAGTATCTGCGCATCGGCAAGGATGCCGACGAGGCGCAATGCGTTGCCGTCGATGTCGCAAGCCCGCACCGCGTCGATCCGCGTTGCGCGCACTTTGGCCTGTGCGGCGGCTGTTCGATGCAGCATCTCGCGCCGGAGCAGCAGATCCTGTTCAAGCAGAAGCAGTTGCTCGATCAGCTGACGCGCATCGGCAAGGTCGAATCGAAGGAAGTTGCGGCGCCATTGGTGGGGCCGAATCCCGATGATGTCTGGGGTTACCGCCGGCGCGCGCGGCTCGGCGCCAAGCGCGTGCCGAAGAAGGGCGGGGTGCTGGTCGGTTTCCGTGAGCGCGAGTCGAGCTTTCTTGCCGCGCTCCAGCAGTGCGAGGTGCTCGATCCGCGCGTGGGTCTGAAGCTGCGGGCGCTCGGTGCGCTGATCGACGGTCTGTCGATCGCCAACCGCATGCCGCAGATCGAAGTCGCCTGCGCGGATACCGTCGCCCTGGTGTTCCGCGTGCTGGAAACACCGACTGCGGAGGATCTTGAACGGCTTGGCGCCTTCGGTCGCGCCGAAGGTTTCGAGATCTATCTGCAGAGCGGCGGGCCCGACAGCATCCGTCCGCTGAATCCCGATGCGCCGGTGCAGGAGTATTCGCCCGACGGTTCCGATCTGCGCCTGCAGTTCCGGCCCAGCGATTTCATCCAGATCAACGGCACGATCAGCCAGCACACCGTGCGGCAGGCGCTGGACTGGCTGGCGGTGGAGCCGGGCGACAAGGTGCTGGAGCTGTTCTGCGGCCTCGGCAATTTCTCGTTGCCGCTGGCCCGCCGCGGCGCCAGCGTGATCGGCGTCGAAGGCGAGGACGGCCTGGTCCAGCGCGCGCGCGACAACGCCGCTCGCAACGGTCTCGACATCCGCTTCGAACGCGCCGACCTGTTCACCGCGGGTGCCGACGTGGCCTGGATGCAGCCCGAGTTCAACAAGGTGTTGCTCGATCCGCCGCGTGCCGGCGCGAAGGAAATCCTGCCGATCGTCGCCGCGCGCAAGCCGCAGCGCATCGTCTACGTGTCCTGCCATCCGGGTACGCTGGCGCGCGATGCCGGCATCCTCGTCAACGAATTCGGCTACAAGCTCGAGCGCGTCGGCGTCATGGACATGTTTCCGCATACCAGCCATGTCGAAAGCATGGCGCTGTTCGTCCGCTGACCATGGGCCTGGAGATCGAACGCAAGTTCCTGCTGCGCGGCGACACCTGGCGCCGCGAGGTGCAGCGCAGCGTCGAGATGCGTCAGGGTTATCTGAGCCGGGAAGCCGGCAAGGCCTCGGTGCGCGTTCGGCTGGAAGGCGAGCGCGCCAATCTGAACATCAAGGCCGCGGTCGTCGGCAGCGCGCGCGCGGAGTTCGAGTACGCGATCGATGCCGGCGAAGCCGCTGAAATCCTCGCGACGCTATGCGTCGGTCGCGTCGAGAAGACCCGCCACTACGTGGAGCAAGGCGATCTGGTCTGGGAGATCGACGAATTCAGCGGCGACAACGCGGGACTGATCGTTGCCGAGCTGGAGCTGAAGTCGGCCGACCAGGCGTTTGAGCGGCCGGACTGGCTGGGTCGGGAAATTACCGACGAACGGCGCTACTACAACCACAGCCTGTCGCAGCATCCTTACCGGCAGTGGTCGGAAGTCGAGCGCAATCATGCAAATTGACATAGACCTGCAGGCCCAGTGCCTGCGGGTACGTCACGAAGGGCAGTTGATCCGAGAGTTGCCGATCTCGTCGGCGGCCAACGGGCCCGGCGAAATCCAGGGTTCCGGTTGCACGCCGCGCGGACGTCATATCGTCCGTGCGAAAATAGGCGCCGATCTGCCGGCGGCCGCGGTGCTGAAAGGCCGTCGCTGGACCGGTGAAGTCTGGAGTCCTGCCTTGCAGGAACGCCATCCCGATCGCGATTGGATCCTGACCCGCATCCTCTGGTTGTCGGGTTGCGAGATCGGCCGCAATCGTCTGGGTTGTGTCGATACGTTTCGCCGTTACGTCTACATCCACGGCACGCCCTACGCCGATGCGCTGGGCACGCCGCAGTCGAAAGGGTGCATCCGCATGAGCAATGCCGATGTGCTCGATCTTTTTGAGCTGATTCCTCCGTACACAGAAGTCGAGATTCACGAGTGAACTCCACGAGCAAGGGCAGTGCCGCACCGCTGGGACCGCTGATGGTCGATGTCGGCGGTCAGGAGCTGACGGCGGAAGACCGCGAAATCCTCGCGCATCCGCTGGTTGGCGGCGTCATCCTGTTCACGCGCAACTATCGCGATCACGAACAGCTGCAGGCCCTGTGCAGCGACATCCTCCAGCTGCGCGATCCGCGCCTGCTGCTCGCGGTCGATCACGAGGGCGGTCGCGTGCAGCGCTTCCGCGTCGGCTTCTCGCGCGTGCCGGCCATGCGCACGCTCGGCGGTCGCTACCTCGAGGACGCCGCGACGGCGCTGGCCGATGCCGAGTTGCACGGCCGCACGATTGCGCAGGAGATTTCGGCCTTCGGCATCGACCTCTGTTTCGCGCCGGTGCTCGATCTCGACTATGGCGTCAGCACCATCATCGGCGACCGTGCACTGTCGGATCGCAGCGAGATCATCATCGAACTCGCGCGCGCTTTCCGCGCCGGCCTCAACTCGGTGGGCATGGCCGCCACCGGCAAGCATTTTCCGGGTCACGGCGCCGTGCGCGCCGACTCGCATGTCGAACTGCCGATCGATCGTCGTTCCGAAGCCGATCTGCGCGCGCTCGACCTCAAGCCCTTCGAGGAACTGATCGCCGACGGCATCGAGTCGATCATGATGGCGCACGTGCGTTACACGACGGTCGACGAAACGCCGGCCTCGCTGTCGCGCAAGTGGATCCGCGGCGTACTGCGCAAGGAGCTCAAGTTCAAGGGCGCGATCTTCTGCGACGATCTGTCGATGGGCGGCGCCGCCGTTGTCGGCACTATGGAAGAGCGTGCGCGCATGGCGCTGGCCGCCGGCTGCGACATGCTGCCGGTGTGCAACGATCGTCCCGCCGTCATTGCACTGCTCGACGGCCTCAAGGCGCTGAAGCCGAGCAAGGCCGCTTCCGATCGCATCAAGCGCCTGTATCGGCGCCCGGTCTGAGTCTGCGCGGAGCGACGATGAGTACGCTGGCTGCCGAAGTCGATGCGGTTCTCAAGAACGCGGACTGCCTGCATGACGCCGCCGCCGTGCAGCGCGCCTACGCACGGCTCGCGGCTGACATCGAGCGCGTTTACGCAGGCCTCAATCCGCTGCTGCTGTGCGTGATGACCGGCGGGCTGCATGCGACCGCGGCGATCACAGAGCGCCTCGGTTTCGCCTTTGAGCTCGATTACCTGCATGCCACGCGTTACCGCAGCCAGACCAGCGGCGGCGGCCTGGTGTGGAAGCGCGAGCCGGACGCGCAGCGCCTGCAGGGGCGCCATGTGCTCGTCATCGACGACATCCTCGACGAAGGCCATACGCTGGTGGCGATCCGCACCGCGCTGGACGCCATGGCGCCGGCTTCGCTGCGCGTCGCCGTGCTGGCCGAGAAGCTGCATGATCGTCGCGCCGCCGGCGCGCACGCCGAATTCATCGGCCTGCAACTCGAAGACCGCTATGTTTTCGGTTGCGGCATGGACTACAAGGAATACTGGCGCCAGCTGCCGGCGATCTA
Source organism: Fontimonas sp. FW305-C-3 (assembly GCF_058783185.1). Lineage (NCBI taxonomy): Bacteria > Pseudomonadati > Pseudomonadota > Gammaproteobacteria > Nevskiales > Nevskiaceae > Fontimonas > Fontimonas sp. FW305-C-3. The sequence continues at coordinate 800,429 of NZ_JBYSYK010000002.1, read as the reverse complement.
CGCCGTCAAGGGAATGTAGGCAGCCGCGGCTGCTCAGCTTCTGCAATTCGGAGAAACCTTTGGGCACTCTCATCGCCATCATCGGCGGTACCGGCTTGAATCAGTGGGCCGATCTGGCCATCACCGGCAGCAAGAGCGTGCAGACGCCTTACGGCATGCCGAGTGCGCCGCTGGTCTACGGCAAGGTCGGCGGCGCCGAGGCGGTGTTTCTGGCCCGTCACGGCGAAGGCCACAAGCTGCCGCCGCATGCGATCAATTACCGGGCGAACATCGCGGCTCTGCAGGCCGCCGGGGTCAGCGCGATCGTTGCGGTGGCTGCGGTCGGCGGCATTGCGTCATGGTTCGCGCCGGGCGAAGTGGCGATTCCGGACGACGTGCTCGACTACACCTGGGGCCGCGATCACAGCTACTCGGACGGCCGTCACGGCAGTGCGCTGCAGCACGTCGAGTTCGGGCATCCGTATGCACCGGCCTTGCGAAAGCAGTTGCAGGACGCCGCTGCTGCGGCTGGCGTACAGATCGCCGGCGCGGGGGTGATGGCGGTGACGCAGGGGCCGCGCCTCGAAAGCCCCGCCGAGGTCCGCCGCCTGCAGCGCGACGGCGCCGACATGATCGGCATGACCGGCATGCCGGAAGCCGCGCTGGCTGCGGAACTCGGCCTGCCTTATGCGAGCCTCGCGGTGTCGGTGAACTGGGCGGTCGGCGTGCAGGGCCTGTCGGACGTACATGCGCAGATCGAACAGTCGATCGAGCGCGGCATGGGCAAGGTGCGCAGGATATTGACGCAGCTGATCAGCGTGCCCGCCTGAGCGGCGCGCCCGACTGGATCAGCGATACCCGCCCTGGACGCTTTCGAGCTTGCCCTTGATCGCCAGCCGCGCGTTGCTGGGCGACCACACCTGCAGCATCGCGGTGTCGCCGGGCACGACCGGCGTCCACACCGACGCACCGTCGTCGGCCCGATAGGGACCATGACGGACGCGGCCATCCGTCGAACACAGCCAGACCTGCACGCCGCGCGGCAGCGCGAGTTCGCTGAGCTGCGCTGACAGCGACTGTGCACCGCTGGACGTCATCATCAGCGTCGATACCGACCAGCCGTCGGCGCGGTCCGACCAGTCGCTGAGCTTGCTCAGCGAGCGGCCGATGCGAATGACCTTCGACAGCTGATCGCCATCACCTTCCTTGGTGCGGCTGAGCTTGAGGTGCTCGACGTTCTTGATCGCCTGCATGCAGGCTTCAGGTGGGTAGGGTGTTGCCGGCGCCTTGGTGGTCGGCGGCGGCGCCGAGGCGCAGGCAGCCAGTAGCGCGATCGCGGCCACCAGGAGAATTTTGGACAGTCGTAGCGGGTGCATGGGTATCTCCGCTTAGCCTGGGGAGTCGACGCGCGTGACCTTGGCCAGCACGCCGAGCTTCGGGCTGTCGAGATGATGCAGTTCGTCGCGGCGCATGCGGCGGCGGTCGTTCAAGCGGTACGAGACGGCGCCGCCGCCGCGCGGTTCGCTGAGCTGTGCATCGACGTCGAGATGCAGGAAGCGGCTCAGGCGCAGCGCGACGCTGCCGTCGAGCGGCGTGGCCAGAACGCTGGTCTGGCCCTGCGGATCGAAGATCGTGAAGGGGGTGCCCTGACGCAGCTGCAGGCTCGGGCCGCGCTCCGCCGGCGGATCGACCTGGGTCCAGGCCAGGCGTGCCAGGGGGCGGAACTGCTGCGAGCTGCGCAGCCGCGCCCATTGGTCCTGCAGCGCGAAGTCGCCCTCCGGCAGGATGCGGATGCCGGCGGCGTTCAGGCGCGCGGTATCCGTCAATGCAATCGCATCGCCAGCGGGGTTGGCCAGCGGCGGTCCGCCAGCGGCGGACGCATACAGGTTCTGGAAGACGATCAGGTCGACGCGATAGGTATCGGCCTGCGCAGGCAGGCTGCACAGAGCGAGCAGAACAGCGGCAAGGCTTGCGCGCATCGACATCATGAGGGTTCCTTCGGCGCTTCAACGATCCGCAGTGTATCCAACAGCTGCGCCGCAGTCTCCGCGCGGCGTTCGATGACCTCGAAATCGCCGTAGCAATGCAGGCGGCTCTGGCCTTCGAGCTTGTAGGTCTTCGGCTGCTGCTGGATCAGACGGATCAGGCGCTGCGTGTTGACCTTCGGTTGCGCGCCGAAGTCCAGCGTCACCGATTTGCTGCCGGCGCGAATCCGGGTCAGGCCCATCTGCTGCGCGACGGTGCGCAGCTCGGCGGCCTCGAACATGCGCTCGACCGGCGGCGGCAACAGGCCGAAGCGATCGATCATCTCGACTTTCAGCTCCTGCAGTTCCACCGGGGTCGACGCTTCGGCCAGACGCTTGTACAGCGTCAGGCGCGTGTGGACGTCGGGAATGTAATCGTCCGGAATCAACGCCGCGCTGCCGAGATCGACCTCGCAGGCGCTGGCGCCGAACGGCGTGTCGTCGAGCTTGCCGGTCTTGATCGCCTTGACGGCGCGGGCCAGCAGATCCGCATACATCGTGAAGCCGACTTCGGAAATCTGGCCGGATTGCTCGGCGCCGAGCAGCTCGCCGGCGCCGCGGATTTCCAGATCGTGTGTCGCCAGTGCAAAGCCGGAGCCGAGATCGCCGAGCGTCTCGATCGCATCCAGACGCTTTTCCGAATCCGCATTCAATGCGCGCCGGCTCGGAATCATCAGATAGGCGTAGCCGCGATGATGGCTGCGGCCGACGCGGCCGCGCAGCTGGTGCAGCTGGGCGAGGCCGAGCTTGTCGGCGCGATCGATGATGATCGTGTTCGCGCTCGGCACGTCGATGCCAGACTCGATGATCGTGGTGCAGACCAGGATGTTGAAGCGCTGGTGGTAGAAGTCGAGCATGACCTGCTCCAGCTCGCGCTCGCGCATCTGGCCATGTGCGTGGCGCACCATGCCTTCCGGCACCAGCTCCTGGATGTTGCGCGCGAAGCTTTCGATGTTGCTGACTTCGTTGTGCAGGATGTAGACCTGACCGCCGCGGCGCAGCTCGCGCAGGCAGGCTTCCTGCACCAGCGCGTTGTTCCACTCCGAAACCGAAGTCTTGATCGCCAGCCGCGACGGCGGCGGTGTCGCGATGATCGACAGCTCGCGCAGACCGGCGAGGCTCATGTTCAGCGTGCGCGGGATCGGCGTCGCGGTCAGCGTCAGCATGTCGACTTCGGCGCGCAGGTTCTTCATGCGCTCCTTGTGGCGCACACCGAAACGATGTTCCTCGTCGACGATGACCAGACCGAGATTCTTGAACGTCGCATCGTCCTGCAGCAGCCGATGCGTGCCGATGACGACATCGAGGCTGCCCTCGTTGAGCTGCTTGAGAATCGCGTTCTGCTCCTTGGTCGAGCGCAGGCGCGACAGCGCGGCGACGCGGATCGGGAAGCCGGCGAAACGATCGGCGAAGTTCTTCGCGTGCTGCTCGACCAGCAAGGTCGTCGGCGCCAGCACGCAGACCTGGCGGCCGGCGCGCGCGGCGACGAAGGCGGCGCGCAGCGCGACCTCGGTCTTGCCGAAGCCGACATCGCCGCAGACCACGCGGTCCATGGTCTTTTCGCTGCGCAGGTCGGCGAGCACGGCATCGATCGCGGTGATCTGGTCCGGCGTCGGCGTGAACGCAAAGCCTTCGCAGAAGCGCGCGTAGTCGACTTCGTCGAACTCGAGGCTCAGGCCCGGCTTGGCGAGGCGGCGTGCCTGGATCTGCAGCAGCTCGGCGGCGACATCGTGTGCCCGCTCGCGCGCGGCGGCCTGTGCTTTCGACCAGCGATCGGAACCCAGCTTGTGCAGCGGCGCCGTCTCAGCTTCGCCGCCGGTGTAGCGGTGGATCAGGTTCAGCGACGCGACCGGCACATAGAGCTTGCCCTGGTCGGCGTACTCGAGCAGCAGGTATTCGGCCTGGATGCCGCCGGCATCGAGGCGTTGCAGGCCCATGTAACGGCCGACGCCGTGTTCGATGTGCACGACCGGCGAGCCAATGACCAGCGACGACAGATCGCGCAGCACGGTTTCCGGATCGCGTACGCGCGCGCGGCGGCGGATCTGCTGCGTCGGCGCACGCAGGCCGAGCACCTGGGTTTCGCTGATCAGCGACAGGGCTTCGGCGGGCCGCCGGAAGCTGTCGTGAATCGGGCCCAGCGTGATGCCGTAGCGCTTGCTGTCGGTCTCGAACTCGGCCCAGTTCTCGTAGACGCGCGGCAGGATGCCGAGCGGCTTGAGCCAGGCCAGCAGCGCTTCGCGGCGGCCCGGCGATTCGGCGACGAACAGCACGCGGTCCTGGTGCGCAGTGAGCGCGGCCCGGATCGGCTCGGCACCGCGTTCGAGGATTTCGATGCCGGCGCCGGCTTCCGATTCCAGCATCACGCGCTGCAGATGCGAGATCGTCGACAGCGCCTGCGCCGGTCTGCAGAACAGCTGCTCCGGCCGCAGCAACGGCCGTTCGATATCGCCGCAGTAACGCTCGTAGCGTTCTTCGATCTGGCGCCAGTCTTCGTCCAGCGCGGCTTGCAGATCGTCGACCGACACGATCAGTGCATCGTCCGGCAGATAGTCGGCGAGGGTCGCCGTGCCGCCGAGGCCGAAGAACAGCGGCAGCCAGCTTTCGATGCCGGCCGGCATCAGTGCCTTCGTGACGTCGCGATAGATGCGCGAACGCGCCGGATCGCCCGGGAACACTTCGCGGTAATTGCGGCGGAAGGATTCGATGCCGTCCTTGTCGGTCGGAAACTCGCGTGCCGGCAGCAGGCGGATTTCCCGCACCTTGTCCTGGCTGCGCTGATTGTCCGGATCGAAGGTGCGGATCGTTTCGATGTCGTCGTCGAACAGATCGATGCGATACGCCGATTCGCTGCCCATCGGGAACAGGTCGATCAGCGCGCCGCGCACCGCGAACTCGCCCTGCGCCTGGACCTCGGAGACGGATTGGTAGCCGGCGGCGACCAGACGCTCGCGGAACGGCCCGATGCGCAGTTTGTCGCCGACGGCGAGCTGGAAGGCGCGGCTGTCGAGCCAGCTGCGCGGCGGTAGGCGCTGGATCAGTTGATCCGCGGTCGTCAGCAGCACACCGCGCTGCAGGGTGGGCAGACGATGCAGGGCCGCCATGCGCTGCGACAGGATTTCCTGATGCGGCGAAAAATGGTCGTAGGGCAGCACCTCGGCGTCGGGCAGGTGCAGCAGCGGCAATTCGCGCGGCAGGAAGAAACGCAGCTCGACTTCTAGGCGGTAGGCGTGCTGCTCGTTCGCGACCAGCACGACCGTCAGTCCGGCATGGGCATTCGCGCGGCGCGCGACCGCCAGCGCAACAGCGGCAGTGTCGGTGCGGAACGGGGTCGGGGCGGAGTTCATGACAAGCCGGCGCAGCGGGACTTAAGTAGGGATCAGGCGATCCGCGGGTGCGGATTATCGCCGCTTCCGCCGCTAGGAGTGAAAACGGATCGGCTGCTCTTTCGAGGTCGAATTGCCGCAGCCGCTGCAACCGCCGCAGCTGCTGGTCTTGTTGCCGCAACCCGCGGCCACAGCTTCGGTCTTGCGCTTGCGCAGCCACGGCCGGACCACCGACCAGGCGCTGATGCCGACGACGAGGCCGACGATCAGCAGCTCCAGCAGGCCGTAAGCGTTCATTACCAGGCCTTCGCGATCTGGTAGGTCAGCAGCGAGGCCAGATAGGCCAGGCCGAACAGATAGCCGGTGGCGATGCCGACGGTGCGCCAGCTCTGGGTTTCGCGGCGGATGACCGCCAGCGTCGAGATGCATTGCGGCGCGTAGATGAACCAGACCAGCAGCGACAGCGCGGTCGGCAGCGACCACTGCGCGGCGATCAGCGGCTCCAGTGCGGACTCGACGCCTTCGCCGGACAGCGCATAGACCGTGGCGAGCGCGGCGACCGCGACTTCGCGCGCCGCCATCGCCGGAATCAGTGCGATGCAGATCTGCCAGTTGAAGCCGAGCGGGCGGAACAGCGGCTCGATCCAGTGGCCGAGCATGCCCGCGAAGCTGTAGTCGATCGCCGGGCTGGTCGCATCCGCCGGCGCGCCGGGGAAGCTCGACAGGAACCACAGGATCACGGTCAGCGACAGGATGATCGTGCCGACGCGGCGGATGAAGATGCGTGCGCGCTCCCACAGGCCGATCGCGATGTCCATCGGATTGGGCATGCGGTAGGACGGCAGTTCCATCAGCAGTGCGTGCTCCGACAGATCGCGCTGCAGCCACTTCATGACGTAGGCGACGAGCAGTGCGCTGACGATGCCGGCGACGTACAGCGAGAACAGCACCAGCCCCTGCAGATTGAACCAGCCGACTTTCTGGTCGGGAATGAACGCGGCAATCAGCAGCGCGTAGACCGGCAGGCGCGCCGAGCAGGTCATCAGCGGCGCGATCAGGATCGTCGCGAGGCGATCGCGCGGGTCCTGGATCGTGCGTGCGGCCATGATGCCGGGGATCGCGCAGGCGAAGCTCGACAGCAGCGGAATGAAGGCGCGGCCGGTGAGGCCGGCGCCGACCATCATGCGGTCGAGCAGGAACGCGGCGCGCGGCAGGTAGCCGGATTCCTCGAGCAGCAGGATGAACAGGAACAGGATCAGGATCTGCGGCAGGAACACGAGCACGCCGCCGACACCGGCGATCAGGCCGTCGACGAGCAGGCTGCGCAGCACGCCGTCCGGCATGTGTGCGGCGAGCCATTCGCCGAGCGCGCCGAAGCCGCCGTCGATCGCATCGGTGACTGGTCCGGCCCAGCTGAACACGGCCTGGAAGATCATGAACATCACGACGGCGAGCAGGGCCAGGCCCAGTACCGGATGCAGGAAGACGCGATCCAGTGCGTCGTCGATCTTCGCGGTGCGCTGCGGCACGCTGACCGCCGCGCGCAGCAGTTGCGAGACCTCGCGATGCAGGTCGGCGGCGCTCGCGGTGTTCACCGCCTGCGCCTGCACCGGCTGGTCGAGCGCGGCGATCAGGCCGGCGATGCCGTTGCGGCGGATGGCGACGGTCTCGACGACCGGCATGCCGAGCGCGGCCTGCAGCGCGGTGACATCGATGCGGATGCCGCGCTTGGCGGCGGCATCGCTGAGATTCAGCGCCATGACCATCGGCAGGCCCAGCGCGCGCAGTTCCAGTACGAAGCGCAGGTGCAGGCGCAGGTTGGTCGCGTCGACGACGCAGACCAGCAGGTCGGGGCGCTGCTCGTCGCTGAGCTGGCCGGTGACGACGTCGCGGGTGACGGCTTCGTCGGGGCTGGTCGCGGCGAGGCTGTAGGCGCCCGGCAGATCGAGCACGCGCACATGGCGGCCGCCGGCGGTGACGAAGCGGCCTTCCTTGCGCTCGACGGTGACCCCGGCGTAGTTGGCGACCTTCTGACGGCTGCCGGTCAGGCGGTTGAACAGCGCGGTCTTGCCGCAGTTTGGGTTGCCAACGAGGGCGATGTTCAGCATCGCGGCGCTCATGCCGTCGCCTCGGTGCGGATGCGCACGCGGGCGGCTTCGGCGCGGCGCAGCGCGAAGCGCGTGTAGCCGATCTGGATCAGCAGCGGATCGCGGCCGAAGGGGCCGGCGGCCAGGATGCGCACCGGCTCGTCGGCGACAAAGCCCAGTTCCCGCAGGCGCACCGACACTGGATCAGGCGCCGTCACGTCCTCCACATCAAGGATGACTGCGGGGGTGTCTGGCGGCAGATCGACTAGGCGCATGAGCATCGGCGGTATGGAAGACAAGAATCGTTATCATCATACCGCCTGGCATGCCGGCTGGCACGCGGCCCCGCTGAACCTGGGTTGCACCCGGGCTACTCGAAGCGGGCACGCGCGCGTCAGGCGATGCGCTTGAAGGCCAGCTGGCCATCCACCAGCTCCACGCTCACCCGGTCGCCATTGGCGAACTGGCCGTCGAGGATCATCCGCGCCAGCGGATTCTCGATCTGCGCCTGCACCGCACGCTTGAGCGGACGCGCGCCGTAGATCGGATCGAAACCGATCGCCGCGATCTGGTCCAGCGCCGCATCGCTCAGCAGCAGCTCGATGCCGCGCTCGCGCAGCCGCTGCACCAGCGTCTGCGTCTGGATGCGGGCGATCTGGCGGATCTGCGCCGAACCGAGCGGATGGAACACGACCGACTCGTCGATGCGGTTGATGAACTCCGGCCGGAAATGCGAGCCGACCACGCCCATCACGGCTTCCTTGATCGCCGCGTAATCCGACGGCGAATGGCCGCTCATCATTTCCTGGATCAAGTTCGAGCCGAGGTTGGAGGTCATCACGATGACCGTGTTGCGGAAGTCGACTGTGCGGCCCTGGCCATCGGTCAGGCGGCCGTCGTCGAGCACCTGCAGCAGCACGTTGAAGACTTCCGGATGGGCCTTCTCGACCTCGTCCATCAGGATCACCGAGTACGGCCGGCGGCGCACCGCCTCGGTCAGCTGGCCGCCCGATTCGAAGCCGACATAGCCTGGCGGCGCGCCGATCAGGCGCGCGACGCTGTGGCGCTCGCCGTACTCGGACATGTCGATGCGCACCATCGCGTCGCCGGAGTCGAACAGGAAGCCGGCGAGCGCCTTGCACAGCTCGGTCTTGCCGACGCCGGTCGGGCCGAGGAACAGGAAGGAGCCGATCGGCCGGTTCGGGTCGGACAGGCCGGCGCGTGAACGGCGGATCGCGTTCGAGACGGCGCTGATCGCTTCGTCCTGCGACACAACGCGCTGGTGCAGCGCCTCTTCCATGCGCAGCAGCTTCTCGCGCTCGCCTTCGAGCAGCTTGGAGACCGGAATGCCGGTCCAGCGCGCGACGACCTCGGCGATCTCGTCTTCGCTGACCGAGTTGCGCAGCAGCTCGAACTTCTTCGGTGCGCCCTCGTTCGCGGTCGAGGCCACGGCGAGCTTGCGCTCGAGATCCGGAATCAGCTCGTACTTGATCTGCGAGGCGCGTGCATGGTCACCCGCGCGCAGTGCGACTTCGAAATCCTGCCGCGCGCGTTCGAGTTCTTCCTTGACGCCGGCCGAGCCGGTGACCGAGGCCTTCTCGGCCTTCCACTTCTCGTCGAGATCGGCGTACTCGCGCTCCAGCGCGCTGATCGACTTCTCCAGCTCGGCGAGCGAGCGCTTCGCACCTTCGTCGCTTTCCTTCTTCAGCGCCTCGCGCTCGATCTTGAGCTGGATCAGGCGCCGATGCAGGCGATCGAGCGCCTCCGGCTTCGAGTCGATCTCGATGCGGATGCGCGACGCGGCCTCGTCGACCAGGTCGATCGCCTTGTCCGGCAGATTGCGGTCGGTGATGTAGCGATGCGACAGCTTGGCCGCGGCGATCAGCGCGCCGTCGGTGATGTCGACGCCGTGATGGACTTCGTAGCGCTCCTTGAGGCCGCGCAGGATCGCGATGCTGTCCTCGACGGACGGCTCGCCGACCAGCACCTTCTGGAAGCGCCGCTCCAGCGCCGCATCTTTCTCGATGTACTTGCGGTACTCGTCGAGCGTCGTCGCGCCCACGCAGTGCAGCTCGCCGCGCGCGAGCGCGGGCTTGAGCATGTTGCCGGCATCCATCGCACCTTCGGCCTTGCCGGCGCCGACCAGCGTATGGATCTCGTCGATGAACAGGATGACATTGCCTTCCTGGTGGGCGAGGTCGCTGAGCACGGCCTTGAGGCGCTCCTCGAATTCGCCGCGGAACTTGGCGCCGGCGATCAGGCTGCCGAGATCGAGGCTCAGCAGGCGCCGGCCCTTGAGGGATTCCGGCACCTCGCCGTTGACGATGCGCTGCGCGAGGCCTTCGACGATCGCGGTTTTACCCACGCCCGGTTCGCCGATCAGCGCCGGATTGTTCTTCGTGCGGCGCGACAGCACCTGGATCACGCGGCGGATTTCCTCGTCGCGGCCGATGACCGGATCGAGCTTGCCGCTGGCGGCACGCGCCGTCAGGTCGATCGTGTATTTCTCCAGGGACTGGCGCTGGTCCTCGGCGCCCGCGCTGTCGACCTTGCGGCCGCCGCGGACCGCATCGATCGCCTTCTCGAGCAGTTCGGCGCGCACGCCGGCCGCGCGCAACGCTTCGCCGACCGCGCTCTTGTCGGCGGCGGCCGCGAGGATGAACAGCTCAGACGCAATGAAGGATTCCTTGCGCTGCTGTGCCAGCTTGTCGGTCAGGTTGAGCAGGCGACCGAGATCGGCCGATACGCCGACTTCGCCGGTTGCCGCGCCCAGGCGCGGCAGGGCCTCGATCTGCGCGCCGAGCTTGCTACGCAGCAGGTCGGTATTCGCCCCTGCATTCTGCAATAGCGGCGCCGCACTGCCGCCGTCCTGATCGAGCAGGGCGAGCAGTACGTGCGCGGGTTCGATCGCCGGGTGATCGCGGCCAACCGCCAGGGATTGTGCTTCTGCCAGCGCCTGCTGAAAGCGGCTGGTCAACTTGTCCATACGCATAGGGTTTTGTCCGGGGAATCTTGCGAATCTGACCGCTCAAATGGCGACGCCGCCAGAGTCTTTCAAGACCGACAGTGACGCACTCGACAACGCCAGAGGGATTCGTCTTGTCCGCCTGTCGGCAAGCGATTACAGTGAAGGTAAGCGATGGCCCGATGCTTGCTGGGCCATCTAAGAATAAGCCGCAGCACGGTCTGGCTCCGCGGCAAGCCAGAACGAAAATCGCTGACGCATGCGTGACAGATGGGGATGGTAGTGGGGGTATCCAGACTTGAATCAGGAATGGGACTGAACAGCGCGACGACCGGCAGTGGTCGGATGTCGGCGACCTCTTCAATCATCCAGGGCGCCATCTACGCCACCGTTGTTGCCGGTGTCCTGCAGCTGTGCGTGCTCGCTTACGGCCTGGAGTTCACGGCGCAGTACCAGGCACTCGCGATCCTCGGCGCGATGTTCTCGTTCCTGTTGTTGCGCCGCTTCGATCTGCTGGCTCCCTGGCGCATGGGCCGGCGCGGCTCGGTGGGCACGCAGGTCCTGTCTGCCTGGGTGATCGAGATCGCGCTGCTGCTGGTGGTCGCTTATGTCTCGAAGACGTCCAGTTCCTTCTCGCGCGTCGTGTTCACGGCCTGGGCGGTGATCACGCCGGTGACGCTGCTGATCTTCAATTTCACCCTGCGCAACGTGTCGCGCTGGTTCGCGCCGCACATGCTGGCGCGGCGCAGCGCCGTGATCATGTTCGCCAACGACTCCGCGCAGGTGCTCGCAAACAGCCTCACCGAATCGGAGCAATACCAGTTGCTCGGATACTTCGACGACCGTAGCGAGGTGAGGCTGGGGCCCGCCGCGTCGATCGCGGAGCGGCTGGGGACGCTCGCCAGCGCCAAGGCGTACATCATGGAAAACGCGGTCGACGTGGTTTTCGTGATGCTCTCGAATCAGGGCATTGGACGCTCGATGGAGCTGATCGACGAGCTCGGCGACACCACGGCGTCCATCTATCTGGTGCCCGACATCGCGCTGTACGAACTCACCAACGCCATTCCTTCGGAAGTCGAAGGGGTGCAGGTGCTGCGCGTCGCCGAGACGCCGATGTTCGGCATCGACGGGCTCTACAAGCTGGTGTTCGACTTCATCGTCTCGTTGATCGCGCTGCTGCTGCTGTCGCCGCTGCTGATCGCGATCGCGATTGCGGTGCGGCTCGATTCACCGGGGCCGATCCTGTTCCGGCAGAAGCGCTACGGCCTCAACGGGCAGCAGTTCGAGGTCTACAAGTTCAGGACGATGCGGGTCAACGATGCCGACGACAAGGTCGTGCAGGTGCAGAAGGGCGACTCGCGGGTCACGCGCACCGGCGCCTTCCTGCGGCGGACTTCGCTGGATGAACTGCCGCAGCTGTGGAACATCGTCTGCGGCGACATGAGCCTAGTCGGGCCGCGGCCGCATCCGGTGCTGCTCAACGAGCAATATCGCCGCGAGGTCCGTCATTACATGCTGCGCCACAAGGTCAAGCCGGGCCTGACCGGCTGGGCCCAGGTCAATGGCCTGCGCGGCGAGACGGCGCAGCTCGAGCGCATGGAGCAGCGCGTGCAGTACGACCTCGAGTACATCCGCCGCTGGTCGCCGCTGTTCGACATCCGCATCATCCTCCGCACCCTGCTGATCGTCTGGCGGGATCGCAACGCCTACTGAGCGGTGCAGGACAGGGCGTAGCTGCGTGTATCGCCGGTCATGACTCCGGTTGTCAGGATGTAATACAGTCCGGGTATATAGCAGCCCAGTAGCTGCGGGCTGGGGCACACGCGGAGGTTGAACTGGACGTGGACAGTTTTCCGACCATCCTCAAGATCGATTCCGGCGGTCGGCCGGTGTCATGGATTCCCTGGCAGGCCGCCGTGGTGCTGTACGCCCGGCAGCGGGTCTGCTGGGAGGCCGGTGAGCAGCGCTTTCTGATCCGCGGCGGCATCAATGCGCGGACCGGCCGGCAGTCCGAGATCCGCATCGGGTCGATCATTGCCGTCACCGACCGCTCGCGGCGCTTGCCGGGCATGGCCCCGGTACTCACCAACCGCACGCTGTTCGAGCGCGACGGCCATCTGTGCATGTATTGCGGGCGCCGCCTGCCGGCGGGCCAGCTGACGCGCGACCATGTCATGCCGGCGTCACGCGGCGGGCGTTCAATCTGGAAGAACTGCGTCACCGCCTGCAAGAGCTGCAACCAGCGCAAGGACGACCGTACCCCTGAGGAAGCCGGCATGCGCCTGCTGGCGGTGCCCTACATCCCCAATCATGCGGAATACCTGATTCTGTCGAACCGCCGCATCCTGGCCGACCAGATGGAGTTCCTCCAGGCCCATGCGCCGAGCCAGCGGCGGGCCGCCTAAGGGCCTGCGGCTGACCGTCGGACCGGCGGCATTCCACCGCTGAGGGAATTTCCGATAGGAAATTCACCTGAATGAGTGTCTAGTGACTTGAGTCGGATTAGGCATTTAGGTATACATCGTAATAAGAGTAGTAACATCGAACGACGGGCGGTCGGGCCGGGGGGCGACGAGAGTCGAACTGGCTTTATCGAGGGAGTCGGCAAGTAGCGGAACAGCATTCGGAATGTCAGTCACTGCCACATTGCACAGCGCGAAAAGCGAGTCCGCCGGGATCGGCGCGGCCGCGAAATCGGCTGCCAATCCGATTGTCACCGCGCTGCACCAGATGGCGGTTTCGGTGCTCGGCGAAAAGCTTCGCGAGATGTTCGACAAGGCCGACGACATCCTGTTCGATTCGGCCGAGAAGGCGCGCGCCGGCGACGAGCAGCGCCTGTACATGGACACGATGCGGATTGTTCGCGTCCAGCGCAGCAAGATCATCAAGGCCTTCGAAGATGCGCTGCAGCAGGCGCTGCGCGGCATCAGCGAGGACGGCTCCGGCGATCCGGAACTCAGCAAGCTCGACGACATGTCGCAGTGGTCGCTGCAGGACGGCGATGAGCTCGAGGAGCGCATCGCGGTCAGCAACATGCAGACCAAGGCCGCAAGCCTGCACGCGCATGAACTGGTCGAGCTGCAGCGGCGGCTCGCGCGGCTGGCCGATCTGGCCGGCGAAGGCGGCATGTCGCCCGAGTCGATGTCGCCGACACGCATCATCCGCGCGTTCCAGGACTCGATGCGCGATCTGTCGGTCGAGTTCCCGATCAAGCTGGTGATCTACAAGCTGTTCGACCGTGTCGTGGTCGGCCGGCTGTCCGAAGTCTTTGTCGGCGCCAATCAGCTGCTGGCGGTGCACGGCATCGAACCGTCCGCTTCCGCGGCGCAGGTGCCCGGCAAGAAGTTGCCGATGCCGCAGGGCCCGCATCAGGTCGGCGTACCGTCTTGGGCGATGGGCCTCGATAGCCGCAGCACGCAGGCTTTCCTGCCGCCGCAGGGTTATGGATCCTCCGCCGGCTACGCGCCTGCCGGAGCCGCCGCCGGCGGCAACTACGAAATGCCCGCCTGGGCTGCTGGCAGGCCGATGTCCTGGGCGCCGGCGCATGGGCAGCCGATGCAGCCGGGCGCTGGCGCGCCGGCCGGCATGTACAGCACTCAGCAGGCCGACGAGCAGATTGCGCACGAGATCGCGCACATCCTCGGCGACTACGCGCAGGGGCGCATGCCGCAGCGCCAGGACTGGATTCCGCCGGAGAACGTTGCCCTCGTGGCGCGGATGTTCGACGGCTATTACCGCGACGCGCGCCTCTCGGACGATCTCAAGCCGATGCTTGCGCGGCTGCAGGTGCCGGCAACCAAGGCCGCGCTCGCCGACAAGCGCTTCTTCGCCGATCCGCAGCATCCGGCGCGACGCACGATCAACGATCTGTTCGAGATGCTGCTGCAGTTCGGCAGCACCGATGCGCCGCCGCCGCAGATGCTCAACGAGGTTCAGGGCCTCGTCGATGCGGCGGCCCAGGCCTTCCATCTCGATCCGGCCAAGCTCAAGGCGGCGCGCCCGCCGACCGTCGACGAGCGCACCGCCGACGACTTCCTGCTCGAGCAGCAGAATCAGCAGCAGCGCAAGAACCGTTCGCGCATCGAGCGCGTGCGCCGCATCGTCTCGCATGAGCTGCGCCGCCGCATCGGCGAGCGGCCGATGGCGCAGGGCATCATGCGCCTGATGCTGTCCGGCTTCGGTCCGTTGCTGTGCCTGGACTACATCCGCAGCGGCATTGAAGGCGCGTCGTGGAACCAGACGATGGAGCTGGTCGATCGCGTACTCGCCAGCCTGCAGCGGCGCGCCGGCTCGGCCGATGTGCGTGCCGCCGAGGAAGCCGAGATCGTCGCATCGATTTCGCGGCGCCTGGCCGGTATCGGTTTCTCCGACGAGCGCCTCGAGGAAGTGATTTCCGGACTGCTGCAGGCCTATCTGGAGCAGGCCGAAGCGCCGTTCGTCGAAGCAGAACCTGCAGGTGTTGCTGCCGCGGCGGGCGAGTCTCCGGCGCCGTCGGTGCCGGCGGCAGAAGTCCGGTCGGTGCTTTCGCCGGCGCAGGAGCTGCAGGGGCTGCTGTCCATCCTGCTGGTGCCGGGCGGCTGGTTCACGGTCATGGACGCCGCCGCCGGGGTCAAGCACTGGGTCCGCGTGCGTGGCTACTACCCGACGCAGAACGCGGTCATGCTCGGCCACTACATGGAAGATCGTTACCTGCGCGTGCGCGCTACCGCGTTCGCGACCGATCTGGTCGAAGGCCGTGCGACGCCGATCGATTCTTCCAGCGATCTGCAGGGCGCGATTGCGCGCCTCGGCAATGTCGATTTCGAACGCGGCAGCGATCGCCTGATCTGGACCGGTGTCGACGGCAAGCCGGTGGACGGCGGCGCTTCAGCGCAAGCCTGAAGCGTAAAGACGGCGCCTCTGGGGCGCCGTCTTGATGAATCCAGACTGGAAATCCGATCCTAGAGATCGACGTCCAGATCGTCGTCGACCAGACGACGCAGCAAACGCTCTTCCTTGTACTTCTCGACGTCGCGCCAGTCGCGCGATTTGTCGTCGGCGGCGGCCACCGCCTCATCGACGTTGAAGGTGTCGTCCTCTACGGCTTCGGCGTCATCGACGAACTCGTCGAAGGCCTTGGGGGCTTCTGCTTGCGGCTGCGGCTTCTTCGGTTTGCGCGGCATTGGCTCTGCTTCCTGGGCGAGTGACTAAGAACAACGCCACCCTTTCGCGCGCGTTTTTATCAGGCTTTTTCGAAGACGGGAAGGGCTTTCAACAAAACCTTCAAAAACAATCTTGTGCATGCCAGTTTCAGGTCTCGTTCCGGACTTCTGCGCAGCCGGAGTCACTGACGACGCCGGCGCCACAGCGCGGCGGCCAGCAAACCGGCGGCGCTGAGCGGACTGAACGGCCCGCCACCACCACCGTCGCCACTGCCGCCCTCTTCAAGATCGGCCGACACCGAATACTCCAGCGACTCGGTCAGGCCGAAATTGACGACGGTGATGTAGTAAGTGCCGACCTTCGGGTTGTCGATGCTGATGAACTCGTCGCCGCCTTCGTCGGCGCTGACCAGGGCGTCCTCGTCGACGTAGAAGGTCGGAGCATCGTCCGGATTGGCGCCCAGATCGATGTCGTATTCGGCAGGGCGCGCATATTTGACGAGTAGATCGATATCGACGCCTTCCTCATCAGCCGCATCGGTGCGGATGACCAGGCGCTCGCCGCGCCGCGGCGGGCTGTCGATATTGACGTGGTAGGTGTGGAACTCGTCGTGCAGGCCGGTCGACAGGGTTTCGTCGACGCTGCTGTTGAGCTCCAGCTGCGCCAGTTCGAGCTGGAACGGCCGGCGTGCCAGGTAGCCGCCATCCGCCGTCAGGCGTACTGCGAAGGGCAGATCGCTATAAGCCGTTGCTGGGTTGCCGACCTGGATCGTGAAACGTACGGTTGCCGTGCCGCCCTTCGCGATGCTGGTGATCTCGGCGCTGCCATCGACGATGTCGATGATCGACGGCGCGATCAGCTCGGCCTCGACATTGGTCGCGGCGAGCCAGAGATTTTCGAGGGTGACTTCGATCTCCAGCGTCTCGCCCGGGTCCAGACGCTCGTTGCCATCATCGAGCAGGCGCAACTTGTTGATGACCAGCGACGGCCGCGGCGTCAGCGCCAGGCTGTTCGCGGCATCGACGCGGCCACCGGCGCTGAGGTTCTCGGCGTCGCCGTCCGCCGCGCCGGGTTCGGCGCCTTCGATCAGGCGAGCCTTGAGTTCGCGGTAGTCGGCATTCGGATATGCCGCCTTGAGCAGCGCGGCAATGCCGGCAACGTGGGGCGCGGAGAATGAGGTGCCATTGACGCCGCAGCTGCCGTTTTCCTCGTTGCAGGTTTCTCCGGTCACGTACTCGCCGTCAATGGCGGTCGTGACGATCTGCAGGCCTGGTGCCGCGACATCGGTGCTCAATGGACCGTATTGGCTGAAGCTGGCGATATTGTCCTGACGATTGGTCGCCGCGACGGAGACGATGTTCGACAAGTCGTAGTTCGCCGGATAGGCAGCGACGGAATAGTCGAGATTGGAATTGAAGTTGCCGGCCGAGGTGACGAACAGGATGCCGGCGTCGCGCAAGCGGGTGAGTGCCTGCAGTTCGGAGTTCAGGAAGCTCGGGCCGCCGTAGCTCGCGTTGACGATCTGCGCGCCGTTTTCCAGCGCGTAGTCGTAGGCGTCGAGAATCGCGGCGCTGCTGAGCTCGGCGTCACCGTCGCTGTTGATGTCGCCGATGCGCAGCGGCATCATGCTCGCGTTCCAGACGATGCCGGCAATGCCGATGCCGTTGTCGCCGACGGCGCCCAGGCTGCCCGCGACGAGGGTGCCGTGGTCCAGCTTGTCGTCGTCGTAGCTGGGATCGTTATCGTCGTTGACCAGATCGCGGCCCTGGACGAAGTTTGCGGCCAGATCCGGGTGGGTCAGGTCGAACGCGTCGTCGATGATGGCGACAATCACATTGCGGTTGCCGACGCGCTCGAAGGTCCCGTTGTCATCGGCGTCCCAGGCGGCGAGCATGTTCATGTCCGCGCCGGGGATGCTGCCGAAGCCCGGCTGCCCCGGCTCGGTCTCGACGAAGTTGGGCTGGCCGGTGCTGCGCAGACCCCACTGGACGGGGAAGAGCGGGTCGTTCGGATTGCGCCGCGCACGGGTGTGGCGGAGGTAATTGGGTTCGGCAAAAGCGACTGTCGGATCGGCCTGCAGCAAGGCAAGCATCGAGCGCATGTCGCTGATCGCCGGCAGCTTGAGCAACTGCGTGCGGCCGTCGCGCAGGTCGCGCTTCTTGGCGAGGCCCAGGCTGAGCTGCCTGCTCTTTGCCTGCGCGGCTTCGGCGCCGGAGCGATATTGCACCAGCACTTCCCCGGGTACATACAGCGGCGCCTGCTGATAGCGGACGGCGAAGGCCTGCGGGGCTGCCAGCAGCAGCGCCAGCCCGGCAGCGAAGGCGCTTGCGGCATGGCGGCGAACCGGCATCGGGATATGAAGTGCTTGCATGGGGGAATCCTCAAGTCTTGTCGGCTGCCGGGTAGCGCGCCGCTGGCGTTTTTTAGGCCTTTGCGTAGAATACGCTTCCTCGCGTGGGGCGGTAGCTCAGCTGGGAGAGCGCTGCGTTCGCAATGCAGAGGTCGAGGGTTCGATCCCCTTTCGCTCCACCATCGCGATTCTGGACACTGACACGGTACGCAACGCCGTTCAGCGACAAGGTTCACAAAAAAGCCCGTCTTCGTGACGGGTTTTTTTGTGGACGGCATCCGGCGCTGGCTTTCGTCTCAGAGCAATTTCAGCGCCCGCGCCTTGACCAGCGCTCCGGAGCGATTCTTGGTGCCCAACTTGCCGTAGATGTTGTGCAGGTGCCAGCGCAGGGTGCCTTCGGAGATGAAGATCGACTCGGCGATCTCGCGATTGCTCATTCCCGACTCCAGATGCTTGAGCAGGCTGATCTCGCGCCGCGTCAGTTCACCGAATGTTTCCGCCGCCGGGCTTCCCTGCGCTGCATCCGCAGTCGCGGTCTGTGCCCGCTTCTGATGCGCGCGATGCAGGCGGCGTGCGAACGGCGCGGCCTCGCTGAATCGGTCCGCCGCGGCGACCATCTGTTCGAACAGAGGCCCCAGCGCTTCGCCTTCGTCGAGGTAGGTGCGCAGATACTGGCGCGGTGCCGCGATCAGCAGCGCTTCATTGAGACAGGCCAGCGCCTGGGCGAGATCGCCGTTGAGTTTGTGCGCCACCGCCTTGAGCCCGAGCAGCTCCGCCCAGCGATGATGCAGGCCAAGCGACGCGCTGTGTTCGATCGCCGGCGTCAGCGCCTGCAAGGCCTGTTCGGGACTGTCGCGCAGGCCGATGCGCACGGCGATGCGTGAGGCCTTGTCGGCAATCAGGCCGGACATGTTGCCGCCGGTTTCGCCGAGGATGCCGCAACGGTGCGCAACCTCGCGCGCTTCGTCATAGCGTCCCTGACGGCCGAGCCAGGTGCATTCTTCGGTTGCCAGCGTGACGACGACGCGCGGCAGTTCGCGGCGGCGGCCGAGCGTCTGGCCTTCTTGCAGGATGGCGTAGGCCGAGCTTGCATCGTGCTGCAGCATCTGCAGGCGCGCACGCGTCAGGTAGGCGAGGATCACGGCGTCGGCCGGTCCGTAATCCTGGACGCTGTGCATGGCCTGCTCGATATGCGCCTGCGCTTGATCCGGTTCGTCGAATTCATAGGCCACCGCCGCGAGCGCCGTATGCAAGAGGCTGGTATGGCCGCGATGGCCGTTGAGCTGACGCTCGATCATGTCGAGACCGGACTGGCAGACCTGGCGCGCTTCGCGGTAGTCGCCGCGTTTCAGGTTCAGCATCGCTTCGACGAAGACGTTCCAGGCGAGTCCGTAGTAACCCTCGGCCTGCTCGTGCCATTGCCGGCCTTGCGCGGCGACGGCGAGGCCGGTCGCCAGATCGCTGGCGGTCTTGTGGCCGAAGGCGAGCGCGTTGGCGATATGCCCCTTCTGCACCGCGGGCGCGTCGGGCCAGTGTTCGACCCAGGCCTGCGCGCGTTCGCGCGCGACCATGCCTTCGTCGCGCAGCGCATGTGAGATCGCGACCTGCAGTTCCATCGCGCAACGAATGCCGGCAATCGCCTGCAGGTCCGGCCGCTTCGCCTTCTCGAGACGCTCGACGATCTTGCCGAGCCGGTGCAGCTGCGCCTCGACTTCGCGCTGGCGCGGATCGAAGGCCAGCGTGAATGCGTAGTTGATGCGGATCGTCGGAAACTGGTCGACCCATTCTTCCGGCAATTCCTGCATCCAGTGCATCAGCGTCTGGTGGTAACCGCGCCGGTGGATCATTTCCTCGACCGTAGCGGCGACCCAGTCCGCAGCCAGCGCCCAGGCTTTTGCGCGCAGCGCGCCATTGATGGCTTCTTCGACGTAGCCGTGCTCGAACAACCAGTGAGCGCCGGCAATCAGGGTCGACTGGCTCTCCGACGGCGCGGTGCGACGCGCGTGCTCGCGGAAGAAATGCCCGACCAGATGATGGAAGCGGAACCACTCGCCGTGGCGGTCGAGCGGAATCAGGAACAGGTTGCGCGCCTGCAGTTCCGCGAGCAGCCGCGCCGCATCGGGTGCGTTGCTGACGCGCGCCGCGAGCGCGGCATTGACGCGATCGAACTGCGCGATGCGCTCGACGAAGCTGCGCAGCTCCTCGTCGAGCCCGGCCAGCACGACTTCGCCGAGGTAGTCGACGACGCTGACGTCGGTGCCGGTCAGCTGTTCGATCAGTGCGCTGCGCCGGGTCGGCGTCTGCAGCGCGGCGGCGACCAGTTCGAGCGCGGCAGGCCAGCCCTCGGTTTTCTCCATCAGCTGCCGGATGTCGTCGGCCGACAGCGCCTCGCCGAGGCGGATCTCGAAGAACTGATGGGCTTCCTCGGCGCTGAATTCGAGATCGCGAACGCCGAGCTCCAGCAGCCGGCGCCGCACACGCAGACCACCGAGCTGCAGCTTCGGCGCCAGACGGCTGCCGAGTACGTACTGCAGCTGGCGCGGCGAGTAGTTGATCAGCCAGTGCAGGACTTCGAGCACCTCCGGCTGCTCGACGAAATGCAGATCGTCGATAAACAGGATGGCGCGACTGGCGACACGACCCAGATCGGCGGCCAGCGATTCGAGCAGAGGCATGATGCTGTCGCGTGAGCCGGTCAGCTGCGCCAGCACGTCGTGGCCGATATCGCCATGGATGTTCTGGAAGGCCGCGACGAGGTAACGCAGGAAACGTGCGGTGTCGTTGTCGTCGGGGTCGAGCGACAGCCAGGCGCAATGGACGCCGTCGGCCATCAAGGCCTCGTGCCAGCGCGCCATCACCACGGACTTTCCGTAGCCAGCGGGGGCGCAGATTAGTGCCACGCCAGCACTGCCATCGGCGAGTGCCGGCGGAGGGTCGAGTTGCGCGCGGCGCAGGGGCTGCCCTGTGCCAATGCCCGGATAGAGCTTGGCTTCAATGAGGCTGGCTGCACGCTTGCGCATCGCTGTCATCGCTCGACCGATCCCCCGCGGAGCCGGAATCTTAGTGTTTATGGTGGATGGGCGAAAACCTGCTCCAGCTCAGTGAGCGCTTCACTGGCGTAAACCGCGATGCGTTGCAGGCTCGGCAGACGATCGCGGCTGCCGGTGAAGCCGACATTGAGCTTGCCGGCGTAACTGACGCAAGTGATGTTGAGCGCGAGGCCCTGGATCGGAATTGAGATCGGATACAGCGCCTCCATCCGGGCTTTCCCCAGGTAGAGTGGTCGGTCCGGCCCTGGCACATTGGAGATCACAACGTTCATCGGCGGCTTGATGCTGGCGCCGAGTCCGGAGACGAGAACGGCAACGGCAGGCACGAAGGCAAGGGTGGCGAATGGAAGGCGCGCAGCCGGCGGCAGCGAGTTCAAGTGTTCCTTCCAGGCGGCCATCGATGCGCGGATGCCTCTGATCCGCTCGCGCGGATCGGCGATTTCGGTGCCCAAAGCCGCCCACAGGAAGCCAACGGCGTTGCCGCCATGATCGCCTGTGCTGCGCATGTTCATCGGTACGCCGGCGGTGAGACTGGTTTCGGGCAAGGCATCGTTGGCGAGCAGGTGGCGTCGTAGCGCCGCACTGCAGACCGCGAGAAACACGTCGTTGACCGACACGCCTGCAAGCTTCGCGACGCGCTTGACGTCAGCGAGTTCCAGTTGCTGGGTCGCGATGCGCCGGGCACCAGTGACCCGGCCATTGAGCAGCACGGAGTAGGGCGCTTCAAACGGGCGAGTCACCGCAGTCGCGCCGGATTTACGCACGAACAATGGCTTGAACGCACGTGGCATGTCCTTGGCCCAGCTCAGTGGCCTGGAACGAGCCTTTTCCTGCTCGCTCTCTGGTGCCGGCTTCGCTGCGCTTTCGCGCCGCTCCCACGGGGGTGCCAGCATGGCGCTGGCCTTCTCGCCGAGGCAGGCGCAGATCATCCGTGCCCCCTTTACCCCATCGGTCAGTGCGTGGTGGATCTTGATGTAGATCGCAAACTGATTGTCGTGCAGACCCTCGATGATGTGACAGGTCCATAGCGGTCGCGTGCGATCAAGCGGCTGGCTGTGCAGGTGCGAGATCAGCTCGCCCAGCTCGCGTTCACCGCCCGGATCTGGCAGTGCAGAGTGTCGAACGTGATAGTGAAAGTCGACGTCGTCCGCCTCCTGCATTGCCGGCAGCAGGCGGGCCAGCGGAACTGCCGCCAGCTTCAGGTTCCACGGTGCGGCCAGAGCGCCGGGTGTGCGATAGCGCTGGACGATCGACTTGACGAAGTCTGCCGGCGCCTTCTTCGGCAGCGAGAAAATCTGCAATGCGCCGACATGCATCGGCGTATCGCGGGTTTCCATGCTCAGGAAGCTGGCGTCCAGTATCGACAGACGTTGCGCGGCGGAAGGGGCGGTGGTCTGCATGTTCAGCCGATGATCGGTAGCCGTCTCTGGCCAGCCAGCCTGGCGACACCTTCGGTGATGCGTTGTTGCACGAGTTCGTAAATCTCGTTGACGTAGGCGTCGTCCTTGGCGCGTGCCGGATTCCTGTCGACGTGGATGGGCTCAAGAAACTCGTTGGTGATCTTGGAAGGCAGCGGCACATGCGTCGGCAGTACTTCGGGCCAGATGCCGAACGGGAAGCCAGCGACGATCGGCACAGTGTCCGCGCGCAGGAAGCGCTTGAAGCCGAGCACCTTGGCGAGCCAGCGGCCTTCCGACAGCACGAATACGGTCTCAGTGCCGCCGACCGTCGCGACCGGCACGATCGGTACGCCGGACAGGATGGCTTGCTTGACGAAGCCGCGGCGTCCGCCGAAATGGACTTCGTGGCGCTTCCTCCAGCTACGCATCGCATCGAGTTCGCCACCCGGCCAGACGACGACGCTGTTGCCGGCCGCCAGTGCCGCAGTCACCGTTTCGCGCGAGGCCGGGATCACGCCGACCTTCTTGAAGAAGGGGCCGAGGCCGGGCATCGCCATCAGGGCGTCGTGCGCGGTGCCGTGCAGCAGGCGCGTCTCGCCGAACTGGCGCCACCAAGAGAAGACCAAGGACCAGGCATCCATCGTCAACCAGGTGCCCGAGTGGATGCCGATGACCAGGCAGGGTCCCTCGGGCAGACGCTCCCAGCCGCGATTGTCGACGCGGAAATACTTGTCGAGCGCAAAGTCGACCGCCTTCTTGATCTTCTTCATGTAGGCCGGATCGGCGCCGCGCAGGGTCCAGCCGGACTTGGCCAGATCGCCAAGCGCGCCGCGCACCGCCTTGGCGGCGATGTCTTCGCCGGCTGCGGCAATGGCGGCGGCGGGCGCCGGCTTGGGTCTGGCGGATTTGCCGGTGCTCGGTTTGCGCACGGCCTTTTTCACCGCCGTCTTCTTGGCGCTTGCACTCGGGGACTTCTTGCTCATACGGGAACTCCGATGGGGGTATCGGGGCGCGGCATGAATCCGCCGCGGGGATGAAGGACATCGCGCGTTCTGCGAGCGCGGTGATGGTCAGGCTCGGGTTGACGCCGAGATTGGCGGCGAGCATCGAGCCGTCGACGACGTAGAGGTTTTGATAGTTGAAGACACGGTTCTGCGCATCGATGACGCCATGGTCGGCCGATGCGCCCATTGCGCAGCCGCCCATGCAATGCGCGGTCATCGGCACGTTGAAGAGGATCTCGGTGATCGTGCTCAGGCCGATGCCGCCGGTGGCTTTGGCGGCCTTTTCGGTGAAGGCATTGGCCTCCGGAATGAAGGTTGGAATGCGCTCGCCATGCGTCGTCAGCGTCTTGCCGAACGGCCAGTACCAGGGCCGCGTCCAGCGCATGTTGAGATGGCCTTCGAGCGTCTGCATGACCAGGAAGATCACCGTCTCGCTGGACCAGCGATAGGGCAGCGCATTGCGGATCGTCGCCAGCGGCCGCGTGACGAACAGCTTGAGGATCGCCAGCAGCCAGCTGGCGATGCGCGACGGACCGGGACGGCCGCCGGTCAGCACGGTGAACAGGCCCTTCATCAGGTTCGAGCCCTGCGGATAGCGCACCGCCTCGATGTGCGTGTGCTCGTCGATGTAGATGCCCGAGCCGATCGCGATGCCCTTGGACATGTCGGCGGTCGAGCCCGGATAGCGCACGCCAAGGATCGATTCGGCATTGGTGCGCACGCGCTTGCCGAGTTCATCGGAGATGTTCGGCAGCGAACCGCCAGTCTTCAGGCGGAACAGCAGTTCCTGTGTACCGAGCGAAGAGGCGGCGAAGATCACGTTGCGCGCGGTGATCCGCGTGCGCTGCCGCAATAGGCGCGCGAACGTCGGCTCGGTGAAGATTTCGTAGCCATCGGCGCCATCGCTGCGTCCATTGAGCGGACGTACATCGACGACGCGCGTCTGCGCGCGAACTTCGGCGCCGCGCTTCTCGGCGAGATACAGATAATTCTGGTCGAGCGAGTTCTTCGCGCCGTGCCGGCAGCCGACCATGCAGCCGCCGCAGGCCATGCAGGATTTGCGCGCCGGACCTTCGCCGTCGAAATAGGGGTCCGGATAAGCCGTGCCGGGCTTGTCGCCGTCCTTGCCGAAGAACACGCCGACGTCGGTGTAGTAGAAGCTGTCCGCCACGCCGACGGCTTCGGCCATCTGTTTCAGGCGCGCATCGGCCGGGCCCGGCCGGCGGTTCTGCGTGACGCCGAGCATGCGCTTGGCCGTCTCGTAGTGCGCCGGCATGCGGGCATCCCAATCGTCGAGGCCGGTCCAACTGCCGTCGTGCCAGACCGACTTCGGCGGCACCAGCAAGGTCTGC
This sequence comes from Fontimonas sp. FW305-C-3, assembly GCF_058783185.1. NCBI lineage: Bacteria > Pseudomonadati > Pseudomonadota > Gammaproteobacteria > Nevskiales > Nevskiaceae > Fontimonas > Fontimonas sp. FW305-C-3. The sequence goes on along the minus strand of NZ_JBYSYK010000002.1, from coordinate 775,747 downwards.
GCATAGGTGATCGAGCCGCCGCCGACTGCGTTACCGTGCAAGATCATCACGTGGCGGAACAGGCGCAGGCTCAGAAAGCCGCGCAAGCCGAGCAGCGGCTGCCACAGGTAGTCCCAGAACTTCCAGTTCGTCGCCGGCAGATTGTCCGGCGTCCAGCGCCGGCCCTGCTCGACGACAGCAACCTTGTAGCCCTTCTCGCTGAGGCGGAAAGCGGACACGCTCCCGCCGAAACCTGATCCGACGATCAGGTAGTCGTAGTCGTACTTCATGGCTTGCTCCGCGAGCTAGCTGCGCAATTCGCGACGGAGAATCTTGCCGACCGGAGACTTCGGCAGTTCAGACAGGAACTCGATATGGCGTGGAACCTTGTAGGCCGTGAGGTTCTGCCGACAATGTTCCATCAGCCCCTGTTCGGTCAGCGCCGCATTGCGCTTGACGACGAATACCTTCACCGCTTCGCCGCTTTTTTCGTCCGGGACGCCGATGCAGGCCGATTCGAGGACGTCCGGATGCTCGGCGCACACGGCTTCGATCTCGTTCGGATAAACGTTGAAGCCCGACACCAGCACCATGTCCTTCTTGCGATCGACGATGTGGAAGTAGCCGTCGTCGTCCTGCATCGCCATGTCGCCGGTGCGGAAAAAGCCGTCGGTCGTGAAGGCCTGCAGATTTTCTTCCGGCTTGTTCCAGTAACCGCGCATGACCTGCGGACCGCGTGCGCAGAGTTCGCCGGCTTCGCCGGATGCGACTTCGCGGCCGTTGTCGTCGCGGATCGAAATCTCGGTCGACGGCAGCGGCAGGCCGATGCCGGGGCGGAACTCGTCGACGTCGATGCGATTCACCGTCAGCACCGGCGAGGTCTCCGACAGGCCATAGCCTTCGACCAGTTTTTTACCGGTGACTTCCGCCCAGCGTCTTGCAACCGCCGGCTGCACCGCGGCGCCGCCACCCATCGCCAGGCGCAGTTGACCGAAATCCAGATCGGCGAAGCCCGGCGTGCTGAGCAGGCCGTTGAACAGCGTGTTGACGCCGGTGATCATGCTGAAGCCTTCCTGGCGCAGGGTCTGCACCATCGCCGGCAGATCGCGCGCGTTGGCGATCAGCACGTTCCTGCCGCCCAGGCGGATGAAGCTGAGCAGGTTCACCATCAACGCGAAGATGTGATAGATCGGCAACGCGGTGATGACCACCTCGCGTCCCGGTTGCGCCGCGTTGCCGAGCCAGGTCGTGAACTGTTCGATGTTCGACAGCATGTTGCCGTGCGTCAGTTCAGCGCCCTTGGAGGGGCCGGTCGTGCCGCCGGTGTATTGCAGGATGGCGGTGTCGCTGTGACGCTGCTTTCGCGCAGGCAGCAGGCTCTGGGTCGACAGCGCGGTGTTCAGCGTCGTCGCACCGCTGTGGTCGTAGCTGTCGCGCCCGATCTGCGGCAGGCCTTCCATCGGCACGCTGATGACGGTATCGACTGCGGTATCGGCAAGCACCGCATTGACCGTCGCCAGGAAGGGCTCCGCGACGATGATCGCGCGCGCCCCGGAGTCGCGCAGCTGGTGCTTGAGTTCGCGCGGCGTGTACAGCGGATTGACGTTGACGATCACGCAGCCGGCCCGCAGCACGCCACCGATGCCGATCGGGTAGGCGAGCAGGTTCGGCATCATCAGCGCGACGCGCTCGCCGGCGGCGAGGCTGAGGTCCACCGCGAGGAAGGCCGCCAACCGTTCGCTGAGACGATCGAGCTGCGCATAGCTCAGGGTATGCGCGCCGCCGACCAGGGCGATGCGGTCGGCGTGCGTGACGCAGGCTTCCGTCATCAGCTCGCCGAGGCTGTGATGGCGCGGTGTCGCGATGCTCTCCGGCATGCCCGGCGGATAACTGGCCAGCCAGCGCTTCTTCACGACGGCAGCCCTTCAGGACCGAAGCCGCGGATGTCGTCCGACTTCAGCATGCCCAGCTCCAGCGCCGCGCTGACGGCCTGCATGCGTGTTTTCACCGCGAACTTCGAGTACACGTTCTTGAGGTGAAATTTCACCGTGTTCTCGGAGACGCACAGCTTGCGGGCGATTTCCTTGTTCGACGAGCCATGCGCCAGACAGTCGAGGAAATGCCGCTCGCGATCGGTCAGCGGTTCGATCAGGCGGCGATCGGCGGCCGCTGCATTGACCTGCCAATGGCCGTGGATCGGGGACTCCGCGTTTCGGGTGCCAGCAAGATGACCGCTGTCCATATCCGTATCTCCTCGTCTCTGTGTGGACTGATGGAGCTACTTCATCATCCTGGCCCGGATGTCACGCCTAACAAAAAGCAGGTTTTGCGCTGGCGGCTCGGCCAGAGTGTCTGTGAAGTTCCTCGGAGGTCACTCGAAATATGAAACTCAAGTCATTGATTAAAAATAACTTAATAAATCAGAGCATCCACCAGGTCGGCAGCCAGCGCAGCGATTCGAACCAGGCCAACGGCGCCGGCTGACCCGAGATCGTCGGGTAGAACCAGCTGAACAGGGCGCCGGCGAACAGCAGCGTATACAGCGGCAGGTCGCGCAGGCGCGGGGTCTGCGACCACTGCATCAGCTCGCGGGTCAGCAGCAAAATCAGGATCAGCGCAGCGGGGTAATAGTGGTAGATGAAGGCAGCGCGGCTGACCATCGCCCACGGCAGGAACAGCGCAGCCCAGGCGATCAGCAGTGCCAGCTCTGCGCGTGAGTTGCTGCGCAGATTGCGCCAGCTCACGAGCACGATCGCGAGCAGGCCGCCCCACCAGATCAGCGGATTGCCGAGGATCGAGATCGCGGTGCGCGGCTCGCCTTCGCCGGTGAAGATCCACAGCGGCTTGAGCGTCAGCGGCCAGGTCCAGAACGCCGAGGCGAACGGATGCGAGTCCGTCAGCTGCGAGTGATAGTTGTAGATGTACTTCTGCGACTTGATGAACTCATGCCAGCCTTGCCCGCTCCACAGGGCCGGCGAGCCTTCCATGCAGCGCATGAACGGCAGATAGCTCAGCCAGTAGACCACTGCGGGCAGCAGGCCGAAGGCCAGCGCGGCGCCGGTCATTCGTGGCGCGTTGCTGCGCAGCCAGGCCGATGGCGTAGCCGCGCGCGTGCTGAGCAGGCTGGCCGCAAACAGCAGGAAGACGCCGATGCCGCCGTAGAACGCGCTCCATTTCACCGCGATGGCGGCGCCGAGAAAGCCGCCGGCGGCGAGCAGGCCGGGCGACAGTTTCCAGCCGTCGCGCCAGTCGGCATGCGCGCTGCGGATGAAGACGCGCCACATGAACAGGAAGCTCAGCAGCAGGTACAGGCCGAGCCAGCCGTCGATGGTGCCGTAGCGGCCGATCGTGAAGCGTGAAAATTCGAACAGGCCGAGTCCGCCCGCGAGCAGCAGGCCGCCAAGGCTGCCGGCGACCAGCCAGCCGCCCCAGGCCAGCACGCCGACCGTCAGCGCCGAGGCGATCACGCTCGAGACGCGCCAGCCGAACGGCGTCATGCCGAAGGCTTCGATGCTGGCCATGATCGGCCACTTGCCGAGCGGCGGATGGGTGTGGTCGTAGAGGCGGATCTTGTGGACGAACTCGTAGCCGGTGCGCGGGTGATAGATCTCGTCGAAGTAGGTGCCGCCCATGTAGCCGCGACCATGCAGCCAGTTCGCCGGCTCGTCGGTCAGCGCGCTGTAGTCGGCCGGCTCCAGGGGCTGTTCCGCGGCTTGCGGCGCATCGACGTTGACGACCTGGGCCGGCAGCAGCGCGGCGCCATCGAGCCCGAGCAGGCCGAGTTCGTTGATGCGCCAGTCCTTGCCGCTGGTGCGGAAGCGGTAGCGCGTCGACAGGCCAGGGTTGTCGAGCTTGATGTCGTAGAGGTGATAGAAGTCGTTGAATTCGCGTTCGGCGATGAGATCGACCCAGTTGCCGTTGTCTTCGCGCTGCAGGCTCAGTTTGGCCGGCGTGTTGACGTTGGCTTTTTCGCCGGCGTACAGAACCATGAAGCGCGCATCGACCGGTTCGTTGTACTGGTATTCGACCGTGAAGCCGTCGCCGACAATGCCGTGCACCGGATACTCGATCGCGCCGAGCCGATACAGGCCGATGCCGAGTGCCGCCGAGGTCAGGCCGATCAAGGCCAGCGTGTGACGCCGGCTCCAGCGGTCGCCCGCCGGCAGCTCGGGCTCCTTCCACTGCGGCCAGCGCGCGGACAGGCCGGCGCCGACACGCGCCAGCCATTCCGGCGCCAGCCAGTAGATCAGCGTCAGCAGCGTCGCGATCAGATTGAATGCGGAACTGATGCGGATGAACGCCGTGTCATGCGGCGCGATCGACTTCAGATCGATGTAATAGACGTAGACGTAGGCGATGTTGGCGAGCGCCGCGATCGTCCAGATCAGCATCAGCGGTATGCGTGCACGTAGCGGCGCGAGCAGCAGCGTGAACGGGATCAGCATGAAGATGTAGCGCTCATGCATCTTCGGCGCGAACATGAAGAACGCGATCGTTGCCAGCACGAAAGCCCAGGCGATGTGGCTGCCGCGCTTTGCCGGATCGGCCTGATTGCGCAGGCGCCAACCCGTCAGCAGCGCCAGTGCGGCGAGCAGTACGACCGTGAGCGCGATCGCCCAGCTCTGCGTGCGCAAGCCGAGCAGGCTGCCGACTTCGGTCTGCCAGTTGAGTCCGAACAGGGCCCAGATGTTGTAGGCGTTGACCGTGATGTAGTTGGGGTCGGTTGCCGCGCCGGAGCCGATGTACAGCGCGAGCAGCCATTCCGGCGGATGCGACCAAGCAAACGGCAACACCACCGCGGCATAGACCGCGCAGCCGCAGGCGATGGCAATCAATGCCAGGCGCGGACGCAGTTCGACGAGGATCGCCAGCAGGAACAAGCCGGCGTAGACCGCCCCCTGCGGCTTGAAGGCAACGGCCAGCGCGAGCATGGCCGCCGCGAGCGGCAGCCGCGCGCGGGTCCAGGCATCCCAGGCCAGCAGCATCAGCAGGCACAGCAGGCTGTCGGTCTGCCCCCACAGCGAGCTGATGAAGATCAGTGCGGGGTTGAGCCAGTAAAGGCTCGCGAGTCCCAGGGCGCGCCACGGCGAGCCCTCGCGCTGCAGGATGCGCAGCAGCATCCAGGCGCTCGCGATGTCCGCGAGCAGCATCGGCAGCTTGATCAGCGCCGTGAAATGCGTCGAGGTTTCCCAGCTCAGCCCGCGCGCAATCGCACCGATCGCGGCGAGCACGAACATGAACAGCGGGGGATGATCGGTATAGTGGCCGTCGCTGTAGACGCCGAGCAGATTCGCCGGATCCGACGCCGTGATCGCCCAGCTCTTGTAGGTTCCGGTATCGTAGTGAAAGCCGGTATCCCACAGGCTCGGCAGGCGCATCGCGATGCCGATCGCGAGCCAGGCGAGGATCTGCCAGCGGCCCAGCGCCGGCTGCGCCAGGCCAGGCGCAGGCTGCAGTTGTTTGCTGACGTGACCGGCGATGAGCAGGAAGCTGATGCCGTAAAGCGTGACGAGTGCGGTGGTATTCAACGCGAACCTGCTGGATGCGGTGGCGACGATATTGCGTGACGGGTGGACAGGAAACCTGCCCGGCAGCGCGAAGTTTACGTGCAAAATCAGACTTTCAGCGACGAACTTGAGCACTCTCTTGCAAGCTTCAGCGCAACCGCCGGGCCAAAGCGGGCGTCAGGGCCGGCTATGGCTGCAGATTCTGCTGTTCGGTGCCCTGAGCGGCGTCGGCACGGCGCTGCACTTTGCCGTGTTGTACGCGACGGTCGAGTGGCTGCGCCTGCCGGCCCTGGCGGGCTCCACGCTTGGCGCGGTCTGCGGGATGCTGTTCAATTATGTCGCGCATTACCACCTGACCTTCGTCAGTACCGTTGCCCACCGGCGGTCCCTGCCGCTGTTCCTTGCCGGCGGTGCCGTGTCGGTGGTGCTCAATCTGCTGCTGATGACGCTGTTGCTGGCGCTGGACCTGAACTATCTGCTGGCGCAGCTGCTGGCGACCCTGCTGGTCTTCATCTTCAATTTCCTCTACGCAAAATATGTCGCATTCCAGAACCAGTAGCCCGCCGACCGTCTGCGTCGTCGTCCCGGTCTACAACGAGGAAGCGGTGCTGCCCAAGCTCTGGCAGCGGCTGACGGCGGTTGCCGACGCGACGCCGGACTACGCATTCCGTTTCGTGTTCGTCGATGACGGCAGCCGCGACCGCAGCCACTCCGTGGTTGCCGCGATGGCGCTCGGCGACCCGCGCGTCACCGCCATCAAGCTGTCACGCAATTTCGGCAAGGAAGCGGCAATGACCGCCGGCCTCGATCACGCGCGGGCCGACTGGGTCGTCGTCATCGACGCCGATCTGCAGGACCCGCCCGAACTGATCCCCGACCTGCTCGCCAAGGCGCGCGAGGGTTACGACGTCGTCTACGCGCGGCGCCATGTGCGGCGCGGCGAAACCTGGCAGAAGAAATTCTTCGCCCATCTGTTCTACCGGCTGATGAGCGCGCTCAATCCGGAGTTCCAGATTCCTTCGGACACCGGCGACTATCGCGTGATGTCGGCGCGCGCGGTGCAGGCGGTCAATACGCTGCGCGAGTCGCATCGTTTCATGAAGGGCATTTTCGCCTGGGTCGGTTTCCCCAGTGCCGAGCTGCTCTACGACCGCGATCCGCGGCGCGGCGGCGCGTCGAAGTTCAATTTCCTCAAGCTGATGAATCTCGCGATCGACGGCATCACGTCGTTCTCCACGGCGCCGCTGCGCATCGCGACCTACATGGGCCTCATCGTCTCGGTCATCGCTTTCCTGTTCGCGATCGTCATCGTCGTCAAGACGCTGATCCATGGCGATCCGGTCGCCGGCTTCCCGACGCTGGTGACCAGCATCCTGTTCATCGGCGGCGTGCAGCTGCTATGCCTGGGCATCATCGGCGAGTACGTCGGCCGCATCTACGGCGAGTCTAAGCAGCGCCCCCTGTATCTGGTCGAGCAGCGGGTCAGTCAGGAAGGCTCGCCGGAGCAGGGCGCGTTCCAGGAAAAATAACCGCTGACGGGTATGCCGTCGCCGCCGCCCAGGCGGACGAACTGGAACAGCGGCGTCAGCGTCGCGCTGTGACGTTGCAGCGTGGCCTCGTCCCAGCCCAGGCCGCTGTCGATCAGCACATAACGCACGCCGGCCGCGAGCAGCGTCGCGGTCTGCGGATTGGCGAACCACTGCTGGCCCTGTTTGAAGCGCGCCTGCGCTGCCGGGCTCCAGGCACCGATCTGGCTCAGGTGCGAAGTCCAGCCGCTGAGCGTGGGCCAGCCGAGCAGCGTGGAAACCAGCGGAATCTGGCTGTAGGCCTGCGAAGTCTGATGCTCCAGCGTCGTGCCGGCGCAGCGCAGGCTTAACGCCGTATACATCTCGCGCTGTTCGGCTTCCGGCAGCATGCCTTGCGGCTGCAGCGTCCAGTTGCGCTCGGCGGAGGGCTTGCGCACCGACGGCAGGATCGAGTCCCACAGCTGCGCCGCGGCGAGACACAGCAGCGGCGCCAGCACGACCGGATACAGCCAGCGCCGATTGCTGCGGCTGGCCTGGTGGAGCAGGACCGCAGTCCAGCCGGCGAGGGCGAAACTGCCGACCTTGAGCACGCCATTGAAACGCTCGTAACGATCGCCATACGGATCGTCGAGCAGCAGGACTTCCAGACCGACGACCATCGCGACAAACCACAGCACGAGCACCCAGCGCACCCGCACCCCGGCGCCGAGCATCAGCAAGGCGGTCAGCGCGAACAAGGGGCCCCACACGGTCAGCAGCAGCGCCAACGTGGAACGCTGATCCGCACTGAGCCAGCGCAGTCCGACCGAGCCGGTCTGCAGCTGCAGCTGCATCAGCATCGGGCTCAGCAGCGACAGCGTCGCCACGGCGCCCAGCAGCACCCAGGCGGCCGACCGAAGTGCCAGCGGCCGCGACAGCGCATACAGACCGAGCACGCCGAAGCAGGGCAGCGTCCAGGGATTGATGACGAAGGACAGTGGAATCGCACTGCCGGCGATCAGGCGGCCGAAGCGCGGCAAGGGTTCGTCGTCGCCGTGCTCCGCCGATCCGAGCAGGGCGGACAGCACCAGCGCCAGCAGCAGGAAGGTGAACACCGGCGGGTGCAGATCGCCGAGCGAACCGAGGATGTGTGCGAGCCCTTCGACCGGATAGGCATAGCCGCGGATGACGTCGGCCAGAAATCCCGAAGGCGGCGCGACATTGGTCCACTCGGTCAGCCGTACATGCGACATGCCGCGCAGGTGGCCGGCGATCTCGACGAAATGGCCGGCAATCACCGCCGACAGCCCGGTGGCCGGGAACGTCGCGGTGAACGCCGCGAGTGCGCGCAGCACGAAAGGCCCGCGCAGCACGGCCCAGAAATTGGCGAACACGACGAGCGGAATCAGCAGCAACAGCAGCACGTAGCCCTGGCCGATCTCCAGGCCGAGCAGGCGCGTGTAGAACGCGACGACGTAGAAGCCGAAGTAGTAGTAGTGATCGACCCGCGCACCCGGATTCCACAGGTCCGCCGCCGGCCAGCTGTCGCTGCGCACCAGGCTGGCGACGTAATGCAGGTCGTAGATGTTCTCGCCGTAGGCGCCGAAGTTGTAGCCGGAGACGCGCAGCAGGTACCAGGCCAGCAGCAGCAGCGCGCAGGCCGCGATTGCGCGCGCCAGCGCAGCGGGATCGAAGGCGCCGGGCCGTGCGTCGAGCCGCCGCGGCAGCTGCACGCTCAGTACCAGCAGGACGCCGAGATCGACCGCGGCGACCAGCCAGCCGGACAGCCCGCACAGGCGCAGGGCGAGGTCCGTGGCTGGCAGCAGGAACAGGAAGACAAAAGACTGCCAGGCGATCATGCAGGACCGGTGTCGCGGCTAACGGCGGATGGTGGGCTCGGATTATGAGCCAAGAATGATTGAAACTAGCGCCTCGATGAACTTTCCGGCCACAGATTCGAGCGCCCTGTTCGAGCGCTTCGCCGCACTGCCCGCCACCCTGCCGGCGGACTGCGTCGTGCTGTGCGCCAGCCCGCGTCTGGCGACCTATCAGCAGGAACGCTACGCAGACTGGCAGGCGCAACGCGGCGTGACGGCCTGGGCCGCGGTGTCGATGACGACCGCGGAAGTCTTCATCCGTGAACTGGCCGCGCGCGCGGCGACTCAGCAGGCTTTCAGCGCGCCGCCGGCCGCCGGCAGTCTGAGCCCGGCCGAGACGGATCTGCTGTGGCGCATCGTTGTCGCCGAGGCGCGGACCGATTCGCCGTTGCTGCGCGAAGCCGATGCCGCAAGGCAGGCGGCCGAGGCCTGGAAGCTGGCTCAGGATTACGGGCTGAAGCTGCCGCTGGAGGCCGCCACGCCGGACGTCGAACGCTTCAATCAATGGGCGCGCAGCTACCGCGAACGCCTGCGCAAACTGCGGCGCCTGGATGCCGGCGATGTCTGGCAGTTGGTGATCGAGCAACTGGCCGCGGGTGCACTGAAGGCGCCGCGGCTGGTCGTGCTGGCCGGCTTCGAGCAGCCGCCTCCGCATCTTGCGGCCCTGGTTGCCGCGCTCGCGGCCGCGGGCAGCGAGGCCGTGATCTGGCAGGCGACACAGCATGTCGCACAGTGCCGGCGCGTCGCGGCCGCCAGCGCCGAGCAGGAGTTGCGCGCGGCGGCGCAGTGGCTGCGTGCGACGGCACTGGCGCGGCCCGATGCGCGGATCGGCGTCATCGTTCCGGATCTCGGTGCGCGGCGTGCCGATCTGTTGCGAGTGTTCGACGAAATCCTCTGTCCGCAACGCGACGCGCTCGCCGGCAGCGCGCAGGAGCGGCCCTACAACCTCAGCCTCGGTCAGGGCCTGGGCGAGGTCGGCATCGTCGCCGCCGCGCTCGATCTGCTGCGGCTGGTCGTCAGCGGGTTGAGTCTGGATCGCGCGACGGCGCTGCTGTGCACGCCGTACTGGGGCGACAGCGCGGACGATGTGCTCGCCCGCGCCGACGTCGATCGGCAGCTGCGCGAAGAGGCCGACTGGCAGATCGGTGTAGCAGTGCTGCGTCAGCGTGCTTGGCGCCATCCCGCGCTGGTCGCGCAGCTGGATCGCCTCGCGTCGGCGAGTGCGCAACGCGACCGCACCGACGCGGGCACCTGGGCCGAGCGCTTCAATCATTGGCTCGGCGCGGCAGCCTGGCCGGGGCCGCGCACGCTCGACAGCGCCGAATACCAGGCGCTCGAAGTCTGGCGCGAGCTGCTGCACGAGCTGGGTCGCGTCGGCCGCGTGTTGGGCAAGGTGCCGGCTTCCGGTGCGCTGATGCAACTGCAGCAGCTGGTTTCGCGGCGGGTCTTCCAGCCGCAGACGCCGCCGGTCAAGGTGCAGGTGCTCGGCGCGCTGGAAGCCAAAGGCATGGACTTCGATGCCTTGTGGGTGCTCGGTCTCGACGACCAGCACTGGCCGCCGACCGGCCGGCCGAATCCCTTCATTCCGTTCGCGCTGCAGCGCAGCCTGGCGATGCCGCACGCATCGACGGCGCAGGAACTCGAATGGGCGCAACGCTGCACGGAGCAATGGCGCCGCGCCGCGCCGCAGGTGACTTTCAGCTGGCCGGCTACCGATGGCGATCAGACGTTGCAGGCGAGTCCGCTGATCGCCGACATCGTCGAGGAGACGGTCGACGCCGTACCGGCCTTGCCGCAGTCATGGCTGCGAAGTGCACGGAGCGGCAGTCTGATCAAGTTGGCGGATGCCTATGCACCGCCGCCGGATAGAACGATTGCCGTGCCGGGTGGCGCACGCCTGATCGGCGACCAGGCGCGTTGCCCGTTCCGCGCCAACGCGACGCATCGGCTCGGCGCTCAACGCTGGCCTGATCCTGGCTACGGGCCGAGCCTGCCGGATCGCGGCCACCTGCTGCATCGCGCGCTGGAACGGCTGTGGCGCGAACTGAAAGACCACGCGGGTCTGGTCGCACTCGATGCGGAAACCTTGGCGGCACGGGTGCAGGCTTGCGTCGAACAGACCGTGCAGGAGTTGGCGCAGCGTGCGCCGCAGCGGCTGACGCCGGCCTTCCAGCAGCTTGAGGCTCAGCGCCTGAGCGCGCGCATTCTCGAGTGGTTGGCGCTGGAGGCGCAGCGCGTGCCGTTCACGGTGGTCCAGCTCGAAGGCGCGAGTCCGGATGACGATGCCCCGCCAATGCGGACGCCGTTCGCGTTCGGCGACATCCTGCTGAGCCTGCGCGCGGATCGCATCGATCGCATCGAAGGCGGCGGCCATCTGGTGCTCGACTACAAGTCCGGTGCGCGCAAGAAGGCGCCGTGGGCCGATGGCCGGCCGGAGGAGCCGCAGCTGCTGCTGTATGGGCTGCTGCAGCCGGACGTCGATGCGGTGAGCTTTGCCTATCTCGATGCCGGCCGGCTCGGCTTCGAGGGCGTTGCCGCGCGGGAGGATCTCGCGCCGGGGCTGAAGTCCCTCGCACAGCATCGCGACATGCGCGATGTCGAGAACTGGAATGCGCTGCTGGGCCAATGGCGCGGCCGGCTGGAAACGCTCGCCGGCGAAGTCGCGCGCGGCCTCGCCAGCGTCACGCCGAAGAATGTGCAGCAGTCCTGCCGCGACTGTCATCTGCAGGCCGCTTGCCGCATCAACGAAGTGGCCGACACCGCCGCCGACGATGGCGACGACGAGTTCGCGGAGGCCTCGCCATGAGCGAGCTTGCGCCCATCGCGGATGCCGCCGAGCGCCGCGCCGCCCTCGATCCGCGGAGCAGCTTCATCATTCAGGCGCCGGCCGGGTCGGGCAAGACCGAGCTGCTGACCCAGCGCCTGCTGGTCCTGCTGGCGACGGCCGACGAGCCCGAAGAAGTCGTCGCGATGACCTTCACGCGCAAGGCCGCGGCCGAGATGCGCCACCGCGTCTATGTCGCGATCTGCGCGGCCGACGGACCGGAGCCCGCGGAGCCGCACGCGCGCCAGACCTGGACGCTGGCCGGCGCCGTGCTGCGCCGCTCGCGCGAACGCGGCTGGCGTTTGCAGGACAGCCCGCAGCGTCTGCGCGTGCTGACCATCGATGCGCTGTGCGCGCAGATCACCCAGCAGTCGCCGTTGACCGCCGGCTTCGGTGGCCGCGTCGAGGTCACCGATGCCGCCGAGCCGCTGTATCGCGAGGCCGCGCGCGCGGTGCTGGCGACGCTGGAGAGCGAAGGCGAACATGCCGCCGCGGTGCGCCGCGTGCTGCAGCATTTCGACAATCGCGCCGATCTGCTGGAGGCGCAGCTGGTCGGCCTGCTCGGCCGTCGCGATCAATGGCTGGGTCTCGTCACCCGCGACCGTCGCGCCGAGCGACCGCGCGCGGTGCTTGAAGCCACGCTCGACTGGGTCGTCCGCGATGCGCTTGCGCAGCTGTCGCAGGCGGTGCCCGCGGCGCTCGCCGAACAATGGATCGAATCGGCGGCCTGGGCCGCGGTCAATCTCTGCCCGGAAGATCCGGCGCATCCGCTGCAGCAGCTGAGCCGCGGCGGCTGGCCCCTGCCGCTGCCGGCGGCACTGCCGCAATGGCAGGCACTGGTGCAGCTGGTGCTCAAGGCCGACGACGACTGGCGCGCCAGCGTCACCAAGAACAATGGCTTTCCAGCGGGCAAGGGCGAGCACGCGCAGCGCAAGGAAGCGCATCTGGCGTTGATCGAGCGTCTTGCCGCCGAGCCTGGTTTGCTCGCGCGTTTGCAGTCGTTGCGCCTGCTGCCATCGCCGCAGTACGCCGATGCGCAGTGGGCGGTGCTCGAAGCGCTGCTCGATACGCTGCTGCTCGCCGCCGCGCATCTGCGCCTGGTGTTCGCCGAGCACGGCGCCGTCGATTTCGCCGAGATCGCTGCGCAAGCGATCGTCGCGCTGGGCGGTGCCAGCGATCCCAGCGAGCTCGCGCTGCGCCTCGATTATCAAATCCGCCATCTGCTGATCGACGAATTCCAGGACACTTCGGAATTGCAGTGGCGGCTGCTGCTGCAGCTGACGGCGGGCTGGGTCGATGACGGCAGCCGCACGCTGTTCGTCGTCGGCGATCCGATGCAGAGCATTTACCGTTTCCGCGAGGCCGATGTCGGGCTGTTCCTGCGGGCGCAGCGCGACGGCATCGGCGATCTGCAACTGACGCCGCTGAGCCTGAAGTGCAACTTCCGTTCGCAGGCCGGCATCGTCGACTGGGTCAACGATCACTTTGCCCAGGTGTTTCCCGCACAGGCCGATCTCAATCGCAGCGCAGTGCCGTACAGCGAGGCGATTGCGACGCGCTGCGCGGACGACGGGCCGGCGGTGACGCTGCATGCGCAGATCGATGCGTCGGCGGCCGACGAGGCGCAGCAGGTCGTCGAGATCGTCCGGCAGCGGCGACAGGCGCAGCCATCGAGCCGCATCGCCGTGCTGGTACGCGGCCGCGGTCATCTCGACGTGATCGCACCGGCGCTGCGCGCGGCCGGGATCGCTTATCGCGCGGTCGACATCGAGGCGCTGGCGCAGCGCCCGGTGATCGCCGACCTGCGCGCGCTGACCCGCGCGCTGCTGCAGCCGCTCGAGCGCAGCGCCTGGCTCGCCGTGCTGCGCGCGCCGTGGTGCGGACTCAAGCTGGCCGACCTGAATGTGCTGTGCGATCAACTGCCGCGCCAGCAGAGCCTGCTGGCCGCGCTGCGCGATCCGCAGCGCCTGCAGCGGCTGAGCGCCGATGCGCAACAACGCCTCGCCGTGCCGCTCGCGGTCATCGAGCGGGCTTACGCAGTGCAGGGGCGCGAGCCGCTGCGGCGCTGGGTCGAAGCCGTGTGGCTGGCGCTTGGCGGCCCTGCCTGCGTCGATCAGCCCACTGCGCTGGCCGATGCCGCGACGTTCTTCGAGTGCCTGCAGAACATCGCGCCGGGCGCCTTGCTCGACGACCTGACGCAGCTCGATCTCGCGCTCGGCAAGCTCAAGGCGGCGCCGGAGCAGGGCGACGACAGCGTCGTCAGCCTGATGACGATCCACAAATCCAAGGGGCTCGAATTCGATGTCGTCATCGTGCCGGCGCTCGGCCGCGGCACGCGTTCGGACGACCGGCCGCCGATCGTCTGGGCGCACCTGACCGACGTGCAGGGCGAGAACCGTCTGCTGCTGGCGCCGGTGCAGGCGCGCGGCGACGAGGCCGATGCCTGCTTCGAATTCGTTCGCAGCATCGAGGCCGAGAAGCAGGCCTATGAAGATGGCCGCCTGCTGTACGTCGCGGCAACGCGTGCGCGCCAGCAGTTGCACCTGTTCGCGTCCGTGCGCGCGAGCACGAAGGAGAATCAGCTGCAGCTGCCGCCGTCGCGCAGCCTGCTCGCGCGCCTGTGGCCGGCGGTCGAAGCCGAGTTCGCGGGTCTCGCGCCGCCGCCGGCAGCGGTCACGCCGGCAATCACCGCGGAAACCGGCCTCGAGGCGCCGCCGCTGCGCCGGCTGCAGGACTGGCAGGCGCCCGAGCGCGAAGCCGGACTGCCGCCGCCAGCGCCGTTGCGCGCGGTTGCCAACGAGGAACTGCGTTTCGACTGGTCCGGCGAGACGGCGCGCTGCATCGGCGTCGTCTATCACCGCTGGGTCGAGGCGCTGGCGCAGACCGGTGTCGCCGGCTGGGATGCGGCGCGCTGCATGCAGATGAGCGGCGCGATTGCCGAGGATCTGCTGCGCGAAGGCGTGCCGGAAGCGCGCAGCGCGGCGGCTGCAGAACGCGTGGTGCGCGCGCTGCAGCACACGATTGGCGACGAGCGCGGCCGCTGGCTGTTCGATCCGCTGCACAGCGAAGCGGCGAGCGAGCTGGCGCTGAGCGTCATCGTCGACGGCCAGGCGCGCCGCCATGTGCTGGACCGGACCTTTGTCGATGCCGACGGAATACGCTGGATCGTCGACTTCAAGACCAGCAGCCATGAGGGTGCCGATCTGGCTGGCTTCGTCGCGCAGGAGCAGCAGAGATACGCGCCGCAGCTGGCGAACTACTGCGCGATCATGCGGCGCCTGGACCAGCGCCCGGTCCGCGCTGCGCTGTATCTGCCCTTGATCGACGACCCGGCGCTGCGCTGGGTGCCGTTGCCGGACATTCCCTGAGCCCACAAAAAAGCGCGGCACCCATGACAGGTGCCGCGCCGTATTCGATGCCGCAGCCGCCTAGCGTTCGAGCAGGTCCAGCTTGCCCGGCTTGCCGTCCCACTCCTTGGCGCCTTCGACTGCGTCCTTGCGCTCGGTGATGACCGGCCACAGCTTGGTCAGCTCGGCGTTGAGTTCCTTGAACTGCGCCTGGGCTTCCGGCAGATCGTCTTCCGCAAAAATCGCCTCGGCCGGGCATTCCGGCTCGCACAGCGTGCAGTCGATGCATTCTTCCGGATCAATCACCAGAAAATTCGGACCTTCGTGAAAGCAATCCACCGGACAGACTTCCACGCAATCGGTGTACTTGCACTTGATGCAGTTTTCGGTGACGACAAAAGTCATGGTTCTCTAAGCCAGTCCGGTAAAACGAGGGCGCATTTTATGGAAGCGCCACCCAAAAGTCTTCACGCATTCAGACGGCATCAGCTGCCGCTGGTCGGCGCGGGCGGAAGCTCAGGTCCATCGCATGGGTCTGGAACTGGCCGGCGCTGCGGTCGGCGAAGAACTGCTTGAGGCTGTGGAAGATCGTCGGGAAGGCGATTTCGTCCCAGGGAATCTCGTCCTCGCGCATCAGGCGGACCTCCGAGCTTTCCGGCGTCGGGCCGAATTCGGCCGACTGCAGGCGTCCGCAATGGACCATGTAGACCTGACTGACGTAGGGCACGCTGATGACCATCAGCAGCTGGCCGACCTCGACCTTTGCCAGCGACTCCTCCTCGGCCTCGCGCGCGGCGCCGGCGGCGGTGGTCTCGCCCTGCTCGAGGAAGCCGGCCGGGAAGGTCCACAGGCCCAGGCGCGGCTCGATATTGCGCTTGCACATGAGAATGCGGCCGTCTTGCCACTCGGGAATGACGCCGACGATGACCTTGGGATTCTGGTACTGGATGTGGCCGCAGGACGGGCACACATGGCGCGGCAGGTGATCGCCCGCCGGAATCCGGTGCTCGACCGTCTGGCCACAGGCGTTGCAGTACTGGATGGGAGGGAGCATGGAGTCGATCAGGAAGGTCGATCAGGGTCCGGGCGCGGCGCGCCCGCACTATACCGGCTTGGCCGCGGGATGAAGCGATCTCGGTGGATTTGAGGGTCAAAATCGACGAACATCCGCCCGATGTGTTGCGTTTGCACCGATCAACAAATTACCGTGCAGCTCAAGCAGCGATGACTGCGCAGACTACCGTGCCGGAGATTGGGGGATGTATATGAAGAAGCTCGGCGTTTTGATCCTTTTGATGTTGGCCGCAGGCCCGGTTGCAGCCCAGGACGAGGCCGCGGCAACGCCCGGTTTCGGCACCGAAGAACCCGCGGCCGCGGACGCCGCGGGCGAAGCCGCCGACGCGACGGCTGAAGCCGGCGATGCGGCAGCCGCCGGGGCGACCGAAGCTGCCGATGCAGCCACCGATGCAGCCGCCGAGGCCGCTACCGAAGGCGCTGAAGCGGCTGCCGAGGCCACTGCCGAAGCGACGGCTGAAGCCGAAGCTGGCGCCGCGGAAGCCGCAGCGGCGGTTGCCGAAGAAGTGCCTGCCGATGCTGCGACCGCCGAGGCCGTGGTGGTCGAGGAGACCGTCGAGGTTGAAGCCGTCTCCGAAGTGGCCGAATCCGAGGAGGCGCCAGCCGATACCGCCGCGGACGAGTCCGATCCCTGGGAACTGTATGTCGGCACCGACTACGTCTGGACCCAGGCGAAGTTCAGCAAGGACAGCCTGAAGACCGAATTCGGCGGTGAGGATTTCGATTCCAGCATGGTCCGCGCCCGCCTCGGCGTGCGCCTGTTCCAGAAGATCGGGTTCGAAGTCCACATCGGTGCCGGCACCGACGACACCAGCGATCTCGAAGCCGACGAATACAGCACCGAAGAATTCTACGGCGCCTATCTGGTGCCGACCGGCGTGCTGTTCGACCTGTTCGAGGTCGGCGCGGCGATCGGCGTTGCGCAGACCAAGCTGGAAACCGCGACCGGGTCGGAAACCCTCAGCGGCGTCAGCTTCGGCGTCAATCTCGAAGTGCCGGTCTACACCAGCGATGCGGTCGAACTGCGTCTCGGTGGCGGCGGCACGATGTTCCGCGCGCAGAACTCGGCGCAGATTTCGGGCTATTTCGCTGGCCTGCGCGTCGATTTCCGCATCTGATTGGCGGCTATCGATTCCACCGGACTGGCGGGTCGGCGGGCGCTCTATATAATGCGCGTCCTGCGCCGGAGTGGTGGAATTGGTAGACGCAGCGGACTCAAAATCCGCCGCCCTTAAAAGCGTGTGGGTTCGAGTCCCACCTCCGGCACCACCCCTAGTTCCCCGCCTGCTCCCGCACACATCCGTTAGCGGTAAATATCGGGATAACTCAGGGGGTTGGCGGGGATCGGCGGCACCGGCTGTAGCCCGCCTGTTCCCGCTCATGGCCTAATCCCGCCTGTCTGACTACGCCAAGGGTACGCCAAGCATGGCGACGTACAGGAAACGCGGGGACCGCTGGCGCGCTGAAGTCGTCGTCAGGGGCAAGCGGGAATCTGCCAGCTTCAACACCAAGACAGCGGCCCAGGTATGGGCCAAGCGCCGTGAAGACGAGATCCGGGGCGGCTCTGTCTCGTCTGACACGCTGGCCGAAGGGCTGAAGAAGTACGCCAAGGAAGTAACGCCATCGAAGCGCGGCAGGCAATGGGAGGAAGTGCGCCTGCTCAAGATCGCCCGCGAGATTGAATGCGCTCATCAGCCGATGAGCACGATCACGGCAACTGATCTGGCCGACTGGCGCGACACTCGGCTCAAGGCCGTCAAGCCCGGCTCCGTGCTGCGCGAGATGGGCCTGCTGTCGTCGGTATTCGAGCATGCCCGCCGCGAGTGGCGCTGGGTGCGCTCCAATCCAATGCGGGATGTACGCCGGCCTGCTGCGCCTGCGCCTCGGATCATGCGCATCAGCGAGGCCGATGCTGACGCTTTGTTCAAGCGGTGGGGCTACGTTCGGGGAATCAAACCGCAGACGCGCTCTCAGATCGTCGCCGCGGCTTTCGACTTCGCGCTGGAAACAGGGATGCGCGCCGGGGAAATCCTGGCGCTGCGCGGCGATCGCATCTTCCTCTCGCAGCACTTCGTCAGGATCGACAAGAGCAAGACGGGGCCGGGGAGGGACGTTCCGCTGACTGAGCGTGCTGTGTCGATCCTCGACTCTCTGGACAAGGCCGTCCCGTTCCCGATGAACGGCGCTCAGCTGGACGCTCTGTTCCGCAAGATGCGCCGCGAAGTGGGCGGGCAATACACGTTCCACGACACGCGACACGAGGCAATCACGCGCCTGGCCCGTATTCTCGACGTCCGCGATCTGGCGCGCATGGTCGGCCACTCGAATCTGTCCGAGCTGCTGACCTATTACAACCCGACCGCGACAGAGTTGGCATCTAGGCTGCGCGGCGGGTGAGGTAGCGCACAACGTCTTGCGCGAGCCAGAGCTTACGCCGACCGCCTGCTGCGACTGGCGGCGGGAACCCCTGCTGGTGGACTCGGTGATTTAGAACGGTCTTCGTCGACACGCCGATGTAACCGGCGATCTTCTGCGCGTCCCAGAGTTCTGGCGGATTGAATTCGGTCATCTACCCCTCCTTCCCCTGCGCAGGCCAAGGACAATCCGGTTCGACAAAAAGCCCTGGATACTTAGCGAATGTTTCGACATTGACATCGCTTATGAATCCGTTGAATAGATTGGTTGGCGTGTGAGGCAGCATTTGAGTCAGCATTGCCTCCGGCGCCCGCGCCACTTCACTTGTGATTCTGTAAGAATCAACAAGGAATTCTTCGCATTCGGCAATATCGACACCAACAAGCTGGGGGAGATAGTTGACCGCTTCCCTTAGCAGAGTCGGCGCGTAGTTTCTGATCAGCCGGTGGGATTCGACAACCTCTACAGCGTTGACGTAGAACTTGAACCCGCCGTTGATCCTTGAAACCGCGATGTGATCCCACGGCCCCTGTGTGGCTAAAGGCGCGCAGAATCCTTCGACGGTAAAGTCCATGAGCGATGCGGACTCGGCCAATGGGGCTGGCAATGCCGCTGCCGCAGCCGCGCCCAAGGCCAATTTCATAAATTCTCTGCGGGATACTTTCATTAGACCTTCCCCTGCGCAGGCGCTGCTGAGAGCATGGCTGCGCGGTAATCGTTCCAGCCCCGGTTGTAGCTGTCCTCGTCACCCGCGCCATCGCTGGGCGACTTCGCTGCTGGAATAGCCGCCTGCCGACGAACAAGCTGCCTCATGGCGGTAAAGACCTGGGCGGCGTTCATCTGATTGGCGGCGATCTGATCTTCGATGTCGCTCATCGCGCTGCGGATGGAATTGCTCATGACCCATCCCCCTCCTTGCGCACCTGCTGAGGGGTGGGGGAGGCGGCTTCCCGGCCCAGCCGCTCGATCTCGGCGACGATCAATGCGCCGGCCTTGACCAGCTCACGGCGGCGGTCGTCGCTGAACTTCGGCACCCAGCCAAGCGGCGTCATTGCTTCAGCGAACGTCTTACCATAGCCCGTCTCTTTCGCCGGCCATTCGCGGGCTGCTGGCGGCATCGCATAGACGGCAGCAAACGCGGCAATCTCGCCACTCGGGTGCGCGTCGTCATGCTCCGGCGTCCAGCCCTTCGTTTCGATCTGCCGGCGGCGCTCGGCTGCAATCGCCTTCAGCGCATCCGGCACGCCGACAGCGGGCGCAGGGTGGGTGTAGAGCTTGAAGTTGCAGGCCATCGGAATTGGCTTGTCCGAGTGGTCGTACACAATGCGACCTTCATGCTCGACCGGAACGCAGAACACCGTGGTTGCAGGGACAGTCTTTGGCAGATCGTCCGCAATGCGATACAGCTCCAGCGAGTGATCTGCGCGCTCCACTTGCAGGGCGATCTGACGAATCCGCGAAGCAAGGCGCTCTGAATTGCAGTCCCTCACCACCTCCCCCTGCGCGGCTGCGATAGCGGCAAGGCGATTCATTAGATCGCGGACAGGCTGCGCTGCATGCCCAGCACCAATCTGGTCGTAACCTCGGCAAAGCTGCATTCCATCCGCGATCACCTTCTCAACACTATCCATCGCTCTGCTCCTTAGTAGTCGCCGGTTTCAAAATCGTCGGGGAGCGAATCGAATCCGGGCAGGGTTTTCAATTCACGCTGCCCATCGCTCTGCACCTTGATCGCCCCGTGCTGCGGCACATACCTCGCGTAGAACGGATCGAGCCCGAGAACGCACATGCTTTCCGGCAGGCCCCAACTCCCACCATCGGTCATGTATACGATCTGTCGGTAATGCTCTCTGCCGCTAAAAATCTTGACCTCTGGGCACCACTCACACAGGTGCAATCGATCACCGACTTTGAAGTCCCGGTCGTTCTGGCGGATTTCATATGGCTTGCGACCTTCGACTAAGTCGTTGTAATACTTCGGCCAGACCTTCAACTTGTGAGTCGTTCGAATAGAAAGAGGGGGGTCAAACTCAAACGGCTTGCCGCCGGCATGCAACCACGGTCCGAGTGCTTCCCGAACACTGGGAAGGTGTCTGGCCGTGGCCGACTCCAACTGAATTGCGACATCGCGAACCGCCGCCGGAAAGATGGCGCCAAATCCTCTTTGGGCAATGTCCCGCAGATGTTCACCAGCAAGCTGAACAACTTCCAGAATACTCTGTGCCTGCCGGCATTTATCTTCAAAGAACAACATCGCTCTGCTCCTGCGTCGGTTTGTGTCCGGAAACTTGCAGCTGCCTGCCGTCCTCCAAGCTGATCACTGCAAGGGATTCGTCGCCGTGCCCGCAGCATGAAGCTACGGTCTTGAGGTTCGCTGCATTGAGCGCAGCGACGATGTCTGCAATGCAGTAGTCAATTCCTTGTGTGCGGCCATTCAGCGGCATCGGAACCTGACAACGGTACTCGCCCATCGGCGTGCATTTAGTTGGTTTTGGTAGCATCGCTCTGCTCCGGCAAATCCTTCGTGGTGAGGGCGTAGACGTGCACTCCATAGGGGATGCTCAGATGACCAACTACATCCCCAGAGTCGTTTGTAAGGTTGATGCGCTTCAACGGCCCCTTCGCCAGCGCCTCGCGCAGTTCGCGCAGGGTGGCGAGGTCAGCAACGCACAAGCTCTCACGATGATCAGTCGCGCAGGCGCCGGCCCGAATCATTCGCTCGTTCTCTCGAATCGCCCGCTCCAGAGCCTTCACCACGTCCTCGGTGGAGTGGGTCATGGGGCGACCTCGACGTATTCTGTGTGAGGCGTGTACGGGAATGTGACGTTGACGCGGCTGTCGGAATTCGTGTATCCGGCGCCATCCGCGCCCCGGAAGACCTTGCCGTCGATGTCATAGGCTTGGCCGTTCTCTTTGAACACACGGCCGCAACGGTTGTTCTGGAAGATGCCGTGTCCGACCTCGACCCATTCGTCATCGGTGCCGAGTAGCGGCCCCAGCGGTTCGTAGCGCAGAAGTTTCTCGATCTGCGACGTTGCGTAGCTGGCACTAAATCCGCTGTGGCCCTGCGTCGAGAACACATGGATAAGCTCCAGCACGCAGCGGTTCATGTCGAACTGCATGTCGTCTGCTGCCTGGGACTTCGGTAGCTCGCGCTCAGCGTGCGCATACAGGTCGCCGGTCGGGCGACGCAGAATGCGCCAGCACAGATTCAGCTTGTTGATCAGATTCATCTCACTTCTCCCTCATCATTGCGGGTGGCGGTCGGTGGTTGGGGTGGGGCGCGAAAGTAGTGAGGCCGGTTGTCGTAGTCGCATTCGGTGCATTCCCAGCCGGTATCAAGAAACGTGGAGCCGCAGCGCAGGCAGAACTCCCGGTCCTGATCGACGCCATCGATGTAAATCCTTTCGACAGACGTTGGGGCGCTCATCACCCTTCCCCCTTCTGCACGGGGTTGAGGGCGGCACGGGCGGCTTCGAGCAATGCCCCTGTGTCGGGACCGCCGCAATGATCGTTCTCGGCCAGAGGCAGGATGCCGCGCAACGCTCCTTCCAGAACCTTCACCCTCTCCCGCATCCGCTCAAGCTCTGCGGACTGGTGGGCGATGGTGGAAAGCGCGGTGATGGCCGTGTCGATAGCGCGCCCGACACGCGCAGGATCGCCTCGCTGCGCCGTGTCATCACCGCGCCGCCAGCGGTTGTGGTCGATCAGGATGTCTCTGGCATCGATATCAGACATCCTTGCCACAACATCCGCATCCGGGGCATGGGTGGGGTTGGTCATCTCAGAAAACTCCCTTATGGCCGTCCCAGCCGGCTTCGCTTTCGGTGGCGGCATAGTTGTGAAGGCTGTCCTTGTAGCCATAGCCGGACTGCTCCCATACACGGCCACGGTTCAAGCGCTTCTCTCGCTTTGATGCGGCGCAGGACTTGCTACATGACCTCGCCCAGCCACGCTTACGGTCGGCAACGCGAGCCGTGAACATCACGCCGCACCTACATTTCACTTCAACTGTTGCGCCGCTCATACCTTCCCCTCTCCGGTGGATTGATGGCTCTGGAGGGCGGCTGGGGGCATCCAAAGCTGCGGAGTCAGATCGCCTTTCAGATACAGCGGGTGCGACGGATGGCCGTCCTTTGTCAGTTTGAGGTAGTGCAGGCGCGGAATCATCGAGCGCACTGCGGCAGCGCGGCCAAGGTGTTCGCCATGCGCGCCCCATGCTGCAACGACGAGCCCGCAGCATGCCGACAGCTTCATAAGCGTTTCATCGTTCTCGCTGCCAACAGGGTCGGCGGCGCGCTTCATTTCCTTTGGATCAGTTGCGCGCAATGCGAACAGGTTTGTCATCACCAGTCCGCTAAATCCCCAGGACTTAGCGAAGCCGATGCAACGCCGAATGGTCGGGTCATCGTTCGTCTCGTCCGCCGTGCTCGGATTGAGGCCAATGAACATCACATCGATGCCGGGAACGCGCGCGCTGCCGGCCCACCAGCGGGTCAGCGAATAGCGGTAAGTGCGACAAGGGCTGAATGCAGCGCTCATTCCCCCTTCTCCTTCGCCTGCACGGCAGAGAGGGCGGCGTCGATAGCGGCAATAAACGAATGCGCCCACGGCAGCCGGACTAATAGGACCCATCTGCCATCTGCTGAAAACGATTCCACATTGGTGCGTAACTCAAGGGCTCGCCACCGCGCCGCATCCTTCGCCATGCGCGACAGCTGCTCGATGATCGTGACATCGCCGCCGTCTGGCGGGTCCATGTAGTAGGGGCCGGGCAGCACGTCAGACATAGCCCGCTCCAACTCCCCAATCCGCTTCGCCTGCTCTGCAATCAGGGAGGCCATTTCGACTGCGCGACACGGATGCTTCCCAGCGAGCATGATGTCCTCGCAGACGCCGACGCACTCATTGCAGATGCAGACGCCTTCCTCGCTGCGAACCATCGCCGGAACATCATTCGACGACTTGCAGCAGTAGTGGCAATGCATCTCCAGATTCATCGCTACCTTTGCGGATAGGTCGGTCATGCCTCAATCTCCATCTGCGGCGTCGGAGCACTCGTTGCAAAGTCAGAGCGCAGGCGACGGAAGCCGGGTGGGGTTTCGCGTACCAATCGAATGCCGCGAAGGAAAGCAGCCCGGCTCTGCTTCGTGTGACCGCCTCGCTCGCGGATCAGCGCGTCCATTACGTCTAGGGCGGTTTCGAGGTCGGCGCGGTGAGTGGGGGTCATGCGGCTTCATCCATTTGCGAGTCTCCGCACAAGTTCAACAATTGCTGCCGCAGCGCAGAGCGGTACAACGCCATTTCCGATTGCGCGAAGCTGCTCAGTTCGGGATGTGTCCACCAGCAGGGAATGCCCATCAACCAGCATCCGAACGCCGGGTTCAGTCGCCGGGGCGAGCCAGGGCCATCGTTCGAGGATTGCTGCCCACCGTGGATCGTCTGGGCCTGGGGCGAATAGGCCACGAAGTTGGCTAGCTGATCCATGTGCTTCCTGCCCCCCAGTGACCATGCAGTGCTGCTCCGAATTCGCGCCCTTCATGTCGCGTGCCGCCGGCGTCGGCCACATTGCTACAACCTCCGCCAGGTACAGAGGCACCGTGTTCTGGTTCGCGTTGCGCTTCCGGAAGTCCGCGCATTTCTGCATCGTCTCTTCGTCGCGGACGCGATTCACCGCGGTTGGGGTCGGCCAGGTCGCGGCCTGCTCGCCAATGTTCTGTCCGAATCGCCCGTTGCTGTAAGTCGCCGTGTTGCAGTCCGGCGTAGCCCACGATGAACAGCCGCTCGCGCTGATGCGAAGCGCCAACGGCTGCCGCGGATAGGCACGCCCATTCCGCAGCGAACCCCAGCGAGGCAAGATCGCCGATGCAGGCATCGAGTCCTCCTGTAGAAGCGAGGCCTGGGACGTTCTCCAAGATGACGAACTCGGGTCCCACATCGCGAATGATCCGAACGATGTCGGGCCATATCCAGCGATCGTCTTCGAGGCCTTTGCCTTTCCCGGCAACGCTATGCGGCTGGCAGGGGAAACCGGCAGTGATGCAATCCACGCGTCCGCGCCAATCTGCGCCTCTGAAGGTGACAAGGTCAGACCAGATAGGCGCTGAGTCGATGAGGCCCGCTTCCATAAGCGTGACAAGCTGGCTGGCTGCAGGGATTTCCCTTTCGACGTAGCAGACAGTGCGAAAGTCGAATCCGAGTAGGTCGAATGCAGCTCGCGCACCTTCGTCGAGCATGGCGACTCCGGAGCACAGGCTGATGTTGGCGATGGAACGTGAAGCCACATTCACATCGCTCCCCGCTTGAACTTTTCCTTGATGCGCCGAGCCTGGCGCCGTTCGCGTTTCTTGCTCATGGCTTCCACGCTCCGGCATGGATGTTGAAGTCGCGCAGTTCGCGCTTGAGCTTCGCCAGCAGATGGCTCGGCACATGGCGCAGACGGCCTTCGAGTAACTGAGCCATCGTGCCTGCAGAGTTGTCAGCGGCGCGGTTGAACTCCTTGGCCTCGTACAGCGCTCGACGCATCAGGTCGTGTGCGTTCTCAGACATGACTCATCTCCAAAAGATCATCCAGCCCCAACACCTCCTGCTGCGGCACTTCCTTGATCTCGCGCAGGAGCGATTCGGCGCAGGAGAGGTGGAACGGTTCGCCGTCTACGGGGAGGGACGGGCCGGTGATGGGTAGGTTGCAGTTCGGGCAATTCATGCGGCTTTCCGCTCTGGCTCGGCGGCGGCTTTCTTGCCGTTACCCATGTAGGCCCACTCGGGCAGCTTGGCGGTAGCGATGTCACGCATCGGCATCACGAGGCCAATCATCTCGACGCCATCGGGCTGTGATCCGCCCGGCATCATGTAGATAGACCCCGAGCCTTCCTCTGCGGTGTCACTTGCGCGCGACGACCAGACTCGCACGCCGTTGTACTTGCCGAAACTCAGCGCCTTGGTCATGTCTGCCAGATAGGCGGGATTCAGAAACATCTTGGTCGACGCAGCGATCTGCTCCGGGCAAATCACCTTCTGCCAGTCTGGGAACTTCCCGACGATGCGCGGAGCAAGCTGAGTGGCAATGATCTGCTTGGTCAGGTCCGAACGGTGCAGCGCGAGATAGTGGCTGTCCTGAAACGGCGCTTCCGTGACAAGCATCCGATCAGACTCGCCGATCTTCTTGAAGGAGCTGCGCGCTACACCGATGATCATTGACTCGGTGCATTTGCCCTTCTTGTCGATGCCAACGATCATCCGATGCCCATCGGTTCCGATGACCGCGGCGCCCAGAGGATGGGGCTGAATCGCCACGCCTTCGAGGTAGTAGCGAACATCACGCTTGGCGCAGACCAAGGCGATGCGATCAACCATGTTCAGATTTACGTCAGCCAGCACGCCTTCGATATGCGGCGTCTCGATTTGCTTTTTCATGCGGCTTGCTCCATCAATCTCATGTAAGGCGCGATCTGGTCATCTCTCCGACGAACCAGTACGCGCCGCTCGAATGAACCCACCTCCATCCCCGCCAGTCGCTCGGCCAGATCGATCGCGATCCGAAAGTCGCGGACGAACTAAGCGACGTTGCCTGACTCGTCCAATCGCTCTGCTGCGTGCAGGAACGCATCGCAGACTTCGCGTGATTCAGAGCCAGTGAGGGCGTCGGAGATGAGGCGGGCGGTCACTGGTCAGAACCCAATGTCCGAATCGTCGAACGGAGCATCTGCCGCTGCGGCAGGCGCAGCGCGTGACGGCGAACCGCCGTCCTGCTTGCCGTCAAGCATCTGCATTTCGTTGACATGGATCTCGGTCGTGTACTTGTCCGCGCCGGTCGCCTTGTCCTGCCACTTGCGGGTGCGGATCGACCCCTCGATGTAGACCTTGCTGCCCTTGCGCAGGTACTGCGCGGCGATCTCGCCCAGCCGGTTGTGGAACACGAGCGAGTGCCATTCGGTACGTTCCTGCTGCTGGCCGTCCTTGTCCTTCCAGGAATCGGAAGTCGCCAGCGTGGCGTTCGTGACACTGCCGCCACTGGGGAAGGAGCGTGTCTCGGGGTCTTTGCCGAGGTTGCCGATCAAGATGACCTTGTTTACGCCGCGAGCCATTACTGAGCCTCCACGACGACAGCCGTTTCGATGTTGCCGTTAGCCAGTCGGAACTCGCTGGTCTTCATCACCTCGCGTTCCTGCGTGGTGAACGGCCCGCCCTTCGTCGGAGCGACCCACAGAGATTGCTGTTCTTCCATGTCGAGTTCGGCCCAGGCTTCGGAGGCCCGCGACAGATCGCCTCTGGCAATGCCATCCTTGATGGCCTTGATCGAATCGGCGTGCGCGAGAATCGCCTGAGTCAGCGTCTTGCGTTCTTCCTTTTCGGCCTTCGCATCAAGGGGCGCGGCATCAGCTTCGATGATCCGCTGCGCCTCGTCCTCGTCGTAGATGCCAGCGAAGCCGAACGCGATGCGGGCGCACTGGATCAGTGTCTTGTGACGCAGCATGCGGCGCGGGTGCGATTGCCACGGCTGGGTCTGCCGCTTGACCTCGGCCATGTACTCCGTGACTTTGATCGGATGCGCCCGGTCCTTGCGATGGATGATGCAGGTGCAGTACGTGCCTTCGGGGTCCGTCTCGAAATCAAGGCCGTCGAACTGGGCGTGCTCATTGATGATCCGCGACCAGCCATCTACGCCGACGACTGGAACGATCCCGCCCTTGTCCGGAAAGGCGAAGATTTCCTTCGTGAACGGATTCAGCTTGTACTGGTCGGCAACGATCAGCAGAGCCATCATCTGCTCGTTGGTGACCTCGACACCGCGCACGTTGAAGCAGGTTGCGCGTAGCGTGGCGAGAACCTTCGTCGGGTCCACGCCGTAGCGATTACCGAACCTGGACGTCAGTGACGGGCCTGCAGGCTGTGCCTGAATAGTTGCGACTGCACTCATCTGAATCTCCTGATCTATGCCGCCATCGGCGGCGGCGACTTGTCACGGTTGCGCACGGCGAGGAAGCCGAAGCGCGGAAGGGTCAGCCGGTATCCGGGGCGCAAGTGCAGATGCGCGTCGATCCCGCGGGTGCCGGCGGGGAAGTGGGGGCGGTAGCTGAGCGGGGGCATGGGCTAATCGCAAACAGTCGGCTTTGCCTTCTCGTCATGAGTCAGCAGGTGATGAATGCGATGGAACGTCCCGTCAGAGGTGATCGTGTAACGGGTTCGGCCATCGCGCTGGATCGTCTCTATGAAGCGATCGATCATCGGAGCCAGAGGCTCGGGGCACTGCGGCCGGTCATGTTTTCTGAAGTCCAACTGGAAGAAGTGATCTTTGGCTGTCTTGTATGACCACTTGGATGCTGCGCTGCAGGCCTTGCGGAAGGCGCCAAGGAATGCAGCCTCGGCGCGCATGTGCTGTGCGGAGTTCTTGGCATCGAGTGCAACAGCCCACTTCCGGCGGGCATTCAATGCGTCTATCAATGCCTCCTTGGACTTAAATTGAAGATTCATCGAAATCTCTCCTAAATGAATTTTGCGGACCATCACGCACCTCCGTTACGGCGAATTTGGTCTACAAGGTCAGTGCCGATCGCATCGCACTCCACGCGATCCCCGCTGCAGCCGCAGCGACGGTTGCCGCAGATCAGCGCGACGATCACGTAAGCGATGCAGAACAGGACGATGGCGACGAGAGCGATGCCTTCCGGCGTGCGGAATAGCTAGGCAAGGGCGGCGGTCATGCGTCGCCCGCCATGTCGAGCGCGATTGCTTCGGTCGAATCGTCAAGGCTGTCGCCAAGCGAGCTGATCAGGATGCGGCGCATCAGGTACGCGAGGTCGAAAGCGTTACCGTTGCGGATGTGATGCGCGATCAATGCGCAGTCACCGCGCGACACGTCTTCGCTCAGCGCATCGGCCACGATGTTCTCGCCGTTCTTGTCCAGCGCCCTGTCGAGCGCCTTGTGACGGGCGTCGTGGCCGTAGTCCGACATTGCCGATTTGGCCTTGACCTCGTGCGCCATGACAGCGGCGTCGTGGGCGGCTTCGTCAGAGGTGACTCGGCAGGCGAGGGCGCTCATTAGCGGACCTCCAAGAACTTGCCGTCGCCATCGAGGCAGTACGCGACGTTCGGCTTGATGCCGTTCTCGCCGACGTAGGCCACGGAGACTCGCGGACGATCTGCGTTGTGATCCCACCAGGCAAGGGCGATCGCGCCACCTTCAGCCGCCGATGCATGGCTGCCGCGGCCTGCGGAGATAACGGTGGACTTGGCCCCCGATGCAGCGAGGCGGCTGTCGTTGCCCGATGCAGCGAGGCGGCTGGCGTTGCCCGATGCAGCGAGGCGGCTGTCGTTGCCCGATGCAGCGAGGCGGCTGTCGTAGCCCGATGCAGCGAGGCGGCTGGCGTTGCCCGATGCAGCGAGGCGGCTGGC
>NZ_JBYSYK010000002.1:0-746726 GCF_058783185.1 Fontimonas sp. FW305-C-3 | reverse complement strand
TAGCCCGATGCAGCGAGGCGGCTGGCGTTGCCCGATGCAGCGAGGCGGCTGGCGTAGCCCGATGCAGCGAGGCGGCTGAAATCCTCGTCGCTAACGTTCTTCGGATCGTCGCTCGGCGTAGCCTTCGCCGCGCTCAACAGTAGCTTGATCTGATGGTTCGACATGCGGGTCATCGCATCGGCCATTGAGCCAGCGAAGATCACATTGCCGCGCGGGAATTTGACCTTGCCGTTCAGTTCGACGCATTCAGCGCGAACCACCTCGACCAGCAGCCACTTGGCGTCGATTGCATTGCTCGTCAGCGACCAGTCGCCAAAGCCGTCGATCAGGCCGTGCAGTCCATTGCCGCACGCGGCGGTCGCCTTCCAGTCCGGGCACTCGACCATGCCCGACTCCGGCCACTTGAATGCGCTGTGAGCGGTCATGTCCGCAGCGCAGGTGCGAATCACCAGCGCCTTGTCGGAGTCAGGGATTGAGTCCCAGGCCTGCAGTTCTGCTTTCTTCGACATCCCCATCTCCTTGCCGGTTGGCGTGGTTGATGGGAGTAGAATATTACTCAATCAAGAGTATGTCAAGTAACAAAATACTCAAGTAGTTCAATGAAAACCCCGCGCTTGGCGGGGTCGAGCTTTCGGAATCAGGTCTATCGAATCGTTATGCGGCCTTTGCCTTCTTTGTCGGGGCTAGTTGTTCCAACTGGCGCCGGTGGCCTCTGATAGTTGCTATCGGCTAGTGCGCCCTGCAGCTTGATGTTCTGCGAAGTGCATTCCGTATTGGAGACTACGCCAAGAAACGCGTTCATCTGAACTGCGCACTTTTCGATGTTCAGTCCGTAGTTTCCATCACTGGATATGTTTGTGACATATGGGCCTGCAGTGGTGCAGGCTGTCTGTATGGCAACAACAGACAATAGAGCAATCAGTTTCCTCATGTCCTCCCCCGTGAATAATCAGCGCTCACTCAGAGTAGCGTGGTTACTTTCTCTTTGCCTCGCGCCGAGCGAGGGCCAGGATTGCATCTTGTCCCTCTGAAGAAGCATCGCGAAAATGCTTGGTCAGCTCAGCAATTGTACCGGTGCCGTCCATGTCTTTTTCAAGCGTGTCGGAGATCATGTGCATGAGGTTTAAATTGAATGCCTCGGCCACCTTTTGCACATTCTCCAGCCCCGGCTGTGTTCTGCCGTTGAGCATGTTGTTGATGGTCTTTTGAGACACGCCTGATTTAGCTTCTAGCGCGCGTTCAGTCAGTCCGGCTCGATCCATAAGCAGCCGGAGATTGGAGGAAAGACGCGCGCGAGGCTGTGATTTTTCCATAGTAAGCAAATATTTACTCAAGCATTGAGCAATAGGTTGCTCAGAGTCTGAGTAATGCGTTACTCTATGCGGCATGAACATTGATTCGCTCATCCGCAAAGTGGTTGCCCGCAAGGTAGCCTCCGAACTAACCATCGATGAGGTCGCCGCTGCGACTGGCGTCAACCGCCACTGGCTCGCGAAGTTCATTCAGGGCGAGATCAAGAATCCGACTTACGCGAACCTGACCGCTATGCAGCGGTTCGCCGAAAAGCGCGGCCCCTCCCCAGAGCAGCGGGCGGCTTGACGGGATGAACATCGAACACGCCAACTGGCTCAGGGCGCAGCCGATCTGGACGAGGATCGTCCTCAGTTCCGCATGGAAACGTGGCGCGAAAGTGCTGACGCCAATGCACATGCTTTTGGAGCGCGCGGACAGCAGTTTCATTCTCGCTTTGTTCGGCGAGCGTGATAACCCGAACAATCCAGCGCGCTGGTACGAAGTGCTGACGCTCGGGTTTGTGCGTAGGCCTTGGGTTATGGCGGCAGAGTTTTTGCCAGCCAGCTTTTCGCAACATTCAGGCTGATCGCCGCATGATCCTGGCCCGTCTCCATGGCTGTCACCAATATCTCGTCGTGAACCGAGACGAACTCGGTGTTGCGCAGGTCGTTGGTGAGTTGGGAGGAAGCGAAGCGGACATTCACGAACCAGAGAATCAGGCTGCCGTCGTAGGACATCGTGACGCGCTGAGTCTGACCGCCAGAAACCTTTTTCAGGTAGCTCTCGACCGGCATCAGGACCTCCTTCAGCCGAGAAGTAATGGTCCCATCGTCTGCTTTCGCGAATCGAATCATTACGAGTTTCATATTGCGCCCCCAAGGCCAGTACGGCGCTCGAATCATAGCTGGGCGTGCTCATGACTGACACATCGCCATCAGCCCCGCTTCATCAATCACCCCTGCGCGCTGCAACAGCACGCACCGCTTCTGATCTGCGCGTATCAGCAGGATCAGCACAGACCCCAAAGGCGAGCTTACCCCGGCTCGGCTTACTCCCTCGCATTCGTGCGGGGGCTTCTTCTTCGGTTCTTGCGCTGTACGTGTCATGGCGAAATTTTGTCTACGGCCTGACCCACAACGCAACGCAACTTCATTAAGGAGCCTTGTGAGTCACGCAGAAATCAAGTTGTCGAAGGGCTATACGGCCATCGTTGATCGTGAAGATCTGCCCTTGCTTGCTCCGCACAAATGGCATGCGTGCGTTACCGGCTCCCATGTCTATGCAGGAACCTTCCTAGACGGAAAGAGAGTGTCAATGCATCGGATGTTGCTGTCCCCAGCGCGCGGCCAGTTCGTCGATCACATAAACAATATTGGCATCGACAACCGCCGATCCAATATTCGCGTATGCACCCCTGCGCAGAATTCAGCGAACTCCATTCGCAGGCGCCGGAAGCACTCCGGAAGCAGAGGGGTCGAAGCTCTCAAGAATGGGAGCTACATGTCGCGACTCGTCGCAAATGGCGAATCGGTCTATCTCGGCGTCTTCTCTACCGACGTAGAGGCTGCCTTCGCATACAACGAGGCTGCGACTCGACTGCACGGTGAATTCGCAAAACTGAATCTGATTGACGCGGACGCACTACGCGTCGCTGTTGGCGCTCGAATAGAGCGCTTGAAGAGCGAGCTATCCCAGGCCACTGCGCAATTGGAGTCTTTGGCATGACGAATCAACTAGACCTGCGCGTTAAGCGCCCCGCGATCGCAGTTGACCTGTCGATCCTTCCCAACATCAAGGGCCTGCCGCAAGCGATTGCGAAGTGCGCGGAGATGGTCGGATCGATCGACAAGACCGTCGCCATCGATACCGGCATCGACTCCCCGACATGGGCGCGCATCAAGCAGGGCGATGCGGGCGTTAAGGGCGAGTTTCTGGATCGCCTCATGGATGCCTGCGGCAACGAACTGCCGTTGCTCTGGCTGCTGCACAGCCGCGGCTATGACCCGCGCTCCATTCGCCGGTACGAAACCGACGTCGAACGTGAGAACCGCGAGCTGCGCGAGCAGTTGGAAGCCGAGCGGCAGAAGAACAACCACATTGCGGAGTTCTTCGCCAAAGCGAGGGCCGCATGAAATGGCTACTCCGACCGTTCCGCCGTCTCATCTTGCGATCGAAGCTCGCCAGCGTTGTCTCGGCGGAGTTCGAGGCCAAGCAGATCATCGTGAACTGCATCAACGAGCGCTGCAGGCTGGAGCGCGAACTGAGGGCGCTGCAGTGAGCGCCTGGGCTGAGTTGTGCGAGTGCGAGGCATACACGCCCACTCCGGCAGACCTCGCGCTGGAGCGCGCTCTGAAGTACGTCAGCGAATGGCTGGCGCTGGCCGAGGCTGAACAGCTACTCGATTGCCAGCCCAACCCCTTCGCATGGGCTGCGATCGGCAAGGGCTTCTTCACGCCGGCAATGCGCGCTCACCTCGACCGCAAGGCGGGGCAGCCCGCCTAAATGTCCAAGGCGATCACCAATGCCGTCCGGCCTCTGAAGATGCCAGCCACCGCCAAGGCCGTGCTGATCGCGCTTGCCGACTACGCGGACGATTCCGGCGCGGCCTGGCCGTCGATTGCCTCGATCTGTGAGTTCACCTGCATCTGCGAGCGGGCCGTGCAAAACGCCATCAAGACGCTTGTCGATGGCGGCTTCATCAGCCGAAAGCAGCGCGGACACGCCAACGCAATCTACCAAATCAACGCCTGCAAACCCGCAGCAGATGCGGGCTTGAACCTCAAACCCGCAGCAGATGCACCCGCATCAAATGCGGGTTTGGATGAAGTTAAACCCGCAGCTAGTGCGGGTATGGATGCCAAACCCGCAGCAGATGCCGGTTTGGAAGGGGTCAAACCCGCATCTGGTGCATTCAAACCCGCACCAGATGCACCCAACCCTAAAGCAACAACATCTAAAGACAAAGATAAAAGAAAAGGCGCATCCGCGCCGTCATCGGATGCAATCGCGTTGCCTGACTGGCTTCCGCGAACCGAGTGGGCGGCATTCGTCGAGATGCGCAAGCGGATCCGAAGCCCGCTGACTGATCGGGCGGTGACGCTGTTGATCGGGAAACTCGAAGAACTCCGCACGGCTGGGCACTCGCCGGCAACCGTTCTCGACCAGTCGACGATGAACGGCTGGAAGGGCGTTTTTGAAATCAAATC
Source organism: Fontimonas sp. FW305-C-3 (assembly GCF_058783185.1). Classification (NCBI taxonomy): domain Bacteria; kingdom Pseudomonadati; phylum Pseudomonadota; class Gammaproteobacteria; order Nevskiales; family Nevskiaceae; genus Fontimonas; species Fontimonas sp. FW305-C-3. Next base: position 742,227 of record NZ_JBYSYK010000002.1, on the reverse strand, counting down.
TGCCGGGACCACGCAAGCCGCGAAGCGTCCTGGCGTCCACATTGGTGAACAGGCCTACGGGCAAGGATGGGGCAAATGATCGAACTCAACGAGCATGATCAAGCTGAGATTCAGGCCGGGAGGAAAAAGGTTTCCGAGTGCGGATCGCACGGGGAATACCTGTCCCGCAAGTATCAGTTCGGCAGCATCGATCGCTGGACAAGCTGCCAGAAGTGCGGTGACGAAGAAAGGGCGCGTGAGGACATTCGCCGCAAGGAAGAACAGCGCGTCGAGCGGATCGAGTATCTGCACGGCTCCTGCGGCATCCCGCACAAATTTTCTGACGTGAAGGCCGGCTCTCCCCGCAAGGCAGAGTCCAAGTGGTACGCCGCTGCGGTAGAAGGGTCGGAACAAGGGCCGCTGGTTCTTTCGGGGACTGTCGGATCCGGCAAGACCCACCGCGCCTGCGAGCTGATGCGCGCCCTGATTGACCGCTGTGTCATGCAATCGCTGTACGTGTCGGCATCGGACTATTGCCGCCAGATTCGGTCGACTTGGAACCGCAATGGTGAGTTCACGGAGGATCAGGTTTTGAGCCGCTACGCCACGGCTCCGTTCCTGATGCTCGACGATCTCGGATCCGGCAAAGCCGCGGACACAGAACTGATCCAGGAATTGATCTGCCAGCGGTATGACTCCGGCCGCATGGGGCGGACGATCATCACGACCAATATCGCGGCAGCAGGCTTCAACGCGGCGTTTGGCGAGCGAGTCGCTGATCGGGTTCGTGAAGGCGCAACGCTTGTCGAGATGACCGGCGCCAGCCTGCGGAGGCCGGCGGCATGAGTCCCCACGATCAACGGATCGTCGCAGCCCTAAGTGATGGGCCAAAGACTTACGGCGAAATTGCGGTTGCGCTCGGCCTTGGATACGAGGCCATTCGGCGTCGTGCAGCGCGGCTCCGCCTCCAGGGACTTCTTCGCATTAAGGATGTGAGGGTTCCAGAAGTCGGGCGCCCATCCTTTTTGCTCGAAATCGCGCCGAGGCCTGTCGCATGACGCTCCCATCCCGCCCGCAATGCTTCCCGGCAACCGGCGTCATCGCCTGCGACTGCCACTCGCGTGACAAGCGCAAGCGCAACGACTGCATGGCCTCGCGCCACTTCTGGATGGCCGCAAAGACCGTTGCCGAGATGCCGAGCAACAAGCATCGCCGGGGCTACCTGGACTGGATTTCATCGCTGACGAGGGCAGGGCCGTCACTGGCGGCTGATCTGCGCGCGGCAGCGAAGGAACTGATGGCTCAACTCAAGGAGGCTGCATGAGCAACGAATCGAAGAATAGTGGCGGCATCGGGTTTGTCGGACTGCTGACGATCCTTTTCATCGGCTTGAAGCTGACCGGCTACATCGGCTGGTCATGGTGGTGGGTGTTGTCACCGATCTGGATCTCGGCAGCAGTTGCGCTGTTCGTCTTTGCCATCTTGCTTGGCTTCATCTTCGTGAAAGAAGTGAAGAAGCAGAAGGGCCTGCGTCGGTGAGCGACAGTCGCTCCTTCATCGTCCGCCAGGCTCGTATGCGCGAGACGCTGGTCGCCGTCTACAAGGCCGCAGAGACGATGCTGGCGGTCGGCCCGTTGCAGATCGACGTCAAGCCATACCAGCCGCCCCGCAGTGAGCCTCAGAACAACGCGCTCTTCGGCGTGGCCTATCCCCCTCTAATGGAACACATGGGCCTACGCGGTGAAGCGGAGAAGTTGGAACTCCACGAGTACTTCTGCGGCGAGTTCTGGGGCTGGGAGGAGTACGAAATCCTCGGCAAGCGGAAGCAGCGCCCGAAGCGCACCACGACGAAGGACGAGAACGGCAAGCGGTCGGTTATTGGAAAACTGCTGTTCTCGCAGTTCTGGGAATTCGTAGTGCACCGCGCGGCTATGCATGGCGTTGTGATCCCGGAGCCGAACCCGGAATGGTTTGTCGAGGACAAACCCAAGAGTCATAAAGCTGGGGGCAGCCAATGAATGACATTGCAGGGATGTTCGAGTCCAGCATTGCTGCTAAACGCGCTTCCATCGGGCTTGCCGCGGATATAGAAGGCGCAGCTCATCTGATATGCCAAGCGTTGATCGCCGGCGGCAAGGTTCTCATTTGTGGCAATGGCGGATCAGCAGCTGATTCAGAGCACTTTGCGGCCGAATTGCTTGGTCGCTACAAGAGCGAGCGACGCTCTCTTCCCTGTGTGGCGCTCACAGCAGATTCTGCGGCGCTGACGGCCATTGCCAATGACTATGGCTATGAGCACGTATTCGCGCGCCAGATCGATGGCCTTGGAAGCGCGGGCGATGTGCTGATTGCCATATCGACATCCGGCAACTCAGAGAACGTGGTCAACGCGATTGCTGCAGCTCAGGCTGCGGGAATGTCAGTCATTGCGCTGACCGGTGGAGACGGCGGAAGTGCGGCGAAGTTGAGACCAACGATCGAGCTTCGTGCGGCCGCTTCGGTAACGGCCAATATCCAAGAAGTGCACGGGCTAATCTTGCACTGTATCTGCGCGACCATCGACGACATGGTGAGCTCATGAGCCGAATCCTGGTCGTTGGCGATGTGATGCTCGATCGCTATCTGGAGGGCTCTGTAGAGCGCATCTCTCCCGAAGCCCCCGTTCCTGTTCTCAAGGTTCAGAAGTCATTTGACAGGCCAGGCGGCGCCGCGAATGTGGCCATGAACATCAAGAGCCTAGGCGGACAGGTGACGTTGGCTGGCTATGTCGGCATTGATGACAACGGAGAATTGCTCAGAAAGCAGCTGAATGCGCATGGCATACCGATGCATTTGCTCGCATCGCTGGCGCACTGGACCACGACGAAAGTCAGGTACATGTCAGGTGGTCAGCAACTTCTCAGAGTCGACCATGACAGCTCAGCGCCGGTTGAAACGGAGACCATGCTTCACCAGCACTTTCAGGAGACTGTGTTCAGTTACAGCGTCGTAGTGCTGAGCGATTACGCGAAAGGCGTTCTGGACCCGACCACAACGGCCTCATTTATCCGCAAGGCAATAGATAGCAGCTGCATCTTGATCGTCGACCCGAAGGGCGCTGATTGGTCGAAGTACGCTGGCGCGACAGTGATAACTCCTAACATGGCCGAGCTCGAGGCAGTCATTGGGAAGTCGGCGACGGATGATGAATTGTTCGCCCGCGCCACACAGTTGCTCGACCAGTATGACATTCAGGCGATGCTGTTGACTCGCAGTGAGAAAGGCGTTGCTCTTCTGCGCTGTGGCCAAGACCCGCTTCTTATTCCGTCAATGGCTCGCGAGGTGTTCGATGTCACTGGCGCTGGCGACACTGTAGTTGCGGCTCTTGCTGTTGCGTTGTCTGAAGGTATGGACATGGCCTCAGCCTGCGAGCTCGCAAATCGTGCGGCTGGAATCGCTGTAGGGAAGGCGGGAACGGCTACCGTCAGCGCTCACGAGCTATTTCAGCCCACAGGAAAGGTTCTCTGTTTGGCTGAGCTGAAGAATGTCACTGCCAAAGCAAAGGCTGATGGTCAGGAAGTGGTTTTGACCAACGGATGCTTCGACATCCTCCACGCAGGCCACATTCGATGCCTGGAAGCTGCCAAAGCCGAGGGAGACATTCTGGTTGTTGCAGTGAATTCTGACGAGAGCGTGCGACAGCTGAAAGGGTCAGGCCGCCCCATCCTGAAATTGGCCGACCGTATGCAGATGCTTGCCGCTCTGGAATGCGTTGACTGGGTGGTGCCGTTTCACGGGGAGACGCCCACTTCGCTGATTGAGCAGATCCTGCCAGATGTTCTGGTCAAGGGCGGCGACTACGCGGGCCAGCCGATCGCCGGCGAGCGCGCAGTACTCAAGGCCGGTGGCAGGGTGTACATCACCGACAGGTTCGAAGGGCATTCAACCAGCTCGATTGTCTCGGCCATTGCAGGGAAAGGTGTGCTCGCATGATCAGCAAGCCCCGTCCGAGGAAGTGCGCAGTCAAGGACTGCAGGAAGCCATTCACTCCATTCAGCAGCATGGAGAAATGGTGCAGTGCTGCGTGTGCGCTGACTCTGGCGAAGACGATCCAGCGGAAGCAGGCGAGGAAGGAAAAGCGCGAGTGGAAGGCTAAGAACGCAAATCGCCGAGACATAACCCCGCGCGCTCAGGCTTGGTTCAACCGGTACATCCGCCTTCGCGATGCTGGCCTGCCGTGCATCTCGTGCCTGCGGCCAGAGCATGAGGTTCAAAGCACTGACGGATGGAAGCCCGGTGGCGCGTGGGACTGCGGGCACTTCCTCGGCGTCGGCGCATACCCCGAATTGCGCTTCGAACCTCTCAACGCCGCTCGTCAATGCAAGAGCTGCAATAGCGGCTCGTACAACCACGTTGTAAAGGCCAGAACGGTTTCAGCAGCCTACAAGGTCAACCTGATCGCGCGCATCGGCCTCGCCAAAGTCGAATGGCTCGAAGGTCCGCATCCGCCAGCCAAGTACACCATTGAACAACTCAAGGCCATCGAGCAGAAGTACAAGGCGATGGCGCGGGAACTCCTCAAAGGGGAAGCGGCATGAAGGCGCGCGTCTATCTGATCCCGATCGCCTGCCTTGCGGCTCTACTGAGGGGGGAGAAGCGCATCCTCAATCTGCCGGGAGATGCAGAGATCGTCAGCGCCGCCTGTGGATTACAGGGATTCGGCGTTCGTGTGCACAGCGAATCATTCCAAGAAGTCCCCGCCGGCGCTCAGTTGCCGATCATCCCTGCTGTCCTGGAGAAGAAGCCTTGAGGCAACGCGAGAGCGACACCATCGACACTTGGCTATGGCTCTGGGGTGCACTGTGCAAGGATCTCCGGAAGATCGAAGCCAGCGCGGGCCGCATTCTGGCCGCCGAGTTCGATCCAAGCACCATGGACGACACTGACCGGAAGCTGACAGCAGCTGCTGGCCACAGCGACCCCACTCTGGCAAATGTCGAGGCACTGAGCAGATCGTCATGGCTGGCCATCTACACGATCCATGTCGAGATGCGCCGTTGGCCGCGGCTATGGTCCGACCTGGTCAAGTTCCGCTTTGAAGCTCGTCTGGAGTGGCAAGACATCCAGAAGCGCATGGAGCTCAATGACAACCAGCGCAAGGTAATGATGGGCCTCATTAAGCGCGAGCTGGGCATGAGCATGCGCATGGCTGGAATGAACACTTGACGTCTTAAGGGATACCAGATATCGTCAAAACCAGTGTGGTGGTTCATGCGCCACAAATAAAAGCCCTGCCAAATCGGTGGGGCTTTTTCGTTCCCTCTATTCGCTTCGGCAACGCCGTACTCAGCGGCGTGTCCCCATTGAGAAAGGCGCCCTAGGCCTGAGAACCAAGGACGTCCGAGTAAGGCTTAAAAGGTCGGACTCCCGAGGCGAACCAATGCCATACCGCGCCCCTATCCATAAGAGCAGGGTGACGGGAGCCAAGCGCCATCAGGCGCCACTGCCCAGCAGGCAGACCAAGCGGGCACTCAACACAGGCAGCAAGGCATGGCGCATACAGCGTCTTAGGGTGTTGGCCCGCGATAGTTACACATGTCAGGCAGAGGGCTGCAACGCACTCGCCGACCAGGTCGACCATATCCATGGCAATGCCCATGAGGATGTAGGCGACGAGCAGTTGCAGTCACTCTGCAAGGCATGTCACTCGGCCAAGACGGCACGAGAGAACGGAGCATTCGGGAACACATGCAAGCCGACGATCAATCAGGACGGGAGCGAGAGCCAACCCAGCTCGACCGCATCGAAGCGAAGCTGGACACGCTGATCTCTGCATTGGCTGAGGACGAGAAGGACATGCGCCCAGCCGTTGACCTCGATGGGAATGACTCCCCGAGGCACGAATCCGTTAATCAGACCCTATAGGGGTGGGTAAAAAGTCTGAATGTGTTGCATTGCAGCACGAGCGCCCAGCCTTTTTCTCACATCCACAAAACTAAAGAGTTGAGCCATGGGACGCCCCCGGACACCGACAAACGTCCTGGAGCTGAGGGGCGCGTACAAGAGAAATCCGCAGCGCAAACCTGAGCGCGAACTCGAAGGCCAGCCAAAGCTAGGCATCGGCCCGCCTCCGGATTACTTGCTCGAGGACGAACGGTCCTGCTGGGACGAGTTGGTCACCAACTCCCTGCCAGGTTCGCTCGGCGACAGTGATCGGACGCATCTCGAGATCGCCGCCAAGCTGCTGGCGCTGACCCGGCGCGTGAAGATCGAGGACGTTTCTGACGGCAAGCTGAGTCGACTGGATTCGATGCTCGGGAAGATGGGCATGAACCCCTCAGAGCGGTCGAAGATTGCCGTGCCGAAGGCCAAGCCGAAGAACGCTTTCTCTGACCTGTGAAGCCGGCGCCTCACGTTGCGGCTCTGGAGGCCTATGTCTCCGGGGTGATTTCTGGCGACATCATCGCGTGCAAGTGGATCCGGCTTGCGTGTGAGCGTCACCGGCGAGATAGGGAAGCACGCGCATCGTTCCCGTACCGGTTCGACCCGGATAAGGCCGAGCGGGCGTGCCGGTTCGCCGAGAAGTTTCCGCATGTGAAGGGCAAGTGGGCAGCGCGGGGCGAACTGCTGAAGCTCGAGGGATGGCAGTGCTTCTTCTACGGCTCCATCTTCGGCTGGGTGCACAAGAAGACCGGGCTCCGCCGGTTCCGCAAGGCTCGGCTGTATGTGCCGCGCAAGAACGGCAAGTCGCTGGCCGTCGCGCCGATCGGCCTCTACATGTTCGCCGCGGACAACGAGCCCGGCGCCGAGGTGTACTCGGGCGCCACGAGCGAGAAGCAGGCGTGGGAAGTGTTCGGGCCGGCGCGGCAGATGGCCAAGCTGGTGCCCGACTTCCAGTCTGCGTTCGGCGTCGAGGTGAACGCCAAGACCCTGACCATCAAGGAAGGGATGGCGAAGTTCGAGCCTGTAATCGGCAAGCCCGGCGACGGCGCGAGCCCGCACTGCTCGATTACAGACGAGTACCACGAACACGCCACGGACGAGCAGTTGGCGACGATGGAGACCGGCATGGGCGCTCGCGAGCAGCCGCTGTCGGCGATCGTGTCGACCGCCGGCGACAATGTCGCGGGGCCGTGTCGTGACGACTGGCTTCAGTGCCAGAAGATTCTCGAAGGGATCGTCGAGGACGAGCGCACGTTCGCTCTGATCTACACTGTCGACAACGAAGACGACTGGACGAGCGAGTCAGCGCTTCGCAAGGCGAATCCGAACTTTGACGTTTCGGTGTCCGGCGAGTTTCTGCTGGCTCAGCAGCGCGACGCGATCAACAACCCGCGAAAGCAGGGGCACTTCAAGACAAAGCACCTGAACATCTGGGTTCAGGCGCGCGATGCGTTCATCAACATGCAGCGCTATGCCGAGTGCAAGCGCGAGCTGAAGATCGAAGATTTCTACGGCAAGCGCTGTTTCGTCGGAATGGACTTGGCGTCCAAGATCGACCTTACGGCTCTTGAGTTTCTGTTCCCCCTTGATGACGGCACGTTTGCACGGTTCGGCAAGTACTACTTGCCCGAGGAAACGATCCTCAAACCTGAGAACCAGCACTACCAGGCGTGGCACAAGGAAGGTTGGCTGTCGGCAACTCCCGGCAATCAGACCGACTACTTCCATGTTCTGGAGGATCTGACTGACGCGGCGAAGCTCTTCGAGATCGTCGAGATCGGATTTGATCCGCACAACGCGACCATGTTGGTTACCGCCCTGCAGGAAGCGGGCCTCCCGATGGTCGAGGTCGGACCAACGGTCCTCAATTTCAGTGAGCCGATGAAGCAGGTCGAGGCCTTGATCTGTGATCGGAAGCTGTTCCACAACGGCGACCCAGTCATGAACTGGGCCATGTCTAACGTCACTGCCAAGGTCGATCGCAAGGACAACGTGTTCCCTAACAAGGAACGCCCCGAGAACAAGATCGACCCATTCGTAGCGCTTTGCACAGCCATGGCGCGGGCGATGCAACCACAGGAAGGCGGTGACGTAATGGAATTCATCCGCAACCCGGTGATCGCACGATGAAGCCGATGGCGAAGAAACCGGGTCGGTTCAAGGCATCTGTGCTGTCGTGGCTTGGCGTGCCCATCCATCTGACTGACGGCGACTTCTGGAACGCCTGGATCGGCGCCAATTCGACGAGCGGCCAGACGGTCAATCAGCGGACAATGATGCAGCTGTCAGCGGTCTGGGCCTGTGTCCGATTGATCTCGGAGACCATCGCGACATTGCCGCTGTCGATGTACGAGAAGACGTCGAGTGGCAAGCGCCAAGCGCCCCAGCACCAACTGCAGATGCTGATCCACGATCAGCCGAATGCGGATTCCAGCGCCGCGGTCTTCTGGGAATCAGTAGTTGCCGCCATGCTGATGATCGGCGCGGCATACATCGAGAAGCTGATGCTCAACGGCCGGATTGTCGGCCTCAACTTTCTGGCGCCTGGGCGGCTCGCGATTACCCGCGACGGCCAGGGACGTAAGCAGTACCGCTACACCGATCGGGACGGCAAGCAGCGCATCATCCCGAATGACCGGATATGGATGATCCCCGGATTCTCGCTCGACGGTGAGTGCGGAGTTTCGGTGATTCAGTACGGCGCCAATGTGTTTGGCTCGGCTCAGGCCGCCGATATGGCCGCGAACAAGACGTTCGACTCGGGCCTGATGCAGACGGTCTATTTCAAGATGGACCGCGTACTTCAAGAAAAGCAGCGAGAAGAATTCCGCGAGAACCTGAAGGCGGTTTCTGGCGCGCTGAACGCAGGCAAGTCTCCGCTTCTGGAAGGTGGAATGTCGGCGGATACGCTCGGTATCAACCCGAACGATGCGCAGTTGCTTGAGTCTCGCGGCTTCAGCGTCGAGGAAATCTGCCGCTGGTTCCGTGTCCCGCCATTCATGGTTGGCCACGCGGAGAAATCGACGAGCTGGGGGACCGGCATAGAGCAGCAGATGATCGGTTTCCTGACATTCACGCTGGCGCCATGGCTGCGCCGCATCGAGCAGGCAATCAGCAAGGATCTGCTCACCGCCGGCGAGCGGCTCCGGTATTACCCGAAGTTTGCTGTCGAAGGCCTGCTGCGCGCTGACAGCGCTGGCCGATCCTCGTTCTACACCGCCATGGTGAACAACGGAATCCTGACCCGCGACGAATGCCGCGAGCTCGAAGACCGCGAACCGGTTGGCGGTAACGCCGCAGAGCTGACGGTGCAGTCAGCAATGGTCCCTCTGGATGCGATCGGCATGCAGACCGACAGCGCGGCCGCACGAGCAGCTTTGAAGAACTGGCTGCAACTCAACGAACCGGCCGAGTAGGCCAAGGCTCACCCCATGAAGAATTCCAATCTGCCGGCCGCGCCGGCGGGTCGCCCGCGCTCGGATGTCGGAACGTCGCTGTCGCCGCGCGCGCTCGCGCAGTGGGACACGAGCATCCGCGCCGCAGACGAGAAGGACAACACGATCTCGATCCTCGACGTCATCGGTCAGGACTTCTGGACCGGTGAAGGCGTGACGGCCAAGCGCATTGCCGGCGCACTTCGCGCGATCGGCTCTGGTCCGGTGACGGTAAACGTCAACTCGCCGGGCGGCGATCTGTTCGAGGGCCTCGCGATCTACAACATGCTCCGCGAGCATCAGGGCGAAGTGACGGTGAAGGTCTTGGGTATCGCGGCCTCCGCGGCCTCGATCATCGCCATGGCCGGCGACAAGGTGCAGATCGCGCGCGCTGGCTTCCTGATGATCCACAACGCCTGGGTCATGGCCATCGGCAACCGGCACGATCTACGCTCGGTCGCTGACACTCTTGAGCCGTTCGACGAGGCGATGGCGGACATCTACGCCACGCGCACCGGCGAAGACCGCAAGACCATCCACAAGTCGATGGACAACGAAACCTGGATCGGCGGCTCTGCCGCGGTCGAGCGTGGTTTCGCTGACGCGCTGCTGGATTCCGACGAGATCGGCAAAGAAGAAGCGAAGGCGAAGGCCTCTGCCGCGCGCCGCATGGAATCCGCGCTCCGCGCTTCGGGCCTCAACAAAGCCCAAGCAATAACCCTGATTTCGCAGTTCAAGTCCGATCTCGCGGTCGGCGGTGTCTCGGGTGATCCAGACATGACCGGCGCGGGTGATCCCGCCGCATTTCGAGAAATCGCGGCGATCGCCGCATCCCTTACCCGTATCTAGGAGATATCCATGAGTACCGTTGACGAGGACGTCAAGTCCATCAAGGCATCGCTGAAAGAAGTCGGCGATGCGATCAAGGCAAACGCCGAGAAGGCACAGACCGAAATCAAGGCGCACGCCAAGATGTCGGAAGAGACCAAGGCAAAGGTCGACGAGCTGCTGACTGCACAGGGCGAGCTGAAGGCCAACCTCCGCGCCGCGGAGCAGGTCATCGCGAAGCTCGAGAACGGCGGCGGTGGCAAGCAGGCCGTGAAGTCCCTGGGCGAGGTCGTGTCCGAGTCGGATGCGGTCAAGAACTTCAACGCCAACATGGCCGGCTCCGTGTCGGTCAAGGTCGGTTCCGTGCATGCTGCGGTCACCAGCCAGCCTGCCTCCGCCGGTGAGCTGATCGAACCGACGCGCGTCCCAGGCATCGTGGCCACGCCGAACCAGCGTCTGTTCCTGCGTGACCTCCTGAACTGGGGGCGCACCAGCTCGAACAGCATCGAGTACGTCCGCGAGACGGGCTTCACCAACAACGCGAATGTCGTGTCGGAAAACCCGACGAACCCGAAGCCGGAATCGGATCTGGCTTTCGAACTGGATCAGGCGCCGATCGCGACGATCGCGCACTGGATTCGCGCTTCGAAGCAGGTTCTCGCAGATGCCGGCATGCTGCAGGCCTACATCAACGGGCGCCTCATCTACGGTCTGAAGATCAAGGAAGAGGCTCAGCTGCTGAAGGGTTCCGGCGTTGGTCTGAACATCAACGGCATCTACACGCAGGCAACCGCCTACGCGAACCCGGGCGTTACCGTCCAGGCGGAAACGGCTATTGACCGTCTTCGCATCGCGTTGCTGCAGGTTGAACTGGCCGAGTACAGCGCAGACGGTATCGTGCTGAACCCGATCGACTGGACGGCCATTGAGCTGACCAAGACGACGGACAACGCCTACCTGTTTGCCACGCCGCGTGGCTTGGCTGCTCCGGGTCTCTGGGGTCGTCCGGTTGTCGCGACCAAGGCGATGGACGCCGAGGACTTCCTGGTCGGTGCGTTCGCAATGGGCGCGCAGGGCTGGGATCGCGAGGACGCGAACGTCACGATCAGCACCCAGGATCGCGACAACTTCGTGAAGAACATGGTCACGATCCTCGCTGAAGAGCGCGTTGGTCTGACGGTGTTCCGTCCGGAAGCCTTCGTTAAGGGCGACTTCGACGGCCTGCCGGCATCGTAAAACCACCGCGAAACAAGAAGGGGCCTTCGGGCCCCTTCTTCGTTGGAGAACTCCATGACGGAAGTAGAGAGCCTGACCGGCTTTGATCACGGTGGCGGGCGCGCGCGCGGTGATCGGTTCGAGGTATCGGAACAGGTTGCCAAGGCGCTTGAGCGGAAAGGTCTGGTCAAGATCCTGAAGGCGGTCGAAGCGGACCCCAGCCAGGCCGTTGGCGCGAAGTTGTCTGCATCGCCAGCGGTCCAAGCCTCACCGCAGACGACTGCGAACGAGTCAAAAGTTGGCGCGAAGAAGCGCCGAAAGACCGCGGCGTAATCGTCGCAAACACGACATTCAAGATTGCTCCGTGGGCAGATGTTCTCTGCGCCATGGACAAGCAGTGGTGGGACAAGTACATCCACGAAGTGCGTCGGACTTTCTCCGGTGAGTGCTACACGCTGGCTTGCTTACCACCATCGGCAAAGATCCCGCGCTTCGGCCCCCCTCGAAATACGTGGCACGGCAATTCCGGATCTGGATGCATGCAGGCGGCGATCACTCTGTTTGGTGCCAAGCGAATCATCATGCTCGGCTACGACTGCAGCGCGGCCAAGGGTTCGCACTGGCATGGCGATCATCCGAAAGGACTAGGGAATGCGGGGAGCGTGGCTCAGTGGCCTGGCCACTTCGAGAAGCTTGCCAAGGCGAACCCAGGTATCCAGATCGTCAATGCATCACGAGATACCGTCCTGACGATGTTCCCGCGACAGCGGTTGGAAGAGGCGCTGAACATCAAGGAGTCTCCAGTGCCAGAAACGATCATTCATGGCATGCATGGCTTGGGCGACAATCTGCATCAGCGAGCGATCGTCCAGCATCTGATGAAGTCGCGCCGGGTATGGCTTGAAACGCCGTGGCCATCGGTCTATCACGACCTTATCGGCGACCGGCTGCAACTGCTTGACCGCGGCTCACAACTGCGGACTCAGGCCAAGAACGCGGCCCGCGAGGCTGGCAAGTTCTCGAAGCGCCGTCCGCCGGCCAACGTGAGCCAGATGAAGATCTGGTATCCGCCAGACACAGTCCGCCGCGCCGGCTCGGTCCTAGCTGCAATGTGCGCCGGCGCAAATGTGCCTGTGCGGGACTTCAGTCTGCCGGTGCCTGACGCATGGATGGCACGCGCGGACAAACTCATTGCCGAATGGCAGCCGAACAAACCCATCTTGTTCTATCGGCCCCTGAACGAGCGCAAGGAATGGAGCGGTTGTCGGGCTCGGAATCCGGACTATGAAGCCTACTCAGGATTGATCGAATCGATCCGCGAGCATTTCTTCGTGGTCAGCGTGGCCGATTTTCAGCCGACTCTGGAATGGATGGTTGGCAAGCCGATCAAGGCTGACGTCGAACTTCACAAGGGCGAGCTCGATTTCGAAACGATGGCCGCACTGATCAAGCGATCGGCTCTGGTCTACACGTCTCCGGGGTTTGCTGCAGTTCTTGGGCAAGCGGTCAAGACGCCGGTCTGCGTCGTTGTCGGCGGATATGAGGACTCTTCCTCGTTCTCCGCTGGTGCCACGGGTTCGCCGTATCTGGGCATCGATCCGATCAAACCTTGCCGGTGTTTCAGCCACAACCACGACTGCCAGAAAGCCATCGACATGCCCAAGGCAATCCGGGATCTGCGCCATTTCGCGGGGCTCAATGAACTCGCTCATTGAGGGTCCGAAGCTGGACTCTTTGCTTGATATCGCTGGCCGACTGGCCAATGTGCCCGGCGATTTCGCGGAGTGCGGGGTCTACAAGGGCGGGACGATCAAGGCCATTGCAGAGGCTTTCCCATCGCGCCATGTGTTTGGGTTTGACACCTTCCAAGGCCTTCCTCAGAAGGCGTGGAGGTCAGAGGAGTGGCACCAGATCGGGGAATTTTCGGATGCGCCGTTCTACTCGGTTCGTGAGCTCTGCTCTGGAGTGCCGAATGTTCGACTGGTCCGAGGTTACTTCCCTGATTCCGCTGCTCCTCATGCGGAGCGCCGGTTTGCTTTAGTTCACATCGACTTCGATTTCTACCTTTCGACGCTTGCGGCGATCGACTGGTTTCTACCCCGCATGAGTGCAGGAGGTGTTCTTGTGTTTGACGACTACGGATGGGAGCGGTGTTTAGGAGTTCAGCAGGCAATTGAAGAGCGTGGCCTATTTGTCGTGCCGACAGCTAACGCGCAAGTGGCGCATTGGGTGGGCGCATGAAACTGCCAGTCCTGCCTCAGAAATCGCTGAACATCCAGTCGATCAACTGGAACGGGCTGCCAAAGCGCTTCTTGAACCCTGGGGAACTCGAAGTCCTGGTGGCTTTGGTTCGGAGTGTCAATGCAACTGGCATGCTCGAGTTCGGTGTAAACGAGGGCCGCACTGCCAAGGCGCTGCTCGACAACGTCAAGACGCTCGAGCTGTATCAGGGCATTGACGTCCTGCCGGGGTACTACTTTGCAAAACATGTGCAGCGCAACGAAGTGCCGGCACATCCCGGCCATTTGGCCAAAGCCGATGAACGTTTCCAACTCCTTCTGAGCGCGAAGGGATCCTTTGATCTGAAAGCAGAGAATCTGGCGCCTGCGGATGCCATTTTCATTGATGGCGATCATGGCCGCGAGGCGGTTGAACACGACACCGCTTTGGCCCGCCAGATCGTCCGTCCGGGCGGGATCATCATCTGGCACGACTACCACGACCGCGGCACGGTCGACGTCCGGGAAGTTCTGGACGAGATGTACGAAGCCGGCGCACCTATCACCAGGGTTGACAAGACCTGGATCGCATTCGAGAGGATTCCTGCGTGAGCATCACGACCGTCGAAGAATTCCGGATGTTCGCGCGCGTCATCCATGCGGCTGACGATGCGCTCATCCAGAAATTACTCGACGGTGCCGAGGACGAGGCGCTCCAGTTTATGGATCGCCGATCATTCGGCGACATCTGCCCCTGCGAATCGAGCGAGAGCAGTGAGCCGCCTCCAACAATGCCGCATTCGGTGTGGGTCGCAGTGATGCGACTGGCGCAGTGCAGCTACGAGGGCACGAAACCCGAGGACGTCGAGAAGTTCCGCAAGGCGGCAGAAACCCTTCTGATGCCCTACCGCTGCAATCTGGGCGTGTGATGCAGGCGCAGCGATACAGGCACCGGATCCACTTCCAAGAGAAGTTGGAGGTCACGGATTCGGAGTCTGGGGCAGTAGATTTCACTTGGGCAACTGTTTATCTCGATTCGGATACGCCTCTCGACAAAGTTCCGGCGGAGGTTCTGACCGGTCCTGGTTCCGAATATCTCGCCGCTGCAGCAAAGCAGGCTGAGACGACGGCTCGGATCAACCTAGGGTGGTTCCCAGGAATGGATCCGACTTGGCGAATTCTCTGGGACGGCAAGGTCTACGACATCACTAGCATCGAGGCAGATGCCACTGCCCGCCGGGAATATCGGCTGAAGTGTCGAGATGGAGTTAGCAGTGGCCAGTGAGTTCGTGAGACTCGAGGGATTGGAGGGCGTGGTTGATACGCTCCGCGGGCTTCCGCCTGAACTCGTCAGCCGGCGCGGCGGCGTGGTCCGATCGGCACTTCGCAAGGGTGCGCAAGTCATTCAGAAGGAATGGATCGGTAACGTTCAGCGCATCGTAGCTGAGCCGAACTCGGACGGACTGCCGAGCGAGTCGACCGGACTTTACGAGAAGAATATCTCTGTAACGCGAAGCCGCCCGGCTCCGGGGGTAAATGGGGAGCGCATGGTTGTGCGCGTTCGCAACAAGAAGTATCCAGAGGCGACAGGTTCAAAGCCAGTCACCACGACACAGGTTGCTCGACTGCTTGAGTATGGGACTGAGAAGCGCGCCCCAATGCCAGCGATTCGCCCTGCCTTTGAGTCCAAGAAGCGCCAGGCTCTGGACACTGTTGTAAGTGAGATCAACGCCGGCATCCGCCGCGTCTTGAATAAGCTTAAGCGCATGAACAGGGTAAAAGGCTGATGCTGCCGCCAGTCAAGTCGCTTCTTCAGGCATCAGCTGCGGTGACAGCGATCATTGCCAATCCTCCGCGCGTCTACCCGCATGGAGATGCGCCTCAGAAGGCGACAGCGCCCTACATGACCTGGTTCATTCCGGTCTCCACGCCGGACAACGTTCTCGACGACATTTCCCCGGTCGACAACGTGCAAGTTCAGCTTGACGGCTGGTCGGACAATGACGGTACCGGAGCAACCGGCATCGTCACGCTGACCGAGGCCGCCCGCGCGGCCATCGAGCCTCATGCGTATCTGGTCAGTGGCCCGAGCTATACCAAGGACGAACGCACCCAGAGATATCGGTCGACGATGACCTTCTCGTTCTGGATTAGATAGAAGTTTGAAGCAGCAACCCGCCCGCCACTCGGCGGGTTTTTTATTGGAGCAAAGGAAATGACCACAGGCACCGTTAAGACCCAGGGAACGCGGCTGTTCTTTGGCGTCTCCTCATCCGAGATCCACAAGGTGGCATGCCCAACCGGCATCAGCCAGCTTGCCGCGCCGGCGAACAATGTCGACAAGACCTGCTTGGACAGCGAGCGCAGCGAAGGCGAGCAGGGCATGAAGGTTTGGCAGCAGCTCACTATCAACGTGAACTACATCGCCAAGTCTGCCGCCCATCAGGCGCTCGAACGCTTGGAAGATTCCGGCGAGATCGTGCCGTGGATGGAAGTTCTATCCGACCAGGTCGGTACGCCGGATGCTTTGGACAGCCAAGGCTATCTCGTTAGCCCTGGCCCAACGACGAATGGCTTCATGGCCTACGTCGTGTCGTTCGGCACCGAGAAGGCCGTTGACGACATCGTTCGCGCGACCTTGGTGCTGATGCCGAGCGGCCCGCTCAAGCGTGACCGCGCTACTCCGATCTACGACTAAGCCATGAGCCTTAAGCATCTGGTTGTTAAGTCGGTGGAGGTCAATGGATCGATCTACCACTTCCGAGAGATAACGGGCGCAGAGCGCATCGAGCTTCTCAAAGGCCAGAAGGTCAGCCGCGAAGTCGGGATCGGCACGCGCATGGAAATCGACCTCGCTCTGAACGAAGAGCAACAGCACAAGATGGTGCTGTACTCGGTCTGCAATGAAGAAGGCGTTGGGCATTTCGCCAACCTCAAGGCAGTCCAGAGCCAGTCTGCAAAGCTTATCAAGAAGCTCTATGCCATCGCTGACGAAGTCAATGACGAAGACGGCGATACAGCAAAAAACGACTAGCGGCGGACCCACTGCTGCGCAGGCTATGCCGGCTGGCAGTGTTGTTCCGCCGTCCGTTGCATGAGGTCGGGTCGTGGTCATTCCGCGACATCGATCTTCTCGAAGCCTATATGGCGCGCCAGCCGACTGAGGGCGAACTGGTCGAGATGGCCGTAGCCCGTTTCACCAAGCTCTACGCCGATTTCAAAACAGACCCCAATGCCTCGAAGACGGGGCTGGAGTCGTTTCTTCCGTATCGAGAAGACCCTTGGGTCCGAGACGAGCGGGAAGCCGATGAACTGGCGTGGTCTCGCAGCGTTCTCCAGGACGACAAGAAATGAAAATCTCAGTTGTCCTTGAAGCGCTGACGGGTCGTTTTGACACGGACATGGATCGGTCTGCGAAACGTGCCGAGAAGAACTTCAAGCAACTCGAGAAAGATGCTGTCGCTTTCGGGAAAGCAGTTGGCGCAGCGCTGGCTGTAGGCGCTACGGCGTTTGCTGGCATCGTGAAGTCTGCGGTCAACGCCGCAGATGACATGTATCGATTGTCCCAGACGACAGGGCTAGCGACAGAAGCTCTATCTCAGCTCGACTACGCCGCAAAGATGGCAGGCGTCGATGATCTGACCGGCAGTCTCGCAAAGTTCAACAAGACGATCGGCGAGGCTGCGCAGGGCGGCAAGGGCCAAACCGCAGCCTTCAAGGCGCTTGGCGTCAGCATTCGTGATGAGGAAGGAAACCTCCGTAGCACGGAAGACCTGCTGCTGGATGTTGCCGACGCCTTCAGCCAGTACGAGGATGGCGCAGAGAAGGTCACGCTCGCTCAGGATTTGTTCGGCAAGTCCGGCGCTGGTTTGATCCCTTTGCTGAATGAGGGGAAGAAGGGCATCTCCGAGCTCCGCGCCGAGGCAGAGGCGCTTGGCCTGACGATCCGCGGCGACACGGCTGCAGCGGCAGACGAGTTCAATGACAACCTCGACCGGATCGGCGCAATGGTCCGCGGCGTTGCCACGCGGACCGCCGCCGAGCTGCTGCCGACGCTCGCCAAGCTGAGCGAAACCTTCATTACGAACCTCAAGGACACTGAGGCCGTAGACAAAGCAATGCGCGGCCTTGCAGCTTCTTTCAAGCTGGTCGTCACTACCGGCCTTGTTCTGAAGAACGTTGCGGACCTCGTCGGCAAGACTTTGGGCGGAATTGCGGCCTACGTGGTCGCCTTGTTCAAGGATGGCTTCAAAGCTGCAGACGAGGTTTCCCGAGCTTGGTATTCCGACGTCAAAGGCGATGTCAGCGATGTCCTCGAAGGAATCGACAACATCTGGAAAGAAGGGATGGCCGCGCTCCCTGCGCCGGCGGAGGATGCCAACGACAAAATCCGCAAGTCCTTCAAGCTGACTGCAGACTCGACCGAGAAGGACGCCAAGCGTGCTGCTGAGGCCGTCAAGGAGTTGAATCGCCTGATCGCCCAGGAGGAGGCAGATCGAGCTGAGGGGCAGGCAGTACGAGATTCCGTGCGCACTCCGGATGAGCGTCGTGATGCTGACATCCTAAAGCTGAACGACCAATACACCCGGCAGATCATTGACGCTGAAACGCGCACGCGTCGTCTTGTGCAGATCAATGATGAGTACTACCGCTCTCTGGAGGCCCTTGACCCAAAGCTCGAGGAAACCTCGGAGCAGATTTCAGTTTTTGCCGACCAATCCGCGCGTAACGCTCAGGACGCCTTCGCAGACTTTCTTTTTGATCCCTTTAAGGATGGCCTTGATGGGATGGTCAAGCAGTTCTCTGACGCAATGCGTCGTATTGCCGCGAACCAGCTTTCTCAGCAGTTGATAACTATGGGGGTAAATGCCCTCGGCAGTGCGTTTGGGTTTACGCCCCCATCAGTCGGCGGGAAGTCAGCGCCCGTCGCGGCTCCATCGATTGTCCCAGGTAAAAGCAGCCAGACCGGAGGCGGCGCGCAAAACATCCGCATCTACAACCAGCTCGACACCGATACTATGGCTGGCGTCATCAGCAGCGAGCCAGGCGAGATGAACGTGATGAACGTAATCCGCCGCAATGGCTCGGTGATTCGCCAGATCGCAGCCGGAATGCCCGCGTGATCGTTCCATTCTGTCCACGGGCAGAGATGGTCGAGTTGATCGAGTTCAAGACGGACACGCTGCGCGCTCGTGCGGCTGAGCAGAGAATCAGGCTAACCGACACGCCCAGGCGAATTTGGGTGCACCAGCATGCGTTCCGTAATACGGTTTATGACCGTGTTCGGGCCATGATGCGTGGGGGCTTGCCCGGGCCTTTCTGGCTACCGGAGTGGTCTCAAGCCGTCAAGATCAGCGTGGCTGCCGGCCAAACTGTCATCCCTGTCGATACGTCCATCGCGGATTACGTCGCCGGCGGCCGGGTTTCATTCTGCAAAGACGATGAGGGTGAGGTGGCTCTGATCGATTCAGTTGCTCCCGATCAGATCGTGCTCACTGTTGGCCCCACTCAGAACTGGGCGAATGCCCGCATGGCGCCGGCGTTTTCTGCCTATGCGCCGGAGGGGCTGCGAGCAGAGCACCCAGCAGGCAAGCATGTCGAGGCCGACATTGAGTGGCGTATCTACGACAGCCCTGACATTGCCGACGATCTCGAAGCTCCTACCTACCGCGGCAATCCGCTGCTGAAGCAGTGCGCAAAGGTTGGCGCCGGGTCTCTTGCTGAATCAACCATCCGCGACGTTGAAGCGGTCGATAACGGGATTGCCCGCCCGTTCTTCGATGACACGATGAGCAGAGCTGTGCAGCGCCTCAGCGCCGCTTGGATCCCCAAGAAGGGCGCCGAGGTTTATCAGCTGCGCCAGTGGTTCTACTTCCTCAAGGGGCGACAGAAGGCCTTCTGGCTGCCATCGCAGAATAACGGCATCCAGCTTGTTGGGGATGTCTCGATGGGCGCTGGTTCGATCACGATCCGCTCGGTTGGATTCGCTGCTGGCTATGGGTCCGGTGATCTGTTCATCCAGCGCCGCGACGGCTCTTACGCGACCCTGCAGGTTTCTTCGGCGATCGACAACGGCACGACGGAAGCCCTGACTCTCGTTGGCACGGCCGCGAGCGCGATCAATGTCTCCGATGTCTCGATGGCTTGCCTCATGTTCCGCGTCACGCTCGACACTGACCGGATTGAGTTCGCCTACATCGCCGGATATGGCGCTCGCGTGGTTGTTCCCTGCGTTGAGGTGCCGCTATGACCTACATCGCGGACGAGACTAGCGAACAGAACGGAGCGCCGATTGAGCTATACGAGTTCGCCCGCGTCACCTATCCAGCCCCAAGCGACTGTGATGGCACTCCCGCGCAGCTGGTCATCTACCGCTATACCTCGTCTGAGGCCGACTTCACGCTTTCGGGGAAGCTGTATCCATCCGATCAGATTTCTCGCTCTCCAATTGAGGCAACGCCGGAGCTGCCGCGCAGCAACATCAACCTGACGACGCGCCGGAACCTGCCGATCGCGGATTTGTACCGCGTCTTTCCGCCATCGGATGTAGTGACGTTGACGATAAAGCGCGTTCACCGCGGCTCGCCAACTGATGCCGCAGTCATCTGGGCCGGGAGAGTGCTCAATGTGGCGTTCAATGGCGCGAGAGCGCTGATCAGCTGCGAGCCAGTCAGCACCTCTCTGCGCCGAACCGGGCTTCGCCGGATGTACCAGGCGCAATGCCCGCACGTTCTCTATGGCCCCGGATGCAACCTTGATCGCACGACGCAGGCTCAGTCGGTGTCGGTGGTTGCTGTCAGTGGCGTATCCCTGCAAGTCGGCGCGATGGCGACTAAGCCATACGGCGGCGGCTTCGTGGACTGGGAGCAATCGCAAGGCGTCATCGAGCGTCGATTCATCATGGCATTTACTGGATCGACGCTGAGTCTGTCTCAGCCGTTCAACGGGATCAGCCCCGGTGATCCGGTGACGGTCTATCCGGGCTGCGATCACACGATGGCGACCTGCGACGACGTCTACGCAAACCTCGACAACTACGGCGGGTTCCCCTTCATCCCTTTCAAAAACCCCTTCGGCGGGACGTCGGTCTACTGAAATGAACTTTGCATTCTATCTGGCGGTGCTGGTTGTCTCGGCGATCGTCAGCTATGCGCTTGCCCCAAAGCCGCCGAAGCCTAAGCCAGCGAGCTTGGCTGACTTCGATATCCCCACTGCAGAGCAGGGCAGGCCGATTCCGGTTGTCTTCGGCACTGTTCTCGTGACCGGCCCTAACGTTGTTTGGTACGGCGACCTCTCTACTTCTGCGATCCGTAAGAAAGGCGGGAAGTGACTATCACGTTGACCCATCTGCGCGAACTCAAGTTCTGCGCAGCGGGGAGTCGTGCGTTCGCGAAACGCCACGGCATCAACTGGCCGCAGTTTCTACGGCACGGCATTGACGCCGAAGTCTTGGAAGAAACAGGCGATGCGATGGCCCTGAAGGTCGTCGAACACGCGAGGAAGAACGATGGGCTCCGGTAAAAAACAAACCGTTGGCTATCGCTACTTCATGGGCATTCAGTTTGCTGTCTGCTATGGCCCCGTTGATGCTCTGGAGAGGATCGAATCCGACAAGCGCGTTGCTTGGCGCGGGATTAAGTCCAGCAGCGGACCCATCACCATCAACGAGCCGAATCTGTTTGGTGGTGACGATCGCGAGGGCGGGCTGGCTGGGGTTGTGCAGGTTTGCATGGGGGCTTCTAACCAAGGCAAGGATTCTTATCTGGTCAGCCAGCTCGGCGAGCAGATACCTGCCTATCGTGGCGTGTTCAGTGCAATTCTCTATGGGCCTTCGACAGTTCAAAGTGATGTCCCAGAGTACGAAGGCGGTTGGTCTGTTCTGTCGACATCTCTTCGGTCCGGCCCCAAGACTGGCCTGGTTGCCGCCAACAATCCATATCTGAAGCCGTGGTCATTCCGTGTCCGGAGAATTTTGGCCGGCTGGAATTGTGGCTCCGCGTGGTATCCGGAAACCGCGCCAATCGGTAACCAGTGGACTTACCCTCAGGCCATTGTCATTGCGCTCGATATCTCCGGGTCAATGAACGATGAGACGCCGAACGGAGAGACAAGAGCCCATAACGCCAAAGTCGCCATTTCCGGGTTGCTTGACTACATCCTGGCGTTAACTCAGGAATCAGGTCTGCCCCTCGACCTCATGGGTGTTGGCTGGGGCAGCTACACCACGACGATCACCCGCCGATCGGTCACAGCTGATGACATTCAGGACATCAAGGATTGGTTTGATGATCTGGACATCAACGGTACAGAGACGGACTTTGTCTTCGCCACTGATCCGGCGCCAGCTTTCTTCGCAGGGGCGCCGGAGGACTGCGACAAAACGTTCATTTTCATAACTGATGGGGTTCCTTCTAGAACGGGATATCCATTCCCGATGGACCCAGAAGATGCAGAGATGGTGGCCCGCGAGGCGGCTGACACTCTGTTCTCTGTAGATGGTGTTCAGTCCTTTGCCTTCAACATCGATCTCTCGGATACCACTTACAGCTCATTCCTGGATAACACACCAGCAGATGGGGTCCCGGTAGTTCCTGGGAGTGATCCGGATGCGCTGACAGATTCGATTGCTGCTGCTTTGGGCGGCGCGCACTACGACATGAACGGCGCGCATATCGTTTACCAGTGCCTGACCGACCCTCAGTGGGGCATGGGATATCCGATTAGCAGCATCGACGAGGCGTACTTCACCCGTGCTGCCGACACCCTGTTCTCGGAAGACTTCGGTCTTTCGATGATCTGGAATCAGCAGTCTTCCATCGAGGACTTCATACAGATTGTTCTTGATCACATCGGCGGCGTTCTGCGCATCGATCCTGTCACCGGCAAATTTCAGCTGGTCTTGATTCGCGGCGACTACTCGCTGAGCGATCTGATCACGCTCGATGAGACGAACATTCTGTCGATGGACTCGTTCCAGCGAGCCGGCTATGGAGAGACTGTCAACGAGATATCGGTCGTCTATACCGACCGGAACAACGGGCAGTCGCTAAGCGTCACCGTCCAAGACCTCGCCAACATCCAGTCTCAAGGCGCGGTTGTCTCGCAGACCAAGCAGTACCCTGGCATCCGGAGCAACGATATCGCCGGTCGCGTAGCGATGCGCGATCTGGTGGCTCAAAGCACTTTGCTCTCCAAAGCCACCATGAAGGTTAACCGCGAAGGTGCGTTGATTCGGGTTGGCGATGTGATCCTGGTCAGCTGGCCGAAGCTCGGCATTACAGCGGTTCCGATGCGTGTTCTCTCGGTCAACACCGGCACTCTCGAAGATGGCGCAGTAACCATCCAGGCGGCTGAGGATGTATTTGGATTGCCGCTGGCGACCTACTCGAATCAACAGGATTCGCTCTGGACGCCGCCCGATAATTCTGCAGATCCGATCGAGAAGCAGGATGTTCTTGAGGCGACTTACTGGGACATGGCCCGAGCTGTTGGCGATGACCCAGATGCGCCTCTGGTCAGCGCGCTTGATGCAGACGCAGGGTTCGTCCGCACTCTGGCAGCTCGGGAAAATGGCCTTTGGCAGAGCTATCGAATCAACTCAAAAGTCGGTTCAACGGACTATGTTGAGCAGACTGTAGGACAGTTCGCGCCCACTGCCATCCTGTCTGGATCGATCACGGAACAAGATGACTTCCTCGAGTTCGAGAACGCGATTGACCTGAACTCTGTGACGGAAGGGACGCTGGTTCTAATTGGCTCTGGCAGAGAGGCTGAATGGGTCGAATTCCTCGGCCTGGATTCTAACCAGACTGGCATGAATGTCGCCCGCGGTGTTCTGGATACGGTCCCGAAGGATTGGCCGTCTTTGACCAGGATCTGGTTCACAGACAATGCTCTTGGGGCTGATCCTACTGAGCGCGCGACCGGAGACGTCGTCGATGTGAAGTTACAGACCTTGGCGACTGGCGGGGCGGTCGACCTTGAAGATGCCGAGCCGATGCAGATCACGCTGGCTCAGCGAATGGCCCGCCCATATCCACCCGGAAACGTGAAGGTCAACGGGCAGACTTGGCCGGGTCCGATCGACGATCCGATAGAGATTACCTGGGCGCACCGTGACCGCGTCCAGCAGACGGCCTATCTAGTCCATCAGGGCGAGGGGAACATCGGCCCTGAGCCTGGGACGACTTATACCGTCTACCTCTACAACAACGACACCGACGAGTTGTTACTCCAGAGCGGCCCTATTTCCGGGACTGAATGGGAACCAGACTTTTCTGCTGCCGGTGAAATCCGAGTAGAGATTGAGAGCGTAAGAGCGGGAATCCCAAGTTGGCAGCGTCAGATTCGCGTCATCGAATTCGGCTATGCAGAGGATGTTCGACTGCTGGAGGATGGCAGCTTCCGGCTTCTTGAGGATGGAGGTCTGAGACTGCTGGAGAATGCCGTCATAAATCCAGATGCTGTGTTCTATCCGGATATCTCTATTGAGCCCTACTTTCCGACCATTGTCCGCGGAGACGGAAGCTATCTATACAGCTACACCTCTTCTCCAAGAGCGCCAGTTGCTAGCGCCATCTCTGTTCTGGACAAGGACACTTACGAGGAGATCGCCACCGTCACCAATCAGGAGACGCTAACCGGCTTTCTGCTCGTCACGGCTGACGCGGTATACACGCAGTACTACGACAATCTGGTCAACACCGGGTTCGTCACGCGTTTCGATGCTACGGCACTTCAGGCAGGGACGATCAGCCGGATAAAGGTTCCGCCTGGCGGCGGCTCTGGCAGTGCTGTTCAGGCCTCAATGGCAATCCTCGGACAGAATCTTTTTGTCGCATCGGGGGGCCTGTTCGTGCTCGATAAGGACACGATGGCTGACGTCGATACGATCGACATGGCAGTGGTGACTGGAATTCCAGGCATCTGCTACGCCGTCACAACCGACGCCACGCATGTCTATGCGGTTCAGAACTCATGGACTACATCCACGCTGGCGAAGATGGAGCCTGACGGGGATGTTGTATGGACCGTCGCTGATATCCCTCGCTATGGCATCGAGCTTGTCCATGCGCAGGGCAAAATCTGGATGATGGGGCAGGAGGATGTCCGCGTCTTCTCTGCCGCTGACGGGTCTCTCTTGAAGACAATCCCCTGCTGGTACAACGGGGATTCCGGAGAGAAGGGGCCGTTCTGTCCGCAGGGCCCGAGAGGCCATCTGTACTTCGATGGAACGAATATCTACGCCTACTCACGCTACACCGTGACGGCTCAGCAGATCGTTTCCGGACCTCCTTCCTATACAACCACTGTCATTGATGCTGTTGAGTACATGGGCGTTCAGGCCTTCGATCCAGTAACGATGGATCTTGCCTTTGAATTGTTCCCGCCCGAGGCAGTAGTCCGCGGCGTTAATAGCCCACCCGGGTCTGACATTACCCAGGTTTTCGCCGGCCCCAATGGGCCTGACATGGTCTTTTCGAACGCTGTCTACAAGCGCTCGCAGTAACCCCCTACTGAATCAAAGAACCCCGCCATCGAGCGGGGTTTTTCATTTGAGGCGCCCGAATGCCAAACCTGAAGATTTCTCAACTTCCTGAAGCCTCCGCTTCGGATCTTGCTGGCAGTGAATCCCTAGAGATTGTCCTTGGAGGGGCGAACTATCGCTTGGAGCTCGACACTCTGGCTGCATGGCTGAATACAGCATCCGGTGGGGCAAGCACTACGCAGCCAGACGAGATGATGGCGGGATATATCGGCTCTCCATCTGCCAAGGATTATCGGATCGTCGTAAAGGCGGCGCATGGCGGGACCATCACGGAAACGACCACGAGGTCTGAAAGCGGCACTGGCACTGTCACCTTCAAGATCAATACGACGGCCCTTGGCGGCACAGCGAACTCAGCAAGCTCCTCTGAACAAAGCCAGTCACATAGTTCGAGCAACGCCTTCTCTGCAGGCGATGACATTGTCATAACGCTCAGCAGCCTTTCGTCGCTGGTCGGCCTCAGTTTCTCGATCAAGTACACGCGAGTGCTGGCGTGAACCTGTTCATCGATGCGGGGGTAACAGATCCACTATTCGGCAGCGTTATTGCGCTTCCCAACTTCAATGGCGCCGATGGGACATCAGCGTTCACTGACGCGATCCCTGGAGTTACTTGGACCGCTGCAGGCAACGCGCAAAAGAACTCCAATCAACTTCTACTTGATGGGTCCGGCGACTACCTGATTGCCACTCTTGCCAATGCCATTGGCACGGGCAATTTCTGCATAGAGGCAATCATTCAGCCAGCTGTCAGTGCTACTCAGATGGAGATTTTCTCCATCAGCAACGGGTCCAGCACCGCAGCAGTAGACCTTGTCTTCGAGGTGGCCGCTTCCGGAAACCTCCGCTTCTCAGTTCAGAACGGTAGCGGTTCAGCAAACGTCGATGTCGTGACGTCCGGCGCGTCGATCACGGCGGGCAACATCTACCACGTTGCAGGGAACGTGAATGGCACTTCCGCAAAGGCTTACATCGCGGGCGTTGAGCGAGGCTCCGGGACCATCACCGGAACGCGAGTTAACGGCCACTCCAGCATTCAGATTGGCAGGCTCGTTACTGGCGCCAATCGGTACTTCAACGGGCGCGTGCACGCACTCCGCCTGACTCAAGCGAGTCGCTACACGACGACGCCGTTCACGCCCCCAACAGCCCCTTTCCCCACTTCCTGATTTCCCCTGAGCCACGGACGGCCTCAACCCGGAGTCTCCATGAAACTCATTGAACGCATCCTCGGCATCGTGCCGGGGGTCGATCGGCTGACTGCGCGTCCGTTCTTGATCATCGGCGCGGTCGTGGTTGGGCTGGTCGTGTTGGCGGTGATGCTGTGACGCAGATCACCGAAGCTGACTACTTCAAGCTGCATGGCGATGTCGGCGCCGACAAGGCAGCGACAAAGACTTTGCTCGCACGTGTCAACGCGCTGCTCGCAGATGCGGCCGCCGAAGGCATTGAGTTGCCAAACGATCAGATCAGCGGCAATCCGGTTGCGTCCGGTTATCGACCGGCAGCAGTGAACGCCCGAACATCGAATGCAGCGGCACTGTCGAAGCACATGCTCTGCCGTGGTGTCGACCTTCAGGACACCTTCACGACTCGGAAGCTCGCCAGATTCTGCCTCCGCGACGACTGCGCGATGCTCAAGAAGCACCGGCTCTACATGGAAGATCCCCGGTGGACTGCTGGTCGGTCCAACAGTGATCCATGGGTTCATCTGCAGGATGTCTCGCCAGGGTCCGGCAAGCACTGCTACCTGCCTTATCGGGACACCTTGAAGAATCCTCCACAGTCCGCGCCGCTCACTCCGGAGCAAGCGCAATGATCCCCTGGCCCCACATCTGCCTTCTGCTGGTCGCCTTCTGCGGCCTGCAGACCTATCGCCTCGACGGCGCCCAAGACGACCTTGCCGAACAGCAGGCGTCGATCGACAAAGCCGCCAGCCAGTCCGAAACCCGCGCAGCCCAGACCGGCTTGGAGGCCGTCACCAGCTATGTCCAGAAACAGGAAGCCGATGCTCCGACTGTCGAGCGCATTGCTGCTCGCGTGCACGATGTCTGCGTGCGCAAGCCAGCCCCAGATCGTCTACCGCTGTCCTCCGCTCCCGGCCCATCTGGACCGCCCCGCAGCGAAGCTCAAGACCAAGCAGATCGAGAGTTCGCCCAAGCCATCGCCGACGACCTTGCAGCCTGTTCCGTCGAGTTGAACCGGTTGGATGCTATCCGGCAGTTCCATAACGACAACGTAGGGGAGGCGAATTGATGGCAGAGGCAGAGGTGGAGCCTGAAAAGGGCAGCATTGGCCGACGCGCATCGGACGCTGAACTGGCGAGCAGTTCGCCCGACTTCAACCACATGATGATGCGGCTGGTCCGGTTCCTGTTTCAGCCATCAGAAACGGCCAAGACGCCCGAAAAGGTTATGCGTCTCGGAGTTGGCGCGCTTTTGGGCTTTGCCATGCTGTTTTTCGTCGTTGGCCTGCCCTCGATGACCGGTGGCGCGCTGCTACTCGACAAGTTCAACGAGGGATCGGATCGGGACCGTGCGTTCCAGCTGGAGATGTTCAAGCTTCAGACCGACGTCGAGATCAAGAAGCTCGACCGGACCATGCTCGGGGACGGGGCGATGACGACCCTCAAGGAGATCGGCGGCAAACTCGACCAGCAGGTCGGGGCGATTGCCCAGATCCAGCAGCAAGTGAACCGGATCGAGGCGACCCAGGCCAGCGACCGAAAGCGCGTAGATGCCGTGGCCGCGATCCAGCGCCGGGACAATGAGATCAGAGCCAGGTCGACGCAGATTCCAAAGCCGCCGTAACTCGCCACCTGAGCCGAATATCGCGCCGAATCGGCTCTAATTCGCCATATATGACGCCCCGCTAGCCCTTCTGGGTTGGCGGGGCTTTTGTCGTTTGTGGGCGCGGTACAATGACGGTCACGGCGCGGGACTCACATGAGGCAAGCGCCATAGCTACGCCAGACGCACCCTAAGCCGCTGATGCCGTTGGTTTCTCCGTTGCCCACCTCCGGCACCAATTCGAGAATGGCCTGGCGTTCGCGCCGGGCCTTTTTCTTGTCCGCAGCTCGCCGCCGCTCACCGCGATCAAGGAGGCAGGCCCATGAGAAACTGTGCGCCAGACAGCCGCGATCCTCTGCTTTCAACATGCGCCGTTCCGACTTCGACTACGTTCTGCCCGAGGCCTTGATCGCCCAGCATCCGCCGGCGCAGCGCTCGGCGAGCCGGCTGCTGCATCTGGCCGCGGACGGCAACCGGACCGATCGCCAGATGACGGACCTGCCGGCGCTGCTTTCGCCCGGCGATCTGCTGATTTTCAACGACACCCGCGTGATTCCCGCCCGCATCTTCGGCCGCAAGCCGACCGGCGGGCGCGTCGAGATTCTCGTCGAGCGGGTGATCGATGCGCAGGAATTGGTCGCGCAGCTGGGCGTCAGCAAGAAGCCGCAGCCCGGCGGCAAGATTCTGCTCGACAGCGGCGACGAGCTGACGGCGATCGATCGCGACGAGGATCTGTTCCGCCTGCGCTACGACGGCACCGACGGCGTCATGGCACTGCTGCAGCGCGCCGGCCAGCTGCCGCTGCCGCCGTACATCACGCATACGCCGGATCAGGCGGATGCCGAGCGTTATCAGACCGTGTTCGCCCGCGAGCCAGGTGCGGTGGCCGCGCCGACCGCGGGCCTGCATTTCGATGCGGAATTGCTCGGCCGGCTGCGCGACCGCGGCGTCGAGACGGCGACGCTGACCCTGCACGTCGGTGCCGGCACCTTCCAGCCGGTGCGCAGCGACGACCTGGCCGAGCACCGCATGCATGCCGAGCGCTACCAGATCAGCGCCGCGCTGTGCGCGGCCATCGCGGCGACGCGTGAGCGCGGCGGCCGCGTCGTGGCGGTCGGCACCACGGTCAACCGCGCGCTGGAATCCGCCGCGCTGGCGCAGGACCGCGAGCGCATGATCGAGCCGGCGAGCGGCGACACGCGCCTGTTCATCACGCCGGGATTCCGCTTCCGCGTGGTCGACCGCCTGCTGACGAATTTCCACCTGCCGCAGTCGACGCTGATGATGCTGGTCTGCGCGTTCGGCGGTTACGAGCGGCTGATGGCCGCCTATCGCCACGCGGTGGAGCAGCAGTACCGGTTTTTCAGCTATGGCGACGCCATGCTGATAGAGCCGCTGGCGGCGGGCGCCGACGCGCGCTGAGGCTCTGGGCCCGGTCTGCCGATCCGGTCACTGATCCGCGCAAATGGCTGGTGTATGCTGGCGCGCAAGCCGGCCTTACCGCCCGCACTGCACCTGAAAACCCCGGAGATTTTTTGCATGGCCCGTCACATCCTCAGCGACATTTACCTGTTCAAGGCTTTCACTGAGGACGAGCTGTCGGCGCTGGAAGCCGTCGCCGAGCCGCGCACCCTGAGCGCCGGCACGGTGCTGTTCAACGAGCAGGACACGGCGGATGCGCTGCTGGTCGTCAAGTTCGGTTCGGTGCAGATCTCGCAGAACGGCGACAACAACACGGTGATGCTGGCGACGCTGGGCACCGGCGCGCATTTCGGCGAGGTGTCGTTCCTCGACGGCGAGCCGCGCTCGGCGACCGCACGCACGATGGAGCAGTCGGAGATCGTCGTGATCTCCTACAGCGCGCTGCAGAAGTATCTCGATGCGCGGCCGGCGACGGCGGTCAAGTTCTACCGCGAGATGGCGCACTACCTCGGCAGCCGTCTGCGCACGACGACCAGCGACCTCAATTTCGCGCGCGCCCGCAGCCGGCGCTGATCAATCTCAAGGCTGAGCCGCGCCAAAGCGCGCGGCTCAGCGATTGGGCATCGGCTGGTAGCGGTTGGCCCTGCGGATCGGCCAGATCAGCAGGTTGAACAGACCGCTGGCCAGCAACCCGCCGATCAACCCGCACACACCCGCCTGCAGGTTCAGCGGCAAGCCTGGCGTGAAGGATTCTGCGGTCGCCTTCGCGATCGGCATGTCGACGTTGCGCGCCAGGAAGATCAGCTTGTCGATCAGGCTGTGGCCGGACAGCACCGCGATGGCGCTGTCGAGTTCGACCAGCCGATCGCGATCGCGCTGCATCTTGTCGCCCATGTCGCGCTGGGCCGGGTTGTCGTCGGTGCGGAAATCCGCGACCAGCCGATCGAGATCGCCGGCGTAATGGGTATCCGCGCTGCGCTGGTAATCGGCAACACTGTCGGCGACCGCCTGGCGATAGCCGCCGAGGCGCTGGGTGTAGTGATCGATGAACTGCGGCAGCTGCAGAAACAGCAGCAGCCCGCACGCGAACAACAAGCGATCCAGCATGCCGGAAACGAACTTCATCGGGGACATCCTTTCCCTGGGGGTTTCGACGCTACCCCTGCCTCCGGGGCAAGTCAAAGCAGCAGCAAGAGACGGGCCGGCATGGGACAATTCGCGCGTCATCGCCTGATGGGTCCGCGTCGCCGTGAAGTTTGAACTCATTTCCACGTCCGCTGCCGCTCGCCGCGGCCGCCTCAGCTTCGAGCGCGGCACGGTCGAGACGCCGGCCTTCATGCCGGTCGGCACCTACGGCACGGTCAAGGCGATGTCGCCGGAAGAGCTGCGCGGCGTCGGTGCGCAGATCATCCTCGGCAACACCTTCCACCTGATGCTGCGGCCGGGCGAGCAGCTGATCAAGGCGCTCGGCGGACTGCACAAGTTCATGCACTGGGACGGGCCGATCCTGACCGACTCCGGCGGCTTCCAGGTCTGGAGCCTGTCGGCGCTGCGCAAGATCACCGAGGAGGGCGTCAAGTTCGCGTCGCCGATCAATGGCGACCGCATCTTCCTGACGCCCGAGCGCGCGATCGAAGTGCAGCACGCACTGGGCTCGGACATCGTCATGCAGTTCGACGAGTGCACGCCGTATCCGGCCACCGAGAAGCAGGCGCGCAAGTCGATGGAGCTGTCGGCGCGCTGGGCCGTGCGTTGCAAGACCGCGCATGGCGACAATCACGGCGCGCTTTTTGGCATTGTGCAGGGCGGCATGCACACCACGCTGCGCCGCGAGTCTCTGCAGCGCCTGCGCGATACCGGTTTCGACGGCTATGCGCTCGGCGGGCTGTCAGTGGGCGAGCCCGAGGCGGAGCGTCTGCAGGTGCTCGATGCGATCGGCCCGGAGCTGCCGCCCGATCATCCGCATTACCTGATGGGCGTCGGCACGCCGCGCGATCTGGTGCAGGCGGTCGCGCGCGGCATCGACATGTTCGATTGCGTGATGCCGACGCGCAACGCGCGCAACGGGCATCTGTTCACCAGCCTTGGCGTCGTCAAGATCCGCAACGCTCAGTACAAGGACGACGGCCAGGCGCTGGATCCGGCCTGCGACTGCTATACCTGCGCCAATTACTCGCGCGCCTACCTGCATCATCTCGATCGCTGCAACGAGATTCTCGGTTCGCGGTTGAACACGATTCACAACCTGCGCTACTACCAGACGCTGATGCAGCAGATCCGCACTGCGATCGAGCAGGATCGCTACACTGCATTCGCCGAGGACTTCCTGGCGGGACCGGCCGGCGCCTCGGCGCGCAGCCGTGCCGGAGCCAGCGCCGCATAGCCTTTCGCCGGAGACCGCAATGAAATGGAAGTCGGGCAGCCGCAGTGACAACGTCGTCGACCGGCGCGGCATGAGTCCGCGCGGCGGCGGCCCCGGTGGCAAGCTGGGCTTGGGCGGCGTCGCGATCGTCGTCGTCGTCAGCCTGCTGCTCGGCAAGAATCCGCTGGAGATGCTTGGCTTCGTCGAGCAGGTGACGCAGGGCATGCCGGCCCCGGCTCAGGAGCAGGGTGTCGCTCCGCCGCAGAACGACGAGGGCGCGGAGTTCGTGCGCAGCATCCTCGGCGAAACCGAAGTCGTCTGGGCCGATTATTTCCAGAAGGCCAAAAGCCATTACGAAGCGCCGAAGCTCGTGCTGTTTTCCGGCGCGGTGAGTTCCGCCTGCGGTAACGCCAGCTCGGCGTCCGGGCCGTTCTACTGCCCCGGCGATCATCAGGTCTATCTCGACATGTCGTTTTTCGAGGAGATGCAGCAGCGCCTGGGCGGCGGCGGTGATTTCGCCTATGCGTATGTCATCGCCCACGAGGTGGCGCATCACATCCAGACCCTGATCGGCATCAGTGCACGGGTCAACGATGCGCGTCGCGCCGGCAAGGATCTCGAAGGCGACGGTGGCCTGCTGGTGCGCCAGGAACTGCAGGCCGATTGCCTGGCGGGCGTCTGGGCCCATCGCGCCGAGCAGCGCCTGCAATGGCTGGAAGACGGCGACATCGAAGAGGCGCTGAATACCGCCTCGGCCATCGGCGATGACCGCCTGCAGAAGCAGGCCCAGGGCACGGTCGTCCCGGACGCTTTCACCCACGGGACTTCGGAGCAGCGCGTGCGCTGGTTTCGCACCGGTTTTGCGTCCGGCGATCCGGACCGTTGCGATACCTTTGCGGCAAGCCAGCTTTAGGCCGCGCCGACCGGCCTGTTCGCTGCGCTGGGTGGTCTAATTCGCCGGTAAACAGGATATGCTGGGCCGAAGCACAGGAAGCTTTTAAGTTACTTCAGCTTCCGGCGGATTTTTAACGAATTGGGTTGCCAGCGCAGTTTGGAGCGGGGCGGTCGAGGGGCCATCCCGGTGCGCGTGCAGCACACGATATCAAGTAGTCATTAGCAGTCATTTTTGGCAGGGGGAGTCCATGCACGGCGATGCCCGCGGCGCTTTTTCGCAGATGTTCATCCGTGTCACCGAGCCGATCGTGTTCGGCCGCCGTGGCCGGACCCTGACGGTCCTGTTCTTCATGACCTTGCTGATGGCCTGGCAGGCCTCGCAGCTCAAGCTGGATACTGGCTTCGAGAAGCAGCTGCCGCTGCAGCATCCGTACATGCAGATCTTCAAGAAGTACCAGGCGCAGTTCGGTGGAGCCAACACGGTACTTTTTGCGCTGGTGCTGAAGGAAGATGCGCCGCAGAAGGACATCTACAACGGCGAGTTCCTCGCTTCGCTGAAAGGCCTGACCGAAGCGGTCGCCTTCACGCCGGGCATGGACCGCACCCGCGTCAGCTCGCTGTTCACGCCGGACGTGCGCTACGTCGAGGTGCGTGAGGAGGGACTCTACGGCGGCAACGTCATTCCCGCCGAGTACTCGCCGGCGCCGGAAATGCTCGACCAGGTGCGCTCCAACGTCACCAAGGCCAAGATCATCGGCCGCCTCGTCGCCAACGATTCGCGCGGCGCGATGGTGTTCTCCGAGCTGCTCGAACTCAATCCAGTCACCGGCGACAAGCTCGACTACGTCAAGACCGCGCACCTGATCGAGGACGTGCGGCGGCATTTCACCGAACCGAAGATGTTCGAGTACAAGCTCAAGGTCGACAGCCCGCCGTACAAGGCGGGCGATATCGCGACGACCACGTACAGCGATCCGCGCGGTTTCATGTTCCGCTTCAAGACCGTTGACGGCGTATACCAGCTGCCCAACGGCGAGATCGAGCTGCACCCGATCAAGGGCAGCGATCTGGAAGTCACCGAAGTCGCCAATCCGGACTACAACCCGAATGTCGATGTGCACATCGTCGGCTTCGCCAAGGTCGTCGGCGACATTGCCGATGCCTCGCTCGAGGTCGTCGGCTTCTTCGCGCTGACGATCTTCCTGACCTGGATCATCCTCTGGTGGTACACCGGCTCGCCGCTGATCGCGCTGATCCCGCTATCCTGCGGCATCCTCGCCGTGGTCTGGGAGCTGGGCATCCTGCACATGGCGGGCTACGGCCTCGATCCGTTCGCGATCCTGGTGCCGTTCCTGGTCATGGCGATCAGCGTCTCGCACGGCATCCAGATCACCAGTTTCTGGTTGTATGAAGTGGCCGAGCATGGGCACAACAGCCTCGACGCCTCGCGTGCGACCTATCGCCGTCTCGTCATCCCCGGCATCACCGCGCTGCTGACCAACGTCGTCGGCTTCGGCACGATCCTGCTGATCCCGGTCGGCATCGTGCAGGAGATGGCGATCAACGCGATGTTCGGCCTGGTCGCGGTCATCGTCTGCAAGAAGATTCTGCTGCCCTGCCTGCTGTCGTTCGCCAAGCTCAACGATCCGATCAAGTTCCGCGACCATCAGCGCCGTCGCGATGCCGCGTTCGAGCCGGTCTGGCACTGGCTGTCCGGTATCACCGCCAAGCCGGTTGCTGCGATGGTGCTTGGCGTGGCGATCCTGACCTGGGGTTATGCCGAATACGTGTCGAAGGATCTCGCCATCGGCGAACTGCATGACGGCGTGCCGGAGCTGCGCCCGGATTCGCGCTACAACAAGGACAGCGCGCGCATCGTCAGCGAGTTCTCGATCGGCGTCGACGTCATCAAGGTCATTGCCGAGAATCCGGCCGACGGCTGCATCAACCACGAGGTCATGGAAGAGATCGACCGTTTCGCCTGGCGCATGCAGAACACGCCGGGCGTGCAGTCGACGCTGTCGATGCCGCAGGTCGCGAAGATCGTCTTCAACGCCTTCTCCGAAGGCTCGCCGAAGTGGCTGACCCTGCCGCGCGAACCGGGCGCGCTCGTGCTTGCCGGCCAGCGCTTCCCGACGTCGACGGGCTTCCTCAACAACGATTGCAGCGCGATGCCGGTGTTCATCTTCACCGCCGACCACAAGGCGGAGACGATCGACACCATCATCACCGCGGTCGAGAAGTTCTCTTCCGAACAGGGCCCCGAGCCGCTGGTGAAGTTCAGCCTCGCGACCGGCAACGTCGGCGTCATGGCCGCCGCCAACGACGTGATCGAGGAAACCGAGTTCACCGTACTGGCCTGGCTGTTCCTGTTCATCGGCATCTGCGTCTGGGCCTCGTTCCGCAGCCTCGCTGGCCTCGTCTGCGTGCTGGTGCCGCTGGCGCTGGTGTCGGTGCTGACCTATGCGGTGATGGTGTGGCTCGGCATCGGTCTGAAGATTTCGACGCTGCCGGTGGCCGCGTTCGCCGCCGGTATCGGCGTCGACTACGGCATCTACATCTACAGCGTGTTCGAGGAATGCGTGAAGGAGAAGAAGATGACGCTGCGCGCCGCTTATGCGCAGACCCTGCACCAGACCGGCAAGGCGGTGATCGTCACCGGCCTGGCGCTGGCCGCATCGGTGTGCACCTGGTTGCTCTCCGGCCTGCAGTTCCAGGTCGACATGGGCATCCTGCTGACGATCATGTTCCTCGCCAACGCCGTCGCCGCGGTCATCCTGCTGCCGGCCTTCGCGGCGTTCCTGCTCAAGCCGGACCCCAACGCGACGTCTGATCGTCCCTCTGCCGGAGCCGCCGCATGAAGCGCCTGATCCGTAGTGCGGCCACGCTGATGGCCCTGGCCGCCACCGCTGTCGCCATGCCTGCCGCTGCCGAGGGCCTCGGCAGCTTCAAGCCGCGTGCCGCCGAAATCGCGCCGCTGGCGGCGACCAGCCTGCTGCTCGACATCAAGCCGGCCGGCCAGACGCTGGTTGCCGTGGGTGACCGCGGCACGATCATGCGTTCCGAGGACGGTGTGGCCTGGACCCAGGTCGCGGTGCCGCTCAACGTCGCGCTGACGGCGGTCGCGTTCGCCGATGCCCAGCAGGGTTGGGCGGTCGGCCACGACGGCACCGTTCTGCATACGGCTGACGCCGGCAAGACCTGGAACGTGCAGCGCTTCGAGCCGGAAAAGAACCAGGCCCTGCTCGGCGTCGTCGCGCTCAGCCCCGAAAACGTCGTCATCGTCGGCGCCTTCGGCGTGCTGATGTCGACGACCGACGGCGGCAAGACCTGGGCCGATGTCGACGCACCGGTGATCCTTGAAGAAGGTCTGCATCTGAATGCGATCACGCGCCTGAAGACCGGCGAGCTGTTCGCGGTCGGCGAAACCGGCCTGCTCGGCATCAGCCCGGACGGCGTGACCTGGGAGCGCCTGACGCTGCCTTACGACGGCTCGCTGTTCGGCGTGCTGCCGGTGGGCGAAAAGGGCGCGGTTGTGTTCGGCCTGCGCGGCAACGTCCTGCGCAGCGACGACGTCCGCGGCGGCCAGTGGTCGGCGGTCGATATCGGCACCGTGCTGTCGATGTTCGGCGGTACCGTGCTGCCGGACGGCGGTGTCGTACTCGTCGGTGGCGACGGCGCGATCGTGCACATCGCGGTGGACGGCAAGGTCAGCCGTGCGCAGATCGAGATGCCGATCACCTCGCTCGGCGGCGGTTCGCTGGCGGCGGTGATGGCCTGGAAGGATGGGCTGATGATCGTCGGCGAAGCCGGCGTCAACAAGGCGGTCATTCCGAACTGAGGATTTAGGGGTCTGCCGGCGGCGCAGCCCCAGCGGCTGCGCCGCCTTTTTTTGTCCTGAACAAGACAATCCGGCCGGCGCAAGCTGCATCTGGCGCTGGTCAAATCGTGGCCGCGTCCTTAATCTTGCAGCCCTTCGACACCCCTGCAACGGATGAACGCCTTGGAACCGACCGTCAAAGCCACCAACGTCGTGTGGCACGCCCATAACGTCTCGCGCGCGGACCGCGCGGCGCAAAAGAAGCAGCAGCCCTGCGTGATCTGGTTCACCGGCCTGTCCGGCGCCGGCAAGTCGACCGTCGCCAATGCGCTCGAAGGCGAGCTCTTCCGCCTCGGCCAGCACAGCTACCTGCTCGACGGCGACAACGTCCGCATGGGCCTCAACAAGGATCTCGGCTTCGGCGACGCCGACCGTGTCGAGAACATCCGCCGCATCGGTGAGGTTGCCAAGCTGTTCGCCGACGCCGGCCTGATCGTGCTGACCGCGTTCATCTCGCCGTTCCGCGCCGACCGCGAACTGGTCCGCAAGCTGCTGCCGGACGGCGAGTTCTTCGAGGTGCATGTCCACGCCGCGCTGGACGTCTGCGAAAGCCGCGACCCGAAGGGCCTGTACAAGAAGGCGCGCGCCGGTCAGATCAAGAACTTCACCGGCATCGACTCGCCATACGAGGCACCGGAGCATCCGGAGCTGACGATCGATACCGGGGCGCTGAGCATCGAGCAGTCGGTGCAGAAGCTGCTGGCGTTTCTCAAGGAACGCGGCAAGCTGTAAGCGCCGCCTGCAGCAAAAAGGCCCGCGACACCGCGGGCTTTTTTGTGGGCGACGCGCCGCTCAGCGCGGCAGCGCGAGCTCGACGCGCCGGTTGCGCGCGCGGCCTTCCAGCGTCGTGTTGTCGGCAACCGCCCGTATCGCACCGAAGCCCTGTGCGCGCAGGCGGTCGCGCAGTGCGGGATCGATCGCGATCAGCGCGGCGCGCACCGCCTCCGCGCGGGCCTGCGACAGAGCCTGATTGCCTGCGGCGGCGCCGACATTGTCGGTATGGCCGTCGAGCGTCAGCTCCGCGTCCGGCAGTGCGCGGAGGGCTGCTGCGATCGTGGCGAGCGCTGCGCGGGACTCCGGCCGCAGCACCGCGCTGCCGCTGTCGAAATACAGGCCGGGCAGGGCGATCCGCTGTTGCTTGCGCAAGGCATCTCCCAGCGTCTGCGGCGGCTGTGGCAGGTCGATGCGCACGACGCGCAGCACGGCCTTGCCGATCTTCCATTGCAGCGCGAGCGGATTGCCATCGTCGTCGAGCAGGCTCAGCTCGGCGTCCATCCAGGCGCCGTTCTTCGCGGTGAAGCGGCCGCTGGCGACGATCACCGGCAAGCTGCGGGTCTGCTGGTTGACGAGCACCGCCAGCGTGTCGCGCCGCAATCGCTGCAGCTCGCCCTTGAAGCGCAGATTGGCGTCGCGCGTCAGCGCCCCGAGCAGCGCCGGGTCGGGCAGCCCGCTGGGTGTCGACAGGCCACTCTGCATCCAGCGCTCGCCGCCGATCAGCGAGAACGCCGCGCTACCGTTGTTGCGCAACTCGTCGAGCACCCGCCTGGAGACGCCGGTCGCCGTCGTGCCCGGATAGTCCTCCTCGACGCCGTTTTCGAAGCTGTGCCGGTAGGCGCGGGCCTCCGCGACGTCGACATCGTGGACCAGCCTCTCGGCAGCGACCGGCGTGTGCTGTCCGTCGCTGTTGCGCAGTTCCGCGCTGTAGCGCAGGCGCCAGAGATCATCCTCGCGGGCGATCCAGGTCTTCAGCGATTCGTAGTCGCCGTCCTTTTCCGCCACCGCGGTGACGATGGTGAGGCCGGCGATCTGAGGAATCTGCGTCTCTGCCTGTGCGGCTCCGCAACAGCAGGCCAGCAGCAGCGCCGCAACGCGCATCGCGATCAAAGCCGCGACACCGCGGTCCGTGCCGCTGCTTCCAGGCGCTGCTCGAAGCCCTTGAGCTTGCCGTCCTTGGTCATGCCGGTGATGTTGATGCTGATCACGGTCTTACCCTTGCGCACGACCAACTGCTGGGTGCCGATCAGGTCGGCATTGCTCCCCGAGCGCCAGGCGGCATCGCCGAGGCCATCGATCTCCTGGCCGGACTTCTGTATCTTGCTGCCGGCCTGGTCGTTGATCAGCGCGTTGAGGGCGCCGGGTGCGTTGCTCATCGCGTCGAACATCGTCTCGGCCTGTGCGACCGAGCTTTCGCGGGCGAGCTGGACCATGACCATCGTGAACATGCCGGGATTGCCGGCGCTGGCCCAGACGCAGTTCTCCGGCTCATCGCCCATCAGGCCGACCTCCTGGCCGATGATCGCGCCGGCTTCCTCGGCGGTGACCAGCGTGCAGGCCGGCGGCAGCGGTTTCTGCGCTACCGCAACGGCCTTCGGCGGCGCACTCTGGCTCGGCCATTCGGACGCACCCGAGTCGGCGCCTCCACAGGCGGCGAGGGCCAGCAAGTGCGTGGCACAGACAGCCGCGATGATTGTTTTGCGCATGATCGGAACCTGTCTCAGAGCTTGGGCGCGGCAACGTTGGCGTAGAAGTAGCGAACGCGAGTGCCCTCGGTGGACTGTGCATGCACGAGTCCGTCCTTGCCGATGTAGACCTTCGCGCTGCCCGAAGGCAGGCCGGGCACGTCGAGCGTGTAGGCGTAGACACTGGTCTTGATGCCGTCGACCGTTTCGTCGCCGAGCTTGCGGCAATCCTTGATCGAGAACGTACCGCTGCGGATCTGCGCGATCATCTTGTTTTCGGCAGCGCCCAGATCGACCTTCATCTCCTGCCAGCGCTCGCCGGTGTTCATGTAGGTCTTGCCGCCGGTGCGGATCGCCTCGAGGCGGGTGCCGTCGTCGGACTCGGTGATCGTGTGACGGCTGGTCTGCTGCCCCGTCTTCTCGGCTGCGGCGAGATAGGGTTCGCAGGCGGCAGGTGCGGCCTGCGCCGCGCCGCTGGCGAAAAGCAGGACAAGGCAGGCGAGTCTTGAGTGGTTCATCGAAAACTCCGGGCGGTGATATCCAGAGAACGGGGCAGGCGCACAAAACCGGACATTGCGCTCACTGAATCGGCCCGACGTTGAGGCCGAGGCAGATCGTCCGACCCTTCTTGACGCGGTTGACGCAGGCTTCGCCGCCGCCGATGTCGGCGCGGTAGCCGGCGCGGAACACGCCTTCGCCATTCGGATCGCGGCTGGTGACGTTGCCGCCTTCGGAGTTCTCGCTCTTGCCGATCGTGACGACGGCGTTGCCGGCCGCGTTGTAGGCGGCGACCAGGCGCTCGGCGCCAATTAGACCGGCACCGACCGTGCCGTCCTTCGCGAAGGCATGAACTACACCGGCGCCGTCATCGTTCGCCGCCAGTGCCGCGCTGTTGCGGCTGCCGTTGCCGACATAGACGATGCCGGTGCCGGACGTCGCCGGGTTCTCGCCCGCGGCGGCGATGGTCCGGCCGGCCTTGTCGTAGAGCCGCAGCGCGACGCTCTTGCCTAGCACCGCGCCGAGTCCGGCGGCTGGCTTTCCGTCCTTCTCGACGCTGAGGCCCAGATTGTCGGTTGCCGCCGTCAGGCTGACCGTACGCGCTTCGGTCGCGAGCACATCGACCAACGCCTTGCCGTTGCCGGCGCTGAGCTGCACTGCGTAGGCGCCGCTCTGCACGCCGACACGCGCCGGTGCGTTTGGTTGCGCGATCAGCGCGACCTGGTTGCCGGCGTCGCTGCCGAGCAGTAGCGCGCCGTCGGCGCTCAGCCTGAGGATCGTCTTGCCGCCGGCGCCTGTGACGCTCAGTGGTGCCTTCAGTGTTGTGCCCGCTGCCTCGAGCCTGGCGACGCGGTCTTCGAGCGCCTGCAGACGGGCATCGTTGCCGCCCGACGGCGCGGGATTGGATCCGCCGCCCGGCTGTTGCTTCAGCGCTGCGAGCTGTTTCTCCAGCTCGGCGACCTTCTGCTTCAGTGTCTCGACATCGCCCTTCAGGCTGGCGCTGCGGTTGTTGGCGTCGATGATCCAATCGGATACCGCGTCGTTGTACCGCTCCTGGTTATTGATTGGAGGAAAGCCGGGCCGGTAGTCCGGTGTGTTCATGCGCGGCCCAGTCGGATCGGCCGACGGATACTGGCTGGGCGGATAGTAGCCGGGCACCGCGTGGGTCACTCCGGTGGCGAATAGCAGCAGTGCGAGAAATCCTGCCTGAGTCTGGAAACGCATGTCCTGCTCCGTGCGTGTGGATACCGGAGCGAACGCGTTGCGGTGCCGAAACCGGACATCGCTCAGCCGGGGCGCAGCGTCCTTCTGTGAACTGTCGCACTGTCCGGCGCGTCGTAGCGCGCGCTGGCTGCGGCGGCTTCGTCCTCCAGCGCCTGTGCGGCGTCGACTTGCCCGTCTGCCGTCAGCACGTCGGCGCGGATGCGTTGCAGGTACGGCCCCATGCGAACGTCGCGGAAGCCGGTCACTGCGGCCCATACCTCCAGCGCCGCTGCGCTTTCGGCTAGCGCACGCGCGCGATCGTTCTGCGCCAGTGCAACGCGCGCAAGTCCGCCATGTGCGAGGGCGATGTGCGCAAGCTTGCGCCCCTCGGCGTGTTCGATGATCGCTTCGAACTGCGCGCGTGCCTCGATCGGCTGCGCATGGTCGAGCAGGAAGCGGCCCCAGCTTTCGCGAGCGGCCATCACCGGCTGATTGCGTGGCTCGTCGTGACGCAGGTAGGCGTCGAGCGCAGCCTTGAGTTCGCGGGCCGCGTCGTCGTGCCGACCGGCGCGCGCATAAGCCTCGCCGAGGAAGCGGCGCGACAGGCGATGCTGGAACTCGAAGGCCTGCTCGCTCGCGAAGTAGCGCGACGCGGCTTCCAGTTGCGGGATCGCCTCGGCGGCGCGGCCTTCGGCGCTGAGCCGGTCGCCGTAGTTGAGACGCTGTAGCGCGAGATCGCGGTCGAGGCGGTCGAGTGGCGGCAGCAGCGGGATCAGCAGCGCGTACTCGCGTAGCGCCGCTTCGCGCTCACCGGCCAGGTGCAGCGTGCGCGCGGCCTGGCCGCGCGGCCCCCAGGCGGTCGGCGAGTTGGCGCCGGTCGTACGCTGCGCGTACTCGGCGGCGGTGCGAAACGCCGCACCAGCATCGGCGAACTGGCCCATCTGCTGATAGGTGATGCCGAGGTTGCCCCACAGCGTCTGAAGTTCGGCATCGTTGCTTTCAGGCAGGCTGGCGGCGACATCGATCGCGCGCCGCGTGACACGGACGCTGTCCGCCATCCGCAACTGGGTCTGCTCGAAGCTCGCCAGCTCCAGCAATGCGGTGACATGGCTGCGACTGTGCGGGACCTGTTCGGCGAGCAGCTGTACCGCGCGCTCATAGGCGTCGCGGGTCGCGTCGCGCTGCTCGGGATTGCTTTGCAGGCGCAGTCCCTCGTTGATCCACCACAGCGCGCGGCGTTCGGCATCTTCATCGCCGGCAGCGCGCAGCAGCGCATCCGCCTGCAGCTGTGCCTGCGCGCAGCGCTGCGCATCGGCGCGCGCGCAGCTGCGCGCGCCGGTTTCCACGGCGGCGTCGAGCAGGTTGGCGTGATGCGGACCATAGTGGCTACGCACGAGTTCGAGCTGGCGCGCCTGCAGCGCCTCGTAGGCCTGCTCTTCGCCGAGCTCGCGATAGATGTCGGCGACGCTGCGCAACAGTTCGATCTGCACCTCAGGATCGTCGGCGAAACGCGCGTCGATACGCGCCGCCGACAGGTCGAGCAGTTCGCGCGCGCTGATCTGACCGCGTGGACGATCACTGGCAATGCGCGGGTCGCTGGCCTTGAACACGCTGAGCAGGAAGTCCTTGACGGCAGTGGCACGGCGCGCCTGCTGCTCGGCTTCGCGCGCCTGCCACATCACGCCGGCGGCGCCGGCCAGTGCGACCAGCAGCAGGGTCGCACTGAATGTCGCACCGAGCCGGTGGCGGCGCAGGAACTTGCCGGCAAGCTGCAGGCGGCCGATGCGCCGCGCATGGATTGGTTCGCTGTGCTGCGCGCGGTCGAGGTCGGCGGCGAAGGCTTCGACCGACGCATAACGCTGCTCGGCATCGGCACTGAGCGCCTTGGCGAGGATCGCGTCGAGATCTCCGCGCAATGCGCGACGCAGCGCCGGCACTCCGAGTTTGCCGGTGTTCTGCGCGTGCGCGGCATCGACACGGCTGGAGGCGCGCGGCGCATCGGCGCGGCTGGCGTTCGCGAGATCGAGACGTGGGCCGCCGTGCCGCTGGAACGGGCGCTGCCCGCACAGCAGCTCGTAGAGCATGACGCCGAGTGCATAGACGTCGGTGGCCGTCGTCACCGCATCGCCGGCGAGCTGCTCCGGCGCGGCATAGTCGGGTGTCGCGGCAACGCCGCCGAGCCGCGTCAGCGCAGTGAGCTCTCCAGGCGCGTCGCCGCTCAGCAGCTTGGCGATGCCGAAGTCGAGCAGCTTGGCTCGCGCCTGCGGATCGACGAGAACGTTGCCGGGTTTGAGATCGCGGTGGACGACCAGCCGGCTGTGCGCGTACTGCACTGCGGCCATGACCTGGCGCATCAGCGCGATGCGTTCGGCGAGCGTGGCACCGTGTGCCCGGCACCATTCGGTGATCGGTTTGCCCTCGACGTGCTCCAGGGCCAGATACGGCTGGCCACCGTCGGCGAGGCCGGCATCGTAGAGCGCGGCGATATGCGGATGGTTCAGGGACGCGAGGATGTCGCGCTCGCGATCGAAGCGTTCGCGCACCGCGCCGGCCAGCAGATGCGCGTGCGGCAGCTTGAGCGCGACCGCGCGCTTGATGCGGCCGTCGGCATGGCCGGCGAGCCAGACCACGCCCATGCCGCCCTGGCCGAGCTCGCGCTGCAGCACGTAGGGGCCGACGCGCTGCCTGGGCTGGAAACTATTGCCCGGATCCGCGGCGGGCAGGCGCGGCGCATCGAGATAGTCCCGGGTCGGGGCGCCTGTGGGATGCAGCAGGATACGGCGCAGCCAGGGCAGGACCTCCGCATGGCTGGCATCGAGACTGGCGAGCCAGCGCTGGCGCTCGTTTTCCGGCAGGTCCAGCGCCTCATCGAGCAGGCACGAGAACAGCGGCCACAGTGCCGGCGGGCACTGGGCGGGGGGGTTCTCGGTGGTGCCGGATGTTGTCATTGTTACGCGGTGACTCGAATTGCTCTCCTGCAGCTCGAACGGAACCCTGCCTGTAAACCGGACATCGGTTCTTGCGCCGCCCTCTAGGCGAGCATGTCGCGCAGCAGCAGCCGCGCCTTTTCCCAGTCGCGGCGCACGGTGCGTTCGGTCAGGCCGAGCAGCTCGCCGATCTCGGTTTCGGTCAGACCGCCGAAATAGCGCATCTCGACGACCTGTGCCAGCCGCGGTTCGAGCTGCTCGAGGCTGCGCAACGCTTCGTCGACTCGCAGCGGCTCATCCTCGGCGGCGGCCTGGTCGGCGACGAAGGTATTGAGCGTGACATGCAGCGCACCGCCGCCGCGGCGTTCGGCGAGCCGCTCGCGGACCAGATCGACGATGACCGAACGCATGACCCGCGACGCGTAGGCGAAGAACTTGCTGCGGCTTTCGACCTTCAGCGTGCCCGCCGCGGCGAGCTTGAGGTAGCTCTCGTTGACCAGCGCGGTGGTGTCGAGCAGGCTCAGGCCACCGGCCGCGTGCAGTCGCGCGCGTGCGAGTTTCTTCAGCTCGTCGTAGGCGGCGTCCCAAAGCGCGTCGACGGCGACGCCCTGGCTGCCCTGCGCTGTTTCGATGACTCCGGTGATGTCCGTCATGCCGCCCGCCCTCTGAGCGTCCGATGTTAGCAGCGCCGTCAGCGGCGGAGTGCGACCGATGTCCGGATTTGCGCGGCGTTTGCGTTTGCGGGGATAGGGACCACAGCGGGTGCCGGTACCCGGAAATGGGTGTCGCGCATTTTTGCCAGGCAGTGGGCCACTTCGGATCCGGCGGTTTGCCCGACGCTATCGCCGGGGCGCGTTTCGTCTTGTCTGATGGGAGTGGGGAAATGAATTCTGTGTCGCGGCGTGCAATTACGGTGCTTTCGATCGCCTGCGCTGTGTTCTTGAGTGCCTGCAATTCGGGTGGAGATGGCGAGGCGGTGGAGCCGACCCCCACGTCGACCGCCACGCCCACCGCGAGTCCGAGCGCGGAGCCGACGCCCACTCCGACTGCGACGCCGACCGCTACGGCTACGGCGACTCCCAGCGCGACACCGGCGCCGACGCTGACGCCGACCGCGCTGGGCCATCCGCGCCTGTGGCTGACGGCCAGCGACCTGCCGCGTCTGCGCTCGCTCGCCGTCGGCGGCAATCCCTATTGGGAGGACGGCCTGAAGCTCGCCGCCGAGCGCGCCGTCAATGACATGGACGAGGGCAGGGTTGCCGAGGACTGTGGTGACGTCGGCTACACCGAATATCCGACCGAGAGCTACGCGGCGTTCTTC
The DNA here is from genome assembly GCF_058783185.1 of Fontimonas sp. FW305-C-3. Taxonomy (NCBI): domain Bacteria; kingdom Pseudomonadati; phylum Pseudomonadota; class Gammaproteobacteria; order Nevskiales; family Nevskiaceae; genus Fontimonas; species Fontimonas sp. FW305-C-3. The sequence goes on along the minus strand of NZ_JBYSYK010000002.1, from coordinate 697,328 downwards.
GGCTTCCTGTCGCTCGTTGCGCCGGAAGCGCAGCGCGCCGGCTATGCGCAACGTGCGCGCACGCTGTTGATGACGATCATCAACGAGGCCGACAAGGGGCCGGCGCCGGCGCGCAACTTCAACTGCGATGGCAACCAGCAGTATCCGCGCTTCCGCCACCCGGATTTCGCGACCGAGGACCGCGACCGTGCGCGCTATCACGGCGAAGCCTTCGGCCTGACGGTCGACTGGATCTATCCGAGCCTGAGCGGCGCCGACCGCGCCGCGATCCGCCGGGTGTTCCTGCGCTGGAGCAGCGAGATCGTCAATCGCGGCTATCGCCATCCGGAGCCGGTCGGCCTGCTCAACGATCCTTCTCTTTACGCCGACAAGTACCAGCGCCGCTTCGCCGCCAACAACTACTACGGCGCGCACATGCGCAACCTCGCGCTGATGGCGCTGGCGCTCGATGCCGGCGACGACGCCGGCGGCCAGCTGCGCACCTATCTGAACACCGCGACCGGTGCGTACTTCTACATCTTCCGCGAACTCGTGCGGATCGACTCGGCCGGCGGCCTGCTGCCGGAAGGCTTCGAGTACAGCCCGCAGACTGCCGCGTACCACCTGCAGTTCCTGCTCGCGCTGAACACTGCCGGTGCCGGCGGCGACGATGCGCGGGCGATCGACACGATGCCGTTCTGGAGCGATTTCGTGACCGCGTACTTCCATTCGCTGTCGCCGGCCGCGGTCGTTCGCGAGGAATCGCGCGGTGCCGAGTATCTGCCGGCGTTCTACGGCGATGCGCAGGAGTATCAGCTGCCGGACTTCGTCAACAGCTTCGCGCCGCTGGGGATCCATGACCGCCGCAACGGCGGCAATCCGGCGCGTCTCAACGCGGCGCGCTGGGCGGTGCTCAACACGCCGGTCGGCGGCGCCGCCGAAGTCATGCGGCGCATCTCCAACCCTGCCGATCTGCGCGAGGCGATCCTTTACTTCATGGTGCTCGACCCGGCGGCGACGCCGACCGATCCGCGCCCTGCGCTGGCGACGCGCTACTACGCCAGCGGTCCAGCGCGAATGTTCGCGCGCAGCGGCTGGAACGCCGATGCCAGCTGGTTCACCTACGCGCTGTCCTGGAACAGCATCGATCACCAGAATGCCGAAGGCAACAGCTTCGCGATGTTCCGCAAGGGCGAGTGGCTGACGAAGACGACGCTCGGCTATGCCGACATCGGCGAGAGCATCGCGAGCACCGAGTATGCGAACGGCCTGTGCATCGAGAACGACCGGCCGGACCGTGACAACAGCGACTACCGCATCGACCTGTGGCGGCGCGGCAGCCAGTGGTATCTGGGCAGCGACGATGCTCCGGTCGTCCGTGCGCGCAGTTTCGGTGCCGACTACGCCTATGCGCTCGGCGACGCGACGACGCTGTACAACTCGACCAATGAATCGAGCACCGATGTGCTGCTCGCGAACCGCAGCATCGTCTGGCTGCAGTCCGACCGGGTCTTCGTCTACGACCGTGCGCAGACCAGGAGCGCCAACCGCTTCAAGCGCTTCTGGCTGCAGTTGCCGAATCCGGCGACGATCAGCGGCAACCGCGCGACGGCACGCACCGATGGAGGGCAGTCGCTCGGCGTCACCAGCGTGCTGCCGAGCGGTGCCGTGCTCGCGAGCGTGACCGGCGATGCCTACGATCCGGACATCGAGCGCAAGATCGCCAACAACGAGCCGATGACGGCGCGCCTGTCGATCACCGCGCCGGGCAATCCGCAGACGGCGCGTTTCCTGACCGTGCTGCAGGGTGCCGACAGCAACGCGCAGCTGCAGGCGGTCAGCGGTTTCGCGAGCGGCGACAACGCATGGCAGGGCGCGGCCGTCGGCAGCGATGCGGCGATCTTCCCGGCAACCGTCGGCAACGCCGGGGCATTCACGCTGACGCTGCCGGCCGGCGCGAGTCGGGTGCTCATCACCGGCCTCACTCCGAACGCCGGCTACACCGTGACGCGCAGCGGCAATACGCTGACGCTCGCTGTCGGCGGCACGGCGACGGCCGACAGCGGTGGCGTGCTGCAGCTGCGCTGACGCCGGCCCGAAAAGCAGAAGCCCGCCGGGAGGCGGGCTTCTGTCGTGCAGGGAACCGCGGAATCAGAGTAGCTTGGCGATATCGCCGTCGATCTTCTCCGGCGTATCGATCGAGCCGTAACGCTTGACGACCTTGCCGTCCTTGCCGACCAGGAACTTCGTGAAGTTCCACTTGATGCCCTCGCTGCCGAGCACGCCCGGCGCCGCGGACTTCAGGTGCTGGTAGAGCGGATGGGCATTGGCGCCATTGACGTCGATCTTCGCGAACATCGGGAAGTCGACCTCATAGGTCAGCGAGCAGAAGTTCTTGATCTCGTTTTCGTCGCCGGGTTCCTGATGACCGAACTGGTCGCTGGGAAAGCCGAGAACGACGAGGCCCTTGTCCTTGTACTTGCGCCACAGGGCTTCGAGGCCCTTGTACTGCGGCGTGAAGCCGCACTTGCTGGCGACGTTGACGATCAGCAGGACCTTGCCGGCGTATTCGCCGAGGGACTGCTGCTTGCCGTCGATCGTCTTGGCTTCAAAGCCATACACCGTGTCCGCGCTGCCCATGCTGTGCTCCTGCGAAATGAATGCCGGGATGAGAGTGACCGCGATTCTACGCGCGCCCGCACCCGGAACGGCAAGGGCTGGCCGATGGCTCAGAAGTTCGCGGCTTCGAGCTCCATCATCGGCGTCGCGCTTTCGCGGACGTTGGCGAGCAGGGCAGGCACCTGCGACAGCATGCGGCTGGCGAAGAACTCGCCGGTCACGCGCTTGGCCTTGGCAAAGCCGGCGTCGGCATGATTGGAACTGGCGCGGACCATGCGCAGCCAGTTCCAGCCCAGGTAGGTCAGGGCAAAGGCACGCTGGTAGTCGCAGCAGCCGAAGGCGGCATCGTCCGGCGTGGACTTGTAGCTCTGCTGCACCCACTTCGTCGTGTCTTCGAGCGCATCGAGCGCGGCCTTCAGCGGACCGGCAAGCGATTCCGGGCCGGCGCCGAGGTCGGCACGTGCGGCGGCGAAGAAGCGGCCGGGCAGGCGGCCGTTGTGCATCGTCAGCTTGCGGCGCACGAGGTCCATGGCCTGGATGCCGTTGGTGCCTTCGTACAGACAGAGAATCTTGGAGTCACGGACGATCTGTTCGACGCCGTGTTCCTTGATGAAGCCGTGGCCGCCGTAGACCTGGATCGCCAGCGAGCCGAGGTCGACTGCGGAGTCGGTGCAGTAGGCCTTGACCAGCGGCGTGTTGAGATCGACCCAGTCCTGTGCGACTTCGCGTACCGCCGGATCGGCGTGGTTGCGGGCGATGTCCACGTACATTGCAGTTTCGTAGGCGAGCACGCGCGCGCCCTCGGTCGTCGCCTTCATCTGCAGCAGCATGCGGCGCACATCGGGGTGCTCGATGATCTCGGCCTTGCCGTTGAAGGCCTTGCCCTGCTTGCGGTCGATCGCGTAGCGGATCGCATTCTGCGTCGCCAGCTCGCACTGCCCGAGGCCCTGGAAGCCGACCATGATGCGCGCCAGGTTCATCATGACGAACATGTTCTGGATGCCCTGGTTCGGCGAGCCGACGATCCAGCCCTTCGCGCCGTCGAACTGCAGCACGCAGGTCACCGAGCCGTTGATGCCCATCTTGTGCTCGATGGACTGCACGCTGACGCCATTGCGCGCTCCGAGCGTGCCGTCGGCGTTGACGAGGAACTTCGGCACGACGAAGGTCGACAGTCCCTTCACGCCGGCCGGCGAATCGGGTAGGCGCGCGAGCACGAAGTGGACGATGTTGTCGGCCATCCGGTGTTCGCCGGAGGTGATGAAGATCTTGCCGCCGTCGAGCAGGAAGCTGCCGTCGGCCTGCGGCGTCGCCTTGGTCTTCGCGGCGCCGACGTCGGAGCCGGCCTGCGGCTCGGTGATGCACATGGTGCCGGCCCATTCGCCGGTCGCCAGCTTCGGCAGATAGGTGTGCTTGAGCTCGTCGGTGGCCGAGGCCTCCAGCGCCTCAAGGCAGCCCTGGGTCAGGCCCGGGTACAGCGCAAAGGCAACGTTCGCCGAGCACAGCATCTCCTCGATGACCTTGCCCAGCGTGAACGGTAGGTTGGCGCCGCCGTACTCGGACTTCTGCGAAATGCCGATCCAGCCGCCCTCGCTGTACATCTTCCAGAACTCGGGGAAGCCCTTGGGCACCGTGACTTCGCCGTCCTTGAGGACGCAGCCCTGGGCATCGGAGCTGGAATGGAACGGCGCGAGCTGCTCTTCGATCAGCTTGGCGGCTTCCTCGACCAGGCCCAGCAGGGTGTCGGGGCTGGCTTCGGCAAAGGCTTCAATGGCGGTCAGCTGGCCGACCTTGAGCACGTCGTCGAGGACAAAGTTGATTTCGCGCAGCGGCGCCTTGTAGCTGGCCATGTGCCGGTCCGGTGTCAAAATGGGGGCGTCAGGCTAGCACAGCGCTCCTGCGCGTTGACCTACCCAGACAGGCAGCGAACCCGACAATTCTTGCAACAGTGCGCCCCTTACAATGCGCGCTTCTTCCGAACAATCACGGCCATGAAAGTCACTGTTTTCGGTTCCGGTTATGTGGGTCTGGTCACCGCTGCCTGTCTTGCCGATTCCGGCAATCAAGTGGTCTGCGTTGACGTCGATGCGGCGCGCGTGCAGATGCTCAAGGACGGCCACTGTCCGTTCTACGAGCCGGGCGTCGATCAGCTGCTGATCCGCAATGCGCGGTCCGGACGCATCCAGTTCACGACCGACGCCGCGCAGGCGGTCGACCACGGCCAGATCATCTTCATTGCGGTCGGTACGCCGCCGCAGGAAGACGGTTCGGCGGATCTGCAGTACGTGCTGCAGGTCGCGCGCACCGTCGGCGAGCACATGGCGGACTATCGGGTCGTCTGCACCAAGTCGACGGTGCCGGTCGGCACCGCTGCCAAGGTGCGTGCCGCGCTCAATGCCGCACTGGCCGCACGTGGGGCGCAGCTCAACTTCGATGTGGTCTCGAATCCGGAGTTTCTCAAGGAAGGCGCGGCCGTCGAGGATTTCATGCGCCCCGACCGGATCGTCGTCGGCACCGACAGCGAGCGCGCGCTGGACCTGATGCGCCAGCTCTACGCCCCTTACAACCGCAATCGCGATCGCCTGATGGCGATGGATATCGAGTCGGCCGAGCTGACCAAGTACGCCGCCAACGCCATGCTGGCGACGCGCATCTCCTTCATGAACGAGCTGGCGCTGCTGGCCGAATCGGTCGGCGCGGACATCGAAAGCGTGCGTCGCGGCATCGGTGCGGACAAGCGTATCGGCACCTATTTCCTGTACGCCGGTTGCGGCTATGGCGGTTCCTGCTTCCCGAAGGACGTCAAGGCACTGGTCCGCACCGGCGCCGAGCAGGGCCACGAGCTGAAGATTCTCAATGCCGTCGAGGCCGCCAACGATCATCAGAAATCCCTGCTGTTCGGTCGCCTGCAGGCGCATCTGGGCGACCTCAAAGGCAAGACCATCGCGCTGTGGGGGCTTGCCTTCAAGCCGAATACCGACGACATGCGCGAGGCGCCCAGCCGCGTGCTGATGGAGGCGATCTGGGCCGCCGGCGGCCGCGTCCAGGCCTTCGACCCGATCGCGATGGAAGCGACCCGCAAGATCTACGGCGAGCGTGCCGATCTCAGGCTCTGCGCCAGTGCCGAGGAGGCCTGCGATGCGGCGGATGCGCTGGTGCTGGTGACCGAATGGTCACAGTTCCGCAGCCCGGATTTCGCCGCGATCAAGGCGCGCCTGCGTCGTCCGCTGTTGCTCGACGGCCGTAATCAATACGACCCCGAGCAGCTGGCGGCCGAAGGCTTCGTCTATCAGGGCATCGGCCGCCGCCGGGCCTGATTGGCAGCCGGGGGTTGAACGGGCCCCGGCTGCCCCCAGAAGCGGGACAGGGGATTGCGACGAGGGTCGGGGGCAGCGGTCGGGCCAAGCCGCCCGTGGCATAATCCGCGCCTTCATTTTTCACCCCATGCCTTCATCGGCCTCCAGGGAGCCTGTTCTGTGCTTGATTTTCTGATTAGTCCTGCCTACGCGCAGGCCGCTGCCGCGCCGGCCAGTCCGGTCATGCAGTTCCTGCCGCTGATCGTGCTCGTCGTGCTGTTCTACTTCATGCTGATCCGTCCGCAGATGAAGCGCAGCCGTGAACATCGCGACATGCTCGGCGCGATGGCCAAGGGCGATGAAGTCGTCACCGCCGGCGGCATTGCCGGCAAGGTCGTCAACATCACCGACGCCTACATCACGGTCGAGATTGCCGACAACGTTGCGGTCAAGGTGCAGAAAGCCTCGATCACCAGCGTCCTGCCCAAGGGCACCCTGAAAGCGCTTTGATGGCGGGCTGTGCCGTTCGCCGCCGTCCCGTGCGGCGAACCGGTACGCCGCCGTGAGTTCCCGTTCATGAAATCCTATCCAACCTGGAAGTACGTCGTCCTGATTGTTGCCCTGATCTTCGGTGCGATCTACGCCGCGCCGAACATCTACGGCGATGACCCTTCGGTGCAGATCTCGCAGGCCAACGGCGAGCCGCTCAGCGCCGACTTCGGCGCCAGGGTCGACAGCATCCTTGCCGAAGGGCAGATGCAGGCTCACGGCCATGAGCTGGAAGAAGCCCAGTGGATCGTCCGCTTCGACAGCCCGACGGCGCAGCTGCAGGCCGCCGATCTGTTCAAGCGCGAACTCGGCCGTCAGTACGTCGTTGCACTCAATCTTGCTTCGAAGACGCCGGAATGGCTGCGTGCGCTGGGCGCCAAGCCGATGAACCTCGGCCTCGACCTGCGCGGCGGTGTGCACTTCCTGCTTGAAGTCGATGTCGACGATGTGCGCACGCGCGCCGTCGAACGCATCGTCACCGAAGTGCCGGCGGTGCTGCGCAAGGAAAACGTGCGTTATACGGCGCGCCGCCAGGCGGGCGACGCCGGCATCCTCGAATTCGCCAACGAGGAACAGGTCAAGGCCGCGCGCAAGGTGCTGGGCAAGGATTTCCCCGAGTACACGCTGACGACGCTGCCGAATTCCGCGCTGCAGCTGGAAGTGCGCCTCTCGGAAGGCGAAGCCAAGCGCATCGTCGACTTCGCGGTCCAGCAGAACCTGCAGACCCTGCGCAATCGCGTCAACCAGCTCGGCGTGGCCGAGCCGCTGGTGCAGCGCCAGGGGCAGAACCGCATCGTCGTGCAGTTGCCGGGCGTGCAGGACACGACCCGCGTCAAGGATCTGCTCGGCGCGACCGCAACCCTCGAATACCGCGCCGTCTCCGAAGACGACGCCTACGCCGCGGCCAGCACCGGCATCATCCCGGCCGGCACCCAACTGTTCTATACCCGTGAAGGCAAGCGTCCGGTGCTGCTCAGCCGCGAGATCATCGCCGGCGGCGACAACCTCATCGACGCTGCGGCAACCGCCGACGAGAACGGCGGCCCGGCGGTCAGCGTCAAGCTCGACGGTGCCGGTGCCAAGCGCATGTTCGCGTTTACCGAGAAGAGCGTCGGCAAGCCGATGGCGGTGCTGTTCAAGGAACGCGAAGTCGTCACCAACTACAACGCCAAGGGCGAGCCGATCCGCGAGCATCGCCAGGTCGAGGAAGTGATCTCGATCGCCAACATCCGCGGCGTGTTCGGTCCGCAGTTCCAGACCACCGGCCTGGAGAGCAAGGAGGCGCACGATCTGGCGCTGCTGCTCAAGGCGGGTGCGCTGGCCGCGCCGGTCGAGATCGTCGAAGAGCGCACGGTCGGTCCGAGCCTCGGTGCCGACAACATCCGCCAGGGTATGCAGGCGGCGATGCTCGGCTTCGGCCTGGTCGTGCTGTTCATGGTGTTCTACTACCGCGTGTTCGGCCTGTTCGCGATCTCCGCGCTGGCGCTGAACCTGGTGCTGCTGGTCGCGATTCTGTCGCTGCTGCAGGCCACGCTGACCATGCCCGGCATCGTAGGTATCGTCCTGCACATGGGTATCGCGGTCGACGCCAACGTGCTGATCTACGAACGTATCCGCGAAGAAATACGCGGCGGGGCCAAACCGCATACGGCGATCGAGCTCGGCTACGAGCGCGCCTTCCTGACGATCGCCGACGCCAACGTCACCGGCCTGATCGCGACGCTGGTGCTGTTCGCGCTTGGCGAAGGTCCGATCAAGGGCTTCGCGATCACGCTCGCCATCGGCATCATCACCTCGCAGTTCACCGCGATCGTCGGTACCCGTGCGCTGGCGCAGCTGGTCTTTGCCAAGCGCCAGATTAAAGAACTGCCGATCTGGTAACGCGGAGCACACATCATGAAATTCTTTGCACGCGTTCCCAATTTCGACTTCATGGCCCAGCGCAAGGTGGGCTTGATCGTCTCCACCGTGCTGACGATCGCAGCAATCGCGCTGGTCCTGGTTCGCGGCCTGAACCTGGGTATCGATTTCACCGGCGGTGTGCTGGTCGAGGTCGAGTATCCGCAGACCGTCGAACTGGACCACGTTCGCAGCGATCTGGGTTCGGCAGGCTACGAGCGGGCGGTCGTCCAGTATTTCGGCGCGAGCACCGCGGTGCTGATCCGCCTGCCGCCCGAAGCAGACGTCTCGTCGGCCCAGGTCAGCACCAACATCCTGCAGGCGCTGCATGCCGATGAGCAGAAGATCACGCTGCGTCGCATCGAGTTCGTCGGTCCGCAGGTCGGCGAGGAGCTGGCGAACAAGGGCGGTCTGGCGATGCTGTTCGCCTTCATCGGCATCGCGCTATACATCATGTTCCGCTTCGAGTGGAAGTTCTCGGTCGGCGCCATCGCCGCGCTGATCCACGACGCCGTGATGGTGCTCGGATTCATGTCGCTGACCTGGATCGAGTTCGACATCACCACGCTGGCGGCGATCCTCGCGCTGATCGGTTACTCGAACAACGAGACCGTCGTCATCTTCGACCGTGTTCGCGAGAACCTGATCAACCAGCGCAAGGGCGACATCCTCGATGTCGTCAACCTGTCGGTCAACCAGACCCTGCTGCGCTCAATCATCACGCACTTGACGACCTTGCTGGTATTGATCGCGCTGCTGACACTTGGCGGCACGAGCGTGCACAGCTTCTCGGCTTCGCTGATCTTCGGCGTGATCGTTGCGACGTATTCGTCGATCTACGTCTCGACCAACCTCGCGGTTGCGCTCGGCGTCAGCCGCGAAGACCTGTTGCCGCCGGAAGACAAGGAAATCGACGAGACGCCGTAAGCGGCGTCTCGCAATGAAAAAGCCGGCGCAAGCCGGCTTTTTTGTGTCCTGCAGACCGGTCAGGCCAGCAGTTTGTCGAGCACAGTCTTCAATGGCTCGCGCCAATGCGGCGCGGTGCCGATCAATGCCGTGGTTGCCGACTTGTCGAGCACGCTGTAAGCCGGGCGCTGTGCGGGCGTGGGATAGGCGCTGGTCGGGATCGGCGACACCGGGGCCAGCTTTGGCTCGCCCTGCGCGAGGGCCAGCTCGCGGATTGCGCAGGCAAAGTCGTACCAGCTTGCCGCACCGGAATCGGTGTAGTGATAGATGCCGCCCGGTGCCTTGCAAGCGAGCAGCGACCAGATGGTCTGAGCCAATGTCGTCGCCGAAGTCGGCGTGCCGATCTGGTCGGCGACGACATTCAGCTGCGGCTTCTCGCGCATGAGGCGCAGCATCGTCTTGACGAAGTTCTGCCCGTGCGCCGAGTACAGCCAGGCGGTGCGGACGATCAACGCATCGCCGACGCTGGCGGCCGCGACGGCCTGTTCGCCTTCGAGCTTGCTCTGTCCGTAGACGCCGAGCGGTGCGGCGCGGTCGCTGACCTGATAGGGCGTCGACTGGCGTCCATCGAAAACGAAATCGGTCGAGACCTGCACCATGCGCGCGCCGATGCGCTTCGCCGCGGCGGCCAGATGCTGGGCGCCATCGCGATTCACGGCGTAGGCGAGCGTGCTGTCCGACTCGGCCTTGTCCACGGCCGTGTAAGCCGCGCAATTGACGATGATCGAGGGCTTGAGCTGTTCGACATGGCGCAGCACGGCTTCGGCCTTCGTGATGTCCAGTTCCGGCAGGTCGGCGCCGTGAAACTCGAAACCGGCGGGCAAGGTGGCGCGCAGTTCCAGGCCAAGCTGGCCGTTGGCGCCGGTGACCAGCACCTTGCTCATGGAAAAGTCTCCGCTTGCGCGAGTGCGATCGCCGCGTTGTCCTTGCCGGACAGCAGCGGTGCGCCAGCGTTGACCAGCGGCCAGGCAATGCCGATGGCCGGATCGTCCCAGCGGATGCCGCGATCGTGCTCGGGGGAATAGTAGGCGGTGACCTTGTAGGCCACCTCTGCGACCGGCGTGGTCACGTAGAAGCCATGTGCGAAGCCGGGCGGCACCCACAGCTGGCGCTTGTTGTCGGCCGACAGCAGCACGCCGACCCAGCGTCCGAAGGTCTTCGAGCCGCGCCGGATGTCGACGGCGACGTCGTAGATCTCGCCGACAATCGCGCGCACCAACTTGCCCTGTGCCTGCGGCGGCAACTGATAGTGCAGACCGCGCAGCACGCCCTGCGCCGAGCGCGAGTGATTGTCCTGCACGAAGTCGTCGCTGCAGCCGGTCAATTCGCGGAAGGTCCGCGCATTCCAGGTTTCGGCGAAGAAGCCGCGGTCGTCGCCGAACACCTTTGGTTCGAGGATCAGGACGCCGGGCAGTTCGGTGGCGATCGCTTGCATGGTTCGTGGCTAGAAAATCTGTTCGTCGACAACACGCATCAGGTACGCGCCATAGCCGCTCTTCATCAGCGGTGCCGCCAGCGTGCGCAGCTGCGCCGCGTCGATGAAGCCTTCGCGGTAGGCGACTTCCTCGGGGCAGGCGATCTTCAGGCCCTGGCGCTTTTCCAGCGTCTGGATGAAGGTGCCGGCTTCGAGCAGCGAGTCATGAGTGCCGGTGTCGAGCCAGGCCATGCCGCGGCCGAGCTTCTCGACGCGCAGCGCGCCATCGCTCAGATAGCTCTGGTTGAGATCGGTGATCTCCAGTTCGCCGCGCGGCGAAGGCTCGACCTTCTTGGCGCGCGCAACGACTTGCGCGTCGTAGAAATAGAGGCCGGTGATCGCGTAGCGCGACTTCGGATGCTGCGGCTTTTCCTCGATCGAGACGGCGTGGCCGCCCTGGTCGAACTCGACGACGCCGTAGCGTTCGGGATCGGTGACCGGATAGGCGAATACCGTGGCGCCATTGCGGCTGCTCGCGGCGCGCTTCAGCGCCGGCGCCAGATCGTGGCCGTAGAACAGGTTGTCGCCGAGAATCAGCGCGCAGGCATCGTCGCCAATGAATTCCTCGCCGATCAGGAAGGCCTGTGCCAGCCCGTCCGGACTCTGCTGGACCGCATAGCTCAGGCTCAAGCCCCACTGCGCGCCGTTGCCGAGCAATGCTTCGAAACGCGGCGTGTCGGACGGCGTCGAGATCACCAGGATCTCGCGGATGCCGGCGAGCATCAGCGTCGTCAGCGGGTGATAGATCATCGGCTTGTCGTAGACCGGCAGCAGCTGCTTCGAGACAGCCTGCGTCACCGGGTAAAGCCGGGTGCCCGATCCGCCAGCGAGGATGATGCCCTTCATGAGTTCTTCCCGAGGCCGAGACGCTGGCGCGCATCGCCGTTGCGCGACTGCACCTGACGGCACCAGGCCTCGTTCTGCAGATACCAGCTCACCGTCTTGCGGATGCCGGTCGCGAAGGTTTCGCGCGGCGTCCAGCCGAGGTCGCGGAGAATCTTCGAAGCGTCGATCGCATAGCGCAGGTCGTGGCCCTTGCGATCTTCGACGAAAGTGATCAGCCGGCCGTGCGGCTTGTGCGCCGACTGCGGCACCAGCTCGTCGAGCAATGCGCAGAGCTGCTCGACGAGGTCGATATTGCGCATCTCGTTGTGGCCGCCGATGTTGTACTGCTCGCCGATGACGCCGCGCTCGTAGACGACCTGCAGCGCGCGCGCATGGTCTTCGACATACAGCCAGTCGCGAACGTTCTGGCCGCTGCCGTAGACCGGCAGGGGCTTGCCTTCGAGCGCATTGAGGATCATCAGCGGGATCAGCTTCTCGGGGAACTGATACGGCCCGTAGTTGTTCGAGCAGTTGGTGATGACGACCGGCAGCTTGTACGTGTGGTGCCAGGCGCGAACCAGATGATCGGAGCTGGCCTTGCTCGCCGAGTACGGAGAATTCGGCGCATAGGCGGTCTGTTCGGTGAACATGCCCTCGGCGCCAAGCGTGCCATAGACCTCGTCGGTCGAGACATGATGAAAGCGGAAACGCTCGCGGCGCTCGCCGCCGAGCCCTTGCCAGTAGGCGAGGGTGGCATCGAGCAGGCGGAAGGTGCCGACGATGTTGGTCTGGATGAAATCGCCGGGGCCGTCGATCGAGCGATCGACATGCGACTCGGCGGCCAGATGGATCACGCCGTCCGGCTGATGCGTCGCGAAGGCTTTCGCAAGGCCTGCCGGATCGCAGATGTCCTGCTCGACGAACTGGTAGCGCGGGCCGTACTTGTCCGCCGCGTTCTCCAGCGCCTCGGGGCTGGCCGCATAGGTCAGCTTGTCGAGGTTGACGATGCGGACATCGGTTTCACGCAGCAGGTGACGGATCAATGCCGAGCCGATGAAGCCGGCACCGCCGGTGATCAGGATCGTGTGAGTCATCGCGGATGCAATCTGTGACGTCGGACCTGGTCAGGTCGGGGTGCGGCGCTGGGGCAGCAGTTCGTGCACGGCGTCGGCGAGCTGCATGTTGCTCGCCAGGATGTTGCCGGTTGCCAGGACGTCGGAGCCGCCATCCAGTTCGCGGACGACGCCGCCGGCTTCCTGGACCAGCACGATACCGGCCGCCATATCCCAGGGCTGCAGATTGAGTTCCCAGAACGCTTCGAGGCGGCCGGCGGCGACATAGGCCAGATCCAGCGCGGCCGCGCCGGCGCGACGGACGCCAGAGGTTTCGGCGGCGACATTGCGCAGCATCGGCAGATAGCGGTCCAGATGCTCCTCGCGCAGCGGCACGCCGGTGCCGATCAGCGCCGAGTTCAGCTCCTTGCAGGCGCTGACACGGATGCGGCGGTTGTTGAGCACCGCGCCGGCACCGCGCGATGCGCAGTAGAGGTCCTGGGTGCAGGGCGCGTAGATCACGCCATGCTCGAGCCGGCCCTTGACCTGAACGCCGATCGACACCGCGAAATGCGGCAGGCGATGGAGGAAATTGGTGGTGCCGTCGAGCGGATCGATGATCCAGGTGACTTCGTTGACGCCGCCGCCGCCCGACGCGCCCTCGGACTCGCCGCTTTCCTCGGCGAGGATGGCGTGATCGGGGTAGGCCTTGCGGATCGTGCGGATGATTTCCGCCTCCGCGCCACGGTCGACCTGGGTAACGAAGTCGTTACGGCTCTTGCGCTCGACCTGGAGCTGATCGGCCCGGTCGAAGTTGCGCATGATGGAGTTGCCAGCCGCGCGGGCGGCCATGACAGCAATGTTGACCAGCGGGTGCATGGCAGGCCGTATCGGTAGGGAGGGGAAAGGAGCGGTGCAGCGAACGCATAGAATATCACGCATGACTTCCGATCTTCCCCATCCAACGGCCGCGAATCCGCAATCGGACGCCGTCGACCCCCTCCTGCGCATCCGCATCGTGCTCGTCGCGACCCAGCATCCGGGCAACATCGGCTCCGCCGCGCGCGCGATGCTGACGATGGGCCTGCGCGATCTTGTGCTTGTCAGTCCGGACCGCTATCCGCATCCGCAGGCGCGGGCAACGGCGACCCATGCCGGCGAAGTGCTCGACGCTGCGCGCGTGGTCGACAGCCTCGAAGAGGCGATCGCCGACTGCGGCTGGGTGGTCGCGCTGTCGGCGCGCCAGCGCACGCTCGGCGACGAACCGCTGCGGCCGGCGCAGAGCGCGGGGCGTGCCTTGAGCCTTGCCGCGGGCGGTGCGACGGTGGCCTTCGTGTTCGGTTGCGAGCGGACCGGCCTGACCAACCAGCAGATCGAACTCTGCCACGCGACGACACTGATTCCGACCAATCCGCAGTTCAGTTCGCTGAACCTGTCGCAGGCGGTGCAGATCATTGCCTACGAGCTGCGGCGCGGTGCGGTGCCTGACGATGCCGAGCATGCGACCAAGAAGCAGAATCCCCTGTATGCGCCGCCGGCCGCCGCCGATCTCGAGCGCTATTTCGAACATCTGGAGCGGATCCTGCTGTCGACCGGCTTCATCGATCCGGCCAACCCGCGCAAGCTGATGCGGCGTCTGCGGACCTTCTACAACCGCGCTGCGCCGGACCGCAACGAGCTCAATATCCTGCGCGGCATCCTGACCTCGCTGGAAAAGCCGAAGACGCGCCGCACGCCGCTGAATCCGGAGCCAGAAGGGTCTCAGGAGTAGCGAATCGGCGCGACGCGCAGCAATCAGGACCGATGGAGTCTAAAATGGCGCTTCATCCGTCCGAGCCAGACGCCCCCATGTTCGCCCGCATCCGTGAAGACATCCGCTCGATCCGCGAGCGCGACCCTGCCGCGCAGTCGTGGTGGGAAGTCGTCACCTGCTATCCGGGCCTGCACGCCATCTGGGGGCACCGCGTCTCGCACTGGTTGTGGACGCAGGGCTTCCGCTGGCTGGCGCGCTACAACTCGCACCTGACGCGCTGGTTGACGGCGATCGAGATTCATCCGGGCGCCAGGCTCGGGCGGCGCGTGTTCATCGATCACGGCATCGGCGTCGTCATCGGCGAGACCGCCGAAGTCGGCGACGACTGCACGATCTACCAGGGCGTGACGCTGGGCGGCACGTCGCTGACGCGCGGTGCCAAGCGCCATCCGACGCTGGGCAACAACGTCGTCGTCGGTGCCGGCGCCAAGGTGCTGGGGCCGTTCACGGTCGGCGAGGGCGCCAACATCGGCAGCAATGCGGTCGTTGTGCGTGCGGTGCCCGCGGGCGCGACGGCGGTCGGCATCCCGGCGCGGCTGGTCGGCGCCGATGCCGGGCGCAAGACCGAATTCCACGCCTACGGCATCACCGACGACGGCATGTCGGATCCAGTCGCCAACGCGATCGCGAAGATGCTCGAGCACATCCACAAGCAGGACGAGCAGCTGGTGCGCCTGTGCAAGATCGTCCGTGAACTGGACAGCCGCATGCCGGAGCTCGAGCTCAACAAGCTCGAAATGCCGGACTTCTGCAAGGAAGAAGCCGCCAAGCTCTGAGCGCGGTCATTACGATGCCGGTCTACTTCGATCACAACGCGACGACCCCGCTGGACCCGCGGGTGCTCGAAGCGATGATGCCGTATCTGACCGGCCCCTACGCCAACGCCTCGTCGCTGCATCGGCAGGGCCGCGCCGCACGCGATGCGGTCGAACGCGCGCGCGATCAGCTCGCGCAGGCGGTGAGCTGCCAGCCCGGCGAGATCGTCTGGACCTCCGGCGGCACCGAGTCCAACAACCTGGCGATCAAGGGCAGCACCGCCGGCCAGCCGCCGACGCGGGTGCTGTACGGCGCTACCGAACACCCGGCAGTCATGGAAGCGGCCGAATCGCTGCGCGCCACCGGCTGGACGGTCGAGCCGGTGGCGGTCGATGGACTCGGCATTGTCGATTGGGCGGCCTTCGAGCGGCAGCTGGCGCGCGCGCCGCTGCGGCTGGCGTCGCTGATGCGCGTCAACAACGAGACCGGCGTGCTGCAGGACGTCGCGCGCGCCGCGAAGCTGGTGCATGCGCAGGGGGCGCTGTTTCACGTCGATGCCGTGCAGACGCTCGGCAAGCTCGCGCTGAACTTCGCCGAGACCGGCGCCGATCTGATGAGCCTGTCCAGCCATAAGCTTTATGGACCAAAAGGCATCGGCGCATTGGTTCGGCGCCGCGAAGTCGATCTGAGCGCGCAACAACACGGCGGGCCGCAGGAACGCGGGCTGCGCGGGGGCACCGAGAACGTCGCGGCCATCGTCGGATTCGGCGCCGCCGCCGAGCTGGCGACCGCCGAGCTGGAAGTGCGCACGCGCCAGCTGGCCGCACTCACCGAACGACTGACGGCGGGCCTGCATGCGCTGCCCGGCGTGCGCATCTTTGGCGAGGGCGTGGCACGGCTCGCCAACACGATCCAGTTCTGCGTGCCCGGCTATGAAGGCGAGGCATTGCTGATGCAGCTCGATCGCAAGGGCTTCGCGGTGTCCAGCGGTTCGGCCTGCGCCAGCGGCAAGGGCGAGCCCAGCCACGTCCTGCTGGCGATGGGCATTCCGCGCGATGTCGCCTTCGGCGCGATCCGCGTCAGCCTGGGCGTGCACAACACGCCGGCCGAGATCGATCGCTTCCTCGAAACGCTCGCGGCGTTGACCGCCGGCGGCATGCGCCCATGAGCGGCAGCATGATCTATCTCGACTACGCCGCCTCGACGCCGCTGGCGCCGGAGGCGCGCGCGGCCATGCTCGACTGGCTGGATGACAGCGAGGGCTTCGGCAATCCGTCTTCCGACCACGGCTGGGGTCGGCGTGCGCGGGTCGCGGTCGAGGCCGCGCGTGCGCAGGTTGCCGGTCTGATCGGCGCGCAGGCGGAAGAAATCATCTGGACCTCCGGCGCGACCGAAGCGACCAATCTGGCGATCAAGGGGGCGCTGGAATTCCGCGGCCGCCAGGGTGCGCATCTGGTCACCAGCCGCGTCGAGCACAAGTCGGTCATCGACACCTGCCGTCATCTGGAAGCCGGCGGTGTTGCCGTCAGCTGGCTGACGCCGGGCAGCGACGGCCGCATCGCGGTTGATCAGGTGCTCGCCGCGCTGCGCCCGCAGACCGTGCTGGTCTCGCTGATGTGGGTCAACAACGAAACCGGCGTCATCAATCCGATCGTCGAGCTGGCGCCGCTGCTGCGCGAGCGCGGCGTGCTGCTGCATGTGGACGCCGTGCAGGCGGCCGGCAAGGTCGAGATGGACCTGGCAACCGTGCCGATCGATCTGCTCTCGCTGTCCGCGCACAAGTGCTACGGGCCGAAGGGCGTCGGCGCGCTGTTCGTGCGCAAGCGGCCGCGCGTGCGCCTGGCGCCGCAGGTGCACGGCGGCGGGCATGAGCAGGGCATGCGTTCGGGAACCCTGGCGACCCATCAGCTGGTTGGCATGGGCGCCGCCTTCGCGCTGGCTGGCGGACGCAGGTCCGCGGATTTCACGCATCTGAGCGGCTTGCGCGAAGCCTTGTGGAGCCAGCTGCGCGACGTGCACGGCCTGCTGCGCAACGGCGACGACGCTGCTTCGCCGCACATCCTCAATTTCAGCGTCGAAGGCGTCGAAGGCGAAAGCCTGCGTGCCGCGCTGGCGGGAATCGCGCTGTCCAGTGGCTCGGCCTGCTCGTCGGCGACGCGCGAGCCGTCGTACGTGCTGCGCGCGCTGGGCCGCAACGACGAGCTGGCCGGCGCGACGCTGCGCTTTTCATTCGGCCGGCCGACGACGCGCGCGCAGATCGACGCCGCGGCGGCGCAGACCCGCGCAGCGATCGCCCGGCTGCGCAGCCTCAATCCGGACTGGCCGGCATGAGCGCGACCGACAACGTTTTCGCCTATCCGGCGCCCGTATGGGCGCGATTCAGCGCGCCGGGCCAGGCTGGCGTGCTGTCTGGCGCCGGCATCGTGCAGGCGCAGGTCGGCAGTCCGGCGTCGAAAGGCCGCCTCGAATTGAGCGTGGATCCGGGGCCGCCGTTGCGTGCGCGCTTCCGCGCTTACGGCTGTCCGTACACCCTGGCGGTGGGCCAGTGGCTGGCCGAGACGCTGGAGCGGGATGGACTGGCGGGCCTGCGGCTGATCGATGCACAGGCGATTCGTGCAGCGCTTGAAATTCCCGAGGACCGGGCCCATTGTGCGTTGATGGGCGAGGATCTGATTCGCGCCCTGAGTTCCAAATTGCAGGCGGCATAAATCATGAGCATCCAGTTGACCGAAAGCGCTGCACAGCGCATCCAGCAGCAGATCGCCAAGCGCGGCAGCGGCCTGGGCCTGCGCGTCGGCGTCAAGAAAACCGGCTGCTCCGGCCATGCGTACACGATGGACTACGTCGACCAGATCGCTGCCGAGGATCAGGTCTACCAGCAGTTCGGTGCGACGGTGGTCGTCAAGAGCGCGGATCTGGCCCTGCTGGACGGCATGGTGCTGGATTTCCAGAAGCAGGGGCTCAACGAGGCCTTCAAGTTCGTCAATCCGAATGCCAAGGCGTATTGCGGTTGTGGTGAAAGTTTCACCACCTGACGGGTGACAGGGCGGCAGTAAATGCCGCTCCCGCATTGCCGCGCTGCAGCAACGGCAGCTATAATTGCCTGATTTCATTGAATCTGCCGGAGAGACCGGCGGATGCCATTTTCCTTTTGTATTTGAAGGAGTTCCGCTGTGTCGGTTGAACGTACGCTGTCGATTCTCAAGCCGGATGTCGTTTCCAAGAACCAGGTGGGCGGTGTCATCTCGTACATCGAGAAGGCCGGCCTCAAGGTCATCGCCGCCCGCATGCAGCACCTGACGCAGGCTGAAGCCGAAGGTTTCTACGCTGTGCACAGCGCGCGCCCGTTCTTCGGCGACCTCGTCAAGTTCATGACCAGCGGCCCGGTCGTCGTCATGGCGCTGGAAGGCGAGAATGCCGTCGCGACCTACCGCGACATCATGGGTGCGACCGATCCGAAGAAGGCCGCTGCCGGCACGATCCGCGCCGATTTCGCCTCGTCGATCGACGAGAACGCCTGCCACGGTTCGGACAGCCTCGAGAACGCGAAGAACGAGATTGCCTACTTCTTCCGCACGACCGAACTCTGCCCGCGCACCCGCTGAAGCACGATCAGCAGAGGCCTCTTGACCACGGTTGAACCAGTGCAGGAAGCAATGCCGGGGGACGCAACGCAGCGCGTCCCTGCGGCAGCTCCGCGCCTGATCAACCTGTTCGGCCTCGATCGCGCGCAGCTGCGCGAGAGCTTTGCGCAGATGGGCGAAAAGCCCTTCCGCGCGGATCAGGTCATGCAGTGGATCTACCGTCGGGGCAGCGACAGCTTCGACGACATGACCAATATCTCGAAGGAGCTGCGCCAGCGCATGGCGCAGCACTTCTTCATCCGCACGCCGGAGCTGGTCACCGAACAGGTCTCGGCCGACGGCACGCGCAAGTGGGTGCTGCGTCTCGACGGCGGCAACGCGATCGAGACGGTCTACATTCCCGAGGAAGGCCGCGCGACGCTGTGCATCAGCTCGCAGGTCGGCTGCGCGATGGACTGCAGCTTCTGCTCGACCGCGCAACAGGGCCTCAACCGCAACATGACGACGGCGGAGATCATCGCCCAGGTCTGGTTCGCCGCGCGCACGCTGGGCGGCGATTTCCAGAACGAGCGGGTGATCTCGAACATCGTCTTCATGGGCATGGGCGAGCCGCTGGCGAATTACAACGCAGTGCTGCCGGCGATCCGCATCCTGCTCGACGATTTCGGCTTCGGCCTGTCGAAGCGGCGCGTCACCGTCTCGACGTCCGGCCTGGTGCCGTTCATGGATCGTCTGCGCGGCGATGTCGATACCGCGCTGGCGGTGTCGCTGCATGCGCCGAACGACGAGCTGCGCAATCAACTCGTACCGATCAACCGCAAGTATCCGATTGCCGATCTGCTCGAAGCCTGCCGGCGCTACACCGAAGGCAAGGACCGCAAGACGCACATCGTCTACGAATACGTGATGCTCGACGGCATCAACGACAAGCCCGAGCACGCGCGGGCGCTGGCCAAGTTGCTCGGCGACATGCCGGCCAAGGTCAATCTGATTCCCTTCAATCCCTTTCCGCAGGCGCAGTACAAGCGCTCGAAGCCGGAAGTGATCCAGGCTTTCGCGAAGATTCTTCGCGACCGCCGCATCGTCGCGACAACACGCAAGACGCGTGGCGACGACATCGACGCGGCATGCGGCCAGCTGGTGGGCCGCGTGCAGTCGAAGCAGAAGAACCGCCTTAGCGGGATTCCCGTGGTGAGGCAATGACGATGACGACACGCGCGCTGCTGCTGGTCCTCGTCGCCGTCATGGCGGCTTGCAGCACGACGGAGTCGCGCCGCGAAACGGCGAACATCGCCCGCGTCAACACGCAGCTCGGCATCAGCTACGCCCAGCGCGGCCAGTTTCCGACGGCGCTCGACAAGCTCAAGCGCGCGCTCAAGGCCGACGACAGTCAGTCGAACACGCACGCGGCGATCGCCTACGTCTACCAGAACATGGGTGACATGGAGCTCGCGGAGAAGCATTACCGCCGCGCGTTGAGGCTCGACAAGGAAGAGCCGTCGCTGAACAACAACTTCGCCGTGTTCCTGTGCGAGCGTGGCCGTGGTCCCGAAGCGGAGAGCTACTTTCTGACCGCGGCGACCAATCCGCAGTACGCAACGCCGGAAGCGGCATGGTCCAACGCGGGCCGGTGCCTGAAGGACTACGATCTCGCCAAGGCCGAGACCTATCTGCGCGAAGCCCTGAAGATCAATCCGGATGCCCCGGACGCGCTGGCGCAGATGGCCATCGTCAGTTTCCGCAACGGCGATTACATGCGCACGCGGGCGTTCCTGCAGCGCTACAACCTGTCCAAGCAGTCGACGCCGGAGCTGCTGTCGCTCGCCGCGCTCACCGAAGATGCCTTGAACAATCCAGATGCCGCCGCAGCCTACCGGCTGCGTCTGAGGCGTGAGTTTCCCGAGTCCGACGAAGCCGTCAACAACACACCGAACAGCCGATGAATACCGAAACCTCGGACCCCAGCTCCAGCCCGGACAGCAACGCCCCTGCCGCTCTGCCCAGCCCGGGCGCAATGATTCGCGAAGCCCGCGAGCGCGTTCATTACTCGATCGACGACATGGTCGCGCACACCAAGCTGTCGCGCGCGACGCTGCAGGCGCTGGAGCGCGATGACGCCCAGGCGCTCGAGCCGGTGTACATCCGCGGTTATTTCCGCAAGTGCGCGAAGGTGCTGGACCTCAACGAGGAGCGTCTGATCGCGGCCTACCAGGCCCGCGTCGCGCCGAAGGAGCCCGAAGCGCCGGCCAAGCTGCGGCTCGCCTCCGGTACCGAACTGGGTTCCAGCAGCCGCTTGCCGGTCTCGATCGGCCTGATCTTCGCGGTGATCGCGGTCGTCGGTTGCGCATTCCTGTGGTTTGCGCGCGACCAGAAGATCAACTATCCGATGCCCGGCAGCCTCGCCGACGCGCCGGTCGCCGTTGCGACGCCGACGCCGGCCGACGAGACCTCGCTGGAGATGCCGCAGGCGCCCACCGATCCGAGCGCACTGACGGCCGGCGATCCCGGCACTGGCGTTGCGCCGTCGACGGCCGTCGAGCCGGCAGCTACCGTGACCGACACCGCCACGGCGGTCGCCGCGACCGTTGCGCCGGGAACCTTGCACCTGCGTTATCAGAAGACCTCGTGGGTGCGCGTCGATGACGCCACCGGCGCCACCCTGATCAACGAGACGCGTCCGGAAGGCAACGAGGACACCGTCAACGGCCAGCTGCCTTTGAGCGTGTTCCTCGGTTACGCGCCGGGCGTGGAAGTCGAGTTCGAGGGCAAGCGCGTCGACATCGGCGCATATGCGCGCGGCAACAATACCGCGCGCTTCACCTTGCCCGCTGCACCCGCCGCCCAGCCGGCCGCTCAGTAAGGCGAGCGCGCCAGAATTCCGGAGCCGTCACCGTGGCCATGACCAGTCATCACCAGATCACGCGGCGCGTTTCGCGCGCCGTGCGCGTCGGTCGCGTGACGGTTGGCGGCACTGCGCCGATCGCGGTGCAGACGATGACGAACTCGGACACCGAGGACGTTGCCGCGACCGTCGCGCAGATCCGCGCGGTGGTGAAGGCGGGGGCGGACATCGTTCGCGTCTCGGTGCCGACGATCAAGGCGGCCGAAGCCTTCGGTCTGATCAAGAAGGAAGTCGGCTACGTGCCGCTGGTTGCGGACATCCATTTCAACTATAAGTGCGCGCTCGCCGCGGCCGAAGCTGGCGCCGATTGCCTGCGCATCAACCCGGGCAATATCGGCAACGACCGCAAGGTCGCCGAAGTCGTTGCCTGCGCGAAGCATCACGGCATTCCGATCCGCATCGGCGTCAACGCCGGTTCGCTCGAAGCCGATCTGCAGGAAAAGTACGGCGAGCCGAATGCCGACGCGCTGGTCGAATCCGCGCTGCGCCACATCAATATCCTCAAGCGCCACAATTTCGAGGACTTCAAGGTTTCGCTGAAGGCGAGCGAAGTCTTCATGACCGTGTTTGCCTACCGCAAGCTGGCGACACTGATCGACCAGCCGCTGCATCTCGGCATCACCGAGGCGGGCGGCGCTCGCGCCGGTGCGGTGAAGTCCGCCGTCGGCCTGGGGATGCTGCTCGCCGACGGCATCGGCGACACGATCCGCATCTCGCTCGCTGCCGACCCGATCGAGGAGATCAAGGTCGGCTGGGATCTGCTGAAGTCGCTGCACCTGCGTTCGCGCGGCATCAACCTCGTCGCCTGTCCATCGTGCTCGCGGCAGAATTTCGATGTCATCAAGGCGGTGCAGGAGCTCGAGTCGCGCTTCGACGAGATCGACGAGCCGCTCGATCTCGCGGTCATCGGCTGCGTCGTCAACGGCCCCGGCGAAGCGCGCGAAGCGGCGATCGGCGTCGCCGGCGGCTATCCGAATTCGATCTACGTTGACGGCAAGATCCAGCACAAGGCGCACAACGACGAGCTGGTCGATCTGCTCGAGAAGCTGGTGCGCGAGAAGATCGCGGCGCGCAAGGCAGCGAAGCTTGCCGTTTCCGCCGACGCCGCCGACGCTGCCTGAGCCATGAAGAAGATCCAGTCCGTTCGCGGATTCAATGATGTGTTGCCGCCGGATACCGTGCTCTGGCAGCGCCTGCACGCGGTTGCCGCGCAGAGTTTTGCGGCTTACGGCTACGGCGAGATCAAGATGCCGCTGCTGGAGCACACGACGTTGTTCTCGCGCTCGATCGGCGAAGTCACCGACATCGTCGAGAAGGAGATGTTTACCTTCCAGGACCGCGAAGGCGACAGCCTGACGCTGCGTCCGGAAGGCACCGCCAGCTGCGTGCGCGCCGGCCTTGAGCATGGCCTGCTGCACAATCAGCAGCAGCGTCTCTGGTATGCAGGGCCGATGTTCCGCCACGAGCGTCCGCAGGCTGGCCGCTATCGGCAGTTCCACCAGCTCGGTGCCGAGACCTACGGCATCGTCGGGCCGGAAGCTGACCTCGAAGTGATCGCGCTGTCGGCACGCCTGCTGCGCGGCCTTGGTCTGCAGGGCCTGAAGCTCGAGATCAACTCGCTGGGCAGCAGCGAGGCGCGTGCCGCCTACCGCGCCGCCTTGCTGGCCTTCCTTGAAAAGCATGCGAGTTCGCTGGACGCCGATTCGCAGCGCCGCATGCATAGCAATCCGCTGCGCGTGCTGGATTCCAAGGTCGCGCAGACCCAGGAAATCCTCCGTGACGCTCCGGCGCTGATGGATGCGCTGGACAGCGAATCGCGGACGCACTTCGATGCCCTGCTGCAGGGGCTGTCCGATCTGAATATCGGCTACACGATCAACCAGCGCCTGGTGCGCGGCATCGATTACTACGGCCGTACCGTATTCGAGTGGATCACCGATCAGCTCGGCGCCCAGGGCACGGTCTGTGCCGGCGGCCGTTATGACGGCCTGGTCGAGCAGCTCGGCGGTTCGCCGACCCCAGCCGTCGGCTGGGCCAGCGGCGTCGAGCGTCTGATTCTGCTGATGAAGGCCCAGGGCGT
The DNA here is from genome assembly GCF_058783185.1 of Fontimonas sp. FW305-C-3. NCBI lineage: Bacteria > Pseudomonadati > Pseudomonadota > Gammaproteobacteria > Nevskiales > Nevskiaceae > Fontimonas > Fontimonas sp. FW305-C-3. Next base: position 673,534 of record NZ_JBYSYK010000002.1, on the reverse strand, counting down.
CGCCGGCCGGGTCGCCAGCGCCGACGTCTACCTCTGCGCCTTGGGCGATGCCGCCCAGCGCCAGGCCAGCGTACTGGCCGAACAGCTGCGCGACAGTCTGCCGGCGCTGCGTTTGGTCACCAATGCCGGCGGCGGCAAGCTTGCCGCCCAGCTCAAGCGCGCCGACCGCAGCGGGGCGGCTTTGGCCCTGATCCTCGGCGACGAGGAAATTGCCAATCGCAGCATTCAAGTAAAATCGCTCCGCGCTGCCGTCGGGCAGGGCGTGGAGACCGGTTCCACACAGCAGCAGACCCTCCCCTGGACGGAACTGTCCGGACGGATTGCCGGTCTGCTCAACAGCTAAACGACACTAGAGAACGAAAACCGTGACAACGCATTACGAAGACGAAGCCCAGGCCGAACGCCTCAAGCAGTGGTGGAAGGACAACTGGATGGCGCTGGCTGGCGGTCTGGTCATCGGTCTGGCAGGTATTTTTGGCTGGGAGGGCTGGCAGTCGCATCAGGCCGGCCGTGCCAGCGAGGCCTCGCGCATGTACGAAGACATGCGCCAGGCGATCAGCAGCAGCAACACCGACGCGGCGACGCAGATCGGCGACACCCTGATCAAGGACCACACGAAAAGCCCGTACGCCACCGGCGCCGCGATGTACCTCGCGGCCGAGGCGGTCAAGGCCGGCCAGCTGGATGTCGCGCTGACGCGCCTGCGCTGGGTTCGCGAGAACGGCTCTGACGACGGCCTGCGTGAAGTTGCACGCCTGCGCGAAGCGCGCGTGCTGTGGCAGCAGGGGCAGGCCGATGCCGCCCTCAAGCTGCTCGACGATGGCGATGACAACTTCTCCGCGGTCAGCCAGGAACTGCGCGGCGATATCCACCTGTCGCAGGGCGATCGCGCCGGCGCACGTGCCGCCTACGAGAAGGCGCTGTCGGGCGTCGATTCCGAAGACCCGGCCGCCAAGGGCGATCTCGAGCGCAAGATCGACGACCTGTCCGACGTGGTGCCTTCATGACACGCGCTGCGCTGTCGCGTGCGGCCCTGCTGGTTGCGGTGGTCGCCCTGGCCGCCTGCAGCAAGGACGGCAAGGTCCGCGAACCGGCGGAACTGACGGATATCGTCAATCCGCAGGTCAAGGCTGACACGGTCTGGACTGCCCATGCAGGCGACGGCAGCGGCGATTACACCGGCATGCTGCAGCTCGCGGTCGGTGAGGATGCGATCTTCGCGGCGGACATCAAAGGGCGCGTCTTCGCGTTCGAGCCGGCCAGCGGCAAGCGCATCTGGCAGACCGATACCGATGCCCGCGTGATTTCCGGCCCCACGGTCGCCGGCAACGCGGTGCTGGTCGGCAGCATGGAAGGCCAGATCATCGCGCTCAAGCGCGCCGACGGCGGCAGCTACTGGACCACCAGCGTGTCGAGCGAAGCGCTGGCGCCGCCGGTCAGCGACGGCACGCTCGTCGTCGCCCGCGCCGGCGATGGCCGCATCTACGCGATGTCCGCCGTCAGCGGCAAGAACGTCTGGATGTTCGACCGCAGCGTGCCGAACCTGACGCTGCGTGGCCTGGGTGAACCGGTGATTGCCGGCAGCCTTGCTTTCGTCGGCATGGATAACGGCCGCGTCGTTGCGCTGCGCATGCTCGACGGCCAGCCGCTGTGGGAACAGCTGATCGCCGCGCCGACCGGTCGCAACGAACTCGAGCGTCTGACCGACGTCGATGCCGCGCTCGTCCTCGATGGCGGCGATCTGTTTGCCGCCAGCTACGGCGGTGAAGTGGCGCGTGTCGACGGCGACACCGGCCAGGTGCTGTGGCGCCGCGAGGTCAAGAGCTATGCCGGCCTGACGCTGGCCGACAACCTGATCGTCGTTGCCGACGAAGCCGGCGTTGTCTGGGGCCTGGACATCAACACCGGCGCCGCCGCGTGGAAGAACGAAGACCTCAAGTACCGCAAGCTGTCGCCGCCGGCGTTCCTCGACGGCCGCGTCGTCGTTGGCGACTTCGAAGGCTACCTGCACTGGCTCGATGCCAAGGACGGCCGCCTGCTCGCGCGCAGCCGCGCCGGCAGCGACCCGATCCGTACCGCGCCGGTCGTCAGCAACGGCCTGCTGTATGTCCTCAATACCAGCGGTCGCATCACGGCGCTCAAGGTCAACTGAGCGGCCGGCTACAGAACTCGGGGCGGGCCTGCGCTGGGCCCGCCTTTTTTATTTCTCGTGACTTGTTGAGAATGCTGCAATGAGCGTCGCACTTCCTACCATCGTCCTGGTCGGCCGACCCAATGTCGGCAAGTCGACGCTGTTCAATCGTCTGACCGATACGCGCGATGCGCTGGTGGCAGACCTGCCGGGCCTGACCCGCGATCGCCAGTACGGCACCGGCGTGCACGACGGCGCGGCATTTGTCGTCGTCGATACCGGCGGTCTGATGCCCGAGTCCAAGGATCCGCTCGCGGCGATGGCCGAAGGCCAGGCCAAGATGGCGCTTGAGGAAGCGGACCACATTCTGTTCCTCGTCGATGCGGCAGCCGGACGTGTGGCGGCCGACGAAGCGATCACGCGCAGCCTGCGCAAGTTCGGTAAGCCGATGACCCTGGTCATCAACAAGGCCGAGGGCCGCACCCACGCGCATGCCGCGGCCGACTTCTTCAAGCTCGGCCTCGGCGAGCCGGTGGCCATCTCGGCCGAACACGGCCAGGGCGTGCCGGCGCTGATGAAGCAGGTGCTGGCGACCTTGCCGTACGTGCCCGAGATGGACGCCGAGGAAGAGGCGAGCGACGGCACCGTGCGCGTCGCCATCATCGGCCGCCCGAATGTCGGCAAGTCGACGCTGGTCAACCGCCTGATCGGCGAGGAGCGCGTGCTGGCGGCCAATGTGCCGGGCACGACGCGCGACGCGATCAGCGTGCCTTTCGAATACGGCGGTCGTCCCTACGAGCTGATCGATACCGCCGGCGTACGGCGCCGCAACAAGGTCTGGGAGGGTGTCGAGAAGCTGTCGATCGTCAAGACCCTGCAGGCGATCGAGCGCGCGCATGTCGTGATCTCCGTCGTCGATGCGCAGTCCGACATCGGCGAGCAGGATGCCAAGCTGATGGGGCTCGTCGCCCAGCGCGGCCGCGCGATGGTGCTCGCGGTCAACAAGTGGGATGGCCTGTCGCCGGATATCCGCGACCAGGTGCGTTACCAGGTCGATCTCAAGCTGCCGTTTCTCGACTATGCGCCCGTCGTCTACATCGCCGCCAAGCATGGCTCCGGTTTCGGCGAGCTGATGGAAGCGGTGCAGTCAGCCTACGAAGCGACGATGCGCGTGATGTCGACCGGCGAGGTCAACCGCGTGCTCGAAGAAGCGGTCGAAGCGCATCAGCCGCCCGCCGTTCTGGGGCGCCGCATCAAGCTGCGTTACGCGCACCAGGGTGGCCGCAATCCGCCGGCGATCGTCGTCCACGGCAACCAGACTGACCGGCTGCCGCTGAGCTACAAGCGTTATCTCGCCAACTACTTCCGCTCGGCGTTCAAGCTGGTGGGCGTGCCGCTGCTGATGAGCTTCAAGACCGGCGACAACCCGTACAAGGACAAGAAGAACGAGCTGACGCAGCGTCAGATCAAGAAGAAGCGGCGCCTGATGGCGAAGGTCAAGTCGCGCTAAGGCGTCGCGCGTCGCGGCCAGATGCTGGCCAGGCGCGCCGGCCCGGCACCGCGATCGATCGCGACCACCAGCACCAGACACCCCGCGCCGGACAGCACGATGCTCGTCCAGAACAACGCCTGGTAGCCCAGCGCATCGGCGACGCTCGCCCCGGCGAAGCTCGCGAGGCCCTGGCACAGCACGACCGCGCAGGCGAGCAGGCTGTAGTCGGTGCCGGCGTGTTCGGGATCGCTGGCGTCCATCATCAGCGTGAACAGCGCGACGGTCGCGATGCCGCCGAGTACGTGCTCGGCGATGCAGGCCGCATACAACAGCGCGGTGCCACCGATGCCGGCCGCGAACAGCGCATAGAGCGCGAGCGCCGCGGTCTGCAGCAGACCACCGGCCAGCAAGGTGCTGCGCCGGCCGATGCGCCAGGCGAGCCAGCCGCCAGCAGCGGCACCGATCAGCGACGAGGTCGAGCCGAGCGCGCCCTTGATCAGCGCGATGTCGGTCTTGCTGATGCCGACGTCGTGCATGAACGGCCCGATCGGCGCAGCGCCCATCGTGTCGCCGAACTTGTAGAGCCAGATCAGGCCGATGAAGCCGAGCATGCCGGGTTGGCCCAGGCGCTTGAACGCCGCGCTCCAGTCCGGCCGCGCGGGTGTCGCCGACAGGGCTTTCGGCGCTTCACGCAGGAACAGCACCGGCAGCACGGTCAGCGCGAGCAGGCCGGCCATGCCGAAGTACATCGCCTCCCAGCCGTACATCGCGGAAATCCACAGCAGCAGTCCGCCGCCGAAGACCATGCCGACGCGATAGCCGCCAACCTGGATGCCGTTGCCGAGGCCGCGCTCGCGCGGACTCAGCATGTTCACGGCGAGGCCGTCGGTCGCGATGTCCTGCGTGGCGCAAATCAGGTTGAAGATGAACAGGCCGATCAGGATCGGCCACAGGCTGTCGAGTGGATCGGTGCCGGCAAGCGACAGCGCGAGGACGACGGTAGCGAGCTGCAAGGGCAGCAGCCACAGCCGCCGCGTGCCGTAGTGATCGACCAGCGGGGCCCACAGGAAGCGCAGCATCCAGGGCAGGAACAGGATGCTCGTCGCGCTGATCGCCTTGAGCGACAGACCCTGTTCGCGCAGCAGCACCGGCAGGGCCTGCGTGAAGAATCCGTAGGGAATGCCTTGCGCGAGATAAAGGCTGCCCAGCAGCCAGATCTTGTACGAGAGCCGCATGAGGATCGATCAGGTCTTGTGGTTGCCGTCTTCGCTGCCGGGGCGCGAGACGCCGGCGGTGATGACGAAGCGCATCGCGTCTTCGAAGCTCATGTTCAGCGGTGTCAGGTAACGGCGCGGCAGCAGCAGCGTATAGCCGCCGATCTGGTAGCTCATCGGCAGATAGACCGCGACCTCGTCATCGCCGCCGGACAAGCCCAGCGCTTCCAGATTTTCGATCGTGACGAACCCGACCAGGCGCATCGGCATGTTCGGAATCTGCACCATCACCACCTGGCTGAACTTGCGCCCGCCCTTGTTGCCGAGCATGCCGGTCAGGTCGCGCACCGCGCCATAGACCGTCTTCACCAGCGGAATGCGGTTCAGGATGCTCTCGAAGGTGCCGAGGATCTGGTTCATGAACACGCCCTGCAGGCCGAGTCCGATCAGGAAGATCACGACGACCGCGAGCGCCAGCCCCATGCCCGGCAGATACAGCGAATTCGGCAGCAGTGCGTCGAACAGCTTGCCGAAGATCGACTCGGCGAGCCGGATCAGCCACATCACGATCGCGACCGTGACGAGGATCGGCAGCATCGCCAGCAGTCCGGTCAGGAAAATGCGTGCGAAGCGTCCCAGCTGATGACGCAGGCGGCTGGCGAGGCTGTTCATCGGCAGCGCCACTCGATGCGGCCGGTTAGCGCGCTCTCGAGGGCGACACGATCGCCCGGCACCAGCGGACCGACGCCCTTGGGTGTGCCGGTGTAGATCACGTCGCCCGGTTCCAGCGACCAGGTCTGCGACAGGATGTGAATCTGCCTTTGCACCGTGTACAGCATGTCGCGCGTATGCCCGCGCTGGCGCAGTTCGCCGTTGACGTGGCAGGTGAACTCGATGTCCTGCAGATTCTGATCGAGATACGGACGGAAATCGCCGAGCGGTGCGGCGCCGTCGAAGGCCTTCGCCAGTTCCCAGGGTTTGCCCTTGGCTTTCAGCTCGGTCTGCAGGTCGCGCAGCGTGAGATCGAGGCCCAGCGTGATGCCGGCGACGCTGTCGAGTGCATGCTTGAGCGGAATGTCGCGGCCGCCGCCGGTGAGCTGCACGACCAGTTCGGCCTCGTGATGGATGCTGCCACGCTTCTTCGGCAACACGATCGGCTGGCCTTCCTCGACGACCGCGGAAGCCGGCTTGAGGAAGATCACGCATTCGCCGTCGGCCTGATGCCCGAGGTGGGCGAGTTCGGCGACGTGTTCGGCGTAGTTCTTGCCGATGCAGAAGATGCGGTTGACGCTCATGCGCTACTCCTGAGGGCTGCCAAGCTTACAAAAACAAACGGCTGCCGAAGCAGCCGTTGTTCGAATCATGATCTGCAGCTTAGATGCGCTCTTCGATACCGAACTCGGCGAAGCCCTTCTTCTTGAAGTTCTCGCGGAACATGTCGCGCAGCTTTTCCGCGGTCGCATCGTAGGCGGCCTTGTCGGCCCAGGTGTTGCGCGGGTTGAGGATGCTGCTGTCGACGCCCGGGCAGGACTTGGGCATCTTCAGCTTCAGCGTCGGCTGCACTTCGGTCTCGACGTTGTCGAGTTCACCGTTGAGCGCGGCATTGAGCAGCGCGCGGGTGACCTTCAGCGACATGCGCTTGCCGGTGCCGTGCGGGCCGCCGCTCCAGCCGGTGTTGAGCAGGATGCAGCGCGCCTTGTGCTTCTGCATTTTCTCGGCGAGCAGTTTGGCGTAGACGTTCGGCTTGTGCGCCATGAACGGACCGCCGAAGCAGGCCGAGAACGTCGGCTGCGGTTCGGTGACGCCGACTTCGGTGCCGGCGACGCGGGCGGTGAAGCCGGAGACGAAGTGGTACATGACGTCCTTCGGCTCGAGGATCGAGATCGGCGGCAGTACGCCGAACGCATCGGCGGTCAGCAGCACGATCGTCTGCGGATGCGGACCCTGGCCGTTCGGCATCACGTTCGGGTTGGCGTCGAGCGGATACGAGAAGCGGGTGTTCTCGGCGATCGAGCTGTCGAACAGGTCGAGCTCGTCCGGATGGCACTCTTCCATCTTCTTGCCCGGCAGCGGCGGCACGTTCTCGATGATCGTGCCCGGCTTGGACAGTGCCTGGGCGATGACCGGTTCGTTGTTCTTGTCGAGGTCGATCAGCTTGGCGTAGCAACCGTCTTCGAGATTGCACAGGCCGTTGTCGGACCAGATCGTCTCGTCGTCGCCGATCAGGCGGCGCGAGGCGTCGGCCGACAGCGTCGTCTTGCCGGTGCCGGACAGGCCGAACAGGATCGCCGCGTCGTTGTTCTTGCCGACGTTGGCCGAGCAGTGCATCGACAGGCGGCCCTGCTTGGGCAGCAGGTAGTTGCCGACCGTGAAGATGGTCTTCTTGTTGACGCCGCAGTAGTCGGCGCGACCGGCAACGAGGCAGATGCGATTGCGCGCGTCGATGATCACCGCGGCTTCGGCGCGGCTGCCGTCACGTTCCGGCTCGCAGACGAAGCTCGGCACGTTGAGCATCGTCCAGCGGCGCGAATCGACATCCTTCACGCCCGGCAAATCCTTCGGGAACATGTTGTGGCAGAACATCGCGTGCGTCGCGTATTCGCCGACGAAGCGGTAGGGGACTGCGAAGTCCGGGTCGGAACCCATGAACAGGTCCTTGACGTACAGCTGGCCCTTCTTGTCGTTCAGATGGGCAATGACGCGCTTGAGCAGGCCCTGGTACTTGTCGGGATCGTAGGGGCTGAGGTCGGCCTTGAACCACAGTTCGTCGGCGACTTCCGGCCACTTGACCGCGAAGGTGTCCTTGGTGCGGCGGCCGGTGCAGTCCGGGTCGGTGTAGTAGACGAGAGGACCCTTGACGCCCAATTTGGTCGGAAATGCCTTCTGTGCGTCCGACGGACCGCCGCGGGTGACGCGGCCGCGATCGTTGGCGATCGCTTCGTGAAACAGCTCTTCTTTACTGAGGTTGTATTTATAACTGACTGTTTTTAAACCAAAGAGCGCTTCAAGATCGGCCTGAAAAGTCATGCAAATACCTCAGTGGCGAGCGTCCCAAACGTGAGCGGGGCGCGAAAGAGCGCAAATGGTAAGGAGGGGGGAACCACTAGGCAAGCTGCATAACGAAGCAGCTTCGCGGCGCTACGGCCAATGACCCCGGCGATTCCGGGGTCATCGGAAAATCCGCGCCAGGCTGCGCGGGGCGTATCAGCCCATTGCATCCTCGGGCAGCTTGAAGCCGGCAACCGATTCGCGCAGCTTCTGCGACAGCAGGTTGAGTTCCTCGACCGCGTTGGCGGTCTGGTTGGCCGAGCCCGAGGTCTGCACGGCGATGTCGCGGATGACCTGCATCGTGCCGGCGATCTTGGTCGCCTGCGCCGACTGGTTGCGCGCCGAGGAGGAGATGTGCGCGATCAGCTGCGACAGTTCCTGCGACGAGCTTTCGACCTTGGTCAGTGCCTGACCGGCTTCTTCGGCGCTCTTCGCGCCGACCACCACGTTCTGCGTCGAGCGCTCCATCGAGACGATCGCCTCGTTGGTGTCGGCCTGAATCGTCTTGACCAGGGTTTCGACCTGACGCGTTGCGTTGGCGGCGCGTTCGGCGAGCCGCTGCACTTCGTCGGCAACCACCGCGAAGCCGCGGCCCGCGTCGCCGGCCATCGCGGCCTGGATCGATGCGTTGAGCGCCAGCGTGTTGGTCTGTTCGGCGATGTCGTTGATGAACTCGATGATGTTGCCGATTTCCTGCGACGACTCGCCCAGGCGCTTGATGCGCTTGGACGTATCCTGGATCTGCTCGCGCAGCGCGCTCATGCCCTGGATCGTGCGGTTCACCGTCTCGGCGCCGTTGTGCGCGACCTGCACCGAAGCCTGCGCCTGACCGGCGAGCTTTTCGGCGCTGGCGGCCACCTGTTGCATCGAGTCCGACGTGGCGGCGATCGTCGTCGCCACCGCGGTGATTTCGCGCGCCTGGCGTTCCGAGGCCTGGTTCATCGTCAGCGCGGTCTGCTTCGTGTTCGATGCGGCGCTGGCGATCTCGGACGAGGTCGACGTGATCGTACCGACCAGGTTGCGCATGTTCTGCACGGTGTAGTTGATGGAGTCGGCGATCGCGCCGGTGAAGTCCTCCGTCACCGTGACGTCTACCGTCAGGTCGCCGTCGGCGAGGTTGGTGATTTCGTCGAGCAGCGACAGAATCGCCTGCTGCTGCTTGGCATCGCGATCTTCGGCAACGCGCAGGCGGCTGCGGGTGCCGCGGATCGTGACGGCAATGTAGACGACGAGCAGGATGATCGCGAGACCGCCGGAGACGGCGACCACGATCGGCAGCACGACCTGGCGCACGCGGGTATCGAGCAGCTTCTGCTCGAGTGCTTTCGAGGTTGCGATGACGTTCGCGGCTGCGCCCTGCAACTGACCGGCGGCGATCTGCAGCTTGTCGACGGCGGCGGCGTTCTCGAGCAGGCTCGCGCTGGCGCGGGTCACCGCGGTGAAGCGCTCCTTGGCGGCTTTGGCCTGGGCACTGACCGCGGGGTCGATGATCAATGCTTCGTTGGTATCGATGAAGTTGCGAACTTCGGCTTCCAGTGCCTGCGCGGTCGCGAGGGCATCGCGGCCGCGGCCGAGCACGCCGCGCGCTTCGGTCGTGATGCGCTCAAGACGCACCAGCTGCGAGATCGCCGGGTTCTTGCCGCTGCGTTCGCCGAGGCGTTCGGCGATGTCTTCGTAGTTGGTGAAGATGTCGCTGTTGCCCGCGGGGCTGTGAACGGCGCCGACGATCGCTTCGGTGCTGGCCGCCGATGTGCGCCAGGCGTCTTCACCGGCGAGCAGGCTCTGTGCAGTGGTCTTCAGCTGATTCCAGGCGTTGGCGACTTGAGCGACGTCGTCCTGCACGGCGTCAGGCGCCGCTTCGATGCCGGCTTCGACATCGCCCTGGGCGAGGGCGACGACGTTGAGATCAAGATCTTCGACGCGGGCCAGCAGAGTCAGGAAGTCGGGCGTCGTGCCGCGAGTCGCCGCTTCGCCGACGTCGACGACTTCGCCGACATCCGAGGAGATCGAACGCGCCAGCACGACCCAGGTCTCGTCGCGCGTGTCGACGCGCTGCAGGTAGTAGAACCCACCCATCGAGATCGCAATCAGGATGACGGCGAGGATCAGCGTCGACAATTCGCGGCGCGTGCCTCGAATGGTGTTTTTACCGGCCATGTTCTCCCCCTAGAGAAGCTGCGGTGTTTGAGGCGTGCTTACTTGCCGAGCACCGTATTGATCTTCGACAGCAGGTCGGATTCCTTGACCGGCTTGACCAGGTATTCCTTGGCGCCCTGGCGCAACGCCCAGACCCGGTCGGTTTCCTGGTTCTTGCTGCTGACCACGATCACGGGGATGTGCGAGGTGGCCGGATCCTTCGACAGCGTGCGCGTCGCCTGGAAGCCGTTCACGCCGGGCATGACGACATCCATGATCACCACGTCGGGTTTTTCGCTGCGGACGCGTGGGATGGCGTCTTCGCCGGAGCCAGCGTCGGAAACCGTGTGGCCGGCGCGCTGCAGCTGCGCACGCAGATGCTCAACATCGGTCGGTGAGTCGTCCACGATCATTACGTGTGCCATCGAAATCTTCCCCCCGCCAGTGGCGGAACTGTCAGCAAACATGGTCCCAAACTTGAAACGCGGCCTTCAGCCTGTCTGCCCCGGGCTGCATGGAGCAAGCAATTCTCAAGCCGTCTAGATACTACGGCGCGACAAGCGCCGACTTTATACCAAGCGCTGGGTTGCCATTAAACCGCCGCGGGGCCGGTTCTTGTTGCTGCCGGCCAAACGACGGTCGGACCTCACCCCGGATCGTGGGCGCCGAGCCGGAAAACCTCGTTGCCGGCATGCAGCATCCGTACCACGCGGCCACGCAGGGGTTTGCCCAGGAACGGCGAGTTGCGTCCGGCGCTGAGCATGCGGTCGCTATGCAGGGTCCAGGCGCGGTCGGGATCGATTAGCGCCAGATCCGCCGATTCGCCCGGCTGCAGACGGCCCGCGGCCGCACCCAGCGCCGCACCGGCAATCGCGGCCGGGCCGCTGGTGATGCGTGCGATCGCCTGCAGCGGCGTCAGCAGGCCTTCATGGGCGAGCGCCAGCGTCAGCGGCAGCAGGGTTTCGAGCGCGGAAATACCGGGTTCGGTCAGCGGAAACGGGTTGACCTTGGCATCCGCCTCATGCGGCTGATGGTCCGAGCACACCGCCTCGATCACCCCGCTGGCAACCGCCGCGCGCAGGGCTTCGCGGTCCGCGGCGGACCGCAGCGGCGGCCAGACATGGCATTGGGCGTTGAAGCCGTCGACGTCGATATCGCTCAGATGCAGCTGGTGGGCGGCGACGTCGGCCGACACCGGCAGCTTGAGCGCGCGGGCCGATTCAATCAGGCGTACGCCGCGTGCGGTCGAGAGGCGGCAGAAGTGCACGCGCGCGCCGGTGTCCTCGATCAATGAAATCCAGAAGCGCAGTGCCGCCACTTCGGCAGCGGCCGGGATCGGGCCGAGGCCGAGGCGCGTCGCGACCGGGCCTTCGTGCGCGCAGCCGCCGGCGGCCAGCGCGGCGTCCTGCGCGAAAATGTGCACCGGCAGGCCCAGGCCCTGTGCGTATTCCAGCGCGCGGCGCGCGATGCGCGAGTCGGGGATCGGCGCATACCCGTTGCTGACGCCGACCGCGCCGGCGCTGCGCAGCGCCGACAGTTCGGCCAGCGCTTCGCCGCCGAGCTGCTTGGTCAGCGCGCCCAGGGCATGGACGTGCAGGCCGCCGCGCTGCTGGGCGATGCGCTGCAGGCGGATCAGCATCGCCGGCGTGTCGATGACCGGCGCGGTATCCGGCGGAATGAGGATGTGGGCGATGCCGCTGGCCTGCGCCGCCGCGGTTTCGGTCGCGAAACTGGCCTTGTGGGTCTGGCCGGGCTCGCGGAAGCGTGCGCTGAGGTCGACGAGGCCGGGAATCAGCCACAGACCGCGCGCGTCGATCTCGCGATCCGCCTTCTGCGCGCTGGCCTTGACGTCGATAGCCGCGATGCGGCCGTTCTCGATCAGGACCTGCGCGTTGCGGTCGAAGCCGCTGGCCGGATCGATAACGCGGGCGCCACGGATCAGCAGGCTGCTGCCGGCGACGGCGCTGTTTGCCGCCGAGCGTGCCGCCGCCGACCACTCCTGCGGCTTGGACGGCGGCTTCTTGGTGCTCGCGGGTTTCATGGCGCGGCTCATGGGCGGCTCCGGCGGCGCAGCAGGCCGCCGGCGCCTTTGGGCTTGGGCGCGGCGGCCGGCGTCTGGCCGAGGATCATCGCCATCACGGCCATCCGCACCGCGATTCCGTGCTGGACCTGCTGGAGAATCAGCGATTGCGGACCGTAGGCGAGGTCGCCTTCGATCTCGACACCGCGGTTGATCGGGCCGGGATGCATGATGATCGCGTCGTGGCGCATGTTCTTCATCCGCGCCTTGGTCAAGCCGAAGTCGCGATGGAACTCGCCCATCGAAGGCAGATAGGCGCCGAGCATGCGTTCCTTCTGCAGACGCAGCAGGATCACCACATCGGCATTGTCGAGGCCTTCGTCGAGGTTGTGGCAGACGCGCACGCCCATCTCCTCGATGCCGGCCGGCACCAGGGTTGGCGGCGCGACGACGCGGATGTCGGTCGTGCCCAGTGCGCGCAGGCCGTGAATGTTCGAGCGTGCGACGCGCGAATGCAGCACGTCGCCGACGATCGCGACGCGCAGCTTCTTGAAGCAGTCGACGCCCGGACCCTTGTAGCGGCGGATCGTGAACAGATCGAGCAGGCCCTGCGTCGGATGCGCGTGGCGGCCGTCGCCGGCGTTGAGAATCGCGACGCCGGGCGCGGCATGCTGAGCAAAGAAATGCGCGGCGCCGGAGGATTCGTGGCGGACGACGAACATGTCGGCCTGCATCGCTTCCAGTGTCTTGAGCGTGTCGAACAGGGTCTCGCCCTTGGACGTGCTCGACGCCGACATCTGCAGGTTCAGCACATCCGCCGACAGGCGCTTGGCGGCCAGCTCGAAGGTCGTGCGGGTGCGGGTGCTCGGCTCGAAGAACAGATTGACGATCGTGCGGCCGCTCAGCAGCGGCAGCTTCTTCTCGGGGCCTCGCAGCGATTGATCGAGGGCCTCGGCGGTATCGAGGATTTCCGTCAGCAGCTTCGCGCTCAAACCTTCAAGCGTCAGAAGGTGGCGCAGGCGGCCTTTGCTGTCGAGCTGTAGTTCTGGACTCATCCTGGGCGCGTATTGTGAGCTTTCGTAGCGCGCAGTTCAAAGTCGCCAAGGGCGATCGCGCGCGAGCGGCGCGAAGGATGTCAGTTTGCGGGGCGACTGTCATCCAGCCATTGCTGGAGGATGACCCGCGCTGCCTGAGCATCGCGGTCGCCCTTGCGCACGCGGCGGCTCATCTGGCCGCTGGCGCGGGCATCGCGCAGGAAATCGTCGGCGGCGCGCGAGCTGAAACGCTCGTCAGCCAGATGTACCGGCAGTTTGCTGCGTTCACCCAGGCTGTTGGCGAACTTGCGCGCCGCGGTCGTGATGGCCTGGTCATTGCCGTCGTCGAGCAAGGGCAGGCCGACGATCAGGGCACCGGGGCGCCATTCGGCGATCAGCCTGGCAATCGCGGCCCAGTCGCCGGTCGGCAACGTGGACAGCGCGCGGGCAGTTTTCATGACGTCGTCGCCGACCGCCGTGCCGATGCGTTTTTCGCCGTAGTCGAAGGCCAGATAAAGCGGCATCGTCGGTTTCCGCGGACCCTCAGGATTCAGGCGTGGCCAGCTTCACCGGTGAACTGCGTGACATCGACGCCGAGCAGCTTGGTTGCCGCCTGCCAGCGGTCGCGCGGCGGCGTGCGGAACAGGATCTGTTCGCTGAGCGGGGCGTTGAGCCAGGAGTTATGCATGATCTCGGTTTCAAGCTGTCCGGCGCTCCAGCCGGCGTAGCCGAGCACGACGAAGTAGTCGGTCGGGCCGTCGCCCTTGCCGATGGCATGCAGGATGTCGCGCGAGGTCGTGATGTACAGGCCGTTGTCGATCGCCATCGACGATTCCCAGCCGCTCGGGTCGCGATGGATGACAAAGCCGCGCTCCGGCTGCACCGGGCCGCCCCAGTAGACGATGCGGTCGGCGTCGACCTGATCGTGCTCGAGGCCCATCTGATCCATCATTTCGACCAGCTTGAGCTCGGTCGGCCGGTTGATGACCAGCCCAATCGCGCCGCTGTCGGAGTGCTCGCACAGCAGCGAAACCGTGTGATTGAAGTTTTCGTCGTCCAGGCTGGGCATGGCGACGAGGAACTGATTCTTCAGGGAGGCGTCGGTCTGGCTCATGGAACCAGTATCGGCGCCTGCTGCGCGGAGTCAAGCCGCGACTGTGGCCGCGCGCGACGGCAGGCGCTGAAGCAGGGCCTGAGCGGCCAGGCCGGTCGCGAGCCCGAACAGCAGGGCAACGCCCATCAGGACCGGCAGCAGGCGCAGCAGGCCCGGATGCGGCACGAAGACCTGATACGCCAATGCAAATTGCCCGGCCATGTGGGCCAGCGCGGACATGACCGACAGCCCGACCGGCGACAGCCGCAGCGCCGGCACCGCGCGACTCCAGGCATGGCCGAGCCCGAGGACTGCCAAGCTGGCGACCGCGCCGCCGAGCGAGAGCCAGAATCCCGGCGCCATGAAGCTGCCGACCAGCAGGCTGCCGACCAGCACGCGCAGCAGCGAAACCCACAGCGCCATGCGCCAGGAATAGCGCAACAGGACGATCAGGGTCACGACGTTGGCGAGGCCCGGCTTGATGCCCGGCACCAGCGTCGGAAAGCCGGCCTCGAGCACATGGATGACGATGGCCAGCGCGGCGAAGCCGGCGACCAGGCGATCTTCATGGCTGGGCGTCAGGCTGGTCATGCTCAGAAGCTGATCGCATCGAGGCCGTCGCCGCCGGTGCCGCTGAGCGCGATGCTGACCCGGTTCGGCAGGCAGGCCGCGGCGTCGCCACTGTGGCTGAGCCAGCCGCCGTGGACGCAGACCTTGTTGCGGCAGGGGCTGGAGACGAAGCGCACGCGCCCGTTCTCGACCTTGAGCACCGAGATGCCGGCGCGCCCGTCGACGCGAATCTCGCGGTCGATATCCAGCGCGTAGCGTGCCTGCGACTCGCCGGCGATGCGGACTTCGAACTGGGTGGCTGCAACGGGCGGCTGCCAGTAGCGCGCGAACAGCGCGCCGACGAGCACTGCTGCGCCGGCGATCGCGAGCAGATCGCCGCGCGTCACGGCAGGATCTCGACCTTCACGTCGTCGGCAAACTTCACGCGCGACGCCAGCGCCTCGGTGACCTGGACGCGGCCGTCTTCGAGCACGACGAAGGCCAGCGGCGTGTCCATGTCGCGCGCGACCTGCCGCCACTGCGCGGGCCCGGCGACGAACAGCGCCGTCGTCGTCGCATCGGCCAGCGCACCGAGTGGCGCGACGACCGTCACCGCCTGCATGCCGCGTGCGGGCATGCCGCTGTGCGGATCGAGCAGGTGGTGATAGCGCTGGCCTGCGGCTTCGAAGTAGCGTTCGTAGTCGCCGCTGGTGACGACGGCCTCGTCGTCCGCGGCGTCCATCGATGCCAGCACGCTGCTTTGACCGTCATGACGTCCTTCCGGGCGCGGGTGGCGTACGCCGATGCGCCAGGGCCGCGTGCCGCGCTGGCCGCTGGTGCGCAGATTGCCACCGGCATTGACGATCGCGTTCGGGTAGCCCTTGCGGCGCAGTTCGTCGATCGCCAGATCGAGGGCATCGCCCTTGGCAATGGCGCCGAAATCGAACCAGATGCCGTTCGCCGGGCCATAGCTGTCTGCGGTTTCGTCCAGGGCAGGCGCCGCGGCCAGCGCGCGAACCGCCTCGGCGATCTGCGCAGCATCCGGTGGCGCGCTGTGAAACCGGGTCTCGTCGTTGAAGCCCCACAGTTCGACCAGCCTGCCGACGCGGATATCGAAGCGCTGGCCGCTGAGCCGGCTGCGCCGCGCGGCGAGCGAGAACAGCGGCTGCATGTCGGCCGGAATCTTGATGGCGGCGCCGCTCGCAAGCTGCCGGTTGATATCGCCCAATGCACCGTTGCCCCAGGCGGTCCAGCGCTGGGCATAGGTGTAGAGATGCTTTTCCAGTTCGCGCAGCGCCTGTTCCGCCGCGGCGCGGTCCTGCTGCTCGTCCAGATACAGCGATACCGACAGGATCGTGCCCATCGCAAGGAACTCGCGCTCCACCAGGCGCGGATCGGGGCCGGCCTGCGGGCGCAGCGCCAGCCACGCGATCAGCGCGGCGAGACCCAGGCCGACGGCCAGCTTGAGCAGCCGCTTCACGTTTTTGCTGCGAGGCGTCGTTCGAGTGCCTGGATCAGCTCGCCGCCGATGTCGGTTCCGTAAGCCTTGTCGATTTCGCGCGCGCAGGTCGGCGAGGTGACGTTGATCTCGGTCAAATGCTCGCCAATCACGTCGAGTCCGACGAACAGCAGGCCGAGTTCCTTCAGCCGCGGGCCGACCTGCGCGGCGATCCAGCGATCGCGCTCGGTCAAGGGCTGCGGGCGACCGCTGCCGCCGGCAGCGAGATTGCCGCGGGTTTCGCCGGCCATCGGCACGCGGGCGAGACAGTACGGCACCGGCTCGCCATCGACCATCAGGATGCGCTTGTCGCCGTCCTTGATCGCCGGCAGGTAGCGCTGCGCGACGATCGTCGTCTGACCGTTGTTGGTCAGTGCTTCGAGCACGGCGCCCAGGTTCATGCCGTCGCTGCCGACACGGAAAATGCCCTGGCCGCCCATGCCGTCGACCGGCTTGTAGATCACATCGCCATGCTCGGCGTGGAAGGCGCGCAGCGTGGCCATGTCGCGCGAGAACAGCGTCGGCGGCGTGCACTGCGAAAACCAGGCGGTGAAGATCTTCTCGTTGCAGTCGCGCAGGCTGCGCGGCTTGTTGGCGACCAGCGCGCCCTGTTCCTCGGCGCGTTCGAGGATATAGGTCGCGGCAACGTATTCGAGATCGAAAGGCGGATCCTTGCGCATCAGGATCGCATCGAAGCCGCCGAGCTTGACGGTCTGCGCTTCAGCCGTGAATTCGAACCAGTGCTTGTTGTCGTCGAACACCTTGAGCGGCCGCGCGCGACCCATTGCGATGCCGTCGCGCAGCCAGAGGTCCTGCATTTCTAGATAGTGAAGCTGCCAGCCGCGCTGCTGCGCGGCGAGCATCAGTGCCAGCGTCGTGTCCTTGTACGGCTTGATCGTGGCGATGGGGTCCATCACCACAGCGAGGGTTCTGGACATTACTTACGCCGCCTGCGGTTCGGCCAGCTGCTCGGTTGCCTCGATTTCGCGCGCGGCGGCGAGGGCGGCGAGGCGCGCGACGACGCCATACGCATAGAAGCGGTTCGGTCGCTCGTCCGGACCGAAGGCCGGATCCGGATGACTGCAGCATTCCTCGAAGGCCAGCGGCTCGAAGCGCATGCCGGGCGCGTTGAGGTTTTCCTGGTTGCCGCGGGTCGAATTCAGGCGATAGAAACCGCCGACGACGAACTGGTCGATCATGTAGACCACCGGCTCGGCCGTGGCGCCGTCGTCGCCGATCTTCTCGAAGGTGTAGACGCCTTCCTGGATGATCGCACCGGTGACCTCGCTGCCTTCCTTGGCGCTCGACATGTGGGTGCGCGCCTTGCGGTTCATGTTGCGCACATCGTCGACGCTGCGGGCGGTCATGACGCCCATGCCGTAGGTGCCGGCGTCGGACTTGATGATGACGAACGGCTCGTCGCTGATGCCGTATTCCTTGTACTTGGCGGTGATGTCTTCCAGCAGCAGGGCGACATTGGCCTCCAGGCATTCCTCGCCCTCGCGCTTGGCGAAGTTGATCTGGCCGCAGTTGCGGAACAGCGGATCGACCAGCCAGGGGTCGAGGCCGAGCAGGCTGCCGAATTCCTTCGACACTTCACGGTAGAAACCGAAATGGTTGGACTTCTGGCGGGCGTGCCAGCCGAGGTCCATCGGCGGGATGACCTGCTGGTCGAGCTGCTTGAGGATGTCCGGAATGCCGACCGTCAGGTCGTTGTTCAGCAGCACGGCGCAGGGGTCGAAGCCGGCGACGCCAACCCGGTTGCCGTGGCGCTGCAGCGGCTCGAGACGCAGGATGCGGCCTGAATCCAGCTGCATTTCGGTGGTTTCGTGCAGGTCCGGGATCAGCGAGCCGACCCGCACATGGAAGCCGGCCTTGCCGATCAGTTCGACCAGGGTCGCGACGTTTTCCAGATAGAAGCGGTTGCGGGTGTGGTTTTCCGGCACCAGCAGCAGCTTCTTCGCGGTCGGACAGATGCGCTGGATGGCAATCTGCAAGGCATGGATCGACAGCGGCGCGAAGGCCGGGTTGAGGTTGTTGAAGCCACCCGGAAACAGGTTGGTGTCGACCGGCGCCAGCTTGAAGCCGGCGTTGCGCAGATCGACCGAGCTGTAGAACGGCGGGGTCGTTGCCACCCATTGTTCACGGAACCAGGCCTCGATGTCGGCCGAGCGTTGCAGCAGGCTCGACTCGAGCTGCAGGAGGGGGCCGGTGAGGGCGGTGGTCAGGCGCGGGACAGGGCTGTGCATGTCGGTTCCGGTTCGCTGCGGCGCGCGCCGCAAGGGGTTGGCATGGTAACGCAAGGACCGTGTCTGGCGTGCCCGCCAATGCAGTCCATACGGGCTTTGCTGTTAAGTCCCTAGGGGACTGTGCTACAACGCTAAACGCGTTTGCTAGTAAGCATTTTTTCTACCTATTGGGGGAGTGAGTGGCCACGCAGTCGACTGCTAAAGTCATGGTCATTGACGACAGTCAGACCATCCGGCGCACCGCCGAAACCTTGTTGGCCCGCGAGGGTTACCAAGTCATTACTGCCCAGGATGGCTTTGAAGCCCTGGCCAAGATCGCCGATCACGCACCCGACATTATCTTTGTCGACATCATGATGCCGCGCCTGGATGGCTATCAGGCCTGCGCCCTTATTAAGGGCAACCCGCGCTTTTCCAATACACCGGTGATCATGCTGTCGTCGAAAGACGGCCTGTTCGACCGGGCGCGCGGGCGCATGGTGGGCTCGGATGAATATCTGACCAAGCCGTTCACCAAGGACGAGCTGCTCGGCGCGGTGCGCGCCCATACCCAATCCTGATTCGCGGATCAGGGCCTGTTAACGCTATGGCGATCACTGCGATGCCACGAGATTTGCGGCCAGGTAAGGCCCGGCCGACGAGGTTTGGTGATTCCAAATGAGGAGGTCGGAACGCTGCATGGCCGCAAATCCCGTGGCACCCCGAAGGGGCGGGACCGTTTTGGCGCATCGCCGCGTCATTCGTCGCTCATGTACGTCAAGTACACCGCGCTCCTCATTCCTTGCGCTGCGCCAAAACGGTCTCCGTCGCAGCGATCGCCATAGCGTTAGCAGGCCCTAGGGGGACGCGATGTCAATGGATTTGACGAGCTTGCGCAACGATCCGTTTGCGCTACTGCAGGCGTTGGAGGGGCAGGTACGCGCGGCGCGCCTGGATGCCACCGCCGGCGCCGCCCAAGCCTGGACCGGGCTGGGGTTTCGCCTTGGCACCACCTGGTTCGTCGCGCCGCGCGACGATGTCCGCGAAGTGATCACGCCGCCGGCAACGACGCGGGTGCCGAATGCCCGCAGCTGGGTGCGCGGCCTCGCCAATGTGCGCGGCGAACTGCTCGCCATCGTCGACCTGGCCGGTGTGCTCGGCCTCGAAGAGTCCAGCGCCCAGCGCGCGCAGCGCGTGCTGGTGCTCAATTCCAAGCGTGTGCCGGCGGGCTTCCTGGTCGACGAAGTCGCCGGATACCGCCAGTTCACTCCGGGCGAGCAGCGCGGCGAAATCGCCACGCAGGGCCAGCCTTATGCCCGTTATCTACTCGGCGCTTTCGTGCGCGAAGGTCAGCCCTGGCTGGCTTTCTCGCTGCACAAGCTCGCGCTCGATGAAAGTTTCCGATCCGCCGCGCTATGAAAAGACGCCAGGAATTGCAGGTCTCCGCGGGCATCCATTGGGTGCGCGGAGAGATTGAACAGAGCATTACGCGTGCGCGCACGCTGATCGATCATTACGCGGAAAGCGGCGGCAATCCGCTGCAGCTGCAGCAGGCCTATCTCGAACTGCATCAGGTCCGCGGAACGGCGGCGATGATCCAGTGCTTCGGCATGGCGGCGGTCGCCTCGGAGATGGCGGCGGCACTGCATGACGTCATCCAGAGCAAGATCGACGATCCCGAGCCGCTGTACTCGGCGCTGCTCGGCGCGACGATCCAGCTCACCGATTACGTGCAGGCACTGACCGAAGGCACGCCGGACTGCGCGCTGATCATGCAGCCGACGATCAACGAGCTGCGCCTCGCGCGTGGCCAGCCGGTGCTGACCGAGGCAGATATCTTCACCCAGCAGATGCAGGCCCAGGGGCAGACTCTGCTTGTTGTACCGACCCCGCCGGATGGCACGACGGCGCAGCAGCAGGCGCGGCGCCTGCGACCGGTGTTCCAGAGCTCGCTGCTGGCCTGGATTCGCGGCGGTGCCGATGGGCAGACCGCGGCGGCGCGCGTCGGCAAGGTCGCCGAACTGATTTCCACGCATGCGACCGAAGCCGGCGTTCATCAGCTGTGGCGGATTGCCGCGGCGGCGATCGAGGCCTATCTGACCAAGGGCATCGTCAATGCGCTGGAACTCAAGCGCCTGTATGGACGCCTGTCCGCGCCGCTGCGCGGTCTGGCCGAAGGCGGCGAGCTCGCCAAGGGCGCGCATGCTGAAGACCTGACGCTGCAGCTGCTGTTCCTGGTCGGCCGTTCGACCTCGCGCGGCAGCCGCGTCAGATCTTTGCGCGAGGATTTCCGCCTCAAGGCGCTGTTGCCGACGCCGGAAGTGCTGGATCACCAGCGCCGCCGTATTCATGGACCGAGTACTTCGCTGCTGGCGACGGTGTCCGCAGAGGTGCGCGCCGAATTCAACCGCGTCAAGGATCAGATCGACCTAATCGTGCGCTCGGGCGGCGGCGAAACGGTCGCGACCGCGGATAGCCTGCGCCGCATCGGCGACACGCTGTCGGCGCTCGGCCTCGGTCGCCTGCAACAGGTTGTGCAGGCCCAGGCCTCCTCGCTGGTCGAGGCGGCGCATCAGGATGTCGCGGCGCCGATCTGGATGGATCTGGCGGCCTCGATCCTGCGCGTCGAGAACGATCTCGAAGAAGCTCTGTTCCGCCAGATGCACCGCCGCGACGACGGCGGTTCCGAGGAGATCACCGACGATGTTCCGGCCTCGCGCGATCTCGCCGAAGGCCGTGAAGCGCTGTACCGCGAATTCCTCGTCAATCTGGCGCGCGTGCAGACCGCGGTCGACAGCCAGCTGCGCGGCGGCAGCGTGCGCGAAACCACCGATACGGCGCAGCTGATCGGCGAGCTGGCTTCCGGCCTCGACATGCTGGCGCTGCCGCAGGCCGCGCAGCTCTGCGAGCGGCTGCGGCACTTTGCCGCCGGGCCGGTCTTCGCCCAGCTCAGTGCCGGCAGCGTGCAGGCCGAGCGCTTTGCCGATGCCATTGCCGCTGCCGAGTATTACGTCGAAGCGATGCGCGCCGGCCTGCCGACGGCTGCAACCCATCTGGCCGAGCTGGCGCGGGCGATGGACAGCATCGACGCGACGCTGAGCCATCCGGCCATCGAACTCGATATCGAACCCGTCGCGGCGCCAGAACCGGCGCCGGCGGCATCGCCGACTTCGGCTTCGGTCGCCGAAGAATTCTCCGCCGGCGACGATCCCGAAATCCGCGAGATCTTCCTCGAAGAGGCCGCGGAAGTCGCCGCCACGCTGCAGAACGGCTACGCAGTCTGGAGCCGCGATCCGCAGGATCGTGAAGCGATGACGACGATCCGTCGCGCGTTCCATACGCTGAAAGGCAGCGGCCGCACGGTCGGCGCATTGCAGATCGGCGACTTCGGCTTTGCGCTGGAGAGCATGCTCAACCGCTGCCTCGATGGCTCGATCAGCGCCGGCCCCGGTGTTGTCGAAACGGTCAGTCGCGCATTGGCCCAGCTGCCGACGCTGATCGAAGCCTTCCGCGATCGCCGGCCGCCGTCGGAAGAGATCGCCGGCATCATCGAGCATGCGCAGGCCTATGCCGACGGCCGCACGCCGGGCATGGCAGCCGAACCGGACATGGCGCAGATTTTCCGCGAGGACGCCAACGAGCGGCTCGCGGTGGCGGACGGCTGGCTCAAGGCGCATGCCGAGGAAAGCGGTGCCCAGGCCGATGCCGAAGCGATTCGCGCGTACCACACCGTGCGCGGCTCGGCGCGCGTCGTCGATGCGCCGGCGATCAGCGAGCTTGCCGGCACGATCGAAGATCTGCTCGATGCCGCCGCCGAGGCGCATTACTACCTGCCGGCCAGCAGCCTGACAGTGCTTGGCGAAGCGACGGCGACGCTGCGTCAGTGGATCGGCGAAGTCGGCAGCGCTGCGGTCGCCCAGCAGGATGCGAGTGCCTGGATTGCCCGCATCGACGAGCTGCGCAGCAGCGTGCCGGAGCTGGGCGAAAGCAACAACGCAGACCGCCAGCTTGCCGAAATTTTTGCGTCGGAAGCGTTCGAACTGATCTCCGGCATCGAAGATCAGCTGCGCGGCTGGTCGGCCTCGCCGGACAGCCGCCGTGCCGCGCAGGAACTCAAGTCGCTGACCCACACGCTGCTTGGCGCGGCGCAGATGTCTGGTTGCCCGGCGGTCGGCACCGTAGCGCGTGCGATGAATCGCGCGTTCGACGGCGCCGCGGCGCGCTCCATCGTCGTCGATGCGGATGCGATGAAGGTTCTGCTCGGTGTCTGCGAAGGCCTGTATCAGTATCTCGATCGCTATCGCGATGGCCGCCTGGACGATGACGACCAGGGGCTTGCCACGCAGGTCGAAGCACTCGCATGGGCGACGGTCGAAGTTGCGCCGACGGCCGCCGAAGCGGCGCCAGTCGCTGCGCCGGCATCTGTCGAGCAGAATTCGGTCGAATCCTTTGAGCTGGTACTCGACGACACGCCGGAGACCGATGAGGCGGTGCCCGCCGATGCGGCGGACAACAGCATCGCCTTCACGCTGTCCGACAAGCCGGCGTTCGAGCTGCCGGCGCTGCAGCCGGAACCGGCCAGCAGCGAGCAGGCCGCGGTTTCGCTGTCGCATGAAACGATCAAGTTCGATCTCGGTGGTTTCGACGAGCCGATCGACATGCCTGCGGCGGCGCCGACGGTATCGGAACCGGAAGCGCCGATCGAGATGCCGGTGCCCGCAGCCGAAGACATGGTGGACGTCGACGCCATCGATCCGGAGATGCTGGCCATCTTCCGCGGCGAAGCGGAGGAGTTGCTCGAAGGTCTCGACCAGAGCGCCGCCGCGCTCGAACGCAGCCCGGGAAACCTCGCGCCGCTCGGCGAGATCATGCGTCTGCTGCACACCTTCAAGGGCAGCGCTCGCGTCACCGGGCTCAACGCGCTCGGCGACGTCGCGCATCTGCTTGAATCCCTGTTCGAACGCCTCGAATCCGGCGAAGTACCGGCGGGCACGCATTTCTTCGCGCGTGTCCACAACGCGCTAGACGGCCTGCATCTGGCGATCGATGACCTCAAGCGCAACATCATTCCCGAGCCGCTGGCGCTGATCGATGAGTTGTCGCATCCGCTCGTCATCGATGACGCGGACGAGCTCGCCGAGCCGGCGTTCGTTGCGCCGCCGGTCGATCCTGTACAGGCGCCGGCGTTCGAGTTGCCGTCCCTGGAAGCCTTCGACGAGCCGGCGCTGGCGCCGCTGATCGAGTCTGCGCCGGCACCGGTCTACAACACGGCCTGGGCGCCGCCGGTCGCCGCACCGACCTTCAGCGCTGCCGCTGAGCTGCCGGAAGGTTTCGATCTCGAAGTGGCGCAGACCTTCTCGGCCGAAGCCGAGGAGTTGATGGAAGTCCTCGAGGAAGCGCTGCCACGCTGGCAGGCGCTGCCGGGCGATTTCACGCCGGCCCGCGACATGCTGCGTGCGTTGCACACCTACAAGGGTGGCGCACGCATGGCCGGTCTGGTTGCGATGGGCGACGCCTCGCACGAACTGGAGTCCCTGATCGAGGGGCTGGAGTACGCGCGCGAACTCAACAGTGATGCCTTGCGCGTGGTTGCCGCGGCGGTCGCCGAGCTGCGGCATCTGACCGATCGTCTGCAGCGCGGCGACTACGCCGCACTGGTGTTGCCGCATGCCGGCGAGAGCGCCGACGAAGGCGAGTACACGGGCTTTGGCGATGTTGCCGAGCCGGAGGCTGCGATCGAACTGGCGGCGCCGGAGCCGTTCGTCGATGCAAATCTCTCTTTCGCGGCGCCGACCGAAGCTTTGCCGGATACGCCCGAGGCGGTGGTCGAGACGATGGCCGATGTCGTGCTCGCGCCGCTGATCGAGCCGACGGAGCCACTCGAAGCCAGACCGGTCGGCATGTGGGATCCGCAGCTGTTCTGGCGGCCGGAGGACGACGGCGAAGGCCTGGCGGCGCAGCGCCGCGAGACCGCGCGTGTGCCGGTCGGCGTGCTCGACAGCATGCTCAACGAAGCCGGTGAGATCTCGATCTACCGCTCGCGTATGGATGAGCACAACGCCGCCATTCAAGCCCAGCTCAGCGACATGGAGCAGGCGATCCACCGTGTGCGCGATCAGCTGCGCCAGCTGGAGATCGAGACCGAGGCGCAGATTGCGGCGCGCGGCCTGATCAAGTCCGACGGCGCCGATCGCTACGGCGAGGAATTCGATCCGCTGGAAATGGATCGCTTCACGCGCATGCAGGAGCTGTCGCGCGCGCTCAACGAATCGATCGGCGACTTGTCGGCGGTTCATGCGTCGATCGACCAGCTCGCCAGCGAAGCGACGACGATCCTGCTGCAGCAGGGACGCATCACGACCGAAGTGCAGCAGGGCCTGATGCGCACGCTGATGGTGCCGTTCTCGCGCCAGGTCGGCCGCCTGCAGCGCGTGGTCCAGCAGACCGCGAGCGACAACGACAAGCGCGCTGAAATCAGCTTCGAAGGCGTCGAGGCGGAACTCGATCGCAACGTGCTCGAGCGCATGACCGCGCCGCTGGAACATCTGCTGCGCAATGCCGTGATTCATGGCATCGAACGGCCTGACGATCGCGCCGCCGTCGGCAAGCCGGCCAGCGGCCGCCTGAACCTGGCGCTGTGGCGCGAAGGCACGCAGCTGTTCATGGAGCTCAAGGACGATGGCCGTGGCCTCGATCTCGATGCCATCCGCCAGACCGCGATCCGTCGCGGCCTGATGCCCGCCGACGCGACGGTGACCGACGACGAAGCCGCGCAGTACATCTTCATGCCGGGTTTCTCCACCGCGCAGAAGCTGACCCAGGACGCCGGCCGCGGCGTCGGCATGGACGTTGTCGCTGCCGAGGTCAAGCAGCTCGGCGGCAGCTTGGAACTGGCTTCGGAAACCGGCAAGGGCGCGCGCTTCAAGATCCGTCTGCCGCTGACGCTGGCGATGTCGCAGTCGCTGCTGGTCGGCGTCGGACACGAGCTGTTCGCCACGCCGCTGCCGAGCGTCGAAGGCATCGCCCGCATCGGCCGCGAGGAACTTGACGGCCTGCTCGCAGAAGGCGGTCCGGAATACGAATACGGCGGTCAGCAGTACCGCGTGCGCCATCTGGCCGATCTGGTCGGCATGCCGCGCGAAGCGTTGACCGATCAACGCACGGTCCACGCGATCCTGGTGCGTATGCCGGAAGGTATCGGCGGTGCGGAACGTCGCGTCGCGGTGGTCGTCGACCAGCTGATCGGCAGTCGTCAGATCGTGTCGAAGTCGGTCGGTACGCAGATCAGCGCGATCCCCGGCGTCAACGGCGCGACGATTCTCGCCGACGGTCGCGTCGTGATGATTCTCGACATCGCGGCATTGGTACAGGACCGCACGCGGCGCTCGCTGCATACGCTGGCCGCGGTGGCGCACGGCGACGAGGCTCCGGTCGAGGCGCAACGCAACCTGATCATGATCGTCGACGATTCGATCACCATCCGACGCGTCACCGAGCGTCTGCTGTCGAAGCATGGTTTCGACACCGTCACCGCCAAGGACGGTCTCGATGCGATGGCGCAACTGCAGACCCTGCGTCCGGCGGCGATCCTGCTCGACATCGAAATGCCGCGCGCGGACGGGTTCGAAGTGGCAGCCTTTGTACGCAACACCGGCGCGATCCAGCACACGCCGATCCTGATGATCACATCGCGTTCGGGCGACAAGCATCGTGAACGCGCGGCATCGATCGGCGTGCAGCGTTACCTGATCAAGCCATACCAGGAAGACCTGTTGCTTGCCGAGCTCAACGGCGTACTCAAGGAGCGTGCAGCATGAATGCCGACGAACTCTATGCGGTCCTGATGACCGTTCATGAGGACATCGTGCTGCTGCCGAACGCCGCAGTCGCGGAAGTGCTCTCGCGCGATGCGCTGAAGCGCAGCGATGGCGGGCCGGACTGGCTGCTCGGGCACTGCGAGTGGAACAACCGCGTGGTTCCGGTCGTGCGCCTGGAAGCGCTCAACGGCGGCAGCGGCTCGGGCGATCCGAAGCGCGAGCGTGTCGTCGTCATCAATTCCCTGGGCAAGCACCTGACCGGCGGCAACGTCGCCTTCGTTGCGCAGGGCTATCCGCATCTGGTGACGCTCAATCGCGCCGCGATGCGGCCGCTGGCGCTGCGCGAAGGCGATCGCAACGATCTTGTGCTGGGCCGCGTGCGCATCGCCAGCCAGCAGGCTTTCATCCCGAATCTCGAGACGGTGGAAGCCGAGGTTTCCCGCGCCGAGATTGTCGGTCAGTAGCGGCAGCTCTCGCCGCCGCCGATTGTGCTTGCATGACTTTTGATCTGATTGGTGGCGAAGGCATTCGCACGATCGCGCAGGCGATCCAGCTGGCTGTGGCGCCGGCATTCCTGCTGACCGGTGTCGGCGCGACGCTGGCGGTGACCGCAAACCGGCTTTCGCGCATCGTCGATCGCGCAAGGGTCCTGGAGAAGGATCTGGACGCTGCCCGCGGCGATGAGCGCGACCGCATCCGCCGTGCGCTCGGCATCCTGGCGCAGCGCGCGCACCTGATCGGTCGCGCCATCACGCTGTGCACCTGCGCGGCGCTGATCGTCGCCAATGTCATCATCGTCATGTTCATCGGCGCGGTGACCCCGGTTCCGGTGGCCACGGTCATTGCCTGCCTGTTCATCGCCGCGATGCTGTCGCTGATCGTCGGCCTGATGTATTTCCTGCGCGAAGTATTCGTCGCCACCGGTAGCTTGCGTATCGGTTCCAACTAGCGGCATCAACGGGATTCATTCATGTCCAAGGTTCTTTCGATGTACGAAATCTCGATTCCGGTCGTGAGCAGGGCGCTGAGCAATCTGGCGCATCTGCTGGAGAAGGCCGCCGCGCATTGCTCGGAGAAGGGCATCGATCCCGCGGAGTTGATCGGCGCGCGTCTGGCGCCCGACATGCTGCCGCTGTCCAAGCAGGTGCAGATTGCGTCCGACATGAGCAAGGGCTGCGCCGCGCGACTGTCCGGCGCCGAGCCGCCGGCCTATGAAGATACGGAGACGACTTTCGAACAGCTGCAGCAGCGGATCGCGCGTACGCTGGAATACATCGGCAGCGTCGATGCGGCGAAGATCGACGGTTCCGAGTCGCGCCCGGTCACGATCAAGCTGCGTGGCGAGCCGCAGACCTTTGTTGGACTGCAGTATCTGCACTACTTTGTGTTACCGAATGTTTACTTTCACTGCACCACGGCTTATGCGATTCTGAGGCACAACGGAGTGCAGCTGGGCAAGGCGGATTTCCTGGGGAAACCGTAAATCCAAGCTGCCATTGACGACAAGATAGTCGTCATCACGAGTTCGGACAGAGACGCCATCAAATGGAAACTCCACTGGAGGCTCCGGAGGATTGCGCCCTGAATCGAATGGCGGCGAAGGGAATACCGGCGTGACATTGAACCCGCGAGCAGGGACCGAGGCTGAGCTGGATGTCCTCGTACAGCAGTTCTATTCCGCAGCTTTTCATGCGCCTTGGCAGCAATTCCGCGAGCGCTCGTTGCAGGCTCTGGCGGAGTTCTGCGGCGCTGCCGCCGCGGTGTGGTTGACCCGCAACGTCTCGGAGCTGCCCGGTGAGTACGCCGTGTGGCCGATCGATGCCGATATCGCGCAGGCCGACATCGCCACGATGACTTTTGCGCCGGACAGCACGGTCCTGCATTTGCGGGCGATTCCGAAAGACTGGCTAGCCCAGTTCGAGCTCAAGGGCGCCAATGCGCTGGCCCTGCGCATGAAGCATCGCGACGCGCCGTTGAACAGCACCGTATGCCTGGTTTTTGCGCGTGCCAAGAAGCTGCCGCAGGAAGTGCTTGAGCGCGCGGTCGACCACCTCGTGCAGTCCGGGACGCTGGCGCTGTCGCAGTTCGTCCAGCGCGATGAATGGCTGCAGGCGCTGGGCCGTCCGTCGCGCGGTTCCGCGGCGCTGATCGATCTGCGTGGCGGCTTGTATGTCGCCAGCGAACGTTTCCGCGAGTTGTTGCAGGATCACTTCGAGCAGCCAGGCGACAGCAGCTTGCCGTTCCCGTTGCCGGACGACGTCGTGCGCGACGGTCGCGGTGCGTTCGATATCGGCACCCTGCATTTCCGCGTGCTGCCCGAAGGCAATCTGCACCTGATTCACGCCCGCCGCCCGCATCCGCTCGATGTGTTGTCGCCGCGTGAGCAGGAAGTGGCGTTGGCGCTTGCACAAGGCAAGTCGTTCAAGAGCGTCGCCAACGAGAATCACATCGCGGTCAGCACCGTCGCCAACCACGCGTCGCGGATCTATCTGAAGCTGGGTCTGCGTGGCCGCGAGGATCTGGTGCGCCTGCTGCGGACCGTGAGTCAAAGGCCGAAGCCGCCCGCCTGAGGCGCAAGCTGGTTTATTGCGAGCAGCAAAAAGGCGCGGTTCCCGATGGAACCGCGCCTTTCGCGTTTGTGCGCGGTGTCGCTTAGAGGCCTTCGCGGACAATCTCGCGCGGTGTCAGCAGCGGCAGCTGCACGCTGCCGGACAGCGTCAGCGCTGGCACCAGCAGATCGCGTGACCAGCTGATCGGGTACTGGGCGTGGAAGCCATAGACGAGCAGGGCCAGCTCGTCGCCCTCGCTGAGACGTTCGGCGATGCCGGTCATCTTCAGCTGATGCGCGCCGAAGCCGCGCACCGGCGTCAGCTGGTCGTCGATGATGTCCCAGCGCTCGGTGCCCGCCGCGCGGTGGCCGATCGCCAGGAACAGGATCGGATCGCAGCCGAGCTGCACGACCGGCGTGGCGCAGGTCTCCATCTCGACGCCGGTCAGGCCCGCGATGTTGATGTCGAGCGTCGGCAGGCCGGCGATGACGCCGCCGCCGGCGCCGATCGTGGTCAGCGGCTGGGTCGCAAGCAGGGCTTCGCGCGCCGCGTTGCCGAGTACCGAGCCGACGATGCCCAGCGCGGAATTGAGCTGCGGCGTCGATGCATCGATCTCGAAGGCCTCGCCACCGGTCTTGACCTCGCGTACCGCAATCGCATCGCCTTCGCCGAGGCTCAGACAGACGTTGCGGCCGCTGGTCAGCACCGAGGCGACGCGGCCCGGCTGGCTGCGCAGCTTCTCTTCAAACCAGGCGAACTGGGCGTCGCCCAGCTTGATGTTGCCGCAGTCGCCGCTGGTACCGGCATCCTGGAAGTTCGGCAGCGTCAGCGCGGCATAGAACGGGTCGAGCGGGCCTTCCAGCGCTTCGGTGCTGAGCGGCAGGATGTGACCGGACTCGTGCGTCAGCAGGCGCACGTCGCCGCCGCGCGCCTTCATGCAGTTGTAGTTGTTGAAGCCGTCGTTGAAGTTGAACAGCGTGTCGCGGAAGCCCTGCATGATCAGCGCATCGACCGCCGGAATCGGGCCGGGCGGTACGAGGAAGCTGTCACCGGTGCCGAGCAGGAAGTCCTGCGGACCCGGCGGCACGCCGTCGCAGAAGTAGCGGACGCTGTGATAGCGGAAGAAATTCAGGCCGGCTTCCGGGAAGGTGTTGGTCAGCGCGCCGGTGATCAGCGTCTCGACGATGGCCGTGTCCTGGCGCGTGCCGCCTTCGCCCAGCTGCTCGATCACTTCGCCCAGCGTGCCGGCCGGATCGGTCGGGTCGAGGATCTGGGTGACCGATGCTTCGCCGCCGACGCTGAGCAGCAGTGCCCAGCCGGACTTGATGACGCCATTCGGGTTGAGCGCAAACGTCAGGTCGTGCGGGGTGACGTTCGGCGCGATGACGCGCAGGCGGTGCTTCGGGTCCGCGCCATACAGCAGGAACTGGTACATGCCGCCGTAGGAGCCGCCGTAGCTGCCGACGTACATCTCGCCGTTGCTGCGGCGGCGCAGACCTTCGAGGTTCTCCGCCCAGTCGAGCACGGCGACCAGGTTCTGGCCTTCGTAGTCCGGGTCCATGACGCGGACCGTGCCGCTCGATTCGCCGAAACCGCGCTGGTCGATCGAGATCACGTAGTAGCCAGCATCGTTGAGGCGGCGGATGAAGCTGCCGTCGCCGGCGCTGGTCTGCCGCGAACCGCCGTAGCCATGGCCTTCGAGCACCAGCGGGTAAGTCTTGCCGGCTTCCAGCTGCGTCGGCTCGAAGACCTGCACGACGGTCGTGTCGCCGGTGACCGGCGAAACGATCTCCTGGCGGTAATTGGTGCCTTCGCGGCTTGCGGCGACCGCCACCGTCGGCGGCGTGTCGCCCAGGGACAGGGCGCTGCCGCCGCCACCGCCAGCACCGCCGCCATTGACCTCTTCGGAACTGCCGCAGGCCGCCAGGGACAGCACAAGCGCCGTCAGGCACAGTCTCAAGCTCAACATGGAACCATCTCCTCGTTACGCAGCACTATGGTGCGCTTGGTCGGCCCCGACCCCCGGGACGCGCAACATTATGCATTTGTGACAGCCTATGCGCATGGTAAGGATCGCTCTTGCTGTAGGGGCTGCGCTGACGCTGACGGGCTGCAGCCGCCTGCTGTACTACGTCGACATGGCCCAGGGCCATATCGAGCTGATGAGCGCGCGCCAGCCGATCGAGCGACTGCTGGCCGATCCGGTTGCGGACCCCCAGCTCAAGCAGCGCCTGAGCCAGGTGCTGGCCGCGCGGCGCTGGGCGGTCGGTGCCCTCGGCCTGCCGGACAACGACAGCTACACCGAATATGCGGACCTTGGCCGCAGCAACGCGGTCTGGAACGTCTTCGCGACACCTGAGTTGTCGCTGGAGCCGCGCGAGGAGTGCTTCCTGTTTGCCGGCTGTCTGGCCTATCAGGGGTTCTATTCCGAAGCCGAGGCGGACGAACGCGCGGCCGATTACAGCGAACGCGGCGACGATGTCTACGTCGGCGGCGTTGCGGCGTATTCGACGCTGGGCTGGCTCGACGACCCGGTGCTCAACACGATGATGCAGTGGAGCGATGCGGTGCTGATCGGCACGGTGTTCCACGAGCTCGCGCATCAGCGGCTGTACGTCAAGAACGACAGCCGCTTCAACGAATCGTACGCGGCGTTTGTCGAGCAGCAGGGTCTGGCCCAGTACCTGAGCGAGCATCCGCAGACAATTCAGGGTGACCCCGCGGCGCGTGGCCGGCGCACCCAGTTCGTGCGCCTGATGCTGGCCGCGCGTCAGCGCCTTGAAGATCTGTACGCGCTGCCGATCGGCGATGCCGAGAAGCGCCAGCGCAAGGCAGAGGAGTTCGAGCGCCTGCAAGCCGATTACGCACGCCTGCGCGACGAGGCCTGGGGCGGCGATCGCAGCTATGACCAGTGGTTCACGCGGGCGCCGCTGAACAATGCGAGGCTGCTGCCGTTCGGACTCTACGACGAGGACGTGCCTGCCTTCGAAGCACTGTTTGAGCAGAACGGCCGCGACTGGGCGCGCTTCCACGCCGCTGCGAAGGCCTTGGCGAAGCTGGACGAGCCTGAGCGCAGGGCGCGGCTGGAAAGCCTGATGCGCCGTGGCCGGCCGGAGCTTCAGTAGCTGCGCGTCTCGCCGTGTTCGAGCACCCAGAACCGCTCGCGCGCGATGCCGGCGCGGTCGAGCGCCGCGTTGAGATGCTGCGGCGGCTCGTCCAGCGGTTCCTCGGTGAGACGGAACGTGCCCCAGTGCATCGCGACGGACTGTTTCGCGCCGATGTCCTGGTGAATCTGCACCGCTTCGTCGGGGTTGATGTGCATCGCCTGCATGAACCAGCGTGGCGCATAGGCGCCGATCGGGATCAGTGCGAGATCGATTGGCGCGAAGCGCTGGCCGATGTCGGCGAAGTCCGGTGAATAGCCGGTGTCTCCGGCGAAGTAGCAGCGTTGGTCGGCTGACTCGACGACGAAGCCGCACCACAGCGTTGCATTGCCGTCGTGCGCGCCGCGACCGGAGAAATGCTGGGCCGGCACGGCATGGACCTTGAGGCCGCCGATGTCGGCGCTGTCCCACCAATCGAGTTCGGTGACCCTGTCGATGCCACGCTTCAGGAACCAGGCCTTGACGCCGAGCGGCACGACGAAATGCAGCCGCGGATGCTCGCGCGCCAGGCGACGCACCGTCGGCTCGTCCAGATGGTCGTAGTGATTGTGCGAGATCAGCGCAATGTCCAGTGATGGCAGCTCGGCATAGCTCATCGCCGGGTCCGTGTAGCGCTTGGGGCCAGCGAACGTGAATGGCGACGCGCGCGCCGACAAGTGCGGATCGGTGATCAGGTTGCGGCCGGCGAACTGCAGCAGGAAGCTGGAGTGGCCGATCCAGGTCAGCAGGTTCCGGCTGCGGTTTTCGCGCAGCAGGGCCACATCCGGCTGGCGGCGCGGCAGCTCGATCTTCCGGTAGGACTTGAGCAGGAAGCCGGGCAGCCAGCGCAGCGCATCGGTACCGCCATGCGGCGCCGTGCGCTGGTTGTTGCGGAAGCCGCCGGGGCGGTGGTGCTTCGGTGGAATGCGCTCGGACATGGCGTGCTCGCAGGGACTCGCAGCTTGCTGGGGGCGGGCTTTCGGTTTCTCAAGGGTGACAGTGATCCGGCCAGGAAGGGAACTGCCGCGACTGCACGATGTCTCCACATTTGCCACGCAAGCCGACCGCATTCCTGCGGCATGATGCAGGCGTTCACCGAAACGATCCGACCATGAGCCTCATGCCGCATTCAATGCCCCGCAAGATCATCTTTGCCGTCGTCGTCCTCGCCCTGCTGGCCAGCGGCTTCGGCGTCTGGCGCCTGATGGCGGCCAAGCCCGATGCGGCCATGACGACGCTGAAGGTCGAGCGCGGCGATATCGAGAAAACCGTCACCGCAGTCGGCTCTCTGAAGGCACGTGACTACGTCGACGTCGGCACCCAGGTCTCGGGCCAGCTGCAGAAGGTGCATGTGGCGATTGGCGATCGTGTGGCCAAGGGCGATCCGATCGCGCAGATCGATCCGACCCGCTACGAATCGACGGTGCGCAACGACCGCGCCGGCCTTGACAGCCTCAAGGCCCAGCTCAGCCAGCGCGAGGCGGAACTCGAACTCGCGAACCAGCAGAGCGCGCGTAACAGCCGCATGCTCGCCGAGCGCGCGATCAGCCAGGACGCCGCGGACCAGTCGATTGCCGCGGCGCGCGTCGCCAAGGCGGCGGTCGCCGCGCTCAAGGCGCAGATCACCGCGGCGGAGGCGACGCTGGCCGGCGACCTCGCCAACCTCAGCTACACGCGCATCGTCGCGCCGATGGACGGCACGGTCGTGTCGCAGACCAGCCTCGAAGGCCAGACGCTCAATGCCAACCAGCAGGCGCCGGTGATCGTCCAGATCGCCAACCTCGACGTGATGACGGTGTGGGCCAAGGTCGCCGAAGCCGATGTCGGTCGCGTCACGCCGGGCATGCCGGCGTACTTCACGACGCTGGGCATGCCCGGCAAGCGCCTGGTCGGCACCGTGCGCCAGGTGCAGCCGACGCCGGAGACGACCAACGACGTCGTGCTCTACAACGTGCTGATCGACATCGACAACAGCGACCGCGCGCTGCTGCCGTCGATGACGGTGCAGGTGTTCTTCGTGCTCGGCGAAGCGAAGGACGTGCCGCTGGTCGCGCTCAGCGCCTTGAAGCCGACTGGCAAGCCGGATACCTACGAGGCGACCGTGCGCACGCCGCAGGGTCCGCAGCCGCGCGAAGTGAAGACCGGCGTCAGCAACCGGACGATGGCGCAGGTCGTCAGCGGCCTGGAGCCGGGCGACGAGGTCATCGTGCCGCGTGCGGCGCCGGCCGCCGACGGTGCGGCACCGAAGCAGGGCGGCCAGCGCCGGCCGATGATGCCGCGGCTATGAAGTCCGATGCCACGCCACCGCTGATCCGCCTGCGCGGCATCAGCAAGGTCTATGCGAGCGGCGAGACTGAAGTCCGTGCGCTCGACGACATCAGCCTCGACATCGAGGCCGGCGAGTTCGTCGCGATCATGGGCGCGTCCGGTTCCGGCAAGTCGACGCTGATGAACATCCTCGGCTGTCTCGACGTACCGAGCAGCGGCGAATACGCGGTGCGTGGCACCAACGTCGCGAGCCTGACGCCGGACGATCTGGCCGCGCTGCGCCGCGACACCTTCGGTTTCGTGTTCCAGCGCTACAACCTGCTGGCGTCGATCAGCGCCGCCGAGAACGTCGAACTGCCGGCGATCTACGCCGGGCGCAGCAAGCAGGAGCGCAGCGCGCGCGCGGTGGAGTTGCTCGGCCAGCTTGGCCTGGGCACGCGCAGCGGCCACAAGCCGAACCAGCTGTCCGGCGGCCAGCAGCAGCGCGTGTCGATCGCGCGGGCGCTGATGAACGGCGCCGAGGTGATCCTCGCCGACGAGCCGACCGGCGCGCTCGACAGCCGCAGCGGTGCCGAGGTGCTGGAGCTGCTGAAGAACCTGCACGCGCAGGGCCGCACAATCATCCTGATCACGCACGATGCTTCGGTCGCGGCCCACGCCGCGCGCACGATCCAGTTCAGCGACGGCCATCTGATTGCCGACAGCGGCCGGCCGGCGCAGCACGTGGCGGTGCCGGCGCCGACCGATACCGGCGCGCGCCATCCGCACTGGCTGCCGGACCTGAGCGAGGCGGTGAAGATGGCGCTGCGCTCGCTGCGCGCGAACCTGTTCCGCAGCGCGCTGACGCTGCTCGGCGTCATCATCGGCGTCGCCGCGGTCGTGACGATGCTGGCGATCGGCAACGGCAGCAAGCAGAACATCCTCAAGCAGATCGAGGCGATGGGCAGCAACCTGCTGCTGGTGCGCCCCGGCGTGCCGGGACAGCGTCCCAGCGGTGAACTGGCGACGCTGGTACCGGAAGACGCGACCGCGATTGCCGAACTGCCGAATGTTGCCTTCGTCTCGCCGGAGCGGCGCGGCTCGCAGACGCTGCGCTTTGGCAGCGTCGACTACCGCAGCAATGTCATCGGCGTCTGGCCGGGCTACCAGCAGACGCAGGACTGGCAGATGCGCAGTGGCAGCTTCGTCAACCAGGACGATGTCGATCGCTATGCGGCGGTGACGGTGATCGGCAAGACCGTTGCCGACACGCTATTCCCCGACGGCACGGAGCCGATCGGAAAATACATGCTGATCGGCAGCGTGCCGTTCGAGATCATCGGCGTGCTCGCGCCCAAGGGTGCGAACGCCTTCGGTTCCGACATGGACGATGTCGCGCTGGTGCCGCTGTCGACCGGTTTCGTGCGCCTGTTCGGCAAGCGCTATCTGAGTTCGCTCAACGTCAAGATCGAAGCCAGCGACGAGGCCGACGCGACACAGTCGGCCATCGAGCAGCTGCTGCTGCAGCGTCACGGCACCGAGGACGTGCAGGTGCGCAGCACGACCTCGTTGATGGAAACCGTCGAGACAACGCAGAACACGCTGACCCTGCTGCTCGGCGCGGTCGCGGCCATCTCGCTGATCGTCGGCGGCATCGGCGTGATGAACATCATGCTCGTCAACGTCACCGAACGAACGCGCGAGATCGGTCTGCGCATGGCGACCGGCGCGCGGCGCAGCAACATCCTGCTGCAGTTCAATACCGAGGCACTGGTGGTCTGCGGCATCGGCGGCGCGATCGGTGTCGTGCTCGGCTTCGTCGCCGGCTTCATCGTCGAAGCCTTCGGCAGCAGCGTCGCGTTCACCGCCGGCCCGCCGATCCTCGCGTTCAGCTCGGCCTTCGGCACTGGCCTGCTGTTCGGTTATCTGCCGGCGCGCAAGGCCGCCTACATGGATCCGGTCGTCGCGCTGGCTTCGGAATGAACACCATGCTCCCGTCCTCTCGCAAAGTCCTGCTCGTCGTGCTGATGCTGAGCATCGGCGGCTGCAGTCTCACGCCGGCGTTGCCCGCGCCGGACGTGCAGATGCCCGAACAATGGTCGGCGGACGCCGCCGCCGATGCCAGCATGCCGGCGCCGCAGTGGTGGCGCGCGTACCAAAGTCCCGCGCTCGATCAGCTGATCGACACGGCGCTGATCGCGAACCACGATCTAGCCGCTGCGGTCGCCCGCATCGAGCAGGCGCGGGCGTCGATGCGCAGCGCGCGGGCGGCGCTGCTGCCGACCGTCAGCGCGTCGGCATCCGCGGGCCGCGACCGTCGAAGCGAGGACGGTGACAGCAGCTTCAGCGAAGACGGTCGCGCCGGTGTCTCGGTCAGCTACGAACTGGATCTGTTCGGTGGCAATGCGGCCGGCGCCGAAGCGGCGCGGGCGCGGTTGGCCTCGCGCCAGTTCGGTCGCGACCAGGTGCAGCTGGTGCTGCAGGCCGATGTCGCCAACACCTGGTTCCAGTGGCTGGCGCTGAACGACCGCCTCGAGATCGCACGAGAGAACGAGCGCGCTGCCGAGGAGTTGTTGCGCCTGGTCACGGTGCGCTTCGACAACGGCGCGGTCAGCGCGCTCGACGTTGCCCAGCAGCGGACGACCTTGCTGAACATCAAAGCGCAGATTCCGGCGCTGCAACAGAGCCGCACCGAGACCCGCAACGCGCTGGCCGTGCTGCTCGGCCAGACGCCGCAATCCTTCGTGGTGCCGGACGGTGAGCTCGCTGCTCTGGCACTGCCGCAGATCAGCGCCGGCCAGCCTGCGCAGCTGCTGCTGCGCCGTCCGGACCTGCGCGGCGCGGAGGCCGACCTGATCGCCGCCAATGCGGACATCGGCGCGGCCCGCGCGGCGCTGCTGCCGTCGGTGGAGCTGTCGGCGTCGACGACGGCGCTGGGCCTGCTCGACGGCGGCAGCTCGACTTTGAGCTCGATCGCCGCGTCGCTCGCGCAGACCCTGTTTGCCGGTGGCCGGCTGCGCAGCCAGGTCGCGCTGAGCGAAGCAGCCCGGGCCGAGCTGGTCGAAAACTACGCACAGGCGATCCTGACCAGCCTGCAGGAAGTCGAGAACGCGCTGTCGGCGGTCGACACCGGTGCGCAGCGCGAAACCCTGCTGGCGCAGACCGCCGAGCAGGCGCGCGAGGCCTACCGGCTGGCCTCGGTGCGCTACGACTCCGGTGCGCAGGACCTGCTGACGGTGCTCGACAGCCTGCGTTCGCGGCTGTCGGCCGACGACAGCCTGGTCCAGGCCCGGCTGGCGCGCTATCAGACCAGCGTCGATCTGGTGAAGGCGCTGGGGGGTGGTTGGGAAGCCGCAGGAGGCTAGGGGACTTCAGCCCGGTCTGCGGGTATCCTTCGCGCCAGTTTTCCGTCCACCCCCACCGCAACCGTGATAGGCGCGCGATCCCGATGCAACTGCACAACACCCTGACCGGCCAGAAAGAAGCCTTCAAACCGCTCGATCCGCAGCGCGTGACGATGTATGTCTGCGGGCCGACGGTCTACAGCTACGCGCACATCGGCAATGCGCGGCCGGCGGTGGTGTTCGACGTGCTGGCGCGCCTGCTGCGGCGCAAGTTCCCTCAGGTGACCTACGTCCGCAACATCACCGACATCGACGACAAGATCAACGCGGCGGCGGCCAAGGAAGGCGTGGACATCCGCGTGATCACCGACCGCTATGCGGCGATCTACCACGAGGACATGGCGGCGGTCGGCGTGCTGCCGCCGGATCACGCGCCGCGCGTGACCGAGCACCTGCCGCAGATCATCTCGATGATCGAGCGCCTGATCGCCAGCGGCCACGCTTACGAAGGCAAGGGCCATGTGCTGTTCCACACGCTGAGCTTCAAGGAGTACGGCCAGCTGTCCGGCCGCGACGAGCAGGCGCTGATGGCCGGCGCCCGCGTCGAGGTTGCGCCGTACAAGAAGCACGCCGGCGACTTCGTGCTGTGGAAGCCGTCGACCATTGATCAGCCGGGCTGGGATTCGCCGTGGGGCCGTGGCCGGCCGGGCTGGCACATCGAGTGCTCGGCGATGGCCGAGGCGCTGCTCGGCGAGACGATCGACATCCACGGCGGCGGGCACGATCTGATCTTCCCGCACCACGAGAACGAGATTGCGCAGAGCACCTGCGCGCACGGCGGCAAGACTTTCGCGCGCTACTGGCTGCATAACGGTTTTCTCAACGTCGACAGCCAGAAGATGTCGAAGTCGATCGGCAACGTGCTGCTGGTCCACGAGCTGCTGAAGACCGTGCCGGGCGAGGTGATCCGCCTGGTGCTGCTGACCGGCCATTACCGGCAGCCGGTGGACTGGAACGACGAGGTGGTCGGTGAGGCGCGCAAGAAGCTCGATCGTCTGTATGGCGCGCTGCGTGAACTGGGCGACGTGAGGCCGAGCGCCGACCAGGCTTCGGCTGCATTCATCGCCGCGCTCGAAGACGATCTGAACACGCCAATGGCGCTGGCCGAGCTGTTCGAGCTGGCGCGCGCGGCGAACAAGGCGACGGACGCGGCCGACAAGGCGCGGATCAAGGCGCAGATGCTCGATGCCGGCGTGCTGCTCGGCCTGATTCAGCAGGATCCGGCGGCCTGGTTTGCGCAAGGCGCCTCGGTGGCCGGCGCCCCGACTGCCGACGAGATCGAGGTGCTGCTCGCGCAGCGGCTCGATGCGCGCAGGAACAAGCAGTGGACCGAGTCGGATCGCATCCGCGACGATCTCAAGGCGCGCGGCGTGCTCGTCGAGGACGGCAAGGACGGCCAGCGCTGGCGGTATCTGTAGGCTGGGGCGGGCGCCCGGAAAGCGGGCGTCGATGCACCAGCGATGCGGGTAATTCCGATATTTGAATCGCTTCGACCCTACTGGTGCCCGGTATTGATGCGTCACGAGTGCCCTGACGGCGCTACACTGCACCGCAGTGGCGCACCTGCAGCCACGCGTTGGTCCCATCAATAAGAAAGCAAGGAGCTCACCAGGATGAAGAAGACTGCATTGCTGTTGGCGATGTTGGCCGCAACCAGTTTCGGGAATGCCCAA
Organism: Fontimonas sp. FW305-C-3; assembly: GCF_058783185.1. Taxonomy (NCBI): domain Bacteria; kingdom Pseudomonadati; phylum Pseudomonadota; class Gammaproteobacteria; order Nevskiales; family Nevskiaceae; genus Fontimonas; species Fontimonas sp. FW305-C-3. The sequence goes on along the minus strand of NZ_JBYSYK010000002.1, from coordinate 634,258 downwards.
GCACAGAATTACCAGGTTGAAGCGGAAGTCGGCTACACCGATACCGATATCAACGACGACTCCATCTTTGATGCGAGCGCGACCTATTACCTGGCCCCGGTTGCCACCGCGGGTCTGCCGCTGGCTGAAGCGGCGTTCCTGACCTATGCCAGCAATATCGGCCTCGGCTATGCGACCTTCGACGATGCCGATGTCGACACGATCGGCGTGCAGGGCGAGTTCTACTTCGACAAGTTCTACTTCCGTGCAGGCTATAGCTCGACCGATTTCGACGGCACCGACTCCGACACGATCAGCGGCCGCATCGGCTACATCGTGCTGCCGGGTCTGCGCATCGCCGCCGGTGTCGATCGCGTGGACGTTGATCTCCCGGGCGCCGAGGAAAGCAACGACGTCGTCATCGAAGGCAAGTACGTCACCAAGCTGGCCGGCGAGACCGCCGTCAACCTCGAAGCGTCGCTGACGATGCTCGACGAGGCCGACGACGATGTCATCGGCATCAGCGGCGACTACTACTTCAATCATGCGCTGAGCGTCGGTGCCGGCGCCTCATTCGCCGACGATGACACGAACTACGGCGTCAACGCGCGCTACTTCTTCACGCCGGTGATCAGCGGCCAGCTGCAGTACGTGACGGTCAATGACGGCGACGACGACAGCATCCGCGTTTCGGCGGCGTTGCGCTTCTAAGCCGGGCTGAGTTGCAGACAAAAAGGGCGGGATATTCCCGCCCTTTTTTATTGCCCGCTCGAATCGTCGGGCGCCTCGCGTCTGAGCTGGTCCATCCGCAGCCTGGCCTGCGCTGCTTCCAGCTCGTCCTGCTCCTTCTGCGCCTTGGTGCGCCCAAAGCGCACGCGATTCTCCGCGGCGTGGGCGGCTTCGTCCTCGCGCGCCTTGCGCTTGCGGAACTGGCGGAGGTTGGTGACCTTGCTCATGCGTGCCGAACCTACGCCGGTTTGTCGGCGCGGTACAGGCTCATCGTGCCGAACATCGTGCTGTAGCGCCGGGTCTCCTGTGCCGACGCAAAGCCGGCTTCGCGCAGGAACTCCGGCAGACGGCCGGCGACATTGTCCGCGGTCGTCGGATAGCCATCGAGGATCTGGATACCGTGGAAAGCCAGGCGCATCAGTGGATTCGCGGCGCGGCCCCAGTCGGCGACATGAAAGCTGCCGCCCGGCTTGAGCACGCGCTGGACTTCACGCATCGCCGCAATCTTGGTGTTGCGGTCCAGATGATGGAAAAACAGGCTCGACGTCGCAGCGTCGAAGCTGGCGGCGGCATACGGGAGTTCCTGCGCGAGGGCCTGGTCAAACTGCGCGCTGAGACCGGTCTTGTCGGCCTTGCGCCGGGCCTGCGCGAGCATCGCCGGATCGCCGTCGATGCCCGTGACGCGCAGACCCGGCGTCGCCGCCAACAGCATCAGCGCCAGCGTGCCGCTGCCGCAGCCCAGATCGAGCACATGCTGGCCGGCGACGGGCTGGAGCTGTTTCAGCAGGCCTGACTTGAAGCTTTGCTCGCGCGTTGTCAGCGCGACGACCGGATCGTAGAGCCCGGTCAGCCAGTGATAGCCGAGGGCGGGGATGTAGCGGCCAGATTCGGTACTCATCGCGATCGAGATCGGTTCGTGGGCTTGCCCACGCAATGCTAATCCCTGCGCGGCACGTGGGCCGGCACCGCAGCTGGGAGAATCGGCCTACGCGGCAACGGCGCGATGCCGGGGGCAAGCCACCAGATGATCGTTGACCAGGCCCATTGCCTGCAGATAGGCGTAGACGATCGTGCTGCCGACGAACTTGAAGCCGCGCTTGAGCATGTCTTTGCTGATCCTGTCGGACAGCTCAGTGCGTGCCGGCACGTCTCCCATCGACTGCACGCGATTGTCGATGGTCTTGCCGCCGACAAAGCCCCACAGATAAGCGTCGAAACTGCCGAACTCCTTCTGTACCTTCAGAAAGGCGACGGCATTGGTACGCACCGACCAGATCTTCAGGCGATTGCGCACGATGCCGGGATCGAGCATCAGCTTCTCCAGCTTCTCGTCGCTGTAGCGGGTGAGCTTGACCGGATCGAAGTCGGCGAAAGCCTTGCGATAGCCGGCGCGCTTTTCGAGGATCGTCCGCCAGGACAGACCGGCCTGCGCGCCTTCGAGAATCAGGAACTCGAACAGCACGCGATCGTCATGCTGCGGCACGCCCCATTCCAGATCGTGATACGCCTGATACTCCGGCGTCGAAACCGACCAGGGACAGCGCTCGATCTTTGCGGTCTTGGCCATGCTCAGTCGAAACGGATGCGCTGGCCGTGCGGCTTGGCGTCGATGACGCCGTCGTTGTAGGCCAGCTCGCCATTGACCCAGGTCGCCAGCACCTTCGCCGGCATCGTGCGGCCTTCCAGCGGCGACCAGCCGACCTTGTACAGCAGGTTCGACTTGTGGATCTTCGTTTCGCCATGCGGATCGACCAGCACCAGATCGGCCCAGTAACCCTCGCGCACATAGCCGCGGTCCTTGATGCCGAAGCGGTCGGCGGTGGCATGGCAGGCCTTGTGGACGACGGTGCGCATGTTCAGCTCGCCCTTCTTGACGAGGTCGATCAGCATCAGCAGCGAGTGCTGCACGAGCGGCAGGCCCGACGGCGCCTTGAAGTAGGTATTGGCTTTTTCTTCCGCCGTGTGCGGCGCATGGTCGGTCGCGATGATGTCGACGCGATCTTCCATCACCGCACGCAGCAGCGCCTTGCGGTCAGCTGGCGTCTTGATCGCCGGATTGCACTTGATCAGGTTGCCGAGCGCGGCGTAGTCGCGGTCGTCGAAGTACAGGTGATGCACGCAGGCTTCGAGCGTGATCTTCTTGCCCTTCATGGGCCCGGGCGTGAAGAACGCCAGCTCGCGCGCCGTCGTCATGTGCAGCACGTGCAGCTGCGCCTGGTATTTCTTCGCCAGGCCCACCGCGAGCTCGGTCGATTTGTAGCAGGCCTCGACCGAGCGGATGTTCGGATGCTCCCAGGACGGCACGTCCTCGCCGTACTTCGCGCGCGCGGCGGCTTCGTTGGCGAGGATCATCGGCGTGTCCTCGCAATGGGTCACGACCATCAGCGGCGAGCGCTGGAAGATGCCTTCGAGCGTCTTCGGATCGTCGACCAGCATGTTGCCGGTCGAGGCGCCCATGAACACCTTCAGCGCGCAGGCGTCGTCGCGCTGCAGCGCCGCGACTTCATCAAGATTGTCGTTCGCGCCGCCGAAATAGAACGCATAGTTCGCGAAGCTGCGGCCCGCGGCATTCGCATACTTCTCGGCCTGCAACGCGCGCGTCGTGATGGCCGGCTTGTTGTTCGGCATGTCGAAGTAGCTGGTGACGCCGCCGGCGACCGCCGAGCGCGACTCGGTGTAGAGATCGCCCTTATGGGTCAGGCCGGGCTCGCGGAAATGCACCTGGTCGTCGATCAGGCCGGGCAGCAACCATTGCCCCTTGGCGTCGTAGACGACCGTGCCGGCCGGGGCGGTGATCTGCTTGGCGATCTTCTCGATCCGGCCGTTGCGGATCAGGATGTCCGCGGCGATCTCGTGCTCTTCGTTGATGATGTGGGCGTTGGTGATCAGCATGGGCGCCTCCGGCAGTGTTATCCCATTGATGGTACGCCGCTTGACTGGGCCGGCGGTAGGTCGGCCGCCTCGATCTCCTCACAAGCGCCCGGCTTTGCAGTATGTTGGCGTTCTCGACCGGCAGGATGTCAGCGCGATGAGCCCCACCGAAACCGCGGTTCCGTTCACCCACGTCGGCGACGATTCCGGCCGGACCCTGTCGATGACGGTGCTGATGACACCGGACATGGCGAACTTCTCCGGCAACGTGCACGGCGGCAGCCTGCTCAAGCTGGCCGATCAGGTGGCCTACGCCTGCGGCAGCCGTTACGCGGGAACCTATGTCGTGACCCTGTCGGTCGATCAGGTCATGTTCAAGCAGCCGATTCAGGTCGGCGACCTGGTGACGTTCTACGCCGCGGTCAACTACGTGGGTCGCACGTCGATGGAGGTTGGCATCAAGGTCACGGCCGAGAACATCCGCGACCGCATCGCCCGCCACACCAACACCTGTTATTTCACGATGGTGGCGATGGACGAACAGCGCAAGCCGGTGGAAGTGGCCCAGGTCGTGCCGCGCAACCGCGAGGAACGGCGCTGGTTCCGCGGCGCGGAGCTGCGTCGCGAGCTGCGCCGCGAAGTGCAGGCGCGGCAGAAGCTGGTGCTCGACATGGTCCTGCAGGAAGAGCAGGAGATTGCGAAGAAGCAGCCGGGCGGCTCCTAGCGCGCCGCGCCCTTGAGCAGGCGCGAGCCGAGGCGGATCAGCTTCGGCTGCTCGGTGATTTCCGGCAGGCCGCGCAGCAGCAACTGGGTGACGAAGGCCGCGGTCTCTTCGACGTTGCGCTTGGGCTGCTGGGCGACGAGGCGGGTCAGCTCGTAGCCGGCACCGAAGGACACCGCCGTCAGCACTTCAACATCGAGTTCCGGCACCAGTCCGCGGCTGATCGCGTCCTGCAGGTCGGTCTGCAGCGACTGCATCAGCAGGCCGAACAGGTTGTCGTTGTAGAACGAGCGCACCACGGCTTCGTTGCGGAACATCAGCTCGAAGAAGTCCGGATCGGCGCGCGCTTCGAGCATTGCACCGAGATACGACTGGTAGAAGAACGAGCGGATATCGGTCGCCTGCGCGCGCGCCTGATGCACGCGTTCCTGCAGCGTGCCGAGGCGACACTCGACCAGCGCGCGGAAGACCGATTCCTTGTCCGGGAAGTAGTTGTAGAAGGTGCCGGCAGCGAGGCCGGACAGGCGAATCACATCGCGGATCGTGACGCTGTCGTAGCCCTGGTCGAGGAAGCAGCGCCGCGCAGCCTCGAGGATCGCTGCGCGATTGGCTTCCTTGTTGCGTTCCCGCTTGCCCGGTGCCTTGATCATTCCGCGCAGCTTATTGGAAGCGCGAGAAATCCGGCTTGCGCTTCTCGACGAAGGCCGACATGGCTTCCTTGGCTTCCGGCTGGTCCAGCATCGGGCCGAAGTGGTTGGCTTCGATGTCGATCACCTCGTCGAGGAAATCCTTGCGCCAGCGCTTGAGCAGCGCCTTGGAGGTGCGCATCGACGTCGGCGGCTGCGCGGCGAGCTTCTGCGCCTGCTTGAGCGCATGCGCTTCGAGTTCAGCTTCCGGAATCACCGCGTTGATCAGGCGCGCGTCGAGCGCGCGTTCGGCGGTGAACGGCTCGCCGAGCAGCAGCAGCTCGGCCGCCTGCACGTGGCCGATCGCGCGCGGCAGCAGATAGGTCGACGCGAACTCCGGGCAGATGCCGATGTTGACGAACGGGAACTGGAAGCGCGCCGACGGCGCGGCATACGCCAGGTCGGCGTGCGCCAGCAGCGTGGCGCCGACGCCGATCGCGGGGCCTGCGACGGCGACGACGATCGGCTTCACGCAGGCGGCCATGCCGTGCATGAAGCGCAGCACCGGCGCTTCCTTGTCGAAACGCGGCGACTTCAGGAAGTCGACGATGTCGTTGCCGGCGCAGAACACGCCGTCGGTGCCGTGCAGCAGCACGCTGCGCACGGCCGGATTGCGGTCGGCTTCGGCGAAGGCTTCTGCGAGGTCGACGTACATCGCCTGCAGCAGCGCGTTCTTCTTGTCGGCGCGGTTGAGGCGGATGCGCATCACGCCGTCGGCAATCTCGGTGGCAACCAGTTCGCTGCTCATTGCGGAAATCCGGAAAGGGAAAGTTGGGCGGCCAATTCTAGCGATTCGGCTGCAGGGTGCATCGACCTGCCACAGGCTCGGCGCCTGCGGCAGGTCGGGCGTTCATCAGAACATCTGCGTCGAGTTCGGGTCGACCTTGACCGGCACCACCGGGTTGCGCGAGGCAATCCAGTCGCCGGTGATCATCTGCTCGTAGGTCATGCCCGGACCGACCATCGGGTAGACCGAGGCCATCGGGTCGATGATCACTTCAAGGAACGCGGGACCCTTGAACTCGATGAATTCCTTGATGACCGTCGCCAGCTCTTCCTTCTTCGACACGCGGCGCGCGAAGCGATAGCCATCAGCCTCGGCAGCCTTGACGAAGTCCTTCTGGTGCAAGCTCTTGTCGGAGCCGGCGTAGCGCGAGTCGAAGAACAGGCGCTGCCACTGCTTGACCATGCCGTCGCCGAAGTTGTTCAGCACGACGACCTTGACCGGCAGGTTGTAGGTCGTGACGGTCTCCAGCTCGCCGAAGTTCATGCGGATGCTGGCGTCGCCGTCGATGTCGATGACGATCTTGCCGGGATGCGCGAACTGCGCGCCGATCGCCGCCGGCAGGCCGAAGCCCATCGTGCCCATCGAACCCGAGGTCAGCCACAGGCGCGGCTGCTTGAAGTCGAAGTACTGCGCCGCCCACATCTGGTGCTGGCCGACGCCGGTCGCGACGACGGCTTCGCCCTTGGTGAGCTTGTTGATCTCTTCGATGACCGCATGCGGCTGGATGTAGGTGCCGCCACGCTCGTAGTTCATCGCATGCTTGCTGCGCAGCGCGGCGATGTGCGCGTGCCACTCGTTGTAGTCAGGCTTGAAGCCGCTGGCCTTGGCGTGGTCGTGCAGCGCCTTGAGCGTCGGCACCAGCTCACCGACGTGATGCCACTGCACGCGCTTGACCTTGTTGATCTCGGACGGGTCGATGTCGAGGTGCGCGATCCACTTCGCATTGCGTGCGAACTTGGCCGGCACGCCGGCGACGCGGTCGTCGAAGCGCGCGCCGACCGCGATCAGGAAATCGCAGTCGTCGGTCGCGTAGTTCGCGAACGCGGTGCCGTGCATGCCGAGCATCTGCAGGCACAGCGGATCGGTCGTGTCGGCGGCGCCGATGCCCATCAGCGTCGTCGTCACCGGGATGCCGTAGGCCGCGGCGAACTCGCGCAGCGCCGCCGAGGCTTCGCCGTGAATCACGCCGCCGCCGGCATAGATCAGCGGGCGCTTGGCCTGGCCGAGGATGTCCTGGAAGCGCGCGAGGCTCTCGGCGCCGATGCGGTTGTTCTGCACCGCCTTGACGCGCGCGCGGAAGCCCGGGATCGGCAGCACGCCTTCGCCGCGGAAGGCGCCGGTCCAGTTCTGCACGTCCTTCGGGATGTCGACGACGACCGGGCCGGGGCGGCCGGTGCGGGCGATCTCGAAGGCGGTGCGCACGGTCGCTTCGAGCTGCGTGGCGTCGGTGACGAGGAACACGTGCTTGGCGGCCGCGCCCATGATCGAGCTGATCGGCGCTTCCTGGAACGCGTCGGAGCCGACCGCCGAGGTCGGCACCTGGCCGCAGATCACGACCATCGGAATCGAGTCGGACATGCAGTCGCGCACCGGCGTGACGGTGTTCGTCGCGCCCGGGCCGCTGGTGACCATGCAGACGCCGACCTTGCCGGACGCGCGGGCGTAACCGGCGGCCATGAAGCCGGCGGACTGCTCGTTGGCCGGCACGATCAGCGGCATGCGCTCATTGTTTGCCGCGTTGTAGCGGAAGATCGCGTCGTAGGTCGGCAGGATCGCGCCGCCCGAATAGCCGAATACGACGTCCGCGCCCTCGTCGGCCAGAATCTGGACGACCATTTCCGCGCCCGTCAGGGACTGGCCGGAAAGGGGGTGAGCGGAGGTTTTGGCGGCGGTCATGGCGAACTACATCAAAGCTTTTAGGGGGCGCGATGTTAGCCCGATTCCGCAGTGCGGCAAAGCGCCGCCGCGCCGCGTATGGATGTTCGAGCGGCCGGGGCGGGTGGGCAGGTGCATCACCAACCGCATCACCAAGCGCTGTACGTGGCCGTCTTGATCAGATCGCCGACGATGGCGCTGCTGTCGCCGGGAACGCCGGCGACAATGCAGGTGCGCAAGCCGGTTTCTTCGACGATCTCGATTTGATCGACCGGTCCCTGCAGCCAGCGCAGCCAGCCGCGGCGTAAGCGGCTGACGCGGATCAGGGCGATCTCCGTCAGCCATAGGCTCCAGATCGGCACTGCGGGCCGGCTCGGGTAGGCGGGCACCAGCAGCAGACGCCGGCTGGTCCACACCAGCAGGGCGTTGATCCAGCCGTGGCCGCGACCGTCCGGGTTGAAGCAGGGCGCGTAAACGGCGCCGATGACCCGCTCGTCGCTGTCCAGCAGGCTTGCCAGACCGGGCGTCCATAACTGCAAGTGGCGGGCGGCGCACGCCCGGTTGGAGCGCTGGAACTTCGGCACCAGGGGCAGAATGCGGATCAGCGCGACCAGGCTGGCGAACAGCACGCCGAAGACCAGGGGCCAGAACAGGGCGGCGGCCAGCGGGTTGGCGGGCAGATGATGTCCGGCGCGCCAGGCCAGCAAGGCGACGAGGAGGGCGATCATGGCGAACAGGCCAAGGCCGGTGATCCAGAGTTGTCGTTCGGAGGCGGTGATCGCCGGTGTTGTTTCGGCGCCGGCGTCCGGATTGCCGAGGACAGCAACGCCCGTGCGCATCGGCGGGGCCATTGGCCCGGCAGTTTTGCCCTTCATCGGAAATCCTTCCCTTGTCCGGCCCGCACCATCGTGGGTGGGGCTCTGAATGTGATCCGATGATAATTCAGCGGCGTCCGGCTCACCCGGAGCGAGGCCCGAACGGGTCCCGGACGAGTCCTGGAAGTAGGTCTTAATCATTGATTTTGCGGCGCAGCAAAGCCATCATGCGCGCCCCTGAAGGTTTCTACCCAGTCGCTGCGCGTCCATGCGTCACATCATTTCGATCCTGCTGCAGAACGAAGCCGGTGCCCTGGCCCGCGTGGCTGGCATGTTTTCCTCGCGTGGCTACAACATCGATTCGCTGTCGGTCGCGCCGACGCTCGACCCGGCGGTATCGCGCCTGACCCTGGTCACCAACGGGTCGGACGACGTGATCGAACAGATCATCAAGCAGACCCGCAAGCTGATCGATGTCGTCGAGATCGCCGACCTGTCGAGCGCCGACCACATCGAGTCCGAACTGGTCATCGTCAAGGTCGATCTGCCGCCGCAGCAGGCCAATGCCTTCATCCGCTGCGTCCGCGACCATCACGCGATGGCGCTCGACGGCACCGACAACACGCGCACCGTGCAGCTCGCCGGCAACGCGGCGCAGATCGAGGCCTTCGTCGCCGCGCTGTCGAAGTTCTCGACCGTGCTCGAACTGGTGCGCAGCGGCGTCGCCGCGGTGGCCATCGGCCACCAGGTCGTGACGGCCGGCGCCGAACCCCTTTAAACGCAGTACCCGCAAGCACCCGCACTGTTCGGGGCCACAAGCAAGACTGGAGTTTTCCGTGAGCATTAACGTTTACTACGACAAAGACGCCGACCTTTCGATCATCCAGTCGAAGAAGGTTGCCATCGTTGGCTACGGTTCGCAGGGCCATGCCCATGCGCTAAACCTCAAGGACAGCGGCGTTGATGTCGTCGTAGCGCTGCGCCCGGGTTCGGCCACCGCGAAGAAGGTCGAGGCCGGCGGCCTCAAGGTCAAGAGCGTGCCGGATGCCTGCGCCTGGGCCGACGTCGTCATGATCCTGACGCCGGACGAGTTCCAGTCCGAGCTGTACAAGAACGAGATCGAGCCGAACATCAAGAAGGGCGCGGCGCTGGCCTTCGCGCACGGCTTCGCGATCCACTTCAATCAGGTCGTGCCGCGCGCCGACCTCGACGTCATCATGATCGCGCCCAAGGCCCCGGGCCACACGGTGCGCAACGAATACACCAAGGGCGGCGGCATTCCCGACCTCATCGCGGTCTACCAGGACGCCAGCGGTTCGGCCAAGAAGGTCGCGCTGTCGTATGCGTCGGCGATCGGCGGTGGCCGTTCGGGCATCATCGAGACGACGTTCAAGGACGAGTGTGAAACCGACCTGTTCGGTGAGCAGGCCGTGCTGTGCGGCGGCGCCGTCGAGCTGGTTAAGGCCGGCTTCGAGACGCTGGTCGATGCCGGCTACGAGCCGGAAATGGCCTATTTCGAGTGCCTGCACGAGCTCAAGCTGATCGTCGACCTGATGTACGAAGGCGGCATCGCGACGATGAACTACTCGATCTCGAACAACGCTGAATATGGCGAGTACGTGACGGGCCCGAAGGTCATCAATGCCGAATCGCGCAAGGCGATGAAGCAGTGCCTGGAAGACATCCAGACCGGCAAGTACGCCAAGGCTTTCGTCTCCGAAGGCAAGACCGGCTATCCGGAAATGACCGCGATGCGCCGCCTCAACGCCGCGCACCCGATCGAAGTCGTCGGCGGCCAGTTGCGCGCGATGATGCCGTGGATCGGCAAGAACAAGCTGGTCGACAAGAGCAAGAACTAAGCGCTTGTTCATGATCATGAGGGCACCTTCGGGTGCCCTTATGTTTTTGGGGTCCGCTCAGTAAGATGGGCCACTCATTCGGCAAGACAGCGACGATGGATCAGATCAATCCGCCAAGGAAACGCCGCAAGGGCATCTACCTGCTGCCGAATCTGTTTACGACCGGCACGCTGTTCGGCGGGTTCTACTCGATTGTCATGTCAATGTCCGGACGCTTCGAGCCGGCGGTGTTCGGCATCCTCGTCGCGATGATCGCCGACGGGCTCGACGGCCGCATCGCGCGCCTGACCAACACCCAGAGCGACTTCGGCAAGGAATACGATTCGCTGTGCGACATGGTCGCCTTCGGCGTCGCGCCGGCGATCCTGGTCTACGCGTTCTCGCTGCACTATCTGGCCGATTACAAGTGGATCGGCGGCAAGCTCGGCTGGGTCATCGCGTTCACCTATACCGCCTGTGCGGCCATGCGTCTGGCGCGTTTCAACGTGCTCGCGGCGATTGCCAGCTCCAACAAGGATTTCTACGGCGTGCCGAGTCCGGGCGCGGCGGCGGTCGTGACGTTCTTCGTCTGGAGTTGCATCGACGACAGTCATTCGCTGTTCGCCTGGGTCTCCGGCCACGTACCGTTCAGCGGCGATCAGGTGCTCTGGCTCGCGGCGCCGCTGACCCTCGCGACGGCGCTGTCGATGGTGTCCAGTTTCCGCTACAACAGCTTCAAGAAGCTGAACCTGACCGGCCGCATGCGCTTCGTGTCGTTTGCGATGGTCGTCGGCGTGTTCGCGCTGCTGATGATCGATCCGCCGCGCATCATGTTCCTCGGCTTCCTCGCGTATGCGCTGTCGGGGCCGGCCGCGGTCATCTGGCGGCGCTTCCGGCCGGCGGCGGGCAAGGCCGCCTGAATCGGCGCTGGCCGAGGCATTGTCAGCAGCGCCGGACCTCGGCCATAATCGCCACATGCGTTCCTTCAGCAGCCATTCTCCTGTAGCAACTGCGGCCTCCAGCCGCGGTCTGCCGCTGCTGCTTAGCCTGCTCCTTCTGCCGTAAGGCAGACCATGAGCCGCGCCCGGCACGGGGCCAAAACCGTGACAAACCCAATCCAGTACACCGCTCCGCCAGGACGCGCGTCCGCGTAGCGCATCAGGCGAGGAAGACGCCATGACGATGTTGAAAGATCCCTTCAAGAAATACGCTTCATTCAAGCCGGTCCATCTGCGCGACCGCACCTGGCCGGATGCCGTGCTGACGACGGCGCCGATCTGGCTGTCGACCGATCTGCGCGACGGCAACCAGTCGTTGATCGAGCCGATGAACGCCGAGCGCAAGCTGCGCATGTTCCGCGAACTCGTGCGCATCGGTTTCAAGGAAATCGAAGTCGGTTTCCCGAGTGCCTCGCAGACCGAGTTCGATTTCCACCGCATGCTGATCGAGAAGGGCGAGATCCCTGACGACGTGACGATCCAGGTGCTGACGCCGGCGCGCGAGGCGCTGATCCGTCGCAGCTTCGAGGCGCTCAAGGGTGCCAAGCGCGCGATCGTGCATGTCTACAACGCGGTCGCGCCGGTCATGCGCAAGGTCGTGTTCAACATGAGCCAGGACGAGGTCGTCGAGCTGGCTGTGTCGCACATCAAGCTGGCGCGCGAGCTGGCGGCCCAGCAGCCGGAGACCGACTGGCGCTTCGAGTACTCGCCGGAAATGTTCTCCGGCACCGAGCTGGAATTTTCCAAGCGCGTCGTCGATGCGGTCGTCGAAGCCTCCGGTGCGACGAAAGAGCGCCCGATCATCATCAACCTGCCGTCGACGGTCGAGCATTCGACGCCGAACATCTTTGCCGACATGGTCGAGTGGATGCATCGCAATCTCGCCAAGCGCGAGGCGATCATCATGTCGATCCATCCGCACAACGACCGCGGCACCGGCATCGCCGCCGGCGAATTTGCGCTGATGGCGGGCGCGGATCGCATCGAAGGCTGCCTGTTTGGCAACGGTGAGCGCACCGGCAATTTCGATGTCGTCAATCTGGCGCTGAACCTCTACACGCAGGGCGTCGATCCGGGCCTGGACTTCTCCGACATCGACGCGGTGCGTCGCACGGTCGAGTACTGCAACCAGATCCCGGTGCATCCGCGCCATCCGTATGTCGGCGACCTGGTATTCACCTCGTTCTCCGGCTCGCACCAGGATGCGATCAAGAAGGCGTTCTCGGCGCGCAAGGACGACGATGTCTGGGTCATGCCATACCTGCCGATCGATCCGAAGGATCTGGGCCGTTCGTACGAGGCGGTGATCCGCGTCAACTCGCAGTCCGGCAAGGGCGGCATCACGTATCTGCTCGAGGCCGAGTACGGCTATGCGCTGCCGCGCCGGCTGCAGATCGAGTTCAGCCAGGTCGTGCAGGCGGCGATGGATGAATCCGGCAAGGAGATGACCGCCGAGGACATCTGGCGCATCTTCGACGGCGAGTATCTGCAGGCGGCAGGTTCATACCGCTACGTATCGCATCATCTGGTCGAGGACTCGACGCAGCAGCGCGTCGAGCTGGCGACCGAGATCGAGATCGATGGCCGTGCGCAGAAGATCAAGGGTACCGGCAACGGTCCGATCGATGCGTTCATTTCGGCGATGTCGAAGGTGGTCGGGCAGACGATTGCGGTTGTCGACTATCACGAGCATTCGATGAGTGGCGGTGCCGATGCCGCCGCGGCGACCTACATCGAGCTGAAGCTGGGCGATGGCCGTGCGCTGCACGGTGTCGGGCGCGACGCGAATATCGTGACGGCGTCGCTGAAGGCAATCCTGTCGGGCGTCAATCGTGCCCTGGCGCAGACGGGCGAGCAGCGCCGCGTTGCCTGAAGTAGCCTAGTCCCCGCGGCTGCTGCCGCGGGGATTTTCTAACGCAGACCGCCGACGTAGTGGCGTTCGCTGCCGGGGTTCGCAGGTGTTTCGCCCTCGGCCTCGGAAGCGATCGCCGCCGCGGTGTAGTTGCCCGTGATCGATCCGGGAACTCGAGAGGCCTTCGCCGGCCTGGCGTCCATGAAGGTTTCGTAGCGCGCCGCCAGTGCAGCGGACTCGGGGTCCGCAGCGGTTGCGATGCGCAGAATTTCGCGCTCGTAGACCTCGTTCTGCATCATCCAGGCCACATCAATGACGCGGCCAGGATTGCGTTTAAGGCGCAGGTAGAGTTGCGTGCCGATCGCAAATTTGTCCGGATTGTTCATGGCATGTGCTCCCATGGTCTCAGGCCCCAGTGATTAACAATGGTCAGTTGATCTGTTCGCTGTGCAGGGCCAGATCAAGACCCAGATGCTCATCCTCGTGCTCAACCCTGAGGCCCATGATGAAGTTGATGACGGCGAGAATGATGAAGGAGACGACGCCGCTGTAGATCAGCGTGCCGAAGGCGCCGATCGCCTGCGTGGCGACATTGCCCGTGACGCCGCCGATGTCCTTGTCGGCGAACAGGCCGGTCAGCAGAGCGCCGAGCAGTCCGCCGATGCCGTGGATGCCGAAGACATCGAGCGAGTCGTCGGCGCGCAGCAGGCGCTTGAGGCCGGTCGCACCCCAGAAGCAGCCGGCGCCGGCAGCCACACCGATGATCAGTGCGCCCGGTACGCCGACGAAGCCGGAGGCCGGCGTGATTGCGACAAGTCCGGCGACCGCGCCCGATGCGGCGCCGAGCAGGGTGACGCGTTCGCGCGTCATCCATTCCATGAACATCCAGACCAGCGTGGCGACGGCGGCGGCGATCTGCGTGACCAGCATCGCCATGCCGGCGCGACCGTCGGCGGCGACTGCCGAGCCGGCGTTGAAGCCGAACCAGCCGACCCACAGCAGCGACGCGCCGATCAGCGTGTAGACGAGGTTGTGCGGCAGGAAGGGCTGGCGGCCGTAGCCGTCGCGCGGGCCGAGCATCCAGGCGCACACCAGACCGGCGGCGCCGGCGTTGATGTGGACCACGGTGCCGCCGGCGAAATCCAGCGCACCCATGCTGGCGAGCCAGCCGCCCGGTTCCCAGACCCAGTGGGCGACCGGCACGTAGACCAGGATCGACCACAGCATCATGAAGGCCATCATCGAGCCGAAGCGCATGCGTTCGGCGAAGGCGCCGGTGATCAGCGCCGGGGTGATGATCGCGAAGGTCAGCTGGAACATCACGAAGACCGGTTCCGGAATTGTCGGCGCGATATGGCTGACGGTGACTTCGCTGGTTTCCTTGAAATAGCCCATGCCGTTCAGCAGCAGGCGGTCGACGCCGCCGATCCATTCGTTGCCGGGCGTAAACGCCAGGCTGTAGCCGAGCAGCACCCATAGCACCGTGATCAGGCTGCAGATCGCGAAGCTTTGCAGCGCGGTGGCGAGCACATTCTTCTTGCGCACCATGCCGGCGTAGAACAGCGCGAGGCCGGGGATGGTCATCAGCAGCACCAGCGCGGTCGAGGTCATCATCCAGGCGGTGTCGCCAGAGCTGATCGCATCGAAGCCGGTCAGGAACGGGCCTGAAGCCGCGTTGGCCGGCGTGCCGAGGCACAGCAGGGCAAGTGCCGTAAATAGTCGGGAACTCATCGGGGTGGGTTGGCGCACGTCCTTGTGCCAAATCACAAATGATGCTTTCACGATAATTCCTTGTATGCTCCGGCGGCCGCCGTTGGACGCCGTGATGCCGATTGATGTGCAATTTAGGTGCCAAACCCGATTGACATTGGTTTCATTGGATTTTTTTGCACGGCGGCGAAGCGAAGCGGTCAATATGGTGCAGCGCAGCGGGTCGGCCATCGAATAAGATGCCGGTCCTTATCAACGACCCAGTGAGCCCGGTTTCGGAACACCCCGATCATGGATGCGGCGCGACGCAAGCGATATCTGAAACGACTGGGCATCGAAGCCTGGGAGCCGCGTGCGGCTGCCGGCGCAGCCGCTGCCGAGACCGTTGCCGCGCCCCTCGGTATTGCTGAGCCCGCCCCCCGTCGCAAAGCCGTGCCGGCGCCGTCCGCGCCCACGGCGGCCGCCATCGCCAGCCCGGCAGTGCCGACCGCCGACAGGCCCAAAACAGCACCCGCGGCACCCAAGGCTCCGGCGGAGCGTGCCGTCGAGCCGGCCGCACGACCGGTATTGGCCGAAGTCCCGAGCGACTGGACCGGCTTGCGCGCGGTCGTCAAGGATTGCCAGGCCTGCAAGCTCTGCGAGACGCGGACCCAGACCGTGTTCGGTATCGGCAGCGAGCAATCGCCGCTGATGATCGTCGGTGAAGGCCCGGGTGCGGACGAGGATGCGAGCGGCGAGCCTTTTGTCGGGCGCGCCGGCAAGCTGCTCGATGAAATGCTCAAGGCGATCGGCCGTTCGCGCACGCAGAACGATCCCGCGAAGGCGGTCTTCATCGCCAATGTCGTCAAGTGCCGCCCGCCCGGCAACCGCGATCCGCAGCCCGACGAAGTCGAAGCCTGCCGCCGCTACCTCGATCGCCAGATCGAACTGGTGCGGCCGAAACTGATCGTCGCGCTCGGCCGCATCGCCGCGCAGCGACTGCTCGAGACCGACGAGCCGCTCGCGCGCCTGCGCGGGCCGCTGCAGCAATACCAGCCGACAAAGACGCCGGTGCTCGTCACCTATCACCCGGCCTATCTGCTGCGCAGCCCGCGCGAGAAGGCGAAGAGCTGGGAAGATCTCAAGCAGGTCGATCGTCTGTTGCGGGCGCCTGCGTGAGCGCGCAGCCCGAAGCGCTGTGGCGCCTGCATGCGATGGACATGTCGCATCTGCAGCAGGTGCTGGCGATCGAGAATGCGGCGTACGAATTTCCCTGGACCGAATCCGTGATGGGCGACTGCCTGCGCGTCGGTTACAGCGCCTGGGTCGTCTGCGATGCGCGCGAACAGGTGCTCGCCTATGCCTTGATGAGCATGGCCGCCGGCGAGGCGCACATCCTCAACATCTGCGTGTCGCCGCAGCACCGGCGTCAGGGCCTCGCACAGTTCCTGCTCAAGCATCTGCTGATGATGGCGCGTGCCGGCAGCATCGATCAGATCTTCCTCGAAGTGCGTGTTTCCAACACCGCTGCGCAGCAGCTGTACTTCAATCACGGCTTCGTCAATATCGGCCTGCGTCGCGCTTACTATCCGGCGCGCGACGGTCGTGAAGATGCGCTCGTTCTCACCCTGCTGGCCTGATCAATGACCTCACCTCGGCGCACCCAGTGGTCCTGGGCGTTCTACGACTGGGCCAACTCCGCGTTCGCGACGACGGTGATGGCGGGCTTCTTCCCGCTGTTCTTCGCGCAGTACTGGGCTGGCGATCTGGCGCCCGGCGAGCGCACCTACTGGCTCGGCTGGGCGGGGTCGATCTCGAGCATCGTCGTGATGCTGATCGCGCCGCTGCTCGGCGGTATCGCCGATCGGCGCGGCTACAAGAAGCGTTTTCTGCTGGTCGCCACCTTGCTGGGTGCAATCTCGACAGCCGCGATGTTCCTGGTTGCCAAGGGCAACTGGTCGCTGGCGCTGATTCTCTTCACGCTCGCATCGATCGGTTTCTTCGCCGGCACCTCGTTCTACGACTCGCTGATCGTGTCGGTCGCCGGCCCCGAGGAAATGGATCGCGTGTCGGCGCGCGGGTATGGCCTCGGTTATCTCGGCGGCGGCCTGCTGTTCGCGCTGAACGTCTTCATGTTCCAGAGCCCGGCCAGATTCGGTCTCGCCGATGGCGCACAGGCGGTGCTGTGGTCGTTCCTGATGGTCGGCATCTGGTGGGTGCTGTTCGCGCTGCCGCTGTTCCGCTGGGTGCCCGAAATGCCGGGGCAGAGCAGCGGTGCCAGCGATTGGTCGGAACTGCGCGCGACCTTCTTTGAGGTGCTGCGCAACAAGCCGGTGTGGATGTTCCTGCTCGCGTACTGGCTGTACATCGACGGTGTCGACACCATCATCCGCATGGCGGTCGACTACGGCATCAAGCTCGGCTTCGAGCCCGGGGCGCTGATCAAGGCGCTGCTGCTCGTGCAGTTCATCGGTTTCCCGGCGGCGATCGCCTACGGCTGGCTCGCCGATCGCTTCGGCACCAAGACGATGCTCTACGTCGCGCTCGCGGCGTACATCGCCGTGACCTGCTGGGCCTACACGCTGCAGACCGAAACCCAGTTCTATCTGATGGCCGGGTCGATCGGTCTGGTGCAGGGCGGCGTGCAGTCGCTGTCGCGTTCGTACTACGCCAAGCTGATCCCGCCCGAGCGCGCCGGTCAGTTCTTCGGCTTCTACAACATGCTCGGCAAGTTTGCCGCCGTGTTCGGCCCGATCGCGGTCGGCTTCACGGCTGCGGCGTTCCCGGACAACCAGCGCCTGTCGATCCTCGCGCTGCTGCCGTTCTTCGTGATCGGTGCCTTGCTGCTGAGCCGCGTGCGCGATCCCGACGTCCGCTCAGTTCGCTGAGTCCGCTTCGGTCGCGAAATTCCGTGGGATCTTCGGCGTCGTGCCGCGATAGAACGCAAACACCGGTGCCATGTCGCGATCCCAATCGCCGCTGGGCTGGAACACACTATGGATGCCGACTTCCTTGCGCCGGTAGTCGATGTAGGCGACGGCGATCGGCACGCCGGCGCCGACCGCCATGTGATAGAACCCGCGCTTCCACGGCCAGCGCCGCGAGCGCGTGCCTTCCGGCGCCAGCGCCAGCATCAGGCTTGGCTGGGCATGAAAGGTGTCGATTGCCTGCTGCACCATGCCGCCCGGCGCGTCGCGGCGCACCGGATAGCCGCCTAGGCCGCGGAACAGCCAGCCCAGCGGGCCTTCGAACAGCGTGTGCTTGCCGAAATAGTTGATGCGGATCTGCACCGTCAGCGCCGCGGCCATGCCGTAGACGAAATCCCAGTTCGAGGTATGCGGCGCGAGGATCACGACGGCCTTCGACAGGTCCGCGATGCGCACGTTCACGCGCCAGCCGTTCAGATCGAGAATGCTGCGCCCCAGCCAGTGCAGGAAACGGTTATGCCAGCGCGGCACGCCGGCGCCGATGTCGATAATGTGGCTCATGCTCTAATCGTGTGAACGCTCCCCCTGGAAATCGCCGCATGGCCAAGCCGCTGACCTATGCCCGCTACCTGAAGATCGACGAACTGCTGCAGTTGCAGCAGCCGCTGTCAGCAGGTCCGGAGCACGACGAAACCCTGTTCATCATTATCCATCAGGTCTACGAGCTGTGGTTCAAGCAGCTGCTGCATGAACTCGAGGCGCTGCAGGTCGCGCTGCCGGCGGGCGACACTTCGCGTGTGCTGGCCGGCTTCAAGCGCATGCTGACGGTGCTCAAGACCCTTGTCGCGCAGGTCGACGTGCTGGAGACGATGACGCCGCTGTCCTTCAATGCGTTCCGCGCGCGGCTGGAGGCGGCGAGCGGCTTCCAGTCGGCACAATTCCGGGCCATCGAGTTTGCACTCGGCTACCGGCGCGAGACGGTGCTCGCTGCGCATCCGCCGGGCAGCGCCGGACGCGAATTGCTCGACCGCTGGCAGGCGCGGCCGGATCTGTTTGGTCTGTTGTTGAAGTATCTGCAGACTCAGGGGCGATCGATCGCGGATGCTGCCGGCGATGCCGCGGTGCAGGGCCTGCTGATCGAGGTCTACCGCGAGGGCGGGCTCGCCATGCAGGTCTGCGAGCGCTTTGTCGATCTCGACGAAGGTCTGCAGGAGTGGCGCTACCGGC
Organism: Fontimonas sp. FW305-C-3; assembly: GCF_058783185.1. Classification (NCBI taxonomy): domain Bacteria; kingdom Pseudomonadati; phylum Pseudomonadota; class Gammaproteobacteria; order Nevskiales; family Nevskiaceae; genus Fontimonas; species Fontimonas sp. FW305-C-3. Next base: position 615,264 of record NZ_JBYSYK010000002.1, on the reverse strand, counting down.
ACGTCAAGATGGTCGAGCGCACGATCGGCATCAAACCCGGCAGCGGTGGGTCGAGCGGTGCGGACTATCTGCGCGGCACTTTGTTCAAGCCGTTCTTTCCGGCGCTGTGGGCCATCCGTGCGCAGCTATGACGAGGCCTTCGATCCTTTGAATGCACGAATGGCCAGCGCCAGCGCCTTGTGCTGCGGGTGCCCGGCGCTGTCGATGTACCGCGCCTGCGCATACAGCTGGCTGATCGCGTTGATCTGTGCCGCCCACTCCGGCCGTGCAGCGGCGACGCGGCGGGCGTAGTCGAGCGGACCCTCATGCGGATGCTGCGGCAGGCCGTGGCGAGCGAGGCGGCGGGTCAGCCGCAACCATTCGCGCAGCAGCGGATCGCGACTGTGCGCCGGTGCGAACTTGCGCATCGTCAGCGCACCGAAGATCGCGAGCAAAGTGGTGATGCCGATCGTCAGCGCGAGGATCATCTCGCGCATCTCGGCGAGGCCGAAGCGCTTCAGCAACTGCTGCTGCAGCTCCGGGCCGTAGCCGAGCACCAGGCCGTTCCACTGGGCATTGACCCAGTCCCAGCGTGCTTCGAGGTAGTAGCGCAGCCGCGTGCGATCGCCCAGATAACCCGAGACGCCTTCGGCCGCATCGAGCGCGGCTTCGAGGTTCTGCTCGATGCGTTCGGGCGCGACGGCGGCCGTCGGATCCGCGCGCACCCAGCCTTCGTCGGCGAGCCAGACCTCGACCCAGGCATGCGCGTCCGACTGGCGCACGACGTAATAGTTGCCGATGTCGTTGAGCTGGCCGCCCTGGTAGCCGGTGACGACGCGCGTCGGAATGCCGGCGGCGCGCATCAGCGTGGCGAATGCGCTTGAGTAGTGCTCGCAGAAACCACGCCGCGTGTCGAACAGGAATTCGTCGACGCTGTCGCGCCCGAGTTTCGGCGGCTGCAGCGTGTAGATGTACTCCTGCTGATTGAACATGCGCAGAACGCTGCGGATCAGATCGCGATCGTCGGCGTGTTCGCCGCGCAGCTTCTGCGCCAGCGCCAGGGACCGCGGATTGAAAGTGCGCGGCAGCTGCAGATAGCGCTCCCGGCTTTTCTCGTCGAGCTGCGGTGTCAGCAGGTAACGGGTGTGCGAGCGCAGCGTGTAGCGCCGGCGCTCGGTGACGGGCTTGTTGGCGAGCAGCTGCGCGTCGCGTCCGAAGGCGGCGTCGGCCGGAATCGAGTCCGCTTCCGGCATGTCCAGTGCGAACAGCCAGTCCGAGCGCTGCGGTTCGAGCGTGATCTCGTACTCGATCGCTTCGTTGTCAAAGCGAACGTCGGGCGCCGGTGCGCGTGGCGAAGTCTCGCCGAAGCCGGCCTTCCAGGCGCGGCCGTCGAAGCGATCGAACACCGGGCCGCGCCAGTAACGGTATTGCGGCGCGGGGATCGGATCCGAGAACGAGACGCGGAAGGCGACTTCGCCCGAGGAGATCAGATTGGAGATGTCGCCCGGAGACATCTGATCGTCGAGCCCGCTGCGCGAGGCGCCGGCATCGGTCGGCAGGCCCCACAGCGGCCCCGGAATGCGTGGGAACAGGACGAACATCAGCAGCATCAGCGGCACGGCCTGCAGCGCCATCGTCCCGCCCTTGCGCAGGGTTTCGCGGATCGGCAGCGCGCCGCGGTGCTGGCATTCGATCAGCACCGTGGTGATCGCCAGCACGCAGATCATCAGGTAGGCCACCGTCCACAGTTCCTGCGAATACAGGAAGTGGGTAAGCAGCATGAAGTACATGAGAAACACGACGACCATGACGTCGCGCCGGCCCTTGAACTCCAGCAACTTGAGCGCGGCCATCAGGCACAGCATCGCGGTGCCGCCGGTCTGGCCCTTGATGCCGCCAAGGCTGGCGACGATGCCGACGACTGCCAGCCCGGTCAGTGTCAGCTTCAGCCAGGTCGGCGGCAGGCGCCACTGGCGGTGGGCGGCGACGCCGCGCCAGACCAGCAGCGCAACGATGAGTGCGGTTTCCCACAGCGGCAGGCGCACCGCATGCGGCGCCATGGCCAGCGCCAGGACGGCCAGCAGGCGCAGCAGACTCGTCAGTGGCAGGTATTCGTTCAAGCGTTTGGAATTTCGTACAGCGCGAGCGCCTTGAGGCAGTTGTAGCGATGCACCTCGCCGCGCGCCGGATCGATCTGCAGGCCGGGCAGGCGCAGGCCGTAAGCGCGCTGGGCGATTTCCGCATCGAGCACCCAGCGCGCCAGCTGCGACAGGCGGTCTTCGGTGTTGAGCTGCGTGAGCGCGGCCCAGTCGAGCCACAGTTCCTGATCCAGCGACTCGGCGAACTGCTTGACCATCGGCCGCTGCAGTTTCGGAAAGCTCTTCCAGTGGATCGAGCGTGGCGGATCGCCGCGGCGATAGCTGCGCAGGCCGGAGAACTCGTCCTGTCCGCTGCGATCGGTGCTGGCGACACCGCCGTGACCGGCGCTCGATGGCGGTGTGCCGACCAGGTCGATGGGCTTGGGGAACACCAGGCAATGCATGTCGAGTTCCGCCCAGGTCCATGCGTGAAACAGGCCGAGCGGGTAGTCGGTCGACAGACTGAATACACGCGCCTCGTGCCAGCCGCGGCGCTTGGTGGCGGTGCTGAGATGCAGCGGCGTGCTGCTCAGTGCGGCAACGTCGCCGGGGATCGCCAGCGCCTCTTCCTTCGGCCAGCTCAGCGCCAGCGAGTAACGGCCATTGGCGGCGCTGTTGTCGATCTGCACCTGGAAACGCGCAGGCTCACCGGCGAACACCGGCGGGCAGTCGCCGGCGCGCATCTGCAGGTTCGCCAGGTTGGCGTGGGTGTGATGCATGCAGATCAAGCCAAGACCGCTGAGCAGGAAAGTCAGCAGGAACGCCATGCTGTTCGAGTAGTTCATCGCGCCGAGCAGCATGACGAGCAGCATCACGGCGAACAGATAGCCGAAGCGCGTCGGCAGGATGTACACGCGGCCGCGACCGATCGTGATCGGTCCCGGCTGACGTTTCACGCGCGTCATAATCCATTGATCAATGCGGTCCTGCACAAAGCGCAACGGATGAAACAGGATCTTGAGCAGCAGCCACCAGCGCATGAGTTCAGGGAATCGCGACGTCGGCGAGGATGCGCGCCGCATCGATGACGGCGCCGTCGCGCTGTGTCGCGGCGACCAGACGATGATTGACGACCGCGGCGAACACCGCCTGCACGTCCTCCGGGACGACACCGCTGCGGCCTTCGAGCAGCGCCCAGGCCTGCGCCGCGCGGCGCAAGGCGAGACCGGCTCGCGGCGAGAGGCCCTGACTCAGGCCGGGCATGTCACGGGTGCGCTGGATCAGCGCCATCAGGTAGTCGATCAGCGCCGGCGAGGTGCGCACGCTCTGCACCTGCGCCTGCAGCGCGATGAGCTCGGTCGGCGTCATCGCCGGTGCAATCTCGAGCAGCAGATCGCGGCGTTCGCGTTCCTGCAGCAGCGCGCGCTCGGCTTGCGGCGGCGGATAGCCCATCGACATGCGCATCAGGAAGCGATCGAGCTGCGACTCCGGCAGCGGGAAGGTGCCGATCTGCTGCGCGGGATTCTGCGTCGCGATGACGAAGAACGGTTCCGGCAGGCTGCGCGTGCTGCCTTCGATCGTCACCTGGCGTTCTTCCATCGCCTCGAGCAAGGCCGACTGCGTCTTCGGGCTTGCACGGTTCACTTCGTCCGCTAGCACCAGTTGCGAGAAGATCGGGCCCGGATGAAAGCGGAAGCCGCCGTCGCGCGATTCGTAGACCGAGACGCCGAGGATGTCCGCCGGCAGCAGGTCCGACGTGAACTGCACGCGCTGCGCCTGCAGGCCGAGCACGCGCGCCAGCGCGAGCGCCAGCGTGGTCTTGCCGACGCCGGGAATGTCTTCGATCAGCAGATGGCCGCGGGCGAGTACGCAGGTCACCGCCAGCCGCAGCTGGTCGGGTTTGCCAAGGATGATGCGATCTAGGCTCTGCAAAGCCTGTTGCAGCGGCGAATTCATGTTACTGGCGCTCGTCGAAAGACCAATGGTAGGCCGCAGTGTATTGAAAGGAATGAAAATTGTCCGGCGGAGCTTGCAGCGGCGGCGCCCCGCACCGCACCATACGGGCCAGCACTGTGACTGTCGAGAAACTTGAGTGAATCGGACTGCGCGTGAATTGAGTCGCGAGATGGCTGCCGCCGTTGATTACAACGGTTGGCGCGAGGCGGCTGAAGCGCTCGACCGGTTCGAGGGGCGCGACGCCTGGGCGGCGGACGAACGCAGCGACGACTACGACTGGCGCCTGATCCGTGCGCGCCTGCGTCAGGTGCGCCAGTACCGTGAAGAAGGGCAGCTGTCCAAATTGGTGCATCACCTGCGTCAGGGCCTGCACTGGAATCTCGGCAACACCGGCAATCCGCTGCTGTACGGCAAGGCCCGGGTCGGCACCAAGAAGCTGATCCACGATTACATCCAGGAGATCGCGACGGCACTGATCTACGTGCTCGAGACCGATATCCCCGAGCTGCCGAAACCGGCCAAGCTGACCTTCTTTCGCAATCTGGTGCAGAGCTACGGCGAGTCCTCGTTGCTGCTCTCCGGCGGTGCGACGCTCGGCCTGTTCCATGTCGGCGTGGTCAAGGCGCTGTACCGCGAAGGCATCGTGCCCAAGGTGATGTCCGGCTCCAGCGCCGGTTCGGTGATCTGCGCGACCGTCGGTACGCGCGCGCCGGATGAGGTCGAAGCGCTGCTGGATCCCGATTCGGCCTATTACGATTTCTGGCGCATCCTGCCGTGGCGCGACATGCTGCGGAACCGCGCGATCATGGATCAGAACCAGCTGCGTCAGGCGATCGCCGCCAACGTGCCGGATATGACCTTCGAGGAGGCTTATCGCCGCTCGGGTCGCATCATCAACATCACCGTGTCGCCGGCCGGCGTCAACCAGCCGCCGCGACTGCTGAACTATCTGACGTTCCCGTATCTCTATCTGCGCGAGGCGGTGCTGGCCTCGTGCGCGGTGCCGATCCTGTTCCCGCCGGTCATGCTGATGACGCAGGACGAGCGCGGCGAGCGTGTGCCGTACATGCCGTTGCTGCGCTGGAACGACGGTTCGCTGAAGTCGGACCTGCCGATCCTGCGCATGCGGCGCCTGCACAACGTCAACCATTTCATCGTCAGCCAGACCAATCCGCATGTGCTGCCGTTCATGTCCAAGCGCGAGAAGGGCAGCGGCGGCCTGCTGCACACGGCGCGCAACTACGCGTACTCGACCGTCAGCGACCAGGCCAAGAGCCTGATGGGCCTGGCGCGCGACAATCTGCCGGACGGCTTTGCGCGCCGCAGCCTCGATGCCGCCTCGTCGATTCTCGATCAGGAGTATCGCGGCAACATCAACATCGTTCCGGACATCAGCGTCTGGCGGTATGCCAACGTGACGGCGAATCCGTCGATGGACGCGGTCAAGCGCTTCATGCTCGAAGGAGAACGCGCCAGCTGGCCGCGCATCGAGATGATCCGCAACCAGACGCTGATTTCGCAGACGCTGGAGCAGTGCATCCAGCGGCTCGAGCGACCGGGCAGCGCCATCGCCAAGGATGCGGCGCGCCGGCTGGAGCTCAAGGTCGTGCGCAAGGGGAGGTCCTGACGACGGCACCGTGACAGGCCAGGGGTAGAGGCGGTCGGGGATTTGCCGGGGGGCTTCGCTGATGACAGCAAGAATTGCCGTTGTAGAGGACGAGTCGATCTCGCGGGAGATGCTGCTGGCCTATCTGGCCAGCGTCGGGTTTGAGGCCGACGGCTATGCCGATGCCGCAGCCCTGCGCGCCAATGTTGCAGGACGTCCGCCGCAGCTCATCCTGCTCGACCTCTACATGCCAGGCGAGGACGGACTCTCGGTGCTGCGCTGGTTGCGCGGTTTCTCGCAGGTGCCGGTGATCATGCTGACTTCGGCGGATTCGACCGCCGATCGCGTCATCGGTCTCGAACTCGGCGCCGACGACTACCTGCCCAAGCCTTTCGACACCCGCGAACTGCTCGCGCGCATTCGCACGGTGTTGCGTCGTCATGCGCCGGTTGCATCACCGGTGAGCACGCCGCCGCCCGCACCACCGGGCAGCTGGTTCGGGCGCTGGCGGCTGGATCGCGAGCGTCGTCGGCTGGTCGACGAAGCCGGCATCGAGCTGCCGATCACCGGCCAGGATTACGCGCTGCTGTGCGTATTCGCCGCACATCCGCGCGTCGTGCTGTCGCGCGAGAAGCTGCTGGAATTGTCGGGCACCGATCCGGCCGAGGTGTTCGATCGGGCGATCGACCTGCGCATCACACGCCTGCGCAAGAAGATCGAGCCGGTGCCGGGCGATCCGACCGTGATCCGCACCGTGCGCGGCCACGGTGGTGGTTACGAATACCTGCCGGGCGACGGCCCGAATTACGGGCGCTGAGCGCGGACCAGCTGACATCATGTTTCAGCGCCTGACACCGGATCGAACAACGCTTGATACGGACGCGGCGTAACTTGGGACCCATCGAAGGCACGGAACTGCTCCGGCCCGGAACCTCAAGGAGACACACCATGAAGAACGCTAAGAACCTCGCCGCCGCCCTGATCGCCGTTGCCGCCGCCTTCGCCGTCCCGGCCCAGGCTGCCACCGAAGCCAATGGCCTGTCGCTGAATGGCCTGTCTCTGAACGGCTTTTCGCTCAATGGCATCTCCATCAACGGCATCTCCATCAATGGCATCTCCATCAACGGCATCTCGCTGAACGGCCTGGGCTACAACGGCTTGGGTTTCAACGGTCTGGGTTTCAACGGTCTCGGCTACAACGGCTATGCCTGGAACGGCACGGCTTGGAACGGCATCGGCTTCAACGGTGCCGAGATGACCGGCGCCAAGGCCGGCCAGATCGTCGCGGTGTCGCTGCCGACCGACACGCTGCGCCGCTGCGAAGTCGCGGCCTGGTAAGCGGCACCGATGAGCGCGAAGCCTTCGTCGATTGCCCGCAACCCCCGACACCGGTTTCCGGTGCCGGGGGTTGTGCTGTTCCTCGCGCTGCTGGCAATGGCCGGCTGCAAGGAGGCGGCGCAACCGCCGCCGGCAGCGGCACCCGCGCCGGCCCTGAGCGTCGACGGCTCGGCCTTCGTGCTGAAGACCGATGATGGCCGCGAGCTGCGCGGCACCGAACTGCAGGGCGCGACGCTGTACCTCGCCGCCGGCGGCGAGGCGGTGATTCCGGTGCGCCTCGACCGCATTGCGCCCGATCCGCAGTCGCCCGACCTGCTGCGGCATGATTTCCGCGCACAGAACCCGGCCGGCGCATGGGTGCCGCTGTGCACGCCGAACGTTGCCGGCGAGACCTGGGGATTCCCGGTTGCGCTGCCGGAAGGGCATCCCGGCCGCGAACATGCGATCACGCTGACCTGCGTGTCCGGCGCGGTCGGCAAATGTGCGCGCTTCGGCTACAAGCCCTGGGCCCGCGGGCCGGGTGGCGAGGATCTGTTGCCCTATCACGCCGCCTGCGTGCACATGGTGCGTGCTGACTATGCGGGTGACGGTCAGGCCGCAACCCGCGACGGCACCGCGATCGACATCGAGGATCGTCTCGGCATCCAGCGCTCGGAGACCGGCGCCGACCCGGCGTTCGCGTTCGAGGCCGGCTGGGGTCCGCACGGCGCGGTCTGCGTTGCGCGCACGCGCTGGCCGGAGCTGCTCGGCATGGACACGCTGCGCGAGCGGTATCCGGATCGCTTCGCGGGGAATTGCGATGAAACGGCGGCGCGAACGGCAGGGGGGCTGCTGTTCAATCGCTCGCAGCGGCACTAGAGTCTGCGCTGGGGCGCGGCGGGGAGGCATGCGCGTGGGTGTGGGGGATAGCCGTTTGATCAGAATGCTGGGCGCACTGCTCGTCCTGGCGGCGTTCGCCGTGCAGGCGCAACCGCCGCAGTGGACGACCGAAGAGCAAGCCTGGATACAGGCGCATCCGGTGATCCGCGTGGCCAGCGATCCGGTCTGGGCGCCGGTGGATTTTCTCGAAGGCAACCAGCATGTCGGCATGACGGCCGACTACCTGCGCCTGATCGAGGAGCGCGCCGGTCTGCGCTTCGAATGGCGCTCGCTGCCCTGGCCGCAGGTGCTCGATGCGGCGCGCCAGCGCGAGATCGATCTGGTGCCGACTGCCGGCAAGACCGCCGAGCGCCAGGAATTTCTCGACTACACCGAACCGCCGTACCTGTCGTTCCGCTCGGTCATCGTCGTGCGCGACGACCAGCCGTTCATTTCCGGCCCCGACGATCTCGCGGCGCTGCGGATCGCGATGGTGCCGGGCTATGCCGAGACGGCCGACTTCACCGCGCGCTATCCGCAGCACGCAACGCTGCCGGCGGCATCGCTCGACGAAGCCCTGACCGCCGTCGCGACCGGGCAGGCCGATGCGACGGTGGGCAACCTCGCGGTCGTCAACTGGGCAATCCAGAGCAAGGCACTGACCAACCTGCGTATCGCCGCGCTGTACAGCCGCGAGGAGCGCTCGGTGCATCTGGCCGTGCGCAAGGACTGGCCAGAGCTGACGGCGATCCTCAACAAGGCGCTGGACAGCATCAGCGACGATGAGCGCGAGGCGATCAAGGACCGCTGGTACCGTGTCGACGCGCAGGGACTCGATCCCGACGAGGTCTGGCGCTATGTGCTGATTGCCATCGTCAGCGTCGCGATCGGTGCCGGCCTGCTGCTGCTGTGGCTGAGCCGGCTGCGGCGCGAGATTGCCAGCCGCAAGCTCGCGGAAGCCAAGCTCGCCGCGGCCGAGAAGCTGGTTCGCGAAGTCACCGATCGCATCAATGGCGTGGTCTTCCAGCTGCGCCGCGGGCGTCACGGCGGCTTGCAGTTCCTGTTCGTCAGCGCCGGTGTCACCAGCCTGTACGGGCTTGAGCGCGATGCCGCGTTGGCGAACTTCGACAACTTCGTCGCGCAACTGGTCGAAGAAGACCGCGAGCTCGTGCGCGCCACCGTCGAAGAATCCGCCAGGACGCTCTCGCCTTACGAGATCGAATACCGCATCCGCAGTGTCGATGGCACGGCGCGCTGGATGCGCGGCTCGGCGACTCCGGAGCGACGCGAGGACGGCAGCATCGTCTGGAACGGTTTCACGATCGAGATCACCGCGCAGAAGGACAGCGCGCAGCGCCTGCAGGAGGCCGAGGCACGCTTGCGCGACATCACCGAATCGCTGCCCGGCATGGTCTACGAGATGCGCTACGGTCCCGAGCCGCGCTCGAGCTACGCGTACATCACCGACGGCGTGCAGGCGCTGTACGGCATCTCGCGCGAGCAGGCGCTGAGCAATGCCGAAGCGCTGAGCGCGGTGATTCCCAACGAAGACCGCATGCGCCTGCTGCAGGAATTCGTCCGCGCGCCCGAGAAGGACATGGCGCCGGTGACGACCGATTTCCGCGTACGCCGGCCGGATGGCAGCGAACGCTGGCTGCGCACCAACGCAACCCGCCGGCGCCTCGGCCCGAATGCCTTCCAGTGGATCGGTCACACGATGGACGTGACCGAGCGCAAGCAGATCGATCAGGAGCTGGCGCGCGCGCAGCGGGTTGCCGAGAGCGCCAACCGCGCGAAGAGCGAATTCCTCGCCAACATGAGCCATGAGATCCGCACGCCGATGAACGCGATCATCGGCCTGTCGCACCTGGCGCTGCGCACCGAACTCAGCGACCGCCAGCGCGACTATCTCGGCAAGATCCACGGCTCGGCGCAGTCGCTGCTCGGCATCATCAACGACATTCTCGACTTCTCGAAGATCGAGGCCGGCAAGCTGCATCTCGAACAGACGCATTTCGATCTCTACGATGTGCTCGACAATCTGTCGGGCCTGGTCGCGATCCGTGCTCAGGAAAAGGGCCTGGAGCTGCTGATCGATGTGGCGCCCGACGTGCCGCCGGCGCTGGTCGGCGATCCGCTGCGGCTCGGTCAGGTGTTGCTCAACCTGTGCAGCAATGCAGTGAAGTTCACCGAAAGCGGGCAGGTGCTGCTGCGCGTGCGCCGTCTCGGCGGCGACGACGACAGCTGCCGGTTGACGTTTGCAGTCAGCGACACCGGCATCGGCTTGCAGCCGGAGCAGATCTCGCGGCTGTTCGAATCCTTTGCGCAGGCCGATGCCTCGACGACGCGTCGTTACGGCGGCACCGGCCTGGGGCTGTCGATCTGCAAGCGGCTCGTTGCCCTGATGGGCGGCGACATCAGCGTCGAAAGCACGCCGGGTGTCGGCAGCCGTTTCGCGTTCGACGCACGCTTTGCACTGTCTGCGGCGCGCCAGCACGGTTTCGCGCGACGCGCGGAGAAGCTGGCGCATCTGCCGGTGCTTGTTGTCGACGACAACCTCGCGGCGCGCGACATCCTGCGCAGCTATCTCGAAAGCTTTGGCTTCGAGGCAAGGGCTGTCGCCTCCGCGGCTGAGGCGCTGGAGGTCTACGAAGAGGCCGCCAAGGCAGGCCGCCGGTATCGTCTGGCGCTGATCGACTGGCAGATGCCCGACGTCAACGGACTCGACTGTGCGCGCCGTCTGCGCGAGATCGACAGTCGCGGCGAGACCTCCATCGTCATGGTTTCCGCCTACGGCCGCGAGGAGCTGACCCGCCAGGTCGACGAGCTTGAGCTGGCTGGGCTGCTGCTCAAGCCGGTGAATCCTTCATTGCTGCTCGACACGGTGCTGCAGGTGTTCGGCGTCGAGGCGATCGAGCATGATCGTCACGGCGCCGGTGCCGCGGCACGGGTCGAACTGGCTGGCCGCCGCGTACTGCTGGTCGAGGACAACGAGATCAACCAGCAGGTCGCGCGCGAGCTGCTCGAATCGGCGGGGCTCAGCGTCAGCCTTGCCGGCAATGGCGTCGAGGCGCTGCGTGCGCTCGACGAGGCCAGCTTCGACCTGGTGCTGATGGACATCCAGATGCCGGAGATGGACGGCCTGGAAGCGACCCGGCGCATTCGTGCCGACGCGCGTTTTGCCAGCTTGCCGGTCATCGCGATGACGGCCAATGCGATGAGCGGCGACCGCGAGCGCTGCCTTGAGGTCGGCATGAACGACCACGTCAGCAAGCCGGTCGACGTCGATGCGCTGTTCACCGCGATCCTGCGCGCGCTGGGCGGCGAATCGCAGATCGCCGAGCGGCCGGTCGCGCCTGCCGAAACCAAAGCTGGCGGCGTTGACGTGCAGTGGCCGCAGATCGACGGCATCGATTTTGCCGCCGGTTGCCGCCGCACCGGCGGCAACGCCGAACTGTACCGGCGCCTGCTGCAGCGCTTCGTCACCGATCACGCCGGCGCCGGCGCCGGCCTGCGCGTTGCTGCGGGCAAGGACGATCGCCAGGCGGTGCGCGAGCAGGCCCACGCGCTGCGCGGCGTCGCCGGTAATCTTGGTGCCCGCGCACTGGCGCAGACGGTGGAGACGCTTGAGCGTTCGGTGCAGGCGCAGCAGGCACCCGAAGCGCTGGTCGACAGCGTCTGCAACGAACTCGATCGCCTGCTGCTGGCGATCGGCCAGCTGCAGCGCTCGGTCGAGGCGGCACCGGCCGAGGACGTGATCACGACTGAGCTGGAGCTGCGCGCCTGGTTGAAGGAACTCGATCGCCTGCTCGGCAGCGACGATACCGAAGCCCTGGAATTCGCCGAACGCATCGGCCGGGTGCTGCTGGCGCGTAGCGAGGGCGCTGTACTCGCGCCGACGCTGAAGCGCGTGGCGAGCTACGACTTCGCCGGTGCGCGCGAGCTGCTCACCGCTGCGCTCGGCAAGCTGGGCTGGGCAAACTGAACCATCGAAGTCCCGACGCAATCAACGAAACGAGAGCTGGAATCAGGCTATGGCAACTGCAACAGAGACAAAGGAAACAGCCGGCGCGCCGCCGCGTGCCAGCCTGCTGCTGGTCGACGATACGCCGTCGAATCTCGAGGTGCTGCGCGGCATCCTCGGCGAGCAGTACCAGATGAAGGCAGCGCTCAGCGGCGAGCGTGCACTGTCGATTGCCGAAGGGCCGGCGCCGCCGGACCTGATCCTGCTCGACGTGATGATGCCGGAGATGAACGGCTACGAAGTCTGCCGGCGCCTGAAGGCGAATCCGCGCACCCGGCGCATTCCGGTGATCTTCGTCACCGCGATGGGCGAGGTCGAAGACGAGGCACATGGTTTCGCGGTCGGCGGTGTCGACTACATCACCAAGCCGGTCAGCCCGCCGATCGTGCTTGCGCGCGTCCGCACCCAGCTGGCGCTGTACGACCAGGAGCGCCATCTGGCGGCGCTGGTCTCGCAACGCACGCGCGAGGTCGAGGAAACCCGCCTGCAGATCATTCGCCGCCTCGGCCGCGCCGCCGAGTATCGCGACGACGAGACCGGCACGCATGTCATCCGCATGAGCCAGTTTTCCAAGCTCATCGCGCTCGATCTGGGTTGGGGCGAACGTCAGGCCGATCTGCTGCTCAATGCGGCGCCGATGCATGACGTCGGCAAGATCGGCATTCCCGACCGCATCCTGCAGAAGTCGGGTCCGCTCGATGAGGACGAGTGGAAGATCATGCGCCAGCATTCGGTGATCGGTGCTTCGATCATCGGCAAGCATGACAACGAATTGCTCGAGACCGCCCGCATCATTGCCCTGACGCACCATGAGAAATGGGACGGCAGCGGGTATCCGCGGGGACTCAAGGGTGAGCAGATTCCGATCGTCGGCCGCATCGTCGCGCTGTGCGACGTCTTCGACGCCTTGACCTCGCAACGGCCGTACAAGCCGGCCTGGACCAACGAAAAAGCCGTCGCCTACATCCGCGAGCAGTCAGGCAAGCACTTCGATCCGTACATCGTCGAGTCCTTCCTGCGCGTGCTGCCGCAGATCGTCGAAGTACAGGACACCACGCTCGAGATCGTCAGCGGGCCGTAGTCGGCAAGATCGGATGAGGGGCCGCGAGACCCCTCATCCGGCGCTGGCCTACAGCTGCTCGACCTTGACCAGCTGCGCCTTCAGCGCGGCGATGTCCTGTTCCTGCTTCGCCGCCATGTCGCGTGCCTGCTGCTGGACGTTTTCCGGTGCCTTCGCGAAGTTCGGATTGTCGATGCGCACGCGGGTCTTGGCGTAGTCGCCTTCGATCTTGGCGATCTGCTTGGTCAGACGATCCAGCTCAGCCTGCTTGTCGATCAGGCCGGCCATCGGCACCAGCAGCTTCATCGCGCCGAGCAGCGCGGCGGCGGACTGCGGCGCAGCTTCGCCGTCTTCAAGGATGCGCAGGGATTCGATGCGCGCGAGGAACTCGATGCTCGCCTGCATGCGCGACACGCGTTCGCGATCGCTGCTTGATGCGTTCTGCAGCAGCAGCGGCAAGGGCTTGCCCGGCGAGATGTCCATCTCGCCGCGAATCTGCCGCACGCCGAGGATGAAATCCTTGAGCCACTGGATGTCGGCTTCCGCCGCCTCGTCGATCTTCTCGGGCACCGCGATCGGGTAGGGCTGCAGCATGATGCTCTGTGTCGCACAGCCGGGCTTGGCCGACAGCGGCGCGATGCGCTGCCAGACTTCCTCGGTGATGAACGGCATCAGCGGATGCAGCAACTTCAGTGCGGTATCGAGGACGCGCACCAGCGTGCGACGCGTACCGCGCTGGGCAGCTTCGCTGCCGTTCTGCAGGGCCGGCTTCGACAGTTCCAGATACCAGTCGCAGTACTCGTTCCAGATGAACTGGTACATCGCCTGTGCGAGCAGATCGAAACGATAGGTGCGGAACAGTTCGGCGGCCTCGGCCTCGAGCTTCTGCAGGCGCGAGATGATCCAGCGATCGGCCACCGACAGCTCGACGGCCTCGTCGCCTTGGCCGCAGTCCTTGTCCTCGCACTGCATCAGGACGAAGCGCGCGGCGTTCCAGATCTTGTTGCAGAAGTTGCGATAGCCGGCGGCGCGGCTGGCGTCGAAGCGGATGTCGCGACCGGTCGAGGCGAGCGCAAGGAAAGTGAAGCGCAGCGCGTCGACGCCGACCGCCTCGATGCCGTTCGGGAACTGGCGCTTGGTGGCAGCTTCGATCTTCGCCGCGAGCTGCGGCTGCATCAGGCCGGTCGTACGCTTCTCGAGCAGGTCTTCGAGCGTAATGCCGTCGACCAGATCGAGCGGGTCGAGGACATTGCCCTTCGACTTCGACATCTTGTTGCCTTCGGAGTCGCGCACCAGGCCGGTGATGTACACCTCACGGAACGGCACATCGTCCATGAAGTGCAGGCCCATCATCGCCATGCGGGCGACCCAGAAGAAGATGATGTCGAAGCCGGTGACGAGCACCGAGCTCGGATACCAGCGCGCGAGGTCTGCGGTTTTATCCGGCCAGCCCAGCGTCGAGAACGGCCACAGCGCCGACGAGAACCAGGTGTCGAAGGTATCGTCGTCGCGTGTCAGCGGGGTGCCGGCCGGCAGCTTGTCGGCGTACTTGGCGCGCACCTCGTCTTCCGTGCGTCCGACGTAGTGGTTGCCGGCCTCGTCGTACCAGGCCGGAATGCGGTGGCCCCACCACAGATTGCGCGAGATGCACCAGTCCTGGATGTTGCCCAGCCACTGGTTGTAGGTGTTGATCCAGCCTTCCGGCACGAAGCGCATGCGGCCGTCCTGTGCGGCGGCGAGCGCCTTGGCGGCGAGCTGTTTCATGTCGACGAACCACTGATCGGTCAGGTACGGCTCGATCGCGACGCCGGTGCGATCGCCGCGCGGCACCATCAGCGTGTGATCGGCGATCTTGTCGACCAGGCCGAGCGCCTGCAGGGCGGCGACGACCCGCGTGCGCGCGTCGAAGCGATCGAGACCGCGGTAGGCGGCCGGCGCTTCGTCGTTGATGTGCGCGGTCGGCGTGAAGACATTGATGATCGGCAGGTTGTGGCGCTGGCCGACCGCATAGTCGTTGAAGTCGTGCGCCGGCGTGATCTTGACGACGCCGGTGCCGAACTCGCGGTCGACGTAGGTATCGCCGACGACCGGAATCTCGCGATCGCACAGCGGCAGCTTGACGCGCTTGCCGATCAGGTGACGATAGCGCTCGTCTTCCGGATGCACGGCGACGGCGGTATCGCCGAGCATCGTCTCCGGGCGCGTCGTCGCGACGATCAGGTATTTGCTGCCGTGGGCGAGGGCGCCGTCGACCAGCGGATAGCGGAAGTGCCACAGCTTGCCGGCTTCTTCCTTGCTCTCGACTTCCAGATCGGAGATCGCGGTCAGCAGCACCGGATCCCAATTGACCAGGCGCTTGCCGCGATAGATCAGGCCGTCTTCATAGAGCTTGACGAATTCTTCGCTGACCGCGGCCGACAGGCCTTCGTCCATCGTGAAGCGCTCGCGCGTCCAGTCCACCGAGCTGCCCATGCGGCGCATCTGGTGCGTGATCGTGCCGCCCGAATATTCCTTCCACTCCCAGACCTTTTCGAGAAAGGCTTCGCGGCCCAGGTCGGTGCGCTTGATGCCCTGCGCGGCAAGCTGGCGCTCGACGACCATCTGCGTCGCGATGCCGGCGTGATCGGTCCCCGGCAGCCACAGCGTGTCGTCGCCGAGCATGCGGTGGTAGCGGGTCAGTGCGTCCATCACGGCGTGCTGGAACGCGTGGCCCATGTGCAGCGTGCCGGTGACGTTCGGCGGCGGAATCATGATGCTGTACGGCGCCATCGCGGCGCGGTCGCCGCCGCGCAGCTGCGCAACCGTTTCGGGCGTGTAATAGCCGCCCTTCTCCCAGGTCTCACACCAGCGGGATTCGATGCTCTTCGGGTCGTAGGTCTTGTCCATCGTTCGGGTTTGCTTCAGCTAGATTTTTTGCAGCGGCATGGCTGCCGCCGGTGTCGGGTTGACGGATGTCGCGCTGGCGTTGCGCCTATTTTGCGCGCTGACTCCAGCCGCCCGTGTCGTTCTGTTCGTAGGTATTCAACTCGTAGCCGCGATCGCGGTAGAACTTGAAGCGTTCGCGCGAACTCTTGCGTTGATCGGCCGTGCCGCCGACGATCTCCAGCACGCGATCGAAGCGGCTGAAGAAATCCGGAATGTCGGCATCGAGATTGATCAGCACGCCGTGATGGCTGTCCGGCGGCTCCTGCGCGCCAATCAGTACTGGCGGCAGCGGCGCTTCAAGACCCTGGCCGACGTAACGCTCGTGCGCGATGAAGCTGTTCTGGCGAAAGCTCCACAGCGCGCCATCGAAGTCGCTGGCGCGCGCGCCGTCGCCGGTGCGCACGTAGATCATCATGCCGGCGGCCACCGCTTTGTCGCACAGCTTGCAGGCCGCCATGATGCTGCCGCCATCGGCAGCCGCCGCGCCTTCCGGCAGGATGTAGAAATCGATGCGCGTCATCTGACAGGCCCTGGCGCGCTTACTCGTCGGTGCGCTTGGCGGCGAGATTGAGCAGGTACTGGACCAGCAGCGGTACCGGGCGGCCGCTGGACTTGCGGCCGGTCCAGGCGGTGCCGGCGATGTCGAGATGCGCCCATTTCATGCGCTTGGTGAAGCGGTGCAGGAAGGTGGCGCCGATGATCGCGCCGGCTTCACCCGCGCCGCGCGTCGCGATGTTGGCGATGTCGGCGAACTCGCTGCCGATGTTCTCGTCGTACTCCGGCCATAACGGCAGTTCCCAGGCCTTGTCGCCGATCTGCTCGCCGGCGGTCAGCAGCGCGCGGCTGAGCGCCGGCGTATTGCTGAACAGGCCGCTGGCGACGCTGCCGAGCGCGACGACGCAGGCGCCGGTCAGCGTCGCGAGATCGATGCACAGCGCCGGGTCGTAGGTCTTCTCGGCGTAGGTCAGCGCGTCGCAGAGAATCAGGCGGCCTTCGGCATCGGTGTTGAGGACTTCGATCGTGATGCCGGCCATGCTGGTGACGATGTCGCCGGGCTTCACCGCCTGGCCGTCTGGCAGGTTTTCCGACGCCGGCACGATGCCGACGACATTGAGCGGCAGCTTGAGTTCGGCAATCGCCGACATGGTGCCGAACACGGCGGCACCGCCGCACATGTCGAACTTCATCTCGTCCATCTTCGCGGAAGGCTTGATCGAGATGCCGCCGGCGTCGAAGGTCAGCCCCTTGCCGACGAGCACGACGGGCTTTTCGCCCTTCGGCCCCTTCAGATGCTCGATGACGATCAGCTTCGCCGGCTGGCGCGAACCCTTGGCGACCGACAGCAGCGCGCCCATGCCGAGCGCTTCCATGTCGGCTTCTTCGAGAATCTTGGTCTTGAGCGCCGACTTCGCGCCACCCATGGCCTTGGCCTTTTCGGCCAGATAGCTCGGCGTGCAGATGTTGCCGGGCAGATTGCCCAGATCCTTGGCGATGCCGACGCCGTGACTGATCGCCAGTGCTTCGGCGAGACCGCGTTCGCCTTCCGGCAGGTCCGAGCGGCGCGGCACATCGAAAGTGTAGCGCTCGAGCTTGTAGCTCGGCAGATCGGCGCGCGCCTGTTCGCCGCGGCATTCGTCGAAGCGGTAGTACGTGTCTTCGGTCGCGAGAATCGCCTGCGCGATGTTCCAGTGGTAATCGCGGCCCTTGACGCTGAGATGGGTCAGGTAGGACGCGGCATCGATCGCGCCGGTGGCGCGCAATGCGCGCGACGACGCGGCGATCGCCTTGCGGAAGGCCGCTTCGCCGAACGAGCGCTCCTTGCCCAGGCCGACCAGCATGACGCGGTCGGCAAAGGTGCCGGGCACGTTGTGCAGCACCAGCGTCGTGCCGAGCTTGCCGTCCATGTCGCCGCGGCGCATGACGCTGCCGATCGCGCCGTCGCTGACGGTGTCGACCGTCGCGGCGGCTTCTGACGGTGTGCGGCGATCGAAGATGCCGACGACGATGCAGGCGACGCGTTGCTTTTCCGGATTGCCGCTTTTGACGAAATATTCCATAACAGTCTCTTTCCAGATGGTTCCCGCCGATGGCACGGAAACTTCAATTGTGCGGGTGCCCGGCGCGGCGATGGCCGCGGCGCACGCCAAGGGATTCGGCGCGCGGCGGGTGCTGCGGGCGGTCTGGCATTCTAACAGTATGCGGCCGGCCATTCGGCCTCCCGCGTAGGGGCGGGCGGGCGTGAAAATTGCCGGTGGCGGAACTGCCCGGCGCCGCCGCGGCGGCGCTAAAGGCATAATCCTCCCCATGTCCGGTTTCCAAAGCCTATGAAGCAGACCATTCTCGACCGCTACCTGTTGCGCGAAGCGGCGGTGTCCTGGGTGGCTGTGACCTTCGTCCTGCTGGCGATCATGCTGTCGACGCGCTTTGCGCGATTCCTCGCCCAGGCCGCCGCCGGCGAGTTGCCGAAGGAGCTGTTGTTCCAGATCGCGGCGCTGTCGAGCCTGCAATATCTGGTGATCCTGGTGCCGGTGTCGATGATGCTGGCGATCATGCTGTCGCTCGGCCGCCTGTACCGCGACAGCGAAATCGCCGCGATGATGGGCTGCGGCGTCGGCCTTGGCGCCCTGTACCGGCCCTTCGTCGTCCTCGGCGTCGCGCTGGCGGTATTCACCGCGGCGCTGTCGTTCCAGCTCGGCCCCTGGGCCGGCCGCACGGTCGATTACCTGGTCAAGAACGCGGCGCGGGTGATCCAGTTCAACCCCTTCGAGGAAGGTCGCTTCAATTCGGTGATGGGCGGCCGCGCGGTGTTCTACACCGGCAGCATGAGCACCGACGGCAGCCGCCTCGAAGACGTCATTGCGCAGGTCGAGGAGGATGCCGGCATCAGTTTCGTCACCGCCCAGCGCGGCGAGCAGAACAGCGATCCGGTCAGCGGCGAGCGCACGATCAGCCTGCACAACGGCGTGCGTTATCGCGGCAAGCCGGGCGATGCGAACTACGATGTCATGCACTTCGATGCGCTGACGACGCGGGTATCGCCGCCGGAATTCATGTATGTCAGTTCCAAGCGCAAGCTCAAGCCCACGGCGGCATTGATGGCGTCGGACGATCTCGGCGATCGTGCGGAGCTCGCCTGGCGCACCTCGGCGCCGTTCTCGGTGCTGATCCTGACCTTGCTCGCGGTGCCTCTTGCGCATATCGCGCCGCGCAAGGGCCGCTACGGCAAGGTCGTCGTCGGTATCGGCGCGTACCTGCTGTACTCGCAGCTGCTCGGTCTGGGCCAGGCCTGGATCGCCAAGGGCAAGATCGCGCCCGAGATCGGCCTCTGGTGGGTCCATGCGCTGATGTTGCTGTGGGCGGCCTGGCTGATCGGTCGCCGGCTGAATGTCTGGCAGCGCCTGCGCGCGCCGCAGGCGGTGGCGGCATGAATCTGATCACCCGCTATCTGGTGCGCGTCATTCTCGGCTTCACCGCCGTCGCCGGCATTGCGCTCGTGGCGATCTATACCTTCATCAGCTTCGTTTCCGAAATCGATGAGGTGGGCCAGGGCGGCTTCGGCATGCTGCAGCTGATGCTGTACACGCTGATGATGGTGCCGGCGGGTCTGTACACCCTGATGCCGATCATCGCGCTGCTTGGCACGCTGATGGGGCTCGGCGCGCTTGCTGCGCAGAACGAGATCAACGCGATGCGCGCGTCCGGTGTGACGCTGCTGCGGCTGGGCGGCGCGACGCTAGTTGCCGGCGCCCTGCTGGGTTTGCTCGCCCTGTTTCTCGGCGACTGGCTGGCGCCCAAGGGGACCTTGGCGGCTCGCGCGTTCAAGACGGAGTCGCGTTATTCCGCGGTCGGCGGCGTCACCGCCAAGCCGGTGTGGCTGCGCAACGGGCCGAACATCCTGCACATCCGCGCGCTGCGGTCCGAGGCTGAAATTGCCGACGTCGACGTCTACACGCTCGCTGCGGACCTGAGCGTCGAGCAGGCGATGCACATCAGCACTGCCCGTTACAGCGGCGGCCGCTGGGCGCTGGAGGGCGTGGCGATCAGCCATTTCGAGGCGGACGGCATCCGTTCCGAGCGCATCGAGAAAATGGACTGGCAGGGCACGCTGTCGCCCGAGGTGCTGCGCCTCTTCGTGCTCGAGGCGAACAGCCTGTCGACCCCGGGTCTGCTGCGCCTGATCGACTACATGGACGACAACGGCCTCGACGCCCGCGCCTACCGGCTATCGCTGTGGCGCAAGCTGATCGCACCGCTGACCGTGATGGTGATGATGCTGTTCGCGGTGCCCTTTATTCTCGGCTCGCAGCGCAGCGGCGGCGCCGGCCAGCGCCTGCTGATCGGCATCCTCGTCGGTCTGGTGTTCTATGTCGTCAATGAGGTCGGCGCCAGCATGGGCCAGCTGTACGCCTGGCCGCCGGCGCTGGCGGCCGCGGCGCCGACGGCACTTCTGGCGGCGATCGCGGTCACAAGGCTCAGGCGCGCACGCTAGTTGTCGGGGATGTCCCTACATCCATGCCGCATCCATGCGGTCGCGACGGACGTATATTGAGCGTTCAGGCATGCGGTATCACAGGCGCAAACAGACGCCGGGAGGTCAGGATGAAAACCATGAGCTACAAGCACCGATACAAGGTTTGCGCCATTGCCGGCGTGGCGTTGCTGCTGGCGGCATGCGCGACGACGACGCCGTATCAGGCTCGCGAGGGCAAGCGCGGCTACGGTTACAGCGAGCAGATGCTCGAATCCAACCGTTACCGAGTGAACTACACGGGCAACAGCTCGACGCCGCGCGAGACAGTCGAGAACTATCTGCTGTTCCGCTCGGCCGAACTGACGCTGCGGCATGGCTACAACTACTTCAAGGTTGCCCAGCAGGACACCGACCGCAACACCGAATACCGCCACAGCTTCAGCGGCGGCTATGGCGGTCTGTACGGCGGCTTCTATCGCTGGGGGCCGGTGTTCGATGTCGGCGCGACGACCAGCACCGCCGAGACGCAGTACGAAGCGCAGGCGATGATCCTGATGTTCAAGGGCGCCAAGCCGGCGGACGACGCCGGTGCCTACGATGCGCTCGAGGTCCAGCAGAACCTGCAGGCGCTGATCGTCAGGCCACAGCCGAAATGACGTCCCGCGCCGGCTGCGCTATTTCGGCGCAGCCGGCAGCAGGATCATCCGCGTGCGGCTGAAATAGTCCTGCGGCACGCGGCGCTGCGGATCGCGCCAGCGCAGCAGCAGCGCGATGGCACCAGCAACGCCGCAGGCGATGCCGGTGATCCCGGCGTAGGGATGCTCGGCCAGATGCGGCAGCTGCGCCATCGCCGGTGTCAGCACGATGCCCCAGCACAGCATGGTCAGCGCATAGCGCAGGCTGGCGTCGAGCCAGCGCAGTGGCGCGCCATCCGTTGTCGTGACCTGCAGGCGCCAGACACGCATGCCCAGCGTCTGGCCGCCATGGGTCCAGAACCAGCCGAAGAATGCGGCCCCGATCAGGAACAGATACGCGCGCAGCGCGGCCCAGTCGCGGGCGGCGCCGAACTGGTCGCGGATGACGATGTCGATCAGCAGCGCCGTCATCCAGATGCCGAGCAGCAGCAGGCCGTCGTAGATCGCCGCGATCACGCGGCGCAGCAGTGGAGCGGGAAGCATCAAGCCTCGGTTCCGAGCCGTCGGCAGGTGTCCTGATATTCCTGAATCAAGCGCGCACAAAGTTCGGCAGCCGGCGGAATATCCTTGATCTGCGTCGTGCCCTGGCCGGCGGACCAGACATCCTTCCAGGCCTTGGCGCTGCTGAGCTCCTCACCGAGATCAATCTCGGTCTTCGGCTTCAGGTTCTCCGGGTCCAGGCCGGCGGCGACGATCGACGGCCGCAAGAAATTGGCCGGGATGCCGCTGATCGCCGCCGTGTACTGGATGTCCGCGGCGGTGGAGCTCAACAACATGTCCTTGTAGCGTTCCGGCGCGTTGCCTTCCTGCGTCGCGATGAAGCGGGTGCCGATGTAGCCGAAGTCCGCGCCCAGCGCACGGGCGGCGGCGATCTCGCGACCGGTCGAGATGCAACCGGACAGCGCGATGTAGCCGGCGAACACGTTGCGGATTTCCGCGACGAGCGCGAAAGGATTGATCGTGCCCGCATGACCGCCGGCGCCGGCGGCGACCGGAATCAGGCCGTCGACACCGGCCTTGGCGGCCTTCTCGGCATGACGCTGACTGACGATGTCGTGGAACACCAGGCCGCCGTAGCTGTGCACCGCGTCGACGACTTCAGTGACCGCGCCGAGCGAAGTGATGACCAGCGGTACCTTGTGCTTGACGACCTGCTCGAGGTCCGCGTTGAGACGCGGGTTGGTCTTGTGCACGATCAGGTTGACGCCGAAAGGAGCATCTTTCGGCGTCAATTGGCCCTGCAGTTCTTCCAGCCATTCGACGAAGCCCGCGGTCGTGCGCTGGTTCAGCGCCGGGAAGGTGCCGACGATGCCGCTGCGACAGCAGGCGCTGACCAGCGCCGGATTGGATACCAGGAACATCGGTGCCGCGATTGCCGGAATGCGAACGCGGCCGCGCCAGCTGTCGGGGAGTCTCATTGGCTTTTCTTCGTCGGGGGTTGCGGTGCGGACGCCTGGCCTTACTTCGGCGCCATGCGAATCGCGCCGTCGAGGCGGATCGTCTCGCCGTTGAGCATCGTGTTCTCGACGATGGACTGCGCCATGTGGGCGAACTCGGCCGGCTGGCCGAGACGCGGCGGGAACGGCACCTGCTGACCGAGCGAATCCTGTGCTTCCTTCGGCAGGCTCTCCATCATCGGCGTCAGGAACAGGCCCGGCGCGATGGTCATGACGCGGATGCCGGTGCGCGCGAATTCACGCGCCAGCGGCAGGGTCATGCCGACGACGCCCGCCTTGGAGGCGGCGTAGGCCGGCTGGCCGATCTGGCCATCGAAAGCGGCGACCGAAGCGGTGTTGACGATCACGCCGCGCTCGCCGCCGGCCAGTGGCGCCTGCGCCTGCATCGCGGCGGCGGCGATGCGGATCATGTTGAAGCTGCCGACCAGGTTGATCTTGATGATCTTCTCGAAGGTTTCCAGCGGCAGCGGGCCGTCCTTGCCGACTGCCTTGGCCGGCACGCCAACGCCGGCGCAGTTGATCAGGCCGGTGATCTTGCCGAAGGTTTCGGTCGTGGTGGCGACTGCCGCGCGCGCATCGGCGTCCTGGCTGACATCGCAGCGGACGAAGCGCACGTTGGCGCCGAGTTCCTTGGCCAGGGCTTCGCCGCGCTGGACGTTCATGTCCGCGATGACGACCTTGGCGCCAGCGCCGACAAACCGCCGGACCGTTGCTTCGCCGAGGCCCGATGCACCGCCGGTCACGATCGCGACCAGATCTTTCATTTCCACGAATCGACTCCTAAAGCTGTTCCGGAGGGGCGGCCGGGGCCGCGATGACAGGGCAGGGATTATAGGGAGGTCCTGCGGTTGGCACGAGGGTAATGGCAGTTGTTTCTATCCGCGCTGGAAACTGTAGATAATGAGTTCCCCAAGGGTTTTGACCGGTATTCATCGTTACCGCCGCCGCTCTTCCCGAATTGACCCTCACCGCAATCAGGATTGCCATCCATGCAACGCAAGGCGTTTGAGCCAGAGATGGACTTGTTCCGCGATGCCGCGCGCAAGTTCTTTCAGCAGGAAATCCGTCCGCATCGCGAGCGCTGGCGCGAAGCCGGCATCATCGATCGCGAGGCCTATAAGAAGGCGGGCGATGCCGGCTTGCTGTGCATCTGGGCCGACGAGTCCTATGGCGGCCTCGGTCTCAAGGATTTCCGCTACGAGCAGATCCTGATCGAGGAGAACGCCTTCCACGGCGACAGCGGCTACTTCATCACGCTGCACAACCGTCTCGTCGCGCCGTACATCCAGCACTTCGGCACGGATGAGCAGAAGGCACGCCTGCTGCCGGGCTTCATCAGCGGCGAGAAGATTCTCGCGATCGCAATGACCGAGCCGGATGCCGGTTCCGACCTGGCCGGCATGAAGGCGCGCGCCGAAGACAAGGGCGATCACTGGCTGCTCAATGGCGCCAAGACCTACATCTCCAACGGCATCAATGCGGATGTCGTCATCGTCGCGGCGAAGACCCATCCGGACAATCCGCACGGCGTGACGCTGTTCATCGTCGAGCGCGGCATGGAAGGTTTCGAACGCGGCAAGCTGCTCAAGAAAATGGGCATGAAGTCGCAGGACACCGCCGAGCTGTTCTTCCGCGACGTGAAGGTGCCGAAGACCAACGTGCTTGGTCAGGTCCATGGCGGTTTCATCCACCTGATGAAGGGCCTCGCCGAGGAGCGCCTGATCGGCGCCAGCGGCAACATTGCCGGCGCGCGCCGGGCGATGGAAGTGACGAAGGAATTCGTCCGCAATCGCAAGGTGTTCGGCAAGCCACTGTCGAAGATGCAGAACACGCGCTTCGTGCTGGCGGCGCTCGATACCGAGATCGAGATGGCGCAGTGCTTCGTCGATCGCTGCGTCGAGGTCCACAACGAACGCAAGCTCAGCGCCGAAGACGCCGCGCGCGCCAAACTCTTCACCAGCGAGGTGGCCGGACGCATGGTCGATGCCGGCGTGCAGCTGCACGGCGGTGCCGGCTACATGGAAGAGTACGAGATCTGCCGCATGTACGAGGACGAGCGCATCCATCGCATCCTCGCCGGCACCTCGGAGATCATGAAGGAAATCATCGCGCGTTCGATCCTCGACTGACTCAGATCACCATGACCGACTCCACCGTGCTGTACAGCGTCGACCGCCGCGTCGCCGTCATCCGCCTCAACCGCCCGAAGGCGCTCAATGCCTTTGTGCCCGAACTGCTCGATGCGCTGGCCGCCGCGCTCGACCGTGCCGCCGCCGATGACGGCGTGCGCGCGATCCTGCTGACCGGCGAAGGGCGCGCGTTCTCGTCCGGCGCCGACCTGGTCGCCAACATGACCAACCCGCCGCTGGGCGACGACGGCAAGCTCGATCTCGGCCTTGCGCTGGAGACCAGCTACAACCCGATCATCACCAAGATGCGCGCGCTGCCCAAGCCGATCGTCGCTGCCGTCAACGGCCTGGCGGCCGGTGCGGCGGCGAACGTCGCGCTGCTCGCCGACCTGACCATCGCCGGCCGCTCGGCGTACTTCCTGCAGGCCTTCGTCAACATCGCGCTGATTCCGGATGCCGGCGGCACCTGGATCCTGCCGCGCCTCGCCGGCCCGCAGCGGGCGATGGGCATGTCGCTGCTCGGCGAGCGTCTGCCGGCCGAGAAGGCGCTGCAGTGGGGGCTGATCTGGGACGTCGTCGACGACGAGGCGCTGATGGAGACCGCGATGAATCTGGCGGTGCGGCTCGCCGACGGTCCGACGCTGGCGATCGCGCGGATCAAGCAGAGTATCCACGCCGCCGCGCAGAACGATCTGGAGACGCAGCTCAAGGTCGAGCGCGAACTGCAGCGCGAGGCCGGGCGCGCACAGGATTTCATGGAAGGCGTGCAGGCCTTTTTGCAGAAGCGCAAAGCCAACTTCCAGGGGAAGTAATCGTGACCGCAGCCCAAAACACCTTGCTGGCCGGCGTCCGCGTGCTCGACCTTTCGCGCCTGCTGCCGGGGCCGTTCTGCACGCTGTACCTTGCGCAGCTCGGCGCCGAGGTCATCAAGATCGAGGAGCCCAACGGCGGCGACTATGCGCGCGGCATGCCGGAGATGTTTGCGCAGGTCAATCGGGGCAAGCAATCGATCACGCTCGACCTGCGCGTCGATGACGACCGCGAGCAGTTTTTCAAGCTGGTCGACACGGCGGACGTCGTCATCGAATCGTTCCGTCCCGGCGTCATGGACAAGCTTGGCTGTGGCTACGAGACCTTGCGTGCGCGCAACCCGCGTCTGGTGTTCGCTGCGCTGACCGGCTACGGCCAGACCGGGCCGTACAGCGACTGGGCCGGTCACGACATGAACTATCTGGCACTGTCCGGGGTGCTCGATCAGATCGGCATCGCCGGCGGTGCGCCGGCGCAGTCGAACCTGCAGATCGCCGATCTTGCCGGCGGCGCGCTGACCTGCGCGCTGGGCATCGTTGCCGCGGTGTTCGGCGCCCGTCAGTCCGGGCAGGGCACGATGGTCGACGTGTCGATGATGGATGGTGCGATGGCGATGATGCCGATTGCACTGTCGAGCCTGCGCGAAGGCAAGAGCGTTCCGGCGCGCGGCACGGCGATGCTGACCGGTGCGCTGCCAAACTACAGCGTCTATCGCTGCCGCGACGGTAAGTATCTCGCTGTCGGTGCGCTGGAGCCCAAGTTCTTCATGCGTCTGCTGTCGGTGATCGGCGACGAACTGCCCAAGCCGCTGCGCGCGCTGATCGCGCGCAAGCCGGGCAAGAAGTCCGCGGGCGCGGGCGCTGGCGGCAAGCCCAAGGCCGCGAGCAAGGATCAGTTCGGCGAGCTGGAAAAGCTGTTCGGCAACGAACGCCGCGCCAGGCGCATCATGGCGGTCGCACGGTTCGCGCTGTCCGGCTTGTTCCTGACCCGCACGCGCGATCAATGGACCGCGCTGCTTGCGCATCGCGACGCCTGCGTGACGCCGGTGCTGTCACTGGCCGAAGCCTTGGACAACGAGCACGTCCGCGCGCGCGGCATGATCGAGGACGACAACGGCAAACCGGCATTCGCGCTGCCGATCCGCTTCGATCACGCGCTTGCGCCGCTGTCTGCGGCGCCGGAGTTGGGTGCGGACAGCGAAGCGGTGCTGAAACCTGCGAAGCGAGCAAGGGCGGGGCGTTGATTCAAGGTTTGTGGCGGCGTATCGAGAGACCGCCACTTACCCGCACCGGATCAGCCGTACATAGCGCGGATCGATCGCTGCGACCGGATTGATGCCGAACATCTCGACGAAGGCGCGGTTCATGTGCGCCATGTCGTGGAAGCCGGCTTCCTGCGCGATGTCGGTCAGCAGCCGCCCTTCCTGCCACAGCCGCACGGCGTGCCAGACCGCCTGCCAGCGCGCGAACTGGCTGATCGAGTAGCCGGTCTGCACGCGGAACAGCTCGCGCAGGCGCGACGGCGACAGATGAACCTGGGCGCCCAGCTGTTCGAGGCTGAAGTCGCAGAGCGGCAGATCCTGCAGCAGTTCAATCACCTTGACGATGCGTGCGTCCAGCTGGCGCGGCACCGGCTCATGCCCGGTTGCGGCATGGACGACGCGGTCGACGAGCGGCTTCACGCGGCCGGCGTCCAGCTCGCCGGCCAGCGCCGCGCGAAGTTCGGGCAGCATCGGTTCGAAGCGGCTGAAATCGAGTTCGATCAGGTTGGCATCGCCCAGAACCTGGGTCAGGCCCGCATGTTCGGGCGCCTCGACCGGCAGGTAGAACACCGCAATGTCGCTGTCGACGGCGACGACACGCCGGCGGCCGGATTTGGGGCCGAGCAGCGAGGCCCGCGTGCGCAGCGTGCCCTCGTCGGTCTCGATCGTGTAAGGCTCGGCGCAGGCGATCCGCAGCGTGGCGCCGAGCGGACTCGACGGGCGCTCGACGATCAGCGTCGGCGCCAATGTCAGCAGCCCGCTGGGCCAGGTATAGATCGTCATGCCCTGCGGCGCGGGATGCGTTGCCGGCGGGCTTGCGGTAGGTGGGTTCAGCGCCATGGGCCCAATTTAACATCTGGGCCGGCCGCGCCAGCGCAAGGTCAGTCGCTAGGTACAAGCAGCGCCGTCGCTACGTGCAAGCGCGGCAGGCTTGCCGGCGCGCAGGATAACGGCCATCGTAAACATGAAAGAGGAGAGAGCCATGTTGAGCCTCAAGCAGTATCTGATCGAATACGGCAAGACCCACCGCAATCCGACCAATCAGATCATTCATTTCATCTGCGTGCCGGCGATCTTCGCGAGCACGCTGGCGCTGGGCTGGTTGCTGAATTTGCAGCTGCTCGGCGTCGAGGCCCCCTGGGCACGCTGGGTTAATGCGGCGACCGTCGGGGGCGCGCTGATCCTGATGTTCTTCTACTCGCGCCTCGGCTGGCGCGCGTCCGGGCTGATGATCGTCTGGTTCGCGATCTCGGTCGCGCTGATTCTCGCCGTGGAGGCTTCGCCGCTGCCGCTGTGGGCGGTCGCCGCGGCGGTCTGGATCGCCGCCTGGCTGGTGCAGCTGGTCGGACACAATATCGAGGGTGCGAAGCCGAGCTTCATCGATGACCTGGTGTTCCTGCTGATCGGTCCGCTGTTCGTTATGGAAGAGTTCGGCGTGCCCTTGCTCGCGGACGCCGGCGCCAGCCAACACGCCTGATCCTGCTGTCGCGGATTATTCACGCTCAATTCAGATTGCTGCCGTAGTCTTTGTCGGGCACGGTAATTGCCAACCGCGCCGCCCGGGAGTTTGGCCCGCGGCGCGTATTCACAGAACAGATACAGGGAAGGAACCATGAAGAACATGAAACTTGTTTTGATCGCTGCAACGGTTGCCGGTCTTTCGTCGTACAACGCGCTGGCTGCTGAAGCCGGTGCCGATGCCAAGGTCGCGGTTGAAGTCGACGCCAACGCCAGCGCGGATACCGGCATCGTCGATGCCACGGTCGACGCGGCCAAGGCAGCGGGCGGCAAGGCGAAGGCCGTCGGCGGCGCGGCGCTGGACAAGACCGTCGAGCTTGGCGGCAAGGCCAAGGACGCCACGGTCAACGGCGCGGTCAAGGCCAAGGATGTCTCGGTCGACGCCGGCGTCGCAGTCAAGGACAAGGCCGTCGAACTCGGCGGCAAGGCCAAGGACGCAACCGTCAAGGCGGCAGTGGCCACCAAGGACAAGAGCGTCGAGCTCGGCGGCAAGGCAAAGGACGCCACCGTCAAGGCGGCGGTCGCCACCAAGGAAGCGGCGGTCAAGGGCGGCGGTGTGGTTGCCGACAAGACCAAGAGCGGCGTCAGTGCGGTCGGCGGCCTGCTGTCCGGTACGGTCGGTGCGGTGACTGGCACGGAAGCGGCCGTCAAGGTGAACGCCGATGCCGGTGTCGACGCCAAGGCGGGTGCTGAAGCCGATGTGGAAGCACACGGTGAAGCCCACCACGCCCACTAAACGGCGAGCAAGGCGGTTCAGAACAAGCCCCGTGCGGCGACGCACGGGGTTTTTTGTTGCCCGAAACTTTTGTCGCGCGGCTTGTCGAAATCCCCGTGGCCGGTTCGACTATGGGCAAATGACCGGCAATTCCGGGTGACCGCCGCCGGCGGGCGCAGTAGATTTTGCCGGTACCTCATCAATCTCAGGAGCACGCCATGAAGTATCTGTGTCTGGTCTACAGCGACGAAGCCCGCCTGGAAGGCTGGGACGATCGCGAATGCATGGCCTGCGGGACGTCGATGCAGACCAGCGGCCATCTGGTCTCGGCCGAGGCACTGCAGCCGGTGCATACCGCGACGACGCTGCGCGTGCGCGAAGGCAAGGTGACGATCACCGACGGTCCGTTCGCCGAAACCAAGGAACAGCTCGCCGGTTTCTATCTGGTCGATGCCGACAATCTCGACGAGGCGCTGAAGCTCGCCGCGACGATCCCGCCGGCGCGCGTCGGCAGCATCGAAGTCCGCCCGATCCGCACCCTGAAGGCCTGATCATGCGCTACATCTGCCTCGCCTATGAAGAAGAGAGCAAGCTCGATGCCCTGACGCGCGAGCAGTGGGCCGCGCTGCGGCAGGAGACGCTCAACTACGTCGATGAGTTGCAGCGCAGCGGTCAGCACCTCGCGTCGGCGCCGCTGGAATCGGTGCGCACCGCGACGACGGTGCGCGTTCGCAACGGCCGCCTGGCGACCACCGACGGTCCGTTTGCGGAAACCAAGGAAACCCTCGGTGGCTTTTTCATGATCGAGGCGCGCGATCTCAACGAGGCGATCCAGATTGCCGCGCGCTGGCCGTCGGCACGCTTCGGCAGCATTGAAGTCCGGCCGCTCGGCGACAGCCTGCGGGAAGAGTCGCGCTACTGATGCGCCGGCTGTCGAAATCCGCAGCGGCCGGTCGACTACTCAGGACAACACTGCAAATCCGGAGAGAGCGATGCGATTCATGATGTTGATGATTCCCAAGGGTTACGAGTCGGCACCGGCGGGAACGATGCCGGACGCCAGCGCCGTCGAGGCGATGATGCGTTACAACACCGAACTGAAAGAGGCCGGCGTGCTGATTGCCCTCGACGGCCTGCATCCGCCGGCGGCGGGTGCGCGCGTCAGCTTTGCCGGCGGCAAGCCGGTGGTCACCGACGGTCCGTTTGCCGAAGCCAAGGAAGTGCTCGGCGGCTACTGGATGATCCGCGTCAACTCGCGCGAAGAGGCGATCGAGTGGGCCAAGCGCTGCCCGGGTTCTGCCAACGAGATCATCGAAGTGCGCCAGGTGCAGGAGTTCGAGGAGTTCCCGAGCGACCTGCAGGCCGCCGTCAAGGATTTCAACGATCTGATGTCATAAGCGGAGTTCAGCATGTCCAAGAAAATTTTCGTCAATCTGCCGGTCGCCGATCTCGACAAGTCGATGACCTTCTTCAAGGCGCTCGGCTACACCTTCAATCCGCAGTTCACCGACGAAACGGCAGCCTGCATGGTCATCAGCGAGGACATCTACGCGATGCTGCTGACGCATGCGAAGTTCAAGGGCTTCATCCCCAATGCGATTGCCGATGCACGCAAGACGACCGAAGTGCTGATCGCGCTGAACTTCGACAGCCGTGCCGAGGTCGAGGCGGTCGTTCGCAAGGCGGTCGCCGCCGGTGGCAACACTTACAGTGAGCCGCAGGATCACGGCTTCATGTTCCAGCACGGCTTTCAGGACCCGGACGGTCATATCTGGGAAGTGTTCTGGATGGATCCAGCAGCCACCGGCGGCTGATCCGCTTTTCAACCACGCAGGAGAACAGCTGATGGCTTACATCGATGGATTCATCGTTCCGGTGCCGAAGAAGAGCGTCGCCGCGTATCGCAAGCTGGCGCGCAAGAGCGGCAAGATCTGGATCGAGCACGGCGCGCTGTTCTTCCAGGAGTGTCTGGAAGACGACGTCAAACCCGGCAAGTGGACCTCGTTCCCGCAGGCGGTGAAGCTCAAGTCCGACGAGGTCGTATTGTTCTCGTGGATCGTCTACAAGTCGCGCAAGGACCGCGATCGCGTCAACAAGAAGGTCATGGCCGATCCTCGCCTGGCCGGCATGGCAACCGGCGCGATGCCCTTCGACGGCAAGCGCATGATCTTCGGCGGCTTCAAGCCCATCGTCACGCTCGGCGGCTGAGTTAAGCTGCGGTCCTGGCCATGGCAGACGGCAGTGCAATGGATGGGATGGCAGCGGCGCGCTCGCTGATCGATGAGGTCTACCGCAAGGAGTCGCGGCGTGTACTGGCGACACTGATCCGCCTGCTCGGCGATTTCGAGCTGGCGGAGGAAGCCGTGCACGACGCCTTCATTGCGGCCGCGGAGCAGTGGCCGCGCGAAGGCGTGCCGGCCAATCCGCGCGCCTGGCTGGTGTCGGCCGGCCGCTTCAAGGCGATCGACACGATCCGCCGCCGCGCGCGCTTCGATGCCTCGCTGCTCGACATCGCCGAGCAGATCCATGCCGAAGGCAAGCCGACCGATGCCGACACCGAAGACCTCGAGGACGACAGCCTGCGGCTGATCTTCACCTGCTGCCATCCGGCGCTGCCGGCGGAGGCGCAGATCGCGCTGACGCTGCGCGAGGTTTGCGGCCTGACGACCGAGGAGATCGCGCGCGCCTTCCTGACGCCGGCCTCGACGCTCGCGCAACGCATCGTGCGCGCCAAGGGCAAGATCCGCGACGCCAGGATTCCCTACGAAGTGCCCGCGCGCGACCAGCTGCCGGAGCGCATCGACAGCGTGTTGCGGGTGATCTATCTGGTCTTCAACGAAGGCTATTCGGCGTCTTCCGGCGAGAGCCTGACGCGCGCCGACCTGTCCGCCGAGGCGATCCGCCTGGGGCGTCTGCTGCTGGAGCTGCTGCCCGATCCGGAAGTCGCCGGCCTGCTTGCACTGATGCTGCTGCAGGAATCGCGGCGATCCGCGCGCAGCGACGCGGCCGGCAATCTGGTGTTGCTCGAGGATCAGGATCGCGCGCTGTGGAATCGCGCGCAGATTGCCGAAGGTGGCGCGCTGGTCGAACGCGCGCTGCGTACGCGCCGGTTTGGCGTCTATACGATCCAGGCGGCGATCGCCGCCGTGCATGCCGATGCGGCGAGCGCCGCGGAGACTGACTGGGCACAGATCGTCGGCTTCTACGATCTGCTGCTGCGCGCCGATGCATCGCCGGTGATCGCGCTCAACCGCGCGGTCGCGGTGGCGATGCGCGACGGTGCGGCGGCGGGCATCGCGCTGATCGATGAATTGTTCGAGCGGCGCGAGCTGCTGGATTACCACTTGGCGTATTCGGCGCGTGGCGAGCTGCATCGCAGGCTCGGTCAGATCGAACCGGCGCGCCGCGATTTCGGCGAAGCCCTGAAACGGGCGCAGCAGGCGCCGGAGCGGCGCCTGCTGCAACAGCGGCTCGATACTCTGGGCTGATCAGTCCAGCAACACGAAATCCGATTTCGGCGCACCGCAGTCCGGGCAGGTCCAGCTGTCCGGCACATCCTCCCAGCGCGTGCCGGGAGCAATGCCGTCGTCGGGTGCGCCCAGCGCTTCGTCGTAGATGTGATCGCAGGTCGTGCAGTGCCACTTGCGCGTGCTCATCGGCTTCAGGCCGCGAGGCTGCGGAAGTCGACCTTGTCGCGTACCGCGCAATCCGGGCAGGCCCAGTCGTCCGGGATCTGCGCCCAGCGCGTGCCGGGTGCGTAGCCCTCGCGTGCGCAACCGATCGCCTCGTCGTAGATGTAGCCGCAGTCGGTGCACTGATAGCGCGAGCTGATGGCTGCGTTCATCGTTGAAGCGGCGGTCTGGTCCGTCGTGTACAGCGACGGGTGGCCGTCGTCGATCAGCGCGTTGTTCCAGCGTGCGAGCAATGCGGCGCGCTTCGGCGGATACAGGTTGGCGGTGCTGATGTCGCCCTTGAAGTGCTTGACGACGAGCGGGTCCATCTGGCGGAACCACAGCCAGGGGATGTACGCGAGGATCAGCATCGAGGCGTAGCCGGACGGCAGCTGCGGGCTGTCATCGAAGTGGCGCAGGGCCTGGAAGCGGCGCGTCGGATTGGCGTGGTGGTCCGAGTGACGCTGCAGCTGGTACAGGAACAGGTTGGTGACGATGTGGTTGCTGTTCCAGGAATGACGCG
Organism: Fontimonas sp. FW305-C-3; assembly: GCF_058783185.1. Classification (NCBI taxonomy): domain Bacteria; kingdom Pseudomonadati; phylum Pseudomonadota; class Gammaproteobacteria; order Nevskiales; family Nevskiaceae; genus Fontimonas; species Fontimonas sp. FW305-C-3. The sequence continues at coordinate 582,190 of NZ_JBYSYK010000002.1, read as the reverse complement.
GCTGGCAGCGCTCATAGCGGCCGTCCGGCAGCTTCTGGCGCAGCAGGCCGTAGTGCTCGACATAATTGATCACTTCAAGCAGCGAAGCGCCATACGCGGCCTGCAGCAGCAGGAAGGGCAGTGCCGCCCAGCCGAGCCAGACAGTGATCGCGCCGAAGAAGATGACCGTCAGGGCCCAGGCCTGCAGATTCTCGTTCTCCGCGCTCCAGACGCTCTTGCCGAGCTTGTCGAGGCGCGCCTTCTCCAGATGCCAGCCAGAGCGCAGGCTGCCGATGACGGTGCGCGGCAGGAAGGCCCAGAAGGTTTCGCCCATCTTCGAACTCGCCGGATCGTCCGGCGTCGCGACGTTCTTATGGTGGCCCTTGTTGTGCTCGATGAAGAAATGACCGTAGGCGACCGGCGCCAGCGTGAACTTGGCGAGCCAGCGGTCGAGGGTCTCCTTCTTGTGGCCGAGTTCGTGCGCGGTGTTGATGCCGATGCCGTTGATCGCGCCGACGGTGAGGATCAGGCCGGCGTATTCGAGGATCGACGGATTCGCGGTCACCGCGATCCAGGCGCCGAGCACCGTCAACGCGTACTGCGAGGGCAGGTAGGCATAGACAATGGCGCGATAGTAGCGGTCGTTCTCCAGGCCGGCGACGGCGCTGTCCGGCGGATTGTTGCGATCGACGCCGATCAGCCAGTCGAGCAGCGGGATGATCCCGTACAGCAGGATCGGGCCGGACCAGGCCCACAGGCCGATGCCGGTCAGCAGATACAGGCCAAGGCCGGCGAGGGCGAGCGCGGGGACCAGCGGGCTGAGCAGCCACAGGTAGCGCTTGCCATCGGTCCAGGGGGTGTCGGCGGTGTTGAGGACTTGGGTGTTCATCTGCGGTTCTCCGGCGTCCGATATCAGGTCAGGTTCGGGCTGAGCGCATTCTTATCCTCGCCATCCGCCGCTGCATTGTCATTTCTTGACATCGACTTGTCATTTATGGACAGTGCCTCATGGCCATTTCCTCCGCCAATCTCGAAGTGCCGGCGCGCTACTACGCGCGCGCCGCCGAAGTCCTGATCCGCCAGGGCGTCGATATCGGCCGGGTGCTGAAGGCGGCGCGCATCAGCTTGGAGCGCATCAGCCATCCGGACGCGACGCTGCGTCTGGGCCAGGTCGAGGCGATGCTGGCGGAAGTCGCGCAGCTGACCGGTCGCAGCGATCTGGCGATCGACGTCGGCAAGGTGCTTAAGCTCAGCTCGCACAGCCTGGTCGGCTACGGCATGTTGACCAGCCCCAATGCGGACTATGCGCTGCGGCTGGTGTCGCGCTTCTTTCCGCTGGTGATGCCGACGTTCCGCATGCGCTACCGCGCCAATGCGCAGCAGGCGGAACTGCTGTTCCAGCCGACCGTGACGATGAGCGATTTGTGCTTCCAGTTTCACGTTGAGACGGTCGCGATCGCCGCGCATTGCGAAGTGCGCGAACTGCTCGATGGCCGTCTGCCGGACTACGATCTCTACTATTCGATTCCGCAGCCGCCGCACGCCGCGCGTTACCGCGAATTTCCGGAGGCGCGCTGCCATTTCGGCTGGGAGACGACGCCGGGCCTGCGCATGAAGTTCGCCGCCGATTTCAACGCGCGGCCGCTGGCCATGTCGGACCCGACCTCGCTGAAGATGGCGGAGATGCGTTGCGCGAGTCTGGTGCGCAGCGCGGTCGCCGGCGGCACGGTGGCCGACTGGGTCGGCATGATGCTGCGCGGGGCGGGCGACGGCATGCCGACGATGGTCGAACTCGCGCACACCTTGAACCTGTCGCCGCGCACGCTGGATCGCTACCTGCTGCGCGAGGGCGTGCGCTTTCGCGAGCTGTCGGGAAAGATCCGCCACGAGCGTGCCTGCAGCCTGCTCAAGGCCGGTGACCTGAATGTCTCGCAGATCGCCTACGAACTCGGGTACACCGACGCGGCCAACTTCACCCGGGCGTTCCGCCGCGAGGCCGGCGTGAGTCCGAGCGTTTACCAGAGTCAGTGAACGCTCAATGCGACAGGCGCCGCGTCTGTCCGGGCCCCACGCCGGTGACGCGCTTGTAGGTTCGCCGGAAGGCCGCCTCGCTTTGATAGCCGAGCCGCTCGGCCACCGTCGCCACTGAGATCTGCCGGTCGCGCAGCAGGCGCTGCGCCTCGGTGACGCGCCATTCGGTGAGGTATTGGAATGGGCCGATGCCGAGCAGGCCGGTGAACGCATCGGCAAAGGCGGTGCGCGACATGCCGGCCAGCGCCGCCATGCTGTCGAGCCGCCAGGGCTTGCCGGGCTCGCTGTGAATCGCCGCGAGCACGCGCGCCAGGCGCACGTCGCTGAGCGCGGCGAACAGACCGGCCGGGCTCTTCTCCTGCGCGGCAAACACGCAGACCGCCATGACGAACAGGCTGTCGGCGAGCTTGTTGAGGATGACGCGCTGACCGGGCATGCCCTGGCGCGCGGCGAAGATCAGCACATTGGCCAGGTCGCGGAAGGCCGTGCCGGCGGTTTCGGCGCGGATCACGAAGGCGTCCGGCAGGGCTCGCAATACCGGGTTGCGGTGGGCGTCCGGGAACTCCAGGACGCCACAGATCATCGTGCTGAAGCCGCGGTCGATGGCCGCCTGCGCCGGATCGTTGCTCAGGGTGTGGGCGGCGCCGCGCGGGAAAACCACCAGGTCGCCGGTCCGCAGATGCATCGGCGTTTCGAACATCGTCCCGCGGACGATGCAGGCGCCGCTGCCGATCAGGTGAAAGCTGCCTTCCGGGGTCGGTTTCTCGTCCTCGAACCAGGTGCCGCAATACTCGGGCGCATCGATGATCGATGCCTGCAGCTGGTGCGCGCTGAGCACGGCTTCCAGGACATCGTCGCGGGACGGTTGCATTGCGGTTTGCGGGGCCTGGGCGGGGATCGGGTCGAGTCGCATTGTGGCGCCGGCTGGCGTCAGGCGCGCGCCGACAAGCTAGGGGATTTTTCCCTGCATCGGAATCATCCTACATTGCGTAAGATTATCGACATACCGCTGGCCTGGTACGGGGTGTGCACAGCCAGTCGGGTTTCGGTTCCGATCCTGGGGATTTCTCGCAATGAAGCGTTCGTCTTGTCTGCATTTTCTGCCGGCACTGCTGCTGGCACCCTTTGCGTTGGCGCAGGCTTCCGAGCCCGCCTCGCATGACGTCACCGTGCCAACGACGGCCGGCGAGACGGTTGTCATCGAGTGGACCGGCACCGCGTTGCCGGGCGCGAGCGGCGCCGGCACCACCGGCGGCATTGCCGATCCCGCCGCGGCAATTCCCTGCCTGCCGCTGGGCATCGACGACGCGCATACGATCAACCTGACCGTGCCGGAAGGCACCTACGAAGACATCAGCATCACCGCCGACATCACGATCGAATGGGCGCAGGGCACCGAGATTCCCGGCGTCGGCACCGATCCGGACCTGGTGCTCACCGTCGCGCAGGGCGCAACGACGCTGGCCTACAGCGACGGCGGCACGCCGACCGAAAGCGTCGGCCTGACCAATCCGCAGAGCGGCGCCTACAAGGCGATCGTCTGCCCGTACCTCGCAAGCACGCCGACCGCGTATACCGGCAAGCTGACGCTGACCGCCGTCGGCGGCACCGAATGCATCAGCGGCCCGAGCAAGGCGCTCACGCATTCGACGGCCGCTTCGCAGAGCGGGCTGAAGGACCGCGAGCTGCCGGGCCTGGCGAACTTCGATCGTCATGCGGTCGATACGCTCGACCAGCTCAGCCCGCTGCCGCTGAACCTGCAGGGCCGGCGCGGCGATTCGCTGTTCGATCGCGCCTTGGGCAAGACCAGCTTCCTGTGGGCGCGCGACAACGCGCCGGTCGCCGCGGTCGGCGCGCTCAATGCGCGCGAACTGCTGGTCGAACGCGCCCGCGCGCATCTGCGCAGCGAGGCCAAGCAGCTGGGCCTGAGCCACGCCATGATCGACGACGCCGTCGCCTTCGACGCGCAGTACAACGGCAAGGGTCCGGCCGTCGTGCGCTTCCGTCAGCGCTTCAACGGTCGCGACGTCTATCAGCGCTCGCTCAACGTGCTGCTGGATCGCGCCAACCGGCCGGTTGCGGTGTCCGGCTACTTCGCCACCGACTACGACACGCAGACCGATGCCGCGCAGGCCTTCCTGCAGACGCCGAAGCAGGCGGTGGTTGCAGCCTGGCGCAACCTCGGCGGCGTCCTCCAGGTTGGTCAGCTAACCCGCTCGCTGCTCAAGGGCGCCTATGAACACTTCGCGGTCGCCGATCTGGACGGCAGCCATGTGTTCGAGCGCGAACCGCGCGTCAAGGCGCTGTACTACCCGCGCGCCGGCAAGCTGGTGCCGGCCTACTACGTTGAGCTGTTCGCGCGTGCACGCGCCAACGGCCAGCTGATTGCCTATGGCTTCGTCATGTCGGCCAGCGATGGCCTGATCCTCGCGCGCAAGAACCTCAAGTCCTACGCCGCGTACACGTATCGCGCTTATGCGCAGACCGACGGCGACTTCGAGCCCGAGGATTCGCCGCTGGGCAACGGCTACACGCCGTTCCCGGGCACCGATCCGCTGGAGACGCTGCAGCGCGTGCCGGGCACCAGCAATCTGGTGACGCTCGAGAATGCCGGCATCAGCACCGGCGATCCCTGGCTGCCGGACAACGCGACGGAGACGCTCGGCAACCATGTCGACGCCTGCATCGATACCTTCGACACGCCGGTCAGCGGCATCATTTCCAATCCGCTGAACATCTGCACGCCGATCCTCGGCGACTCGCGCGCCGTGCCGACCGGCCCGAACACTTTCGACTACACCATCGTTGCCGACAGCGATCCGAGCACCGAAGACGCCCGCTATGCCGCGGCGGTCAACATCTTCTTCATGACCAACTGGCTGCACGACATCTGGTACGACCACGGCTTCAACGAAGAAGCCGGCAACGCCCAGGCCAGCAACTACGGTCGTGGCGGTGAAGAGGGCGATCGTCTGCTCGCGCAGGGCCAGGACGCTTCCGGCCGCAACAACGCCAACATGGGCACGCCGGCCGACGGCGCTTCGCCGACGATGCAGCAGTACCTGTTCGACGGCCCGACGCGCGGCGTCGTCCGGCAGATCCTGCCGACCGAAGGTGCGCCGCTGAAGTTCGTTGCGGCTGCGTTCGGCGCCAAGGAATACAGCCTCGATGCGGAAGTGGTGCTGGCCGACGAGAACGACGGCGAGTTCACCACCGATGGCTGCGGCGTGACGCTGCCGGCGCTGCCGTTGCCGCTCGTCGCACTGCCGTCGATTCCGGCGCTGCCGCAGGCCTCGCTGGCCGGCAAGATCGCGCTGATCGATCGCGGCAGCTGCAACTTCTCGGCCAAGGCCAAGTTCGCATTGCTGTCCGGTGCGGTGGCGATGATCGTCGTCAACAACACCGACGCCGAGCCGATCGGCATGAGCAATTCCGACATCCCGGTCAGCGGCCTGCCGCTGCCGATCTCGCCGACCGATGCGCTGTATCCGCCGTCGGTGATGATCCGCAAGGCCGATGGCGAGGCGATCAAGGCGCTGCTGGCGAGCGGCCCGGTCTCGCTGCACATGGAGCGTCAGCCGAGCGTCGATCTGGACGGCACCTTCGACAACCAGATCATCGCGCACGAGTACTTCCACTACGTCCATCACCGCTTGACCGACTCGAGCAACCAGCAGTCCGGCGCGATGAGCGAAGGCTGGGGCGATATCGATGCCTTCATGCTGGCGCTGCGCGAAGGCGACAAGGACCTGCCGGGTAACGACAAGTACCAGGGCGCGTATGGCCTGTCGGGCTATGTCATCGACAACTTCTACAACGGCATCCGCCGTGCGCCGTATTCGACGGACTTCGCGAAGAACGCCTTCACGTTCAAGCATATTTCCGACGGCGAACCGACACCCGACGGCGGCCCCGGCCAGATCAACTCCGAAGTGCACAACGCCGGTGAAGTCTGGGCCAATGCCGTGTTCGAGTGCTACGTCGGCATCCTCAACGAGCCGCGCCACAGCTTCACCGAAGCGCGTACGCGGATGCGCGACTACGTCATCGGCGGCCTGAAGATGACGCCGGCCAACGCGACCTACACCGAGGCGCGCGATGCGATCCTGTCGGTCGTGCTCGCCGCCGACTTCGAGGACTACCGCGCCTGCTCGGACGGCTTCGCCAAGCGCGGCATGGGCCGTGATGCAGTGGCGCCGTCGCGTTCGAGCACCGACCTCGTCGGTGTCGTCGAGGACTACTCGGAGTTCGTCTGCAAGACGGACAACGGCGGCACCACCGGCGGCAATGGCGGCGGCACGCCCGACGCCGGTCGTTTCGGCGCCAGCGCCCTGGGCTTGAACACGCTGCTGATGCTGCTGGGTCTGGGGCTGCTCGGGTTCGCACGGCGCCTGCGCAGCGCCTAGCCTGGACTTCTTGCGCTGCAAGCGGAAAGCCCCGGTTCGTCCGGGGCTTTTTCGTTTCAGGTGCTCAAACATTTCCTGACCGGCACGAGACCTGCGCGGACGCATGCCCTAGAATGCCGCGCAACGCGCCCGTAGCTCAGCTGGATAGAGCATCGGCCTTCTAAGCCGAGGGTCACAGGTTCGACTCCTGTCGGGCGCGCCAACTCAGTTTCAGCCATGGCTTTGCTTGCCATCAACCGGCGCCGCCGGTGTCCGATCTGGCAAGCTGCGTCGGGAAGCCAGTCTTCAGGACTCCGACATGACCATCGAACACTACGACGTACTGATTCTCGGAGCCGGCATCTCCGGGATCGGTGCCGCCTGCCACATGAAGCGCATGGTTCCCGGCAAGACCTTCGCGATTCTCGAGCGGCGCAATGCGATCGGCGGCACCTGGGATCTGTTCCGGTATCCGGGCATCCGCTCCGACTCGGACATGTACACCTTCGGCTTCAACTTCAAGCCATGGACCGAGCCGAAGATTCTCGCCGACGGGCCATCGATCAAGAGTTACGTCGAGCAGACCGCCGCCGAGTACGGCGTCGACAAGCACATCCAGTTCGGCATCAAGGTGACCGCCGCATCGTGGTCGACCGCGGAGACGCGTTGGACGGTCACCGCGCAGCGCGAAGGCGGCGGCAAGCCGCTGAAGTTCACTTGTGGCTTCCTGCTGGGCTGCACCGGCTATTACAACTACGACGCCGGCTTCCAGCCGGAATTCCCGGGCCAGGAAAAGTTCAAGGGCCAGCTGATTCACCCGCAGCACTGGCCGGAGAATCTCGACTATGCCGGCAAGCGCGTGATCGTCATCGGCAGCGGCGCAACCGCCATCACGCTGGTGCCGTCGATGGCCGGCAAGGCCGCGCACGTGACGATGCTGCAGCGTTCGCCGACCTACATCATGACGCTGCCGGCGATCGATCCGCTGTCGTCGCGCCTGCAGCGTTTTCTGCCCGGCATGCTGGTCTACCGGATGGCACGCACGCGCAACATCACGCTGCAGCGCTTCCTCTACAGGCTGTCGCGCAGGCGGCCCAAGGTCGTGCGCCGCCTGCTGCTCGCCGGCGTGCGTTCGCAGCTGAAGAACAAGGCAGACATCCGCCACTTCACGCCGAGCTACGACCCCTGGGACGAACGCCTCTGCGTGGTGCCCAACGGCGATCTGTTCAAGGCGATCAATCGCGGCGATGCGGCCGTCGTCACCGACCAGATCGAAACGTTCACGGCCAGGGGCATCAAGCTGCAGTCCGGCGAAGAGCTGCCGGCCGACATTGTCGTCTCGGCCACCGGCCTCAACATCCAGCTGATGGGCGGCGTCAAGGTCGATATCGACGGCGCGCCGTTCGTGCCGAGCGAAAGCATGACCTACAAGGGCGTGCTGATCGAAGGTGTTCCGAATGCGGCGATCGTCATCGGCTACACGAACGCCTCGTGGACGCTCAAGGCCGACATCGCCAGCGAGTACGTCTGCCGTCTGCTGCAGCACATGGACCAGAAGGGATATTCGCAGGTCGTGCCGCGCGACACCGGCAACAACCGCGCCGAGGATACCGTCATGGGTGGCCTGAACTCGGGGTATATCCGGCGTGCCGTCGATCAGCTGCCGAAGCAGGGCAGGCAGCGTCCCTGGAAGATCGTGCAGGACTACGTCAAGGATGTGCCGATCCTGCGCTTCGCGCCGATCGAAGACAGCGAACTGCTGTTCAGCAGGCCCTAGGCGAGTCCGACGAGCCGATCAGCTGAAGCGCTTGGCCGAGAGCGCCAGGGCCTTGCTGCGTTCCTCTTCGCGATTCTTCGGCGGCGCCAGCGTGACCAGAGAGTTCATCAGCGTGCGTGCGGCATCGCTGACCTGCTGCACGGCGAGCTCGAAAGCCTCTTCGTTGATCTTCGATGGCTTGTTGAAGCCGCTGAGCTTGCGGACGAACTGCAGCGCGGAGGCCTGGATCTCGTCTTCCGTCGCGGGTGGTTCGAAATTGAACAGCGTCTTGATGTTGCGGCACATGGTGCTGCTCCGGCAGATCCTGCGTCGAGGCTAACGCAGGCTGCCGGGTTTGCTCCAGTCGGCGGGCGCTACAGATTCTGGTAGGTCGCGAACTCGAAGTTGAGGAACAGCGGCATCGCCTTGATGTCGGCGAACGGCAGAATCTGCGTCATCAGCACGCCGGCGATGCCGGTCGTTGGGTCGATCCAGTAATACGAGTTCGCCAGGCCCGCCCACATCAGGCTGCCGGCGCGGCGGCCGGTCGGCAGTGTCTTGCTGTTGATCATCCAGGCCAGACCCCACTTCTGCGGATTGTCCGGCGGCATCGGCATGTCGTTGGTGAACTGACGGTTGGCGCTGCGCACCGGCGGCACGTCGAGCGTGCCGAGGTGGTTCTGCATCATCAGATCCACGGTTTCCGGCTTGAGGATCTGCTGGCCGTTGGCCTGGCCGCGATTGAGCACCATGCGCACGAACTTCAGGTAGTCGCCCATCGTGCCGTACAGACCGCCGCCGCCCATCTCGAACTCCGGCTGCTGCGGTACTTCCAGATCGATCGGCACCAGTTGGCTTTCGACGCGGGCGTGAATCTTCGCGAGGCGTTCGCGCATATCGGCGCGCAAGCGGAACGCAGTGTCCTTCATGCCGATCGGGCCCAGGATGTGCTCGGCGAAGTATTCGCTGAGCTTCTGTCCGCTCGCGGCCTCGACGACACGGCCGGCCCAGTCGGTGCTGACGCCGTAGGACCAGCGTTCGCCCGGATCGAACAGCAAGGGCAGGCGGATGCTGTCGAGCGCGCAGCTGATGAAGCCCGGCGTGTTGGTCGCCGACTGGTACTTCTGGATGTCTTCGCTGACGAACTCGTAGGTGAAGCCGGAGGTGTGCGTCAGCAGATGCTTGAGCGTGATCGGCGTCTTGGGTGCGCGCAGGCGCGGCTTGCCGGCGGCGTCGAAACCTTCGAGCACCTGGACCTTGTCCAGCTCGGGCAGCCAGCGCGACGCCGGGCTGTCGAGATCGAGCTTGCCGCGCTCGACCAGCTGCATCGCCGCGACCGAGGTGAGGGCCTTGGTCATCGACGCGATCAGGCCGACGGTGTCGAGCGTCATCGGCGCCGCGCCGCCGAGGCTGCGCTTGCCGAACGCGCCCTCGTACAGCGTGCCTTCGCGATTGGTGATCATGGCGACCACGCCCGGGACTTCGCCAGCGTCTGCCGCCTGGCGCAGGACGCCGTCCAGCGCTTCTTTCAGGGCCATGTTCTCTCTCCGGTGTTGTTTTATTGACCGCGATCTTCCGGGATGCGGTCCCGGCGGGCACTACCCGCACAGGTAGTTTGTTCCGCTGATTCGGAACGCCAGGGAGGCTCCGATTCATATCTGCAGCCCCGTAGCCCGGATGCAATCCGGGTTCGCGCATTCTCCACAGGCGTAGTCCCCGGGTTTCACCCGGGCTACGTGTTGGAAACCCTTACGGCTGGATCGACTGGTTGCCCGCCATCGTCTGGGTGCCGACGACGATCATGCGCACCATGATTGCGAGCTGTTCTGATATCTCGGCGTGCTTCTCGCGCGGCAGGTCCATCGCCGTTGCGCCGATCGCGAACACCAGGCGGGTGATCGCCTTGGCGGTGATGGCGGGATTGGACAGTCCGGTGCCGTGCGCTTCGGCGAGGCGCACGAGGTCGATGCACAGCTCGTCCTCGAAGAACTGCAGCTCGCGTTCGACCGCCTGCTTGAACGCATCGGAGCCGACCGTGCCTTCGCGCAGCAGGATGTGCAGCAGGCGCTCGTCGGCACCCAGCTGTTCCATGAAGGTCTCGACCGAGCTGCGGACGATGCTGCGCTCGATGGTTGCGCGCTGACGCGCCGAGCCGATGATCTCGCGCAGCGAGCGGCCGGCGAGGTCGATCAGCGCAATCGCCAGTTCGTCGATGTTGTGGAAATGCCGGTAGAAACTGTTCGGCGCGATGCCGGCTTCGCGGGCGACTTCGCGCAGGCTCAGCGTCGAGACGCTGCGGTGCGGGCCGAGCAGTTTGAGCGCCGCGGCAATGATGTCCTCGCGCGAAATCGCCGCCTTGCGGCCGGGCAGGGCGCGGACCTTTTCGCTGGCAAGGGGGCTGATGGCCGTCACGGGACTCAAGGCGCTCGGAGGGTGCCAGCAGGATAGCCGGCACTATTAATATACAGTTGTATAGACATTTGTACAGCCCCCCGTATAATGGCCGCCATTCAACCGCCGGAAGCGCTCTGCCTTTAATGACGACTGCTGCCACCATGAGCCCGATGGGCCGCCTGCTCGGGCCCTTCATTGCGCCGGAAGTCTTCGACTTCTGGGCGGCGAAACTCAATCCGGCCTGGTCGTGGGCGCGCTCGCTGGCGCGGGTGGTCGAACGCCGCGTCGAAGCGCTCGACGCGGTCACGCTGGTGCTCAAGCCGAACCGCCATTTCCGCGGGTTTCAGCCTGGCCAGCACGTCAACGTCAGCGCCGAGGTCAACGGCAGCCGGGTGACGCGCAGCTACAGCCTGACCGACGTGCCGCGCAAGGACCGCCGGATTGCCCTGACGGTCAAGCGCGTCGAGGGCGGCAAGCTCAGCGAGCATCTGTGCCAGCGCGTCGCCGTCGGCGATGTGCTCGAACTCGGTCCCGCCTTCGGCGAAATGACCTGGCCGGACGCGATCAATGGCCGCTGGCTGTTCCTCGCCGCAGGCAGCGGCATCACGCCGCTGATGAGCCTGACGCGCGCCTGGGCCGCGAAGCCGGCCGGCGAGCTGACGCTGATCTACTGGGCGCGCCAGCGTGCCGAGCTGTGCTATCTGCGCGAACTGCGCGAGCTGGCGGCCAAGCATTCGAATTTTCATCTGCATGTCGTGTTGACGCGCGAAACGCTGCGCATGGGTGACGAGCTGGGCGAGCGCCTGAGCGCCGATCTGCTGCAGCGACTGGCGCCGGCCCTGGATCAGCAGCAGGTCTATGCCTGCGGCCCAGCCGGCTTTGTCCAGCAGGCGCGCGAGCTGGTAGCGGGACGCGCGCAGCGGTTTCATGCCGAGGCCTTCACGCCGCCGGCGACGATCGCGCTCGAAGCGACCGGCAGCGTGCGCGTCGAATTGCGCGCCAGCGGCCGCAGCATCGAAGTGCCGCGCGGCCAGGCGCTGCTGCCGGCGCTTGAAGCGCAAGGCATCAAGCCGGCCTATGGTTGCCGCATGGGCATCTGCAACACCTGCGCCTGCGGCAAGCTCGAAGGCACCACGCAGGATCTCAACACCGGCGACCACAGCGCCGAGCGCAGCAGTGCGCTGCGTCTGTGCGTCAACCGCGCCGTCTCCGATCTGATTCTCGATCTCTAGAAAACTGACATGACCCAGCCCGCACTCAATCGTCCGCTGTCCGTCGAGGAACTCGACCAGTTCGGTGCCGAACTCGACGCGCTGCGCGCGCGCACGCAGGCCGACCTGGGCGAGGTCGATGCGCGTTACATCCGCCGCGTCGTCAAGACCGTGCGCTACTTCGAAGTGATCGGTCGCGCGCTGCTGTTCTTCGGTCTGTTTCCGCCGGCCTGGGTGCTCGGCACGCTGCTGCTCGGCCTGTCGAAGATCATCGAGAACATGGAGCTGGGCCACAACGTCATGCACGGCCAGTACGACTGGATGGGCGACCCGCACCTCAACGGCAAGACCTACGAGTGGGACATCGTCGGCACCAGCGACAACTGGCGCAAGACGCACAACTTCAAGCATCACACGTACACGAATGTGCGCGGCATGGACGACGACATCGGCTACGGACTGCTGCGCATCTTCCCGGAACAGAAGTGGCGGCCGTTCTACCTGACCCAGCCCCTGATCGCGCCGATCTTCGCGCTGCTGTTCGAGTGGGGCGTCGCGATCCAGGACGTGCGCCTCGGCCGCTGGTTCGCCGGCAAGATGAGCGGTGCGCAGATGCGCAAGGAATTCGCGCCGGTCGGCCGCAAGATCGGCCGCCAGCTGATCAAGGATTACGTCGTGTTTCCGCTGCTCGCCGGGCCGTTCTTCCTGCCGGTGCTGCTCGGCAACATCGTCGCCAACCTGATGCGCAACGTGTGGACCTACACGATCATCTTCTGCGGTCATTTCACCGCGCACGCCGAGACCTTCCCGAAGAGCTGCGTGATCAACGAATCGCGCGGCCACTGGTACCTGCGCCAGCTGCGCGGCTCGTCGAACCTGAGCGGCGGCAAGCTGCTGCACTTCATGTCGGGCAACCTCAGCCACCAGATCGAACATCACATGTTCCCGGATCTGCCGGCGCGGCGTTACGTCGAGATGGCGCCGGTCGTGCGCGACATCTGCGCGCGCTACGGCCAGCGCTACAACACCGGCTCGCTGCTGTCGCAATCGGGTCAGGTGACCTGGCGCATCTTGCGTCATGCGCTGCCGAGCCGCGTGCGCAATCCGAACCTGCTGGTCGCCGAGACGCGCGAGCCCGCCGCCGCTTAAGCGAACGGCGGGTCGCGGCTATAGTGCTGCCTCAATACAGCACGGCGAGTTCGCGGTCATGAGCTACATCCTGTACTACAGCCCCGGCACGGCCAGCATGTGTGTGCACTGGATGCTGCTCGAGATGGGCCTGTCCTTCGAGGCGCGGCCTGTCGACTTCGATCGCAACGAACAGCGCGATCCGGAATACCTGCGTCTCAACCCGGCCGGACGCGTACCGACGCTGATCGTCGACGGCGTACCGCGCACGGAGTCCGCCGCGCTGCTGATGCTGCTGGCCGAACGTCATCCCGAAGCGGGCCTGGCGCCGGCGCCAGGATCGAAGGATCGCGCGGCCTGGCTGGAAGCCATGGTCTATCTGGCCAACACCCTGCTGCCGGCGATGCGCGACTGGTTCTACGCCGAGAAGGATGGCGATCCGCAGGGCGCCGCCGCGGTCAAGGCGCTCGCGCGCACGCGTATCGAAGGCGCCTACGCGAAGCTCGACGCCCAGCTCGCCGACGGCAGATCGCATCTCGTCGGCGGTCGGCTCAGTACGGTCGACCTGCTGGCGGTCATGCTGATGCGCTGGTCGCGCAACATGCCGAAGCCGGCGACGACCTGGCCGCATGCGGCGGCGTACATCCAGCGCCTGCGCGCGCTGCCGTCGTTCGTCGAGCTCTACCGTCGCGAAGGGCTGACCGAGTGGGCAAACGCGCCGCAGTAGGTGCCGGCTTGGCGCGTAAACTCATTGAACGACGCAGGCTGACGACATACCGTCTCCCCTGATCAAGGCGCCCATCCGACGGCGCCGTCCGGGTTCGGGGGAGCCTGTCCATGAAGATTCGTCGCGCGGCCTTGGCCGCAGTCGTCATTGCGTCCTTGCTGTCGGCCTGTTCGCATAGCGTCGATGTCGCCGGCGGCGGCACGCCGACGCCCACACCGTCAGCCACGCCGGAGCCGACCGCCAGCCCTGATCCAGCGCCCAGCGACGCCGAGCTGTTGCCGGCCGCGCTCGATGCCTCGCTGCGCGGCTGCGATGTGCTGGATGCCGCGAACTGCCTGTATCCGTTTCCCAACAATCACTTCACCGTTGCGGCGGCCGCCGGCAGCATCCAGTCGGAGGAGCGCGGCGGCACCGGCCGGCGCGTCAACCTGCAGCTGACGGCCACGCCGCGCAACGTCGCCGGCCTGCCGGTGAATCCGGCGGAATGGAATCGCAACGATGGCTTCTCGCCCGGCGCACTGCTGATGACCTATGTGCCGGATCTGTCGCTGACCGCGACCTTCGATCTGCCGGCCGAGCGGATCGGCATCGTCAATCCGGGATTGTCGCTGCAGCCCGGCGCACCGATTCTCGTGCTCGAAGTCCCGGAGTCGCCGCAGGCCACGCCGGTGCCGCATCTGGTGTTCAGCGAACTCGACGCGACCGCCGGCACGCTGCTGCAGAACCATGGCGAGTTCCAGGGCATCCCGCTGCCGGAGTTCGCGATCCCGAATCCGAATCCGCGCGCGGCCTTGCTGATCCGTCCGGCGAAGAACTTCGAAGAGGGCAAGCGCTACGTCGTCGTGCTGCGCAATCTGAAGGATGCCGACGGTCAGCGCCTGATGGCCCAGCCCGGTTTCCGGATGTGCCGCGACGGCCATGAGACGAGCCTGCCGCAGGTCGCGGCGCGTTGCAGCGAACTGGAAGCCGATGTGTTTCCGGTGCTCGAAGCTGCCGGCATTGAGCGCGGCAGCGTTTATCTGGCCTGGGACTTTACGGTCGCCAGCACGCAGAGCCAGATCGGCCGCCTGCGCCACATGCGTGACGAGGCGTTCAAGACGCTGGCGCAGAATCCGGACGCGGATTGCCTGAGCCATGACGATGCGGCGCCATGCGCCGCGCCGCAGTTCACGGTCGACAGCGTCACCGCCGATCCGCGCGAGGGCATCGTCAAGCGCATCGAAGGCACGATCACCGTGCCGAGCTACATGGTGATCGGCGATCCTTCACCGGCCGAGTATCCGCAGATCGCGCAGACGCTCAACGCCGCCTGCGACCAGCTGCCGGACGCCACCGGCGCGGCCTGCGATCTGCTCGAGACCGTCGGCGGCCTCGTCGCCAGCGGCAGCCTGCCGCCGAACCGTCTGTACTACGCGCCGACCGGCGGCACCGCGGACGCAAGCAATCTCGACGATCCGCTCGGCATCCGCTACGGCGACGGCCTGCCGGATCGCCTGCCGGGGCCGGCGCCGCTGGGCGGCACGATGACGACGCGCTACCTGTGCCAGATTCCGGCGCAGGCCACACCCGACAATCCGGCGCGCGCCGGCATCTACGGCCACGGTCTGCTCGACTCGCGCGCCGCGGTGAACTACGACGGCGTGCCGGACCTGTCGCGCGAGTTCAACTACCTGTTCTGTGCGGTCGACTTCTTCGGTTTCGCGACCGGCGATCTGCCGAACGTGCTGACCTCGCTGCTCGACCTCTCGCTGTTCCCGGTCGTGCCGGATGCGTCGCAGCAGGGCATGGTCAACTTCATGTTCCTGACGCGCCTGCTGCGTCATCCGCAGGGCTTCGCATCGCGGCCAGAGTTTCAGGGTGCCGACGGCCGGCCGCTGTACGACCGCAGCGAAGTCTTCTACGACGGCAACTCGCAGGGCGGCATTCTCGGTGGCGTGCTGATGGCCGCCGATCGCGATCTGCATCGCGGTGCGCTCGGCTCGCTGGGCATGAACTATTCGACGCTGCTCAATCGCAGCAAGGACTTCGACCAGTACGCGATCGTGCTGTATGCCGCCTACCAGGATTCGCTCGATCGCCAGCTGCTGTTCTCGATGATGCAGATGCTGTGGGATCGTTCCGAGAACGATGGCTACGCCGCGCACCTGAGCGACAACAGCGCCTTCGGCGGTGCGACGAAGACCGTCAAGCTCGACCCGCAGTTCGGCGACCAGCAGGTCACCGAATGGTCGGCGCAAGTCATGGCGCGGACGATCGGCATTCCCGCCGATTTCGCGATGAGCGATCGCGTCGCGACGAATCTCGGCAGCGGTCAGCGCCATCCGGACATCGAGCGCGGGCTCGGCCTGCCGGTCCTCGATTACGCGAACGACGTGCAGACCCGCGGCAGCGCGATGATCCTGTGGGACGACGAGCGCAGCGCGATTCCGCCGATTGCGAATCTGCCGCCTAGACCCGAGCCGCCGCTCGATCGCGATCCGCATGACGACTCGGCGAAGAAATTCTCAGGGCGCTGCCAGAAGGCGCATTTCCTGCGCAAGGATGGCCGCCTGATCGACGTGCTCGGCGTCGAGTTCGACGCACTGAGCTGCCCGCAGATTCCGCTGCCGGCGCCGACGACCGCGATGACGCGCTAGTCTGCGTCCTCGGCGCGCAGCGTCAGGCTGACCGCCTCGATCGCCGAGCCCTTGATGCGCAGCACGCGGGCGCGATGGTCGGCGACGTCGATCTCGTCGCCGACTTTGGCGACGTGGCCGAGGCGTTCCATCAGCAGGCCGGCGACCGTACTCAGCTCCTGCGATTCCGGCAGCTCCACGCCGAGTTCGCGCTCAAGCATGAACAGCGGCGTATCGCCGCGCACCAGCAGGCTGCCGTCCGGCATGCGCTCGGGCACGCGCTTGCTGCGCAGCTTGCGGCCCGGTTCATGCTCGTCGAGGATCTCGCCGAAGATGGCTTCGAGCACGTCTTCCATCGTCACGAAGCCGACCGGCTGCTTGTCCTCGTCCTCGACGATCGCCAGATGCGGCGCGCCGAGACGGAACTGGCGCAGCAGCGTGCTGATCGGGAAGTCCTCGGTGACGCGTTCCATTGGCAGCAGGTGACGGCGCAGGCGCGCGTCGTAATCCGGACCGTCGCCTTCGAGCGCGATGTCCTTGTAGTGCAGCACGCCGAGAATCTCGCCGGTGACGCTGTCGATGTACGGATAGCGGCTGTAGCGGTGCGTCTGCAGATGGCGGCGCACGGATTCGGCGTTCTCGCCGGTGCCGATGCCGATCAGCTCGCGGAAGTGATGCATGACATCGCTCGCATGCAGCTGCGGCAGCTCCAGCGTGTGCGCGAGCATGCGGTTCATCTCCGAAACCTGCGCGGTCTGCGGTTCGGCCGCCGAATGCGACATGTGCAGGATCACGCGCAGCTCTTCGAGCGTGTACGGCGTTTCGTGCGAGTGTCCGCCTTCGTTGCCGAGCCCGAACAGGCGCAGCACGCGGTTGGCGCTGTCGTTGAGCACCCAGATGAACGGATACATCAGCCAGTAGAAGACGAACAGCGGTGCGGCCGTCCACAGCGACATGGCCTCGGGCTTGCGCAGCGCGGCGGATTTTGGCGCGAGCTCGCCGAGCACGATGTGCAGATACGAGATGGTCGCGAACGCGACGATGAAGGCGATCCGGTGAATCGTTTCCGGGTCGTCGTCGACCCCCAGCGCTTTCAGCGGCCACTCGAGCAGATGCGCAAAGGCGGGCTCGCCGACCCAGCCGAGACCGAGCGACGCGAGCGTGATGCCGAGCTGGCAGGCCGACAGGTAGGCATCGAGGTTACGGTGGACCGTCGCCAGCAGGCGCCCGCGAACGCCGTGCAGGCGGCTCAGCTCGGCGACGCGCGTGTGCCGCAGCTTGACGATCGCGAACTCGGCGGCGACGAAGAAGCCGTTGAGCAGAACCAGAAAAAACGCAAACAGCAGAAACCAGGTGTCAGTCGAACTCATTCTTCAGGTTGTGGAATGGAGCCCGGAAAGCCCCGGCGCATAGGCTACACGAACGCTCGCTGCCGCCGCGCTCGGCGTCAGGGTCGATCGAGGATGTTCTGGCGGATGGCGGTCATCAGCGGATGCTGGGCGTCGGTCGTCGCGCGCTCGGGGAGGTAGTCCTGGGTGATCTCGAAGATGATGGTGCCGCCAAGACCTTCCTCGCGCAGATAGTCCGCCTTCGCGGCAATCGACGATGCGTTCTCGAAGCTGACGAAATGATCGTCGGCGCTGCCGGCGCGATCGCGGCTCAGCCAAGGCATCTGCGCATCTTCGTCGAACTGCTCGATGTAACCGTTACCAGGCGTGTAGTTGCGGATGACGTCGGCGACGTCGATGAACTGCCAATTGGCGTAGTCCGGCGCGCCGATGTCCTGGCCATTGGGGCGCGTGGCCGAATAATCCCAGCTCTGGCAGGGCTGGCTGACGCCGCCGGTCGAAGTGCCGCTGCCGCCTTTCCAGTCGACGCCGGCGAGCTGGATGCCGATGCCCAGGCGCGAGCGCGAGATGCCGGCGGCGGTGAAGGCCTGCACGGTGCTGGCGACTGTCGGCGGCGGGGTGCCGGTCGTGCTGAACACGCAGTCGCCCGCGCGCAGCGGCGAGTTGTGCCAGGTGACCCAGCCCTGGTAGGGGCCGCCCATCACATAGGTCTGCAGATTGATCTGGTCGATGTCCGCCGCGACCGGCGCCAGCAGCGCGGCCGTGTTCGCGTAGTTGTCGAAGTCAGACGCGGTGCCGGCCGGGTAGGTCAGCAGCAGGCGCGTTGCAGGCGACAGCGTGTCGAGCGCATCGCGCAGATCGCCGATGAAGCTGCGCAGCGCGGCAACGTCTTCCGGAAAACGCAGGGATTCCCAGTTGACGTCGACGCCGTCGTAGTCCTTGTCGGCGATGACGTCGGTGATGCTGTCGATCAGGCGCGCGCGGCCGGCGCTGCTGGCCAGTGCCTGCTGGAAGCCCAGCGGCGCGTCGACGCTGGTGTCGCCGCCGATGCCGAGCAGGACCTTGCTGCCGTTGCGCCGTGCCGCGGCGACCAGGGCGTCCGCCTGGTCAAGCAGCTCGAACGGATCGCTCAGGGTGCCGACCTCGCCCGCGGTGCTGCCGACCGTGCCGGTGCCGCTGGCATGCGTCGGGATCAGCGCGAAGTGGATGACATGCGTCATTGCCGCAAACGGGATCTGCGCGATCGGCATCCGCGCGGTGGCATAAGCGGGGTAGTAGCCGGTGGACCAGAGACCCGTGATGCCGTTGCCGACGGTCACGCTGGCTTCGGCATCGCCGCTGCCGCCGGGGCCGCTGCAACTCAGCGTGAAGCGCAGCACGCCGTCCGTGCTTGCGGTCAGGGTTTCGCTGCCGCTGGTGGCGCGCGCGCCGGTCCAGTCGCCGCCGGCGAGGCAGCTCTGCGCATTGCTGCTGTTCCAGCTCAGCGTCAGCGTCGCGCCGACGGCCAGGCTTGCCGGTGTCGCGCTCAAGCTGACCGCTGGAGGCAGGTTGAGCCCGGTGTCCGTACCGCCGCAGGCGGAGAGGCTGGCCGCGGCTGCAATGCCGCAGGCAAGTAACTTCACTCGAGGCCACAGCGCATTCGGGGATTTCAGCATTGTCGGGCTCATTTTCGAACTGATTGGGACCAGGACTGCCTGTCGTAAAAAATGCCTGATTAAACAAATCCTACCAAGACCTAAGTCGTAGATATTTCAGGATCGAAAACACCGATGATGACGCCCATGAAATCAGAGGAGAGATCGACTCGTCGCGAGCGATCGGGAGGCCGCTGTGATGGATGCCAGGACGTACGAATATCTTTCGAAGAGGCCGCCGCTTGAGTCGACGGAGCCGGTGCTGCGTTCCTTGACCACCGCGTTCTCGAACCATGTCTCCGATGCACAGCTGCGCTCTCTGGCGTATCTGGCCGGCCACCGGCTGGCGAAGCAGTATGCGATCAGCGACATCAAGACGATAGATCAGTTCGAGCAGCGCGCGAACGCACTGATGTCGGAGATGAACTGGGGTTGGGTGACGGTCGAGGCGAAGCCGGGTTCGATCGATTTCGTGCACGGCTGCACGCCGTTGAAGCGCTGGTTCGGCGAAATGGCGATGAGCTGGGCGCCGGGCCTGTTCGAAGGTGTTTTCTCCGGCTGGATGCGGCAGCTCGGCGCGAGCGAACTGCTCGATGTCCGCGAGGTGATCGCCGCGGATGCGGTCAACAGCGAAGTGCTGCGTTTCCGCTTCGCTCACGAATCGGCGTTCGCATGAGCGTGCAAGGCGACAACCATTGTTTGGGGATGCAGGGACGTTCAATGAGCCAGCGTGAGAGTCAGCCGAAAGTTGTATCGATTGCCGTTGCGGCCGCACGTCGCGGGATGACGCCAGCCGCCGCTCAGGCCGGGCGGCAGCCGCTGTTCTCGATCGACGAATACGCGCCACTGGAGAATGCCGCGGCCGGCGATGGCGCACTGGCGTGCACCTTCGAGCGGCTGCGCCAGCATGGGCAACTGGACGCGACCGGGCAGACGACACTGCATCTGGCTATTCCGGAGCGCCACGCCGTTCTGGCCGCGCACCCGGCACCGGCAGCCGGTTCGAGACCGTTACAGGCGCTGTTCCAGGCGCTGGAAACGCACAGGTCGTCGGCGCGCTAGCGCCACTTGTTCTGCGAATTCGAGCCGCGCTGCGCACGCCCCGCCGTGGCGTATACGCCCCAGCCGGCGATGCCGCTCAACAGCATCAGCAGCAGCGTCTCCAGATCGAGTGCACCGCCGCCACCGGATGCGCCCGGATCGGGATTCTCGTTGCCGCCACCACCGCCATCACCACCGCCGACAACCGGGGCGTAAAGCACGCCCACGCCGGCGATGTCGTCGGAGCTCAGGCTGGCGCCGCGGCCATCCGCATGCAGGGTCGGACGCATCAGCGCGTTGTCCGCCGAGCTGCCCGGCGTGCAGATTCCGAGCAGACCGTCGCCGCAGGAATGCGCGAGACCGAGCACGTGGCCAAGCTCGTGCGCCAGCAGTTCCGCCGCGTTGGCGTTGCGGCGGCCGCTGAACAGACAGGAAATCCCGTCCTGTACGACGATGTCGCCTTCGGTGATCACGCCGTAGCTCTGACCGTTGAATGTCCGCGTCCCGAGGCTGCGCCATTTGCCGTACGCACCCAGTCCGCCGAGCAGGCAGTCGAAGCTGCCGAGCAGTTCGTTGTTGGGATCGTTGAACAGCACTTCGTTGATGCCATCGGCAATGTCGAGACCGGAAGTCTTCGAACTGATGCCGCTGTAGACCAGTGCGATGTTGCTGCCCGGCGCGTTGTTCCAGGCGCTGATCGCATCCTGCAGATCCTCGATGCCGGTGTCGGTCTCGTTGGCGTAGATCGGCACGCTCTGGCCGGCCTGGAACTCGAACCAGCGCACCTGCGGGCTGGAGAGCTGGAACTTGCCGCCGGGGCCGACATCGTTGTCGGTCCAGTAGTTGCCGTGGTGGCGGTCGCCGCGGACCCGATCCCGCAACCACTCGACAAAGCCTTCGGTGCGGCGATGCCGGTGGAACTCGTGGGGCTCGGTGGAGGGTTCGATCGCGTCGGCCTGTTCGAGATCCTGGACCAGGACGGACTGATTGGTCACGTCGTTGCGCTCGCGGAACACGCCGAGCAGCAGCTGGCTCGGGCTGTAGCTGCGATCGTTGCGCTTGTCGAGGAACAGCAGCACCGGCTCGTTGTTGGCGAAGCGCGGCATGCCGGGGACGATCAGCGCGCCGCGGGCGCTCTGGTCGTAGGCGCCGGGCAGGCGGATATCGAGATCTCCGGCTTCGACGCTGCCCTTGAGCACTTCACGGGTCTGCAGGCGGTAGCTGGTTTCGTCGAGTTCGCGGCCAGCGGCACCGCGGGCATCGACGATGATGCCGCGGACGACGACATCGGCTTTGTCGAACAAGGCCTCGTCGGTCATCGGCACATAGCTCATCGCCAGGGCCGAGGTTGCCGGGATCAGCGCCAGTGCGCCAAGCGCATACCGCCAGCAATGGGTCAGAGCGGTGAACAGAGCGGCCGGGCGGTGGTCACGGGTCACAGGCAGTCTCGCGATATGAAGGACGGACGCAGCTTAGGCCCCGCAATGTGACCAACGAGTCAGCGGACTCCAAACGCCGGGAAATCGCCGCCGAACGGTTCAGTCTGGCAGAGACCGCAGCTTCCGGTTCAGACTTGCCCTGACGCGGCGCCGCGCCGCAATTGCCGTGCCCAGCAGCAGGCTCAACCAGCCCATGGCGCCGCCGCCACCGTCATCGTCGCTGGCCGCGCCGGCCGTCGCGGGCGTGTCGATCTTGCCGGCGACGCAGTCGGCGCGGATATCTTCGCTCTGGTGCGGCTTGCCGCCACGGTCGCGGAAATCGCGGCCGGCGCGGGAATACACGCTGTAACGCGAGCACCAGCTGGCGTCGTCGAGCAGGCGCGCGTCGGCATCGGCATAGCCGGTCTCGCCGGGCTGCTTGAGCCAGCGATCGAGCCAGGCCAGCGAGTAGTGGACGATCATCGGTTGCGCCCAGCCGCCGCTGCAGACGCCGGTCGAGATATCCGGGCACCAGGAGCTGGCCGGAAAACCAGGCAACAGGCTCCAGTCGAAATGGGTGCTGCCGGCAACGGTGAACTGATAGACCGGCACGCCGGCTGCGGCCCAGCCGCGATATGAATCCTTGTGGCCTTCCGGGTCGGGCGCCGTGACATGCGGCGGCGCGGCGACCAGGTATTCGCTGGTCTGGCCCATCGCCGGTACGCGCGGCGGCGTGTCCGGGCTGAACTGCAGCGAATCCCAGGCGACGATGACGTCGATCGGATTGTTGCCGCGCGCATCCGGAAACGCGAAGCGCTCGCCCGGATAACCCTGCACGGCGGAGATGCCGAAGGCGCCGGCCGAGTGACCGGTCACGCCGAGGCGGTCGGCATCGATGCGGTCGTAGAACGGATTGAACGCCGTGACCTCGGTCGGATAAGTGCCGGCGCAGATCAGGTTGTTCGGGTACGGCGCCACCGGCGTCGAGCGGAAGAAGTCGACGATGTGCGTGAAGCCGTCGCTGAACACCGCCGTGTTGAAGTTGCCGCCCTGCTGCAGCGTCGGCGTCTGCAGATCGGAGCGGCCCTGGCCGCGCGGATCGAAGGTCATTACGACGTAACCGGCGCGCACCAGCGGCTGCGCCATCCACCAGTACAGCGTCTCGCTGGCCTGGATCGAACCGTTCTGGATCACGACGCCGGGCAGACGGTCGCCCGGCTTCGCGCTGCGCGGCGTCCAGACGCGGCCGGAAATGCGCGCGCAGCCGTCGTCGTAAAACACCACCGGGATGACCTCGGCTTCCTGTTCGTAGAACACGCGGCCGTTGGCGCCGTTGGCATCCGCATAACGCGTCGGGTCGCCGGTCGCGACCGCGCCCCAGGTCGCTGCGACCGGTGTCACCGCGGTGTTGCCGGACAGCGGCGACAGCCAACTCGGGTCGTTGATCGCGCGCTGCAGCCAGTCGAGATGATTGGTATTGCCGCGCAGTGTCCAGGTCAGCAGATAGTCGGGCTGCGCGACGAGTTCGGCATCGGCTTCCAGCACGTGTGCGTAGTTGGCGGTTTCACGGGCGAGCCATTCCGGCGTGTTCGGTTCCGGCCCTTCCGGAATCGCCAGCGCGGTTTGGCACAGCAGCGCGGCGCAGGCGGCGAGGGCGAAACGCGGAACGGAAGGTTTCATGCGGAGTGTGATCCAGAGCGGCTTGAGGCCGGATTGTCGGGCCGCCAACTGTGTTGCGCAACGGCGCCTCGCCAGGCTTCAGCCGACGCCGAGAAACTGCGTCATGCCTTGCATCTCGTCGTCGAGCGCCGCGCGAAATGCGGCGCCTCTGGGTCTGCTCGTCACGTACCCGAAATCGGCCTGCAGCCGGCCGTTGCCCGCGACTGCGACGTTCGCCCAGCCAATGACGCGCTCCTCCCACAGCAGCGGCAATGCGTAGTAGCCGAAGCGACGCTGCGCCGGTGGCGTGTAGGCCTCGAACTTGTAGACCCAGCCCCACAGCCACTCGAAGCGGCGGCGGTCCCAGACGATGGGATCGAACGGGGCGAGCAGTCGCAGTCGCTCATCGACCGCGTGACGGGATGCCGCCGGATCTTCGTCGACCGGCCAGTACCAGTCGATGCCATCGAATCGGCGGCTGGCGAGCTGCCCACGCGCCGCGCGCATTGCCGCCTGCGCTTCGCTGGCCAGATGCGGCGCGCCGTAGGAGATCAGCAGGCGGGTCAGGTAAGTCAGGCTTGGCGCCGGCAGCGGCGCATATTTGCGGACGATCAACTCGATCAGCGCGGCCGCGCGGCGTGCGCGTTCAGCGGTGTCGAGCCGCAGTTGCGGGTGCTCAACGGCGGCATAGACGCGCGTGCCGCTGTCGCGCCGCGCGATTCGCAGCAGGCCGCGATAGTGCATGGCACTCAGCAGCTGCGTGCTCGCATTGCTCGAACCGCCCCAGTAGTTGGTGATGCGACCGTGCGCGAAGTGCTGTTCGATCTCGCGCGGATGCACGACGCCGTGTTCGCGGATGTAGGCGAGGATCGCTTCTGCCTTGCGTCTGGTGGCCGTCGTCCAGGCCTGGCGCGCTTTGCGCGGATGCATCAGCGCGAGATGTTCGCGCGGCAGGAAGCCATAGTTGACCAGGCAGTCTTCCTCGACGGCGAGCCGGCTGTAGCGCCGTTCCAGATCGCCGGCGCGGTAGTTTTTCACGCGATGGCGCAGCGTCAGATCCTGGGCGCGCGCCGGCGCGCGGATCGGATCGGCTTGCACGAAGCCGAGCTTGTCGATCGCGCGCTGCAGCGTCGTCGGCGCGAACAGCGTGCGCGCGATCGCGTAGCGACGCAGGTCGTCGAGGGTGATTTCAGGCATGAGGACGGAGCTTGTAGCGATGCGTCTAGAATGCCATCCCCCGAACCGATTACGGAGCCTGATCATGGATGTGCGTGCCGCCGTCGCCTTTGCTGCTGCCCAACCCCTCAGTATCGAAACTGTCCAGCTCGAAGGGCCGCGCGAGGGCGAGGTGCTGGTCGAGATCAAGGCGACCGGCCTGTGCCACACCGACAAGTACACGCTGTCGGGCGCCGATCCGGAAGGCCTGTTCCCGGCGATTCTCGGTCACGAGGGCGCGGGCGTCGTCGTCGACGTCGGCCCCGGCGTCAAGAGTCTGAAGAAGGGCGACCACGTCATTCCGCTCTACACGCCGGAATGCCGCGAGTGCGATTACTGCACGTCGCAGAAGACCAACCTGTGCCAGAAGATCCGCACGACGCAGGGTCGCGGCCTGATGCCGGACGGCAGCGCGCGTTTCTCCTATAAGGGCAAGCCGGTGCTGCACTACATGGGTTGCAGCACGTTTGCGAACTACACGGTGCTGCCGGAGATTGCGCTGGCCAAGGTGCGCGAGGACGCGCCGTTCGACAAGATTTGCTACATCGGCTGCGGCGTGACGACCGGCATCGGCGCCGTGCTGTTCACGGCGAAGGTTGAAGCCGGCACCAACTGCGTCGTGTTCGGTCTCGGCGGCATCGGTCTCAACGTGATCCAGGGCCTGAAGATGGTCGGTGCCGACATGATCGTCGGTGTCGATACCAATCCGGCGCGCGAGGCGATGGCGCGCAAGTTCGGCATGACGCACTTCGTCAACCCGGCGAAGATCGAGGGCGATCTGGTCGCGCATCTGGTCGAGCTGACCAAGGGCGGCGCCGACTACAGTTTTGAATGCATCGGCAACGTGCAGGTCATGCGCCAGGCGCTGGAGTGCTGCCACAAGGGTTGGGGCGTGTCGACGATCATCGGCGTTGCCCCTGCCGGTGCGGAGATTGCGACGCGACCGTTCCAGCTCGTCACCGGGCGGCGCTGGATCGGTTCGGCCTTCGGCGGCGCGCGCGGCCGCACCGACGTGCCGAAGATCGTCGACTGGTACATGGACGGCAAGATCAACATCGACGAGCTGATCACGCACAAGCTGAAGCTCGAGCAGATCAACGAGGGCTTCGACCTGATGACGCGCGGCGAATCGATCCGCTCCGTGGTGGTCTTCTGATGGAGAAGCGCTCGGAGCACGCCTGCTTCGGCGGCACGCAGGGCTACTACAGCCACGCATCGACCGAAACCGGCACGACGATGAATTTCGCCGTGTATCAGCCACCGCAGGCTCAGCACGGCGAGGTGCCGGCGCTGTACTTCCTCGCCGGCCTGACCTGCAGCGACGAGACCTTCATGATCAAGGCCGGCGCGCAGCGCGTAGCCGCCGAGCTGGGCCTGATGCTGGTGACTTGCGATACCAGCCCGCGCGGTCTCGGTTATCCGGGCGAGGCCGACAGCTGGGACTTCGGCGTCGGTGCCGGCTTCTATCTGGATGCGACGCAGGCGCCGTGGTCGACCGGCTACCGCATGGGTAGCTACGTGAACCGCGAACTGCCTGCGCTCATCGAAGCGAACTTTGCGGCGCGCAGCGATCGTCGCGGCATCTTCGGTCATTCGATGGGCGGCCATGGCGCGCTGGTCACCGCGCTGCGCGATCCGCAGCGCTGGCATTCACTGTCGGCTTTCGCGCCGATCTGCAATCCGAGCGCCGTGCCCTGGGGCCAGCGCGCGTTTTCGCGCTATCTCGGTGAAGACACTGTGAGCTGGGCCGAGTGGGATGCGAGCGTGCTCATGCAGCGCAAGGCCTATCCCGGGCCGGTGCTCGTTGATCAGGGCGAGGCGGACCAGTTCCTTGCCCGCGAGCTGGCACCGGATGCCTTGGTTGCTGCTGCCGAAGCCAGTGGCCAGGTGCTGCAGCTGCATCGGCATGCCGGCTACGACCACGGCTATTTCTTCATCCAGAGTTTTGTCGAGGATCACCTGCGCCATCACGCGGCGCAGTTGCTTTAGGAATCGTCTCATCCCCCAAGCCCGTTCGTGTCGAGCTGCCGTAGCCGGGGTGAAACCCGGGTTGCACCCGGGCTAGGTTTTCGGTCGTCGATCCTTCAACTGCGACCGATACCCCTTCGGCGTCGTGCCGAACCAGCGTCGGCATGAGCGGTTGAATGCACTCTGTTCGGCGTAGCCAAGCAGGCCGGTGATCTGGCTCAGGTAGAGCCCGGACTCGGCGAGGTAGCGCGTCGCCAGTTCACGGCGCTGCGCATCGAGGATGTCCTCGAAGTAGGCTTCTTCTTCAGCCAGCCGGCGCTGCAGCGTGCGGGTGTGCAGACACAGGTGCTCGGCCACCGCGCGGATGTGGCAGTGGCCGGTCGGCAGCAGGCGGTTGATCAGTTGCTGCACGCGGCTGGCGAGCGGTGCCGTCGCCGTCAGCGCCTGGTTCTCCAGATACTGCGTCGCCAGGCGCTTGGTGACCGGATCCGCACTGTCGATGCGCTGGCCGAGCACGTTCAGCGGTAGGTGCAGCGTGCATTCGGGCTGGCCGAACTGCACCGGGCAACCGAAGAACGCGGTGTAGACCTCGCGTGTCGCGATGCGCTGATGCGGGAACGTCACCAGCGCCGCGTTCGCCTGCGGTCCGCCGAGCAGCTTGAGGATGCGGTAGGCGGTGCCCAGGCTCATCTCGTTGACCTGGCTGACGATCGGCAGGTCCGGCTCGACGATGTCGTAGACGAAGCGCATCGCATCGACCGGCCCGTTGCGGTCGAGCGTGATCTTCAGGCCAGGACTGTGCAGATGGATGAAGCCGCCGACGGCGTCGAAAGCCTCGAGCACCGTTTCCGCATTGCGGATGATCACCGCGATCGGCCCGAGCGTCTCCAGGCCCTGCCGCTGTGCCACGCGCAAGCCGAAGTCCGGGCAGTGCAGGGTGCGTGCGCAGTTCTCGAACAGCTGGGCAACGCCGCGCAGCTGCACAAAGGCGTTCTCGCGGCGGGCGATGTCGAGCGGGATGTGCAGCGGTGTCAGCAGCGCAGCCGGATCCCCGCCAAGCTCATCGATCAGCTCGGGTACCGCCGAGATTGCGCTGGCCCTGACCAAGCTATGCAATGGGAACTCCGTCGAGCTGTCACCGAATGATAAAACAATGTCACGAAATGGCAATTCCGCGTTTCGGGCAAGGGCGTAGGCTGCTGCTTATACAAAAGCGGTTCAACAAAGCGGTTCGAGGAGAGCAACATGGCTGACCAGCAATTCGACGTTCTGATCATTGGCGCCGGCCTGTCCGGCATCGGCGCGGCCTGCCAGGTGGCGATGCAGTGCCCCGGCAAGACCTTTTCGATTCTCGAACGCCGCCAGCGCATGGGCGGGACCTGGGATCTGTTCCGCTATCCCGGCATCCGCTCGGATTCGGACATGTTCAGCTTCGGCTACCAGTTCCGTCCCTGGCATGCGCTCAAGGTGCTCGCCGACGGCCCGGCGATCCGCGACTACATCATGAAGACCGCCGGCGAGTACGGCGTCGACAAACACGTGCAGTACGGCAGGCACATCCAGGAAGCGTCCTGGTCTTCCGAAGAAGCGCGCTGGACGATCACCGCGACGACGGACGGCCGCACGGAGACCTTCCAGTGCAGCATCCTCATCATGTGCACCGGCTACTACAACTACGACGCCGGCTACGAACCCGAATTCCCCGGCATCTCGCAGTTCAAGGGCCAGGTCATCCATCCGCAGAAGTGGCCGGAAGAACTGGACTACAGCGGCAAGAAGGTCGTCGTCATCGGCAGCGGAGCGACGGCGGTGACGCTGGTGCCGGCGATGGCCGACAAGGTTGCGCACATCACGATGCTGCAGCGCTCGCCGTCGTATGTGTTCTCGGTGCCGGGCCTCGACAAGATTTCCAAGGTGCTGAACCACTTCCTGCCGGAGAAGTTCGTCTACAGCATGGCGCGCAGCCGCAACATCTTCATCCAGCGCTCGCTGTACAAGGCCTGCAAGCGCTGGCCGAACGCGATGCGCAAGTTCCTCCTCAACGGCGTGCGCAAGGCCGTGGGCCCGGACTTCGACATGTCGCACTTCACGCCGAAGTACATGCCCTGGGACGAACGCCTCTGCGCGGTGCCGGATGGTGATCTGTTTGCGGCGCTGAAGAGCGGCAAGGCTTCGGTCGTCACCGATCACATCGACACTTTCACCGAGACCGGCATCCGCCTGAAGTCCGGCAAGACCCTCGACGCCGACATCATCATCACCGCGACCGGCCTGCGCGTGCAGATCGGCGGCGGCATGCAGGTCAAGGTTGACGACAAGCCGCGCACCTTCGCCGATTCGATGATGTACAAGGGTGTCCTCGTGCAGGACATGCCGAACATGGCCTGGATCATCGGCTACACCAATGCACCCTGGACGCTGAAGGCCGAGATCGCGTCCAACTACATCTGCCGCCTGATCAACCTGATGGACAAGCGCGGCATGCAGGTCGTCACGCCGCGCGATCGCGCCAACCACAAGCTCGAAATCTCGATCCTCGATTCGCTGGGTTCCGGCTACGTCCAGCGCGCACGCGCCGAACTGCCGCGCCAGGGCTCGGCGCTGCCGTGGGCGGTGCTGCACAACTACGAGATCGACAAGCCGATGCTGATGGACGAACCGGTCGACGACGGTGTCCTCGAGTTCTCGCGCGCGCGGACCGGCAAGGTGCAGTCGATCAACCGCGAGTCGCGCCGCGCTGCCTGATCCTCACTGGGCGATTGAGCCTACCCCCGCGATAGCCCCCCGCATCGCGGGGGATTTTTTTTGCGCCGCGCCACTCGCGTACACTGGACGCCGTTGCGCCCGTAGCTCAGTTGGATAGAGCATCTGGCTTCGAACCAGAGGGCCGGGAGTTCGAGTCTCTCCGGGCGCACCATCATCCACGCGGCCACCTCGAAGATTCTTGAACTATCTCACCCTGGTCTGGGCGATGCTGTGGCGGCGCAAGGCGCGCACGGCGCTGACGTTTGCGTCGATCGCGGTCGCCTTCATGCTGTACGGCATGCTCGAAGCGCTCAGTGCGCTGATCTACGGTGGCGCCCGTCTCGGCGGAGCGGATTCGATGATGACCAGCCATCGCTACGGTTTCGCCAAGGCGCTGCCGTATGCGTATCGCAGCCAGATCGAGGCCGTGCCGGGCGTCAAGGCGGTGATTCCGGTCGTGATGTTTCCGGTCAGATTCCAGAACGAAAGGGCGCGCGGCCAGCCGTCGCTGGCGACCGATGGACGGACGTTCTTCACGACCGATCCGCGCTTCTTGCTGCCGGCCGACCAGCTTGAGACCTTCGAGAAAACCCGCACCGGCATGATCGCCGGCCGGCAGATGGCGGAGAAATACGGCTGGAAGATCGGCGACCACATTCCGCTGACCTCGGTCTGGGTCAAGCGCAAGGATGGCGGTCATGACTGGGAGTTCGATCTGGTCGGCATCTTCGACTACAACACCGAACTGATGGGCGAGGACATCGCCGCGATGCGCATCATCGTGCACTACGACTACATCGACGAGGCGCGCAGTAATCCGGGTGAGGTCACGCTGTTCTTCGTCAAGGTTCTCGATCCGGCGCAGATCCCGGCGGTATCCAAGGCGATCGACGAGCTGTTCCAGAATTCCGCGCATCCGACCCAGACCCAGTCCGAGGCGGAACAGCAGCGCTCGATGATGGCGCAGATCGGCGACATCGGCCTGATCATCCGCGCGATTCTTTCCGCGGTTTTCTTCACGCTGGTCGTGGTCGCCGGCAACACGATGATGCGCGCGTTCCGCGAACGGATTCCGGAGTTTGCGACGCTCAAGGCCCTGGGTTTCAGCGATGCCAGGATTGCGGCGATGGTCGCGTTCGAATCGCTGCTGCTCTGCGGCAGCGCCGGCGTGAGCGGCCTTGCGCTGGCCTGGCTGGTCCTCAAGCCGACCGCCAAGGCGGTGTCCTCGGTGCTGCCGTATCTGAGCCTGCACCTGTCGACGATGCTCACCGGTTTCGGCCTCGCCTTGTTGCTCGGCGTCATCGCCGCCGTGCTGCCGGCCTGGCAGTCCGCGCGCCTGTCGGTGGTTGAAGGATTGCGGAGCTCCTGATGCTGTTTCGCATCCTCAGGGTCAGTCTGCTGAGTCTCTACAGCCTGCCGGCGCGCTGGGGCGTCGCCCTGGTCGTGGTGATCTGCATCGCCGGCGCGTCCGGCGTGCTGGTGTCGATGCTGGCGATGGCCGATGGTTTCCAGCAGACCTTCCAGAAGGCCGGCCGCGTCGACCGCGTCGTCGTGCTGTCGACCGGCGAGATCAATGAGCCTGGCAGTTCGATCGCGCGCGATCAGTTGCGGGTGCTGCTCGACGCACCGGGCCTGGCGCGCCTCGCCGACGGCAAGGTGGCCGCTTCGGTCGAGCGCTTCACGATCTCACCGCTGCCGCAGCGGGATCGCGGCAAGGACGGCAATCTGGTCGTGCGCGGCGTCGGCATGGAAGTGCTGGCGGTGCGTCCCGAAGCGCGCCTGATTGCCGGACGCATGTTCAATGCTGGCTTGCGCGAATTGATGGTCGGGCGTGCGGCGCAGGCGCATTTCCCGGCGCTGGAACTGGGTGCCGAGGTCAGCCTGTCCGGTGTGAACTGGACCGTGGTTGGTGTTTTCGAGAGTGGCGGCAGCGCGCTGGAATCCGAAGCCTGGGGCGAAGTCGAGGCGGTGATGTCGGCCTACAACCAGTCCAGCTACAGCTCGATCACCGCGCTGCTGCAGTCCGTCGATGCCTTCCAGACCTACAAGGATGCGGTGACCAGCGATCCGGCGCTGTCGCATACGCCGCAGCGCGAGTCCGAATATTTCGCCGCGCAGGGCGGCACGCTGTCGGCGGCGATGCAGATCATCGGCTATGTGGTTTCATCGATCATGGGCCTGGGCGCGCTGTTCGCCGCCGTCAACACGATGTATGCCTCGATCGAGTCGCGCAGCGTGGAGATCGCGACGTTGCGGGCGATCGGGTTCGATGCACTGCCGATCGTCCTGTCGGTATTGCTCGAATGCGTGCTGCTGTGCGGCGCTGGCGCCGCGCTCGGCGGCGGCATCGCCTATCTGCTGTTCAACGGCTACACCGTATCCACCCTCAATACGGCGAGCTTCAGCCAGGTCAGTTTCGCGTTCAACGTCACGCCGGCGCTGCTTGGTCAGGGCGGCCTGTGCGCCTGCATCATCGGCCTGCTCGGCGGGTTGTTCCCGGCGCTGCGTGCGGCGCGCGTGCCGATCATCGAAGGGCTGCGCGCGGTCTGACGCTCAGGGGTTCAAGGAATTGTCAGCCCGCGAATCACCGCCGGCCTGGCGACGAACGCTTCGAGCACGCGCTGCACCTGCGGATAGTTGCCGATGCCGACCAGTTCGCCGGCGCCGTAGAAACCGATCAGGTTGCGTACCCACGGGAAGGTCGCGATGTCGGCGATCGTGTAGTCGGCGCCCAGCAGCCACTGGCGGCCGGTGAGGTGCTTGTCGAGCACGCCGAGCAGGCGCTGCGATTCTGCGACGTAACGATCGCGCGGACGCTTGTCCTCGAAGTCCTTGCCGGCGAACTTATGGAAGAAGCCGACCTGGCCGAACATCGGCCCGACGCCGCCCATCTGCCACATCAGCCACTGAATCGTCTGAAGGCGCGCGGCGGCATCGCGGCCGAGGAGCTGGCCGGTCTTCTCGGCGAGGTAGATCAGGATCGCCCCGGACTCGAACAGTGCGAGCGGTTTGCCGCCGGGGCCCTGTGGATCGAGGATGGCCGGAATCTTGTTGTTGGGATTCAGCGACAGGAACTCGGGCGAGGACTGGTCGTTCGTGTCGAAATTGACCTTGTGCACCTCATACGGAAGGCCGGTTTCCTCCAGCATGATCGATGCCTTGACGCCGTTGGGCGTCGGCAGCGAGTAGAGCTGCAGCCGTTCCGGATGCTGCGCCGGCCACTTGCGGGTGATCGGGAAGGCGGAAAGATCGGTCATGGGCGAGGGTCTCGGTCGGGCTGATCTGACTGGATGGCGACGCCGGCGGCCGGATTCAGGGCGGCCGATCAAGCCCGATGGCCCGCCGTTTGTCCGCCCGCGCCCGGTTTCCGTCGCCGCGCCAAGTTATGTGACATCCCCTTGGCGTCTGATAGCGCAACGGAGGATCACATGGGCGCAAAACGGGTTCGCAACGCTGGACGCAGGCCGCAATCGCGGTCGCGGCGGCGGCTGCCCCGGCCCGCGCCGGTGCAGATGCCCGAGCGCACGCGGACGATCGCGCTCTACGAAGTCGATGCCGAACTGGCCGAGATGCAGCGGCTGGCGCGGCTGGGCAGCTGGCGCTGGGATCTTGCCTCGAACCAGATGCAGTGGTCGCAGGTGCTGTTCGACATCGTCGGCCTCGACGCGACGGCCGCGCAGCAGGGACTGCTCGATCCCGGCTCCCTGCTGGACGCCGAGACCCGCCGCAGAGTCGACAGCCTGATGGCGTCGACCGTTGTCGACGGCAAACCCTACGAGATCGAACTGGCGATCCAGCACCCGACCGGCGAGGCACGCTGGCTCGCCGCGCGCGGCGAAGTTGTCCGCGACGGCAGCGGCAGGGTCATTGCCTTGCGCGGGACGGCGCTGGATATCACCGAGCGTTGCCTGGTCGAGCGTGCGCTGCGCCTCAGCGAGGCACGCTTCCGCGCGATCTTCAATTCCACGGTGCAGTTCATCGGCGTGATGTGGCCGGACGGTACCGTCGTCGAGGTCAACGAAACGGCGCTGGCATTCGGCGGACTGAAGTCGGTCGACGTGATGGGCCTGCCGGGTTGGGAGACGTACTGGTGGAGCGGTCATCCGGAAGCCCAGGAGCGTCTCAGGCACGCGGTCGAACGGTCTGCGCGCGGCGAACTGGTGCGTTACGACGAAGACATCCGCGGTGCCGACGGCAGCTACATCACGATCGATTTCTCGATCAAGCCGGTGTTCGACGCCAACGGCGAAGTCACGCTGCTGATCCCGGAAGGTCGCGACGTCACCGAAGAGCGCCGCAACAGCAGCGCGCTGGCGGAGAGCGAAAACCGATTCCGCCAGGCGATGCGCAATGCGCCGATCGGCAAGGCACTCGTCAGCCCGGACGGGCGTTTCCTCGAAGTCAACGAAGCGCTGTCGACGATGCTCGGCTACAGCGCCGGTGAATTGCAGTTGCTCAGCTTCGCGGAGGTCACGCATCCGGACGACGTTGATGAAGACCTGGCCAAGGTGCGTGAGCTGCTCGATGGCCGCAGCGACCGCTATCGTCTGTTCAAGCGCTATCTGCGTGCCGACGGCGGCATCGTCGACGCGCAGCTCGACGTCACGCTGCTGCGCAATGCCGCGGGCGAGCCGCTGCATTTCATCTCGCAGGTCCAGGACATCACCCAGCGCAAGCTGCTGGAGGAAGAGCAGCAGGCGCTCAACCGGCGCCTGACGGAGGCCTTCGACCAGATCAACGAAAGCAATCGCCATCTGGAAGCGCGTATCGCCGAAGTCACGCAGCTACAGGAACAGCTGCGCGTGCAAGCCACCCGCGACGGCCTGACCGGGCTCTACAACCGGCGCTACTTCGACGAAGCGCTGAGTCGCGAAATGAGCGAGGCTGCGATCGGTGGCCACGATCTGAGCCTGATCATTGCCGACCTCGATTACTTCAAGGCCCTCAACGATCAGCACGGCCACCAGTCCGGCGACGCGATGCTGCAGGCTTGGGCCGAACTGGCGCGCCAGGAAACCCGCGAAGGCGACATCCTGTGCCGCTACGGCGGCGAAGAGTTTGCACTGGTGCTGCCGCATTGCTCGCGGCGCGACGCCGCGGTGCTGGCCGAACGTCTGCGTACGAGGTTGGCGACGCTGAGTCTGTCGGCCTTGAACGGTCAGCGCTTCTCGACGACCGTCTCGATGGGCGTTGCCAGCGCCGGCGCCGGCGACAACGATGCCAACGCGCTGATCCGCAGTGCCGACATGGCGCTCTACCAGGCGAAAAAATCAGGTCGCGATCGGGTCGTGTGCCAGGCTGCGGCGGCGGAGGTCGCGGGCTTTCATGCCGTGCGTGTCGAAGCGGGCACTCAACTCGCGGTGATCAAGCACTAGCCGGCCGCCGGTTGCGAACTCAGGGTTTCGTGATCGGGCGCGGGTCAGCGGGTACGTGGGCGAGGATCGTCGCCGCGAGCGCTTCGTAGTCGCCGTCGAAATGATGGCCGCCGGGCAGGCGCGCGAGCGTGACGCCGCTGCCGCGCAGTTGCGGGCAGATGCTGTCCTCCTCCTCGACGCCGTAAACGCACAGGAAGCGTACGTCCTTGAGCCGCTGCACTTCCGGCAGCGTTGCCGGGCCGTCGTCGTTGTCGCTGACCCAGTTCGTCAGATGGAACTGGAACACCGCGTGGTCGGACAGGCCCATCGCGACGGCCACCGCCAGGCGTTGCCGATTGGCGGCCGACAGCCGATTCAGCGCAAACGGCAGCACATCGGCCCCCTGCGAGTAACCGACCAGGATCACTTCGCGCTTGTGCCACAGCGCGGCGTAGTGATCGATGATGCGATCGAGATCACTTGCTATGCCCTGCGGCGTGCGCGCGCTCCAGAAGTAGCGCAGCGAATCGAGGCCGACGACCGAGATGCCCCTGGCGCGCAACGCCGCCGAGACGTCCTTGTCGAGACCGGCCCAGCCGCCATCGCCGCTGAGCAATACCGCAAAGCGCGGATTGCCGGCGGCGTTGTCGGCGGGTTCCTCGATCACCGGCAGATCGCCGAGTGACGGCGGCGCCGGTGCGTCGGTGACCACCGCCTTGGCCTTCAGGCGCCGATAAGCCGCCGCCAGTGCCGTCCGCGCGCTCGGTGAATCGCCGTAGCCGTGATTGACGCCGGGCAACACCGTCATCTGCGCGCTCGGCATGCGCTCGACGAACTTCTGCGTGCTGGGGATATCGCAGAGATCGTCGTCACCGCCGTACAGCGCAATCAAGGGTGCCTTGAGCGCAGGATCGGCCAGCAGGTCGAATCCCTTGCCGCTCTTGTGGGCGCTGTAGCGCAGCGCTTCGCCGGCGCACATCGGCTTCTTCATTTCCAGGTCGGGGCAGAAGCCAAGCACCAGCGCCGAAGCGAAGGTGCCCGCCGGTGCCTGCAGCAGATTCGCGTAAGCCAGGCTCGCGCCGGCGGAATAGCCGACCACGATCGGCTGCAGATAGCCGGGTACCTTGGCGTAGGCCTGGCTGAAGTGCGCGAGATTCTCGAGATCGCCATCGATCAGCGCGCAGTCGCCGTCGTCGGCTTCCAGCGTGGCGATGAATTGCGCGGTGTCGATGCCGGCAACCAGTGCGCCTTCGCCAACGAGCGTCTGTGCGAGCTGCGTTTCTGCCGCGTTCCAGCCGCCGTCGCCGGACAGCAGCAGGGCAAAGCTGGTCGGCGTCTGCGCCGGCCGGAACAGATGCACCTGCTTGAATCGGCCGTGTTCGAGGACTGTTTCATTGGCTGCGACACTGGGTGCGGCATTGGCCGCCGCATTCGCCTTCGCAGCCGTTTGCGCCTGCACCGTCGAGACCAGCAGCAAGGCCAGCAGGCCGCAGACGCGGAGCGCGCTCGGTTTCATTTCGTCAGGATTCCCTTGATGCCGCCGCTGACCAGCGCGGCGATGTCGGTGAACGCGAGCAGCGGCTTGACGCCGCCCTCGGCGCACAGATAGCGCGGCTCCCAGTCGGGCTCGAACTTTTCCTTGAAGCTGCGCAGGCCCTTGAAGTTGTAGAAGCGCCGGCCGTGGCGGTAGATCAGGCGGCCGACGCGTTGCCAGTTCGGCGCGTTGCGATGCTCCGACATGCCCGACATCGGCGCCATGCCCAGGCCGAACTGCTCGTAGCCTTGCGCCTGGCAGTGCAGCAGCAGCTTGACGAACAGATAGTCCATCACGCCCTTGGGCGCGTCGGGGGTGTAGCGCATCAGGTCGATCGTTGCTTCCGCCTTGCCTTCGGTCACCATCAGATTGGCGAAGGCGACGACCTGGCCGTTGCGCGAGGCGATCGCCAGCGGTGTGCGCTGCAGATACTCGGGCTCGAAGGCGCCGAGCGAATACGCTTTCTCGCGCGTCGCATGCTGCTTGAGCCAGGCGTCCGAGATCGCACGCAGCTGCGGCAGCAACGCGGGCACGGCGCTGGCCGGCAGCACTTCGAACTGCAGGCCTTCGCGCTCGCCCTTGTTGACCGCGGTGCGCAGGTGCGCGCGCTTGGAACCCTGCAGGGTGAATTCGCGCAGCGGCACGAAGGCGTACTCGCCCAGCTTGTACGCGGACATGCCGACATCGACATACAGCGCGAGATGGCGTGCGCTGGCCTGGTAGAAGCACGCGCGGCCGCCGTGCTGGTGCGCCAGTTCGACGAAGCGCCAGATCAGCTCCGGCCATTCGCTTTCCGGTCCGATCGGATCGTAGAGCGCGGCCCAGGTGCGGGCGCGCTTGCCGTACATCAGAAACGACTTGCCCGACTGCGAGAACAGCAGGCTCTTGTCGCCCATCAACGCCAGCACCGCGTCCGCGCGCGGCTGCTCGCGAATGATGGCTTCGGCATGTGCCAGCTCCGCGGCACCCGGGCTCACGGCATTGCCGCTCGCCGGGCGGAACGCCTGCCAGGCGGTGAAGCCGAACGCCAGCAGCACGGTGCTGACGCTGGCGCGCAGGCTGCGCGGTGCGTGCGCGTCGAAGGCAAATTGCCACCACAGGTCGCTGCTGTACTCGACATCCCGATACACGAAGAACATCAGCCAGATCACCGCGGCCAGCGCGGCGCCGACCATCAGCATCCAGTTCAGCGACAGCGGCTGGGCGAACAGCGAAGCGCGCCGGTCGAACTCCTTGCGCCCGGCGACCAGCAGCGCGACCAGAACGCCGAGCGCGGCCATTTCCGACACCGCGATGCCCTTGGGCAATGCAAACAGCAGGCCCAGCAGTGCGAGTACTACGGCGGCCCACCAGGCAGCGTCGAGCCGCAGCAGCAAGCCGCGCGCGACGAACAACAGGCCGAGGCCGGCGATGCTGCCGAGGAAATGCGCGCCTTCGACGAAGGCCAGTGGAATGTTCAGCGCCAGCAATGCCGTCGCGTCCTCGGTCGACGGCGTGACGCCGGAGATCAGCAGCATCAGGCCCATCGCAAACGTCGCGACGGCGAGAAACAGCGGCGACAGCTCGGCGGCCTGCTGGCGGGCGCGATGCGCGGCGATCGCCGCCCACTCGCGCAGGACGAGCAGCAGCACGGCCAGTGCCAAGGGCGCGAGGTAGTAGATCGCCCGGTACAGGACGAGTGCGCCGGCGACTTTCTCGGTCGGCAGCGCGTCGCGGAAGGCCAGCAGAATCACCGCCTCGAACACGCCGATGCCGCCGGGCACATGCGAGATCACGCCGACGGCGACGGCCAGCGCGAAGAAGGCGATGTAGCTGCCGAGCGTGACGTCCGACGCCGGCAGCAACATCCACAGCACCATCGCCGCGGCGAGGATGTCGAGCGCCGAGACGGCGATCTGCGCGACAGCCAGCTGCCAGGACGGCAGGCTCAGGCTGCGTCCGCGCAGGCGGATGCTGCGTTGCCGCGCGCACAGCACGATCAGCGCGGCGATGGCGGCCAGCATCAGCACCGCCAGAACCTGCAGCAGCAATGGCGGCAGCGGCAGCAGCGTCGCGCTGGCCTGCGCGCCCCACAGCAGGCCGAGGGCGCCGATGAAGCTGATGCCGAGCCCGAAACCGGCGCCGACGAAGCCCATCAGCCGGGCGATCTGGACCGGCTCGAGGCCGGCGGCACCATAGACGCGCAGGCGTACCGCGCCGCCGGTCAGCAGGCCGAATCCCACCGTGTTGCCGAGCGCGTAGCCGGCGAAGGAGCCGAGGGCGAGCGTGCGCAGCGGCAGGCGCGCGTCGATATAGCGCAGCGCGGAGGCGTCGTAGCCGGCGAGTGCAACGAACGACAGCAGCGTGAACAGGCCGGCGGCGACCAGTGCCGACCAGGGCGTATCGCGGATCTCGGCCTGGACATCGGCGTAGCGGATCTCGCCGGTCAGCCGGTGCAGCGCGAAGAAGGCCGCGGCGGCGAGGCCGACCACCAGCAGCGTCGACAGCCAGGGGCGGTAACGCGCGAGCGTGCTCATCGCAGGTGCCAGCGTTTCGGAAGGCGGGGACAGTGGTGCGGCGCGGCGGGCAAGCAATGATCCGGCGGTGGCTGACGACGGAGCCTCAGATCGGATTCCGGCGAACTCGTTCCGTGGCGGCGCGAAAAAATCATGCGGCTTGCGCGGAACCCGCGCGCCCGATCGGCTGGAACCGGGCGCGCGGTCGTGCTCGGCTCAGGCTGCGACCAGCATCTTGCGGATGACGCCTTCACAGGTGGTCTGATCCATATAGCGTGGCACGGCGTAAGTGAAGCGGGCTTCCGAACGGGCGGCGACCGCGATCGGCGTGACGTCGTTCGCGCGCAGTGCTTCCAGCGTTTCCGGAATACCGAACTGCACCTTGAGTTCGCGGATCCTGGCGATGAAGGCATCCGCCAGCACCTCATCCGAAGCGCCGGGGCTGCCGACGCCGCAGGCGCGCGCCAGCTCGGCGAGGCGGTCCGCGCAGTTCGGCTTCGAGTAGTCGAGCACATGCGGCATGACGATCGCATTGGCGAGGCCGTGCGGCACGTGGTAGAGCGCGCCGAAGTTGTGGGCGATGGCGTGCACATAGCCGACGCCGGCCTGGGTGAATGCGATGCCGGCGAGGTTGGACGCGCGCGCCATCTGCTGGCGGGCTTCGACATCGCTGCCGTTGCTGACCGCCGTCGGCAGGTATTTGAGGACGAGCTTCGTCGCTTCGATGGCCTTCTCGTCGGTGCGCTTCATCGCGTTGCGCGAGATGTAGGCTTCGACCGCGTGGGTCAGTGCGTCCATGCCGGTCGCAGCGGTGATGTGGGGCGGCAGGCCGGTCATCAGCGCGCCGTCCAGTGCGCAGGCGGTCGGCATCAGCCTGAGATCCATGATCGGCAGCTT
This sequence comes from Fontimonas sp. FW305-C-3, assembly GCF_058783185.1. Lineage (NCBI taxonomy): Bacteria > Pseudomonadati > Pseudomonadota > Gammaproteobacteria > Nevskiales > Nevskiaceae > Fontimonas > Fontimonas sp. FW305-C-3. The sequence goes on along the minus strand of NZ_JBYSYK010000002.1, from coordinate 542,655 downwards.
GCGCTTCTGCGCGCGGTCGGAGACGACGGCGGCGATCGTCACTTCCGAGCCGGTGCCGGCGGTGGTCGGCACGACGTACAGCGGCAGCATGCCCCAGAACACGCGGAACAGGCCGGCCATCTTGACGATCGGCTTGTTGTTCTTGGCGCGCGCACCGATGACCTTGGCGGCGTCGATCGACGAGCCGCCGCCGATCGCGAGGATCGCCTTGCAGTCGTTGGCCTTGAGCATCTCGAAGCCGGCTTCGATCTGCTCGACGGTCGGGTCGGGCAGCACGCCGTCGTAGATCACATAAATGACGCCGGCCTTGTCGAGCTCGGCCTTCATCTGGTCGAGCAGGCCGAGCTTGACCAGCATCGCGTCGGTGACGATCAGGATCTTGCGATGACCTTCGGCGGCGATGTGCCGGCACAGTTCCAGCGAGGAGCCGGCGCCTTCGAAGCTGCGCGGCCACTTGAACGGCATGATGGCCGTCACGCCCTTGAAGATCAGCATGTAAATACGCAGAAACAAGGTTTCGAGCGCGAAGAGCATGGGTGGTAGTTCCTGGCCATCGAGGCCGGATGTTGCGGATGCGGCACGTTACCTGATCCGGCCGGCGAAAGCAGTCCCTGTAAGGGTGATTTTCCCAGTGAAGGCGATGGGTATCGCGCGTACCATGCCGAACTTGGTCATTTGCGAGCGCTACCGCCATGCGGCGGCCGCCAGCCTAGGGGGAGAAGCCTGATGTCGCTGTCCTGGAATCACAAGGTGTTGCGCGGCCTGATCGCCGCTGCTGTCTGTCTGCCGCTGCTTGCGGCCTGCGGTACCAATTCGAATTCCGAGCCGGTTGGCGGCACCACCGGCGGCAACGGCGGCGGTGGCAGCACCGGCGACGGGCGCATCTTCAAGATCGAGCCGGGTCCGGACGCGACCAGCCAGATGATTGCCGCGATGATCCAGGCGGCGCCGGGCGACGTCATCGATTTCGCCTGCGGCTTCTTCGACCTCAGCTCAGCGCTGCAGCTGACCGACACCGAAGACGTGTTGATCAAGGGCTGCGGCCGCGACAAGACCGTGCTGTCGTTCAAGCAGAGCGCAACGCCGGAAGGCATCCTCGCCGTCAACGTCCATGGCCTGTGGATCGAAGACCTGACCGTGCTCGACACCGGCGGCAACGGTATCGAGCTGCGCGGCGTCGACCAGGCGGCGATCAAGCGCGTCCGTGCGATCTGGTCGTCGAACGGCGGCCGCGAGAGCCCGGACCCGATCACCGCGGCGAACGCATTCACCGACAACGCCAAGCGCCTCAATGTCGCGTGCACCGATCCGGCCACCCAGGACCCGACCGCGATCGAAAATCAGCTGCTGCCGCTGGACACGACCTCGCCGGACTACACGGTGAGCCCGAAGTCGGGCCGTTACGGCATCTATCCGGTCGCCTCCGAGAACATCCTGATCGAGGAAGCCGAATCGGTTGGCGCTTCGGACGCCGGTATCTACGTCGGCCAGACCAACAACGCGATCATCAAGAACAGCCGCGCCGCCTTCAACGTCTTCGGTTTCGAGATCGAGAACGTGCAGGGCGGCGAGTACGACAGCAACGTCGCCGAATGCAACACCGGCGGCTTCCTGGTCTATGACCTCGACGGCCTGCGCCAGTACGGCGACCGTTCGCGGATGTTCAACAACATCTCGCGCAACAACAACACCTACAACTTCACGTCCGGCGGCTTCGTCGGCAACGTGCCGTCGGGCAGCGGCATGATCACGCTGTCCTACGACCGCATCGACATCTTCAACAACGTCTTCGAGAACAACAACACCGGCGGCATCATCCACGCCAGCTACGAGTTGTTCCCGGAAGGCGCGGGCCGGCCGACCGAGCGTCGCATCGACTGGTACACCGAAGGCGTCCACATCTACGACAACAAGTTCATCAACAACGGCAACAGCCTGCCGCTGCCGACGACCAGCGACATCCAGTCGCTCGACGTTGCCAAGTTCCTGCCGGTGCTGATCGGCCTGAAGACCCAGGCCGCGTGCCTCAATCCGCTGAACCTGCAGACCTGCCTGGCCGCGGGGATTCCGCGCCTGCCTGGCCTCGGTACGCTGCCGCTGCCGGGTCTGCCGGGCGTGCGTGGCGCGCACATCCTGTGGGATGGCCTGCTTGACGATTACGATGCCGACTGCCCGTATCCGCTCGATGCCAACGGCCTGCCGGTGCCGAAGGACTCGCGCGGCAAGCCGCAGCTCGGCAACGACGATCCGAACCCGGAATGTCACTACAACGCCTACAAGTTCGACACGACGGCCGAAGGCAATCCGCGCATCCTGCCGGACTGGTTCTCCTCCTGCATCGATGCCAGCAACGAGTTCAGCGGCGACAGCCTCAAGTTCGCCAACTTCCACGGCCTGAAAGGTCTGGAAGCGGTGATCGGCGTGCTGCTGGTCGATCCGTCGGCCGGTCCGCAGGCGCTGGTCGGCCTGCTGCGCAACGTGGCGAGCACCGACCTGGCGAACTTCGCATCGAGCTTCGATCTCGCGCCGCATGACTGCCCGGCCGCCTACGGTCGCAATCTGCCGCCGCTGCCGGCGGTCGTGATTCCGCCGTTCAAGCGCAGCGGCAACTTCGACGCGGCGCCAAGCCCCGAGCAGGTCGCGCGTCTCTGCGAAGCGGGCAGCGGCAGCGGCGTCAACTTCGGTGCGGCGGGCGTCAACTGCCCGACGCTGGACCAGTACAACCTGTTCGCCGATCCGGAAGATCCGACCAGCGCGCCGCGCGGCAACGGCGTGCCGTTCGTGCTCAACACCAAGCTGTTCTCCGACTACGCGGTGAAGTATCGCGTCGCCTACCTGCCGCCGGGCACCAAGGCCACGTACCGCAGCGCCGCGACCGATGGCGCCAACGCGACGCTGAACTTCCCGGCCGGCACGATCATCGCGAAGACCTTCTCGTTCCTCGATGAACAGACCGGTACCGAAAATGCCGTCGAGACGCGCCTGCTGATCAAGCGCACCAACAGCAAGGGCGTCGCCCGCTGGGACGGCGTGCCGTACATCTGGTCGACCGATGCCAGCGGCCGCCGCGTCGCCAGGCTCGCGCTGGGCGGCGGTCATGCCTCGGTGAGCTGGAACTTCACCGACGTCGATTCCGGTGCCCTGCACCAGGGCAGCGCGCCGGCGTACCAGATCCCGCACGCCAACCAGTGCCTGAGCTGCCATGCCAACGAGGATGCCGACACCGGCTCCGCGCCGATCGGTCCGAAGCTGCGCAACCTCAATCGTCCGTATGCGTCGGAGTCGAGCATCAACACCGAGCAGTCGCGGCATGAGGTGTTCGGCAAGAACCAGATCAAGTACTGGTGCGACAAGGGCCTGATCGCCGGCTGCCCGGGCGACATGACCATCGACCCGGTCACGCAGATCGCCACGAACGTCGAGCGCCTGCCGATCTTCAACAAGCCCGGCAACGCCGGCTTCCCGGCCGGCAGCGCGCAGGACATCGAAGCCCGCGCACGCGCCTATCTCGAAGTGAACTGCGCGCATTGCCACAATCCGCGCGGCTTCGCGGCGAGCACCGGCATGTACATGGACAGCCTGCGCGCCGTCGACAACACCTACGGCATCTGCAAGCGGCCGACGGCGACGGGGCAGGAAGGCAATGGCGGGCGTACCTACGACATCCATCCGGGCGACGTCAGCGACTCGATCATTCCGTTCCGCATCGGACCGGAAGCGACGCTGCCGGCCGCGAAGATGCCGCCGATCGCGCGCAGCGTCGTGCACGACGAAGGCCATGCGCTGATCGCGCAGTGGATCAGCGAAGTCATCACCAATGACGAAACGCGCTATCCGGGTTCGAGCAGCTGCACCGGCAACTGATCTGCGGATCAGGGCCTGAAACAAGAACGGCGCCTTCGGGCGCCGTTCTTGTTTGTGTTTCCCGTTTTGGGCGTGGCTCGTGCTCAACCCATCCCGCAAAACGCGAAATCAATTTTAGGCCGGCGCCCGCCGACGATCTCCGCCAGCGCCTGCCCGGAGCCGCAGGCATGCGTCCAGCCCAGCGTGCCGTGACCGGTATTGAGATAGAGATTGCTCACCGTGCTGCGCCCGACATAGGGCACGTTCGACGGCGTCGCCGGCCGCAGGCCGGTCCAGTAGCTGGCCTGCGACCGATCGCCGGCGCCGGGGAACAGTTCTTCGAGGCGCTGCAGCAACAGCCCGGCGCGACGCGGATCGATGCGCTGGTCGTAGCCGACCAGCTCCGCCATGCCGGCGACACGCAGCTGCTTGCCGAGCCGCGAGAACACCAGCTTGTGGCCGTCATCGATCAGCGCGACGGTGTAGGCGCGCTCGGGCTGCGCGACCGGCACCGTCAGCGAGTAGCCCTTGGCCGGGATCAGTTGCAGATCGATGCCCAGCGGTTTGACCAGCAGCGGGCTGTAGCTGCCGAGGGCGAGGACGAAAGCATCGGCTTGCAGCGTGCTGCGCGTGCCTTCGCGATCGACCAGTCCGGCGCTGGCGATGCGGCCGTTCTGCAGCTTGAGTGTTTCGACCGTCTGCCCGAAGGCGAACTCGACGCCGGCAGCGCTGCAATGCCTGGCGAGCGCCGTCGTGAACTGCCGCGCATCGCCGGATTCGTCGTCGGGTGCGTAGGTCGCGCCGACCAGCGGCACCTGCGTCGACTGCAGTGCGGGTTCGATCGCGATTGCCTCGGCAACCGACAGGACGCGGCGCTCGCAGCCGAGTTCGCTCATCAGCCGCGCCGGTGCCTGCGCCGCGGCAAATTCCCCGGGCGAAGTGTAGATGTGCAGGATGCCGTGGCTGCGCTCGTCGTAGTGCAGTTGCAGCTCTTCGCGCAGCGCACGCAGGCAGGCACGGCTGTGCAAGCCGAGATTCACCAGCTGGCGGATGTTCGCGCGGCTGCGCTGTGCGCTGCATTCACGCAGGAACGCGAGCAGCCAGTGCCACAGGGCAGGGTCGGCCTGCAGGCGGATGCGCAGCGGTGCATCGGCGTCGAGCATCCATTGCAGCAGCTTCCGCGGCGTGCGCGGATTCGCCCAGGGTTCGGCATGGCAGACCGAAATCTGGCCGCCGTTGGCGAAGCTGGTTTCGCCCGCCGCCTCGTTCTGCCGATCGACGACGACGACGTCCATGCCGGCGCGGCGCAGGTAGTGCGCCGCGGTGACGCCGATGACGCCCGCTCCGAGGACTGCGACGCGCATCAGGTCTTGGCCGGACTCTGGATCAGTCCCGGCACTCGCGTCCGATCGCCGTCATCAGCTGTACCAGCGGCAACAGATGCGCGCCGAGCACGGCCTTGCCGGTGGTCTGCAGGCTGACGGCCACCTGCCGCTGCGGATCGGCCCAGGCGAGGATGTTGAGGAAGCCGAGATGGCCGAAGGCGCGGCCGGTCATCGGGCCATAGAGGCTGACCGGATTGGCGCCGAGCATCATGCCTTCGCTGTAGCGCATCGGAATCATCAGCGTGCGGTCGAGCGTCATCGCCGATGCCGGCCGTACCGCACGGGCGACGGTCTTCGGTTTGAGGACCTGCACGCCCTGGTACTCGCCGTGATCGAGCAGCATCTGGTAGAAGCGCGAGAGCTCGTCGGCCGTGCAGTAGAGATTGCCGGACGGCACGACCGCTTGGTGGAACACCGCCGAATTGGAGACATCGACGATGCCCTGGATCGGCAGCATCAGCGCGCGTTCGAGGATGACCGAGATCGGGAAGCGCACCGGCGCGCCGGCCACGTAGTTGAGCGCCACGGTCGGCCGGAATTCAGGCGCCAGACCGTAGGTGAAGGTCTGCATGCCGAGCGGCTTGCGGATCTTGTTGTTGAGGTATTCGCCGATCGGGCGCTGGGTCACGCGCTGCAGGATCTCGGCGAGGATGAAGCCGCCGGTGATCGCGTGATAAGCCTGCCGCGGCGGCTGCTTGCCGTGTACCGGCGGCGAGCGGCAGATCAGGTCGACGCAGCGCTCCCAGTCGAGCAGCATCGCCGGATCGATCTCGGCCTTGGGCAGATTGAACATCGGGAAGCCGCCGCGATGCGACAGCACCTGCGAGATCGTCGTCTCCGACTTGCCGTGTTCGGCGAACTCCGGAATGAAATGACTGACCCGCTCGTCGAGCTTGATGCCGCCTTCCTCGGCGAGCTTGTGCATCAGGATCGCGGTGATCGCCTTGGAGGCCGAAAACACGCAGACCGGCGTGTCCGGCAGCATCAGACGCTTGGGGCCGTAAGGGGAGTCGTCCGGACCGTTGCCGGCGGCGTGGCCGATCGCCCGGTTGAGCACGACCTTGCCGTGATGGCGCAGGGAGATGCTGATGCCGGGATGGGCGCCGCTGCGGTAGAGGACTTCGACCGCTCGCCAGATTCGCTCGACCGCTGCCGCGTCAACGGTGCGGGCGTCGCTGAGGTCTTCGTCGGCAATCGTGGTGACAGACCCGAGTTCAGCGGGGACGTGGATGTTGCGGGCGCCGAACCACTTCATGATGACGATTGCTTTACAGACAATAAGGGTGCGGGAGTTTACGTCGGAACCGGCGGTCGCCATAGCCTCTGACCAGTAGCCGGTAGGTCAGTATGAATAATCTATATCCCATGACTGGGACGGCCCCTATGATGCGCCCTCGATCTAGCGCCCCCGTTAGGTCGAACTACTGGGACTCACTCCCCCCTGAGTCCCGGCACCCCCGGATGGCGGGCGAAGTTTCTTCGCCCGCCCATCCACTTGGGGTCAAACCTTCCATCGGTGACCCAGTCGAGACCGCCCGCGCCTGTCGGGTGCGCTCAGCTCAGCGCGCTGGCCGGCGCGACGTTGCCGTCGGCCGCCGCTTCAGCCCCGCTGTCGCGGCGCTGGTTCTGCTCGGCAATCGCCACCCGTAGCTGGTGCAGGTTCTCGCGCAGCATGTCGGCGACCAGTTCGTCGGTGCGCGGATCGCGCAGCACCTCTTCCACCACGCGGATGCCGGCGTCGACGACACCGCTGACGATCTCGTCGTAGAACGGCAGCCGCGACAGGCGCCCGGCCTGGCGGTCCTGCTTGAGCTTCTCGAGGATCATCTGGCGGACCTCATGCTCGTTTTCCTGCAGGGCCCGCGAGATGTTTTCGGTGTAAGTGCCCTTGGCCAATACCGATTCGACCTCGTCGAGCACCGCGACGGTCACCGCGCCGCTGATCGACCGCACGATGGCGTCGCGGAAGCGGTTGACCAGCAGGTAGGTGAAATCGTCGCCAATCGCGCGGTCGGCGGCGATCCCGAAGCGCGATAGCAGGATGACGATGCGGATGACCCGGAACAGGCGGAAACCGCGGATCGCCGGATGGGCGACCGGGATCATGCCGAGCACCTCGTACCAGTTGCGCCAGACGAACTGGCGGGTCCAGCCGGCCGCCCGCCAGCGCCAGACGAACTCGCCGGCAAACAGGCTGCAGATGACATAGTCGCCGAGTAATATCAGCTCACGCTGTTCAGGCGTTACCGGCCCCCAGGTTTCCCAGCTCAGCAGGGCGATCGAGGCCAGCGCCAGCAGCAACATGATCCAATCGAGCGGCCTGATTCGCCTCAGGCGTTCAGCGAATTTTGCCAGTGTCATGCTAAGTGCCCGTTCGGCGGTTGTTTTTTCATGCTAAACGGCTCGTTGTGCAGTTGGTTAGTGGGGTAAAATTTACTAGCAAGACCCCCCCTAAAAAGGGGGTGGGTAGACGAAGATCGTCGTGCAATGCTCTGCCGGGTGTTACTGATGCGTACGCTCACTTTTTCAAGCTTGTTTTCGGGGGTGCTATGACGTTGTCAGGCGGTGGGCTGCCAGACGGGTACAACTTTGTTGTGCTCGATGACGGCCCGAAGAATCCGACTGACGATCTGTCCGGGCTGGTTGCTCTGGCCGGTGGAGAATTGCTGTGGAACGTCGCGTTCGGTAACTCGGGGGGGTCGCCGGCGCGCAGGGACTACGTCACCAAGCCTTACTTGGAGCGTTGGGCCCGTTCTACGGGGCAATTCGTTGATGAGGATACGTGGCGTCATGTTATCGCGTACGAGTACGCGCTAACGCATGAGCCAGCGCGCTGGCCTCAGGCGGCGCAACGCATCCTCGTCGCGCCGGCCGGAGATCTTTTTTCCGACCGCATTCTCGATGGCTTCATCGATCGCGTCCTCGACGTCATCGCCCAGCATCCCCAGCACACCTTCTACATCGTCACCCAGCGCGCCGAGCGCATGAAGACGTTTCTGTCGGCGCGTGCCGCACGTTCTGCGGCGCAGACCCAGAACGGCAGCGGTGTGCGGCGCTTCGAATGGCCGTTGAGCAACGTCTGTGTCGGCGTGTTGTGCGAAGACCAGAAAACCTACATGACGCGCGTGCGTCCGCTGCTGGAGACGCCGGCGGCGATGCGCTTCGTGGTGTTCGATCCGCTGGTCGGCCCGGTCCGCATGGAGCAGGTGCCGCTGACGACGCGTGACATCCTGTGGCCGCTCAAGGGCATCGTCCAGGCCTACCAGGGGCAGGACGCCGACGGCCGCATGCACTGGGAGCCGATCGAGCAGCCGCTGATGAAGATGCAGAAGCTCGACTGGGTCGTGCTCGGCGGTTACCGCGGCACGGAGACCAGGCCGCTGCATCCGCATTGGGTGCGTCGCATCCAGTACGACTGCAAGCGCGAGAGCGTCCCGTTCTACTTCAAGGGCTGGGGCGATTTCGGTCCGGCTTCGGCACCCGATCTCGACGGCGATCACAGCCTCGTCATCATCTCGAACGATGGCAGCCTGCGCGGCCGCGGCGTCGGTTCCAGCACGAACTATCTGGCCATCGAGACCCAGGGCGCGGTGCCGGACACTTACCTGACCCGCAAGCTCGATGCCGAACAGCTGAAGCTGATCGATGGCCAGTTGTGCCAGCAGATGCCCGCGCCGCGGCGCATGAAGCTGACCGACACCTCCGATCTCGCGCGCATGCTGCATCGCCTGTCGACCTCGTCGGAGCCGCTGTCGGGGCCGACCACGAGCTCGCCGGGTTCGCGCGCGCCGCAACAGCCTTCGCAGTCGCAGCAGCCGCAGGTTGCGACGATGGTCGTTCCCAAGGCGGCGGTGAATGAGTTCAGCAACACCGCGAACCGTGCAGCGACGACGACTTCCAGCAAGCTCGGCAGCTGGGTCAAGGACACGCTGAACAAGCCGATCTTCTAGTTTTCGCTGCCCGTCGCGGGCGACCGAATCCGCTGTCATCGCAACGCCGGCCCCGAGCCGGCGTTGTCCGTTCCGCAGTCGTTTTCAAGCCCGGCCCGGCAGCAGCTGAGTGAAATCCCCCAGCTCCTGTGTTCCAATAGCCGCCGCGAGAGGAGAGTTCCACCAAGAGAACCTGATCATCGCCACCGGAAAGCCGCATGGATGCGTTACTGCTGTCACGGATACAGTTCGGTTTCACGATCGGCTTTCACATCCTGTTTCCGACGCTGACGATCGGCCTGGCCTGGATGCTGGTGTTTTTCGAGGCCGCCTGGCGGCGCACCCAGCAGCCGCACTACCTCAAGCTGTACTATTTCTGGGTCAAGATCTTCGCGCTGACCTTCAGCATGGGCGTGGTCTCCGGCCTGGTGCTGTCCTACGAGATCGGCACCAACTTCTCGCGCTTTTCCGAACTGGCCGGTCCGGTGCTCGGCCCGCTGCTGTCGGTCGAGGTGCTGACCGCGTTCTTCGTCGAAGCGGGCTTTCTCGGCATCATGCTGTTCGGCTGGGAGAAGGTCGGCCCGCGCCTGCATTTCCTGGCGACGCTGTTGGTCGCGCTGGGCACGACCAACTCGGCGTTCTGGATCCTGTCGGCCAACAGCTTCATGCACACACCGCAGGGCGCGGAGTGGGTCGACGGCCGCCTGATCCCGGCCGACTGGTTCGCGATCGTCTTCAATCCCTCGTTCCCGTACCGCCTCGCGCACATGCTGCTGGCGTCGACGCTGACGATGTCGCTGGTCGTCGCGTCGGTGTCGGCCTGGTGGCTGCTGCAGGGCGAGCATCGCGATGTCGCGCGCGCCGGCTTGCGTGCCGCGCTCGTCGTCATGGCGCTCGCGGCGCCGGCGCAGATTCTCGTCGGCGACATGCACGGCCTCAACGTGCAGAAGCACCAGCCGATGAAGGTCGCGGCCATGGAAGCGCTGTGGGAAACCCGCGCCGGCGCACCGCTGGTCGCCATTGCCTGGCCGGACCAGGCGGCACAGACCAATCGCTACGCGATCGAGATTCCCAAGCTCGCGAGCCTGATCCTGCAGCACGATACCAACGCCGTCATCAAGGGTCTCAACGAAGTGCCGCGCGCGGACCAGCCGCCGGTTGCGCCGGTGTTCTTCGCATTCCGCGTGATGGTCGGACTCGGGTTCGTCTTCCTGCTGCTGGGCGCCACCGGCGTGCTGCTGTGGATACGCGGCCGGCTCGACGATCAGCGCCTGTATCTGCAGGCGCTGCGGCTGTCGTTTCCGCTCGGCTTCATCGCGACGATCGCCGGCTGGCTGGTTGCCGAGATCGGCCGTCAGCCCTGGGTCGTGCACGGCCTGATCCGCACCGCCGAGGCGGTTTCCCCCGTCAGTGCCGGTGCCGTTGCAACGTCGCTGACGCTGTTCGTACTCGTCTACGGCGTGCTGCTCGCAACCTACATCGTGTTCTGTACCAAGCTCGCGAAACGCGGGCCGACGCCGCTGCCTGCGCATCACGTTGAAGCGATGCGCGGCGCGCGTCCGAGCGAGGTGATCTGACATGGACCTTTCCATGGTGCTGGCCGGCGTCATCGTCCTCGGCGTGCTGCTCTACGTGATTCTCGACGGCTTCGATCTGGGCCTCGGGATTCTGTTTCCGCTGATGCCGGACGAAGCGAGCCGCGATCTCGCCGCAACCTCGATCGCGCCGGTCTGGGACGGCAACGAAACCTGGCTGATCCTCGGCGGCGCCGTGCTGTTCGGCGGCTTCCCGCAGGCCTATGCGATTGCGCTGCCGGCGTTCTACATCCCGCTGATGCTGATGCTGTTCGCGCTGGTGTTTCGCGGCGTCGCGTTCGAGTTCCGCATGAAGGCGCAGACCAGCAAAGTGTTCTGGAGCATCGCGTTCAGCGGCGGCTCGACGCTGGCCGCGTTCTGCCAGGGCCTGCTGCTCGGCGGCCTGCTCGAAGGCGTGCGCGTCGAGAACGGTGCGTTTGCCGGCGGCGCCTTCGACTGGCTGACGCCGTTCTCGGTCGTGACCGGCTTTGGCATCCTCGGCGGTTACGCGCTGCTCGGTGCCACCTGGATCAACATGAAGACCGAAGGCCCGCTGCGCGACTGGGCGCGCAAGGCGGCGCGCGTGGCGCTGCTGATCTCGCTGATCGCACTCGCCGTCGTCAGCATCTACACGCCGCTGAAGTTCCCGATGATCGCCGAGCGCTGGTTCGGCGACATGCACTGGCTGTCCCTGTCGCCGGTGCCGCTGGCGACCGCCGTCGTCGCGTTTTCGCTGTATCGCGAGCTGAGGGCCGGCTCGCACTATCCGCCGTTCTTCTATGCGATCGCACTGTTCCTGCTCGGCTACGTCGGCATCGGCATCAGCCTGTGGCCGCACATCCTGCTGCCGGACCTGACGATCTGGCAGGCCGCATCGCCGCCGACCAGCCAGCGCTTCATGCTGATCGCGCTGGCCTGCGCGTTGCCGATGGTGCTGATCTACACCGCGTACGCCTATTGGGTGTTCCGCGGCAAGGTCACGGCCGGCGCCGGGTACAGTCATTGAATGAGCGTTGGCAGCGGCTGGCCTGGTTCGCCGGAATCTGGGCGGCCGGGGTCGTCGTGTTCGCGCTGGTCGGCCTGGTCTTTCGACTGCTGTTCGGCAGCTAATCGCCCCAGGCGCTGTACGCAGACCACTCGAAGCGCGGCGTGCAGATCGCGAGGAAGACCAGATCGCCGCTGCCGGTGTTCGTGATCCGCTGCGCGCAGTCCGGCGGGATCAGCACGACATCGCCGGGGCCGACGATCTGCGCCGTGGAATCGCCCACTTCGACCCGCCCGCTGCCTTCGAGAATCACGTAGCGCTCGGCAATGCCGCGCAGCTGGTGCCAGCGCGTCGTCATTCCCGGTTCGACGCGCGCGCGGGCGATAGACACTGCGGGATCGTCCGCGCTGTTCGACAGCTCGACGATGTGGCAGCGCTCCTCGGTAAAGGTTTCGCGGAGCGCGGCGCCGTGGCGGATCGCGATGTCCATCAGCCGGCGCAGGCCTCGTCGCCTGCGGCCGTGACGCTGTGATGGGTTAGCGCTGCCGGAGCATGGATTGTCGTCATACACTGCCAGTATGTGCGATACCCAAGTCCTTGTGGCCGACGGCGCGATCTGGTTCAGCAAGAATTCCGACCGCGAACCCTCGGAGCCGCAGCCGGTCGTGCGCTATGCCGCCGTGCGTGGCGATGCTGCTCGCACTCTGCGCGTCTCGCATATCGAGATCGATCAGCTTGCGGATCGCCATGCGGCGATCCTGTCGCAGCCCGCCTGGTGCTGGGGCGCCGAGATGGGAATCAACGATGCGGGTGTGGTCATCGGCAACGAGGCGATCTTCTCGCGACGCGCGACGCTGAAGCCCGGGCTGCTCGGCATGGATCTGGTACGGCTCGGCCTGGAACGTGGGGCCAGCAGCCGCGCGGCGCTGGATGTGATGACGGGCTTGCTGGAGCGTTACGGCCAGGGCGGTCCGGCCGGCTACGCCGATCAGCGCTTCTGCTACGACAACAGTTTCCTGATCGCCGACAGCCGCGAAGCCTGGGTGCTGGAAACGGCCGGCCGCAGCTGGGCCGCGCGGCGCATCGAAACGGCCTATGCGATCTCCAATGCGCTGACGCTCGATGGCGCGGTCGATCTGGGTTCGACGGATGTGCCGCTGCAGGCGGCGGACTTCGCGCGGCGCCATGATCGGCGGCTGATGCCCTGGTTGGCCGGCTCGCGGCAGCGTCGCGCGCTGGCCTTGCAGGCCTGCGATGTCAGCCGCGCGGGATGGGCAAGCGCCGCGGCGCGTCTGCGACAACACCATAAGCCCGGCGCCGATCCTGCGCACGGCAGCAATGCCGATGTCTGCATGCACGCCGCCGGGTTCATCCGCCGTCATCAGACCACCGGCTCGATGATTGCGCGGCTGACGGCGGAGGGCGCAACGGTGGCGTTCACCGGCACGTCCGCGCCCTGTCTGTCGATCTTCCGTCCGGCGGGATTCGATCATGGCTGGTCTGTGCTGACCGCCGAGGCGCAGCGGGTGCAGGCGCCGCTATGGCGACGCCACGAGTGGCTGCACCGCTGGGCGCTTGCCGATCCGGCGTTGCGCGAGCGCCTGCGGGCGACGCGCGATCAGGTGGAGGCGCAGATTTTCAATCTGCTCGACGAGACCGGCGGCGATGGTCAGGCGCTGCAGCGCGCCGATCGCCTGGCGGCGGCCTGGCATAAGGTCTTGTGGGAATCGCTGAAGACGCTGGAAGCGCCGCGGCTGGCGCGCTTCTGGGCGCGGATCGCGACGCGCGACGGCATCGATCCGCAGCGCGTCGCCACCACGGAGTTTCGCTAGATTCCCTTCGAAGACGGCTGCAGCATCCGGAAGTCCTCGACGCCGTCGCGGCAGCCTTCGATGAAGGCGGCCGGATAGCCGGTGCAGGCAGAGGTGTCGGTCAGGTTGCTGCGCTGCGCCCATTCGTAGCCGTCGGTATGGCTCTGGCATTGATCGGTGCAGGCGAGGGGCGCAACCTCAGGCGTGCCGGCGCAGGCGGAGAGCAGCGCCAGCAGACCGAGCGCGAGCCAGGGGCGTGAAGAAGTCATCGGGTTCCGGTTCATGATCGGGCGGATTCAGGACAGTGCGTATTTGACGCCGGTAAGTTCCTCGGACACCTGCCACAGGCGCTCGGCAATGCCGCGGTCGCGGGCCAGCTTGCGGCAGCCGACCTTGCGCGGATAGCCGCGGATCTGCTGGAAGCCGTCGGGGCCGATGTAGTCGCCGCCATTGACGTCCTCTGCCGTGGCCGCGTACAGCGACGGCAGCGCGCCCAGCGCCGCCGGCTGCGCGAAAATGCCATTGCCGACCTTCATCAGCCAGGTGCCGAAGGCGGACTTCTCCAGCGCCGGACCCGCGTACTGCAGGTTGGTGTCGGAATAGCCCGGATGCGCGGCGGCGATCGTGATCTGTTTGCCGGCCGCCTGCGCGCGGCGGTTCAGTTCGAACGTGAAATACAGGTTCGACAGCTTGCTGTTGCCGTACGCGATCCACTTGTTGTAGCGCCGGCTCTCGTAGTTGAGATCGTCGAAATTCAGACCGGGCGTCCAGTTGTGCGCCATGCTGGCGAGATTGACGATGCGCGGCTGCTGGCCGGCCAGCAGCTTGTCGAACAGCAGCCCGGTCAGCGCGAAGTGGCCGAAATGATTGGTGCCGATCTGCATCTCGAAACCGTCCTTGGTGCGCGAGAACGGCAGGGCCATGACGCCGGCGTTGTTGACCAGCAGATCGAGGCGGTCGAATCGCTTCGCATAAGCGTCGGCAAACGCGCGGATCGAGGCAAGATCGGCCAGATCCAGCGTCATCAGCTCGACCTTGGCGCCCGGCGCCTGCTGCCGGACCTGCGCCAATGCCGCAGCGGCCTTGTCCGGATTGCGGCAGGCCATGATGACCTGCGCTCCCGCCGCGGCCAGCGCGGTCGCGGTCTGCAGACCCAGGCCGCTATTGGCGCCGGTGACGACCGCGATACGGCCGTTCTGCGGCGGGATGTCGGCGGTGGTCCATTGCGTGCTCATGGCGGGCGTTCCTGAAGGTGGGATGGCCGCAAGCCTAGCGGCTTTCGCGCTGCCGCGTCAGCAGCGCCGGAGCGGGCAAAGTTGCAGAATTGCCGGCATGGCCGAGCCGCAGCGCAAGATCATTCACGTCGACATGGATGCGTTCTACGCATCGGTGGAGCAGCGCGACGATGCGTCCTTGCGCGGTAAGCCGGTGGTGGTCGCCTGGCGCGGCGCGCGATCGGTGGTCTGCGCGGCGTCCTACGAGGCGCGCAAGTTCGGTGTGCGCTCGGCCATGCCGGCGGTGCGCGCCGAGAGACTGTGTCCGGACGCGATCTTCGTACCGCCGGATTTCACGCGCTATCGCACGGTGTCGCGTCAGGTGCGCGAGATCTTCCGCCGCCACACCGATCTGGTCGAGCCGCTGTCGCTCGACGAGGCCTATCTCGACGTCACCGAGAACAAGCTCGGCATGTCCACCGCGACCGCGGTGGCGACGACGATCCGCGACGCGATCCGCGGCGAGCTGAACCTGACCGCGTCGGCCGGCATCGCGCCGAACAAGTTTCTCGCCAAGATCGCCTCGGACTGGCGCAAGCCGGACGGTCAGTTCGTCATCCGCCCGCACGAAGTCGAGGCTTTCCTCGAGCCGCTGCCGGTCGGGCGCATTCCCGGCGTCGGCAAGGTCATGGAGGGCAAGCTGGCGGAGCTGGGCATCCGCAGCGTCGGCGATCTGCGCCAGCACGAGCAGATGGAACTGGAGCTGCGCTTTGGCCGCTACGGTGCGCGCCTGCATGCGCTGGCGCGCGGCATCGACAACGGCACGGTCGATCCGGACCGGCCGACGCAATCGGTCTCCGCCGAAGACACCTTCGAGCGCGACGTGCTGCTCACCGAGTTGCCGCCGCATGTGCAGCGCATGGCGGAAAAGGCCTGGCAGGCTTCGCGCAAGGTTGGCCGCGCGGGACGTACGGTGGTGCTCAAGCTCAAGACCAGCGATTTCCGCACGCTGACGCGCAGCCTGACGCCGCCGCTGCCGCCGGTGACGCAGGAGGGGTTCATCGAAATCGCCCAGAGTCTGCTCGGGCGGGTCGGCGCGCCCGCCGATCAGCGCTATCGGCTGATCGGCGTCGGCCTCAGCAACTTCGATGTTGCCGAGGAAGCGGAGAAGCAGCCGGATCTGTTCGGCTGAGCGTACTCAGGCCGCGCGGTTCTTCTCGTTGATCTGCTCATTGAGCGTCAGGAAGTCGTAGAGGATGCCCAGGCCCAGCAGGCCGACGGTGAGCAGATAGATCAGGCCGGTGATCCACTTGCCCATGTAGAAGCGGTGCACGCCGAAGACGCCGAGAAACGTCAGCAGCAGCCAGCCGGCGGTGTAGTCGATGCGGCCTTCGCTGTATTTGCGATCGGCGTCGCGATCCATGCCGGGGATCAGGAACAGATCGATGATCCAGCCGATGAAGAACAGCCCGAGCGTGAAGAACCAGATCACGCCGGTGATCTGGCGGCCGTAGTAGAAGCGGTGGGCACCCATGAAACCGAAGATCCACAGCACATAGCCGATCGCCAGATTGTGCGTGTTGTTGGTCTGCGTCATCGCTGCATCCTCAAGGCTTGAGCACGAAGTCCGAATGCTAGCGCGTCGCTGCGTGAATTTGCAGGCGGTGCGCGCAAAAAAATGCCCGGAGCGAACGGCTCCGGGCAGGGTCATGATCCCGACTAAGAGTTTGGCGCAGCCGCAAAAGGGCTCCCTTAGCGAGATGCAACAACCAAGCGGTTGTTCACTTCGTCAACCGAGTCCACGTTGCTCGCGATCTGCTCGGCGAGCGCCGCTTCCTCGGTCGATGCCACCTTGCCGGTCAAGGTGACGACATCGGCCTTGGTATCGACATTGATCTGCAGGCCATGCGTGTTGCTGTTGGCGAGCAGGCGGGTCTTGATCTCGGCCGTCGTCGTTGCATCGTTGGCCCACTGGCGCAGCTTCTGGCCGCGCTCGGAGGCCTTGTCGGAGACCTTGTCGAGGCCGTCCTTCTCGCCGCCGACAGTGATCTTGTTGTCCACGCTCTTGACGCCGTCGACACCCTTGGCGATTTCGCCGGCCAGGCTGCGATCGATGTCGGACGCGACGTTGCCGCTCAGCGTGACCTTGCCGTTCTCGACTTCGGACCGGATGCTGTACTCGTTGAGGTGCGAGTTGAACAGCACGGCAGTTTCGATGCTGCCATCGATCCAGGCATCGTCAAACTTCTCGCCGATCGTGCGGTCGGCAGCAATTGCCGGGACGCACATCGCAGCGGCGAGCAGGGCGATTGCCGTCTGGTTTCGGATAGCTTTCATCTTCAGTACTCCTTGGTTTGAGCTTGCTGTCGAAGGCGGGAAATGAGTGAGTCCGCAATCGACGGCGTGCAGCTTCGGCGAGGAGCAGTGAATTGAAACTGAACTGTGCAGTTCAGTTGTTCTTCAGCGAAATGGGCCGATGTAACGCACGCATTTCGCAAACGGATGATTGGCTAGGAAAGGTAACGCACGCCCGTCAGCTGCTCCGACAGCGTCCATAGCGCAGCGGCCGCGTTCACATCCTTGGCTTCGGTCCGGCTGTCGACACGCTGCGGATATCCGCCGAGTTCCTTGAACCCACCAGGGCCGATGTAATCGCCGCCAGCAACGTCCGCACTCGATGCCGCATACAGCGCGGGCAAGGCGCCGAGCGCCGGCTTCTGGCCGAACAGGCGCGTGCTCAGACGCAGGAAGAAGTTGCCGAGATCGAGATTCGTCGCGGTGTAGCCGGGATGCGCGGCGACGGAGCGGATCGTGCTGTTGTCGCGTCGCAGGCGACGATCGAGTTCGAAACAAAACTGCAGGGTTGCAAGCTTGCTCGCGCCGTAGGCGTCCATGTCCTTGTACGGGCGCTGGCGGAAATGCGGATCGGCGAGATTTAGACCGCTGGTCAGGCGATGCGCAAGACTCGCGGTCGAAACCACGCGAGCAGCCGGCGCCGCGCGCAGCGGTTCCAGCAGCAGCCCCGTCAGCATGAACGGCCCCAGATGATTGGTCGCGAAGTGCAGCTCGTAGCCTTCTGCGGTATGCGTCAAAGGCGCCATGATGGCGGCGGCGTTGTGCACCAGCACGTCGAGCTTGGCGTGCTGGCGCTTCACCTCTTCAGCGAACTGCCGGATCGACTCCGGCTTTGCCATGTCGACGCTCAGCGCGCTGATGCGGCTGCCGGGTGCATGCGCCTGAAGCCGCGCTACGGTGGCTTGTGCCTTGCCGGCATCGCGGCAGGCAATCAGTACATCCGCGCCGGCGCCGCTGAGGCCGAGCGCGATCTCCAGGCCCAGGCCGCGATTGGCGCCGGTGATCAACGCGGTCTGGCCGCGCAGGTTCGGCATGTCGGCGACGGTCCATTTTGCGGTCACGAGCTTGCTCCGGATTGATCTCAGTACCCGCAGTCTGCGGCTTGATAGCGGAACCCGACTCCTCCGATTGCATCACTCCTGTCTGCGGCCGCGATATGGCAGTCTTGGCGCCTGCACGATCGACGGAGCGACAAGCGGATGAAGATCGCCGTGATGGGGGCGACCGGTATGCTGGGGCGCCACGCGCTGGAATCGGTGCTCGCGGCCGGTCACAGCGCCGTCGCGTACTACCGCTCCGAGGCGGGCAGGCAGCGGCTGAGCGGTTTGCAGGTCGAATGCATCCGTGCCGATCTGAGCGAGCCCGCGTCCTTGCCGGCCGCGTTGCGCGGTGTCGACGTGCTGATCAACGCGGCGGCGTACTACCCGACGGTGCCGCGACCCTGGCGCGCTGAAGTCGATACCGCGACCTCGCTGGCCAACCATCTGTACCGCGCCGCGGCGGATGCGGGCGTGGGCCGCGTCGTCTACGTCGGCGGGTCGATTGCGCTGCCCAAGCGCACCGACGGTCAGCCGGCGCGCGGCGACGAGCGCTACGCGGGCGCGCCGGCGAATCGCAATCCCTATCTGCAGGTGAAGTGGGCGCTGGATGAACTGGCCTTGCAGCATGCCGCCAAGGGCCTGCCGGTCTGCATTGCGATTCCGTCGATGACCTTCGGCGAATACGACTATGGCCCGACGACCGGGCAGATCATCGTCGGCATCGCCAGTGGACGCTTCCGCAACTATGTTCCCGGTCGACGCAACATCGTGGCGGCCAGTGACGCCGGGCGCGGCATCGTCAAGGTCGCCGAGCAGGGCGTCGCCGGTCGGCGTTATCTGATCACCGGCGTCAACAGCGACATGGAGCAGTTGACCACGCTGATTGCGCGTCTGTCCGGCCAGCCGGCACCGAAGCCGATTTCACTGACTATCGCCAAGACCGTGGCGACGCTGCAGAAATGGCGTTACCTGTATCTGAAGGGGCCGGTGCCCGCGATCAGCGAGTCGGCGATTGCGGTGATGTCCGCCGGCCAGCACCTGAGCGGCGAGTCGTCCGCGGCGATCGGCTATGCGCCGCGGCTGGACCTTGAAGCGACGGCGCAGCGGGCACTGGACTGGTTTCGCGAAAACGGAATGCTTTAGGGCCTGTTAACACCATTCGGATCGCCGCGGCGGAGACCGTTTTGCCGCAGCGCAAGGATGGAGGAACGAGGTGTACTTAACGTACATGAGTGACGACAGACGCGGCGATGCGGCAAAACGATCCCGCCCCTTCGGGGTGCCCCCGGCTTTGTGGCCATGCCGCGTTGCTCGCTCCTCATTGGGAATAACCCAACGTCGTCGCTCGCGCCTTGCCTGGCCGCAAAGCCGGGGGCACCGCGACGATCCGAATAGTGTTAACAGGCCCTAACGCGCCTTGCCGTGCACCGCGACGCCGCTGTAGACATACGTCATCGGCTTTGGTCCCGGCAGGTAGTGCGCATCGAGCTCGGTGATCTCGAAACCGCCGGCGGCGATCAAGTCCGGGATGTTGCGGTTCAGATGGCAGCCGCCGGCGATCGGCTTCCACAGTGGCGTCAGGCGGTGCTGCCAGCGGCGGATCGAGGCGTCCGGCGCCAGGCCGTGTTCGCAGAACAGCAACTCGCCGCCGCGCTTGAGCACGCGGTGCATTTCCTTCAGTGCCGGCAGCGGATCGGGAATCGTGCACAGCGTGAACGTGCAGACAACGGTATCGAAACTCGCATCGGCGGCGCCGATCTGCTCGATGACCAGCGGCACCGTATCGACCGGGATGGAGATTGCCGCCGCGCGCCGGCGCGCCTTGGCCTGCATCTCCGCGGAAGGGTCGACGCCGAAGATATGCGTCACCCGCGCCGGATCGTAGAAGCCGAGATTGAGGCCGCTGCCGATGCCGATCTCCAGCACCTTGCCGCGCGCCCGCGGCACGATTTGCGAGCGCGCCTTCATGATGTCGCCCATGCCGCAGGTGCAATCGATCAGGTGCGGCAGGATGTGGCGATCGTAGAAGCCCATGTGCGTTTGCCGTGCTCAGGCCGCTCGCAGCGCGGCAATCGGCGTCACCGTCGCCGGCAACGGGGCGACACGCCCGAGCTTGGCCCAGGCTTGCTTGGGGCCGTGGTAGTCCGAGCCGATCGAGCCCTGCAGGCCGAACTCCAGCGCGTCGCGCGCGGATTCGCCGATCTCTTCCTGGCTCGACGTGCCGCAGCAGACTTCCATGCCATCGCCGCCGAGCTCGCGAAAGGATTTCAGCGTGCGGTGTCGCGCGGCACGACTGAGCGGGTACTTGAACGGATGCGCGAGCACGGCGCTGCCGCCGGCCGCGTGGATCCAGCGGATCGCGTCGTCGAGATGCGCCCACTGGGCTGCGACATAGGCCTGACGCCCCTGGCCGAGGTAGCGCTTGAATGCGCGGCCACTGTCCTTGACGACGCCGGCCTCGATCAGCAGCCGCGAGAAATGCGAGCGCGTGATCTGGCCGCCGGCGGCCATGTCTTGCGCGCGTTGCAGCGCCTGCTTGACGCCGAGGCGTTCGAGCTTGGCAGCGATCGCGCTGGCGCGCACGACCCGTTTTTCCTGCAGCTGTGCGAGTCCGGCGCGCAGCGCCGCGTTGTCCGGATCGATGCCGAGTCCGAGGATGTGCAGCGTGTGGCGGTCATGGCTGACCGAAATCTCCACGCCGGGAACGAGGTGCATGCCGTGCTCGCGCGTGGCCTGTAGCGCTGCATCGAGGCCCGCCGTGCTGTCGTGATCGGTCAGCGCCAGCGTCCTGACGCCGGCCGCCGCGGCTTCGGCAACGACAGCCGCAGGTGCCAGCTCGCCGTCCGAGGCGCTGGAATGGCAATGCAGGTCGATGGGGGACATTGGGGTGCTGAGCATGTCGACAGCTTAACCCGCCCCCTAGAGCAGCGCGCGTATACGCAGCAGCAGATTGGGATTGGGGCAGGCGGCGAGCGCAGTCGCACGCTCGTTCTCGGCTGCGACGCCGGGATAGTCGCTGGCCTGCTGCTGCGCCGGATCGGCGATCAGCTGGATATGCAGATGCGGCGGCCAGCCATGATTTTCCTCGGCGACGCCAAGCCAGCCGATCGGCTCACCCGCGGCAAGCGCCTGGCCGACGCGCAGATGGCGGAGCGTATGGCGCGCCAGGTGCCCGTAAAGGATGTGCAGGCGCGCATCGCCGATCCGGTGCTCGACGACGACGGTCGGGCCGTAGTCGCCGAAGGCGCTGTTGTCCGCGAGGCCCAGCACGACGCCGTCGAGCACGCTATGGACACGGGTGCCGGCGGCGGCCCAGAGATCGATGCCCAGATGCACGGTGCGGTAGCCGCCCTGCGGCGTCGCGAAGATCTCGCTCATGCGATACAGCCCGCGGTTCTCGCCGTAGCCGCCGGCTGCGTAGTCGGCGTCGGCGGCGGCAATCTCGGCGTCGATCCAGGCGCTGAAGCGCGCGGTGTCGAGCGGATCGAACTGGCCGAGGCGCGGATTGCTGCTGCTCAGATCGAGTGCGAGGCAGCGCGCCTCATTCAGATCGAAGCTGAGCGGGCTGGCTGCCGGCAGGCTGCGCAGCAGACTCTCCCAGTCCGTGCCGCTCATGGCGGCGACAACGACTTCTGCGCCTGGAACCAATACGCGAGCGCCGCTTCGTTGAGCGCCTGTCGCGCGGTGTCCTGCGGACGCCAGCGCTGGTGGGCGCTGGACGCGCGGATCAGGAAATCGAAAAAGTTGAGATGCGTGCGCAGGATGCGCTGATGCCGGTGCGGTGCCATCGGGTTGAACATGCCGAGCATCGAGAACAGCTGCGCCGGGCTTTTCTTGATCCACAGCCACGAACCCATCTCCAGCGTCAGCGGCAGGTACCGGCCGGGGGCGTGATCGACGCGCGAGCGATCGTAGAGATAGTCCCAGAGATCGCCGTGGGTCGTGTACTGATCGGCCTGCGGTTCGATGCGATAGATGCTGTGATACGGATGCGACTGGCGGAACATCGTGCGCAGCGCATACAGCTCCGGCAGGCATTCGATCGGCTGGTGCGAGCGCGCATACGGAAACCAGATGCGATCCTTGACGCCGAATCCGGAGTGGCAGTCCAGCGTCAGGCTGAAGGCATGCGGCAGGATGCGCTGTTCGACGACATCGCAGACCGCCTGCGCTTCGGGCTGCATCGGCGCGCCGGCGGCGCCGCGATACCAGGGCAGCCGCGGCGAGAAGCGGTGACCGCCGAGCAGCCAGTGCACGCGGTGATCCGCCTCGACCGGCGCATTGCGCATCAGATCGACGCCGACCGGATTGCAGCGCGTGCGGGCGAGCATGCCGCCCGGGTTGATCAGGGGCACGAAGACCAGGCGCACGCGTTCGAGCAGCTGGTGCAAGGTTTCGTCCCACTGCAGGCGCTCGACCAGCGACTCCAGCAGCGCGAGCAGAACCTGAGTGCCGATGCGCTCGACGCCGTGAACGCCGCCGAAGAAGCCGACGGCGGCAACCTCCGGCGAGGTCGAGCCGAGTTCGGCGCACAGTACCGGCAGGCGTTCGCCCTTGAATTCGACCTCGCACAGCACGTCGCTGCGCAGCGACGGCCCGGCGCGAGCGATCAGCCGCTGCAGCACGTCCATTTCGGGGAACGCACCGGCACTGAACGGACGGGAGAGCGCGGTGGTCACGGACGCGAGCTTAGATTGCCAATGTGACGTTTAGCGCAGCAGCTCGTAAGGTCCGCCTTTCTCCAGAGCACGCTTGTACGCCGGGCGGGCGCGCACGCGCTCGACGAAGGCCTGGATGTGCGGCCGCGCGGCACCGTCGTCGTTGCGCGCGGTTGCCGCCTCGAGCGGAAAGCTCATGATGACGTCGGCGGCGCTGAGCGCATCGCCGGCGAACCACTCGCTGCGCGCCAGTTCGGATTCGACGAAGTCCAGGTGAGTCCTCAGGTTCGGATCGAGAAAACGCTGGTGCAGGCTGTTGACGATCGCCCTCGCGATCGGCCGGATCAGTGCCGGCGAGCCGGGCGCGACCTTGCTCAGCACCAGCTTCATCACCAGCAGCGGCATCAGTGAACCTTCCGCATAGTGCAGCCAGTACGTATAACGCAGGCGCTCGGCCGTGCCGGCCGGCGGAATCAGGCGACCCTGGCCGTATTTCTCGGTCAGGTACTCGATGATCGCGCCGGTCTCGGCGATGACCGCGTCACCATCGGTCAGCACCGGCGACTTGCCGAGCGGATGCACGGCCTTGAGTTCCGGCGGCGCCAGCATCGTGAGCTTGTTGCGCTGGTAGTGCTTCACCTCGTACGGCAGGCCAAGCTCCTCGAGCATCCACAGCACGCGCTGCGAGCGGGAGTTGTTCAGATGGTGAACGATCAGCATGGTGTGGCTCCTGGAAACATCAGCTCTGGTCGGAATCAGAGTCGCGGTTGAGATCGGGCTTGAGATGGGGTTCGGCTGCAGTTACGGCCTTGGCCGGCTGATCGGATGCAATGGCGCGCGGATGCCGAGCAGCGGTCAGCGCATTGCGCGCGAGCAGGCCGGCGATGCGGTTGGCGCCCTTGATCGAGCCATAGACGGCATCGGCGATGACATCGTGCGTCTGGCGGACGACACGCGTCGCATCGCGCGTCGGCGGCAAGGCTTCGAGGATGCCGAACGGAATCTGCGCGATGCCGAAATGCACGGCGCGCACCGCGGAGGTGCCGGCATCGATCACGGTTTCGGCAATCTGCTGGGCGCCGCCGATCTGCTGCTGCGCGCGGCTGGCGTTCTGGCGTTCGATCAGCAGCGTGCCGCTGCGGCGCATGCCGTCGGCAATTTCGCGGATGCCCTGCTCCTGCGCGAGGCTGCGCCAGCCGGCAAGACCTGCCGTGCCCAAGGCCGCCAGTGTCAGCAGCAGCTCAAGCCAGACCATGGATCTTCACCTCGGCGACGACACCGTGCTTGAGCAGATCCTCGCGGATGATCGCCACCGCGCGTTGATAGACGATCCTGCGCAGCAATCCCGGTGCGATGGTGCCGAGCGGGCCGGCGAAGCTGGACTCCTTGGCCGCCAGTTCCACCGGGTTGAGAATTTCCAGACTGACGAAGCAGGCGGCGCCGACGTTCGCCAGCTGCGCGGCATCCGGCGGCAATGCATTCCAGGCCGCGTTGAGGGCCTGTTGATCCTGCAGCAGCGTATCGAGCATCTGCTGTTGTCTTTGCAGGCGCATCAGCAGCCAGGCGAATGCGGCGAGGGCGATGACCAGCAGCACGAAAACGGTGATCTGCATGACCGGCTCCGGGGCTTCGTTATGCGAGTTGCAGCGCGTCCAGCGCGCCAAGCAGGCGGTCGACGTCGGCCTGATCGTTGTAGTGTGCCAGCGACAGGCGCAGCACACCGCGCGCCGGATCGATGCCGGTCGCCTCGAGCAGGCGCACGGCATAGAAATGGCCGCCCGCAGCCATCACGCCCCGCGCGCCGAGCTTTTCGACCGCATCGGCGGGCGCCAGGCGCTGCAGATCGACGGCGATCGTGCCAGCCCGGTGCGTGGCGTCTGCCGGTCCCAGCAGGCGCACGCCCGTACGCCGACGCAGATCGTCGACGATGCGCTGCGTCAGCGGCGTTTCCGCGCCAGCCAGCAGCTGTCGCACCCGCTGCGGACGCCCGCCATCGGCCTGGCCGCCGTGATGCGCATCGAGCGCATCGAAGTAATCCGCAATGCCGGCAGCGGCGGCGACCTGCGCATGATCGGGGCCGGCGGGCACCATGCGCTTGTGCGTCAGCGCGCCGTTGAAGTAGTGGCCCTGATTGCCGAGACGCTCGAGCACATCGCCGCGCAGCGCCATCAGACCCTGGTGCGGGCCGAAGGTCTTGTACAGCGAGAACAGGTAGATGTCGGCACCCAGCGCCGGGACATCGGGAAAGCCGTGCGGCGCATACGACACGCCGTCGACGACGCTGATGGCACCGGCGTCGCGGATGCGCGCGCAGATGTCGGCCACCGGATTGATCTCGCCGAGAATGTTCGAGCATTGCGTGAACGCGACGACCCGCGTGCGCGCATTGAGCAGACGCTCAAGATCAACGATGGCCAGGGATCCGCTGTCGCGATCGACCGGCCATTCGCGGATGACGATGCCGTCGCCGGCGAGGCGTCGCCAGACGCCCTGATTGGCCTCGTGATCCTGCTGGGTGACGACGATCTCGTCGCCGGCCTTGAGCTGCTGACGCAGGGCCTGTGCCAGCACGTAGAGATTCTGCGAAGTCGACGGGCCGAGATGCACGTCAGCCGCACCGACGCCGAGATACGCGGCGAGCCGCTGGTGAGCGCTGTCCATCCAAGCGCCGGCCTCGAGCGAGGCGGCATAGCGGTAGTAGGGCTGAACCTTGAGCCGGCGGTAGTACTCCGTCAGCCGCGCGATGACCTGTGCGCAGGTGTAGGAGCCGCCGGCATTCTCGAAGAAGGCCTGCTCGCGCAGCGTCGGTTCGGCAAATGCCGGGAACTGCGCGCGGACAAAATTCTGATCTAGCGAAACCGACACAGCGGACTCCGGATGGACTGCGCCATCCTAGCCCGCCGACCGCTTCATTTGCGTGGCGGCAGCGGCACCAGTGCCGAGACGCGGCGCATATAGTCGGCGTACTCGGGGCGCCGCTCGAGGCTGCGCTGGTCCATGAACGGAATGCTCGCGAAGACGAACATCGCAGTCATTGCCAATGCGCCCGGCAGCACCCACCACCATTGATCCGGCGCCGCCGCGAGGCCAAACAGCATCAGGCCCCACCAGAACGACAGCTCGCCGAAGTAGTTCGGATGCCGCGACCAGGACCACAGGCCGGCATCGAGGCTCTGGCCCGGCTTGCGCCTGGCGATGAAGGCGTGCAGCTGCAGATCGGCGATCGTCTCGATCGCGATCGCGCCGAAGGTGACGATGGCGGCGACCGCATCGAGCCAGCCCAGCGGCGCCTGGCCGCGCGTCATGACCGCGTAGACCGGCAGCATGGTCAGGAAGACTTCGACGGTCGGGAACAGGTGGATTCCGAACAGGTCGGCGAGCTTGGCGTGGCGGCCGGCACGGGCGCGCACCATCGGATAGCGCCAGTCTTCATGCGTCATGCCGCCCCAGTAGACCGTCCAGTTGGTCGTCAGGCGGATCGCCCACAACCAGACCAGCGCCATGACGAGCATCGCGCGGGCTTCGTTGACGCCGGCCGCCGCGTTGGCGAAATACCAGTACACGGCCAGCAGCGGCGGAATGACGCTCCAGTAGGCGTCGTAGAAACTGGAGTTCCGGTAGGCGAGGCTGAAGCCGAAGATGACGAAGGTGGCGACGATGTCGGCCGCCAGTGCATCCCAGGGCTGCGGCAGGCCGGCCCAGCACAGCACGGCGCCGCCGGCGGCGATGCACAGGACGTAGGCAAGCAGGATCAGACTGTTGTCGCGCAGATTGGCCATGGAAAAGCATCGTGATCAGGACTGGCCGCTAAGCTAGCGGCTGTGCCGCGCCACAACCTCGTCACAGCGGACGAGAGACCTTACTTGCCGGCCTTGGCCGTCTTGCGCAGATAGTTCGCCAGCCCGCCGAGCTGCTGGGCCTGCACCTTGTCGACGATCGGCGCGAACTTCGAAAGGTCTTCCGGGGCGTAGCCGCCGGCGCGGTAGTGCAGCGTGATCCTGGTACCAGCCTCGACGGCCTCGAAGCGCCAGTCGAGCGCGCCGCCAACGCCCATGCCCTGCAGCGGGCCGAGGCCGCCGGTCATGCGCAGCAACTTGCCGGGATCGACGAAGGCGATGCTCATGTGCCAGGCCTGCTTTTCGCCACTGCGTTCGCAGAAGCAGCCGCCGATGCGCGGCTCGATGCTCAGCTTGCTGGCATCGCCCCACCAGCTGTGGTCCGCAGGCCACCAGTCGCCGACGTGCTCGACCAGCGCCCGCCAGGCGGCGGCCGGTGCCACCGGGACGGTTTCGCTGTTCTCCAGCGTGAATCCATTGGGCGCCGAATCGATGACCTTGGCATGGGCGCTGCCGCAGCCCAGCGCGACGGCCAAGGCCAATGCGGCTGCGTGGCCGGGTTTCGCGCAGGGGCTGGTGCAGGATGAAGACATCGGACTTCCCCGTTTGATGTCGGTCTGTTCAACGAAGATAGCGCCGTTGCGGGGGTTCGTGTCGATTGCGGCGCGCCGGATCGGGGCGGGCGGCGAAGGCATTTCGACGATGGCGCTTAAAGTCTTTTGACTCTGAAAAGGTTCTGTTATTATGCGCGCCCCTGATCGTGACCCGGCTGGGGGGAATGCTCCCGATGGTGGCCGTAGCTCAGTTGGTAGAGTCCCAGATTGTGATTCTGGTTGTCGCGGGTTCGAGCCCCGTCGGTCACCCCACTTCAAGCATTTTGTTGTAAGCCAATTTATGGGGCTGCTAGCTCAATGGTAGAGCAGCTGACTCTTAATCAGTAGGTTCCCCGTTCGAGTCGGGGGCAGCCCACCATAAAGTTGCGACAGACAAGGCCCGGGATCGTCCGGGCTTTGTCGCTTGCGCACTCGAAAAACGAAGGTGAGGAAACATGCTTCAGCAGATTCGTGACCGTACTTCCGGACTGATCGCGGGCGCGATCATCGCGATGTTGATCATTCCGTTCGCGTTCTTCGGTATCGAAAGTTTCCAGGGCGGTGGCGGTGATCCGGTCGTGGCCAAGGTCGGCGACCAGAAGATTCACGACTCGCAGTTCCGTCGCCAGTTCGACCAGCGCTACCAGCAGCTGGTGCAGTTGATGGGCGAGAACTTCCGCGCCGACATGTTCGACCAGAAGCGCCTGCGGACCTCGGTGCTGAACGACATGACGCAGGAGACGATGCTGCGCCAGTACACCGAAGAGCAGGGTTACGTCGCCGACGATGCGACTCTGTTCAAGGCGATTTCCGCCGAACAGGCCTTCCAGCGCGAAGGCAAGTTCGACACCGAGGCGTACCGCGATGCGCTGTCGCGCGTCGGTCTGACGCCGGATCGCTACGAATCGCAGCTGCGCGACAGCGTCGAGATGAACCAGATGCGCAGCGCCATCGTCGATACGGCCTTCGCGCCGGACGTCGAAGTGCAGCAGATGGTGCGTCTGATGAACGAGACGCGCACGCTGCAGTACGCCATGTTCGAGCTCGGCCGCTACCGCGATCGCGTGACGGTCAGCGACGAGCAGGTCCAGGCCCGTTACGAAGAAACCAAGGCGCAGTACATGGCGCCGGAACGCATCAAGCTCGCTTACGTGGAGCTGGCGCTGGACAGCATGCCGGAAATCGCGGCACCGGCCGACGATGTGCTGAAAGTGCTCTACGAGGCCGAGAAGGCTGGCCGGTTCACGACCCAGGAACAGCGCAAGGCCAGCCATATCCTGATCAGCTTCGGCGCCGACAAGGACGCTGCCAAGACCAAGGCCGAAGGCCTCGCCAAGCAGATTGCGGACGGTGCCGATTTCGCCAAGCTTGCCAAGGAGAACTCGGAAGATCCGGGTTCCAAAGACGCCGGCGGCGATCTCGGCTGGGTCAGCCGCGGCCAGATGGTCAAGTCCTTCGAGGACTCCCTGTTCAGCCTCAAGGAAAATCAGGTCAGCGATCTGGTCGAGTCCGAGTTCGGCTGGCACATCATCAAGCTCAACGAGCTGAAGGCCTCGACGGTTCGCGCCTTTGAAGAGCCGGACGTCAAGCAGGAGCTGGTGACGCTGTTCCAGAATCGCGAGCGTCAGACGCGCTTCCAGGAAAAGTCCGATCAGCTAGAGCAGCTCGCGTTCGAGAACACCGCGTCGCTGGACCCGGTCGGCGAAGCGCTGCAGCTGAAGGTTGAAACCACCGACTGGCTGACGCGCGGCGGCAAGGACGCCACGGGCGTTGCCGGCAACCCGGCCGTCATCGCCGCTGCATTCTCGACCGAAGTCCTCAAGGACGGCGAGAACAGCAAGCCGCTGACCGTCGGTGAGAATCGCATCGTCGTCGTCCGCAAGGCCGAATACGAAGAGCCGCGCCAGAAGGCCTTCGACGAGGTCAAGGATGCCGTGCGCAGCGCGCTGGTCGACGAGGCCGCGCGCAAGCTGATTACCCAGGAATCGACCGAAGTGCTGAATGCCGTGCGTGAAGGTACGGACTTCCAGCAGATTGTCAGTGCCAAGGGTGGCGAGCTGCGCAATCCGGGCGCGATCCGCCGCGACGACAAGAGCATTGTCGCCAAGGTGCTGACGGCGACGTTCAAGCTCGCGCGTCCGGCTGAAGGCAAGTCCAGCTACGGCGAAGTCGAACTCGACGACGGCGGCCGCGCGGTCATTGCGCTCAGCGCCGTGGCATCGCCGGAGCAGCCGGGCGTTGTGGTGGATGCCCAGCGCAATCGACTCAAGCAGCTCGCCGCGGGTGCCGAGTTCAACGCTTACATGAAGCAGATCGAGAGCGAAGTCGGCATCGAGCTGATGCTGCCGGACGAGGACGCTGCGCCGGCAACGCCGGAAGGCTAAACCGCGGCAGTTCGCCGGCCTGGTAGAGGCCGGTCGCGAAACAGGGCCGTTCGTGGTTCAATCGAACCCGAACGGCCTTTTCGTTTCCGACCCAAAAAACACCGCGTATGAAACTGCACTGGCAAATTGCCATCGCGCTGGTCGCGGCCGCTTTCGCCGGACAGTTCCTCGGCGATGTCCCCTGGTTCCTCGAGGCAGTCGGCCTGATCGGCACGATGTTCCTCAACGCGCTACGCATGCTGATCGTGCCCTTGATCGTTGCGGCGATCATCTGTGGCCTGGCTGGCGCGAGCGACGGTCGCACGCTCGGCCGTCTCGGCAGCTGGACGCTGATGTTCTACATGGGCACCGGCCTGCTCGCGATCCTGAC
This sequence comes from Fontimonas sp. FW305-C-3, assembly GCF_058783185.1. NCBI lineage: Bacteria > Pseudomonadati > Pseudomonadota > Gammaproteobacteria > Nevskiales > Nevskiaceae > Fontimonas > Fontimonas sp. FW305-C-3. The sequence goes on along the minus strand of NZ_JBYSYK010000002.1, from coordinate 512,678 downwards.
TGGCCTGCTGATGATCCACCTGTTCTCGCCGGGCATCATCAACGGCCAACCCGCCGCGCCGTTGCTCGGTCTGGCAAGCGATACCGAGCAGGTTCTCTCCGGTGTGCGCGAGCGCAGCGGCAGCGATCTGCTCGCGGTGCTGCAACGCCTGATTCCGTCCAATCCCATCGGCTCGGCGGCCGAAGCCGACATGCTCGGCCTGGTGACCTTCGCGCTGCTGTTCGCCTGGGCGCTGACACGTCTGCCCGAGCAGGTGCAGCGCACGCAGCGCGATTTCTGGGAAGGCGTCTACCAGGCGATGCTGAAGATCGCCGATCTGGTGATGCGCTTCGCGCCGCTGGGCGTGTTCGCGCTGGTGTCGGGTGTTGTCGCCAAGACCGGTGCGACGGCGATCAAGCCGTTGGCCTTGTTCTTCGCCGCGGTGGTCTGCGGCCTGCTTGCGCATGCGCTGATCACCTTGCCGCTGGTGCTGCGATTGATCGCGCGGGTGTCGCCGCTGGCGCATTTCCGTGCGGTCGGGCCGGCGCTGCTGACGGCGTTTTCGACCAGTTCTTCCGCGGCGACGCTGCCGCTGACGCTGAAATGCCTGCGCGAACGCGCCGGCGTGTCGGAGCGGGTGACCGGCTTCGTGCTGCCGATCGGTGCCAACGTCAACACCGACGGCACCGCGCTGTATGAATGCGCCGCTGCGTTGTTCATTGCCCAGGCCTACGGCCTGGAACTGAGCTTCGCGACTCAGTTCACGATCGTGCTGATGGCGCTGCTGACTTCGGTCGGCGTCGCCGGCATCCCGTCGGCGAGCCTGGTTGCGATTGCGTTGATTCTCAGCGCCGTCGGTCTGCCGCTGGAAGGCGTCGGCCTCATTCTTGCCGTTGATCGTCTGCTCGACATGTGCCGCACGACCGTCAATGTGCTCGGCGATACGGCAGCGACGGTGACCGTCGCGCGGCTCGATGGCGAAAAAGTGCTCGGCGGAAGTTGAGATCCACCGAGCACCGAGTGAACCCCCGGGCTGCGGCGCCTGAAACGCTTGGCGTTTACTCGCCGCTCATGCCCATGATGTTGTAGCCGGCGTCGACGTACAGAATCTCGCCGGTGATGCCCGATGCGAGATCGGACGACAGGAAAGCCGCGGCATTGCCGACTTCCTCGATCGACACATTGCGCTTCAGCGGCGACGCCGCCTCGGCTTTCGACAGCATGCCGCGGAAGCCGGTGATGCCGGCCGCGGCGAGCGTCTTGATCGGGCCGGCGGAAATGCCGTTGACGCGGATACCGTCCTCGCCGAGATCGGCCGCCATGAAGCGTACGTTGGCTTCCAGCGAGGCCTTGGCCGGACCCATCACGTTGTACATCGGCACGGCGCGCACCGCGCCCAGATAGGTCAAGGTCAGCAGCGAGGCCTGACGGCCAAGCATCAGCGGCTTGGCGGCCTTGCCGAGCGCGGCGAAGGAGTAGGCGGAGATGTCGTGCGAGATGCGGAAGCCCTCGCGGGTCACCGCATCGAGATAGCGACCCTGCAGCTGCTCGCGCGGCGCGAAGCCGATCGAGTGGATCAGCACATCGAGGCCGCCCCAGGCCTTCTGCAGTTCGCTCATGACTTCGGCGATCTGCGCGTCCTCGACGACGTCGAGCGGCATGACGATCTTGCTGCCGCAGCTGGCGGCGAATTCCTCGACACGCGATTTCAGGCGCTCGCCCTGGTAGGTGAAGGCCAGTTCGGCACCTTCGCGCTTGAAAGCCTCGGCGATGCCGGTGGCGATGGAGCGATCGCTGGCGACGCCGGTGATCAGCGCCTTCTTGCCCGATAGAAAACCCATGTGGCAGTCCTGCCTTGTTCTGAGGGGCCCCAATGATAAACGGGGTGAGCCTGTTCGGCTCACCCCGTTCGTTTTGCGGCAACTCTACGTTCCTACGACGCGACTTCTCAGGACGGCAGGAAGTTGATCGGGTAGTTGGGGTAGGTGTACGAAGGCACGTTCTTGGGGCCGAAGTTCATCAGCATCACGCGCTGGACGATCTTGCGCTCCAGATCCGCATCGTTGAAGGTGCTGGAGACGACCGAGCAGGCGGTGACCGAGCCGTCCGGCGCAATCGTCAGGCTGATGACGATCTTGCCGGCGCCGAGATTCGGATTCTCGCGTGCCGCACGGTTGTAGATCGACGTGATCGCGCCCTTGTTGCGGTCGAACACCAGCTGGATTTCCTCCAGCGTGCGTCCCGCCAGCAGCTTGTCGCCGGCCTGGCCCGGGCGGGTCTTGTCGGGGCCGGCGCCGATCGGGTTTTCCACCGCCGTCGTGCGACGCTGACCGAGGCCGACACCGGCCTGCGAGCGGCGCTGGTCGGCGGTGCCGACATCGCCGATGCCGCCGGACGAGGCCGCAGCCGATTGCGCAATCGCCTCCGAAGAGCCGCCGGTGGCACCGGTGCCCGCCTGCGCGGTGGCAATGCCCGTCGTCAGCGGCCGCGACGCATCGAAGCCCTGCATCGACGGATCGCGCAGCGCGGCGAGCTGGTCGGCCATCGCCATGACACCGGCGCGCTGGGCGACCTTGCGAGCCTGCTCCTTGCGTTCGGCCTCGGTCGGCACCGGCGGCTGGATCACCACTTCACGCGGCTTTTCCTGCGGCTTGGGCTTCTCGACCGGCTTCGGCTTTTCCGGCTCCGGCTCGGGTTCGGTCTCTTCCTCGGCGGGCGCAGGCTCTTCGGTTTCCTCGGCCGGAATCGCGTCCGGCACGATGGTGACGACGCGCTGTTCCAGCGTGTCACCGCCGCCGGCCTGCAGGCCCTGCAGATGCAGCAAGGGGATGATGATCGACAGGATCAGGAACGGGATCAGCAGCGACAGCACGGTGCGCCGGAACCGGCGGTCCGCGTTCTCGCCAAGCTCCCAGCCGTCCAGACCAACGATGAGCGTACTCAAGGCTGGCCTCCGTGCTCTTTCTGGATCACGGCCAGCGAGATGCTCGCGAAGCGCGCTTCGGTGCAGGTCGCGATGATCTTCTTCAGCAGGTGATACGGGATCGTCTTGTCGGCCATGATGTTGATCTCGCCGCGCGTCAGCTGCCCGGCCTGGCCTTCGATCTGCATCAGCGGCGTCAGCATCAGGTCGGTCTTCAGCGCGGCCAGCGACGGCGTCGTCGAGTTCAGCGCATCGGTGGTCGTCATGACGCGGCGCTGGTCGACGAGGATGTCGTCCTTGGTCACCAGCACGACGACCGTCTGGCGCGGTTCTTCCTCGGCGGCGCTTTCCGGCAGCTTGAGTGCCTGCGGACTCGGCAGCACCTGCACGACGAGCGCGTTGACCAGCAGATAGAACACCAGGATCGCGAAGATATCGATCAGCGAAACGATGTTGATCTCGACATGACGCTCGCGGCGCGCCTCGCGCAGCTTGCGGCGCTCGTTACGGTTGCCGCCGCTCATGGCGCGGCTCCGGCCAGTGCCGCGGCGTCGCCGATCGAGATCTGCGGGAACAGCTCACGCTTGCCGCTGCCCGATGACAGCGGGGCAAGGCGCGTCGCATCCATGACCTGGATGACGTTGTCGTAGGGGATTTCCGGTTCGAACAGCAGCGTCACGCTCTTCTCTTCCGGTGCGTTGCGCTTCACTTCGACCAGCAGTTCGGACAGGCCACTGATGTCGTAGCCGGCTTCGTTGTTGGCAAAGCGCTTGAGCACGCCACGGCTGTCGGACACGGTGATGCCGGTGCCGCGCATCGTGATCGTCAGCTGCAGCGGAATCTTTTCGGGCTCCGGCGGCGGCGCGGACTGATCGGGCGACGGCAGGTTGAGGCTGATGATGTTGAGACGCGCAGCCGAGATCGACGAGCTGACGAGCAGGAAGAACACCAGCACCGCAAACACGTCAATCAGCGAGACGATGTTCAGGTGCGTGGTTTTCCCACGCATCCTGGCATGACGCTGGAGTCGCCGGGATCGGCGGGTAGAACTCATGGATCGTGATTCCGTCGATTAGCCGCGGCTGCACACCGCGCTGACGAACTTCGAGCAGACCGCTTCGAGCTTGTCGATCATTTCGGTCGTGCGGCTCTGCAGGTACGAGTGCAGCAGCAGCGCGGGAATCGCGACCATCAGGCCGAAGGCCGTGCAGTTCATGGCCTCGGAAATAGCGGCCGACAGCAGGTCGGCCTTCTCGGCCGGGTCGGCGGCGCCAAGCGCGGCGAAGGCGCTGATCAGGCCGAGCACGGTACCGAGCAGGCCGAACAGCACTGAGGCGTTCGAGAACGTGCCGAGGTAGTGGGTGCGCTTCTCGATCGCCGGCAGGACTTCCATCAGGCCCTCTTCGGTCGCCACTTCGACTTCGCTGCGGCGCTTGTCGGTGCGCGCCTGGGCAATGCCGTTGCCGAGGATGCGGCCGATCGCGGTCTCGGAGTCGGCGGTGATGCGGCCGATCGCCGTGAAGTCGCCGGAGGCGAGCAGCGGGCTGACTTCCTTCCACAGGCGGCCGTTTTCGCGCTCCATGCGGCTGAAGAAGCGCCAGCGCTCAAGGGCGATCGCCAGCGTCAGGACGCCGACGAGGGCAATCGGGTACATGAAGAAGCCGCCTTTCTGGAAGAAGCTAAGGACGGTAGTGAAGAACTCCATGGGGTGACCTCTGTGAAGATAAATGTGTAGTGGAAAGGAACTGCGTTTAAGTCAGCCCGCTCAGCGTTCGAGCGGGGTGACCGAGCCCTTCTGTTTCAGGGCGTTGCTCAATGCGGTGTGGTACTCGATCTGACGCAGGAAAACGTCTTCGTCGAGTGGCACCAGTTTCTCTTGCAGCAAGCGTGCCGGACGGTCGAGATCTTCCTCGGCGCGTGAATCGCGCCAGGGCATGATGTACAGACCGATCGGTGATTCACGCTCGCCGATGATGTTGGTTCCGTCGCTCGGCGCGCTCGGCGGCTTGGATGTAGTGGCGTTGCCGTCCGGAATGCGGATGCCGATCGCCGGCTGTTCGTCCTGCGCCTGCGCCACCGCGGTCAGCAGTTGCAGGGCGCCTAGTGTAAGGCTCGCCGCGGCCATCAGACCAAGAGATTTCATGGGGTTTGCTCGACTTTGGGCGCCGTGCCCGGTGCCGGGGGCGCAGCGGCAGGCGCCTGCGACGCCTCGATTTCCGCAACCCAGGCCATGACGCGCAGGTCATCCGCATGGCCGGCCTGCTGGTAGGCCTTGTAGTGCGGCAGGGCGTTGGCCGGCTGCTTCAGGTGTGCGTCCAGGAGAACCCCGAGGTTGTAATGCGCCAGGGCATAGTTTGGATCGATCGCCAGCGCCTTGTCGTAGGAGAGGCGCGAACGGTTGAAGTCGCCGGTCTCACGGTAGAGGATGCCCAGCCAGTTGAACGCGACCTTGTTGCGGTCGTTGAGCGTCGCGGCCTTCAGCAGCGCATTGATGGCCAGATCCCGCCGGTTCGACTTGGCGTAGATGATGCCGAGCATGGTCCAGGGTCCCGAATGGTCCGGGAAGTCCGTGGTCAGGCTCTTCAGGGCTTCTTCGGCCTCGGCCACCTGGTTCTGCTTGTGCAGGGCGACGGCCGCGGCAAAGCGGGTCTGCGGGTTGCCCTTGTCCGGCACGGCGGCGGCGTCGGTCGGCGCATCCGGACCGTCCGGCCGCGTCGGCGCGGCGGAACAGGCGGCGAGGCCCAGGCACAGCGCCAGCAGGCCGGCCTGGCGCAGGAGACTGCCACGACGACGACGCACGGTCAGGGACTCAGTCGAGCAGTTCATAACGATCCTCTCCCTGCTCGCGCTTGCCGTACTTGGCAGGTGAAATCTGCGCCAGCGCCTTGGCGCTGTTGGCAATCCATTCATCGTAAGTGCCGTTCTTCAGGCGCTTCAGGTTGTTCTCGTGGGCTTCGATCGCCTGCTCCTCGAACGGATAGGCCTGCTCTTCCAGCAGCAGGTTGTACTGTTCGAGTTCCAGCTCGCCGAGACCACGCGGACGTTCCGAATCCAGCAGTGCGCGGCTGAACTTCTGGTAGACGCTGCCCAGCTCAAAGGTCGCCGCGGTCGTCGTGTCGGCAAAACCGAAGGCGGCGGCACTGCCGAGCCAGCGGATCGCTTCCTGCATGGCCGCCTTGCGGGCCGGCAGGCTCTTTTCGATCGGCAGCGACAGGCGTAGCGCGGCGGCATCGTTCGCCGCCATGCGACCCAGCTCAAGGCTCGACTTGGCGGCCAGCGCCTGCGAGACCTGACTGCGTTCGCCACCGGCGCCGGCATCGGCCGCAACCAGCTCGCTGAGCCAGCGCTTGAGCGCCGGGGTGTCGCCGCGCTTGCGGGCGAACTCGACGAGCTTGCTGCGTGCATCGAGCGAACGATCGAGCGGACGCGGGAAGTTCTCGACGTAGTAGCCGAAAGCCGCTTCCGCTTCGCCGGCCGACTTGCCGTCGTTGAACAGGGTCGCCGCGAGCCAGGCGGCTTCGCTGCGAACCGCAAGGGTTTCGCTGGTGCGTGCGGCGATGCGCTTGAACGCACGCGCGGCGTCCAGCGGCTTGTTGTCGCGCTGGTAGGCGACCGCGAGCTTCTTGTCGACGTCGGCTTCCAGGGCGTGGCCCGGGAACAGCGTGCGGAAGCTTTCGAGCACCCGCGCCGCGCCGGCCCAGTCCTCAAGCTCGATCAGCGCCGCGGCGCCGTCGTACTCCGAGGTGGCGCGGATCGTCGCCTGCGGCGTGACCTGGCCGACGCGCAGGAAATGCATCGCCGCGGTCTTGAAGTCCTTCGCCTCGCGGGCCGCTTCGCCCTGCTTGTAGATCGAGGCGGCGAGCTGCTCGGTGATTTCGCCGCGTTCAGCTGCGTTCGGCGGCGTCAGCTTGAGCTCTTCGGTGAATGCACGCTCGGCCTGAACGTAGCGCTTCTGGGTGAACTCGGCATCGCCGGTCACGCCCCAGGCCAGGCGGCGGAGGGACGCATCCACGGTCGGTCCACCGCTGAGCACGCGCTCGGACACCGCGATCGATTCGTCGTAGGCCTTGAGCTCGTAAAGGTCGAGCGCCGCCTGCGTGAGCACCTGGAACTTCTGCGGATGCGTCGTGAACGTATCGGCCAGCTTGAGACCGGCGTCGATGGCCTGACGCAGGGCCGCCGGCCGCTGCGCCGGGTTGGCGTTCTTGGCGTTCTGCTGGTACGCGAGCACCGAGGCGTGCGCCGCTTCTCCGGAACGCGGATGCGCCGGATAGTCGTAGGCCAGCTTCGCGTATTCCTGCGCGGCTTCAAGCGTCTTGCCGCCGTCGAGCAGGCTGTCGCCAAGCAGGAAGTTGATTTCGATGCGCTGCGGGTCTTCCGGATACAGATCGAGAATGCGCTTGTACCAGCCGGCCGCGACAAGGAACTCGGCCTGGTTCTTCAGCTTGTCTTTCTGTGCCTGCGCATGGTGATGGCGGGCGAGGTCGTTCAGATGCGCGCGCAGCTCGGTCATCACGCCGGCGCTGGCGGGTCTGCCGCCCCAGTACGGCGCACTCGGATCGTAGGTCCGCGCGTAGCGTTCCTTCTCGGCGATCACCAGGTCGGCAAAATTGCCCTGCAGATAAGCGCCGATGACGCGCGACTGGAAGGACGGCGCGAGCGCCGAACTCGGATAGCGCTGCAGGAACGCCGCGTAGGCGCCGGCGGCATCGGTATAACGTTCCTTCTCGAGCAGCGACTCGCCCAGCGCCGCATACAGCAGCGGCGTGAAACGCGGGTCGCCGTGCGCGGTGAGGTACTGGTTGAGGGCCGGGCCGCCGCCGAGCTGGGCCAGCGACAGCGTGATCACGCGCAGCGAATCGCGGACCATGTCGTTCTTGGCTTTGTCGACGACCGACAAGGCGGGCTCGACTTCATACAGTTCGCCGGTCGGCAGCTCGCGATCGAGCAGCGCCAGGAAGGTGCCAACCGCCTCTTCGTACTTCGACTGCTTGTACTGCGACCAGCCGTACTTGTACTGCGCCGGTTCGAAGAACGGCGTTGCACTGCCGAGATCCATGACGATCTTGTAGACCGGCTCGGCTTCGCTGAACCGCGTCAGCGCAAACAGCAGTTCGGCGCGGCGGAAATGAGCATCGCCGGCCAGCTTGGAATCCGGGTGGCGATCGGTCATGCGCTTGAGCGTCTCGATCGCAGCTTCGGTTTCGCCGAGGTTCTGCTGCGCGCGGGCAAGCTGATAGAAGATGCGATCGTTGTCCTTGCTGTCCGGCTCGGCGTACAGCAACTTGTTGTACAGCGCGACGGCTTCCTGCAGGCCCTTCTGGGATTCTTCGCTGTTGCCGCGGCTGTCTTCGATCTGCACCTGAAGGTCGGCCAGACGGCGCTGCGCTTCGGACTTGGTGCCCTGGTCGGGCTGCAGCTCCAGCAGCTTGCGGTAGTTCTCCGCCGCCTTTTCCGGATCGATGGCGACCGGCTCGGAACGGATGATCGGCAGCACGTCGGGCGAGGGTTCGTCCATGCGGCCGATCGACTTGGCGATCGTCGGCGACGCGCCCTTCACCGGCGAGCCGGAGCAGGCGGACAGCGCCAGTGCAGCGGCGGTCAGCAGGGCCAGCGCCGGGGCGCCCGGCCGCGCGGCAAACTGGCGCTGGATGGCGTCGGCGAGGGGAGCCTGGCGCCGCTTCAAATCAATTGTCATTGAGTTCGCCTTTTTGCTGGCGGTCATACAGGCGGGCAAGCGCGAAACGCGCCTCGACCAGATAGCGCTCGATCTGCTGCTTCTGCCCGCTCAGTTCGGCGACGGCCATGTCCTGCAGCAGTTTGGACTGCGCTTCGGCTGCGACATCCAGCTGCTGGCGCAGATTGGCGATGCGCTGCTGGGCCGCTTCGGCACGCTCAAGCGGTCCGTTGAACCGCTCGGGTGCGCGTGCCAATCGCATCGACGGCGCGCGCTCGGCAATCGGTGGTGCGGAATCCGAGTAAGCGCCGGGCGTCGACAGCTGGCCGTCGAACTGCAGCGGAATCTGCAGACCCTTCCACGGCGCCTTCCAGTTGTTGCGCGCGCGGCGAATCTGCACCGCCGGCTGGGCGGCCGTGCGCGTCGCCGAGTTGTAGCTCTTGTCGACGGTGGCGAGGCGCTGCGACCAGGATTCCAGCGAGCGCGACATCATGCGCACGTCGCGATAGTTCTTCAGCGGTTCCTGGAACTGATGCTGCGCCAGCAGGTTCTGCAGGAAGTAAGTTTCCTGTGCGTCCGGCAGATCGAGCAGTTTCCACTCCCAGCCGGATTCCGAGTCGGTCTCGCGGCGGACGATGGTCTCGACCATGCGGCCTTGGCGGATCGACGTCATCGCCGCATTCATGCGGGTGCGGGCGTTCTCGAGCACGACGATCGCCTTCTCGTAATAGCTCAGGGCCTGCGTATAGGCGCCGAGGCGGTCGAGCGTGAAAGGAATGGCGAGCCAGGCTTCCTGGACCGCGGTGTCCATCGGATCGCGCGAAATCAGTTCCACCCAAGGCACCAGCGCGCGGCGCAATGCATCCTCGTCGGCCTTGCTGGCCTTCTTCAGGCGGAAGGCGCTGAGGCCGGCGCGCTTGAAGATGTCCTCTTCGGCAAAGCCCGGGCGCAGCAACACACCGAGCGTCGAGAAGGTCGTGAACGGCGTTGCGTCGGGCTTCTCGTCGTTGACCTGAACCTTGGCGACGCGCTCGCCCTGCGGCGCGAGTTCGGTCCAGCCGAGGCCGAGCAGGGCGCGGTTGGAGAACGGGCCTTCCGAGCGCACGCGCATGAAGATCGGCTTGGCGGTGCCGCCTTGTTCGGACTGCAGGAAGTTATAGCCGAGGCTGAGATTGGCGCGGTCACGCAGCGCGTATTTCTCCAGATCCTCCGGCGTCATGCGGCCGACCTTGTCCATCACGGTCTGACCCTGCGCGGCGCGGCCGTCGTTGATCAAGGCAACGCCGAGGTTGTAGCGCGTATACGGCGACTGGCGATCGGAATTGTTGAGGTCGGTCAGTACCTCCACGGCATCGCCGTAGCGGCCTTCGGCCATCAGCACGCGGGCGAGCAGATCCTGCCAGTCGACGACCAGCGGCTGCGGCAGCGTTTCGCGCATGCGGTACAGCGTCGCGCGGGCTTCAGCCAGATAACCGCGCTGATATTCGAACTCGGCGATGCGCAGCTGGGCCTTGCCGACCATTTCGCGATCGGTCGTCGTCGCGGCGAGGCTGCGGTAAATCGCCTCGGCGCGATCGCGCATGCCGAAGGAGAGATAACTGTCGGCCAGCAGCCATTGATACTCGGCCGGCATGCGCAGCGGATCGCTGCCCTCGTCGATCAGGCGCAGCTCGGTCAGCGCCGAGAAGTAACGATCGTCACGGCCGAGAAACTCCGAGGAGCGAAGACGCGGATCGTCCTTGCTGCCGGAAACATAGACTTCGGCGGCGCTGACCGGTAGCGCCAGGGCCAGCAGCAGGGCGGCGGGCAGAATTCTCACGACTTTCTCCGCCACTGCTTCATGCCGATGCGCAGTTCGTCGCCGAAGCGGCTGGCACGGGTGATGCCGAACTCCAGCTCGGCTTCGCTCTCGTCCTTGTCGAAGATGGCCTCGAACTGGACTTTCGACGGCGGCGTGCCTTCCTTGTCGTCGGCGTACTTGGCGCTGACGTCGATGTTGATGCGATGCGGCCCCGGAGTGACGGTCGTCCGCAGCAGGCGCTGCAGGCTGTTGTCGGACAGCAGGGCGCGCGAATCGTGTTCGTCGTAGTGATAGACGCTGATGGCCTTGCCGTCGATGGACACCGTGACCTCGTCGAGCAGCAGGCCACGCACGCCCACGCGCAGATAAACCGACACGCGCTGATAGTCCGGCACCAGGGCGGTGTTTTCTATGTCCTGCGCCTCGCGACTCAGTTCGATGACCTCATCCTTCAGACCCTGAATCGTCTGGTCCAGGCGCAACGCACGCTCCGTCGTGTCGGGCGTTTCAGCAGCGGCTAGGGACAACGGAAGCAGTGCAGCAACAATAAGTAACGAGACCCTGCGGCCACGAATCGAGCGCATGCGTTTTAAGCTGGCGATGGGGAAGGGCGAGTGTATCAAATGGGCTGGGGCAAAAGGCCGGAGTCGACTTACGGTTGTTATGGCTCGACGAGCGGCATTGTCATGCGGCGTTTTAGCCGTTCCGGATGAGGCTGCGCTGAACGGGCCGACGCTTGTTACCCATCGAATCCGACGAAAGCTTGCAAGCGTCCCGGCTATTTCGATTCGGCTGTAACACTGGGGAAATCTGCTGCAAGCGTTGTTGACGCTTAAAAACGCGCTTGTTATAAAGCGCCGCAATCCACGTCAAACATTTCTTGCGGCCAATGCCGTGAGCGGTGTTTTTATCTGTCATCCGCTGCCGCCGGCCTGCCGGGAGTGTCTGTTTTCAGACTTCCGGATGGTGCGCCCAGCCGGCAGGAAGGGCTGGTCATCGCTGGCGGCATCGAGAGTTTCGAGCCCTGGGCTTACTTCAATATATTTTCGAGGGGACGCTTCATATGAACAAAACAGATTTGATCAATGCCGTTGCGGACAAGGCGGAGATTTCCAAGGCGGACGCCGGCCGTGCCGTCGACGCGCTGTTCGAAGTGATCGGCAAGGCGCTGAAGAAGAAGGACAAGGTCTCGCTGGTGGGCTTTGGTACGTTCATGGTGCGTGAGCGCGCCGCACGTGCCGGCCGCAATCCGAAGACCGGCGACACCATCAAGATCAAGGCCAGCAAATCGCCAGCATTTAAGGCTGGCAAGGCGCTAAAGGACATGATAAAGTAGCTTTCTTGCTGCTTCTGCCGTGAATCGGGGTGCTTAGCTCAGCTGGTAGAGCGTCGCCCTTACAAGGCGAATGTCGGGGGTTCGAGCCCCTCAGCACCCACCAAGCTCATTGGGCCTGATGTTGATGGCACATGAACTGCGGGTCCTGAAGTAAGAAGAGTTTGTTGAATCGCGGAGCGGTAGTTCAGTTGGTTAGAATACATGCCTGTCACGCATGGGGTCGCGGGTTCGAGTCCCGTCCGCTCCGCCACGATTCGTCAAAGAGCGCTCACTGAGCGCTCTTTTTTTATGTCCGTGTTTTATGCCCCTGGAGCGCTCAGTGGGCGTTCCTTGATTGTTTGAGCTTTCTGTTCTGCTGGACGTTCGCGCAGCGCTCGATGAGCGCTTTTTTCATGCCTGTTTTTCAGAACGTGCTCAACGCAGCTGCCTTTCTTGCTGGCGTGACGGACGGCCAATCAACCCGAACGGGTCGGCAGCAGCTCCTTGAGCGCACGCCAGCCGCCGTCGATCGACCAGACATTGCGGTAGCCCATCTTCTGCAGGTTGTCCGCGGCCAGCGCCGAGCGGAAGCCGCCGCCGCAATACAGATACAGCTCGGCTTGCTTGTCCGGATGCAGGCGCTCGATGTCGCGTTCGATGATGCCCTTGCCGATCCACTCGGCGCCGCGGACATGCTCGGCCAGAAACTCGCTGTGCTCGCGGACATCGATCAATTGCAGGTCTGGCTGGCGTGCCAGCAGCGCCGGCACGTCGCCGGCGGGTAGCTCTCGCACCCGTTGACGCACTTCACTGACCAGCGCAAGAAATCCCGGTGAATGATCCACGGTCGGCGAACCTCCTGTTTGCACAAGACTGCTAGATTACGAGTTTCGTCTACAGATCGTCTGCAAGGAATGCATTCACCGTCCATTTTCATCACCGGCGCTGCGGCCGGTATCGGCCGTGCCACCGCCCGGCGCTTCGCGGCGCAGGGTTGGCGTGTCGGTCTTTACGACGTCGACAGTCTCGGTGTGCAGCGCCTGCGCGATGAACTCGGCGGCGCGGCGGTCTGCGGCAGCTTGAACGTCACCGACGCCGACGCTTTTGTCGCCGCGGTGGATGCGTTCTGCGCACCGGTCGACGGCCGTCTCGACGTGATGTTCAACAATGCCGGCATTCTGTCCGTAGGGCCTTTCGAGTCCATCGCCGCGGGGCGCCATCACGCCATCGTCGACGTCAACATCAAGGGCGTCATCAATGGCTGTCTGGCGGCGCTGCCGCATCTTGCGAAGGTGCCCGACAGCCGGGTGATCAACATGAGTTCCGCTTCGGCGATCTACGGTTCGCCGGATTACGCGAGCTACAGCGCCAGCAAGTTTGCGGTCAAGGGCCTTACGGAAGCGCTCGATCTGGAATGGCAGCGCCACCGCATTCGCGCAATGGATTTACTGCCGCTGTTCGTCAACACCGCGATGGTCACCGATATCGAGCAGCCTGCGAGCATTTCCACACTCGGCGTCCATCTCAGTGCCGAGGACATTGCCGGAACGGTATGGACGGCGGCGCAATGGCGCGGCTATCGTCGCATCCATTGGTATCCGGGTTGGCGTACCCGTCTGATGGCGCTCGCCAACAAACTCGGGCCCAGCCGCCTCAATCGCGCCTTCGTTGCGCGCCTGTCAGGTTATTAGCTCCGGGGTGAGGGAATGTCGTATCCGGTCGTGATGATTCATGGCATGTGGTGTACCGGCGCCAACTGGGCGCGGGTGACCGAACTGCTGGCGCCGCGAGGTTACCGCTGTCATGCGCCGACGCTGCCGGCACACGGCGCGGTGCCGGACCAGCCGCTGCAGGTGCGTAGCAAAAGCCTGCGCGAGTACGCCGACTACCTGGTGGACTGGATTCAGGCGCAGAACTTCGACGCGCCGCCGATCATCATCGGGCACTCGATGGGTGGTCTGCTCGCGCAGCAGGTGGCGATGCGCGTCCAGCCGTTGGCGCTGGTGCTGCTGACGCCGGCGCCGCAATGGGGTATCAACGCGCTGAAGCTGTCGACGATTGCGGCCTTCGCGCCGTGGCTGTTCAGCGGCGCCCTGTGGCGCAACGCGCACAAGCCGAGCGCCGAGCGCGCGGCGTTGTCGGCGTACAACGGTGTGCCGGTCAACCGGCATCGCGAGATCTACGAGGGGCTGGTTCACGAGTCCGGTCGTGCGGCCGCCGAGATCGCATTCTGGTGGGCGGACTTTTCGCGCGCGGCTGCGGTCCATTCGGACGAAGTCAAATGTCCGGTCTATGTGGTTGGCTGCGGGCAGGACAAATTGGTGCCCGGATCGGTCGTGCGCAAGGTCGCCGCCCGTTATCCGCAGGCCACCCAGCGCTATTACGCTGACCGCGGTCACTGGGTCATCGACGATGAGGAGACGGAAGAGATGATGCATCTGATCTGCAGCTGGCTGCGGCCCATAGAAAAGCGCTTCGAAAAGCGTCACGAGGCGGCCGGCCGTGCGGTCTGACATTCTCGGCGGGATTTCTGCCGCGGTTCTGCTGACGGCCGCATCGGTCGCGTTGGCGCAGAACGAAGCATTGGAGCGCGCGGTGACGACCGCTGAGTCGACTCAGCGCGCGTCGGTTGCGTCTCAGGAGCGGATCGACAAGCTCGACGACCAGACCAAGGACCTGCTCGAACGCTATCGCGCTGCCATCTGGCAGGCGCAGCAGCTCAACGTCTACGCCGAGCAGCTGGCGCAGCTGACCGCCGGGCAGGATGCCGAACGCGCATCGTTGCAGCGTCAGCTGGTCGAGATGGAGCGCACCGAGCGCGAGATCCTGCCGCTGATGCTGCGCATGTTCGACGGTCTGGAGAAACTGGTGGCCGCCGATCTGCCGTTCCTGCAGGAGGAGCGCAAGGAACGGCTCGAGAACCTGCAGCGCCTGATGGCCAATCCTGAGACGGGTGTTGCCGAGAAGTATCGGCGCGTGCTCGAGGCTTACCAGATCGAAGCGGAGTATGGCCGCAGTCTGGGCGCCGAGCGCACCCAGATCGGCGAGCGCACGGTCGATGTGCTGCGTGTTGGCCGCACCGGGCTGTATGCGATGACGCTGGATGGCGAGGAGACGTTCTACTGGGACGTTGCCAGCGCCAAATGGATGGAGCTGGACCGCAAGTATCAGGCCGCGGTGAAGAAAGGTATTCGCATGGCGCGTGAAACGATGGCCGCCGATCTGCTGGTGCTGCCGATGCCGGCTGCAGGGGGCCAGCCATGAGGATGCTCGTATGGATGGCACTGCTGTTGCCCGGCATCGCGCTGGCGCAGCAGAAGACCGGCATGGACGAACTGCTCAAGCAGATCCGCGATTCGGCCTCGCAGACGACCAAGCTCAACCAGGAGCGCGAAGCGCGCTTCCTGAAGGAAAAGAACGAGCAGCAGGCATTGCTGCAGAAGGCGCAGGCGGATCTGGCCGCGGCCGAAGCCAAGGCCGCGCGGGTCCGCTCGCAGTTCGACGCCGGGCAGGCCGAGATCACGACGATGAAGCAGGCGCTGGTGTCGCGCATCGGCGATGCCAGCGCGATGTATGCCGGCGTCAAGCAGACCGCGGGCGACTTCCGCGTGCGAGCGAGCGATTCGCTGGTGACGGCGCAGGCCCCTGAACGTCTAGAGCTGCTCAGCCGCCTCGAGCAGGCGACCGAACTGCCGGCGCTCAACGATCTCGAGGCACTCTGGGTGACACTCGCCGAGGAGATCGCCGAAGGCGGACGCGTCGCGCGCTTCAAGACCGAGATCGTCAACGACGACGGCGTGCGCAATGAAGCCGACGTGGTGCGTGTCGGCATGTTCACCGCATTCGCCGACGATCGCCTGCTGACGCTGGACGGCGTCACCGGGCATCTGACGCTGCTGGATCGTCAGCCTGGCCACGAAGGCCTGCTCAGCGATTTCAGCGAGACGACGCAGGGTTACGCGCCGGTGCTGGTCGACCCCACGCGCGGCGAACTGCTGCGCCTGTATACGCTCAAGCCGTCGCTGTTGGAGCGCCTGAATCAGGGCGGCATGCTCGGTTACGTCATTCTGCTGATCGGTATCGTCGGCGCGGCGCTGGCGATCTACCAGCTGCTGTTCCTGATGAAGACCGGCCGCAAGGTCAATGCCCAGCTGCAGAACACGCGTACACCGACGAACGACAACCCGCTGGGCCGCGTGCTGGCGGTACTCAAGGACGAAACCTCGGCCGATCCGGAAGTGCTTGAATTGCATCTGTCGGAAGCGGTGCTGCGCGAAACGCCGAGCATCGAGCGCTTCCAGAACCTGATCCGCATGATCGTCGCGGCGGGCCCCTTGCTCGGTCTGCTCGGCACCGTCATCGGCATGATCATCACCTTCCAGGCGATTCTCGAAGCCGGCACCGGCGATCCGCGCGTGATGGCCGGCGGTATCTCGCATGCGATGGTCGCGACGGTGCTCGGCCTGGGCATCGCGATCCCGCTGCTGTTCATCAACTCGCTGCTGGCCACGCGCTCGCGCGCCTTGATCCAGATTCTCGACGAGCAGAGCGCGGGCCTGCTGGCGCGTCGCCTGGAGGGCGCGCGTGCTGGCTAGCTTCGACCAGTGGCGTCATGAGCTGCTGACGCCGTTCTCTTCGCTGGCGGATTTTTTCGATGCCGGCGGCCCGGTGCTGATCGTGATCTTCATCACCGCGCTGGTGATGTGGTCGCTGATCCTCGAACGCTACTGGTATTTCAAGCGCATGTTCCCGCGCCAGCAGGAAGCGCTGCGCGCGGCCTGGGCGGCGCGTAGCGAGCGCAAATCCTGGTACGCGCGGCGCATCCGCACGCAGATGATTTCCGAAGCGCGGCTGGCGATGAGCACGACGCTGCCGATCATGCGCGCGATCATTCCGCTGTGCCCGCTGCTGGGCCTGATGGGGACCGTCGTCGGCATGCTCGAGGTTTTCGACGTCATGTCGCTGAAAGGACGTGCCGACGCGCAGACCATGGCGTCCGGCGTGTCGCAGGCGATGATCGCGACGATGGCCGGTCTGGCGGTCAGCCTGTCCGGGATGTATCCGATTCAGATGTTCGAAGCGCGCGCACGGCGTGAAGCCGAGCAGCTGAACGATGTGCTGGTCTACGAGTGATCCGCTGACATGAGAATGCAAAGGCACACGCCGCAGCACGAAGAAACCGGTATCGACCTGGCGCCGATGCTCGATTTCATCATGAACCTGCTGATCTTCTTCATCATCACTGCGGCGTTCGTCAGCGAGTCCGGCATCCGTGTCGATCGGCCGTCGGCCGAGACTGCGCAGAAGGAAGAGCGCGCGAATATCTTTGTCGCGATTTCGGCCAACAACGAAATCTGGATCGACAAATCGCGGGTCGACATCCGCACCGTGCGTCCGGCCATCGAGAAGCTCAAGCAGCAGCATCCGCAGGCCAGTGTCGTGATCCAGGCCGATCAGGCCGCGCGTGCCGGCCTGATGGTCGAGACGATGGATCAGGTCCGGCTCGCCGGCGTCACCGACGTCGCCATCGCCGCAACGCCGAAGTAAGCCCGTGCAAATTCGCGCCACTGCCGACGTCGGAATGGGGAGCCGCGCTCCCGCGACGGACAATCTGCGCTGGTTCCTGATCCCGGTGGCGGCCTTGTTCCTGGTGCTGGCGATGTTCCTGCTGATGTACTGGCTGGTCGCCCCGCCGCAGGGCAAGCACGTCGAGCCGCAGCGCGTGCTCGAAGGCATCGAGGTCGTGCAGCCGAAACCAGAACAGGAATCTGATCCGCTGCAGAGTCTGGATCTCGCGCCGCCGCCGCCGCCGGATGCGCCGCCATCGATGGCGCGCAACGATCTGCCGACCTTCAACATGCCGGCGGCGTCGGTGACGCCTTTCGATCTCGGCGCGATCTCGATGCCGCTGTCGGTGGGCAGCGGCGGTCTCAATCTCGGCAGCAGCGGGTCGTTCGGCGGCTTTGCCGGCGGCGGTCGCGGCTCGGGTTCCGGCGGCGGCGGGGTCGGCACCGGCAAGGGTTTTGTCGGCAAGCCGCTCATTCCGCTGTCGACCGCGCGTCCGCAGATGCCTGAATGGGCCTGCAAGCAAGGCATCCGCGGCTGGGTCGAGGTGATCTTCACGGTGTTGCCGACCGGCAAGGTCACCAATGTCAGGCTGATCGATGCCGATCCGCGCGGCGTGTTCGAGGAAGCGGCGATCGAGAGCGTCTCGCATTGGTTGTACGCATCGTTCGACAAGGCGCGCGAGGTCAAGCAGAAGGTCGACATGGACCCGGCGGACTGCGCCTACAACTGGAAATGACCGGACTCCGTCATCCCTGGCTGTTTGTCGCGATGCTGCTGCTGGCGTCTGCGCCGGCGCGCGCCGATCAGTACCGCAGCGAGACGCGGGTGCTCGACGCGGTGCCGGCCGAGACCCAGCAGAAAAGCGCCGAAGACTTGCTCAAGCAGACCACCGATCCCTACGGCAAGGCACTGCTGCTGCGCGATCTGGCGACCAAGGCGGCGCAGTCCGGCAATGCCGCGCAGGCGGCGAAGTACATCGAGCAGGCGCTCGCGCAGAACGCGCTGTCGGGCCTGGCCGCGCAGCAGATGCGCGACCAGTTGTCGCAGCTGTATATGTCCAGTGGCGATTACAAGAAGCTGGTTCCGCAGCTCGAAGCCCAGGTCAAGGGCGGCAAGCCGAGCAACGAGGCGCTGATTGCACTGGGTTCGGCCTATTACGAGCAGAAACGGTATCGCGAGGCGCTGCAGCTGGTCGAGCGCGCGGTCAAGGGCGTTGCCGGTCGCGAGCTCGATCCGAGCTGGCGCCGCGTCTACGCCGCCGTGCTGCTGGCCAACGGACAGGAGCGCGAGGCGCTGCCGCAGCTCGAACAGCTGCTGAAGAAAGATGCCTCGCAGCGCGAGGACTGGATGCGTCTTGTCGCCATCTACGTCAAGACCGGCAACAAGATCCGCGCCTCGGTCGTGCTGGAGCTGGCGGGCCGCCTTGGTTTCCTGACGACCGCGGATGAGCGCCTGCAGCTGGTGATGTTGACCGCCCAGCTTGGCGCGCCGTTCCAGGCCGCGTCGACGCTGCAGACGATGATGGAGCGCCGCGATGTACCGTCCAACGGCGAGAACTGGAAGCTGCTGACCTCGCTGTGGCTGGCGGCGCGCGAAGCCAGCCTGGCGCTGAAGGCGATGGATGAAGCGATCCGTCTGGCACCAAGCGCCGCGCTCTACCAGCAGCGCGCGCAGCTGCACATGGATCGCGAGGAATACGCCGAAGCGGCGCAGGCGCTGGATGCGGCGATCGCCCGCGGTGCCGGCGACGGCAATACCTACATGGCGCTCGGCATGGCGCGCTACCAGCAGGCCAATGTCGAGGCGGCGATGCAGGCCTTCGCCAAGGCACAGCAGCAGGCGCCGTCGCGCAAGCTGGCCGGCGAATGGCTCAAGTACCTGGAAAGCGGCCGCGCGCGCGAACAGGCACTGGCCGCCGCATCGGAGCGGCGCCAGCGCAGCGACGAGCAGATCCAGCTCGGCGGACTGATCGGCGGCGAGCGCATCGTCATCAGCGCCGGCAGTGGCGGCTCCGATAGCGCGGCACCTGCGGCGAGTTCGGCCGGCAGCAAGCTGACGCCGATCGGCGCCGAAGCCGGAGCGAGTGCCGACGGCACGATCCCGGCGTGGACGGGGGGCATTGCGCGCAGCGAGTGGCCGAGCGGCACCGGGCCGGGCAAGCGGCTGCTCGATCCGTTTCCCGCGGACGCGCCGCTGTTCACGATCAGCGCGACCAACTATTCGCGTTATCGCGAGCATCTGAGCGCGGCGCATCAGGCCTTGTTCGCCCGCTATCCGACCTACAGCATGCCGGTCTACAAGACGCGCCGCAGCGTCGGATATCCGCAGGCGATCTATGACGCCAGCCTCGCCAACATCGGCAAGTCCAAGTTGCTGGGGCCGGATTCGCTGACCGGCGCGCATCTCGGCGTGCCGTTCCCCAAGCCGCAGTCCGGCGTCGAGATCATGTGGAACCACCGCACGCGTTATCGCGGCAACACGGTGCAACAGCAGACGACGCAGGCGGTGGTGCCGGTGCGCGGTGCGCCGATCTACCTGAAGCAGACCGAGAAGGCGTACTTCCGCTACGGCAACACGGTGGATCCGATCGATCTGTCGAAGAAGAATTTCCTGCTGTACTACCTGACCTGGTTCGGCGCCTCGCGCAACGAGATCGATTTCCTCGCGCTGGTTCACGAGACCGCGAACTCGCTGGAGAACAACCGCGACGTCTGGGTGCTGCCGCCGAAGATCCCGAAGATGTTCCGGATTCCGCCGGTCGGTTACGACCAGCCGTTCCCGGGTTCCGAGAGCCTGATGTTCATCGACATGGTCGACATGTACAACGGCGATTTCGACCGCTACGTCTGGAAGCTGGTCGGCAAGCGCGAGCTGTACATTCCGTACAACAGCTTCCGCATCGGCGATGCGAAGAACAAGTACGCCAGCATGCTCAAGCCGCATCATTTCGACCAGAGCCTGACGCGCTACGAGTTGCACCGTGTCTGGATCATCGAGGCGACCGAGCGCAGCGGCAAGCGGCACAGCTTCGGCAAGCGCACGTTCTATGTCGACGAGGACAGCTGGAACGTCGTGCTGGTCGAGAACCATGATCGCGACGGCAAGCCATGGCGATTCCAGGAAGGCCATCTGCTGCCGATCTACGACATCCAGGCGGCCAATGTCGCGCCGATGCTGGTGTACGACCTGCAGGACGGCCGCTACTTCGCCAACCACCTGACCGCGGAGGACAGTCCGCCGCAATACGACATCCCGATGCGGGAAGGCGACTTCCTGCCGGCGCAGGTCAAGGCCCGCTACGCCAAGTAGCCAGGCGCCGGGGCGGCTGCCGGGCGATCCGCCCGATCGGCTGCAACCCTTTTTGCCCGAGCCGCATCCAACCCCTGCAAGACGGAAGTTCTTGCCGCTGGACAAGGATGGAGAAGGGGCAATGAATACCAAGGAACTGGGCAAATATGCCGGCCGGGCAGCCGCTGCGCTGATGCTGACCGCGTCGGCGCTGGCCAACGCTGGAGCGCCGGTCGCCGCGTCCGACAAGGCGGCAGCGCCGGACAGCGTCCTGACGCGGGCGCTGAACGACATCCGTGCCGAACAGCGGCGCGCGGTGCAGCAGGCTGCGCTCAAGGCGCTCGCGGGGCTGAGATCCGAAACCCTGGCGGCCCTGAGCAAGGGCGGCACGGTCAGCGCGTCGACCTCGGTGCAGGCCAAACCCTAGGCGATCCGCGATCACCCGGTGCGCGCCGCGCACCCGAACGATCACTCCCTTGGGGCCGGTCGATGCAGGCGGTGTCGGCCGGTCCCAATTTTTCGCCGCTGTGCCCAAGCCCTCAGGGCAGGTAGCCGCGAATCAGTTTCGCCAGGTCCGGCACGGCAGCCCTGACCTCGTCTTCCGCGAGCTTGCGGAATTTTCCGTAGCTGGACTGGATGCCGGGGCTGGCCTGGCGCACACGCGCATCGGCAATCGACAGCAGCGCCGTCGTGACCTGGCGATCATGCTTGCGCAGAAACGCGCTAAAGTCGCGCTCCGCCGAGTTGCGGAACGATTGGTACAGCGGATCCAGCGCGGCAATGAACTCGGGCAGCAGGCGCTGTGTCGCCTTGACCATGATGCCGGGCTTTGCAGCCTTGACCATCGCCAATCCAGTCTTCAGGCTGATGCCCTTGAGTCCACCGATGCCACTGATCCGGGACTCGATCAGCTGGACCGTATCGGCAATCACGGCGTCGCGCTGCTGCGGCGCTAACAGTACATCGGCAAGGCCATTACTCATCGATCAATGTCTTCGGCGAACGATAACGGCGGCAAGCCTAGCATTTCGTCCCTCAAAACCGGGTCGCTGGAGCGTAGCGTTGCGCTGACCAAGCTCGGCGTCGGCGCCGGTGCCAAGATCTTTGCGCATTCGGTCGCCAATATCTTCCGTGGCGAGGTCGATCGCAGCGAGGCGAACCGCGAGTTCTATCGCAAGCAGGCGCAGATCCTGGCCGACGAGCTGGGCAAGCTCAAGGGCAGCGTCATGAAGGCCGGGCAGATGCTGTCGCTGTACGGACAGTATTTCCTGCCCGAAGAAGCCGTCACCGTGCTGTCGTCGCTGCAGGACGACACGCCGCCGGTCCATTGGAAGATCGTGCAGCCGGTGCTGGAGCGTGCGCTCGGGCGTTCGCGCCTGCGCGAGCTGGAGGTCGACGAGCAGCCGCTGGCAGCGGCGTCTCTCGGCCAGGTGCACCGCGCACGGCGTCGTTCCGACGGCAAGGAGCTGTGCGTCAAGATCCAGTATCCCGGCGTTGCCGATGCCATCGAAAGCGATATCCGCACGCTGTCGCGTCTGCTGATCATGACGCGCCTGTCGCCGCGCGGGCTCGACATCACGCCGGTCTTCAACGAAGTGCGCGAGATGCTGCACCGTGAGGTGGACTACCAGAGCGAACGCCAGTTCACCGAGACCTTCCGCAAGCGCCTGGCCAACGATCCGCGCTTCGTCGTGCCCGAAGTCATCGCCGACTACAGTCGCGACCAGGTGCTGACGACCTCGTTCGAACACGGCGAGCACGTGCGTCAGCCGGCAGTGCAGGGCTTGTCGCAGCAGCGTCGCAACGCCTTGGGCGACGCCTTCATGGAGCTCTTCCTGCAGGAGTTCTTCGACTGGGGGATGGTCCAGTCGGATCCGCATTTCGGCAATTACCGCATCCGTCCCGGCAAGGACGGCGAGATCGATCGCATCGTGCTGCTCGATTTCGGTGCGACGCGGGTGTTCGGCCGTGGGTTCATCGAAAACTATGCCGACATCGTCGAAGGCGCGCTGTTGCGCGATACCGCGCAAGTCATGCGCGGCGCGCGCGCCATCGGCCTGATGCGCGCCGGCGTTCCCGATGCGGTCGGCAGTGCGTTCGCAAAGCTTTGCGAGATGATCGTCGAGCCCTTCAGCGAGACGGGTGACGCGCGGGTCCCTGCGCAGCTCTGGACCGCCGAGGGCGATTACAACTGGGGTCTCAGCGATCTGCCCATGCGGGCCAGCAAGCTGGCCGCCAACAATGCCCTGTCGGTGCATTTCCGGGTGCCGCCGCGCGAAATCGTCTTCCTGCACCGCCGGCTTGCCGGCGTTTTCATCATGCTGGCGACGCTGCGTTGCGAACTCAGCGAGCGGCCTGCGTTGTTGGCGGCTCTGGAGCGCCTGCGCGCATCGTCCGCACGTTAAAAAAGACGGTACGGCTGCTTACGGCGCGCGTTTTCGAGCCAATAAACCCATAAAGAACGGGTAGTGAGTTCAGCATCCGTTCAATGGACAATGCAAGACTCGACGGTGGAAAGCTGTTTGCGTATTCATGTAGCATGACCCGCGCCTTCAGCCCGCTGCAGAAAGTGGCATAACGGCATAGATCTGAACCCCTTTGAGGAGAGAAAACCCGATGAACAAGCGCCTAGCAGTATTGACCGGCGCGCTGGCACTGACCCTGATGGCTGGGCAGGCTGGTGCGAAGGTCTCCGCGGAAGAGGCAGCCCAGCTGGGTACCAGCCTGACGCCTGTCGGCGCTGAAAAGGCCGGCAATAAGGACGGCTCGATTCCGGCGTGGACGCCGGGCGCCAAGCGTGGCGCGCTGTCGGGTGAATACCCGAACGATCCGAAGATTGACGGCGACAAGCCGCTGTACACGATCACCAAGGCCAACATGGCCCAGTACGCGGACAAGCTGTCGGAAGGTCACAAGCACCTGCTGAACACCTACGACACCTATAAGCTCAACGTCTATCCGCCGCATCGCGTGGTGACCTGGCCGCAGGAAATCTTCGACGCCACGAAGATCAATGCAACCGGCTGCGAAATGCTCAACCCGGATACGCCGAACGACTGCAAACTCGGCTTCCCGTTCCCGATTCCCAAGACCGGCGCCGAGCCGATCTGGAATCACAAGGTCAAATGGCGCGGCGAAGCGCTGACGCGCTACAACAACCAGATGATCGTGCAGCCGAACGGCGAGTTCCAGCTGACCAAGCTGGTCGAAGACGTCCAGTTCGGTTATGGCTCGATCAAGAACCCGGTGCCGCTGACCAAGGGTTCCGGCGAGTTCCTCAAGTATCTGTCGAAGACGGTCGCCCCGCCGCGCCTCGCCGGCACCTTTATTCTGGTCCACGAAAAGGCCGGTACGGGTGCGGAAGGTCGCGCTGCCTGGCTGTACTCGCCGGGCCTGAAGCGCATCCGTCGCGCCCCGACGGTCTGCTGCGACAACCCGTACGAAGGCACCGACGGTCACCAGTTCTACGATCAGGTCGACATGTTCAACGGCGTGCTTGAGCGCTACAACTGGAAGCTGGTCGGCAAGAAGGAAATGTACCTGCCGTACAACTCCAACAAGATCGCCGGCCCGTCGGTCAAGTACAAGGATCTGGCCAAGCCGCGCCATCTCAATCAGGACATCCCGCGCTACGAGCTGCATCGCGTCTGGGTCGTCGAGGCTGACATCAAGGCCGGTACCAGCCACACGTTCAAGAAGCGTCGTTACTACGTTGACGAGGATTCCTGGACGATCGGCATGATCGACGCTTACGACAACCGCGATCAGCTGTACCAGTTCCAGGAAGGCCACATGGTCTTCGCATACAACATCCTGACCGCGACGACGATTCCGGAAGTCATCTATCACTTCACTTCGGGCCGTTACTTCGTGACCGCTGCGTTCAACGAAGACAAGCCGATCGATGCGACCGTGACCTTCAAGCCGGACTACTTCACCGCTGCGTCGGTGCAGAAGATGACGACCAAGTAAAAACGCACCGCAACCGCGGAGCGATTGGTGTAGATTTGAAACCGCCGGGGTCAAACCCGGCGGTTTTTTGTTTCTGCCGCCCCGGTCGCCAAGAGCGCCGGACGTTGGCGCCGGCACATGCCCGGCATACACACACTAAATTCGCGTAGGGGGAGTCATGAAATTCGACAGCAAGCACACCTTCGGCAAGCCGGCGGCAACGGTGATCAAGATGTTCAGCGACCGCGCCTATTTCGAGCGCAAGTACAAGGAGCTGGGCTTCACGGAAGTCGAGGTGCTGGAGCACAAGAAGACCGACACGCAATTCAGCATCAAGGTGCGCTACACCGCGAAGAACACGGTATCGATTCCGGACTTCGCGAAGAAATTCCTGCCGACGTCGATGGTCGTCGTCCAGCAGGACAGCTGGGACATCAAGAGGATGACCGGCAAGCTCGATGTCGAGATCAAGGGCACGCCGGTCAAGGTGCAGTGCGACATGAGCCTGAAGGACGAAGGCAAGGGTTCGGCCAATACCCTGAAGTGGAACATCAGCTGCCCGATTCCGCTGATCGGCGGCAAGATCGAAAAGCTCACCGCGGAAGACATCAACGCAAAGGCCGATGACGATATCGCGACGACGCGCGGCATCCTCGCCGATTACTGAGCGGCCGGCTGAGCGACCGATATGACGCAGACGCCGGGGCAGGACGACGACAGCGTGCGCGCACCGACCTTGTGGCAGACCGTGGCCAGCGTCGCGGCCTCGTTCTTCGGCGTGCAAAGCTCGAAGAATCGCCAACGTGATTTTTCCAAGGGAAAGCCGGCCCATTTCATCGTGATAGGTCTGGCCATGACCGTGCTGTTCGTGTTGAGTGTGGTCATGGCGGTCAAGCTGGCGCTGCGAAGCGCCGGCTTGTAATTTTCTCTAGAGATCGCGATTCTCTTTGCCTGGTCGGGAATGCCAGGGTTTCCGGGGGCTCCAATGGCGCTAGGCGAACGTCGGCAGGACAAAAGTGGCGAAGGTTTGCGCCGCCGGCGTACGGATCAGTTATTGCCACCGCCGGCGAAGAAGATGCCGTGGCCGCTTTTTGTGCTGGACGGCATCGGCGCTGTACTTCTCGGGCTCGGCGCCGCGGAGCAATTTGGCAAGCTGCCGCTGTTGTCACGCGTCGTCAACGTCCCGCATATCGCGCTGATCGCGATCGCGGTCGGCGGTGTGCTGATGGGCTTCGCCGTCTTTGGGATCATCGCCGCGCTGAGGCAGCGCAACACGGCTTGATCTTCAATCCTTGCGCAATGTCGCCTTGAGCCGATAAAGCACTTCCAGCGCCTCGCGCGGACTCAGGCTGTCCGGTTCAAGGCCTTCGAGCAGCTCCAGCGCCGGTGCCTTTGCAGGCGCCGGCGCTTCGCGAGCCGACGGCTTCGGACTGCTGCCGAACAACGACAGCTGCGGCGCAGCCGAAGCGGGATCCGGTTTGCGCTCCAGTTCGGCCAGATGTTCACGCGCTGCGCGGATCACCGTCTGCGGCACGCCCGCGAGGGCGGCGACCTGCAGGCCGTAACTGCGATTGGCGGGGCCGGCCTTCACCCGATGCAGGAAGACCAGGCGGTCGCCGTCGTGGCCCGCGGAACCCGCCGGATACTCGGCCGCGTCGAGATGCGCGTTGGCGACCATGGGCAGCGTCGCCGGCAGCGCGGTGAGTTCGAAATAGTGAGTCGCGAACAGGCAGTACGCGCCGAGCTTGGTCGCCAGATGCTCGGCCACCGCGCGCGCCAGAGACAGGCCGTCGTAGGTCGAGGTGCCGCGGCCGATCTCGTCCATCAGCACCAGACTGCTAGCGGTCGCGTTGTGCAGGATATTGGCGGTCTCGCTCATCTCGACCATGAAGGTCGACTGCCCGGAAGCCAGATCGTCGGACGCGCCGATGCGCGTGAAGATGCGATCGATCGGTCCCAGCTTCACGCTGTCCGCCGGCACGAAGCAGCCGGTATGCGCGAGCAGCACGATCAGCGCGGTCTGCCGCATGTAGGTCGACTTACCGCCCATGTTCGGGCCGGTGATGATCAGCAGGCGCGTGTCGCGGTTCAGGGTCAGATCGTTCGGCACGAAGGCCGACGTGGCGGTCTGCTCGACGACCGGATGGCGGCCGCCGCAGATCTCGACGCAGTCCTCGCTGACCAGTTGCGGGCGCACGTAGTTGAGCGCATGGCTGCGCTCGGCAAAGTTCGCCAGCACATCGAGTTCTGCCAGCGCCTGCGCACAGGCCTGCAGCGCAGGCAGCACGGCAGCGAGTCTGTCGAGCAGGGCTTCGTATAGGACCTTTTCGCGGGCGAGGGCGCGGTCGCGCGCCGACAGCACCTGATCCTCGAAGCGCTTCAGCTCTTCGGTGATGTAGCGCTCGTAATTGGTCAGCGTCTGGCGCCGCGTGTAGTCGGCCGGCACCTTCGCCGCGTGGGTCTTGCCGACCTCCAGGTAATAGCCGTGCACGCGGTTGTAGCCGACCTTGAGCGTCTCGATACCGCTGCGCGTACGTTCGCGGGCTTCAAGGTCGCTGAGATAGCCATCGGCGTTTTCGGACAGGCGCCGCAGTTCATCGAGCGTCTCGTCGAATCCGATCCGGAAGATGCCGCCGTCCTTGGTCAGCAGCGGCGGTTCGTCGCTGAGCGCGGCGGCGAGATGGGCGGCCAGGTCCTGATGCGCACCGAGGCGGCTCTTCAGCTCGGCGAGCAATGGCGATTCGAGCGTTGCGATCGCTGCATGCACGGCTGGCAGTTGCAGCAGGCTCGCGCCGAGGCCGGCGAGATCGCGCGGGCGCGCCGAACGCAGCGCGATGCGGGCGAGGATGCGCTCGATATCGACAATGTCCTTCAGCGCGCCGCGCAGCGTCTCGAAGCCGCGCGCGCTGCGTGCGTCCGCGCCGAGCTCGATCAGCGCCGCGACGGCGTCGTGGCGCGCGCCGACCAGCGCGGCATTGCGCAAGGGGCGCGTCAGCCAGCGGTGCAGGGCGCGTGCGCCCATCGCGGTGACGCAGCGATCGAGGATGTGCAACAGGGTGAAATCGTGGGCGCCGGAAATCGAGCGATCGATTTCCAGATTGCGCCGCGTCGCGGCGTCGAGCATCAGCGCATCGCCCGGTGATTCGACGTTCAGGCCGCCCAGATGCGGCAGCGTGCTGCGCTGGGTTTCCTGCACGTATTGCAGCAGCGCGCCGGCGGCGGCAATCGCCGCATCGAGGCCTTCGGCGCCGTAGCCGCGCAGATCGCGGGTGTTGAACTGCGCGGTCAGCAGGCGATAGGCCGAGGCGCTGTCGAAATGCCAGATCGGCCGTGTGTGCGCGGCGGGTCCCGAATAACCGGAGATCTCCGGCGCGGCACCGTCCGCCACCAGCAGTTCGCTGGGGCGCAGGCGCTGCAGCTCGGCCTTGAGTTCCTCGGCCGACGCGGTCTGCAGCAGGCTGAAGCGGCCCGACGACAGCTCCAGCCAGGCGAGGCCGAACAGTGGGCCGACGCGGCAGGCCGCCGCGAGCAGCGTCTGCGTGCGCTCGTCGAGCAGCGCTTCGTCGGTCGCCGTGCCCGGCGTGACAACGCGCACGACTTCGCGGCGCATCGGTCCCTTGTCGTTGCCCGGCTCGCCGACCTGTTCGGCGATGACCGCCGACTCGCCGGCCTTGATCAGGCGCGCCAGATATTGCTCCAGCGCGTGCTGCGGCACGCCGGCCATGATCACCGGCTGGCCAGCGGATTCGCCGCGCTTGGTCAGCGTGATGTTCAGCAGCCGCGCCGCCTTGCGGGCGTCGTCGTAGAACAGTTCGTAGAAGTCGCCCATGCGGAACAGCACCAGGGTGTCCGGGTGCTGGGCCTTGATGCTCAGGAACTGCTGCATCAGGGGCGTATGGTCGGCGTAAGGGCTGACGGTCATCAGAGGACGAGCTGCGAGTGGGGCAGGGTTGACGGGAGCCGTATACTTGCGCCCCGCGCGATTATCGCCGATCAACAACACAGAACTGCAGCCGTGGCCGAAACAAGCAGTGATTCAAAGCAGACCCCAGCATCGACCAGCGCCTGGACCCCCGAGTCCTGGCACGCATTCCCGGCTGCCCAGCAGCCGCGCTACCCGGACCAGGCCAAGCTCGACAGCGCGCTGACTCAGCTGCGCTCGCTGCCGCCGCTGGTCACCTCCTGGGAGGTCGACGCGCTGAAGCAGAACCTGGCGCGGGCGCAGGCCGGCGACGGTTTCATCCTGCAGGGCGGCGACTGTGCCGAGTCATTCTCCGACTGCCGCTCCGAGATCATCGCCAACCGTCTCAAGGTGTTGCTGCAGATGTCGCTGGTGCTGGTGCATGGCCTGCGCTCGCGCGTCGTGCGCATCGGCCGCTTCGCCGGCCAGTACGCCAAGCCGCGTTCGGCGGACCTGGAAACCCGCGACGGCATCGCGTTGCCGAGTTACCGCGGCGATATCGTCAACGCGCCGGAATTCACCGAGGCCGCGCGCACGCCCGATCCGCAGCGCCTGCTCGAAGCGCATGCGCGCTCGGCGATGACGATCAACTTCGTCCGCGGCCTGATCGACGGCGGTTTTGCCGACCTGCATCACCCGGAATACTGGGATCTCGACTGGGTCGGCCATTCGCCGCTCGCCGCGGACTATCAGCGCATGGTCGATAACCTCGGCGATTCGCTGCGCTTCATGGAGACGCTCGCCGGCGCGCCGATCAGCGATTTCCAGCGCGTCGATTTCTTCACCTCGCATGAAGCATTGATGCTCTGGTACGAGCAGGCGCAAACGCGCCAGGTGCCGCGCAAGACCGGCTGGTACAACCTGTCCACGCATTTTCCGTGGATCGGCCTGCGCACGGCCGAGATCGGCGGAGCTCATGTCGAATACTGCCGCGGCATCCGCAATCCGATGGGCGTCAAGGTCGGCGCGAGCATGTCGACGGAATGGGTCGTCGACCTGTGCCGCGTGCTCAATCCGGACAACGAACCGGGTCGCCTGACGCTGATTCACCGCATGGGCGCCGACAAGGTTACCGACCATCTGCCGCGCCTGATCGAAGGCGTGCGCAAGGCCGGCCACTCGGTGCTGTGGATTTGCGATCCGATGCATGGCAACACGATCGGCACGCCGTCGGGTCTGAAGACGCGGCCGTTCGACAAGATCCTGTCGGAAGTCGAGCAGTCGTTCGCGATCCACAAGGCCTGCGGCTCGCGCCTCGGCGGCGTGCACCTGGAGCTGACCGGCGAAGACGTCACCGAATGCACCGGCGGCGCGCGCAACCTGTCGCAGGAAGACCTGCAGCGCGCGTACAGGTCCACTGTCGATCCGCGCCTCAACTACGAGCAGGCGCTGGAGCTGGCGATGAAGATCGCGCGAGTCGCGGTTTAAGCGGCAGCCCGGTGGCTCAGATACAGATCGGCAAACAGCGCCCGACCGCCGCGGCGTAACAGCGACGCGGCGAGCAGCAGCACGAGCAGGATTAGGCTCAGGGTTTCGTACCAGGGCGCGCCATGCACATGCGTGCCGGCGAGTGCGTTGCCGGTCGCTGCCGGCGCCCACAGGTTGACGAGCAGGCCCAGCACGACCGCGCCGCCGCCGGCGAACAGCGCCGTCAGCAGGGCGACCTTGCGACCGTGAATGGCGCTCAGCACGCCGAAGGTCGAGACATTCGTCGCCGGGCCGGTCAGCAGGAAGGCGATCGCCGCGCCAGGCGACACGCCGCCGGCAATCAGCACCGCGACCAGCGGCGTCGCACCCGCCGAGCAGACGTAGACCGGCAGGCCCAGTGCGGCGAACAGCAGGATCTCCGCCCAGGCCGGCCACTGGTTGCTGAACAGATCGCCGACATGCGGCATCAGCGCCGCGGCGAGCAGCAGGCCGACCGTGATCCAGGCCGCGGTGTCGTCGACCAGGTCGACCAGACCGGCGCGCGCCGCGCGGCGCAGGCGTCCGCTCTTGCCGGCGGTCGCATTCTCAGCGGCCGGCGGATGACAGTGCGGGCAGGCCTTCGGTGCGGCGCTGACCGGTGCCGGCAGCTTGCGCGCGACCATCCAGGCGACGAACACGGCGAGCAAAGCGGCCGCGAGTACGCGCAGCACGGTCATCTCCCAGCCAAGCATCGGGACCGACACGAACAGCGCGGTCAGACCGATTTCCGGCGTCGCGATCAGAAAGGCCATGGCCGCGGCAACCGGCACGCCGCGCTGGATCAGCGAGCGATACAGCGGCAGCACGCCGCAGCTGCAGATCGGCAGCGGCAGGCCGACCACCATGCCGCGCAGCGCCTGCGAGGCGGGGCCGCCGCGGCTCAGCCAGCGCAGCCAGCGGTCCGGCAGCTCGCCGCTGATGAAGCCGCCGACGACATACGCCAGCAACAGCGCGGGCGCCGATTCGAGGCTGAGTTCAAGCAGGCGTTCGAGATAGGGCGACAGCGTCGGTGATGTCAGTTCGGCGCCGTGATGATGTGCCGACGACAGTGCCAGCCAGGCCAGCGCGGCGAGTGCGGCGAGATTGCCGAGGCCCTCGAACGGGGGTGTCGACTGGTGATGTTCGGAGGTCTCGTCGAGATGCGGCCGGCCGAAGATCACATGCAGGATCGAACCGGCGATCACGGCCTGGAACCAGGCCCAGCCCTGTGCGCCGAGCACGACGCTGAACGACATGCCGTTGTAGTAACCGGCGGCCGTCGCGGCGCACATCGCGATCAGCGCGAGCGCCGGCAGGCCGATGCCGAACACCGGATACAGCAGCCACCAGACCATCAGGCCGACCGGAATGCTGTGGATCGCGATGGCCAGGCCCAGCGCCGATTCGTGAGGATCGTCGCCGGCGCCGGACAGCGCCGCACCGTCGCCGATGCTGTGCAGCACCAGGCCGAAGATCGCCAGGCCCAGTGCCAGCAGATGCGCCTCGCGGCGCGCGTGGCTCAAGCCATGCTCGAGCGCGGTCGGGCCGAGCAGGCCGATCAGCAGGAACAGCAGCGACAGCCAGCCGCCTGCGACGAAGGCATCCGGCAGCACTTCGAGCAGGACCAGGCCCGCGATGCTGACCAGCACGAAGCCGTCGAGAAACGCCAACAGGGATGGATGCCGCTGCGCGATCGCGTATAGCGCGGGGCCGGACAGCAGCGCAGCCAGGGTTGCGGAGAGCAGGAGCACGGCGTAGGACGAGGAAAGACCGGCGCCATTATTTCATGTCCGGGCCGCCCGGCGCCCGATCTCGCGTCAAGATGTGCACTTGCGCGCAGCAGACTGCAACGCGGAATCGTTAGAGTGTACCCGGCACGGCGCACCACCCATTCGGAGCCTGATGATGACGGTAAGCACAAGGCAACAGCAGATTGCGGCTGTCCTGTTCGTGGTGGCGGCGGCGAGTGCCCTGGCCTGGCAGTGGTGGCGCAGCGACGGCGGTTTCGACTACGAGGCCGCGTTCGAGCAGATTCCCGAGGCCGGCGGTGCGGTCCAGCCGCTCGTCCAGCTGTCCAGTTTCGCGGGCAAGCCGCGTGCCGAGGCGGAGCAGGTGCTTGGCGCCTCGCAATCCTGCCAGCCGGCGCTGCACAGCGAGCGCTGCAACTATGCCAATCGTATCGAAGTGGTCTACATCGACGGCAAGGCGGACTGGATCACCGTGTCTTTTCCGTATGGCCGTTTCCCGCTCGCTGCCGAAAGCCTGGGCCTGCTCGGCCTGCCGGTCAGCGAGCCTCAGTCCGGTGACGAAAACCAGATCGGCTGGACCGCGATCCAGGGTCTGCGCAGCGTTCAGATGGTCGGCGACGAGAACGGCGCGCTGTTCGCCCGGATCAAGGTGAGCCATGAATAAGCCCGCCATGAAATTCACTGCCGTACTCGGTCTGCTTGCGCTGGCTGGGTCGGCAATGGCCGCCGGCGATCTGCATGTCAGCCGGATCACCCCGGCCGGCGCCGATCTGCGCGCGCAGCGCCAGATCACGATCAGCTTCGACCGCGCCGTCGTGCCGCTCGGCCGCATGGAACGCAATGCCGACGAAGTGCCGGTCAGCGTGACGCCGGATCCGGGCTGCCAGTGGCGCTGGCTCGATGCGCAGGTGCTTGCCTGCAATCTGCAGTCCGAAACCAGCCTGCGCCCGGCAACCCGCTATAGCGTGCAGGTGCGCCCCGACCTCACCGCGCTTGATGGCGCGGTGCTGCGCAAGGGCATGACGAGCAGCTTCACGACGGAGCTGCCGCGCGTGCTGTATGCGCAGGTCGTCGCCTGGCGCGGGCCGCAACAGCCCGAGCTGCGGGTACGCTTCAATCAGCCGGTGACCGCGGCCTCGGTGGCCGCGAAGCTGAAGCTCGGCAAGGCGCTCGAGGTCGGGCCGGACGTGTTCGATGCCGATACGCCGTTCTACACGCCGCAGGGCGAGGCGCGGGCGCAATGGCGCGTGTGGCCGACGCAGGCGCTCGAGCCGGATGAAAGCTACGAGTTGGCCATCAGCCCGGGACTGACATCGGCATTCGGTCTCGAACCGGGCCAGAGCAGCGACCGCGAATTCACCGCGCACATGTTCCCCGAGCTGCGCCTGATCGGCCTGCGTTGCACGATCGGCGACGAGGAGCAGTCCTTCGCGCCGGGAGAAACCGCCGAGGGCTGCGTGCCGCTCGCGCCGATCAGCCTCGAGTTCAGCGCGCCGGTCAGCAGCAGCGCCGTGCGCGAGCATTTCAAGATCACGCCGGCGCCGGTGCAGCCGAAGGACCCGGACTACAACCCCTGGGCGAATTCGGCGGACGATCACCCGGTGTCCTGGCCGCACAACGCGCAGCAGACCTACCGCGTCTACCTCCCGTACTCGCTGACCGCCGAGTCCAGCTATTCGATCAGCATCGATGGCGGGCTGGTCGATCGTTTCGGCCGCAGCTTGCAGCAGACCGCAGCGCTGGCACTGCGCACCGGTGCGCGTGCGCCCACGCTCGTCACCGATCATCCGGTCGCCGTACTGGAAAGCGGCCTGGATTCCGAGGTGCCGGCGGTGGTCACCAATCTCGACAGCATCGTCGCCCGCTATACGCGCATGACCGCGGGGACGGGCGGCGCCCAGCTCGAGGTGGATCAGCAACAGCAGATTCCGGTGTCGCCGCTGCGCAATATCGCCTTCGCGATGCCGCTCAATGTGCGCGGCATGTTCGGTACGAACGACAGCGGCGCGATCCGCGGCAAGCTGGAGGCCCAGAGCGGCGGTGCCGCACTCGACGAGCAGCCGCGCGAGTTCTTCGTCACCGTCACGCCCTGGCAGATCCACGCCAAGATCGGCCACAGCAACAGCCTGGTCTGGGTGACCGGCCTCGCCGACGGCAAGCCGGTGGCGAATGCCGATGTGGCGATCATCAAGGGACTCGACAACACGCCGCGCGCGACCGCGCGCACCGACGCCGATGGCATCGCGCTGTTGCCCGGCACGGTCGAACTCGATCCCAAGCTCGAACAGCTGTGGACCAGCGGCGCCGACAGCCTCGCGGTACGCGTGCAGCGCGATAAGCAGCTGGCGGTGCTGCCGCTGCAGTCGGCGTTCGATGTCGATATCTGGCGTGCGTCGCGCCAGCAGTTCTGGTCGAGCCGGCGTGAGCGCTACGCGCATATGCGCAGCTGGGGCACGACGGCCCAGGGCGTCTACCGCACCGGCGAGACGGTGCAGTACAAGATCTACGTGCGCGACGATTCCGGCAAGGCGCTCGTTGCGCCGCCGAACGGGCGTTACAAGGTCACCGTGTACGACGCTGCCGGCGCGACCGTGCATGAACGCGACGCGGTTGCCCTGAATCGCTATGGAGCGCTCGATGGTTCGTTCGCGCTGGCGAAGAACGCCGCGGTCGGCTGGTACCGCTTCGAGCTGAAGCCGGACTACGCCGAGTTCACGCTCGATCCGCTGCAAGTGCTGGTGGCCGATTTCGTGCCGGCGCCGTTCCGCGTCAACGCCGAACTGCGTGCCAAGCGCGCGATGCCGGCCGCGGAGATTCCGCTGCAGGTGGACGCCAAGCTGCAGGGCGGCGGTCCTTTTGCGTCGGCGCGGCTGCGGGCACAGGCGCGGCTTGAGGTCGTCGCGTTCGAGCCCAAGCATCCGCTGGCGAAGATCTACAGCTTCGACAGCGCCGACGACAGCGGGCGCGAGTTGCAGCCGCTGCTGGACCAGACCGGACAACTCGATGCGCAGGGCGAGTGGCAGACCACGCTGAAGCCCGACGACGGTCCGGTGCTGGTCGGCCGCGTCCTGCTCGAAGGCAGCGTCGAGGACGACCGCGGCCGCAGCATCGTCGGCCGCAGCAGCATTCCGTATTTCGGGCGCGACCGTTATATCGGCGTGCGTTCCGAGAACTGGTCGTTGCAGCAGGGCAAGGCGTCGAGCATCAATGTGCTGGTCGTCGACGAACAGGGCGAACCGCAGCGCGGCACGCCGTACTACGTCAAGGTCGAACGCAAGCAGACGCTGGGTGCGCGCGTCAAAGGCGCCGGCAATGCCTTCATCACGCGCTACACGACACAGTGGCAGCGCGTCGCGACCTGCAAGGGCCGCTCGTCGCTGGAAGGCATGGCTTGCGACTTCACGCCCGACGCCGCCGGCGAGTTCCGCATCACCGCGATGGTCCGCGACAGCAAGGATCGCCTGCATCAGACGCACTACGATCTGTACGCGCAGGGCAGCAGTGCGGTGCTGTGGGAGGAATCGCCGGACTACAGCCTCGATCTGCGCGCCGAGAAGGACAGCTGGACCGTCGGCCAGACCGCGCGCTTCCTGGTCAAGAATCCGTTCCCCGATGCACAGGCGCTGGTGACGGTGGAGCGCTACGGCGTGCTGCACTCGTCGGTGCAGACGCTGAAGGGTTCGACGCCCGTCGTCGAGATTCCGGTGCTGCCGGAATATGTGCCGGGCGCCTATGTGTCGGTCGTCGTCATGTCGCCGCGCGTCGAGGCGCCGCTGAAGGGCGGTGTCGATCTCGGCAAGCCGACCTTCCGCATGGGCTACGCAAAGCTCGAGGTCAACGAGCCGTATCGCCACATCGAGGTGAAGCTGACGCCGGATCGCGCGGCGTATCGCCCGCGCGATACCGTCAGCTTGAAGCTGCAGGCGAAGATCGCGCATCCGCCGGCCGGCAAGGACGCAAAGGCCGAGGCGCCGGAGTTCGCGGTCGCCGTCGTCGACAAGGCAGTGTTCGATCTGATCACCGCCGGTGCCAGCTACTACGATCCGCTCAAGGGCTTCACGACGCTCGATGCGCTCGATCTGTCGAACTACAGCCTGCTGACGCAGCTGATCGGCCGCCAGAAGTTCGAGAAGAAAGGCGCCAATCCGGGCGGCGATGGCGGTGCGGATCTGTCGCTGCGCTCGGTCGAGAAGTTCGTCGCATACTGGAATCCGGCGCTGGTTGCCGACGCCGACGGCAACGCCGAGATCTCCTTCGAGCTGCCGGACCAGCTGACCGGCTGGCGCGTGCTGGCGATGGCGGTGACGCCGGGCGATCGCATGGGCCTGGGCCAGACCGATATCAGCGTGACCAAGCCGACCGAACTGCGTCCGGCGATGCCGAACCAGCTTGCGCAGGGCGATCAGTTCACCGCCGGTTTCACCGTACTCAATCGCGCCGACCACGCGCGCAAGATCGAGGTGGCGATCAAGGTCGAAGGCGGCGCGCAGGGCGAGATCAAGCAGATCGTCGAACTGGCCTCGTTCGAGCGCAAGACGGTGACCTTGCCGCTCAAGGTTGCATCCGCCGAGACGCTGCAGTTCACCGCGAAAGCCGGTGACGATGAGGATCGCGACGGGCTGACGCATCGCGTTGCAGTTCGTGCGCCGCGTTACTCGGCGACCGCCGCCGACCTGTCCGACCTGACCGCGGATCAGCCGGTGACGCAGACCATCGATGTGCCGGCGACCGCGCAGGCGGCGCAGCTCAGTGTCGCGATGACGCCGACGCTGCTGGGCGCGCTCGACGGCGCCTTCACCTATCAGCGCGAGTATCCGCACGACTGCTGGGAGCAGCGCCTGAGCAAGGCGACGATGGCGGCGCAGTTCCTCAAGTTCAAGCCGCGCCTGGGTCCGGCGGTCGACTGGCCGAACGCCGAGCAGCAGGTTGCCAATGTGCTGGCGGACGCCGGCAGCTTCCAGGCGCCGAATGGCGGCATGGCCTTCTTCGTCGCCAGCGACGCCAATGTCAGTCCGTATCTGTCGGCCTTCACCGGGCTGGCCTTCGGCTGGCTCAAGGAGCTGGGCCATGCGCCGCCGGCGCAGGTCTGGGACGCGCTCGACGAATATCTGCTCGGCGTGCTGCGGGCCGATCCGTCATCGCAGGGCTACGACTCGCGCGAGGCACGAGCACAGCTGCGCGCCGTCGCGCTGGCCGCGCTGGCGCAGCGCGGCAAGGTCGATGCCGCCGAGCTGGCGCGTCATGGCGAGCAGCTGGTCCGCATGGGACTGTTCGGCGAGAGCCTGTTCTGGCAGACCGCGCAGCGTATCGATGGCGGCGCGGCCTGGGCGGAGCGGGCGCGCGAACGCGTGTTGGCGCGCGCCAACGAATCAGCCGGCCGGCTGTCGCTCGAGGACGACAACGACAGCGCCTGGGTCTGGCTGCTGGGTTCGCCGGTGCGTTCCAACTGTGCGGCGCTCAGTGCGCTGATCGCGGCGCGCGAGCAGCCCGGCATCGGCGAGCTGCCGCAGAAGCTGATCCGCCATGTCACCGCCGCGCGCGACGGTCGTACGCACTGGAGCAATACACAAGAGAATCTGTACTGCGCGCAGGCGCTGATCGCCTACAGCGAAACCTACGAGCGCGATCCGGTCGATCTGGCGGTGACGGCAACGCTCGGCGGGCAGCCGCTCGGCAAGGCGGAGCTGAAGCCGGCGACGAGTCCGGTGCTGAGCACGGCCGTGACGGCCAGCGGTCAGCAGCGCGTGCAGGTCGAGGCCAGCGGGCAGGGTCGCGGCTATGTCAGCACGCGACTGCAGTACGTCGAGCCGTTCGACGCACCGGCGGTCAATGCCGGCCTGAGCGTGCAACGCAGTTATGCGGTACAGCGCGGCGGACAATGGCAGAGCTTGAAGCCGAACGCGCAGGGCGAACTCGAGATGCAGCAGGGCGAAC
This sequence comes from Fontimonas sp. FW305-C-3, assembly GCF_058783185.1. Lineage (NCBI taxonomy): Bacteria > Pseudomonadati > Pseudomonadota > Gammaproteobacteria > Nevskiales > Nevskiaceae > Fontimonas > Fontimonas sp. FW305-C-3. Next base: position 475,087 of record NZ_JBYSYK010000002.1, on the reverse strand, counting down.
TGCTCAAGGTCGATCTCGTGCTCGAGGCGCCGGCCTGGATGACCTATGTCGTCGTCGACGATCCGGTGCCGGGCGGCATCGAGCCGCTGAACCCGGATCTGGCGACGACCGCGGGCATCGATGCCGGTGCGCTGGCCGACAACAGTGCCTACCCCTGGCCGTTCTATCACCGCGAACTGCGCTTCGAAGCGGTGCGTCACTACGCCGACTTCATCTCGCAGGGCCGCTATCAGCTGAGCTGGTTCGGTCAGGCGATTGCCGCCGGTGAATTCGCCATCGAGCGTAGCCACGCCGAGCAGATGTACGAGCCGGATGTCTACGGCAACGGGGTCGCGGCAAGGCTGCGGATCAGCGCCAGGGCGCCGTGAAGCAGCTGGCCGCCAGCGTGCTGCTGCGCCGCGCCGTTCTCGGCACGGCGTGCGGCGCGCTGGTGCTGGGTCTGGCCACCGCGCTGGCACAGCGCAGCCTGCCGGCACTGCTCGTGCCGCCCGCTGAGGTTGCCGCGGCGGACGGCAGTGTTGCGGTACTCGATCGACACGGCGAGCCCTTGCAGCTGCCGTTCGATGGCGGCTGGAATCAGCTGCAGCAACTGCCGCTGGAGCAGATGCCAGTGCTGCTGACGCAGGCCGTGGTTTATGCGGAGGATCATCGCTTTCGCGAGCACGCCGGCATCGACTGGCGCGCGCGGGCGGCCGCGGTATGGCAGAACCTCAAGGCGCGGCGCGGCATCCGCGGCGCCAGCACGATCAGCGAGCAGGTCGTGCGCCTGCTGCATCCCCGCCCACGCACGCTGTGGTCGCGCTGGGTCGAGGGTTTCGAGGCGATGCGTCTTGAAGCGCGCTTCAGCAAGGACGACATCCTTGAGTTCTATCTGAACCAGGCGCCGTATGGCGCCAACCGGCGCGGCGTCGTCCAGGCCGCGCAGTTCTATTTCGGACGCAGTCTGGAAACCCTGAGCCAGCGCGAGACGCTGGCGCTCGCGGTGTTGCTGCGCGCGCCGTCGCGGTTGCTGAAGGAGCCGGCCAACTTGCAGCGCGGCATCGACCGTCTGGCTGCAAGATTGCTCGGCGACGGCATCGTCGCGAAGGTGGATGCCACGGCGGATTCCGATGCGGCGCCACTGCGCTTCGCGCGCGCGCGGCCGCCGCTGCAGGCGGCGCATTTCGTTGCCAGGGTGCGGCAGCGCTCGGCGGGTCTGGCGAGCGGTCTGGCCTTGCGCAGCAGCCTCGATGCGCATCTGCAGGCCGATGCCGAAGCCTATCTGCGCGCGCGCCTGCAGGACCTGGGCGGCGAAGGTGCGCGCCAGGGTGCGGCATTGATCGTCGATCTCGACGGCAATCGCATCCGAGCCTGGGCGGTGGTCGATATGCAGACGCCGGATGTCGTTGGTATCGACGCCGTCGATGTCGCGCGTCAGCCCGGCTCCACGCTCAAGCCGCTGCTGTACGCCACGGCGTTCGAGCAGGGCTGGGGACCGCAGACGACGATCGACGACAGCGCGCTCGCCGAGCGCGTCAACGGCGGTCTGCACGAGTACCGCAACTACAGTCGCACGCATTACGGTTTGATCAGCGTGCGCGAGGCGCTCGGCAATTCGCTGAACATTCCGGCGGTCAAAGCCTTGCAGTTCGTCGGCGCAGAACGCTTTCTCGACAAGCTGAAGACGCTCGGCGTGCGCAGCCTCGACCGTCATCCGGATATCTACGGCGACGGCCTCGCGCTCGGCAACGGCGAGGTCTCGCTGTACGAACTCGTGCAGGCCTACACGGCACTCGCGCGCGAAGGTCGCTTCCGGCCGCTGACGGTGTTCGAGGACGATCGCGAGACGCGAGCGGAGCGCGTCGGCTTCCAGGCCGCGGCGGCGCGCATGACCAGCGGCATCCTGTCCGATCCTTCCGCGCGGTTGCTTGAGTTTGGCGACGGCGGGGTGCTGCGCTTCCCGCAGAGCACGGCGGTCAAGACCGGCACCTCGAGTGACTACCGCGATGCCTGGACGGTGGCTTACAACGGTCAATATGTCGTTGGCGTCTGGATCGGCAATCTGTCGGGTCGCGCGACCGACGGCATCACCGGCTCCACGGGCGCGGCGCTGCTGACCCGAGGACTGCTGGCGCGTGCCGGCAGCGCCGCGCCGGTCGTCGCGCAAGCGGCGCAGGGCGGACTGGCGGTGGCCGCTGTCGCGGCGGCGCCCGAGCAACCGGCGCTGACCCAGCCTTATGACGGATTGCAGCTGGCGATGGACCCGCGCATCCCCGACGAACTGGAGGCCTTCGATTTCGAGCTCGCCTGGCAGCAGCCGATTGCGCTGGTGCGCTGGTATCTCGACGACGAACTGGTCGGCGAGGGTGCTGCGCCGCGCTGGAGCTGGCGCCTGCAACGCGGCGCGCATGTGCTCAAGGCGGTGGCGGAAGCCGGCGACGGCCAGCATGCCGAGGCCGCGCCGGTGCGCTTCATCGTACGGTAGGGATTTGTGGAGCAGTATTCGCAACGACAGAACCGATAACAAGGAGCAGAGATATGCCAGTCAAAGTGCTGTACACCGCGCATGCCGTCGCCAGCGGCGGCCGCAATGGTCATACCGAATCGCGCGATGGCGTCGTCAAGGTCGATCTGTCGGTGCCCAAGGAAATGGGCGGTCCCGGCAAGCCGGGCACGACGACACCCGAGGACCTGTTCGCCGCGGGCTATGCCGCCTGCTTCGGCGGCGCGGTCGATTTTCTTGCGGGGCAGATGCAGCTCAAGCCGAAGTCGGTCGAGATCGAGGTTGCGGTGGGCATCGGCAATGACGACAGCGGCTTCGGCCTGAAGGCCGATATCACCGCCTGGATCAGCGGGCTCACCGAGGCCGACGCCAACAAGCTGGTCGCCGCGGCGCATCAGTTCTGCCCGTACTCGAAGGCGACGCGGAATAACGTCGAGGTAGGGTTGAAGGTGGTGGTTGTGTAGGGCGAAATCGCTGCTGGGCTCTGTGAGAGCAGGGCCGGGATTGTCGAGGTCGCCGGGAGGCGACCTCGATCCCGAGCTTCGCTCGGGACTGCGCGCGCTGCGCGTGCTCGCGCCACCTCGCTTTGCGAGGTGGTCGAACCCTGCGGGTTCGAACCCCGCAATGGCATTCAAACGAAAAACCCCGGCACAAGGCCGGGGTTTTTCGTTTGATGGCGCTCCTACCGGGATTCGAACCCGGGTTTAAGCCTTGAGAGGGCTCCGTCCTAGGCCTCTAGACGATAGGAGCAAAGAAACTGGGTAGAAATTGATGTTACAGGTACGGCGAAAGGCCGCGTATTATACGCGCCCAATGAACTGGCTCAAGGCATTAATTCCAAAAAAGAGGTCCGCGCGTCCGGCTGTACGCCGCATTCCGCGCGAAGATCACCCGATTTCCCGCAGTCAGTTCACGCAGGGCGCCACGCGCACGCTGTATGGGTTGAAGGACGCCGGCTACGAGGCCTATGTGGTCGGCGGCGGTGTCCGCGATCTGCTCGCGGGTCTGTCGCCCAAGGATTTCGATATCGCGACCAACGCGCATCCGAACCAAATCCGTCAGGTCTTCCGTTCCTGCCGGCTGATCGGCCGGCGCTTCGTCATCTGTCATGTGCGTTTCGGCAACGACGTGCTGGAAGTGACGACCTTCCGCAATGTCATCACCGACGAGCATGAGCGCGACGGTACGGGGCGCATCCTCGACGACAACGAATACGGCACGCTGGAGACCGATGCGTTCCGCCGCGACTTCACTGTCAACGCGCTGTATTACGACATCCGCGACTATTCGATCGTCGACCTGACCGGCGGCCTGGATGACATGGATCGTCGCCTGATCCGCCTGATCGGCGATCCGGAGACGCGCTACCGCGAAGATCCGGTGCGCATGCTGCGTGCGGTGCGCATCGCCAACAAGCTCGGCTTCGAGATCGAGAAAGCGACGGCTGCGCCGATTCCGCAGCTCGCCGGCCTGCTGCGCGAGATTCCGCCGGCGCGCCTGTTCGATGAAGTGATCAAGCTGCTGCAGTGCAAGGACGGCGTCGCCAATCTCGAAGGCCTGCATCGTTACGGCCTGCTCAAGCACCTGCTGCCGTCGGCCGACGCGGCGATGGAAGATCCGCGGCACGGCGAATTTCTGCGTCAGGCGTTGGCCAACACCGCGCAGCGCATCGAATCCGACCAGAGCGTCAGCCCGGCGTTCCTGTATGCCGCGCTGCTGTGGCCGAGCGTGCTGCGCGAGTACAAGCGCCTGACCGAGCGCGAAGGCGTGCATGCCAACGTCGCGATCGTCCAGGCTTCGGACAAGGCACTGAGCCAGACGCTGCGGCACATCATGATTCCCAAGCGCTTCTCGCTGCCGATGCGCGAGATCTGGGTGCTGCAGCCGCGTTTCGATGCGCGCGGCGGCCGCGCGCAGCGGCTGCTGACCCATCCGCGCTTCCGCGCGGCCTACGATTTCCTGGTGCTGCGCGCCGCCGTCGGCGAAGTGCCGCAGGCAGCCGCCGACTTCTGGACGACGGCGCAGATCGGCATGCCGGCCGCGCCGCGTCATCAGGATCGCCGTCACGCCGAGGAACCGGAAGGCGAGTTCGACGATGGGGATGTCGCGGAGTCGAGTGAATCGGCGCCGGCAGCACCCAGCGGGCCGAAGAAGCGCCGTCGCCGTCGCGGCGGCCGTGGACGCAAATCCGGCTCCGGCCAGAGCGCGCCGCCGACCGCGGACTGAAGACGGGCGACCAGCGAATGCGCGTCGCCTACGTTGGCCTGGGCGCCAATCTTGGCGATCCGCCCGCGCAGCTGCGTGCGGCGCTGGATCGGATCGCCGGGCTCGGCCGCATTGATGCGACATCGCCGTTTTACCGCAGCGCGCCGATGGGGCCGGCGGATCAGCCGGCCTTCTGCAACGCGGCCTGCCGCCTTGAAACCGCGCTCGAACCCGAAGCGCTGATGCAGGCGCTGCTCGGCGTGGAACTGCAGATGGGCCGCCAGCGCAGCGTCAAATGGGGGCCGCGGACCATCGATCTCGACCTGCTGCATGTCGAAGGCCTGCAGTGGGACAGTGCGAGCCTGCAGCTGCCGCATCCCGGCATCGCGCAGCGCAACTTCGTGCTGGCGCCCTTGATCGATGTCGCTGCCGACGGCCTGCGAATCCCCGGCTTGCCGCCGTTGGAAGAGGCCTTGCGCGCGATTGGCCGTGAAGGCCTGGAGTTGTGGGGCGCCTGAGCGCACAGCGGCGCGCAGATTGCTATATTTCGCGCCCTCGTCGCCCGGACACACAGGACCTGAGGCCATGAACACCGCGAAACCCGTCAACATTGCCGAGTTGCGCCGTATGCGCAGTGCCGGCGAGAAGATTGCCTGCCTGACCTGCTACGACGCCAGTTTCGCGCTGATCGAAGATCGCGCCGGCGTCGATGTCGTGCTGATCGGCGACTCGATGGGCATGGTCCTGCATGGCGGCAAGACGACGACGCCGGTCACCGTCGACGACATCGTCTACCACTCGCGCTGCGTCGCACCGCATCTGTCGCGCGCCTTCCTGATTGCCGATCTGCCGTTCCTGTCCTACGCGACGCTGGACCGCGCGCTCGATGCTTCGCAGAAGATGATGCAGGTCGGCGGCGCGAAGATGGTCAAGCTCGAAGGTGGCAAGGAGCAGGCCAGCATCGTCGAATACCTGGCGATCCGCGGTGTGCCGGTCTGCGCGCATCTGGGTCTGCAGCCGCAGTTCATCCACAAGATGGGTGCCTTTAAAGTGCAGGGCCGCGATTCCGCCGCCGCCGCAGCAATGATCGAGGACGCCCGTGTACTGGCCGAGGCCGGCGCGGACCTGCTGTTGCTTGAATGCATTCCCGCGGAACTGGGTGCGAAGATCGCCGCCGCTTCGCCGGTTCCGGTGATCGGCATCGGCGCCGGCGCCAGCGTCGACGGCCAGATCCTGGTGCTGCACGACATCCTCAACATCTCGCCGACGGTGACGCTCGGCCATACGCCGCGTTTCGTGAAGAACTACATGACCGGCGGCGTCGACATCGAAACGGCGATCGGCAACTACGTCCGCGAGGTGAAGTCGGGCGCGTATCCGGCACCGCAGCACTGCTTCGCGAGCTGATCCAGCCGCCGCATGATCACAGTCCATACGATTGCCGAGCTGCATGCGCAGCTCGATCGCTGGCGCGCGCAGGGCCAGCGCGTCGCGTTCGCGCCGACGATGGGCAATCTGCACCGCGGGCACCTGCGCCTGATGGAAGAGGGTAGGCGCCAGGCGGATCGCGTCGTCGCCAGCATCTTCGTCAATCCGCTGCAGTTCGGGCCCAAGGATGACTTCGCCCGCTATCCGCGCACCTTGGCGCAGGACCAGGCCGCCCTGGAACAGGCCGGCGTCGATCTGCTGTTCGCCCCGAGCACCGAGGAGATGTACCCGCGCGGCCGCGAGAATCTGAGCAAGGTCTGCGTGCCCGAGGTCAGCGCCGAGCTCGAAGGCGCTTTCCGGCCCGGTCATTTCGACGGCGTGACCACGGTCGTCAATATCCTGTTCAACCTGGTGCAGCCGGATGTCGCCCTGTTCGGCCAGAAGGACTTCCAGCAGCTGGCCGTCATCCGCCGCATGGTCGCCGATCTGCGCATGCGCCTGCGGATCGTCGGCGTGGCGACCGAACGCGATGCCGACGGCCTGGCGCTGTCGTCCCGCAACCAGTATCTGGCCCCGGCGGAGCGCGTTCTGGCGGTCGAGTTGTACCGCAGTCTGCAGCTGGTTTCCGGGCAGGTTCGCGAGCCGGAAAACAAGCTCGAAGAAACCTTAGAAGAGCAACGCAATCGACTGAAGGAATTGGGCTTTGTGGTTCAGTATCTGGAGGTCCGTAACCCCCTGCTGCTGCCCCGCCAGAACCCCTCCGAAGATGCCGTGATTCTGGTCGCCGCCAAGCTCGGAACGACCCGCCTGATCGACAACCTGCAGGTGCATGTGACAGAAATTTGATGCACTGCACGATTGTCGTTAGACTCCGGGCCGCATCAGCTGTGGCGCCGATCACAGCAACGGGCGTATGTCTTAGTGGGCCGCCCGCCATATCCAAGACCCCTGGGTCGCCGAGCGCATGTCTTATTGGGCCGCCGGCGCGCCAAAGTTCCTAGAGAGGCATACGCCATGCAATTGCAAATGCTGAAATGCAAGCTGCACCGCGCCTGCGTGACACACGCAGAACTCGACTACGACGGCTCGTGCGCCATCGACTCCAAGCTGCTGGAGCTGGCAGGCATTCTTGAGTTCGAGCAGATCGACATCTACGACATCACCAACGGCGAGCGTTTCACGACGTACGCCATCCGTGCCGAACCCGGCTCCGGCATCATCTCGATCAACGGTGCCGCGGCCCACAAGGCCCGCGTCGGTGATCGCGTGATCATCTGCGCCTACGGTGCGATGGATTCGGCGGTTGCGCATACCCACAAGCCGCGTCTGGTCTACCTCGACGAAAAGAATCGCGTCGTGCGTACCGCCAACACGATTCCGCAGCAGGCGGCATCGAACGCGTGATCGGGGCGTGACCTCGGTCAAGGCGTGGTTCCCTACGCTGATCTACTGTGAACGCCTGCAGGCCCGTGGCCTGCAGGCTTTTAATTTGGAACTGCTGGACGAGTGCTACCGCATTCGTGATTACGACGCCCCCGGGCGTCAGTGGTCGGCCAAGAATTATCCGCCCGGCTACACGAGCTACGGCTCGCTCGATCAGCTGCACCGGTTCTCTTCGACGTTCGACACCCTGCGCGAGCGTATCGATACGCATGTCGCGTCCTACGCGCGCGCGCTCGACTGGGATCTGCGCGGTGGCCGCCTGAGCATGAGCGACTGCTGGCTCAGCATCATGCCGCGCGGTTGCGCGCACAGTTTTCATGTCCATCCGCAATCCGTCGTCAGCGGCACGTACTACGTGGCAACGCCGAAGGGCTGTGCCGGCCTCAAGTTCGAGGATCCGCGCATGACGCACTTCATGGCGGCGCCGGCGCGCAAGCAGCGCGGGCGCGAAGATCAGCGCGCGCACATCAGTTATCCGGCGCGCACCGGCAATGTGATCCTGTTCGAGAGTTGGTTGCGCCATGAAGTGCCGCCCAGCCAGATCGACGAAGACCGCATCAGCATCAGCTTCAACTATCACTGGGCCTAGCCCGCGCCGCGCAAGAATTTCCAGATAGCTGGCGTTCAGCTGTCGCGCGGCGGCCGCATCGCGGCCATCTTCACGGTGAAGCACAGAACCAGTAGCCTGTGACGTTCCACAGCTTAGTCAGTGTCTTCCGCCCGCAATGTCCAAACTCACGCGAAGCCCCGCCTGGCAGGCGCTGGACGCACAGGCGCTGCGCCTGAACGCCCAGCATCTGCGCGAACTGTTTGCACGCGATCCCGAGCGGGTACAGCGCTTCAGTGCCGAAGGCTGCGATCTGTTTCTCGACTATTCGCGGCAGCTGATCGACGAAGAGGCGCTCGCTGCCTTGCTGGCGTTCGGCGAGCAACAGCGGCTGGCGCAATGGCGCGATCGCATGTTCGCCGGCGAGGCGATCAATCACACCGAGCAGCGCGAAGTCCTGCATGTGGCGCTGCGTGCGCCCAAGGGCGATCCGGCGTACCTGCGGATCAGCGGCGATATCCACGACGTCCTCGATCGCATGTATGCGTACGCCAAGGCGCTGCGCAGCGGCGAACTGCGCGGTGCCAGCGGCGCGCGGATCACGGATGTCGTCAACATCGGCATCGGCGGCTCGGACTTCGGTCCGCGCATGGTCTGCGACGCCCTCAATATGCAGATCGACGGGCCGCGGCCGCACTTCGTCGCCAATGTCGACGGCGGCGACCTGTACAGCGTGCTGAGCGGACTCAGACCGGAGTCGACGCTGTTCATTGTCGCCAGCAAGACCTTCACGACGCTGGAGACGATTGCCAACGCCAAGCGCGCCCGCGAGTGGATCGTCGCGGCGCTCGGCGATGCGGCGGTGTCTTCGCACTTCGCGGCGGTGTCGACCAACGCCAAGGCGGTGCGGGCTTTCGGCATTGCCGAAGACAGTCAGTTCGGCTTCTGGAACTGGGTTGGCGGCCGCTATTCGCTGTGGAGCGCGATCGGCCTGAGCATCATCGTCTCGCTCGGCCCCGAACGTTTCGCGGCGCTGCTCGCCGGTGCGCATGCGATGGACCGTCATTTCGCGACGGCGCCGATGGCGCGCAACCTGCCGATGCTGATGGGCCTGATCGGCGTCTGGAACAGCAATTTCGTCGGCTGCGCGAGCCAGGTCGTCGTGCCGTATGCCGAGCATCTGCGCATGCTCTGCGGCTGGGCGCAGCAGCTGGAACTCGAATCCAACGGCAAGGGCGTCAACCGCGACGGTGTTCCGGTCGACTACCGGACCACGCCGGCGCTGTGGGGCAGTGTCGGCAGCAATGCCCAGCATGCCTATTTCCAGATGCTGCATCAGGGTCCGGAACGCCACGCCGTGGATTTCATTCTGCCTGCCGCCGTCGAGCATCCCTACGCAGACATGCATCAGCTGCTCATCGCCAACTGCCTGGCGCAGTCGGCGGCGTTGATGCACGGCAAGCCAGCCGAGCAGGTCCGCGAGGAGCTGACCGCGGCGGGCCAGAGCGGCGCGGCGCTGGAAGCGGCGATTCCGCATCGGGTATTTCCCGGCAACCGGCCGAGCAACACCGTGCTGCTGCCGATCCTCGACGCCTGGCACCTGGGTGCGCTGCTCGCGTTGTACGAGCACCGCACCTTCGTGCAGAGCGTGCTGTGGGAGGTCAACGCCTTCGATCAATGGGGCGTCGAGCTCGGCAAGCAGACTGCGCAGCGCATCATCGAGCCCAAGCCGGGCGACGACGCCAAGATCGATGCGACGACGCGCGCGCTGATGCAGCGCGTCTCGACCATGGCGGCGAAGCGAGGCAGCTAGGCGTAGCCCGGGATGCAGGTTTGATATGAGCGTGAATCCCGGGGTTCACCCGGGCTAGGTTGCCTTTACGCCGAATGCTGTTCCAGCGCCCAGCGCACGTGCTCGCGGACCATTTCGTCGTCGTGATCGGCGCGTGAGTTCAATGCGGCGATGACTTCCGGTGTCGTCGTCGCATTGCCGAGGCCGACGGCGAGATTGCGCAGCCAGCGCGCATAACCGGCGCGGCGCAACGCCATGCCTTCGCTGCGGCTCGACCATTCGCTTTCGCTCCAGCCGAACAGATCCACCAGCCGTGCGGCGTCGAGGCCGTGGCGCGGCGCGAAGTCGGCCTCGGCGGTGAGCTGGGCGTGGCGGTTCCAGGGGCAGACCAGCTGGCAGTCGTCGCAACCGAAGACGCGGTTGCCCATCAGAGGGCGCAATTCCAGTGGAATGCTGCCGTGGTGTTCGATCGTCAGATAGGAAATGCAGCGCCGCGCATCGAGCTGATAGGGCGCGACGATGGCTTGCGTCGGGCAGATCTTGATGCAGGCGTTGCAGCGGCCGCAGGCGCTTTCGACCAGCGCCGTCGCCGGTGCCGGCAGTGGCATGTCGGTATAGATCTCGCCGAGGAAGAACCACGAGCCGGCGGTCTTGCTCAGCAGCAGGGTGTGCTTGCCGATCCAGCCAAGACGCGCATCGCGCGCCAGTGCTTTTTCCAGCGAGGGCGCGCTGTCGCAGAGCACGCGGAAGCCGTGCGGCGCGATCGCCTGTTCGAGGCGCTGGCCGAGCTTGACCAGCCGTGCGCGCATCAAGCGGTGATAGTCGCGGCCGAGCGCATAGCGCGACACGTAGGCGAGATCGTCGCTGCGCAGCACTTGCATTGCATCGGCCGCCTCCGGCCGGTAGTGCAGGCGCGTGCTGATCACGCTCAGCGTGCCGGGATGCAGGCGCCGCGGATCGCGCCGCATGTCCGGATCGCGCGCCATGTACTGCATCTCGCCATGCCGACCCAGTTCCAGCCAGCGCTGCAGGTGGGCGTAGTCGCCGTCCAGCTCGCAGGTCGAGATGCCGGCATCGCTGAAGCCGAGCTCGCGCGCCCACTGCGGGATCAGATTCGGAATGTCGTCGAGGGGGACAGCGGTCATGGAGGCACTGGCTTTTGGCTGGCGACATTATGCGGGGCGCTGCGCGCCGGCTTCTATAATGCGCGCATGAGCGAGGCCGCCAATCTGTTGTACGACGCCGATCAGGTGCGGGCGCTGGAGCGCGCGGCGATTGCTGGCGGCATTCCCAGCTACGGCCTGATGCAGCGCGCTGCCGCGGCATGCTGGAAGCTGATCTGTGCCGAGGGCATTCCGGCATCCCTGGTCGTCGTTGCCGGCAGCGGCAACAACGGTGGCGACGGTTACGAGATTGCCTGCCTGTCGCGGCAGGTTCAGGTGCCGGTGCGGGTTTTCGCGGTCAGCGAACAGATTCCGAGCGGCGATGCCGCAATGGCGCGACAGGCCTGGCTGGCGCTGGGCGGCGAGATCGAGCCGCTGCCGGCTGTGCTGCCGGCGAGCGAGTGGCTTGTCGACGCCGTGTTCGGCATTGGCTTGTCACGGCCGCCGACGGGTATTGCGGCGCAGGCGATTGCGGCGATCAACGCGGCGCGTGACGCAGGCGCGAAGGTGTTCGCCGTCGATGTGCCGTCGGGGCTCGACGCGACAAGCGGACGCGCTGACGGCGCTTGTGTGCATGCCGACCTGACGCTGAGCTTCATCGGCAACAAGCTGGGTCTTTGGACCGGCGATGGCGCCGAGTGCTGCGGCCGCCGCATTCATGACGACCTCGGTGTTCCGGCGGCGTTGTTCGCCGCGCAGCCGCCGCGTGCGCAGCTGCTGACGCGCCTGCATCTCCAGCAACTGCAGCGCCGCCCACGCAATGCCCACAAGGGCCTGTTCGGGCATGTGCTGGTGGTCGGCGGCAATCTGGGCATGGCCGGTGCCGCGCTGCTCGCGGGGCGGGCGGCGCTGCGGGCCGGAGCCGGTCTGGTCAGCGTGGCGACGCGGGTCGAACATGCAGCGGCGCTGGTGGCTGCGCAGCCGGAACTGATGGTGCATGGCGTAGCGTCGGCGGACGATCTGCGCAATCTGGTGACGCGCGCCACGGTCGTTGCGCTGGGACCGGGCCTTGGCCAGGACGCCTGGGCCCGCAGTCTGTTCGCCCAGTTGTTGAGCAGCGACAAGCCGATGGTCGTCGATGCCGATGCGCTGAACCTGCTGGCACGGGTGCCGCAGCAGCGCGAGGACTGGGTGCTGACGCCGCATCCGGGCGAGGCCGCGCGCCTGCTGGGTTGCAAGAATGCGGAGGTGCAGGCCGATCGCGGGGCCAGTCACGCCGCCTTGCAGCAGCGTTATGGCGGCGCCGTCGTCCTTAAGGGCGCCGGCACGCTGGTCAGCGGCGATCCGCTCGCGATCTGCGCGCACGGCAATCCAGGCATGGCGGTCGCCGGCATGGGCGACACGTTGACCGGCGTGATCGCCGCGTTCATGGCGCAGGGTATGTCGGCGCTCGACGCCGCGCAGCGCGGCGTCGTCGCGCATGCCGTCGCGGCGGATGAAGCGGCAGCTGGCGGTGAGCGCGGCCTGCTGCCGGGCGATGTCATCGACCGTCTGCGCGGCGTGGTCAATCCATGACGGTCTGCAGTCGACGGCTGCGCGATGCGGCGGCAACGGCGGCTGCGGGCGCGATGCTGGCGCGCCGGCTGGCGAACTCGTCGACCGGCGCCGTTGTCTATCTGCTCGGCGACCTGGGCGCCGGCAAGACCAGCTTCGCGCGCGGGGTTCTGCAGGCGTTGGGGGTGGAGGGCACGGTTCGCAGCCCGACCTATACCCTGATGGAGCCCTACCGGCCGCCGCGGTTGCCGGGTCTGCAGCTGCTGCATATGGACCTGTATCGCCTGCACAGCCCGGATGAGCTGTGGGAGCTGGGGCTGGACGGTTATGCCCCGGATTCCTCGGTCTGGCTGGTCGAATGGCCGGAGCGCGGAGCGGGTGTGCTGCCTGCGGCCGACCTGACGCTGACACTGGAGCATCAGGGCGCTCAACGCCTGCTGAAAGTGGAGGGGCGGGTGCCTTGGCTGGCCGAATTTTGCGGCGATCTGGACACGATTTAGATAAGTTGGATTAACAAAGTTGCTTATCACCATGTTTGATAAGGGTATTGACCCTTGCATTGCGCAAAAAATAGGCGTAATTTCTGCCCATCTCCTACGGGGTGGGTTTATGCGCTGGGGTTTGCTGGTTCTCGCGATGCTGGTGACGCCGCTTGCCACGGCAGCGGAGTTGCGCGACCTGCGTCTGTGGGATAGCCCGGAATCGACCCGCGTTGTCTTCGATCTGGATGGCGATATCACGCACAAGATCTTCACGCTGGAAAATCCGCACCGCGTTGTCGTCGACATTGCCGGCATCAGCGGCAAGGCGATGAAGAAGATCAATGCCGTTCCTGGCCTCGGTGTCGTCGAGCGTCTGCGCAGCGGCCCGCGCGGCGATGGCTTGCGCATCGTGCTCGACGTCAAGGGCTCGGTGTTCGCGAACAGCTTCGAGCTGATGCCGAACGAGGAGTATGGCCACCGTCTGGTCGTCGATATATCGAATCCCGAAGCGGCGCGCATTCCGGTCGAGTCGGCGGATCCGATCGGCGCGATTGCCGCCGCAGCGGCAGCGCCGGCGACTGCGCCCGTCGTCGTGACCAGCGCGGAAGTCGCACAGGCGCCGAAGATTGTCGCGGCACCGGTCATCAATGCACCGCTGACCAGTGCACCCGCCATCGAAAGTCCGACGAACTCGGCGCTGCGCGACAAGCCGATCGTCATCACGATCGACGCCGGTCACGGTGGCGAAGATCCGGGCGCCAAGGGCAAGAGCGGCCTGCGCGAAAAGGATGTGGCGCTCAGCGTCGCACGCAAGCTGGCGAAACTCATCAACAGCACGCCGAACATGAAAGCGGTGCTGACCCGCGACGGCGACTATTACCTCGGCCTGCGCGAGCGCGTGAATGTTGCGCGCAAGCATCAGGCCGATCTGTTCGTTTCGGTGCATTGCAACGCGTTCACCAAGAGCCACCTGCGCGGCACGGCGGTCTACGTGCTGTCGGATCGCGGCGCGACCAACGAGCATGCGCGCTGGCTGGCGCACAAGGAAAACTCGGCGGATCTGGTCGGCGGCGTCGGGTTGCACGGCAAGGACAACGAACTCGCCGCGGTGCTGATCGACCTGTCGCAGGGCGCGACGATGGAAGCCAGCTTCGACGTCGGCAGCCGCATCCTGTCGTCGATGGGCAAGATCAACCGTCTGCAGAAGGACGACATCCAGCAGGCCGGTTTCGCGGTGCTCAAGGCGCCGGACATCCCGTCGGTGCTGGTCGAGACCGCGTTCATCACGAATGCCGCCGAGGAAAAGCTGCTGGCCTCCACGGAATTCCAGAACAATCTGGCCAAGCAGATCTTCGAAGGCATCAGCGGCTACTTCCAGAGCTATCGGCCGAAGCAGCAGCTGGTCGAGGCCGAGCCGGGCCTGCAATACGTCAGCAGCGTGTCCACCGAGCGCAGCCGCTCCGGTGCAGCGATCACCCAAGGCGTTTCCCAGTAGAAAGGGAGAAGCTATTAGGCCGGGCGAGCCCAGCTCGTCCGGCATTTTTTTGATCGCGATAATCCAGGCACCGGGTGCAGGCACTAAACTGCGCGGATGACCTCCGTGATCCGTGTTCTCCCCGATCAGCTCATCAATCAGATTGCCGCCGGCGAAGTCGTCGAGCGGCCGGCGGCTGTCGTCAAGGAACTGGTCGAGAATGCGCTGGATGCCGGCGCGCGGCGCATCGAGGTCGAGCTGGAGCGCGGCGGTACGGGCTTGATCCGCATCCGCGACGATGGCCGCGGCATTGCCCGCGACGAACTGGCGACGGCGTTGCAGCGCCACGCGACGAGCAAGATTGCTAGCTTCGACGATCTCGAACGCGTCGGCACCCTGGGTTTTCGCGGCGAGGCGCTGCCGAGCATTCTGTCGGTGTCGCGCATGCGCCTGAGCGCGCGGCCGGCCGACAGCGATCACGGCTGGATGCTGGCCGGCGAAGGCCGCCTGGAGCTGCCGACGCCGGCGCCCTGCGCCTTGCCGCCGGGCACCTGCGTCGAGGTCGCCGACCTGTTCTTCAACACGCCCGCGCGGCGCAAGTTTCTCAAGGCGGAGTCGACCGAGTTCCGCCATGCGCAACAGGCGCTGGAGCGGATTGCGCTGTCGCGTTTCGATGTCGGTTTTTCGCTGAAGCATAACCAGCGCAAGGTCTGGGACCTGCCGGCGGCCGACAGCGAACATGCGCGCGAAGCGCGGATCGCGACGCTGTGCGGCGATGATTTCGTCGCCCAATCGGTGACGCTCGACGAATCGCGTCTGGGCATGCGCCTGCAAGGCCGCATCGGCTTGCCGAGCTTTGCGCGCCAGCAGGGCGATCTGCAGTTCTTCTACGTCAACGGCCGTCTGGTCCGCGACCGGCTGCCGAGCTTCGCACTGCGCCGTGCGTTCGCCGACGTCATGCATTCGACGAACTACCCGGCGTATCTGCTGTATCTGGAACTCGATCCGGCGAGCGTCGACGTCAATGTCCATCCGCAGAAGACCGAAGTACGTTTTCGCGACGGCGGCAGCGTTCACGATCTGCTGTTCGGCGCCGTGCACCAGTGCCTGCGGCGCATCCGGCCCGAAGCGCAGACGCATCGGATGGATCCGCAGCCGTTTGTCAGCGACGCCGGACTGACGGTGCAATCGCCGCTGCGTTACGAGCGCGCCGGATCGACCTATGCGCCGCGCGCCGCCTCGTCTCCGTCGTGGGGTGTTGCCGAGGTCCGCGTCGGCCATGCGCTGCCGGACAGTGCGCTGCCGATCGTCGAGCCAGCCGTCGAGGACGACGTGATGGCGGCAGCGCCGCTGGGGCACGCGCTGGCGCAGCTGCACGGTGTTTTCGTGCTGGCGCAGAACCGCGAAGGCCTGGTGCTCGTCGATGCGCATGCGGCGCACGAACGCGTGCTGTACGAGCGCATGAAGACGCAGCTGGAAAAGGGCGGCATTCCGGCGCAGGCGCTGCTGATGCCGCTGGCGATCAACCTGCACGAAGACGAGGCCGATGCGCTGGAGCTGCGACGCGACGAGCTGTATCGGATGGGCATCGACCTCGATCGCGCCGGACCGGCGTCGGTGCGCGTGCGCGCGGTGCCGCCTTTGCTGTCGACGGCCGATGTCGAGGATCTGATTCGCGGCCTGGTGCGCGACGATGAGCGCCGTCTGAGCCAAAGCCATTTTGGCGAGGCGCTCGATGCGCAATTCCGCGTGCTGGCCGATGTCGCCTGCAAGGCGGCGATCAAGGCCAACCGGCGGCTGACGCTGGCCGAGATGGATGCGCTGTTGCGCGACATGGAGCGCACCGAATTGGCAGGGCAGTGCAACCACGGCAGGCCGACCTGGGTGCAGTTCGGCATGCAGGATCTGGATCGCCTGTTTCTGCGCGGTCGCTGAGGATGCCGCAGCTTCCGCTGATTGCGTTGATGGGCCCGACGGCCTCCGGCAAGACCGGCCTGGCGCTGGCGCTGGCTGCGCAATATCCCGTCGAGATCATCAGCGTCGATTCGGCGCAGATCTATCGCGGTATGGACATCGGTACCGCCAAGGTCACCGCCGAGCAGCAGGCGCTGGTGCCGCATCACCTGATCGATATTCTCGATCCTGGCGAGCCCTACTCGGCAGCACGCTTCGCCGCCGATGCCGAAGCGCTGATTGCGCAGATCCGCGCACGCGGACGCACGCCGCTGCTGGTCGGCGGCACGATGTTGTACTACCGCGCATTGCTCGATGGGCTGAGTGCCTTGCCCAGCGCCGATCCCGCGATCCGCGCGGCGCTGGAAGCGCGCGCGGCGGGTGAGGGCGTTGCCGCGCTGCATGCGGAGCTGCGCCGCCTCGATCCGGAAACCGCGGAGCGCCTGCATCCCAACGATCAGCAGCGCATCCAGCGCGCGCTGGAAATTCATGCGATCACCGGCGTGCCGCCCAGCGAGTTCTACCGGCGCGAGCGTCCGGCCTCGACCTTGGGCCCGGTCGTCCGGCTCGGTCTGATCGAGTTGCCGCGGTCGCTGCTGCATGCGCGCATCGATCGGCGCTTCGACGACATGATCG
Organism: Fontimonas sp. FW305-C-3; assembly: GCF_058783185.1. Lineage (NCBI taxonomy): Bacteria > Pseudomonadati > Pseudomonadota > Gammaproteobacteria > Nevskiales > Nevskiaceae > Fontimonas > Fontimonas sp. FW305-C-3. The sequence continues at coordinate 457,988 of NZ_JBYSYK010000002.1, read as the reverse complement.
GGGCCGGCTTCGTCGATGAGGTCGCGCGTCTGCGTCAGCGCGGCGATCTGCATCCCGCGCTGCCGTCGGTGCGCGCGGTCGGTTACCGGCAGATCTGGGCGTATCTGGATGGCGAGTGCCCGCTGGATGAGGCTATCGAGCGAGGCAAGGCGGCGACCCGGCAGTACGCCAAACGTCAGCTCACCTGGATGCGTTCCGAGCCGGAAATCCGACCGCTCGACCCATTGGCACCGAATCTGCTTGATCAGGTACGGTCTTTGCTGTCATAACGTCAGCAGAGCACCACAGGTTCGCCCCGGGGTGCGCCGAGGCTGCGTGATAGACTCGGTGCGCAAAAAAAGGTCTCGAAGCCGCCCAGCCGTGTCGGCAACAACTAGAAAGGTCCGTCCGATGTCCAAAGGTCACACACTACAAGAACCGTTTCTCAACGCCCTGCGCAAAGAGCGCATCCCGGTCTCCATCTATCTGGTGAACGGCATCAAGCTGCAAGGCCAGATCGAGTCCTTTGATTCATTCGTTGTGCTCTTGCGCAACAGCGTCAGCCAGATGGTCTACAAGCACGCCATCTCGACCGTCGTTCCGGCGCGCGCCGTCCGCATCTACGAACCGAATGCCGAAGATGGTGATGAAGCGCCGGCTGCAAACACAGAGGCCGAGTAATCGCATTGTTGGGAGCGGTGTCGGCATTCCGGCGGTTTGTCGCAAGTTTTTCTGCAAACGCTTTAGTCCGGCTGGGGTCGCGATGACCCTGGCTGTTGGCGTTGGTGACAATTCGCCCTTGAGCGATTCCGCAGCCTATGTTTGAGCGGCCCAAGGCCGGCCAGAAGGCCATTCTGGTGCATCTGGAGTTCCCCGGTGTCGACTTCGAGTCGGACCGTGCGGAGTTCATCGAACTGGCGCGTTCGGCAGGTGCCGAAGTCCTCGAAGTGGTTGGCGGCAGCCGGCGTCTACCGGACCCGGGCTTGTTCGTCGGCACCGGCAAGGCTGAGGAAATCGCCGCGCTGGTCGCCTCGGAATGCGCCGAGCTGGTCATTTTCAATCACACGCTGAGCCCCAGCCAGGAACGCAATCTCGAGCGCGAGTTCAAGGCGCGCGTGCTGGATCGGTCCGGCCTGATTCTCGACATCTTCGCGACGCGGGCGCGCTCACACGAAGGCAAATTGCAGGTCGAGCTGGCCCAGCTCAACCACATTGCGACGCGGTTGGTCCGCGGCTGGACCCATCTTGAGCGTCAGCGTGGCGGTATCGGTTTGCGCGGCCCGGGCGAAACCCAGCTTGAAACCGATCGCCGCCTGATCCGCGGGCGCATCGGCGCGCTGAAGAAGCAACTCGAGGATGTGCGCAACCGGCGCGCGCGCAGCCGTGCGGCGCGCGGCAAGAACGAAGTGCCGACGGTGTCGCTGGTCGGTTACACCAATGCCGGCAAGTCGACCCTGTTCAATGCGCTGACCGGCAACAACACCTTTGCATCGAGCCAGCTGTTCGCGACGCTGGACACGACGGTTCGCCGCATGCCGCTGCGTTCGGGCGAGCATGTTGTGGTGGCCGACACGGTCGGCTTTATCCGCGATCTGCCGCACGATCTGGTCGCGGCGTTTCGCGCGACGCTCGAGGAAGCGCGCGATGCGTCGCTGCTGCTGCATGTCGTCGACAGCGCCGACCCCGAGCGCAGCACGCGGATCGCCCAGGTCGAGGCCGTGCTTGAGGAGATCGGCGCTGCGGACGTGCCGCGCATGGAGGTCTTCAACAAGATCGACCTGCGCCCGGAGCTGCAGCCGCATGTCGATCTCGACGGCGAAAACCACAGCCTGCGCGTGTTCGTGTCCGCCCAATCCGGCGCCGGTCTGGAACTGCTGCGCGACGCCGTCGCCGAACGCCTCGACCTGAGCCCGCAGGAACATGATCTGGTGCTGCCGCCGCAAGGAGGGCGCCTGCGTTCCCAGCTGTTCGAGCGCCGCGCCGTTCTTACCGAAGCCCTGGACGAAGAGGGCAATTACCGCCTGAAGGTCTCGATGCCGACCAGCCAGTTGCAGCGCCTGTACCGTGCTGCCGGGCTGCCGCTGCCCGCCGCCCTTGCAAATGCGAGCCCGCTCGAATGACGCCGGAGCAGCGGGCGGCCTTGGACTGCTAGAATTCAGCCCCATAGAAATGCCCGTGGGGCATCGTGCGGCGCCATCCGCCGCGGCAGCGGTCGGCAGCGGCGTCCGCATCAATACAATTCACCAGTAAATCACCAGTTTCTCGGAGTGTTCAATGGCTTGGAATGAGCCCGGCCCGGGTCGCGACCCATGGAATCAGGGGCCGAAGCGTGGCGACGGTCCGCCGGATGTCGACGAGGTGCTCAAGCGCCTGAAGTCGCGCTTTGGTGGCGGCCGCAAGAATCCCGGCGATGGCAGCAAGTCCAGCGGTCCGCTGCCCGGCGGCCTGATCGGTCTGGTCCTGCTGGCGATCGGCCTGCTGTGGGTCGGCTCCGGCTTCTATGTCGTCGACGAGCAGGAGCGCGCCGTGGTGCTGCGCTTCGGCCAGTACGTCGGGACGACCGAGCCCGGCCTGCGCTGGCGTGTGCCGTGGCCGATCAACAGCCACGAGATCGTCAACGTCACCGGGATCCGCGCGACGCGCGACCGCGCGACGATGCTGACGCAGGACGAGAACATCGTCGACCTTGAGCTGACCGTGCAGTACCGCGTGTCGGAGATCAAGGATTACGTGTTCAACACCTCGGACCCCGAACTGACGATGCGTCAGGCGACCAAGTCCTCGGTGCGCGAGATCGTCGGCCAGTCGAAGATGGATTTCATCCTGACCGACGGCCGCCAGGAAATCGCCGACCGGACGAAGGTGCTCCTGCAGGAGCGCATGAACGAGTACAAGACCGGCCTGTTCGTGACCGAAGTCAACCTGCAGCAGGCGCAGCCGCCCGAGCCGGTGCAGGCCGCGTTTGCCGACGCGATCAAGTCGCGCGAAGACCAGCAGCGTCTGAAGAACGAGGCCGAGGCCTACGCCAACGAGCGTCTGCCGCGTGCACGCGGCGCAGCGGCGCGCCAGATCGAGGAGGCCAACGGCTATCGCGATCAGGTCGTGGCGAAAGCCGAGGGTGATGCAGCGCGCTTCGACCAGTTGCTGGCTGAGTACCGCAAGGCGCCGAAGGTCACGCGCGAGCGCATGTATCTGGATGCAATGAGCGCGGTTTACGGCAGCAACAGCAAGGTGCTGGTCGATGTCGACAAGGGCTCGCCGTTGCTGTACCTGCCGCTGGAGCAGTTGATGCGCGGCGGTGCCAGAACTGATGGTGCGTCCGATTACGTGACGACCCCGCCGGCGTCGCACGGCGGCGCGCCGACCCCGGACAACAGCGCGCGTTCGCGCTCGAGGACCCGCTAATGCGTACGCTCAATCCAACGACGATCGCGATCGCGTTCTTCGCGTTGCTGATGGTCATCGTCAATACCTTCTTCATCGTCGATCAGCGTGAACGCGCGGTGCTGTTCCAGGTCGGTGAGCTGAAGAACGCGACCTATGCCCCGGGCCTGCACTGGAAGGTTCCGTTCTATCAGTCGGTGCGCAAGTTCGACGCGCGTCTGCTGACGCTCGACAACCAGACCGAGAACTTCCTGACCGGCGAGAAGAAGAACGTCGAAGTGTCGTTCTACGTCAAATGGCGCATTGCCGACGCAGCGACGTACTACCGCGCGACCGGTGGCCAGGAGCTGGTGGCGATGGATCGTCTGTCGGCGATCATCAATCGCGGCCTGCGCGACGAATTCGGTTCGCGCACGATCCAGCAGGTCGTCTCCGACGACCGCGACACGATGATGCAGGAAGTCGAGCGCAAGGTCGTGCCGAACATGGCCGATCTGGGCGTCGAGATCGTCGACATCCGCCTGCAATCGATCAATCTGCCGCAGACGGTCAGCGAATCGGTCTACGACCGCATGCGCGCCGAACGTGCCCGTGTGGCTTCGGACCTGCGCGCGCGCGGTGCCGAAGAAGCCGAGCGCATCCGCGCCGATGCCGATCGCCAGGCCCAGGTCACGCTGGCCAACGCCTACAAGCAGGCCGAAACAGTGCGCGGCGAAGGCGATGGCAAGGCTTCCGAAATCTACGCCAAGGCTTTTGGCCAGGATCCGGAGTTCTACAGCTTCTATCGTTCACTGAACGTCTATCGCGACAGCTTCAGCAGCGGCTCCGACCTGCTGGTGCTGGAACCGAACGGCCCGTTCTTCAAGTATTTCCGCGGCGGCACGCAATGAGTCTGGACTGGACCGAGCTCGTCAAAGCGCTCGGACTGGTGATGGTGATCGAGGGCTTGCTGCCGTTCGCGGTGCCGACACAATGGCGGCGCATGCTGGTGTCGATGTCGCAGCTGTCGAGCCGGAATGTGCGCGTCATCGGTCTGCTGAGTCTGTGTTGTGGTGCGCTGCTGTTGCAGCTGATGGGTTGATGAGTCGAATCTGGCCATGCTGAACAAGAAATGGATGCTGCCGGAAGGCGTCGAGGAATCGCTGCCGCCGCTGTCGTGGCAGATGGAAGCGCTGCGCCGCAAGCTGCTCGATCATTACCGCAAGCAGGGTTATGAGCTGGTGCTGCCGCCGCTGATCGAGCATCTCGATACGCTGCTGACCGGTACCGCGCAGGGTCTTGAGCAGCAGACCTTCAAGCTCACCGATCCGGCCAGCGGCCGTCTGCTCGGTCTGCGCTCGGACATGACGCCGCAGGCGGCGCGCATCGCCGCGCGGCGCTATGCCGACCAGGACGTCGTGCGCCTCTGCTATCTGGGCACCGTGCTGCGCACCCAGGCCGATGCGCTTGGCGGCTCGCGCTCGCCGCGCCAGGTCGGTTGCGAGTTGTTTGGCTCGGCCGATACCAAGGCGGATCTCGAAGTGCTGCAGCTGATGCTCAAGACCCTGAGCCTGGCCGGCGTGCGCAATGCGCATCTCGATCTTGGCCATGTCGGCATCTACCGGGCGCTGACCGCGAAGATGAATCTGGATGCCGCGGACGAAGCCGCGCTGTTCGCGATCCTGCAGCGCAAGTCGCATCCCGACCTCGCCGAGTTCTCGCAGAACCGCAAGCTCAAGGCGCGTGCCGTCGAGCCGATTTCGCAGCTGATGGATCTCAATGGCGACGCCGGCGTGATCAAGCGCGCGCGTGACATTCTCAAGGCCGCCGGCGAGCCGGTCGCCGAGGCGCTGGCGACGCTGGAGAAGATCGTCAAGGCGCTGCGACTGAGCGCGCCGAAGACAGCGATCCATATTGATCTCGCCGAGCTGCGTGGGTACCGCTATCACACGGGTATCGTGTTCGCGGCGTTTGCGCCCGGTCATGGCCGTGAAATCGCCCGCGGCGGACGCTATGACGGCGTCGGTGCCGAGTTCGGACCGGCGCGGCCGGCCACCGGTTTCTCGGCCGACATGAACGAGCTGTTGCGGCTCGGCAAGGCAAAGTAGGTTTGGTTGTTTTCAGGCATTGATGCAGTGATCAAGGGGGTAGTTCATGGGTAAGTCGGTCGTAGTCATCGGCGCGCCCAGGCCGCGTCTCGACGCGGCTGCAACACAAGTGGGGCTTTGCCCCATTGTGCGCAGGCTTAGCAATGGAATATTTGGCGCGGAATCAAAAGGGGTAGTTCATGGGTAAGTCGGTCGTAGTTATCGGCGCGCAATGGGGTGACGAAGGCAAGGGCAAGGTCGTTGATCTGTTGACGCCCAGCGTCCAGGCGGTGGTGCGTTTCCAGGGCGGCCACAACGCCGGCCACACGCTGGTCATCAATGGCGTGAAGACCGCGCTGAACCTGATTCCGTCCGGCATCATGCGCCCCGGCGTCGCCTGCCTGATCGGCAATGGCGTCGTCATCTCGCCGCCGCACCTGATCGCCGAGATCGAGAAGGTCGAAGCAACGGGCGCCTCGGTGCGCGACCGCCTGCGCATCTCCGAAGCCTGCCCGCTGGTGCTGCCGGTGCATGCCCAGCTCGACCAGGCGCGCGAGCGTGCGCGTGGCGACGCCAAGATCGGCACGACCGGCAAGGGCATCGGCCCCGCTTACGAAGACAAGGTTGCGCGCCGTGCGATCCGCATCGGCGATCTGTTCCATCGCGAACAGCTGGCGGCCAAGCTCGGCGAGCTGCTCGGCTACCACAACTTCGTGCTGCAGAATTACTACAAGGAAGAGCCGGTCGACTTCCAGCGCACGCTGGACGATCTGCTCGGCTACGCCGAGATCATCCGGCCGATGGTGGCCGACGTCACCGAGCTGCTGCGTATCCAGCTGCAGCGTGGCGACAACGTCTTGTTCGAAGGTGCGCAGGGCGCGCTGCTCGACGTCGACCACGGCACCTATCCGTACGTGACCTCGAGCAACACGACGGCCGGCGGCGCCGCGACCGGCACCGGTGTCGGCCCGCGCGAGCTCAACTACGTGCTCGGCATCGTCAAGGCCTACGCGACGCGCGTCGGTTCGGGGCCGTTCCCGACCGAGCAGGAAAACGACATCGGCCAGCACATCCGCGACAAGGGCGCCGAGTACGGCACGGTCACCAAGCGTCCGCGCCGCTGCGGCTGGTTCGACGCGGTGGCCGCGCGCCGTTCGATCTTCAACAACAGCGTGTCCGGCCTGTGCGTGACCAAGCTGGACGTGCTCGACGAACTCGACGTCATCCGCCTGTGCGTCGGTTACAAGGTCAATGGTGTCGCGGTGGAAACCCCGCCGATCGGCGCCGAAGGTTTCGCCCGGATCGAGGCGATCTACGAGGACGTGCCGGGCTGGAAAACCAGCACCTACGGCGTGACCAGCTATGACGCGCTGCCGGCGCAGGCGAAGTTCTATCTGAAGCGGCTGGAAGAGGTGACGGCGACCGAAGTCGCGCTGATCTCGACCGGTCCGGATCGCGAGCACACCATCGTGCTGCGGAATCCGTTTGATTGAAGGCCGGACTTTCGGGGCGGCTTGCCGCCCCGGCGCTGTTGTCCAGCCTTGCCAAGGCCAGGCGCTCCTTTTGGGGCGCTTTTGCCGTTTTTATGCCACTGTGGAGCCCAAGCCGAGCGATTTCGGGCGGCGAACAGGCAACAAAAAAGCCGGCAGAGCCGGCTCGTTTGTCTTGTTTGGTGCCGAGAAGAGGACTCGAACCTCCACGGTGTTACCCGCTAGTACCTGAAACTAGTGCGTCTACCAATTCCGCCATCTCGGCTTGAGGGCGCGAATTGTGCTGACGCACTGAACCTTTGTCAATGAAAAATAAAACACCCCCAAAGCATCACGAAAAGAACAACAAGAAAGCCGGCGCCAAGCGCTGGCAGGACGCTGATCCCGACTTCAACAACCAGTCGACCCAGTACGCCGAGCCGGTCCCCAGCCGGACCCTGATTCTTGAAACCCTGGCCGCCGAATCCGGGCCGATGACGCTCGACGATCTGGTCGGCCGCTTCGACCTGCGGCGCATTCCGCAACAGGAGGCGCTGTCCAAGCGTCTGGGCGCGATGGTCCGCGATGGCCAGCTTGCGCATAACCGCCGCGGCGCCTACGGCCCGGTGACGCAGATGAGTCTGGTCGCCGGCAGCGTGCAGGCGCACCGCGACGGCTTCGGCTTCCTGATTCCGGACGCCGGCGGCGACGACGTCTTCCTGCCGCCGCGCCAGATGCGGGCGCTGATGAACGGCGACCGCGTGCTGGTGCGCGTGGTCGGCAAGGATTTCAAGGGCCGGCCCGAGGGCGTGGTAGCCGAAGTCATCGAGCGCGTCAGTCGCAGCGTTGTCGGTCGCTTGCATGTCGATCAGGGCGTCAGCTACGTCATTCCGGAAAATCCCAAGGTCCATCACGACCTGCTGATTCCGCCCGAACACCTGAAGGGCGCTCGCCACGGTCAGATGGTCGTCGCCGAAATCGTCACGCCGCCGGGCAACCGCACGCTGCCGGTTGGCCGCGTCGACGAAATCCTTGGCGATCATCTGGCGCCGGGTATGGAGATCGAAGCGGCGATCCGCGCGCACAACCTGCCGAATGAGTGGCCGGCCGCAGTCGAGGCCGAAGCTGCGCGCATTCCCAACGAAGTCACCGCCGAGCATCTGGCCGGTCGCGAAGACCTGCGCAAGCTGCCGCTGGTAACGATCGACGGCGCCGATGCGCGCGACTTCGACGACGCCGTCTACGCCAAGCCACACAAGGCGACGATGCTGTCAAAAGGCGGCTGGACGCTGTGGGTTGCGATCGCCGACGTGTCCGCTTACGTGCTGCCGAACACACCGCTCGACAAGGAAGGCCTGGAGCGCGGCAACTCGGTGTATTTCCCGCAGCGGGTGATCCCGATGCTGCCGGAAAAGCTGTCGAACGGCCTGTGCTCGCTGAATCCGAATGTCGACCGCCTGTGCATGGTCTGCGAGATGCGCGTGCTGCCGGACGGCGAGGTCGCCAAGTCGAAGTTCTACACGGCCGTCATGCGTTCGCAGGCGCGATTCACCTACGACGAAGTCGCCGAGATTCTGGAAAAGCCCGACGGCGAAGCGGCGCAGAAGCGCGGCGCGCTGGTGCAGAACCTGCAGGACCTCGACAAGCTGTTCGATGCCCTGTTCGCGGCACGTTCCAAGCGTGGCGCGATCGAGTTCGAGTCCACCGAAACGCGCATCGTGTTCTCCGACGATCGCAAGATCGACCGCATCGTGCCGATCAAGCGCAATCGCGCGCATCGGCTGATCGAGGAGTGCATGGTCGCGGCGAACGTGCAGTCGGCGAAGTTTGTCGACAAGCACAAGATGCCGAATCTGTATCGCGTGCACGAGTTGCCGGACGCCATCAAGCTGCGGCCGCTGCGGGAGTTTCTTGCCCTGCGCGGTCTTTCTCTGGGCGGCGGCGACAAGCCGACGGCCAAGGATTACGCCCGCACGCTCGACAAGGTTCGCGAGCGTCCCGACGCGTCGATGGTGCAGACGGTCATGCTGCGCTCGATGATGCAGGCGCGTTACAGCCCGGAAAATGTCGGCCATTTCGGTCTGGCGTTGACCCACTACGCGCACTTCACATCGCCGATCCGCCGCTATCCCGACCTGCTGCTGCATCGCGCGATCAAGCATGCGCTGGCCAAGGGCAAGCCGAAGGACTTCATCTACGACACCGACCGCATGAGCGCGCTCGGCACCCATTGCTCGATGACCGAGCGCCGCGCCGACGAGGCGACGCGCGACGTCACGACCTGGCTCAAGTGCGAGTACATGCAGCACCGGCTCGGCGAGGAATTCGAAGGGACGATCGCCAGCGTTGCGCCGTTCGGCCTGTTCGTCGAACTGGACAACCTTTATGTAGAGGGCCTGATCCACGTCAGCACCCTGCGCAACGACTACTACGAGCACAATCCCGCCGCCCACCGCCTGGTCGGTACCCGCAGCGGAACTTCCTATGGTCTCGGTGATCGACTGAAGGTCAAGGTAGTGCGCGTCAATCTCGATGAGCGCAAAATTGATCTGGAGCCCGTCCAGGTATTGACCAGTTCATCCCGGATTAAGGGCCCGGCCCCAGAATCCACCGCAAAGAAACAAACCCGTAATCGGAGAGGGAAAAAGCGATGAAAATCCATAAGGTCGCACTCGTTGCAGTGCTCACGGCCAGTCTTGCTGCCTGCGCCACGGACGATCCGAACAAGCGCGCCAAGACCGGCGCGGCGATCGGTGCGCTGGCTGGCGCGGTGCTCGGTAACCAGGTCAGCGGCGCGCGCGGCGCACCGATTGTCGGCGCGGTCGTTGGCGCCATCGCCGGCGGTGCGGTCGGCAATTACATGGACAAGCAGAAGGCCGAACTGAACCGTCAGCTCGCCGCCGAGGCTGCCCGCGACGAACTGGCGATCACGCAGCTGCCGGACGGCTCGCTGAAGATCGGTATCGCCAGCGATGTCAGCTTCGACATCGACAGCGCGCAGATCCGCCCGGATGCGCTGAATACCTACGCCAAGATCGCCAACATCCTCAAGACCTACGACAAGACCGTCGTGCATGTCGTCGGCCATACCGATTCCAGCGGCAGTGCCGAGCACAACCAGGGTCTGTCGGAGCGCCGCGCGGCTTCGGTCGCCAGCTATATGCAGGGCCAGGGTCTGCCGGGCAGCCGCGTCCGCCAGGAAGGCCGTGGCGAACGTGAGTTGCTGGTGCGTACCGGTGACGGCGTCAAGGAATCGCGCAACCGTCGCGTCGATATCGTCATCAAGCCGGTGGTGCAGGGCCAGGAGCAGCAGGCCTGGACGCCGCCGCCGTATCTCGGCGGCTAAGCGTTCCAACCGCAGTCCAGCGACGCCCCCGCATGCGGGGGCGTCGTCGTTTGAGTGGCAAACTATGCGTTGTACGAAATTAGGCAGGGGATGCGCTTGGCAAAGATGACCTTGATCGGCGGTATCCATGCGGTGACCGCCGCGTTGGAAGACGCCCACGACAAGCCTTTCGAGGTGCTGGTTGCCGATTCGCGGCAGGACGAGCGCATCCGCCGGGTGCTGGAGCTGGCGAAGACCCTGCAGGTGCGCTACCGCGTCGTGCCGAAGTCCGAACTGGACATCAAGGCGCCCGGCCTGCGCCACCAAGGCGTGCTGGCCTACGTGCCGGAGAAGGCCTTCGACAGCGAGGACATGCTCTATCGCGCCGCCGATCCCGAGTACCTGCTGCTCGCGCTGGACGGGGTTCAGGATCCGCACAATCTCGGCGCCTGCCTGCGCACCGCCGAGGCCGCCGGCGTGACTGCGGTGATCCTGCCCAAGGACCGCAGCGCCAGCCTGACCGCGGTCGCCCGCAAAGCCGCCGCGGGCGCCGCCGAGCGGGTGCCGATCGTCACCGTGACCAACCTGTCGCGGACGCTCACCCAGCTCAAGGATCTGGGCTATTGGGTGACCGGCCTGGCCGGCGAGGGCACGGAATCGGTCTTCGACGTCGACCTGACCGGCCCGACCGTGCTGGTCATGGGTGGCGAGGGCGAGGGCATGCGCCGCCTGACCCGCGAGGGCTGCGACCGTCTGGTGCGGATTCCGATGCAGGGCAAGGTCGAGAGCCTGAACGTGTCGGTTGCGACGGCGGTCTGCCTGTATGAGGCGATGCGCCAGCGCACGGCGGCCAAGAAGCCGAAACCGGCGGGCCCGGCGGGCAAGGCGAACCCCGGCAAGGTTGCTTCAAAGCGCTGATTCGCCTACTATTCGCGCCCCTTTCCGGACCCCGGAAGGGGTTTTAGCCACTTGCTCCACGCCCGGTTCGACCTGAACCGCACGGGGGCCGCGCGATGAAATCGCGTGTTCACAAGGAGTTGCAATGCGTCACTACGAAATCGTAGTCATGGTGCACCCGGACCAGAGCGAACAGGTTCCGGCGATGCTTGAGCGTTACAAGGGCATGGTCGAAGCCGGTGCCGGCAAGGTCCACCGCCTGGAAGACTGGGGCCGTCGTCAGCTGGCCTATCCCATCAACAAGGCGCACAAGGCGCACTACGTGTTGATGAATCTGGAAATCACCGGCGAGACGTTGGCCGAGCTGGAGAACGCGTTCAAGTTCAACGACGCCGTGATCCGCCGCCTGATCGTCAAGAAGGATGACGCCGTGACCGCGCAGTCGCCGCTGTTCAAGGTGCCGGACGAAGAGAAGAAGCCGGGCGAGTACCGCTCGCGCCGCGATGATGCCGACGCCGATGGCGATGAAGACGGCGAATCGGATTCCGACAACGAAAACGCGCGCAGCGCCGAAGCAGGAGCCTAAGTCATGGCACAGTTTTTCCGTCGCAAGAAGTCTTGCAAGTTCAGCGCCGAAGGCGCTCCGGAGATCGATTACAAGGATCTCAACGTACTCAAGCAGTACATCGGCGAGAACGGCAAGATCGTTCCGGCCCGCATCACCGGCACCAAGTCGCGCTATCAGCGTGAACTGGCCCTGGCGATCAAGCGTGCGCGCTTCCTGTCGCTGCTGCCGTACACCGACGGCCACCTGTAAGGAGACCCGACATGGAAGTGATTCTGCTTGAGAAGATCAAGAAGCTCGGCGACCTCGGCGATACCGTCAAGGTGAAGTCCGGCTTCGGCCGCAACTTCCTGCTGCCGCAGGGCAAGGCGCTGCCGGCGACCGAGAACAACCGCAAGGTGTTCGAAGAGCGCAAGGCCGACCTGCTGAAGAAGTCGCAGGACAGCCTCAACGCCGCCAAGCTGCGTGCCGAGAAGCTCAATGGCCTGAGCCTGACGATTCCGGTGCTCGCCGCTGAAGAAGGTCGTCTGTACGGTTCGGTCGGTCCGGCCGAAATCGTCAACGCCGCTGCAGCCAAGGGCGTCGAGATTCACAAGAACGAGATCGACATGGTCAGCGGTCCGATCCGCGCCGTCGGCACCTACACGGTGTCCATCGCGCTGCACTCGGAAGTTGCCGCAACCGTCACGGTTGTCGTCGAAGCGCAGAAAGCTGTCGGCTAAGCTCGTCGGCCCTCTGTACGAACGGCCCGCTTTCAGCGGGCCGTTTCTTTTTGCGGGCCGCTTTTGCGCAGCTTATCCACTGACTTATCCAGTGGTTTTCCACTTTCGCCACGCCCAGCATAGGCGGACAATCCACGTCTTATGAATGTCGTCGCCAAGCTGCAGGGTCAGGTCAAAGCGCCACCGTACTCGCCGGAAGCTGAGGCTTCGGTGCTGGGCGGCCTGATGCTCGACAACCGCAGCTGGAACGACCTGGCGGGCCGGCTGTCGCCGGAAGATTTCTACCGCGAAGATCACCAGCTGATCTATCGCGGCATCTGCGATCTGGTCGGCGCGAACCGGCCCTGCGATTTCCTGACGCTATCAGAGCATCTGAAGTCCCATAACCAGCTCGAGGCGGCCGGTGGCATTGCCTATCTCGGAACGCTGGCCAACGATACGCCGAGCGCCGCAAACGTCATGGCGTATGCCGAGATCGTGCGCGAGCGTTCGGTCCTGCGCAGCCTGATCAGCGCCGGCGGCGATATCGCCGAACTGGGCTTTCGCGCGGAGGGCCGCAGCTACGCCGAGCTGATCGACATTGCTGAACAGAAGGTGTTCGCTTTGCGAACACGCTCCGAGAAGGCGAAGTCGAACTATCACTCGATGCCGGAGCTGATGGATCAGCTCGAAAAGAAGATGGAGTACCTGCGCCAGAATCCGGGCGGCCTGGCCGGGTTGCCGACCGGCTTCACCGATCTGGATGCGATGACAACCGGCTTCCATCCGGGCGACCTGGTGATCCTCGCAGGCCGCCCCTCGATGGGTAAGACCAGCTTTGCGTTGAATATCGCCGAGCACGTTGCGCTGTACCAGAAAAAGTCGGCCGTCGTGTTCAGCATGGAAATGCCCGCCGAACAGCTGGCCTTGCGTATGTTGTCGTCCTTCGCGCGCATTCCGATGGGGCAGCTGCGCAGCGGCGATATCGAAGATCGTTTCATGGATCGCCTGACTTCCCAGGGCGGCTTGATCCGCGAGGCGCCGCTGTACATCGACGAAACCGGTGCGCTGTCGCCGCTGGACCTGCGCTCGCGTGCGCGACGCATCAAGCAGCGACACGGCCTGGGCCTGATCGTCGTGGATTACATCCAGCTCATGCAGGTTTCCGGCACCAAGGAAAACCGCACCAACGAAATCTCCGAGATTTCGCGCAGCCTCAAGGCACTGGCCAAGGAGCTGGAAGTGCCGGTGATCGCGCTGTCGCAGCTCAATCGCGGCGTCGAGCAGCGCGACAACAAGCGTCCGCGCATGGCGGATCTGCGCGAATCCGGCGGTATCGAGCAGGACGCCGACCTCGTGATCTTCATCTATCGCGACGAGGTCTATAACAAGGACTCACCCGACAAGGGCACGGCCGAGATCATCATCACCAAGCAACGTAACGGTCCGCTCGGCACGGTGAAGACGGCGTTCTTCGGCGAGTTCACGCGCTTCGACAATCTGGCGCATGGGCCGGAACACGATTACTGAGCATGATCCCGCGCGTTACCGCGACCGTCGACCTGACGGCGCTCACCGATAACCTGCGCACGATCCGCAAGCTCGCGCCGCGCTCGCGCGTGATGGCGGCCGTCAAGGCCGACGCGTATGGCCACGGCGCGGTGCCGGTTTCGCGTGCGCTGGAAGCCGCCGGTGTCGATGCGCTCGCGGTGGCCTGCCTCGAAGAGGCGATGACGCTGCGACAGGCGCATATCCAGACGCCAATCGCCTTGCTCGAAGGCATCATTTCCGCCGAAGAAGCAGCGCTGGCGGTCTATGAGCGCTTGCAGATCGTCGTTCACGATCACTGGCAGATCGAGCTGCTGGAGCGTCTGCCGGACAGCGCGCGCCTGACGGTGTGGTTCAAGATCGATACCGGCATGCACCGTTTGGGGTTTCCGGTCGATGATGTGCCGCGCCTTCGGGAAACTTTGAAGCGGCACCCGGGCTGGAGCTTTGCCGGCTGGATCACCCACCTGGCCTGTGCCGACGAGCCGGACAATCCGTTTACGCCGCTGCAGCTGGCTCGCTTCGAGACCGCGCTCAAGGGTGTGCCGGGGTTGCGGTCGATTGCCAATTCGGCGGGCCTGTTCGGCTGGCCGCAGGCGCGGGTCGACTGGGTGCGTCCGGGGCTCGCGCTGTACGGATGTTCGCCGCTGCCGCAGTTCGACGCCGCTTCGCTGGGGCTGCGTCCGGCGATGCGTCTGGAGGCCCGTATCATCGCGATCCGCGAATATGCGGCGGGTGAGGGAATCGGCTACGGCCTACGGTATCGCAATCCTGCACCGGCGCGGATCGCGGTGGTCTCGGTCGGCTATGCCGACGGCATGCATCGCGCGTTCGTCGACGGCACGCCGGTGCTGATTCGCGGGCGCCGCGCCTATCTGGCCGGTCGCGTGTCGATGGACATGATCATGGTTGACCTGCGCGAAGTCGCGGACGCCCAGGTTGGCGATGCCGTACTGCTGTGGGGCCCCGGCCTGCCGGCCGAGGAAGTGGCCGGCCGCGCGGATACCATCGCCTACGAGCTGTTCTGCGGCCTCACTGGCCGCGTCCGCTTCAACTACGTCGGCGCCTGAGTCGACGCCGCCCGGGTCAGTGGACCGAGGGCGACGACCTGCGCAGCGCGTCGGCCGTCGTCACCGCGCCGCTGCGATCAAGCTGCTCGCGGGTGATGACCTGACCGGCTGCGCCGATGCAGGGCTGATCGGCGTCGCGCTTGATGCGGCTGCCGGTCTCCTGCAGGCAATTCGGTTCGCTGGCGGTCGGTGCTTTTTCCGCGGACGCATTGGCGGCCTCTGCGGCAACCGGTTCGGCAGCATTGGCCGCCAGGGAAACAGCCAGAAGCGCCGCCGCAGCGGCAATCGTCTTGAATGTCATGGCCCATCTCCAGAGTGCACAAGACGGCTGGCCTGTGGGTGCCAGCCCTAAATGAAAAGACCGCGCCTGAGCGCGGTCGTTCCATGGTCGCTCGCTGCCGATTCTGCGCCTTTAGCTGGTCAGCAGGAACAGCATCTTGGTGCCGGCCAGTTCGATGGCGTCGTTGTTGATCAGCTTGCGCGCCTGGGCGTCGATCTGCTGGCCGTTGACCAGCGGTCGCGGGCCGCCGCTCTCGCCGCCGACATGCACGATGTAGTAGCCATCGGCGCGCCGCGTGATGGCTGCGACCTGGACGCCGGGTTTACCGATCGTCGTCAACGCCTTCGACAGCTCGAGTTCCTTGCCGGCATTCGGACCGCTGGCCACGCGCAGCTTCGCCATCAGCGGCGCACGCGCCGCGGCGACCGGAGCCGGGGCCGCAGCCGCAGCGGGTGTCGGCGCGGTGGCCTTGTTGACCTGGGCATCGAACGCAGCGCCGAACTGGCCCGGCTTGAGGATCATCGTGCGCTCGAAATCGTCGGTGCCGGCGGCTTCGCCTTCATAGCGCAGCGTGTTGCGGCCGACCGAAATCACATCGCCATGCGACAGCGGGTGCTTGGCGATCTGGCGGCCGTTGACCTGTGTGCCGTTGGTCGAATCGAGATCCTCGAGGAAGGAGTCCTGCAGGATCGTGATGACGACGGCGTGGTGTCCGGAAACCGCCTTGTCGTTGAGGGGAATATCGTTGTCCTGGTGCCGACCGATGGTCACGCGTTCCTTGTCGAGCGCGTACTCCTTGGTCTGGCCGTTGCTGTCGCTGACAATCAATTTACCCATGTTAGAACCATTCCATTAAGCGTTCGTACCAGCGCCGACCGCGTGCGAACGAGTGTTTCACGCTGGCGAGGACTACAGAGATATTGTCGTTGCCGCCGTTCTGATTTGCCAGAGCGACCAGTTCCTTCGCGGCCTGGTCCAGGTCGGCGGCATGGTGCTCCAGAATCGTGGCGATTTCGTGGTCGCTGATCATGTCGGTCAGGCCATCCGAGCAGAGCAGGATGATGTCGCCGACATCGACGGTATCTTCGACCAGATCGACCAGTACTTCGGGTTCGGCGCCCAGTGCGCGGGTCACGATGTTCTTGCGCACCAGCGTCTGCGCTTCTTCGCGGCTGTAGTGCCCGCGGGCGATCAGCTCCTCGACCAGCGAATGATCGCGGGTGATCGGCTCCAGTTTGTTGGCGCGGAAACGATACAGGCGGGAATCGCCGACGTAGGCGATCGCCATGCGATCGTCGTGCAGAATGCAGGCGACGATGGTCGTGCCCATGCCGGCGCACTGCGGCTGGCTCGCGGCGACGGCGCAGATCGTCTTGTGCGCCTCCTCGACGGCGGTCTTCAGCAGCATCGCCTCGGTGCTATGGCCGCTGACCGCATCGATCTCGCCATGCTGCAGGCTCGGCCATTGCCGGCGCGCGAGATCGAGCACGGTGCTGACCGAGATCCCGCTGGCAATCTCGCCGGCGTTGTAGCCGCCCATGCCGTCCGCCAGCACCAGCAGGCCGATGTCCTGGTCCTCGCCGATGGCGTCCTCGTTATTGCCGCGCACCCGACCGGTGTCGGTCAGCAGTGCGGTGCGAACTTTGCCTTTTAGAGCCATCGACTGTTCAGGAGTTCAGGGCCAGGGCGCGCAGGTCGCGCGCCAGCTCGGCGCCATTGGCGTAGCGGTCGTCGGCCTTCTTGCTGAGCAGGCGATCGACGATCGCGCTCAGTGCCGGCGGCAGATCCGGCCGCAGCATCTTCGCCGGCGCATGCGCTTCGTTGGTGATCTTGAGCATCAGGTTCACCATGGACTCGGCCTGGAACGGCAGCGTTCCGGTCAACAGCTGATACAGCGTCACGCCCAGCGAGAACAGGTCGGAGCGGCCATCGACACGGCGCCCGGCGAGCTGTTCGGGCGACATGTAGCTTGGGGTGCCGAGCACCATGCCGGTCTTGGTCTTGCTGGAGTCGGTGATGCGCGCGATGCCGAAGTCCATCAGCTTCAGCGTGCCGCTCGACTCGACCACCATCATGTTGGCCGGTTTGATGTCGCGATGGACGACGCTGTTGCTGTGCGCGTAGTTGAGCGCGTCGGCAGCCTCGGCGATCAGCCGCACGACATCGCCCACCGGCAACAGTGTGTTCGGCTTGATGTTGCTGGTGAGGTCCTTGCCGCGGATGTATTCCATCGCGATGTAGGCGAGATCGTGCTCCTCGCCGGCATCGAAGATCGAGACGATGTTCGGATGCGTCAGCCGCCCTGCCGTTTCCGCCTCGCGGAAGAAGCGCTCCTTCACGCCGGCGAGTTCATCCGGTTCGAACTCCTGCGACAGCGCCATGGTCTTGATGGCGACGAGGCGGCCGATCTTCGGATCCTTGCCCATGTAGACGACGCCCATCGCGCCCTTGCCGAGTTCCTTTTCGACCTGGTAACGGCCGAGCATCGGCTTTTCGATCTTCTGCGTGCCGTCGTCGTCGAGCAGCATCGTGCCGCCGGGATGCGAGTGTCCGCCGCCGCCACCGAGGATGACCGTTTCCGACAGCTTCTTGGCGCGGTTGAGCTTCTGCTGGATGTCGCGGAAGTTCGCATTGAAATCGGCGATGTACTGGTAGACCGACTCGGCCTTGTTGAACTGGCGCTTGCGCTCGAAGTCCAGCGCGAGGTTGTAGAGCAGGTCGAGCAGGCGGTCGTCGACCGGTTTGACGCGGCGGAACTTGTCGAAGGCCATGTCGAGCTGGCCCTGGCCTTGGAAGGCGAGGCCGAGCATCTTGTTCGATTCGGCGCCTTCGGTCTCGCTGGTTTCCTTGAGCCGCTCGGTGATGTTGAACCGCTTCACCGTCATGAACGCATGGCCGGCGAGCAGGAACACCGCGGCGACGGTCAGCTTCAACCACATCGCCATCGACACCATCAGCGCGACCTGGGTGACGATCAGGCCGACGGCCAGTATCAGCGTGACGATCGCAGCCGTGGTCGCCGCCAGGCGCGGCAATAGCAGCGCGATGTACAGTGCGAGCAGGGTGAACACGCCCAGCTCCGCCCAGACGGCCCAGCCCGGGCGCGTATAGAAGTCGCCCTGCAGCAGGCTCGAGACGGTGTGCGCAAGCGTCGTGACCGGCGCGGTCGAGGCCGAGACCGGCGTCGCGAAGGTGTCGCCGGTGCCGACCGCCGTCGTGCCGATCAGGACAATCTTATCCTTGTAGCGCGAGGCCGGCAGCTTGCCGCTCAGCACGTCGTAGGCGGAATCGACCGGGAATGCCGGCTGGTCACCATCGTCGGTATAGAAATGGCTGTACATCCGCAGGGCCGGGCTGGTGCCGATCGCAGTGCCGCCGAGCTGGATGCCTTCACCCAGATCGACCTCGATATCGGCCGGCGACAGGTTCAGCGCGGCGGCGGCAACCATCAAGGACATCGACGGATAGAAGCTGTCGAAATACTGCAGCACCAGCGGCTCGAAGCGGACGGCGCCGTCGACGTCCGGCGTGACATTCAGATGGCCGATGCCGGCGGCCGCGCTGCCGAGGCTGACGATCGGGCTCTGCGCGGATACCGTCGGCAGCGGCAGCGCCCCGGCGGCGCGCGCGCCGATGCGGTCTTCGATCTTGGTCAGCGCGTTGCGCAGCACGTAGTCCGGCAGCTCGGCATCCGGCCGGCCCTGCGGGCGGCCGATCGTGAAGACCATCGGCAGGATCAGTCGGCCTTGGTCCTGGATCGCCTTGGCCAGCGCGACGTCGCCGCCCGAACCGGCGGCCGCGGCATTGTCGATTTCGCGCAGCAACGCCGCCATGTCCTTCTTGTACTGTCGCGACAGCGCCGAAGCCGCGTAGGCCTCGGCAACGCCGCGCACCGCCGGTGTCGTCCGCGCGGTGTCTTCCAGCATGAGGCCGAAGGATTCGATTTCAGCCGGGATCTGCTGGGTCAGCGCCGAGTCCTTGAGGGAGCGAACGAGGGCGTTGATCGTTTCGGCGCCGCTGTTCTGTTCGCCTTCGAGGAACAGCGCGGAATTGCCGATGACCTTGGCGCCGCCTTTGCGCAAGACGTCGATCAGCTGCGCTTGCTGCTTGCGCGGCCACGGCCAGCGGCCCAGGTTGCGGATCGACTCGTCGTCGATCGCGACGATGGCGATGCGGTCCGACGGCACCCGTTCGCGGGCGCGTACGCCGAGGTCGTAGGTATAACGCTCCAGCGACTGGAAACTGTCGCTGAACACCGCGAAGGCAAGCCCCGCAAAAAGCAGCGTGAAAGCCAATGCGGCGAACCAGTCCCGGCTCCAGATTTTCGTAGTCACCGCGAGGTCCCCCGACTTCGTTAGGCTAAGCTTGATGTAGCTGCTTCAATAGTAGCTGTATTCGACTGCAATACAACGAGAATTAGTGCACGACATGGCCAAGCAGCGTACCGAGTATGTATGTCAAAGCTGCGGAATGACCAGCCCCAAGTGGGCGGGCCAGTGCGCGGATTGCGGCGCCTGGAACACCCTGGTTGAAACGCTTGCCCAAGCCAAGCCGGCGCGCCGCGGCGGGATCAGCGGGACCGCGCTGGGCGGCGTACAGCGGCTCGGTGAAGTCAGTGTCCAGGAAACGCCCCGCGCCTCGACCGGCATGCCGGAAGTTGATCGCGTGCTCGGCGGCGGCATCGTGGGCGGCGCGGTCGTTCTGATCGGCGGCGATCCGGGCATCGGCAAGTCGACCTTGCTGCTGCAGGTGCTGTCGGCAGTGCAGGCGCGCATGCCGACGCTCTACGTGACCGGCGAAGAATCGCTGGCGCAGGTCCACCTGCGCGCGCAGCGCCTGGGCCTGACCAATCTCGACGTGCCGGTACTGGCCGAAACCGAAGTCGAGCAGATTCTCGCGCAGATGCAGCACCACAAGCCGGCCTTCGTCGTCATCGACTCGATCCAGACGCTGTTCACCGAGGCGCTGGACTCTGCGCCGGGTTCGGTGTCGCAGCTGCGCGAATCGGCGGCGCGGCTGGTGCGCTTCGCCAAGGCCTCGCAGACCGCCATCGTGCTGGTCGGTCACGTGACCAAGGAAGGCACCATCGCCGGCCCGCGGGTACTCGAGCATATGGTCGATACGGTGCTGTACTTCGAGCACGACCCGGGTTCGCGCTACCGGGTCATCCGTGCCATCAAGAATCGCTTCGGTGCCGTCAACGAGCTCGGCGTCTTCGCGATGACCGATGCCGGCCTGCGCGAAGTCAGCAATCCGTCCGCGCTGTTCCTGTCGCGGCACGACGAGCCGGTGCCCGGCAGCGTCGTCACCGTGACCCGCCAAGGCAGCAGGCCGCTGCTGGTCGAGATACAGGCGCTCGTCGATCGCTCGATGGTCGGCAATCCGCGCCGCGTCACGCTCGGCCTGGAAGGCAACCGCCTCAACATGCTGCTGGCCGTATTGCATCGCCATGGCGGGATCAGCCTCGGCGATCAGGATGTGTTCGCGAATGTGGTCGGTGGCCTGCGGCTGCAGGAAACGGCGGTCGATCTGCCGCTGCTGCTGGCGACCCTGTCGAGTTTCCGTACCAGGCCCTGGCCGGGCGATTGCGTTGTCTTCGGCGAAGTGGGGCTGGCCGGCGAAGTGCGTCCGGTCGCGGCTGGCGAAGAGCGACTGCTCGAGGCAGCCAAGCACGGCTTCAAGCGGGCGATCGTGCCGGAAGGCAACAAGCCGCGACGCGGCGCCAAGCTGGATATCGAAGTGATTCCGGTGCTGCGCCTGCAACAGGCACTGGAGCAGTTCTAAGCGCGGCTCAGGCCGCCGCTTTCTTCGGCTTGGCCTTGGTCTGACTCTGCGGCGGGACGACGCGGGTCGCCTTCACCGCGTTGGCGCGCATCTCGATGATCTCGAACTGGTAGTCGCCCAGCTCGACCTTGGCGCCCGGCTGCGGCAGATGCTCGAGCTTCTCGAGCAGCAGGCCGTTGATGGTCTTCGGTCCGCTGGTCGGCAGACGCCAGCCGAGGCTCTTGTTGAGGCTGCGGATCGTCACCGAACCGTTGACCCGGTAGCTGCCGTCGGCATCGGCATAGACGTTCTTGATCCGGGTTGCCGGATCGGACGTGAATTCGCCGATGACCTCTTCGAGAATGTCCTCGATCGTCACCAGGCCCTGGATGTCGCCGTACTCGTCGACGACAAATCCGATGCGGCGCTTCTGGTTCTGGAAGTTCAGCAGCTGCTGGTTCAGCGGCGTGCCTTCCGGCACGAAGTAGGGCTCGCGCGCTAGCGACAGCAGGCCCTGCACATCGAGATTGTCCTCGGCCGCCAGGCGGACGACGCGGCGCAGATGGATGACGCCCTTGAGGTTGTCGATCGAGCCGTCGAAGACCGGAATGCGCGTGTGCTGGCTGGTGATGATCTCTTCACGGACGACATCCCAGGGCTCGGAGATGTCGATGCCGACGATCTCGTTGCGCGGCACCATGATGTCCTCGACCGTGACCTTTTCGAGGTCGAGGATCGACAGCAGCATCTTCTGGTGACGGCGCGGGATCATCGCCCCGGCCTCGGCGACGACCGTCCGCAGTTCTTCAACGCTGAGGCTGTGCTGCGCGGCGTCCTCGGCCGCGACGCCGAACAGGCGCAGGATGCGATTGCCGATCAGATTGACGAGATCGATGAGCCAGCCGAACAGCTTGGTGATCGGCCAGTACAGGAACGCGGCCGGCAGGCCGAGGCGTTCGGGATGGATTGCGCCGAGCGTCTTGGGCATCGACTCGGCAAACACGAAGATCAACAGCGCGGTGCCGATGGTCGCCAGCAGCATGGCGGTTTCGGCGTCCTGGACCAATCGGGTCGCGATGCCCAGCAGCAGCATCGGAATCAGCGCCTGGACGATATTGTTCAGCATCAGGATCAGGCCGATCAGCCGATCCGGACGGGTCAGCAGCTCGGTGGCCATCTTGGCTGCCCGATCGCCGCGCTGGGCCCGGTGCTTGAGCCGATAGCGGTTCATCACCATCAGCCCGGTTTCCGAGCCGGAGAAAAAGCCGGAGGCGAGCAGGCACAGGACCAGCAGGCCAATCATTACAGCTAGGGGGATATCGTCCAAAAGCGCGGTCGTGAGTGGCCGTGTCGGATGAGCTTGTTATCGAACTGACTGCCAGGCTGTCAAGCGGCTTCACGCGAAGTAAACGCGCTAACTCCAATGCCGGCCTAGTAAAAGTTCGAGTACAAGCTTGCTTCCGAAATACGCGAGCACCAGCATCAGATAGCCCGCCAGGGTCCAGCGGATGGCCGTCCGGCCGCGCCAGCCATGACGCAACCGGCCCCACAGCAGCACGCCAAAAATCAGCCAGGCCGTGATCGACAGCACCGTCTTGTGCGCCAGATGCTGGGCAAGCCAGTCGCGGATGAACCACAGGCCCGACAGCAGGGTCAGCGACAGCAGGACAAAGCCGATGCCGATCAGCTGGAACAGCAGGCGTTCCATGGTCTGCAGAGGCGGCAGGGCATTGGCGATGCCGGACAGCTGGCGCGCATGCAGCAGGCGGTCCTGCGAAGCCAGCAGCAGGGCCTGCACCGCAGCCAGCGTCAGCAAGCCCGCGGAGAACAGCGAAAGCACGATATGCGTGCGCGCCTTCCAGCCGGCAATGCTCAGTTCGCTGACGGGCGTCGGCCATGCGGCGGCAAGCACCGCGATGATGCCGGCCAGCGGATAGACGACCGTGCCCATCGAGCGCAGCGGTTCGCGGAAGCAGAAAACCCACAGCAGGCCGGCGGACTGCCAGACGAACAGCGACAGCGCCTCGTCGATGCCGATCGTGACGGCGTCGCCCTGAAAGACATGCTGGCTCAGCGCGAGGAGATGCAGGACCAGCGCCGGTACCGGCAGGCAGCGCTCAAGCCACAGCGGCCGGTTGGTCCGGATCGCCAGTGCGGCGCCGAAATAGAACAGCAGGGCAATGAGACTGAGAATCATGGCCGGCGAGCTTATCACCTGGAAAGTCCCGCATGACTCACCGACGGGCGCGCGCCGCTTTGCGAAGTGGCTCTCAGTTCGCTCGCGGGGGCGCGATATCCCTATGCTAGGATCGGCCAAGCTCCAAACTCGAACGGCGCATGCGGATCAAAGTCCTGGGCTGTAGCGGTGGCATCGGCCCTGGCCTGCGCACGACAAGCCTGCTCGTCGACGACGAGTTTCTGATCGACGCCGGCACCGGCGTTGGCGACCTGACCCTGGCCCAGCAGCGCCGCATCCGTCACGCTTTTCTGACGCATTGCCATCTCGATCATGTCTGCGGTCTGGCCTTTCTGGCCGACAATCTGTTCGACCTGATCGATCAGCCGATCAAGGTTCATGGTTCGAAGGAGACCCTGACGGCGCTGCGCGAGCACATCTTCAACTGGAAGATCTGGCCGGACTTCTCGAAGTTGCCGGACGAGGAAAAGCCGTTGTTGCGCTGGAACGAAATCCACGTCGGCGAGCCTTTCGAACTCGACGCCGAGCGCCGGCTGACCGCGTTCAAGGTCCTGCATACGGTGCCGGCGGTCGGTTACGCGATCGAGGGTCGGCGCGGTACTTTCGCCTTCACCGGCGACACCTACGCCGACGATGGCATGTGGGGATTTCTCAACAGCCTGCCGCGGCTCGACAAGCTGATGATCGAAATTGCCTTTGCCGACGAGCAGCAGGCCCTAGGCTACGCGTCCAAGCATTTCACGCCGGCGCTGCTGGGCTCGGAGCTGCAGAAGCTGCGGCACCGCCCGAAGCTGTTTCTGACCCATCACAAGCCGGGCAGCGAAGGCCTGATCCATAAGCAATGCCGGGTGGCATTGCGCGGTTGGGAATACAGCCATCTGCAGCGCGGCGACAGCATCACGCTGGAGTGATCGCGCCAGCCGACCGGCGGCCCGTTGCCGGCGCCACACAAGCTTGAACAGGCCCTAGAATAGCGACCCTTGTCGCCTCGACGTTGCTCTGCCCATGTTTGAAAATCTGACTTCCCGGCTGTCCCGTGTCCTCGACTCCATTCGCGGGCAGGGTCGCCTGACGGAAGATCAGATCAGTGCCGCCGCGCGCGAGCTGCGCATGGCGCTGCTCGAGGCGGACGTCGCGCTGCCGGTGGTCAAGACTTTTGTCGACCAGATCCGCGAGAAGGCGCTCGGCGTCGAGATCACCCAGTCGCTGACGCCGGGCCAGGAATTCCTGCGCGTCGTCCAGCGCCAGCTGACCGAAACCCTCGGCGGCACGGCCGAGCCGCTGAACCTGCGCCAGCAGCCGCCGGCGATCATCCTGATGGCGGGCCTGCAGGGCTCCGGCAAGACGACGACGACCGGCAAACTCGCGCGCCTGCTCAAGGAGCAGGAAAAGAAGAACGTCATTGTCGTGTCCTGCGACGTCTATCGCCCGGCGGCCATCGAGCAGTTGCGCATCGTCGCCGGTAATGTCGGCGTCGAGTGGTTCCCGTCGGCGGTCGGCCAGGATCCGGTTGCCATCGCGACCAGCGCGCTGGCCCACGCCAAGGCTCAGTTCGCCGATGTGCTGATCGTCGACACCGCCGGCCGTACGTCGATCGACCAGGACATGATGGCCGAGATCGCCGCGCTGCACGGCGCGCTCAATCCGGTCGAGACCCTCTTCGTTGTCGACAGCATGACCGGCCAGGACGCCGCCAAGACCGCGCGCGCATTCGCCGACGTGCTGCCGCTAACCGGTGTGGTGCTGACCAAGGTCGATGGCGACTCGCGCGGCGGTGCCGCGCTGTCGGTGCGCGAAGTCACCGGCAAGCCGATCAAGTTCCTCGGCGTCGGCGAGAAATCCGACAAGCTCGAAGTCTTCCATCCGGATCGCATCGCCTCGCGCATTCTCGGCCAGGGCGACATGCTCGGCCTGATCGAGGACACGGTCCGCAGGGTCGATCACGAGAAGGCCCAGAAGCTCGCCGACAAGCTCAAGAAGAACAAGAGCTTCGATCTGGAAGATTTCCGCGAGCAGATGCTGCAGATGGAAAACATGGGCGACATGAGTTCGCTGCTCGAAAAGCTGCCGGGCGGCGCGCAGATGCAGGCCCAGCTGAAGAACGTCGACACCGGCAAGCAGATCCGCCGCACGATCGCGATCATCAATTCGATGACGCGTCAGGAGCGCCGTTTCCCGGATGTCATCAAGGCCTCGCGCAAGCGCCGCATCGCAGCCGGTAGTGGCGTTGAAGTGCAGGAGGTCAATCGCCTGCTCAAGCAGTTCGATCAGACCCGCGACATGATGAAGAAGGTCGCCAGTGGCGGCATGGCAAAGATGATGCGTGCTCTGGGTGGCCGGATGCCGCCCGGCATGATCCCGCGGCGCTGAGAACGTCAATGAATGGATTACAGCGCCAGTTGCTGGCTGGCCTGATGGCAGTGCTGCCCTGGTCGGCGATGGCGGACGGCCAGATTGGCCCGAACGGCAAGGCCGGTGGTGTTGGGCCCGGCATCATCGCGCCGGAAGCGGCCGGTATCGTCCTCAACGGGCCGGCCAACTCCAAGGTCAGCACCCTGCGTGGGCGGGTGCTGGTCGTCGAGTTCTGGGCGTCCTGGTGCGGTCCCTGCATCGAGTCGATGCCGCGTCTGGATGCCTTGCGCAAGGAGGTCCAGGCCGCCGGTTATACCGACCAGTTTGAAGTGCTTGCGGTCGGTCTGGACAAGAATCTGGCCGACGCCAAGCGTTTTCTCGGCATCCATCCGGTGTCGTATCCGGTGGTGGTCGATACCCTGGGGATCGCCTCGCTGGGTTACGGGGTCTGGCGTCTGCCGGCGACCTTCCTGATCGAGCCGTCCGGGCAGGTCAACCAGATCTATCACGGCTACGGCGAAACCTTTGGTCCGGACCTGCGGGTCCGGGTATTTGCGATGCTGCGCAATCTGCCGAAGGCCAAGGCCGCGATCAAATCCGCACAAGCATCGGAAAGTGCTGGAAATCCGTGACAAAGTCGCTATAATTCGCCCCCTTTCAGCGGCCTTGTGCCGCTTTTGTCATTGGATATCGCAAGCATGGTAACGATTCGTTTGGCACGCGCCGGCGCAAAGAAGCGGCCCTTCTATCACGTCGTGGCGACTGAAAAGAGCAGCCCGCGTGATGGCAGCTTCATCGAGCGTCTGGGCTCTTACAACCCGAACGCCAAGGGCGCCGAGCAGAAGCTGGTGCTCAATCTCGAGAAGGTTGAAAGCTGGAAGAAGAAGGGCGCTCAGGTTTCCGAGCGCGTCGCCTTCCTGATCAAGTCGGCACCGAAGGCCGCCTGATTCCGTGGCAGCGACCCGGGTAACCCTGGGCCGCGTAGCCGGGGTGTATGGCGTACGGGGTTGGCTGCGGATCGATTCGCAGACCCGCCCTGTCGAGAAGATTCTGACCTACCGGAACTGGTGGTTCCGGCAAGGTGAGCAGGTGTATCAGGTTCAGAGGATCGACGGCCGTGTCCAAGGACAGGGTGTCGTCGTCCAGGTTTGCGACCCGCAGGGTCAGGCCATCGAAGACCGTGATGTCGCTGCGAAGCTGATCGGCGCAACGGTCGAGGTCAGCCGGGAGGATTTGCCGCCGCTACCGTCGGGGCAGTTCTACTGGGTTGATCTGATCGGTCTGAAGGTCGTGAATTCCGCCGGGACCGCATTGGGCACGGTGAAGGACATGACCTCCAACGGCGCCCAGGATGTACTGGTGATTGTCGATGCGGCGGGCGTACAACGGCTGATCCCGTTCGTCCGCGACCACATCGTCAAGGAAGTCGATCTCGCCGGCGGCAGCATGGTCTGCGAGTGGGAACTGGATTATTGAGGAAGCGGACTGACGATGCAGATTGATGTCGTCAGCGTGTTTCCGGAGATGGTCGAGCAGGTGGTGCGGCAGGGTATGCCGCGCATTGCCGTCGAGACCGGAGCCTTGCAGTTGAAGGCACACGATCTGCGCAACTACAGCGAGAACCGCTGGCGTCGCGTCGATGATCGGCCTTACGGCGGTGGCCCGGGAATGGTGATGGAAGCCGGTCCGGTCGCAGCGGCGGTTGCCGACGCGAAGGCCCCGGCAGGGCAGGCCAAGGTCGTGCTGCTGTCGCCGCAAGGCGCGCGCTTCGACCAGCGCTGGGCGGAACGCCTGGCGCAGGAGCCGGCCCTGGTGCTGGTGTGCGGTCGGTATGAAGGGCTCGATGAGCGCTTTGTGCAGGCCGAAGTCGATTTCGAGTTGTCGCTGGGAGACTTCGTGTTGTCCGGCGGCGAGTTGGCAGCAATGGTCGTTGTCGATGCCATTGCACGGTTGTTGCCCGGTGTGCTGGGCCATGCAGCTTCAGCGGCGAACGATTCGTTCTCCGCCGGTCTGCTGGACCATCCGCACTACACGCGTCCCGAAACCTGGCGCGGGCAACCGGTGCCGGAGGTGTTGTTGTCGGGTGACCATGCGCGGATCGCGCGCTGGCGCCTGCAGCAGGCTCTGGGGCAGACATGGTTGAAGCGGCCCGATCTCCTTGAGGGGATCGACATGAATGACGAAGTACGGACGCTGTTGCGGCAATTCATCGCCGAGCAGCATTTGATGACGAAAGGTGAACACGATGCGCGCTAACAAGATCATTTCCGCAATTGAAGCGGAACAGATGAACAAGCAGGTCCCGGAGTTTCGTGCCGGCGATACCGTTGAAGTGAAGGTCAAGGTCAAGGAAGGCGACCGCGAGCGTCTGCAGGCCTTCGAAGGTATCGTGATTGCCAAGCGCAACCGCGGCATGCACTCCGCGTTCACCGTGCGCAAGGTTTCGCACGGCGAAGGCGTCGAGCGCGTGTTCCAGACGTTCAGCCCGCAGGTTGCCGAGATCGCCGTCAAGCGTCGCGGCGACGTGCGTCGTGCCAAGCTGTACTTCCTGCGCAAGCTCTCGGGCCGCGCGGCACGTATCGCCGAAAAGCTGGGCTAAGATTCAGCCGCGCGCTACGGCGCGCAGCCGGGAATCTTCAAAAACCCCGTCTCCCTCCAGGGCGGCGGGGTTTTTTGTGCGCGTCATCTGGCTTGAAATAGGCTGCGTCCGGCCCCAGAAAACGGGCCTTGGCGCGATAGCGCGCACCATCATCATCGATCGACAGGAGACGTTCGAATCATGAGCAACGCAGGTCAGTCAGAAAAGCAGACGGAGAAGCGCGAGTTCCAGGCAGAAGTGCGGCAGATGCTGCACCTGATGATTCACTCGCTGTACTCGAACCGGGAAATCTTCCTGCGCGAACTGATCTCCAACGCTTCCGACGCCTGCGACAAGCTGCGCTATCTGGCGATCGAGAATCCGGCGCTGCTCGGCGGCGACGAGCTCGCGATCACGCTGATCGCCGATCCGGCGGCCGGTACGCTGACGATCAAGGACAACGGCATCGGCATGTCGCGCGAGGAGGCGATCGACAACCTCGGCACGATCGCGCGCTCCGGTACCAAGCGCTTCATGGAGTCGATGTCGGGCGACCAGAAGAAGGATGCGAACCTGATCGGCCAGTTCGGCGTCGGTTTCTATTCGGCCTTCATCGTCGCCGACAAGGTCGCGGTGCTGAGCAAGCGCGCCGACAGCGATGAAGCCGTGCGCTGGGAATCGACCGGCGAGGGTGAGTTCACGATCGAGCCGTCCTACAAGCTCGACCGCGGCTCGGAAGTGATCCTCCACATGCGTGACGACGCCAAGGAGTTCCTCGAGGACTACCGCATCAGCACGATCGTGCGGCGATATTCCGATCATGTCGGTCTGCCGATCCGCCTGCACAAGGAGCAGGGCGAAGCGCAGATGCTCAATCAGGCGCGCGCGCTGTGGACGCGGCCGAAGTCCGAACTCAAGGATGAGGACTACCAGCAGTTCTACCAACACGTCGCGCACGACAGCGAGAATCCGCTGGCTTGGGCGCATCACCGCGTTGAAGGCACGCTCGAATACACCTCGCTGCTGTACATCCCGGCCAAGGCGCCGTTCGATCTCTGGGATCGCGAGCAGAGCCGCGGCGTGCAGCTCTACGTGAAGCGCGTCTTCATCATGGACAAGGCGGCGGAGCTGCTGCCGGCCTATCTGCGATTTGTTCGCGGTCTGGTCGACAGCGCCGATCTGCCGTTGAATGTCTCGCGTGAAATCCTCCAGGGCAATCGCACCGTCGACAAGATCCGTGGCGCGCTGGTCAAGCGCGTGCTCGATCTGCTCGATGACATGGCCGACAAGCGCGCCGAGGATTACGCGAAGTTCTGGGCCGCATTCGGTCCGGTCTTCAAGGAAGGCGTGGTCGAAGATGTGGCGAATCGCGAGCGTATCGCCAAGCTGTGTCGTTTCGGTTCAACGCAATCGACCGATGCTGCGAAGGATGTGACGCTTGATGCGTACATCGCGCGCATGGCCGAAGGCCAGGACAAGATCTATTACCTGACCGCCGAAACCGACGCCGCCGCGCGCAACAGCCCGCATCTCGAAGGTTTCCGCGCGCGCGGCTTCGAAGTGCTGCTGCTGACCGACCGGATCGACGAATGGTTCGTCGGTCATCTGCACGAGTACGCCGGCAAGCCGCTGGAATCCGTTGCGCGGGCTTCGAAGGATCTCGAGAGCAAGATCGAGACGCCGGACAAGGCGCGTCTCGAGGGCGAACTGAAGGACGTGCTGGAGCGCGCCAGGACTTTGCTGGCGACGCGCGTCGCCGATGTGCGCCTCTCGTCGCGCTTGACGGAGTCGCCCTGCTGTCTGGTGGCCAGCGAGCAAGGCCTGTCGCGGCGCCTGGAGGAAATCCTCAAGCAGGCCGGAGAGAAGCTGCCGGGCAGTCTGCCGATCCTCGAACTCAATGGCGGTCATCCGCTGGTGACGCGCCTCAACGCGGCTGATGCCGCACAGTCCTTCGATGACATCGTCGAACTGCTCTACGCGCAGGCGGTGCTCGCCGAAGGCGGTCAACTCGAAGATCCCGCGGGCTTCGTCAAGCGCGTCAACGCGCTGGTGCTGGGCGCCGGCGGCGACAAGCCGCGCATCATTCTGTAAACCGGGTCCTGTGCCCAGCTGCCGCTATGGGTGGCTGGGTGCGGGGATTCCTATGGTACCGTTGTCGGCACATATCCGGCCGACAATCGCAGCCCATGAGCCCGACGCTGATACAGACCATTGCTGCAGTGATCTTCGCTGTGGCCCTGTTGCACACGTTCTCGACCAAGATCTTCGAACGTCTGGCGCATCGATATCCGCGCCACGAAGGCATCTTCCATCTGCTCGGTGAGGTCGAGGTCGTTTTCGGCTTCTGGGCGATGGTGCTGGTGATCCTGATGTTTGCGCTGGACGGCAAGGACAGCGCGGTGGCCTACATCGACACGCGCAATTTCACCGAGCCGATGTTCGTGTTCGCGATCATGATCGTCGCCGGCAGCCGGCCGATTCTCGATCTGGCATCGCTGTTCGTGCGCGTGGTCTCGCGGATGTTGCCGATGCCGAAGAGCATCGCCACCTACTTCACGATCATGTCGCTCGTGCCCTTGCTCGGTTCCTTCATCACCGAGCCGGCGGCGATGACGCTCGGCGCACTGATCCTGCGCGATCAGTTCCTTGCCAAGCCGACGCTGTCGACGCGTTTCAAGTACGCGACGCTCGGCGTGCTGTTCGTCAACGTCTCGATCGGCGGCGTGCTCACGCCGTTCGCGGCGCCGCCGGTGCTGATGGTGGCCGGCAAGTGGGGCTGGGATACGGCATTCATGTTGACCCACTTTGGGTGGAAAGCCGCGATCGCTGTCACCGTCAACGCGATGGTCGTGACCCTGCTGTTCCGCAGGGAACTGAGCGGGATCGCCATCGCCGCGAGCGCGAAGGCGGCGCCGGCACTGATCATCGCGGTGAACGTGATCATCCTGTTCGGCATCGTGATGTTCGCCCACCACACCGCATTGTTCATGGGCCTGCTGCTGTTCTTCATGGGCTTCGCGACGGCTTACGAACGCCATCAGGGCGGCCTCATCATCCGTGAAGCCTTGCTGGTCGCGTTCTTCCTCGCCGGCCTGGTCGTGCTCGGCGGTCTGCAGCAGTGGTGGTTGCAGCCGGTGCTGCTGTCGATGAGTCCGAACGCCGTGTACTACGGCGCGACCGCGCTGACGGCGATCACCGACAACGCCGCACTGACTTACCTGGGCTCGCTGGTCGAAGGCCTGACGGATGAGTTCAAGTACATGCTGGTCGCCGGTGCCGTGACCGGCGGTGGCTTGACCGTGATCGCGAACGCGCCGAACCCGGCGGGCTTCTCGATCCTCAAGGTGCGTTTCCAGGATGAAGCGATCAGTCCGCTCGGACTGCTCGCCGCGGCGATTCCACCGACGCTGGTGGCGATCGCGGCATTCCGGCTGCTGTAGCGCTACTCGACGATCCGCACGGCTTCGACGAAACGCTGGCGCCAGTACTTCATGTCGACGCTGGCGACGATGATGCTGCGTCCGCTGGCCGGGGCATGGATTGCCTGGCCGTCGCCGAGATATAGCGCGACGTGATCGACGCGGCCGCTGCCGAAGCGATAGAACAGCAGATCGCCCGGCAGGATGTCGTCTTCGTCGATCTCGACGCCGATCGCGCGCTGCTCCAGGGTCGTGCGCGGAATCTTGATGCCGGACTGCGCGAAGATGTACTGGATCAGGCCACTGCAATCGAAGCCGTCGGGTGTTGCGCCGCCGTAACGATAGGGGCGCCCGACCTGACCGAGCGCATCGAGCACGATGCGATGGCGGATTTCCGGTTCGACCTTGATCAGCGTGCGGCTGCTGCCGCAGCCCGTCAGGCCGACGGTCATCAGCAATGCTGCCAGCAGTCCGACAAGCCAGGTTCGCTGCATGGTGCTCAGGCGAGGCTTGGAACGGTCTGCTGCATCGACGGCCGCTGCGAAAACACGGCGAGCCACTCGACCAGCGCTGGATGCGACTTGCGCCACTCAAGGTAGGGCAGTCGGAAGTCGAGATATTCCAAGGCAACGCCGACAGTGATCTCCGGAATGCCCGGTGCTTCGCCGTTGAGCGCGCCCACTTCCAGATTCAGCAGATCGAGGCTGCGCGTGATCGCCGCTGCCTGGCGATCGAGGAAGGGCGTGTAGACGATGCCTTCCGGCCTGCGCTTCTCGAACACGGTGGCGACCGCGGCATCGATGGCGCCTTCGGCGACGCGCTGGATGCGCAGCATCGCCCAGCGGCGGCTGCCGCGCGGCAGATGGGCGAGGCCAGCGGCGCGTGTCTGCAAGTACTCGAGAATCAGATTCGAGTCGGGCAGGGCTTCGCCGCGATCGGTGATCAGCGTGGGAATCTTCGACATCGGATTCGCCGCGAGCAGCTCGGTCGGTGCGGCGAACGGATCGGCAATGATCTCTTCAATCTGCTCGGCAAGATTCAACTCGAGGACCGCCACGCGCACCTTGCGCGAGTACGGCGAAGTCTTGCTCATGTAGAGACGCATGCAGGATTCCATCAAATCTGACCGATGACGGATTGTCGCCGGAATTCGGCCCGGCGTGTATTGCACGGTGGCTACAAAAAAGCCCCTGACGGCAACCGGCAGGGGCTTTCGAATGACAGCTTGGCGTTTACTTGGCGCTTTCGGCCAGCTTGTCCAGATAACGCTCTGCGTCGAGCGCCGCCTGGCAGCCGGTGCCGGCCGAGGTGATCGCCTGACGATAGACATGATCCATGACATCGCCGGCGGCAAACACGCCGGGGATGCTGGTCGCCGTCGCATCGCCGTCGGAGCCGGACTTCACCTTGATGTAGCCGCCCTTCATGTCGAGCTGACCTTCGAAGATGCCGGTGTTCGGCGTGTGGCCGATCGCGATGAACACGCCCTTGAGTGCAATCTCACGGGTCTCGCCGTTCTTGACGTTCTTGACGCGCATGCCGGTGACGCCCATCGGGTCGCCGAGCACTTCGTCGAGCGTGCTGTCCCAGATGATCTCGACCTTGCCTTCGGCCTGACGCTTGAACAGCTTGTCGTGCAGGATCTTCTCGCCCTTGAGCGAGTTGCGGCGATGCACCAGCGTCACCTTGCTGGCGATGTTCGACAGATACAGCGCTTCCTCGACCGCGGTGTTGCCGCCGCCGATGACCGCCACTTCCTGGCCTTTGTAGAAGAAGCCGTCGCAGGTCGCGCAGGCCGACACGCCCTTGCCGCGGAACGCGGTTTCGCTATCGAGGCCCAGATACCGTGCACTGGCGCCGGTGGTGATGATCAGCGCATCGCAGGTGTATTCACCCTGGTCGCCCTTGAGCAGGAAAGGCTTCTGCTGGAGGTTGACCGACTGGATGTGGTCGTAGATCAGCTTGGTGTCAAAGCGTTCGGCATGCTTCTGCATGCGCGTCATCAGATCGGGGCCCATCAGGCCTTCGACGTCGCCCGGCCAGTTGTCGACCTCGGTCGTCGTCATCAGCTGACCGCCGACTTCCAGGCCGGTGATCATCGTCGGCTTGAGGTTGGCGCGCGCCGCGTAGACCGCTGCGGTGTAGCCGGCCGGACCGGAGCCGAGAATGATGAGGGGCAGGTGCTGGGTGCTCATTTTCGGATTCTTCTCTGAGTTTCCTGAGGTAGAGACGTCTGGGGCCGGTTGCCCGGCCCCAGAGTTGCCACTTGGTACCGATGAATTACAGCTTGGCGGCGTTCTTCGCGAGGTAGTCGGCCACGCCTTCGGCAGTTGCCTTCATGCCGGAGTCGCCCTTCTTCCAACCAGCCGGGCAGACTTCGCCGTGGGCTTCGGTGAACTGCAGGGCGTCGACCAGGCGCAGCGCTTCGTCGACGTTGCGGCCGAGCGGCAGGTTGTTGACCGTGGCGCTCTGCACGATGCCGGCCTTGTCGATCAGGAACGTGGCGCGGAACGCAACGCTGTCCTGGTGCTCGACACCGTAGGCGCGGGTGATCTCGTGGTTGACGTCGGCGACCAGCGGGAACTTGATCTGGCCGATGCCGCCCTTGTCGACCGGCGTGTTGCGCCAGGCGAAGTGCGAGAAGTGGCTGTCGATCGACACGCCGAGCACCTGTACGCCGCGGGCTTCAAATTCCTTGACGCGATGGTCGTGGGCAATGATTTCCGACGGGCAGACGAACGTGAAGTCGAGCGGGTAGAAGAACAGGATGACGTACTTGCCCTTGTAATCGGACAGCTTGATGTCCTTGAACGTGCCATCGCCAAGCACGGCGGTGGCCTTGAAATCCGGGGCGGGGCGGTTGACCAGTGAGCTCATGTCTAAGTCCTTTGGGTTGCGTGTACAAAGCTTTCTGAGGGCATCTGGGCGACCGGTCGATCGCTCCAGGAACGGCGGCCATCCTACGAAGCGAAGGCCGATAGGTCAAAGCATATTTATTGATAGGGGCAATAGGCTTTGCCAATATGGCTGTTCATCGTGGCAGGTTCAGGTTTCAGCGATGATGACAGCGTCATCGGCCATGCCGCGGTCTGCAATCTGACCTGAATTTGACGCTGAACATTGTCACAGAGCTGTCATCGGTTGTTCATATCCTTCGCGTGATTTCTAATGAGAGTATGAGCATGCAGGGGAAATTGATCCTCGTTGTCGAAGATGAAGCTCCGATCCGCGAACTGCTGCGGTTTGCGCTCACGCGCGCCGAGTTCCGCGTCATGGATGCCGAATCTGCCCAAGCCGCCCGTCTGCGCATCGCTGACGAACGGCCAGACCTGATCCTGATGGACTGGATGATGCCCGGCATGTCCGGCGTCGAACTGACGCGCGAGCTGAAGGCCCAGCCCACGACCAAGGATATCCCGGTGATCATGGTCACCGCCCGCGCCGAGGAAGAGGACAAGGTCCGCGGCCTGAATGTCGGCTGTGACGATTACGTGTCCAAGCCGTTTTCCTATCCTGAACTGATCGCGCGCATCCAGGCGGTCCTGCGCCGTTCGCTGCCGGGCGGCGTTGAGGAGCGGGTGTCGGTCAGCGGCCTGGAGGTCGACTCCGCCAGCCAGCGCGTCACCGCGCAGGGCAAGGCGGTCAAGCTCGGCCCGACCGAATACCGTCTGCTGCATTTCTTCGTCAGCCATCCGGAACGCGTCTACAGCCGCGAACAGGTGCTGGACCGCGTCTGGGGTCAGAACGTCTATGTAGAGGAACGCACGGTCGACGTGCATATCCGCCGTCTGCGCAAGGCGCTGGAACCCTTCGGCTACGACGAGATGATCCAGACCGTTCGCGGGTCCGGGTATCGCTTTTCCGACAAGCATTAAAGGATGAGCAATCCGCCGGAGGTCATGCAGTCGCTGGCGGAAGGCGACGGCAAGCTGCCGTCGGCGGCGCAGGGCGCCGATGCCGATAACGACACGATTCCGAGCGGCACGCGCTGGCGGCTGTGGCGTGTCGAGCTGCTGAAGATTGCGCTGTATGCGCTCGTCGGTGGCGGTATCGGCTGGATGCTCGAATATCCGCAGGTCGGAATCGGCGTGGCGCTGCTGTTGTGTCTGCTGCTCAACCTGCGCCACCTGATTCATCTGCGGCTATGGCTGTATCGGCCGAAAAACTATCAGCTGCCTGAATCGGAAGGCCTGTGGGGTGCCGTGTTCGACGGCCTGATCGACCTGCAGCGCAAGAATCGCAAAAAGAAAAAGAAGCTGACCGCGATGCTGGCCGAATTCCAGGCCTCGACGGCGGCACTGCCCGATGGCGCCGTCGTTCTTGAGCCGCGCGGCGAGATCGCATGGTTCAACAGCGCCGCACGGCAGCTGCTCGGCTTGCGCCAGGCGCAGGACATCGGCATCCGGGTGCCCAATCTGGTCCGCAGCCCGGCTTTCACCGAGTACTTCGAACGCGGTCAGTTCGATGGCGAGGTCGAGGTGACGTCGCCGGTCAACGGCGCCAAGACGCTTTCATTGCGCGCCATTCGTTACGGCCGCGGTCAGCTGCTGCTGATTGTCCGCGATGTGTCCGATCGCCTGATGCTCGATGCGGCGCGGCGGGACTTCGTCGCCAATGCTTCGCATGAACTGCGTACGCCGCTGACGGTTTTGCGCGGCTATCTGGATCTGATGGAAATGGACGCGCAGTCCACGCAGGGCCTCACCGGTCCGCTCGCACCCTGGCAGTCGCCGCTGATGGAGATGCGCAATCAGACGCTGCGCATGGAAGCGCTGGTCAACGACATGCTCAAGCTTGCACGCCTGGAATCCAGCCGTACGCAGATGCGCGACGAGCCGCTGGATGTGCCGGGTCTGATGCAGCGCGTTGCGGAAGATGCGCGGCAGTTGTCGAAGGCCCAGCACCGCATCGAGACCAAGGTCGATCCGACGCTGAGCTTGCTCGGCGGCGAAACGGAACTGCACAGCATCTTCGCCAATCTCGTCACCAACGCGGTGCGCTATACGCCGCCGGGCGGCACGATCCGCGTGACCTGGGAAAAGGTCATCGACGGGGCCTGCTTCAGCGTTGCCGATACCGGCATCGGCATTGCGCAGAAAGACATTCCGCGCCTCACAGAGCGCTTCTATCGCGTCGACGTGGGCCGTTCACGTGCCAGCGGCGGCACCGGTCTGGGGTTGTCGATCGTCAAGCATGCGATCGAGTCCTTCGACGCGCGGATGGAAATCGAAAGCGAGATCGGTGTCGGCACGACCTTCCGTTGCATCTTCCCGCCCCATCGCGTGACCTTGGTAGCGGCGACAAGCCCGGCCTGAATCGGGTAGGGTAAAACCGCTGCAGGAAGCAGCGACCAAAGGGAGAAATCGATGGGCATCATTTCATGGATAGTGCTGGGCCTGATTGCGGGCGTGTTCGCGAAGATGATCATGCCGGGCCGTGATCCGGGCGGATTCATCATCACGATCGTTCTGGGCATTGCCGGCGCCTTTGTCGGCGGCTGGATCGGGACCAAGCTGGGCATTGCCAGCTTCAACGGCTTCACCGTCCAGGGCATTCTCGTTGCCACCGGCGGCGCGATGGTCGTACTGGTTCTGTATCGCCTGATCAGGAAGACCTAGGCGTTCCAACGATGCAGGAAGGCAGCTTCGGCTGCCTTTTTTTCTTTGCCGCTGCAATTCTGCGCTGAATCTCTGCGTTGAATCAGGGGCTGGTCGATCGGGGCGCGCGCCGGCGCGGCGGATGCTCGGGTGCCGGATCCGCCGGTGCGATGCCGACATAGCTCGCGCGCGGGCGGATCAGTCCGCCGTCGGCTTGTTGTTCAAGCGCATGCGCCAGCCAGCCGGCGGCGCGCCCGGCGGCGAACAGGATCAGGCCGGCTTCTGCCCCCAACTCGTAGACATCGGCGAGCGCGGCGAGCGCGAAGTCGGTGCTCGGTGCTTGTCCGGTGGCCTCGCCCGCGGCGTCGAGCAGCTGGCGCACGCGCGTCAACCGCGGCGGGCGTGGCCGCACCGCTTCGAGCTGGCGCAGCAGCAGCGTCGCGCGCGGATCGCCGGCGGGATAGAGCGGGTGGCCGAAGGTCGGCAGCTGTTCGCCGCGTTGCAGGCAGGCCAGCACATGACGCTGCGGACTTTCCGCACGCAACGCGTCCTGGATGAATTCGTAGGCGCGCCCGGTCGCACCGCCGTGCGCGGGGCCGGACAGGGCGGCGAGTCCGGCGGCAACGGCGCCATGCAGGCTCGCGCCGGTCGAGGCGACGACGCGGGCGGCGAAGGCCGAGGCATTGAGTTCGTGATCCGCGCACAGCACCAGCGCGGTGCGGATCAGGTCGGGCAGGGTGTTGTCCTGCGGACGCCAGGCCTGGGCGAGCACGACGTGCGCGGGCCGCGCATCCGGCGTGATGCCGGCGAGCAGTGCGACGGTCTGGCGCAGCAGGTTGGCGGCGCTGTCGCGGCGCCGCGCCGGGTCGGCGGACAGATCGCGCAGCGAGCTCAAGGCCAGCAGCGGCAGCGCCGCGGCGGTGCGTTCGAGCACGGGCAGGCTCGCGTCGGCGGCCAGGCGGCGCACCGCCGCGGGCCAGGTCGTCGCGGGCGGTGTCGCGAACGGATCGCGATCTCCGCAGTCCCATAGCAGGCGCGCGGCGTCCTCGAGGCCGTAGCCGGCGGCCACCAGGTCGGCGACGGCGCGGCCGCGGTAGTAATGGCCTTCGGCGCGGATCAGCGATACCCGCGTCTCCAGCACCGGCAAGCCCCAGGCGAGGCTGTGCGCGGCGCCTTGGGCGGCACTGCGGCCGACGTCGCGTCGCTCGATCAGGCGCTCGATGTCCTGCGCGCGGTAGAGCCGGCGGCGCGGATCGTCACCCGGCCGCGAGTGCACGAGGCCGCGGCTGACGTAGGCATAGAGCGTGGCCATGCTGACGCCGAGCCGGTTGGCGGCTTCCTTGGCGCTGATGTAGTCGCCAGCTCGGGTCGGAGAGGTCATGGGGATATATTGCGCGAATATATTGAGTCTTTCAATCAAGATTGATCAATAGATAGCTTGCTGCCACAGTGTCGCACCAAGATCACACTGTTCCCATGGCGCTGCATGAGCATGGGCCAGTTTCCAGGAGAGTTCCGATGAGCAGTTCCTCTTCCGCCGGCGCCCGCTTCCGTGCCGCGCTGGCCACCGAAAAGCCCCTGCAGGTCATCGGCGCGATCAACGCCAACCATGCGCTGCTCGCCAAGCGCGCCGGCTTCAAGGCGATCTACCTGTCGGGTGGCGGTGTCGCCGCTGGCTCGCTCGGTCTGCCGGACCTGGGCATCAACACGATGGACGATGTGTTGACCGACACGCGGCGCATCACCGACGTCTGCGACCTGCCGCTGCTGGTCGACATCGACACCGGCTTCGGCCCCAGCGCGTTCAACATCGAACGCACCGTCAAGTCGCTGATCAAGGCCGGCGCGGCCGCTTGCCACATCGAGGATCAGGTTGGCGCGAAGCGCTGCGGTCACCGCCCGGGCAAGGAGATCGTCACGCAGGGCGAGATGGTCGACCG
The DNA here is from genome assembly GCF_058783185.1 of Fontimonas sp. FW305-C-3. Taxonomy (NCBI): domain Bacteria; kingdom Pseudomonadati; phylum Pseudomonadota; class Gammaproteobacteria; order Nevskiales; family Nevskiaceae; genus Fontimonas; species Fontimonas sp. FW305-C-3. Next base: position 418,858 of record NZ_JBYSYK010000002.1, on the reverse strand, counting down.
CGTCAAGGCCGCCGCCAACGCCAAGACCGATCCAGACTTCTTCATCATCGCCCGCACCGATGCGATCCAGGTCGAGGGTGTCGATGCGGCGATCGAGCGTGCGATCGCCTGCGTCGAAGCCGGTGCCGACGGCATCTTCGCCGAGGCCGCCTACGATCTGCCGACGTACAAGCGCTTCGTCGAGGCCGTCAAGGTGCCGGTGCTGGCGAACATCACCGAATTCGGTGCGACGCCGCTGTTCACCCGCGACGAGCTGGCCTCGGTGGGCGCCGCCATCCAGTTGTTCCCGCTGTCGGCCTTCCGTGCCGCGAACAAGGCAGCGCTGAACGTCTACACTGCGATCCGCAACGAAGGCACGCAGAAGAGCGTGATCGATACGATGCAGACCCGCATGGAGCTGTACGACGCCATCGGCTATCACGCGTTCGAGCAGAAGCTCGACGCACTGTTCGCGGCCAAGAAGCAGTAAGCCAAATCAGAGACCTCAGGAGAGCACATGTCTGAAGCAACCCCCGCAGCTCCGGCTGGCGCGTTCAAGCCCAAGAAGTCCGTTGCCCTGTCCGGCACCGCCGCCGGCAACACGGCGCTGTGCACGGTCGGCCGCACCGGCAACGACCTGCACTATCGCGGCTACGACATTCTCGATGTCGCCGCGGCCTGCGAGTTCGAGGAAATCGCGCACTTGCTCGTGCACGGCAAGCTGCCGACCGTCGCCGAGCTGAAGGCCTACAAGATCAAGCTCAAGTCGCTGCGCGGCCTGCCGGCCGCGGTCAAGACCGCGCTCGAACAGCTGCCGCCGTCGGCGCATCCGATGGACGTCATGCGCACCGGCGTCTCGGTGCTCGGCTGCGTCAAGCCGGAGAAGGACGACCACAACCATGCCGGCGCGCGCGACATCGCCGACAAGCTGATGGCCTCGCTCGGTTCGATGCTGCTGTACTGGTATCACTTCGCCTACAACGGCAAGGTCATCGAAGTCGACGAGTCGGATGAAGATTCGATCGGCGGCCACTTCCTGCACCTGCTGCATGGCGAAAAGCCGAAGGCCTCGTGGGTCAAGGCGATGCACACCTCGCTGGTGCTGTACGCCGAGCATGAGTTCAATGCCTCGACGTTCACGACGCGCGTCGTTGCCGGCACCGGCTCCGACATGTACTCGGCAATCTGCGGCGGCATCGGCGCGCTGCGCGGCCCGAAGCACGGCGGCGCCAACGAAGTCGCGTTCGAGATCCAGCAGCGCTACGACACGCCGGATGAAGCGGAAGCCGACATCAAGGCCCGCGTCGAGAAGAAGGAAGTCGTCATCGGCTTCGGCCACCCGGTTTATACGGTCAGCGATCCGCGCAACAAGGTCATCAAGCAGGTCGCCAAGGATCTGTCGAAGGAAGCCGGCAGCACGAAGATGTTCGATATCGCCGAGCGCCTCGAGACGGTGATGTGGGACATCAAGAAGATGTTCCCGAACCTCGATTGGTTCAGCGCCGTCAGCTACAACGTGATGGGCGTGCCGACCGACATGTTCACGCCGCTGTTCGTGATCGCCCGCACCTCCGGCTGGAGCGCGCACATCATCGAGCAGCGCATCGACGGCAAGATCATCCGCCCGAGCGCCAACTACGTCGGTCCGGAAGATCTGAAGTTTGTGCCGATCAAGGATCGCAAGTAAGCGCCCTCAAGTTCCAGTACTGAACCACCGGAAGAGACCATGACGGCCGACCTCCACTTCTACAGCAACCCCATGTCGCGCGGTCGTATCGTTCGCTGGATGCTGGAGGAGGTCGGCCAGCCGTACCAGACCACGCTGCTCGATTTTTCCACCAGTGCCAAGTCGCCGGAGTTTCTTGCCATCAACCCGATGGGCAAGGTGCCGACGATCCGACACGGCAAGACGGTGGTGACGGAGTGCGCGGCGATCTGCGCGTATCTCGCAGAGACGTTTCCGCAGGCCGGCCTGCTGCCGGCGCCCGAGGCGCGCGGCGACTACTACCGCTGGATGTTCTTCGCCGCTGGCCCGGTCGAAGCGGCGGTCACCAATCGCTCGCTGAGCGTCGCGGTGCCGCCGGAGAAGCGCGGCATGGTCGGCTATGGCAGCTACGAGGCTGTGATGGATGCGCTGGAAGTCGCAGTGAGCGGCAAGCGCTATGTCGCCGGCGAACACTTCACGGCGGCCGATGTGTATTTCGGCTCGCAGATCGGCTGGGGCCTGCAGTTCGGCAGCATCGAAAAGCGCCCGGCCTTCGAAACCTACTGGAACGGCATCAAGGATCGCCCCGCAGCCGTGCGTGCGCGACAGATCGACGACGCATTGATCCCCAAGAAATCCTGAGACGCGCCGCGTCCGCTACGCAGTGAAGGGCGTCAAGCCCCGGAACCACGAAGAGAACCCATGAACACCGCACACCGCAAGAACCTTCCCGGCACCAAACTCGATTATTTCGACGCGCGTGAAGCCGTCGACGCGATCCAGCCCGGCGCCTACGCCAAGTTGTCGTATACCGCACGCGTCCACGCCGAGAATCTCGTACGCAAGGGCGAGCCGGCGAAGGTCAAGGCCTATCTGGGCCAGCTGATCGAGCGCAAGCGCGATCTAGACTTCCCGTGGTTCCCGGTGCGTGTGGTGTGCCACGACATCCTCGGCCAGACCGCGCTCGTCGATCTCGCCGGTCTGCGTGACGCGATTGCCGACATGGGCGGCGATCCGGCGAAAGTGAATCCGGTGGTGCCGGTGCAGCTGATCGTCGATCACTCGCTGGCGGTCGAGCACGGCGGTTTCGAGAAAGATGCATTCGCGAAGAATCGTGCGGTCGAAGACCGCCGCAACGATGATCGCTTCCACTTCATCAACTGGACGAAGAAGGCCTTCGAGAACATGGAGGTCATTCCGCCGGGCAACGGCATCATGCACCAGATCAATCTGGAGCGGATGTCGCCGGTGGTGTACACGCAGGACGGCGTTGCGTTCCCGGATACCTGCGTCGGCACCGACTCGCACACGCCGCACGTCGATGCGCTCGGCGTGATCGCGATCGGCGTCGGTGGTCTCGAAGCCGAGAACGTCATGCTCGGTCGCGCGTCGTGGATGCGCCTGCCGGACATTACTGGCGTTGAATTGAGCGGCAAGCCGCAGCCGGGCATCACCGCAACGGACGTCGTGCTCGCGCTGACCGAGTTCCTGCGCAAGGAAAAGGTTGTCGGCCACTATCTCGAATTCCGCGGCGAAGGTGCTGCGGCGCTCACCTTGGGCGACCGCGCGACGATTTCCAACATGGCGCCGGAGTACGGCGCGACGGCGGCGATGTTCTTCATCGACAAGAACACGATCGACTACCTGAAGCTGACCGGCCGCAGCGACGAGCAGGTCAAGCTGGTCGAGACCTACGCGAAGCACGCCGGCCTGTGGGCTAACGATCTGAAGACCGCCGAGTACGAGCGCACGCTGAAGTTCGATCTGTCGACCGTCGTGCGCAACATGGCCGGCCCGTCGAATCCGCACAAGCGTCTGCCGACCTCGGCGCTCGCCGAGCGTGGCATCGCAGCGCCTTGGGAATTGCCGGCTGACGGCAAGATGCCGGATGGCGCGGTGATCATCGCCGCGATCACCAGCTGCACAAACACTTCCAATCCGCGCAACGTCATCGCCGCCGGCCTGCTCGCACGCAATGCGAACCGCGCCGGTCTGACGCGCAAGCCCTGGGTGAAGTCCTCGCTCGCGCCGGGATCGAAGGTCGTCGAGAGCTATCTGAAGGAAGCGAAGCTGCTCGGCGATCTCGAAGCACTCGGCTTCGGCGTCGTTGCCTTCGCCTGCACGACCTGCAACGGCATGTCCGGCGCGCTCGATCCGAAGATCCAGCAGGAAATCATTGATAGAGACCTGTACGCGACGGCCGTGCTGTCCGGCAACCGCAACTTCGACGGCCGTATCCATCCGTATGCGAAGCAGGCGTTTCTCGCATCGCCGCCGCTGGTCGTCGCCTACGCGATTGCCGGCACCGTGCGTTTCGACATCGAGAAGGACGTGCTGGGCCTCGACAAGAGCGGCAAGCCAGTGACGCTGAAGGACATCTGGCCGACCGACGAAGAGATCGACGCCGTCGTCGCGAGCAGCGTCAACCCGACGCAGTTCCGCGCGGTCTACGAGCCGATGTTCCGCAAGGAAGCCGACAACGGGGAGAAGATCAGCCCGCTGTACGACTGGCGCGGCCAGAGTACCTACATCCGCCGTCCACCGTACTGGGAAGGCGCGCTGGCTGGCGAGCGCACGCTCAAGGGCCTGCGTCCGCTCGCGGTGCTGCCGGACAACATCACGACCGATCACCTGTCGCCGTCGAATGCGATCCTGATGGATTCCGCGGCCGGTGAGTACCTGCACAAGATGGGTCTGCCGGAAGAGGACTTCAATTCCTACGCGACGCACCGCGGCGATCACCTGACCGCGCAGCGCGCGACGTTTGCGAACCCGCAGCTGATCAACGAGATGGTCGTCGTCGACGGCAAGGTCAAGAAGGGTTCGCTCGCCCGCATCGAGCCGGAAGGCAAGATCACGCGCATGTGGGAAGCGATCGAAACCTACATGGAGCGCAAGCAGCCGCTGATCATCGTCGCGGGTGCCGACTACGGTCAGGGTTCGTCGCGCGACTGGGCGGCGAAGGGCGTGCGCCTCGCCGGTGTCGAAGTGATCGCGGCCGAGGGTTTCGAGCGCATTCACCGCACCAACCTGATCGGCATGGGCGTGCTGCCGCTGGAGTTCAAGCCGGGCACGACGCGACTGACGCTCGGTATCGACGGCACGGAGACCTTTGATGTGACCGGCAAGCTCGCGCCGCGCACGACGCTGACGCTGGTGATCACCCGCAAGAACGGCGAGAAGCTCGAAGTGCCGATGACCTGCCGCCTGGATTCCGACGAGGAAGTGCTCGTCTATCAGGCCGGAGGCGTGCTGCAGCGCTTTGCGATGGATTTCCTGGCGTCGAACAAGGCGGCTTGAGGCGATGCGGCGATGACGGCGGGCGGACTCATTCTGATGGCACTGGCTTCATCGCCGGTGCGCGGGAAGATGGAGCAGGCGCTTGTCAGCAGCGGTCTTCAGCAGCGATTGGGTGACCGCAAGTTCGCATCGGAAAATTGGCATCAATCGCTGTCGGGACGCTACACGGATTGCAGCGATACCCGGCAAGCCTTGCTGCGTGTGGGCGAAAGAGTTGCGGCGAGCGCAACCGCGTTCACGATGACGCTGAACCGCATAAACGGCAGCGGCGGCGGACCGCTCGGTATCCACTGGGCTTTTCTGGCACGCGGCAAGCCCAAGGGGTTTGTCGAGCTGCTGACGGCGATTCGCGCGGCGCTCGAGTCCGAGGGTTGCAGCGACGTCGTCGGGCACAGTCCGCATGTGACGGTGTCTTACCAGGCGCCCGAGCCGTTGTCGTCTCTGTTCATCGAACCGATCGAATGGAAGATCGACGAGTTCATGCTCGTCCGCGGCGGCGGCCGCCCTTACCGATACGAAGTGCTGCAGCGCTGGTCGCTGGCGCTACCGCCAGCCGCTGCCGTCCAATTGAATCTGCTGCACTGAACCGAACGATCGAGAGTAAATCTTCATGAGCCATCAACCCCAGATCAAGATTCCGGCGACCTACGTCCGCGGCGGTACCAGCAAGGGTGTGTTCTTCAAGCTCACCGATCTGCCCGAGCGCTGCCAGGTCGCCGGCGAAGCGCGCGACAAGTTGCTGCTGCGCGTGATCGGTTCGCCGGATCCGTATGGCGCGCAGATTGACGGCATGGGCGGCGCGACGTCGTCGACGTCGAAGACGGTAATTCTCGCCAAGAGCAAGAAGGCGGATCACGACGTCGACTACATGTTCGGTCAGGTTTCGATCGACAAGGCCTTCGTCGATTGGTCCGGCAATTGCGGCAACCTGACCGCGGCCGTCGGCTCGTTCGCAATCAGCAACGGCCTCGTCGATGCCGCGCGCATTCCGCAGAACGGCATCTGCACCGTGCGCATCTGGCAGACGCAGATCAACAAGACCATCATCGCCCACGTGCCGATCACCAACGGCGCGGTGCAGGAAACCGGCGACTTTGAACTGGATGGCGTAACGTTCCCGGCCGCCGAAGTGCAGATCGAGTTTCTCGATCCGGCCGACGAGGGCGATGGCGATGGGGGCGGTTCGATGTTCCCGACCGGCAATCTGGTCGACGATCTCGAAGTGCCGGGCATCGGCACGCTGAAGGCGACGATGATCAACGCCGGCATCCCGACCGTGTTCATCAATGCGGCCGAGATCGGTTACAGCGGCACCGAGCTGCGCGAGGCGATCAATACCCAGCCTGAGGCGCTGGCAAGGTTCGAGACGATCCGCGCCTACGGTGCGCTGCGCATGGGGCTGATCAAGGATGTCGGCGAAGCGGCCAAGCGCCAGCACACGCCGAAGGTGGCGTTCGTGGCGCCGCCGACCGACTACATCTCGTCCAGCGGCAAGCAGATCAAGGCCAGCGAGATCGACCTCAACGTGCGCGCCTTGTCGATGGGCAAGCTGCATCACGCGATGATGGGAACCGCGGCAGTTGCGATCGGTACTGCCGCGGCGATTCCCGGCACGCTGGTGAATATCGCCGCCGGTGGCAGTGCGCGCGAAGCGGTGCGCTTCGGCCATCCGTCCGGCACGCTGCGCGTCGGTGCGGCCGCGGTGCAGGAGAACGGTCAGTGGGTCGTCAAGAAAGCCATCATGTCGCGCTCCGCGCGCGTGCTGATGGAAGGCTGGGTGCGCGTGCCGGGCGACGCGTTCTAGCGTCGATCCCGCGAATGAAAAAGCCCGGCAGATGCCGGGCTTTTTCTTGGGCGATGTTCAGTCTCAGGGGAAGAAGCTGCCGCCGGTGAGCGGATAGAGCGCGGTATCGTCAGAAGCCCACTGCGCCGGATCCTTGACGCGGGCGATAAACGCGGCGAAGTCAGTATTCTGATCAAGTGAGCCGTTGTACTTCGCATTGTCGAGCGCGAACGAAATCGATGCACCGACCGAGGTTAAGGCGGGCGGGATATCGCCGTTTGCGGTGGCGCTCGCGATGTGGATCGCGGCGAGGAAGCGGTACACGATCAGACCGCCGGTATCGGGGTTGATGACCTGACCCTTGAAGGCGTAGTAGGTCTCGCCGTTGCCCAGGCCGCCGCCGACGCCGTAAAGCGTGCCCTTGTCGACCGCAAACGCGTCCGCGCGGACGGTGACGATCGTGCCAGCCGGATAGGCGACGTCCGCCGTCCAGATGAAGCCGGCTTCGTTGAGCGGGAAGGCCGCGCCGATGATGTAGTCCTTGTCGGTGAAGCCGATCTCGGTGCCGGCAACGACCGCTTGGGTCAGCACGAAGGCAAATGCATCGTTGTTCGGCGCATTGTTGTCGGAGTTCGCCGCCATGAACAGAACACCGCCTTCGCTCAGATCGCTGCCGCCGAACAGATGGCCGGCAAAGAACGGCAGGGCACTGCTGCTGCTCTGCCAGTTGCTGGTGACGCGGACGGCGGACGTGAGGTTGGCAAGGGCCGCCGGATTGTGTCGATCCAGACTGCCCGCATACCTGACGTTGTTGCCGGTGAGGCTCAGTGCGGCAGTGGCCGTCGTCAGCGTGGCCGGAATATCGCTTTCGCCGCCGTTGATGCTGATGCTCGCAAGGAAGCGGTCGACGGTGATGTCGCCGGTCGCCGCGTTGGTGATCGTGCCCTGGAAGGCATAGTAGGTCTCGGAACCGCCGACACCACCGCCGGTGCCGCCGACCGTGCCGAGATCGGTGGCGATCGGCGTCACGCTCGGCTGGATCGTCACGATCGTGCCGGCCGGATAGTCGACGTCCGCGGTCCAGGTGAATGCACCTTCGTTCGTCGGGAACGTCGTCGCGCCGTTCGTGTAGTTCTTGTCGGTGAACTGAATCTTCGTCGTCGCCTCGATGTCCTTGAGCAGCACGAAGGCAAAGGCTTCTGTCGTGGAGCCGGAGGAGTTGAGGCCCATGAACAAAATGTCGCCGGCGTCGAGCACCGTTCCGGTCACCGGTGGCGCGGTGCCGAACATGCTGCCGCCCGGCAGCGGATAGGCCGTTGTGTCGTTGCTGCCCCAGTTCGCGGTGTCACGCACGAGTGCGGCAAACGCGTTGAGGTTCGTGCGGTCCAGAGAGCCGCCGTACTTCCAGTTGTCTTCGGTCCCCAGGTAGATATCGGCATCGGCGTCGATGATTTCCTGAGGATAAGCGCCGGACAGTCCGGTGCCGATGTAGATCAGCGCCAGGAAGCGATCGACAGTGATGTCGCCCGTGCCGGCGTTGGTGATCGTGCCCTGGAAGGCGTAGTAGGTTTCCGAGCCGGTCCCGACACCGCCGGCTACGCCGTTCACGGAACCAAGATCGCTGACCAGCGGATCGGTCTGGATCGTCACGATCGTGCCGGCGTCATAGTCGACATCGGCGGTCCAGGTATAGGCGGATTCGTTCGTCGGCCAGTTCGGCGCGGTCGCGCTGTAGTCCTTGTCGGTGAAGTGGATCTGCGTGCCTGCGGTGATATCGACGAGCAGCACGAAGGCGATCGCGTCGGTCGGATCGCCGTTGATACCCATGAACAGCAGGTCGCCGGCGTTCAGCGTTGTCGGCGGCGCGCCGCCGATGGTCGCGGTCGTGAAGTTGAACGCCGTTGCGGTCGTCAGGCCGGCGTAGTCGTTGCCGGCGAGATCTTCGATGACGCCAGCCACCATCTGCACGTTGTAGGCCGTCAGGGAATTGAGCGCGAGCGTCGGATTGATCTCGACCGTCGCGCCGGTGATGGTCACCTGCGTCGTGTCGCCAACCGGAATCGTCCGCGTGTCCGACGTGCCGTCGGAGATGACGATGTTGCCGGTGCCGGCGCGCACGTTCTCATTGAACGTCAGCGCGATGCGGCTGCTGACGATGCCGCCGGCATTGTCGGCCGGCACGGTCGAAAGCAGTTTCGGCGCGAGGCTGTCGCCACGCGTCTGGAAGCCGGCGCTGATTGCGTTGGAGCGGGCGCTGCCAGTCGCTGCGCGGATAAGCCCGGCCGGGCCGTTGACGGTATACGTCGCGCCCGGCACAAGATCCGTCGCCAGGTCGACGGTCACGGTGCGGCCGCCGAAAGTGATCTGCGTCGTGTCGCCGACCGGGATCGTGCGCGTGTCGCCAGCGCCGTTGCTCAGCGTGATGCTGCCGGTGCCGGCGACAACGTTGACCGGGAAAGTGAGGAACAGGCGGCTGCCGATGCCGACCGCGGTCGCGCTGGTGGTCGGTTCGTAAACCCAGAGTTGCGGCTTGCCGTTGCCGCCGCCGAGTTCGTTGGACAGATAGATGACGTTGTTCTCGTCGGCGGCAACGCCCTCATGCTGAGCCGGGATGCCGATATTCAAGCGGCTGCGAATATTGCCGCTGCGATCCATCTTCAACAGCACGCCGTTCTCCTGGCCGACAACCAGCAGGTCTTCAATATCTTGCGCAAGCGGCGGCAAAGTGTTGGCGAGGACATAGATATCGGAGAAATCGGTGACGCCGGCCAGTGCCGGGTCGAACAGGTTCGTCGAGTTGACTGTCCCCGGCGAGCCATTGCTCGCGGTGCCGGCGCCGAAATCGATGTCGGTCAGGAACAGGCCAAGGGGGTCTTTTTCCTTGACCAGCGCATAGCCCTCGGTGAGCGGGTCATAGCTGACACCTTCGAGGCCGATGTTGTCGATCGTCGTGCCGATCGTGACCGAGTTGATCGCGCCGGCGGAAATGATCGTGCCGTCCGTGTAGGCAAAGCGCTTGATTGTGCGAATGCGCTCCTCGGCGACCACGAACTGGTTGCCGTCGACCCAGGCAATGCCTTCAGGATCGTCGAGTGCCGTGGCGAACTGCATGCTGCCGACCAAGGTGCCGGTTTTCGTGACTTCGACCACTGCCGTGCCTTCGTCGCCGATGATGAAGAGATTGCCGTTGTCGCGGTTGTAGGTGACGGCCGAGGTCTCGGCGGCGAGCTTGTTGGCGCCGGTGCCCACCGGCAAATCGTACTGCGCGGTGAGCGTGTAGTTCGGCAGATCCAGAGACTGGCCGGGCGGGACAAACGACAGCGCCGGTGCCGGCAGCGGTGTCGCCGTCGGCGCGGATGTCGGTGTGCTCGTCGGCGCGGCCGTCGGTGTGGCGGTGGGGGGCGCGGTGGGACTGCTGCTGGGTGTCGCGCTCGGCGTTGCCGTCGGCTGGCTGCTCGGCGTCGGCGTGGCCGTCGGCCCTGGCGTCGGCGTGACGCCGTTGCTCGGTGTTGCCGTTGGTGCCACGGTTGGCGTCGCGGTCGGTTCGCTGCTCGGCGTCGCGCCGAGGGTTGGCGTGGCAGTGGCGCTCGGCGTCGGTTCGCCGTCTTCACCGTCGCCGGTGTTGCAGGCGGCAAGGCCCGTCGACAGCATCAAGGAGACAACGGCCACCCGCAGCGCACGTCCGGAACCCAGCGCGAAATCCAGCATTTGACCCACCCGTCGAGTTTTATGAGGAGAAAACTCGCGGGACGTTAATGGCGCTGGATGTCAGCGCCGTGTCATTCCGATGACGCCGGTATTGAGATGCCGGACCTCAGCCGCGCTGATACAGCGTGACCACGCAGGCACCGCCGATGCCCAGATTGTGTTGCAGCGCGGTGCGTGCGCCTTCAACCTGTCGTTGCCCGCCGAGGCCGCGCAGTTGCTCGACGAGTTCGGCGCATTGCGCGAGACCCGTGGCGCCGAGCGGGTGGCCTTTCGATAGCAGGCCGCCGGACGGATTGGTGACAACCTTGCCCCCATAGGTGTTGTCGCCATCGCAGACAAAGCGTTCACCTTCGCCGCGCTTGCACAGGCCCAGCGCTTCGTAAGTGAGCAGTTCGTTCTGCGCGAAGCAGTCGTGCAGCTCGACGACATCAATATCCTGTGGGCCGATGCCGGCGGTGGCATAGACCTGTTCGGCGGCGCTGCGCGCCATCGAGTAGCCGACGACTTCGCGCATGTCGCGGGCCTCGAAGCTCGCGGCGGTGTCGGTCGTCATGGCTTGCGCCGTGATGCGCACATCGTGACGCAGGCCGTGGCGGCGCGCGAAGTCTTCGCTGCACAGCACGGCAGCGGCGGCGCCGCAGGTGGGCGGGCAGGCCATCAGGCGTGTCATGACACCGGGCCAGATGGCGGGGGAGGTGAGTACGTCGTCGGCGCTGACGACCTTGCGGAAAATCGCTTTGGGATTGTGCTCGGCATGACGGCTTGCCTTGGCGCGAATCTTTGCGAACGTGGCGAGCTCGGTGCCGAACTCCTGCATATGCGCCAGACCGGCGCCGCCGAAGTAGCGGATCGCCAGCGGAATCTCCGCGGCGCCGACCAGCTCGTCGGTGGTTGCCGAGAAGCGATCGAAGGGGCTGGGGCGGTCCGGATACTGAGCCGCTAGTGCGCCGGGCTGCATCTGCTCGAAGCCCAGCGCCAATACGCAGTCGACCGCACCGCTGGCGACGGCCTGGCGGGCGAGGAACAACGCGGACGAGCCGGTCGAGCAGTTGTTGTTGACGTTGACGACCGGAATACCGCTCATGCCGACTTCATACAGCGCGCGCTGACCGCTGGTGGAGTCTCCGTAGACATAACCGACGTAAGCCTGCTGGATGCGCGAGTAGTCAACGCCGGCATCGCGCAGCGCGAGCTGAGTGGCCAACGCGCCCATCGTCGCGTAGTGCTCCGAGGCGCCCGGCTTGGCAAATGGAATCATGCCGACGCCGGCGACGCAGACGGGCAGGCTCATGGGGTTCTCCTCATTCAGGGTTCGTTGTTATGTCGGCAGCGAAGATAGCCGCTCGGGCGCCGAAACTCCCCGCCCAAACAGATAGTTTTTGGGTCTGACCCGTACAGTGGTTTGACCAGATGCCGATTCGCGTGGATTGCTGTATGGTACGCCTATTGGCTTGGTGAGTTAGACTCACAAAGCAATGCAGGTAATCTGCATATCCTCATTTTTCAAGACTCGCTTCACCGCGGAGTAGGCATAGAATGCCTACGGTGAGTCGACAATGACTCGAGGCGCTGAAGATCGGACTCAGTCCGAGTTCTTCAGTTATGGTAATAATTATTTCCGCATCGCTGCCGCGCAGCATCGATGCCGAGGAGCCGCGCGATGCCGTATCAGTCCGCTTTTCGCTCAGACCTGTTTGCCGGGCAGACGGTGATCGTCACCGGCGGCGGCTCGGGCATTGGCCGTTGCACGGCACATGAGCTGGCTGCGCTCGGCGCAAAGGTGCTGATCACCGGGCGCAAGTCCGAAAAACTCGCGGCGGTGGAAGCCGAGATTCGCGAAGACGGCGGTGTTGTCGCCAGCTATGCCTTCGATATCCGTGATGAAGATGCGGTGAAGGCGCACATTCGCCAGATGCTCGAAGAGCACGGTCAGATTCACGGGCTCGTCAACAACGCCGGCGGCCAGTATCCGATGCCCCTGGCGACGATCTCTAAGAAAGGTTGGGACGCCGTCGTTGCCAGCAATCTGACCGGCGGCTTCCTGATGGCGCGCGAGCTGTACACGCAATGCATGCGCAAGAACGGCGGCGCCATCGTCAACATGATTGCCGACATGTGGGGCGGCATGCCGGGCATGGGTCACAGCGGTGCCGCGCGCGCGGGCATGCTCAATTTCACCGAGACGGCGGCGATCGAGTGGGGTGTGTCGGGCGTGCGCGTCAACGCCGTGGCGCCCGGCTACGTGGCATCCAGCGGCATGGACCACTACGACCCGAGCTTTGCCAAGGAAGTGATTCCGAAGCTGTCCGGACTCGCTCCGCTCAAGCGCATGGCCGAGGAAGCCGAAGTCAGTTCGGCGATCGTCTACCTGCTGTCGGAAGCCGCAGCGTTCATCACCGGCAGCTGCATCAAGATCGATGGGGGCGCGAGCCTCGGCGTCGGTCCGTTTCCGTTGCTCGATCACAACAATGCGAAGCCGTATCAGGGCTTCCATCGTGCATTCAAACCCAAGGCGGTTGGCTAAAGAATTTCTGAGAGGACGAACAGATGCCTGTTATCGAGTCGAAAGTCGACACCGGTGGCGCCCAGTTCCAGCAGTATCGCGAGGGCATGCTTGACCTGATCGGTCAGTGGCGCGCCGTCGAGGACAAGGGCCGCGCCGAAGAAGAAACCAAGCGCGCGCGCTATCACGAGCGTGGCCAGATCCTGCCGCGCGAGCGCGTGCACCTGATGCTCGATCGCGGCTCGCCGTGGCTGGAGCTGTCGACGCTTGCCGGCTACAAGATGCACGACGACAAGGACGGCTCGCTCGCTGGTGGCAACAACATCACCGGCATCGGCTATGTCTCCGGTGTGCGCTGCATGGTCAGTGCGAGCAACTCGGCGATCAAGGGCGGCACGATGACGCCGTGGGGCGTGCAGAAAGGTCTGCGCATCCAGGAGATCGCGCTGCAGCAGAAGCTGCCGGTCGTTTCGATGATCGAATCCGGTGGCGCGAATCTGTTGTATCAGGCCGAAGTGTTCATCCCCGGCGGCAAGACTTTCGCAAACCAGTGTCGCCTGTCTGCAGCCGGCATTCCGCAGGTCACCGTCGTGCACGGTTCGTCGACGGCCGGCGGCGCGTACATGCCGGGTCTGTCCGATTACGTCGTCATGATTCGCAAGAACGCCAAGGTCTTCCTTGCCGGTCCGCCGCTGCTGAAGGCCGCGACCGGTGAAATCGCGATCGATGAGGACTTGGGCGGCGCCGACATGCATGGTCAGGTTGCCGGTACCTGCGAGTTCATCGCCGAGAACGACACCGACGGCGTGCGCATCGCGCGCGAGATCGTCAAGAACCTGAACTGGAACGCTCAGCGTCCGCGTCTGGAGCTGCTGCCGGTGCGTGCGCCGCTGTACGACATCGAGGAGCTGTGCGGCGTGGTGCCCCCGGACTACCGCAAGCCTTTCGACTGCCGCGAAGTCATCGCGCGCCTCGTCGACGGCTCGGAATTCCTCGACTTCAAGACCGAGTACGACCAGCAGACCATCTGCGGCCGCGCGGTGCTGCACGGCCATCAGGTCGGCATCATCTCCAACAACGGTCCGATCACGACCAAGGGCGCGACCAAGGCCGGCCAGTTCATCCAGCTGTGCTGCCAGGCCAACATCCCGATCATCTATCTGATGAACACGACCGGCTACATGGTTGGCACCGAGAGCGAGCAGGGCGGCATCGTCAAGCACGGCTCGAAGATGATCCAGGCGGTGGCCAATGCAACGGTGCCGCAGATCACGATCGTGATGGGCGGCTCGTTCGGTGCCGGCAACTACGGCATGTGCGGTCGCGGCTTCGGCCCGCACTTCATCTTCGCCTGGCCGAACTCGCGCACCTCGGTGATGGGCGGCGAGCAGGCCGCCGGCGTGATGGAGATCATCACGCGCGAGAAGTGGCTGAAGCAGGGCAAGCAGATGTCCGAAGCCGACGAGAAGATGCTCAAGGCGCTGTACGACCAGGTCGTTGCGCAGTTCGACAAGGAAAGCCATTCCTTCGCCGCCACTGCGCGTCTGTTCGACGACGGCCTGATCGATCCGCGCGACACGCGCAAAGTGCTGGGTCTGTGCCTGTCCGTGACGAAGGAAGCCAAGGCGCGTCAGGTCTTCCCGAACAGCTTCGGCGTCGCGCGCCTCTAAGGATTACAACGATGAATTACACACACGAGCACCAGCAGCTGTTCGACACGACGAAGGCCTTCGTCGAGAACGAGATCAACCCGCACTCCGAGGAGTGGGAGAAGGCCGGCATCTGGCCTGCGCGCGAAGTACTGAAGAAGATGGGCGACCTTGGTTTGCTCGGCATCAACAAGCCGGAATCGGTCGGCGGCTTGGGCCTCGATTACAGCTACCAGATCGCGTTCTCCGAAGCGCTGGGCCACTGCAAGAACGGCGGTGTGCCGATGGCGATCGGCGTGCAGACCGACATGGCGACGCCGGCGCTGGCGAACTTCGGCAGCGATTTTCTGAAGGAAAACTATCTCAAGCCGGCCGTTGCCGGCGAGATGGTCGCTTGCATCGGTGTCAGCGAACCGGGCGCCGGTTCCGACGTCGCCGGCATCAAGACCACGGCCGTGCGCGATGGCGACGACTACGTCATCAACGGCCAGAAGATGTGGATCACCAACGGCACGCAGGGCGATTGGGTTTGCCTGCTGGTCAACACCGGTGAAGCGGTGGCGGGCAATCGCCATGGCAACAAGTCGCTGATCGTCGTGCCGCTTGATGCGAAAGGCATCGACCGCAAGACCAAGCTCGACAAGCTCGGTCAGCGTTCGTCGGATACCGCGATCATCTTCTTCGATAACGTACGCATTCCGCGCAAGCACCTGATCGGCGAAGAAGGCAAGGGCTTCATCTACCAGATGCAGCAGTTCCAGCATGAGCGCCTGTTCCTGTCGGCGAGCATCCTGGCTTCGATGCAGGCCTGCATCGACACGACGGCCGACTACACGCGCCAGCGCAACGCTTTCGGCCAGACCATCATCGACAACCAGTACGTGCAGTTCCGCCTCGCGGAAATGGCGACTGAAGTGCAAGCCTGCCGCGCGCTGCTCAACAGCGCGACCGATGACCTGATCGCCGGCCGCGACGTCACGCTCACCGCGTCGATGACCAAGCTCAAGACGGCCCGCGTCGCTCGCGAAGTCGCCGACGGTTGCCTGCAGTTCTGGGGCGGTCAGGGCTACATGTGGGACAACCCGGTCAGCCAGTTCTATCGTGACCTGCGCCTGCATTCGATCGGTGGCGGTGCGGACGAAGTGATGCTCGGCATCATCAGCAAGCGCCTTGGCTTCGGCGGCAAGAAGCGCGCCTGATCATGCAGCTGCCGCGGACATCGACGTTGCTGCTGAGCCTAGATGACGGCGTCCTGTCGGTGACGCTGAACCGGCCGGAATCGCGCAATGCCTTGAGCATTGAGATGGTGTCCGAGCTCAATACGGTGTTCGATGCGATCAACGCGGGCGATGCGCCGCGTGCTGTCGTTCTGCGCGGCGCGGGCGGACACTTCTGCGCGGGTGCGGATCTCAAGTCGATGATGGCCGGTGGCCTGAAGACACCCGCGGCGGGAGAGGTTGATCCGGTCGTCGCATTCTCCCGTGCCTTCGGCACGATGCTGCGTAAGGCGGGCGCCTTGCCGTGCGTCGTGATCGCCGTGTGTGAAGGCGCGGTGCTTGGCGGCGGTTTTGGATTCGCCTGCGTGTCCGACATCGCGCTGGCGCATGTCGATGCGAAGTTCGGCCTGCCGGAAACGACTCGCGGCCTGCCGCCGGCGCAGATTGCGCCGTTTGTTGTCGAGCGCATTGGCCTGACGCAGGCACGTCGCCTATGTCTGACCGGCGCGCAGTTCAACGGTACTCGCGCGCTGGAGCTGGGCCTGGTCCACGAAACCTTCGGCGACGAAGCCAGCTTGCAGGCCTTGCTCACGCACACGCTTGAGCAGGTGCGCAACTGCGCGCCGAAGGCCAATGCAGTGACCAAGCGCATCATTCTTGCTGTACAGCGTCAGGACATGGACACAGTGCTTGACCACGCGGCGCAGGATTTTGCCGACTGTGTGCGAGGCAGCGAGGCGCCAGAAGGCATCGCTGCATTCATGCAGAAGCGCAAGCCACGCTGGGCGCAGGCCCAGTAAGCAAACAGACATTCGTACTCATACAAGCCGCAATTCTGAGAATCGTATGAACACACGTTTCAACAAGGTATTGGTCGCCAACCGTGGCGAGATTGCGTTGCGTGTCATCCGTGGTGCGCGCAAGCAGGGTTATCAAACGGTCGCGGTGTACAGCGAGGCCGATCGCGATGCGATGCACGTGCTCGAGGCGGACGAAGCGGTCTGCATCGGACCGGCGCCGGCAGCGGAATCCTATCTGCGCATCGACAGGATTCTCGAAGCCGCGAAACGCTCGGGCGCGCAGGCGATCCACCCGGGGTATGGCTTCCTGTCGGAGCGCGAGGCCTTCGCCAAGGCGATCCAGGACGCTGGCCTGATCTTCATCGGTCCCGATCCGCATTCGATCGAGGCGATGGGCAACAAGTCCGCCTCGAAGATCCGCATGATCGCGGCCGGCGTGCCTTGCGTGCCGGGTTATCAGGGCGACGATCAGTCCGACGAGACGCTGGTTGCCGAGGCCAAGAAGGCCGGCTTGCCGGTCATGGTCAAGGCGGCTGCCGGCGGCGGCGGTCGCGGTATGCGTCTGGTTCACGACGAAGCAGCGCTGCTGGAAAACGTCCGCTCGGCGCGCAGCGAGGCGCAGAACGCTTTCGGCTCCGGTCAGCTGCTGATCGAAAAGGCGGTGATGAATGCACGCCATGTCGAGATTCAGATCTTCGGCGATCGTCACGGCAATGTCGTGCACATCGGCGAGCGCGATTGCTCGGTGCAGCGGCGCAACCAGAAGGTGATCGAAGAGGCGCCATCGCCGGCGGTCAGCGACGAGCTGCGCGCGCGCATGGGTGCGGCCGCGGTTGCCGCTGCGAAGGCGGTCAACTACGTGGGCGCCGGTACGGTCGAGTTCATGCTGGCCGCGGACGGTGCGTTCTACTTCCTGGAGATGAACACGCGTCTTCAGGTCGAGCATCCGGTGACCGAGCTGGTCTACGACCTCGATCTCGTCGAATGGCAGCTGCGAGTAGCGCAAGGCGAGAAGTTGCCGCTGACCCAGGATGAAGTGCTGGCGCGGCGCAAGGGCTGGGCGATCGAAGTGCGCCTGTGTGCGGAGGATCCGCTGCAGAACTATCTGCCGCAGACCGGCGACGTTCTGGACTGGCAGGCGCCGAACGGCACCGGCGTGCGTGTCGATACCTATTTGCGCAAAGGCCAGGCGATCAGCCCGTTCTACGATTCGATGCAGGCGAAGATCATTGCCTATGGCGACGATCGCGAGTCTGCGCGCATGCGTCTGCTCAAGGCGCTCGACGAAACGAGCCTGCTTGGTGTCGTCAGCAACAAGTCATACCTCAGTCAGCTGGTTGGTCACCCGGTGTTTGCCGGCGGCGATTTTTCAACCGGCTTCATCGCCGAGCATTTTCCGCAGGCGGCGGTGGCGGCTGCCAAGCCGACTGCGCGTCAGGTCGCCCTCGCCGCAGTGGCGCTGTACGTCGACGATGCGAACACGCTTGCTGAAGAGCATGGCCTGTCGCCAGAGTTTCTCGGCTGGCACAGCTCGCACGAATCGCCGGCCGAGTACAAGATGCGCTGGCGCGAGACGGAGTTCGATGTCGAGCTGCTCGCTCATGCGGGACGCCAGTTCAAGATTCATGTCGGCGATACGCAGTTGACGGTCGAAGTCGTGCGCAGCAGCCATGCCGACATGCACTATCTGGTCGATGGTGTCGTCGGTCGCGCTCGCATCGCCCATCACGGCGATGCCGTGTGGATCGACGCAGAGGGCGGCTGCTGGCGCCTGGAGGACATTACGTTACTGCCGGCCCAGGCAGAAGCCGCGGGCTCCGATGGGCGCCTCCTGGCGCACTCGGACGGCAAGATCGTGGCGGTGCATGTCGAGGTGGGCCAGCAGATCAAGAAGGGCACGACGCTTGCCGTGCTCGAAGCCATGAAGATGGAGTTCCAGCTGACGCTGCCTGTCGACGGCGTCGTTGAGGCGGTCAGCGTTGCAGCCGGCCAGCAGGTCAAGAATCGTCAGCTGCTGGTGCAGGTCAAGCCGGGCTCCTGATCCCGCGCTCCAATCAGAACTCAGTGCTTCAGCGGAGCCTTGGCGGTCAGCGCCAGGGCTCTTTTTTTGCTCCAAGGGTTGTGGGGTTGCCGTGTGCTCTCGGACGATCCCAAGTCCTTGTGGAGTCACTCGTTCTCGTTGGCGTTCTTTGAAGTGATCGAAAGGTTACTTCGAGTATCCCGTTCGCAGATTTCTTTGCGCGAATGTGAGCGAGTAAACAAAAAAACCCGCAGCCTGGGCTGCGGGTTTTCGGTTACCGCTCAGTCGCTTATTCGACGACCTTCAATTCCACGCGGCGGTTTTCCTCGCGACCTTCTTCAGTGTCGTTGGTCGCGATCGGACGGCTCTCGCCGTAGCCGACCGGCGTCATGCGGGCGCCGACGACGCTGCGGCCTTCAAGGTAGACCTTCACCGAGTTGGCGCGGCGCTCGGACAGGCCGAGGTTGTAGGCGTCGGAGCCGATGCCGTCGGTGTGGCCTTCGAGTTCCACGTTGATGTTCGGGTACGCCTTCAGCGTCTCGGCGACATCGTTGAGGATCAGCTTGGCCTGCGCGGTCAGGCGATCGGAGTCGAACTCGAACTTCACGCCCTTGAGGATGAAGTTCTTGTCGACGGCGCAACCGTTGGCGTCGACCTGTTCGCCCGGACGCGGACGGCGGCAGTCACCGGTCAGCGCGCAACCGTTCGGCAGGACCTTCGCACCCGGAGGCGACTTCGGGCACTCGTCGAGGTAGTCGGGGATGCCGTCGCCGTCGGAGTCGAGCGGGCAGCCATCCGGCCCCACGGCGACGCCCTTCGGCGTATCCGGGCAGCGGTCGAGGCCGTCGGGGATGCCGTCGCCGTCGGAGTCCGTCGGGCAGCCGGCCGCGTTGACGATCGCGCCGCGCGGCGTGTTCGGGCACTGGTCGCGGCTGTCGGGCACGCCGTCGCCGTCGCTGTCGAGTTCGCAACCGTCAGGGCCGACCTGGGTGCCCTTCGGCGTGTTCGGGCACTTGTCGAGGTAGTCGGGCACGCCGTCGCCGTCCATG
This sequence comes from Fontimonas sp. FW305-C-3, assembly GCF_058783185.1. Classification (NCBI taxonomy): domain Bacteria; kingdom Pseudomonadati; phylum Pseudomonadota; class Gammaproteobacteria; order Nevskiales; family Nevskiaceae; genus Fontimonas; species Fontimonas sp. FW305-C-3. The sequence continues at coordinate 399,145 of NZ_JBYSYK010000002.1, read as the reverse complement.
TCGACCGGGCAGCCGTTCGAGTACACGGCCACGCCCTTAGGCGTATCCGGGCACTTGTCGAGCGAATCGGGCACGCCGTCGCCATCCGCGTCGTACGGGTCGGCGCCGAACTTGTAGGCCACGCCGAAAGTGGCGCCCCACAGATAGAAGGTGTCCTCGGGGACGATGACGTTGTTTTCTTCGGTCTCGCTGATGAAGTCCATGTTGTAGCGGACATCAAGGCGCGCGTCCCAATTGGTGTTCATCTTGAAGAACGCGCCGCCGCCCAGACCGACGCCCGCGCCGTCGAGGCCGACGGTCAGGAAGTCGATGCTGTGGAAGTTGCCGTTGACGAGCAGGTAGGGACGGATGTCCGCCGTATCGCGCGCCAAGTAGCGGATGAAGTTCACGCCCAGTGCGGCGCGCTCGTACTTGTTGCCTTCCGACAGGTCGCTGACATCCAGCGCGCTGTAGCTCAGCTCGCCTTCAATGCCGAAGAAGGGCGAAACACCCTTACCGAAGCTCAGGGCTCCAGCCGGGCCGACGTCACCGTCGGCATACACGCCGCCGATCATCGGCGACAGATAAAAGCGATCGTCGAACTCCTTGGCCTGCGCCACGGAAGCGACTGAACCCACCAACAACGCGACGGCCGATAGCCATCCGAACTTAGACATCTGTGTTTCTCCCCATCCCATTCGCGTTGCCCAAAGAAAGAAAAATACAGCCAGAGTATGCAGGTGCCGGAGATCGGGCAGGTAACATTTCGAAAAATGTTTTGCGTCAACCGATTCCATGCGCCGGTGGATGCATTATGATGCGCGCAACGGACGCCGTAAATACGAATTTGCGAATATCTACGGCGTTGCAAGATTTGATGGGTCGTCTGTCTTCCGGGAGTTGGGAAATGAAACTGTTTCGTCCTTGTGTCATGGCAATGGTCGTGGCGCTTTCTGCGTGCGGTGATGGGCTCAGGAGTCCGGACTTCAGGCCGGTGAATACGTTCGAGTCGCTGGAAATCGTGCCGGCCGTCGTAGGCCAGGGCACTGAAATTCCGGCCGGCACCAGCCTGCGCTTCCGCGCGCTGGCGACGTATACGCAGACCGTACCGCCCGGCACTAAGGACGGTGCCGGCAACACGATTTCGAGAATCGAAACTCAGGAAGACGTCAGCAATCTGGCCGACTGGACCAGCTCCGCCAGCACGGTTGCCAGTGTTGAAGACGGCGTGGTCGAAGGTCTGGTTGCCAGCGCATCGCCGGTGACCATCTCGGCGGCTTTCGAAGATCGCACTGATTCGGTGCAGGTCACCGTGACCAGCGCCATCGTCGAGGGCGTCGAGTACGTCAAGCCGGAAGGCATTCCGCGCAGCGCGAACAACACCTACACGGTCGCCGTCACCGGCTCCACGCCGTTCGAGATCTACGGCCGCTTCTCCGACAACCAGGTTCGCGAGCTGACCGGCGCCAACTATGTGGTCGCCTGGAGCAGCAGCAATCCGGGCGTCATCAACAATCCGGTCGGCGATGAAGTGTTCGACGGCGTGTCGATCGGCACCGCGGGCGTCACCGGCGAAGTCACGACGCCGGCCACCGGCATCACCCCTGATTCCGCAACGGCCACGGTCAATGTGCGTCAGCTCAGCGAACTCTGCCTGTCGGAATTCCTCGCTCCCCAGGCTGCAACCCGCGCGGGTCCGGTGACGCCGCTGTGCCTCGGTTGCTCGGCCAACGACACCGACAACATGATCGATGGCGACGAGACCACCTCGGCGGCGCTGAGCATTCCGGTGGGCCTGCTGCTGCAGTCCAGCGTCTCCGCCGAAGTCTTCGATGTCGGCACCACGCGTCTGCTCGCCGGCCAGCAGGTTGGCTTCGTGGTCAGCAAGCCGATGGATCTGCTCGTTGCGCAGCTGCTGCAGGACATCCGGGTCGTCACGCTGAATTGCGCGACGGTCGAGGGTGAGGTCGAGTGCGCCGACGTCGAGTCTTTCTCCGGCGTCGGTTCGCCGACCCCGCTGTATGTGTCGCTGCTCGGCCTGATCGGTGGCGAACCGGCTGCGCTGGTGCAGACCCCGGCGCTGACGGCGAACGCCAACGGCATGCGCATCGAGTTCGACGGCGGCCTGCTGTCGGCGCTCGCGGTGCTGAACGTCAATGCGGCCTGCTCGGAAACGGCGCCGGTTGCCGAGTAAGCAGTAGTCACGCAACAAAAAAGGGCGCTTCGGCGCCCTTTTTTGTTGCCCTTGGCCGCATCAATAACCGAGCTGACGTCCGGCCAGGTCTTTCATGATTTCCTGCGAGCCGCCGCCGATCGTCAGCACCTTGGTCTCGCGGTAGATGCGCTCGACCTTGGAGCCCTGCAGATAACCGGCGCCGCCGAGAACCTGCATCGCTTCGTTGGCGATCCACTCCAGGCTGGTCGTTGCGAAGTTCTTCAGCATGCAGACTTCAGCGACCGGCAACTGCTTGTGATCGATGCGCCAGGCGAGCACGTCGAGGTTGGCCTTCATTGCCTCGATGCGCATGCGCATGTCGATCAGTTTGTGGCGGATCACCTGATTGCGGATCAGCGGTTTGCCGAAGGTCTCGCGCTCGCGCGCGTAGCTCAGCGATTCGTCGTAGCAGACCTGCGCCAGCGCCCAGGCTTGCGCGGCAAGCATCAAGCGCTCCTGGTTGAAGTTGAGCATGATCGCCATGAAGCCGGCGTTCTCCGGCCCGATCCGGTTCGCGACCGGCACACGGCAGCCGTCGAAGTACAGCGTCGCGGTGTCGGAACAGCGCCAGCCCATCTTCTCCAGCGGCGATCGGGTGAAGCCCGGCGTGCCGGCCTCGATCACCAGCAGCGAGACGCCGCCCATGCCGGGCCCACCAGTGCGCACGGCCGTCGTGATGAAATCCGCGCGCATGCCGGAAGTGATGAAGGTCTTCGAGCCGTTGACGATGTAGTGATCGCCATCGCGCTCGGCACGCGTTGCAAGATTCGCAACATCGGAACCGCCGCGCGGCTCGGTGATCGCCAGTGCGGCGATCTTTTCGCCGCTTAGCACCGGCGCGACAAAGCGCTGCTTCTGTTCATGGCTGCCGACGTGGGCGATCGGCGGCGTGCCGATGCCATGCGACATCAGACTGGCGATGACGCCGCCGCTGCCGGCGCGTGCGAGTTCCTCGGTGAGGATGATGCCGAACTGCGAGTCCGGCACTTCGACACCGCCGTAGGCTTCGGGAAAGCCGATCTGCAGCAGGCCGGCATCGGCGGCCTTGCGATGCAGTTCGCGCGGCAATTCACGCGCGGCCTCCCAGCGCTCGACGTTCGGCGCGATTTCCAGGTCGACGAAGCGCCGGGCCTGCTGGCGAAAAGTCTCGTGGTCCGCGGTGCTGAAAGGGTTGGGTTGGGTCATACAAATTACCGTTGCAGTGGGTCTTGATCGCCTGTGTGGACAATAGACGCTTTGCAGAAGCCCCGCCATTTCGCGTGTCTAGGGTAACTGTACGTACCGCCCGCGTTGCTGAGCGTCGCCCACAAAAAAAAAGCCCGCGACAGGCGCCGCGGGCTTTGCAGTGACGATCGCCAATCGTCAGTTGGGGAACGGTACCGCGAGATAGGTCTGCGCCGCGGCGCGCGCGTAGGCGGCGCGCGTCACCGCGGCCTGCGGATGGATGCGTGCCTGACGCGTGCCGGCGGTGTCGACGATCTCGACCTCGAGAATCTTCAGCACCAACGCGTCCTGCACGTGATTGCGCAGCGCCGGGCTGACCTCGTCGGCGTCGATCACCGGAACCTGCGTGCCGTCGTCGGCAATCGCATACATGTCCTTGCCTTCATAGGCAGCGACGCCGGACTCGCGACCGATCGCCTGGACCAGCGCGTAGGCCATCTGCTCGACCGTAACACCGCCGCCCGGATTGAACTGGCTGCCGCTCGCGCTCATCAGCGGTGAGGCCGTCAGCGACAGGTCCATCAGCAGGCTGCCGGGGCGGGTCACGGCATCGGCCGCTGCGGCGAAGACGCCATTCGTGTCAGCGTAGGTCTTGCCCGGCGCATGCGCGCGGGTCTGGCGCACGCCCCAGGCCATCAGGTATTCGGCCATCTGTTCGCGCGTCAGCGCGCGGTCCGGCGCGAAGCCGCCGGGCAGGCCGTCGACGAGGCGCTTCGACACCGCGAGTTCGATGCTCGCCTGCGCCGGATGGCCCTGGATGTCACCAAGGCCGACTGCGGTGCCGGCGGTGAACTGTTGCAGCGTGACGGCGAGCGTCGCCGGGCCGCCGACGCCGTTGGTCAGGCCCAGCGGATCGACCGGTACGCCGGACACCGAGCCGATGCCCCCCGCCGTCAACGTCCAGGTGCCGGGCATGCCGGGCGCGCTGGCAGCGACGTTGGAACCGAGCACCGGCAGGGCGATGCTGGAGCCGTAGCTGTTGCCGTTCGGATCGACGAGCACGATCGCGCAGGTGCAGGGATTGCCGGTCGGCTGATTCCATTGCGCGATCACCAGCGAAATGTCGTCGCCGACTTCGAAGATGACCGACTCGGTCTCGCCGACCGGCGTGAAGCTGATTTCCTCCTGCGCGACCACCGCCTCGCCGAGGCCGATCGACGCGTAGAAGCCGCGCTGCGTGTTGTTGGTCAGACCGTAGTCGCTGCGCAGTGCCAGTGCCTGAGCGAGCGCCGCCTCGATGTTGGCCATGCCGGAGCCGACTTCCCAGGGCGCGTAGCCGGGCATGTTCGTCGCGGTCCGCTTCAGCAGCGGCTTGATCTCGCGCCAGGTCAACGCCGGATTGGCCTCGAGCAGCAAGGCGATCAGGCCGGCGAGATGCGGCGCGGCCATGCTGGTGCCGGTCTTCTCGGTGTAGAACGGCAGCAGCGGTAGCGGGATGTAGCCGTTGCCGATCTCGTCCGGCAGCGACAGCGGCGTCAGCGGATCGACCGCGATCGCGCGCGCCGAGACGATCGTGGTGCCCGGTGCGGTGACGGTCGGGCGGTCCTCGACGATGAAGGTCTCGCCGTCCATCTGCACTTCATACGCCGGATGCGCGAGCGAGCCGCGCGACGAACTTGGCGCGAGCAGGCCGGTCTTCTCCGCGTTCGCCGTGGTCATCACCCACGGGGCCTTCTTGAAGTTGCCGGTGATCGTGTCCGGTCCGGAGCCGCTGTTGCCGGCCGAGAAGACGACGATGACGTTGCGATCGGCGAGCGCCTTGGTCGCGATGTTGGTCGGGTCGTCCGGATCGAAGCAGGTGCCGACATCGCCGGTGTTGCCGAACGAGTTGGTGACGATGCGTAGGTTCAGCTCGGGGCGCTCGTCGAGCAGCTTCATTGCATAGTCGAAGCCGCCCAGCGTATCGAGCACGAACAGCACCGCGCCGGAACCGTAACCGGCGAGCGTCGCGCCCGGCGCGGAGCCGAGGAACTGGCCGCCGGAAATCGTGCCGTCACCGGCGGCGATGCCGGCGACATGCGTGCCGTGCGAGCCGGCGACATCGGTGTTCGGCACGTTTTCGATCGGCGCGGACGGCAGCATTTCGCCGAGTGGATTGTCCTCGCCGAGCTCGCCGCCGACGACACCGGGCAGGTTGGTGTGGCCGAGCGTATTGACGACGGTCTTGCGGCCGAACAGCAGGTCCGGGTGGGTCGCGTCGATGCCCGAATCGTTGACGAGGATCGTGATGCCCTTGCCGGTGATCGGCTCGCCGCCGGCGTTGACGATCTCCGGCGCCGCGGCCGCCTGGGTCGCGGATGTCAGCACCCGTGCCTGCTCGTCCTCGTAGTGCAGCAGGCTGTTGGGGCGTACCGAACGCACGCCGGGCAGGCTGGCGAGTTGCAGCGCCTGCGCTTGGGTTGCGAGCACGCCGGCGATCGGCAGGCGGTTCAGATAGATGCCGCGCACGCCGAGTTGTTCGAGTGCGAGCCGCTGTACCTTGCTGACGGCAAGCGAGCCTTCCGCCTTGGCCGACGCGTCGTCGTGAAAGCTGACGATGTACTGGCCGACGGCGTCGGCGGCGAGTGCACGGATGCCGGCTTCGGTCGTCGCGGCGGCTTCGGTGCTGCAGGTCTTGCCGGGTTCAGCGACGGGCGGCGGTGTTGGCGTGATGCCGTTGCTGCCTCCCGTGCCGCCGCCGCCAGCGACGTCGACCGGATCGCTGCTGCCGCAGCCGGTCAGGGAAATGGCCAGTACGAGGACTGCGGCCACCGGCCGCCAGCGCGCAAGGGGAAACATGATGAAGCTCCAGAGAGAGGGCAAGAAGAATGCCTACACTCTGGCAGCGATTTCCTACAGGCAGCAGGGTATTTTCACTCAGTCAGCGGATTTACTACCCAGTGCTCATGAAGGGTTATGAAGCCGATGCGCTGAGTGCTGCCGCCGTCAGCGTGTTCTGCATCAGCATCGCGACCGTCATCGGACCGACGCCGCCGGGCACCGGCGTAATGAACGCCGCGCGTTCGCGCGCCGATTCGAAATGACAGTCGCCGGCCAGCTTGCCGCTGGCCAGGCGGTTGATGCCGACATCGATGACGGTTGCGCCCGGCTTGATCCATTCACCGCGGACCATCTCAGGCTTGCCGACTGCGACAACCAGGATGTCGGCGCGTGCGACCTCACCCGGCACATCGGCGGTGAAGCGGTGGCAGCAGGTTGCGGTGGCGCCGGCCAGCATCAGCTCCAGCATCATCGGCCGGCCGACATGGTTGCTGGCGCCGACGACGACAGCGGTGCGCCGCTTGAACGGCTCGCCGACCGACTTCAGCAGCTCGATGACGCCGTAGGGCGTGCAGGGGCGCAAGGTCGGCAGACGCTGGGCCAGGCGGCCGAGGTTGTACGGATGAAAGCCGTCGACGTCCTTGTGCGCGGCGATCCGTTCGGTGACCGCAATCGCATTGATGTGCGAGGGCAGCGGCAGCTGGACGAGGATGCCGTCGATGCCCGGGTCGGCATTCAGACGATCGACCTCGGCGAGCAGCGCGGCCTCGCTGATCGTCGCCTCGAAGTGCAGGGGCAGGGAGCGGATGCCGATCTTCTCGCAAGCCAGACGCTTGTTGCGGACGTAGACCTCGGAGGCCGGGTCGGCGCCGACCAGCACCGTTGCGAGCGCCGGCGCACGCAGACCGGACTGCAGGCGCTGTTCCACCTCGAGACGAACGCGTTCCTGTACAGAGGCAGCAACGGCTTTGCCGTCGATCAGTTGGGCAGTCAAGGTGGCTAGATCCGGTGGGTCTGGGGTGTCCGCGAGCGGCGCTATTGTACGGTGCACTTTGTGATCTGAAACGCTCTGACCGGCGAGACCTTCCCGTAAACTACGCGGCCTTTGCCCCGCCAGCCGTCGCGCCTTGCCAAGCCCGAATCCGCCCAGCCTGCAGCTTGCCCAGCTCAGCGTCGCACGCGCGCAGCGCGTGTTGATTTCTGAACTGGATCTGCAGTTGTCCGCCGGCGAGCTGCTGCACCTGCGCGGGCCCAACGGTTGCGGCAAGACCAGCCTGCTGGAAACCATCGCCGGCCTGCGCCAGCCCGCGGCCGGTTCGGTGCGGGGGCTTGCCGAGTCCACCGCGCTGCACTGGATCAGTCATCGCAATGCGCTGACGCCCCAGCTCAGCGCGATCGAGAATCTCGAGTTCTGGTGCGGCATCAATGAGGTCGATCCGCGCGCCGTTCCGGCCGTGCTCGATCGACTGCAGCTGGCTGCCGGTGCGCGGCGCCGGGTTGCGCGCAGCCTCTCGGCCGGACAGAAGCGGCGTGCCTCGCTGGCCCGGCTGCTGCTCGCCCAGCGGCCGCTGTGGTTGCTCGACGAGCCGCTGGATGGCCTGGACCGCGACGGCATTGCCCTGTTTGCCGGCCTGCTCGATGAGCATCTGGCGCAGGGCGGCATGGTCGTGATGACCAGCCATCAGCCATTGCCGGCGCTGCGCGCGCCGATCCGCGAGCTGGAACTGCAGGCGGCGGGCAGATCATGAGTGCGCTGATTGCCGTGCTGCGCCGCGAACTGCTGCTCGCCTCGCGCAACAAGATCGACTGGCTGATGCCGCCGTTCTTCATGGTCATCGTGGTGACGCTGTTCAGTTTTGGTGCAGAGGCCAACGATCCGCGCCTGGCCGCGCTGTCACCGGCGATCCTGTGGGTTGGCGCCCTGCTTGCCGCTTTGCTGACGCTGGAGCGCATGTTCCGCGGCGATCACGAGGACGGCACGCTGGAGCAGCTCTGCCTGGCGCCGGCGCCGCTGTACCAGACCGTGCTGGCCAAGATGCTCGCGCACTGGCTGATGACCGGCCTGCCGCTGGTGCTGCTGGCCGCGCCGCTGGCCGGCGCGCTGGGCCTGGCGACCGCGGCCATTCCGGCACTGCTGATCGGGCTGGCGCTGGGGACGCCCTGCATCAGCGTCATCGGCGGTTTCGTTTCGGCGCTGACGGTCGGCATGCAGCGCGCCGGCCTGTTGCTGCCGGTGCTGGTGCTGCCGCTGCTGGTGCCGGTCGTGATCTTCGGCGCCGGTGCCGTCCACAGCGCGCAGCAGGGTCTCGACGCGGCCGCTCCGCTATACTTTCTGGCGGCCATTCTGGTTCTGTGTCTGACCCTGTTTCCCTGGGTCAGCAGCGCAGCCTTACGCAACGCATTCGACTGATCTGGCGCCGTATCTATGTGGACCTGGTTCCATCGTCTGGCTTCGCCGCCGACTTTCTACCGACTCGCCGAGCGCTATGCGCCGTGGGTCGGCCTGCTGGCCGCGACCCTGATGGCCTGGGGCTGGATCGGCGGTCTGGTCTTCGCGCCGCCGGATTACCAGCAGAAGGACGCCTTCCGCATCATCTATGTCCATGTGCCGGCCGCGGCGCTGTCGCTGTCGCTGTATGTCGGCATGGCGATCGCCGGTGTCATCGCGGTGATCTGGCGCATGAAGCTGGCCGAGATCGCGCTTGTCGCCATCGCGCCGGTCGGTGCGAGCATGACGATCATCGCGCTGGTCACCGGCATGCTGTGGGGCAAGCCGATGTGGGGCACGTACTGGGTCTGGGACGCGCGCCTGACTTCCGAACTCGTCCAGCTGTTCCTCTATCTCGGCGTCATCGGCCTGTATCAGTCGTTTGACGATCCGCGCGCGGGTGCGCGTGCCTGCGCATTGCTGGCGATTGTCGGCGCGATCAACGTACCGATCGTCAAGTATTCGGTGGAGTGGTGGAACTCGCTGCACCAGACCTCGACGATCCTGCAGATGGGCAAGCCGACGATGTCGGCCGATATGGCGATTCCGCTGTACGCGGCGCTGGTCGGCTCGCTGCTGTTCTGCGGCTACGTGATCGTGCGTCGGATGCAGAACGAAGTGCTGGTGCGCGAGCGGCGCGCCAGCTGGGTCCGGGAGCTGCTGCAATGAGTGCCGTGCTCACTGCCGAGTTCTGGAACATGAGCGGTTACGCGGTCTACGTGTGGGGCAGCTTCGCCTGCACGGCGGTCATCGTGCTGTGGAATCTCTGGGCGCCGCGCCAGCGCCGGCGTCAGATCATCGAATCGAGTCAAGACGAATGAACAAACGTCAGCAACGCATGGTGGCCATTGCAGGCCTGATCGTCGGTGTCGGCCTCGCCGCCACGCTGGCCTTCACCGCCTTCAACAAGAACATGATGTATTTCTACACGCCGAGCGATCTGACCGCGCAGGCACTGCCGGCAGACGCCAAGATCCGCCTCGGCGGGCTCGTGGTGGCCGGCAGCGTGCAGCGCGGCGACGGTCTCAACGTGCGCTTTACGGTTGCCGACTGCGAGCAGTCGATTCCGGTGAAGTACAGCGGCATCCTGCCGGACCTGTTCCGAGAAGGGCAGGGCATCGTCGCCAGCGGTCACGTCGATTCCGCCGGTGTGTTCACCGCCGATGAAGTGCTGGCCAAGCACGACGAGAACTACATGCCGCCGGAGCTGAAGGAAAAAATCACCATGCCCGACGGCAAGCACAGCTGCGCGCCGTTCAAGGCGGTTGCGAGCAACTCGGTCGCGAATGACCTCGCGAGAAATCCATGATCCCCGAACTCGGCCATTTCGCGCTGCTCGCCGCGCTCGCGGTTTCCCTGATCCAGTTCGTCGTGCCGATGCTCGGCGTCTGGCGCGCGCAGCCGCGCTGGATGGCGGTCGGTGCCTCGGCGGCACAGGCGCAGTTCGTGCTCGTGCTGCTTGCTTATATCTGCCTGACCTGGTCCTTCATCGAGATGGATTGGTCGGTGGCCTACGTTGCCGCCAACTCGCATTCGCAGCTGCCGCTGATGTACCGCATCAGTGCGGTCTGGGGCGCGCATGAAGGCTCGATGCTGCTGTGGATGCTGATGCTGACCGGCTGGGCTGCCGCGGTATCGGTGTTCAGCCGCAGCCTGCCGCGCGACGTGCAGGCGCAGGCGCTCGCGGTGCTCGGTGGACTGTGCATCGGATTCCTGCTGTTCATTCTTGCGACCTCGAATCCTTTCGACCGTCATTTCCCGGTGCCGCTCGACGGCAAGGATCTCAATCCGCTGCTGCAGGATCCGGGTCTGATCATTCATCCGCCGCTGCTCTACATGGGCTATGTCGGCTTCTCGGTGGCCTTCGCGTTCGCGATCACCGCGCTGCTCAGCGGCCGGCTTGACGCCGCGTGGGCGCGCTGGACGCGGCCTTGGACGACGGCGGCCTGGCTGTGCCTGACGATGGGCATCACGCTGGGTTCCTGGTGGGCGTATCACGAACTGGGTTGGGGCGGCTGGTGGTTCTGGGATCCGGTCGAGAACGCCTCGTTCATGCCCTGGCTGGTCGGCACCGCGCTGATCCATTCGCTCGCGGTCACCGAGAAGCGGGGGCTGCTGAAGTCATGGACCGTGCTGCTGGCGATCATTGCGTTCTCGCTGTCGCTGCTCGGCACCTTCCTCGTCCGCTCCGGCATCCTGGTGTCGGTGCATGCCTTCGCGACGGATCCGGCGCGCGGCGTGTTCATTCTGACTTTCCTCGGCATCGTACTGGGCTTGGCCTTTCTGCTTTACGCTTGGCGCGCGCCGAAGTTCGTCGCCGACGGCGAGCTGCAGCTGTTCTCGCGTGAAGGCCTGTTGCTGCTGAACAATGTATTTCTGGTCATCGCCGCGGTGGCGGTGATGATCGGCACGCTGTACCCGCTGGTCATCGATGCGTTCGGCGGCGGCAAGATCTCGGTCGGTCCGCCGTACTTCAACGCCGTGTTCCTGCCGCTGACGGCGCCGCTCGGATTCATCGTCGGTCTCGCCGCGCTGGTCGGCTGGAAGCAGGCGAAGTTCTCGCAGGTCGTGCAGCGCGCGCGCTGGCCCTTGCTGATCGCGCTGCTTGCCGGCCTGTCGATGCCTTGGTTGCTGCATCAGAAAACCCATCTCGCCGCGGTTGCCGGCGCGTTCCTCGGTGTGTGGACGCTGATCATGGCGTTCGAGGAAGTCTGGCGGCGCTGGCGTGCGCGGCGCGCCGCAGGTCTCGCGCAGATTCCGCGCGGCGTCTGGGGCATGACCCTGGCGCATGCCGGTCTCGGCATCTGGGTGCTCGGCGTGACCTTCGTCAGCCTGTACAGCATCGAGCGCGACGTGCGCCTCGGCCCGGGCCAGAGCGCGGATCTGTTCGAGTATCGCTTCGAGCTGCACAAGGTCGATCCGGTGTCCGGTCCGAACTACGACGCCGATCGCGCTTTCGTCGGCATCACGCGCAATGGCAAGACTGTCGCCGAGCTGGAGCCGGAGAAGCGCCTGTATCGCGCGCAGGGCAGCGTCATGACCGAGTCCGCGGTCGACCACAACCCGCTGCGCGATCTCTATGTCGCGCTCGCCGAGCCGCTGGAAAACGGCGAGTGGTCGCTGCGCCTCTACGTCAAGCCGATGATGCGGCTGGTCTGGTTCGGCGGCGTGCTGATGGCGCTCGGCGGCATTCTCGCCGCGAGCGATCGCCGTTACCGTCTGGCCCGCGTTGTCGAGCAGCGTGCGATTGCCGAAGGCAAGGCCGGGGCGGTCGCCTGATGCGTCTGCGCTTCGTTTTGCCGATCGTTGTGCTGGGCGCGCTCGTCGTGCTGTTTCTGTTCGGCCTGCAGCACGATCCGCGGACGATTCCCTCGCCGCTGATCGGCAAGCCGGCGCCCGACTTCGAACTGCGCGCCGTCGGCAGCGAAGTGCCATACCGGCGCGCTGATCTGCTCGGACGGCCGCTGCTGGTGAATTTCTGGGCGAGCTGGTGCGCGGGCTGCCGCATCGAGCATCCGTTCCTGATGGAGCTGTCGCGCCGCGGCATCGAGATCGTCGGCATGGACTACAAGGACACCGACGCCGACGGCATGGCCTGGCTGCAGCAGCACGGCAATCCCTACCGCAGTCTGGTGGCCGACAACCAGGGCACCGCCGGTCTTGACTGGGGTGTCTACGGCGTGCCCGAGACCTATCTGCTCGATGCGCAGGGCAACATCATCTACAAGCACATCGGTCCGCTCGATCCCAAGACCTGGGAAGCCAAGATCGCGCCGTTGATGCAGGCGAGGGCCGCACCATGAGAGCGCCGATCCTGATGTTGCTGCTGGGGTTGCTGGCGGCGCCGGCGGTTGCCCAGCAGCAGACCGTCGAGCCCGAGCTGCCGCTGACGCCGGAGCAGACCGAGCGCTACCAAGGGCTGGTCAACGAACTGCGCTGCCTGGTCTGCCAGAACCAGTCGATTGCCGATTCGAACGCGCCGCTCGCCGCCGATCTGCGCACCAAGGTGCGCGAGCAACTCGCTGCCGGTCGCACGAATTCCGAGATCCACGATTACGTGACCGAGCGCTTTGGCGATTTCGTGCTGTATCGCCCGCCGCTGCGGGCGTCGACCTGGCTGCTGTGGTTCGGTCCTTTCGTGCTGCTCGCCTTCGGCCTGCTGCTCGCCGTATTGATGGCGCGCCGTCGCGCCGCTGCCGGGTCTGCCGCGAAGAAAGTCGATGGCGATCGCCTGCGCAAACTGCTGGACGAGGAATCTTGATGGGTGGGGTGATGACGGTATTTTTGATGGCCGGCATTGCCGTGCTGGCGATAGGGCTTGCGCTGTGGCCGCTGTGGGCACGAGCGCCGAAGCAGGGCCTGCAGCGCCGCACGCTGAATGTCGTGGGTTATCGCACGCGGCTGCAGGAGCTGGAGATCGAGCAGCAGGTTGGCACGATCACCGCCGAAGCCGCCGAACCCTTGCGCGAGGAAGCCGCGGCCCGTCTGCTGGCCGATGCGGAAGCTGCGACGGAAGACGGCAAGCCGGTCGCGGAGGCGCCGCGGTCCTGGGCCGTCTTTGCGGTCGGCGCGGTGCTGATCGTCGCGGTCAGCGTCAGCGGCTATCTGCTCAGCGGCAGCCGCCAGCAGGCCGACTGGATCGCACAGGCGGCCAGCGATCCGCAGGCCGCGCAGAAACTCGCGATCGACAGCATGGTGCAGCGCCTTGAGACGCGCCTTTCCGCCGAGCCCAACGATGCCGAAGGCTGGGCGATGCTCGGCCGTTCGTACTACGTCACCGGTCGCCTGGCCGATTCGGCCGGCGCGTATGAGCGTGCCAACCGCTTGAACAGCGCATCGCCCGATCCCGATCTGCTCGCCGATGAAGGCGAGGTGCGCGTGCTGCTGCAGGAACACGACCTGCGCGGGTTGCCCAAAGAGCTGTTCGAGCGCGCGCTGGCGATCGATCCGGGCAATCCGAAGGCCTTGTGGTACGGCGGTCTCGCCGCGGCACAGGCCGGCAATTACAGCCTCGCGGTCGATCGCTGGCTGATCCTGCGCAAGGGCGACCTGCCGGACAATTTCCGTGCCTCGCTCGATGAGCGCCTGAAGGAACTGGCCCAGCTCGCCGGTCGTGAGGTGCAGCTCGACCCGGTCGCGCCGGCGGCGCCGGTGGACCATGCCGCGCTCGTCGCTGCGGCTGAAGCCGCGGAGGCGGCGAAACCCGCTGCTGCTGATGCTGCTGCAGAGGCGCCGGCCGGCGCGGGCCTGGTGCTCGATGTCAGCATCGATCCCGCCCTGGCGGGCTCGGTCGGCGCCAGCGACACTCTTTTTGTCGTTGCCCGTCGGCCCGACGCACCGGGGCCGCCGCTGGCCGTGCAGCGCCTGGGTGCGCGGTCGCTGCCGGCGCAGGTCACGCTCGACGACAGCAATGCGATGGCGCCGAACTTCAAGTTGTCGTCGTCGGACCGCTGGGACGTCATCGCCCGCGTCAGCCGTTCCGGCACCGCGCAGGCGCAGTCTGGCGATCTTGAGGGCCGCCTGCAGGTGACCCGCGATCAGGCCCAGCAGGGGCCGATCAAGCTCGTCATCTCCAAGCGCGTGCCGTAACTAAATTTTTCTTTGAGATTGTCGCCATGACCCAGGTTCTGAATCAGATTCCCGATGCGCAAAAGCTGATGCTCAAGGCGGCCGGCACGCTGATGCGGCGGCCGAAGGGCCGGCCGGCGCTGCCGGAGCTGGCGGTGGAGGTCCGCGATGTGGCGGTCGACGCCGGCCATCTCGCGGCCTATGCCGAAGTTTGCGGTTTCCAGCAGACCGAACAGTTGCCGATCACCTTCCCGCACGTGATGGCCGGCGCCCTGCATCTGCACCTGATGACGCAGAAGAGCTTCCCGTTCCCGATGCTTGGCCTGGTGCACATCCGCAACGACATCCGCCAGCAGCGCCCGCTGGGTGCCGGCGAGCGTTTCGACCTGCACGTGCGGATCGGCGAGTCGCGCGATGTCCGGCAGGGCATCGAGTTCGATATCCAGACCGAGGCGCGGATCGGCGAGGCGGCGATCTGGAGCGAGACCAGCACGATCCTGCACCGCATGCCGGGCCCGAAGGGCGGCCCTGCGCCGCGCCCGGCGCCGGAGCCGGCGGCGCTGGCCGACTATCGCCAGTTCAATGCGCCCAGCGATATTGGTCGCCGCTACGCCAAGGTCGGCTTCGACTACAACCCGATTCATCTGTCGCCGATCCCGGCCAAGCTGTTCGGCTTCAAGCGCCACATCGCCCACGGCATGTGGTCGATGGCGCGCTGCGCGGCCCTGCTGGAGCCGGAACTGGGCGCTGCACCCACTTCGCTCAAGGTCCAGTTCAAGCAGCCGCTGTTCCTGCCCGGACGGGTGGCGCTGAAGTTCGAGCAGACCGGCAAGACTCAGCGCTTCGCGCTGCTGTCGACCAGTTCGAGCAAGACCCACCTGAGCGGCGAGCTGAGCTGACCCGGACGGCGTCACGAGCTAGACTAGACGACCACAAAAACTGAGCGAAGAACCTATGCGCATCCGCAAAGCAGTTTTCCCGGTCGCGGGATTGGGTACCCGGTTTCTGCCGGCAACCAAGGCCAGCGCCAAGGAGATGCTGCCGATCGTCGACAAGCCGCTGATCCAATATGCGGTGCAGGAGGCGATCAGCGCGGGAGCCCAGGAACTGATCTTCATCACCGGCCGTTCGAAGAATTCCATCATGGATCACTTCGACAAGGCCTATGAGCTTGAAGCCGAGCTTGCCGCGCGGCAGAAAACCAAGCTGCTCGAGCTGGTGCAGGACATCGTCCCACCCGGCGTGACCTGCATCTTCATCCGCCAGGCCGAAGCCCTGGGCCTGGGCCACGCCGTGCTGTGCGCCTGGCCGGCGGTCGGCGACGAGGATTTCTACGTCATCCTCGCGGACGACCTCATCGACGGCCGCCTGCAGCCGGCGCTGGCGCAGATGCATCGCGTCTACCAGCAGTACGGCACCAGCGTGCTCGCGGTGCAGCGCGTGCCGAAGGAAGAAACCGGCAGCTACGGCATCGTCGAGACCCAGCCGGTCGGCCCGGGTCTGTCGGAAATCCGCCGCATGGTGGAAAAGCCGAAGCCGGAAGAAGCCGCCAGCGATCTGGCCGTCGTCGGCCGCTACATCCTGACGCCGCGCATCTTCAAGCTGCTGGAGCGCACCCAGCGTGGCGCCGGCGGTGAAATCCAGCTGACCGACGCCATCAGTGCAATGCTGCAGGAGCAGACTGTGCTGGCATATGAATTCGAGGGTACGCGCTATGACTGCGGCTCCAAGCTCGGTTATCTGCGTGCCAATGTTGAATACGGCCTCAAGCATCCCGAGTTGGCCGGCGAGTTCCGCAGCTATCTCGAAGGTCTGACCGCCGACTGGAAGCCGGGCGCGAAGAAGCCCAAGGCATAGTCACGGCAGAGCACGGAGCGGCGAGCGGGACGAAGCAGAGACGGAAATGACGAACAGCAAGTACCAGAGTTTCATCGAGTCTTCTTCGATCCAGGGCGCCAACGCGCCGTACGTCGAAGCCTTCTACGAGCAGTTTCTCGAAGATCCGGAATCGGTCGATCCGAGCTGGCGCGCGTATTTCCGCCTGATCCAGGATCAGAACGCGCCGCGTGAGACGGCGCACAGCGAAGTCGTCGCGCGCTTCGAACGTCTGGCCCGCGAACCGCGCCGTGTGGTGGCGGCCGAAGCCGGCTTCGATGCCCGCGCCGCTGAGAAGCAGGCCGCGGTACTGCGGCTGATCAACTATTACCGCGTGCGTGGCCACCAGGCCGCGAAGCTCGATCCGCTCGGCCTCGCGCCGGCGGCGCAGGTGCCGGATCTCGACCCGGCTTTCCACGGCCTCGGTCCCGAGGACATGGACACGGTGTTCAACGTCGGCTCGTTGGCATCCGCCGCCGACCGCCTGCCGCTGCGCGAAATCATCCGCATCATGCGCGCGGTGTACACCGACACCATCGGTGTCGAGTACATGTACCTGACCGAGACCAACGAGAAGCGCTGGATCCAGAAGCGCCTCGAACCAATGGCGTTCCAGCCCAAGCTGTCGGTCGAACGCAAGCTCGAAGTGCTGCGCCAGCTGGTGGCCGCCGAAGGGCTCGAGCGTTACCTGCACAAGAAGTACGTCGGCCAGAAGCGCTTCTCGCTGGAAGGCGGCGATGCGCTGATCCCGGCGATGGACGAAGTCCTGCACGCCTGCGCCGCGCGCGGCGTCGAGGAAATCGTCATCGGCATGGCCCACCGCGGCCGCCTTAACGTGCTGGTCAACATTCTCGGCAAATCGCCGAAGGCGCTGTTCGCCGAGTTCGAAGGCAAGTACGCCGAGGAGACCTTGAAGAAGGCCGGCGACGTCAAGTACCACATGGGCGTGTCGACCGACGTCGAAGTCGCCGGCAAGCGTCTGCATCTGGTGCTGGCCTTCAATCCCTCGCATCTGGAAATCGTCAACCCGGTTGTCGAAGGTTCGGTCAAGGCGCGCCAGGTCATGCGCAACGATGACGTCGGCCAGAAGATCGTGCCGCTGATCATTCACGGCGATGCCGCGTTTGCCGGCCAGGGCGTGGTCATGGAGACGCTGCAGCTGTCGGAAGCCAAGGGCTACAGCACCGGCGGCACGGTCCACATCATCGTCAACAACCAGATCGGTTTCACGACGCCGAATCCGATCGAGGCGCAGAGCGGCAAGGAAGCGCGCACGTCGCGTTACTGCACCGATCTGGCGAAGATGCTCGAATCGCCGGTGTTCCACGTCAACGGCGACGATCCGGAAGCGGTCGCGTTCGTCACGCACCTGGCGATGGATTTCCGCAACGAATTCCACAAGGACGTCATCGTCGATATCTGCTGCTATCGCCGCTGGGGCCACAACGAGGCCGACGAGCCGTCGGTGACGTCGCCGAAGATGTACGAGGCGATCAAGGCGCATCCGACGCCGCTGACGGTCTATGCGCGCAAGCTTGAAGAAGAAGGCGCGCTCGCCAAGGGTGAAGTCGACAACCTGACGCAGCGTTATCGCGACGGTCTCGACCAGGGCGAGAACATCGTCCGCAACACGCTGGGCCTGGTCGGCAACAAGCACACGGTGGACTGGCGCAAGTACAGCACCGGCACCTGGGACAGCGTCATCGACACGACGGTCAGCGCCGATGCGCTGAAGACGCTCGCCGGCAAACTGCTGGCGTTGCCCGATGGCTTCACGCTGCATCCGCGCGTGCAGAAGATCTACGAAGACCGCACCAAGATGGCAGCCGGCGAGCTGCCGCTCGATTGGGGTTTTGCCGAGACGATGGCCTACGGCAGCCTCGTCAACGAAGGATTCACGGTGCGCCTGTCCGGCCAGGATGCGCGTCGCGGTACGTTCTTTCACCGTCACGCGACGGTGCACGACTACCAGACCGGCGCGCGTCACACGCCGCTGCGGCATCTGGTCGCCGAGCGCTCGCGCTTCGTCGTCAACGACACGCTGCTGTCGGAAGTCGGCGTGCTCGGCTTCGAGTACGGCTATTCGACGACCGACCCGGAAACCCTGGTGATCTGGGAAGCGCAGTTCGGCGATTTCGCCAACGGCGCGCAGGTCATGTTCGACCAGTTCATCGCCTCCGGTTACGCGAAGTGGGGCCGTCTCTGCGGCCTCGTCACCTTCCTGCCGCATGGCTACGAAGGCCAAGGTCCGGAGCATTCCTCGGCGCGCCCCGAGCGCTATCTGCAGCTGTGCGCCGAGAACAACCAGCAGGTCTGCATGCCGTCGACGCCGGCGCAGATGTTCCACATGCTGCGCCGCCAGATGAAGCGTGCGCTGCGCCTGCCGCTGATCGTCATGACGCCAAAGTCGCTGCTGCGTCATCCGCTGTCGGTGTCGAGCCTCGGCGATCTGACCAACGGTGCCTTCCATCCGGTGCTGCCGGAGATCGACGCGCTGGACGCGAACAAGGTCAAGCGCATCGTGTTCTGCGCCGGCAAGGTCTACTTCGATCTGTATCAGGCGCGCCAGGCGGCCAAGATCGACGACGTCGCGCTGGTGCGCATCGAACAGCTGTATCCGTTCCCCCGCGAGGGCTACGAGGCGGCGCTGGATGCCTATCCGAATGCGAAGGAAGTGCTGTGGTGCCAGGAAGAACCTGAGAACCAGGGCGCCTGGTATCAGATCAAGCATCGCCTCGAGGCGTATCTGCGCCCCAAGCAGCAGATGATGTATGCCACGCGCAAGGGTTCGGCGACGACGGCGGTCGGTTATCTCAAGGTGCATCAGGCGCAGCAGGAAGAGCTGATGCGCGAGGCGCTGACCGGCGGCAGGCTCAAGTAACGCGGCAGAGAATCACGAAGCCGGAGTCGCGCCGCTGGCGCGCTCCGATCGACACGCAATAATCAGAACGAGCGAAATACGGAGCACCCATGGCGATCGAAATCAAAGTCCCTCAACTGCCGGAATCGGTGTCCTCGGCGACGGTTGCCGCCTGGCACGTCAAGGCGGGCGATGCCGTCAGTCGCGAGCAGAATCTGGCTGATCTCGAGACCGACAAGGTCGTGCTCGAAGTGCCGGCGCCGGATGGTGGCGTGCTCAAGGAAATCCGCGTCAAGGCGGGCGATACGGTGAAGTCGGGCGACATCCTCGGCGTCATTGAAGTCGGTGCGCAGGCGGCTGCCGCGAGCCAGCCGGCGGACAAGGCCACCGCCAGCACCCAGCCCGCCGAGAAGGCGGCTGCGGCGCCGACGGCAGCTGCCGACAACGAAGGTCAGAGCCCGGCCGTGCGCAAGCTGCTGTCGGAGCTGGGCCTCAACGCCGCGCAGATCACCGGCACCGGCAAGGGCGGTCGCCTGACGCCGGAAGACGTCAAGTCATATGCGGCACAGCCCAAGGCCGCGGCGGCCTCGACGGCCAGCGCTTCGAAGGCACCGGCGGTCAGCGCGCCGGCCGGTGCGCGTGAAGAGCAGCGTGTGCCGATGACGCGCATCCGCGCACGCATCGCCGAGCGTCTGCTCGACGCCAAGAACAACACCGCGATGCTGACGACCTTCAACGAGGTTGACCTCAAGGCGGTGTCCGATCTGCGCGCGCGCTACAAAGCCGAGTTCGAGAAGGCGCATGGCGTCAAGCTCGGCTTCATGAGCTTCTTCGTCCGCGCCGCGGTCGAGGCGCTGAAGAAGTATCCGGTGCTCAACGCATCGGTCGACGGCAGCGACATCGTCTATCACGGCTATTACGACATCGGCATCGCGGTGTCGTCGGAGCGTGGCCTGGTGGTGCCGATCCTGCGCGATGTCGACCAGCTGTCGCTGGCCGGTATCGAGAAGGCGATCGGCGAGTACGGCGCCCGCGCCAAGGCCAACAAGCTGACGATGGAAGATCTCACCGGCGGCACGTTCTCGATCACCAACGGCGGCGTGTTCGGCTCGATGATGTCGACGCCGATCCTCAACCCGCCGCAGTCGGCGATCCTCGGCATGCACGGCATCACCGAGCGTCCGGTTGTCATCGACGGCAAGATCGAAATCCGCCCGATGATGTATCTCGCCATGTCTTATGACCACCGCATCATCGACGGCAAGGAAGCCGTGCTCGGTCTGCGCACGATCAAGGAATGCCTCGAGGATCCGGCCAAGATTCTGCTGCAGCTGTAAGGCAGGGTCTGAGGATCTGAAGAAGGGCGGCCTCGGCCGCCCTTTTTACGTTTGTGCCCGCGGCTCTGCCGCCGTTTTTCGTTGGCGCTGGGGCACTGTTGCATGCGCAGCGCTGCGGCATACTCTCGGGCAATGGCCACTCCGCTGCACAACGATCCGATTCCCTTCATCACGCTGCCCAACTGGGTCAAGGCGGCGACGGTCTGTGGTTTCAATATCGAACCGATCTTTGCGCGCTACGGCGTGCAGACCGATCTGCTGCACCTGGAAGATGCGACGATCACGGTGCCGCAGCTGGGGCAGGTGATGGAGGCCTGTGTCGCCGCCTCGCGACAGCATCATTTTCCGTTCATGCTCGGCGAGACATTCGCGTTCGAGTACCTGCCGGACATCGGTACTTTTCTGGCGACCAGCCCGACACTGCGCGATGCGATGAAGGTGTTCGAGTGGGTGCGCGAGCTGATCAATCCGATGATCCGCTTCCGCCTCGACGAAACCAGCGAGACCGCTGCGCTGGTTCTGCTCGGCGATGGACAGCTCACGGCGCAGGACTGCTACTTCATCGAGTCGATCTTTGCTTCGGTGACCAAATTCGGCCGCATGCTGGCCGGCGATCTCGAGCAGTTCTCGCAGCTGCGTTTCCGCTATCCGGCGCCGGATTACGCGGACGCTTATATGCCGTACTTCCGGATTCCGGTCGCGTTCGGCCAGCCCAGCAACGCCATCGAGCTGCCGCGCGAGCGCCTCGACAAGCGTCTTGAGGGCGGCTTCGCGCGCCTGCACGAACAGGCCGAGCGACGTGTCGGCGCGATGCTCGCGCAGATGCCGCGACGAACCGGTCTGGTGGCGGCGATGGAAGCCGCGCTGGAGCAGAACACCACGCTGTTCGCCGAAGGCATCGACGGCATGTCGCGAGTCCTCGACATTCATCCGCGAACCCTGCAGCGGCGCTTGCATGCGGAAGGCGAGGCGTTTGGCGGCGTCATCGACCGCGTGCGCTACCGCCTCGCGATCAAGGCGCTGCAGCAGGCCGAGCTGGATCTGGAAACGATCAGCGAGCAGCTTGGCTTCTCCGACCGGCGCAGTTTCACACGCGCGTTCACGCGCTGGTCCGGGGTGTCGCCGAGTGCCTTCCGGCATCGCCGCGACCCCTGAAGCGGCAGAAAAATCCCCGTCCCGGCAGAGACTTGAAAGGCTGTCGCGAATTGTTCCCTCGGGTCGCCGGCGGTCATAGCCGGCTGCCGCGATGAGGCCTACATTGAATTCCAGACCTCAGGCTTGGCAATGGAGTAGGGCACATGGACGGAGATCGGATGCACATCGTTCCGCGACAGGGACCGGACCTCGACCTGGACGGCGATATCCCGAAGTACTGGTTCGGCGGCGACGCCTTCAAGACGCGTTTCTTCGACGCGATGTCGCTGCTGTTCCCGGAAGGCGAGAAGTTCTTTATCTGCTGCGTGCGCGACTTCCGCGACCAGATCAAGGACCCGGAACTGCAGGCGCAGGTCAAGGACTTCATCTATCAGGAAGGCCAGCACGGCATGGTGCATACGCGCTTCAACAATCGTCTGAAGGCGCAGGGCATTGCGGTCGACACGATCCTCGAGAAGCAGAAGGACATCATGTTCAACTTCTTCCGTAAGCGTTTCTCGCCGACCTACACGCTGGGCCAGACCGCCGCTGCCGAGCACATGACGGCGCTGATGGCGCATGGCTTCTTCAAGAACGGCATGTTCGCCGACGCCGATCCGCGCATTCGCGCGATGTACGCCTGGCATGCGGTCGAGGAGATCGAGCACAAGGCGGTTGCTTACGACGTGTTCAAGAAAGTCGCCGGCGGCGGATACTTCACGCGCGTGCTGTCGATGCTGCAGGTCGCGCTGACCTTCCCGCTGCATGTGTTCATGATCATGCGCCACATGTTCGCGGTGGACGGCGTCAAGAACCGACCGACAGTCTGGCTGCGCGGTCTGTGGTGGCTGTATGGGCCGGGCGGTCTGTATCCGCGCCTGCTGCCGCACTTCCTGATGTACTTCAAGCCGGGCTTCCATCCCTGGAAGCACGGCGATATGGCGCCGTATCAGGAATGGGTCGATGCCTATCAGCGCAGCGGCGGCAACGCGATCCGCGCGGCCGATGCGGTGATGGACGCGACGCCGCTGCCCGCCTGACGACTGCGGAGTTTCCCTCAGCCGGCGCCGGGTTTGCCCCAGCGTCGGCTTTTTGTTGTCCTGCGCGGGTAGTTTCCGTAGCGATGCCTGTGCTGCGTGGTTAGAATGCCCTCGACCATCGAGGAGCACCATGAGCACTGAATTTGATGTTGTCGTGATCGGCGGCGGCCCTGCCGGTTATCCCTGCGCCATCCGCGCCGCGCAGCTGGGCTTCAAGACCGCCTGCATCGACGCCTGGGTCAACAAGGACAACACGCCGGCCTTCGGCGGCACCTGCCTCAACGCCGGCTGCATTCCGTCCAAGGCGCTGCTCGAATCCTCCGAGCTGTATCACCGCATGTCGCATGAAGCGGCGGCCCATGGCATCGGCAGCGGCAAGCTGACGCTGGACCTGGCGAAGATGCAGGCGCGCAAGCAGACGATCTCCGGCCAGCTCACCGGCGGCATCAAGACCCTGTTCACCGCGAACAAGGTCACCGGCCTGCAGGGCAGCGGCAAGCTGCTCGGCGACGGCAAGGTCGAATTCAAGTCGCACGACGGCAAGGTCGAAGTGCTGACCGCCAAGCACATCGTCATCGCGACCGGCTCGGCGCCGGTGAATCTTAAGATCGCCGCGTTCGACGGCAAGGACATCGTTGATTCCTGGGGCGCGCTGGATTTCACTGAAGTGCCGAAGAAGCTCGGCGTGATCGGCGCCGGCGTCATCGGCGTCGAACTCGGCAGCGTCTGGAACCGCCTCGGCGCGCAGACCGTGATCCTCGAAGCGCTGCCGACCTTCCTGCCGATGGTCGACCAGCAGATCGCCAAGGAAGCGCTGCGTCATTTCACCAAGCAGGGCCTGGACATCCGTCTCGGCGCCAAGGTGCAGTCGGCGAAGGCCGGCGCCAAGGGCGTCGCGGTGTCGTATGAACTGAACGGCGAGGTCAAGACCGAGACCTTCGACAAGCTGATCGTCGCGGTCGGCCGCAAGCCGTACACCGACGGCCTGGGTGCCGATGTCGCCAAGGTCGCGCTCGACGAGCGCGGCTTCGTCAAGGTCGACGCGCATTACAAGACTTCGGCGCCGGGCATCTACGCCGTCGGCGATGTCATCGGCGGCGCGATGCTCGCGCACAAGGGCATCGAGGAAGGTGTGGCGCTCGCCGAGCAGCTCGCCGGTCATCACACGCAGGTCAATTACAACGCGGTGCCGAGCGTGATCTACACCGCGCCGGAAGTCGCCTGGGTTGGCCTCAGCGAAGAGCAGGCCAAGGCCAAGGGTCACGAGATCAAGATCGGCCTGGGACCGTTCGCCGCCAACGGCCGCGCCAAGGCGATGGAGCAGGCGGCGGGTTCGATCAAGGTCATTGCCGACGTCAAGACCGACCGCATCCTCGGCTTCCACATGGTCGGTCCGTATGTGTCAGAGTTGCTCGCAGAAGCGGTGCTGGCGCTGGAGTTCGCGGCGACCTGCGAAGACATCGCGCTGACCATGCACGGCCATCCGTCGCTGTCCGAGAATCTACATGAGGCGGTGCTGCTGGCGGACGGTCGCGCGGTTCATGCGGTCAACAAGGTCAAGAAGTAAACGAAGGGCTTGGGAAGTAAAACTGGTTCAATTTTTTCGGGGAACGATTTGATGAACATGCTCAAGAAGCTGGGTGGGGCTGGCTTTCTGATGGTGGGCTTGATGCTGGCGAGCACCGCAGCGCGGGCGGAAATCTTTGATCTGTCGATCGGCGACAACAGCTACCGCGCGGCGCTGTACGGTCCGCTGTCGCGTCTTGGCACCGACAAGAAAGGTCAATACGACGTCGGCGCCATCGTGCGCCCGGAGCGCAACGACGATCTGCTGGTCGGACACGTCGGCGCCCTGCTGACCGGCGATGCCGGCGCGCGCGATTTCGAGCTGGCTGCCGGCCTTGGCCTGCGTGGCGTCTATGTCGGCCGCGACCATGACAGCGGCGGTGCGATTGCCGTCGGCGGCCAGCTTGAAGCGCGTTATCCCGGCTTCGATCGCTTGGGCCTGTCGGTCTACGGTTACTACGCGCCGGACGTGCTGGGCCTGGGTGATGTCGAGCAGTACTACGAGATTGGCGTTGCGCTCGATTACCAGGTGTTGAAGGATGCGTCGGTCTACGTCGGCTATCGCAACGTCAACATCGAGCTGGAGCCGCTGGATGGCGATGTCACCGCCGACAACGGCCTGCACGCCGGCCTGCGCCTCAACTTCTTCTGATCGCTGACTACCGAGTTCCGGCAAACCATGGGTAGAGGTCCAAGTATCGCTGGCCGCAAGGGCGTTGAAGACGCCAAGCGCGGCAAGCTGTTCACCAAGTTCATCCGCGAAATCACCGTCGCCGCGCGTACCGGCGGCGGTGATCCGCGCAGCAACTCGCGCCTGCGTCTGGTGCTCGACAAGGCCTTCGACGCCAACATGCCGAAGGACACCGCCGAGCGCGCGATCAAGCGCGGCACCGGCGAAGGCGGTGCGGACCAGTTCGAGGAGATTCGCTACGAGGGTTACGGCCCGGGCGGTGTCGCGATCATCGTCGACTGCATGACCGACAACCCGACGCGCACGGTTGCCGACGTGCGCCATGCTTTCAGCAAGAACGGCGGCAACATGGGCACCAGCGGAGCGGTGTCGTACATGTTTGCCGAAGTCGGCCAGATCTTCATCGAAACCGCCGGCGACGGCGCGAAGGAAGAGCAGGCACTCGAAGTGGCGCTGGAGAGCGGTGCCGACGACGTTCTCAACGAAGACGGCTACACCGAAATCCTGACGTCGCGCGCGGCGCTGGTCGAGGTCAAGCAGGCCCTTGAGACCAAGGGTTTCGCGCTGCTGCAGGCCGACGTCACGCTGCGTCCGGCGAACACGGTGACGCTGGCTGGCGAGCAGGCCGAAACGGCGCAGAAGCTGATCGACATGCTTGAAGATCTCGACGACGTTCAAAAGGTTTATACGAACATCGCGTGACCCGCATCCTTGGCATTGATCCGGGTTCACGGTTTACCGGCTACGGCATCATCGATAGCGAACGCGGAAAATGCCGGATCGTGGCCAGCGGCCGCATCGCGACCGGCAATGGCGACATGGCGCCGCGACTGGCGCAGATCGATGCCGAACTGACGGCGCTGATTGCCGAGTTCTCGCCGCAGGAAGCCGCGTTCGAAGAAGTCTTCGTCAGCAAGAATCTGCGCAGTGCGCTGATCCTCGGGCAAGCCCGCGGCGTCGCCTTG
The DNA here is from genome assembly GCF_058783185.1 of Fontimonas sp. FW305-C-3. Taxonomy (NCBI): domain Bacteria; kingdom Pseudomonadati; phylum Pseudomonadota; class Gammaproteobacteria; order Nevskiales; family Nevskiaceae; genus Fontimonas; species Fontimonas sp. FW305-C-3. The sequence goes on along the minus strand of NZ_JBYSYK010000002.1, from coordinate 373,443 downwards.
TGCGCCGCCGCTCGTGCGACCTTGCCGGTTGCCGAGTACGCGGCAACCCAGGTCAAGCTCGCGCTGACCGGAACCGGCAGGGCAGAAAAGGAACAGGTGCAGCACATGGTGCGGATACTGCTCAATCTCCAGGGCAAGCTGGTCGCCGACGCATCGGACGCGCTGGCGGTTGCGCTGACGCATGCGCAGGTGCGCTCGACGCGCGCCGCGACCGGGTTGGCGTTGACCGGCCGCTGGGGGCGTGCATGATCGGTTCGATCAAGGGACGTCTGCTGCTCAAGCAGCCGCCGCAGCTGCTGGTGGACGTGGGCGGCGTCGGCTACGAAATCGAAGCGCCGATGTCGACGTTCTACAAGCTGCCGGCGGTCGGCGAAACAGTCTCGCTGCATACGCACCTGACCGTGCGTGAAGACGCCCATCTGCTGTTCGGCTTTGCGACCGCGACCGAGAAGGCGCTGTTCCGTGAGCTGATCCGGATTTCCGGTGTCGGCCCCAAGCTCGCGCTGGCGATTCTGTCCGGCATGGGCGTCGATGAATTCTGGATCACGGTGCGCGCCGGCGATGCGGTGCGGCTGACCAAGCTGCCCGGTGTCGGGCGCAAGACCGCGGATCGCCTGATCGTCGAAATGCGCGATCGCGCCGATCGTACGGATCTGACGCCGGTGTTGCCGGGTACAAGCAGTGCCGAGTCCACGCCGCTGCAGGAGGCGCGTTCCGCGCTCGCTGCGCTCGGCTACAAGCCGATCGAGATTCAGCGCTTCACCGAAGCCGTGTATAAGGACGGCATGAATACCGAGCAGATCATCCAGGAGGCGCTCAAGCGCGCCGTGCGATGAGCGATGCCGAGCGCCTGATTTCTTCCGTCGCGGGCAGCGACGAAGAGCGCATCGAGCGGGCGATCCGTCCGCAGCGTCTCGCCGACTACATCGGTCAGGCCGCCGTGCGCGAGCAGATGAGCATTGCGATCGAGGCCGCGACGAAGCGCGGCGAGGCGCTCGATCACGTGCTGATCTTCGGTCCGCCGGGTCTGGGCAAGACCACGCTGGCGAACATCCTGGCCAGCGAAATGGGCGTCAATCTGCGCCAGACCTCGGGGCCGGTGCTCGAGCGCCCCGGCGACCTCGCGGCGCTGCTGACCAATCTGGAGCCGCGCGACCTGCTGTTCGTCGATGAAATCCATCGCCTGTCGCCGATCGTCGAAGAAGTCCTGTACCCGGCGATGGAGGACTATCAGCTCGATATCGTCATCGGCGAGGGCCCGGCCGCCCGTTCGATCCGCATCGACCTGCCGCCGTTCACGCTGGTCGGCGCGACGACCCGCGCCGGCGCATTGACCAGCCCGCTGCGCGACCGCTTTGGCCTGGTCCAGCGCCTGGAGTTCTATTCCGAGACCGACCTGACGCAGATCATCCTGCGCAGTGCCGGCATTCTCAAGGCGCCGATCGCGCCGGCCGGTGCCGCCGAGATTGCCCGCCGTTCGCGCGGCACGCCGCGCATCGCCAACCGCCTGCTGCGGCGCGCGCGCGACTACGCCGAAGTGCGCGGCGACGGTGTCATCACCGTCGAATCGGCGGCCGAGGCGATGCGCCTGCTCAGCGTCGACAGCAATGGTTTCGACCTGATGGACCGGCGCCTGATCATGGCGTTGATCGAGCGTTTCGACGGCGGTCCGGCCGGCATCGACAACCTGGCTGCCGCGATCGGCGAGTCGCGCGACACCATCGAGGACGTGCTGGAGCCCTATCTGATCCAGCAGGGTTATCTGATGCGCACACCGCGCGGCCGCATCGCCGGCAAGCGGGCTTATGAGCACTACGGGCTGAAGGTGCCGGAGCGGCTGGCCACGCCGGATCTGTTCCAGTGACGGGCGCCGCGGTCTTCGAGTTCCCGGTCCGGGTCTATTACGAGGACACCGACGCCAGCGGCGTCGTCTATCACGCCAATTATCTGCGCTGGTTCGAGCGTGCCCGCACCGAGTGGCTGCGCACGCTGCAGCTCGGCCAGGAGCGCCTGCGCGAGGAGTTGGGTGCCGTGTTCACGGTCGCCAGCATGGAGATCGTCTACCGGCGGCCGGCGCGGCTCGATGACCTGCTGCAGGTCCAGACACGCGTAACATCGATCAAGCGTGCCAGCCTGATCTTCGAACAGAGCCTGTTACGCAGCAGCAATGGTGAGTTGCTGGCAACGGTGGCGGTCAAGATCGGCTGCGTCAGCTACGCGGACTTCAGGCCGACCGCCATTCCGGCGCCAATGCAGGCCGCGATAGACCAATGGCGACAGGGCAGCCCGACCTGACCGTTCAACCCGCGAATGTTACCGCTCGTCTGGCGGCAACCCATTTCGCTACTTTTATCATCAATTCATGCTGTGTTTTGGCGCCATTGTGATATCGTTCCGCGCTGCAGCAAGTGCAGCTGCAAGTTGTTGGTAACCTTACCTTTCAGCAAGATTTTTACGATTTCTTGAAGCGCGCCCGCCGCGCGAACCAGGTCCGATCGCGAACTCATGAACGCAGAAATGTCCTATGCGCACCTCATCATGTCAGCCAGTGTGCTGGCGCAGGTGGTGCTTCTCATCCTGGTAGCCGCTTCGGTGTTTTCGTGGGCGGTGATCCTCTCCAAGCGCAAGCTGCTGGGCAAGGCAACGGAAGACGCCGAGCGCTTCGAGGACAAGTTCTGGAGCGGCGGCAACCTGTCCGATCTGTACGAACAGCAGCGCCGCAACGGTGAAAACCAGGGTCCCGCGGCGATTTTCGTCGCCGGCTACGAGGAATACACCCGCCAGCAGACCGGCGGCTATGCCGATAGCGACGACGTCATCGCCGCGGTTCAGCGCCAGATGCGCGTCAGCCAGGTCCGCGAGGTCGAGCGTCTCGAAGGCGGCCTGGCCGTGCTGGCGACGATCGGTTCGACCAGTCCGTACATCGGCCTGTTCGGCACGGTGTGGGGCATCATGAACGCGTTCATCGGCATCGGCGCGGTCAAGCAGGCTTCGCTCGCCGTGGTCGCCCCCGGTATCGCCGAGGCGCTGATCGCGACCGCAATGGGCCTGTTCGCGGCCATCCCCGCGGTCATTGCTTACAACTTCTTCACGCGCAAGGTCGAGAGCCTTGAATCGCGCTTCCACACCTTCGCCGAAGAGATGATCGGCATCATGGACCGCGGCCTCCGCCACGGTCAGAAGAAGGGCTGAGGCGCCGGTCATGGCCAAGCGCAAGATGTCATCCGAGATCAACGTCGTGCCGTATATCGACGTGATGCTCGTTCTGCTGATCATCTTCATGGTGACCGCACCGCTGATGGTGCAGGGCATCGAGGTCGATCTGCCGGACACCAACGCCCAGTCGCTGACCAATCAGGAAGAAGACGCCAAGTTTTCGGTCACGGCCAAGGGCGAGTTCATGTTCAACAAGGCCGAAGGCAAATCGAGCCAGCCGCTGACCGATGAAGAAGTCGTCGACGCGGTCAGCAAGCTCGTTCAGGCCAATCCGGCCAAGCTGATCATGGTCGAAGGCGACCAGGCGGTTGCCTATGAGCGTATCGCTCACGGCATGTCGCTGCTGCAGAGCGCCGGAGCCCGCAAGATCGGCTTCATCACCCAACCGCTAGACGACACGACTACGCGCTAATGGTTGAACGTCGTCATCTCTATCTCGCGGCGGCGCTGCATGTGCTGCTGTTCGTGCTGCTGTTCGCCAGCGCCTTCTTCACGCGCGATCTGGTCGTCCCGCCGCCGATGGAAGCCGTCTTGATCGTCGACAACTCGGCGGAGCAGGCCGCGGAAATCGCCAAGCAGATCGCCGAGCAGAAGAAGCAGCAGGCGGTCGAAGAGCAGCGCCTCAAGGAAGTTGAGGTACAGCGCGAAGTCGAGCGCAAGCGCGAGACCCAGAAGAAGGCCGAAGAGCAGAAGGTCGCCGACGCGCAGAAGAAGATCGAACAGCAGAAGAAGGCCGAAGAAAAGAAGGAAAAGGACGCCGTCGCGGCGGCCAAGCTGCTCGAGGAAAAGAAGAAGAAGCAGGAAGAAGCAGAGCTCAAGGCCGAAGCCGAGCGCAAGCGCGTCGAAGAGGAAAAGATCAAGCAGAAGCAGGAGCAGGAGCGTCAGGCCGAGCTCAAGCGCATTCAGGACGAAGAGAAGCGCAAGGCTGAAGAGCAGAAGCGCATCGAAGAAGAAAAGAAGCGCCAGGAAGAAGAGCAGAAGCGCATCGAAGAGGCGCGCAAGCGCGCCGAGGCCGAGGAGCGTGAACGCGAAATCCAGGCCGCGCGCGATCGCGAGCTCGAAGCCGAGCGCCAGGAAATGGAGCGCCTGAAAGCCAAACGCGCCGCAGAAGAGAAGGCCCGACGCGACGCGCTGGAAGGCGCGATGCGTGAAGAAGCGGCTGCCCGTGCCGCCGCCGCCCGCTCAGCGGCGCAGGCGCCTTGGGGCGCGGTGATCGCGGCCAAGATTCGCAGCCGCTGGATCCGCCCGCCGGCTTCGCCGCCGCGGTTCAACTGCATGGTGCACATCGTCCAGATTCCGGGCGGGCAGGTCATCAGCGCCAAGGTCACGCGCAGCTGCGGCAGCGAGATGCTGGATCGCTCGGTCGAGCAGGCGGTCATCAAGGCCAGCCCGCTGCCGCCACCGCCGGATCCGTCGCTGTTCGAACGCGAAATCGACTCGATGTTCTGCCCGGGCGAGGGGCTTTGCTGACCGATTTCGGCACGGGCGCAGAATTTTTTGCCTGAACCATGTTCCAAGTCAGGCTTTGTCACTATGCTGCTGTACCGTAACGGGATTCAGCCCACCTTCATGCTGCTGACGTAGAACGCCTTACTATGAAATTGATACGCTGGGTAACATTGTTCCTGACGCTCGGTGCCGCAATCCCTGCGCAGGCGGCTCTGGAGATTTCCGTCATCGGCGGCGTCGAGAACGCGCTGCCGATCGGCATCGTGCCGTTCGGGCAGATTCCCGAAGTCACGACCGATGTGGCCCAGGTCATTCATAACGATCTCTACCGCAGCGGTCGATTCAAGACCCTGGCGCGCGCCGACATGCTGCAGAAGCCGATCACGCCGGCGCAGATCGATTCGAACGCTTGGCGTTCGCAGGGTGTCGACTATGTGGTCGTCGGTCAGGTCGCCAAGTCGGACTCCGGTGGCTATTTCGCCCGTTTCTTCCTGGTGGACGCCGTCAGCGGCCAGCAGATGATCGGCTTCGACATCCCGGCCCGCAGCCTCGACCAGATGCGCTATGTCGCGCATCAGATTTCCGACCTGATCTACGAGAAGCTGCTCGGCCTGCCGGGTTATTTCAACACCAAGATCGCCTACGTCACCGCCAAGGGCATCGGCTACCAGCGGTCGTTCGAGCTGGTCATTTCCGATTCCGACGGCGAGAGCCCGCGCATCGTCGCGACGTCGCGCGAGACCCTGATGTCGCCGGCTTGGTCGCCGGATCGCAAGCAGCTGGCCTATGTCGGTTACGAAAAGGGCCGCTCGGCGATCTATCTGCACACTCTGGCGACGGGCGAGGTCAAGCGCCTGATCTCCGAGAAGGGCATCAACGGCTCGCCGGCGTTTTCGCCGGACGGCAAATATCTGGCGATGACCCTGTCGTTCGAGAAGAACCCGGACATCTACATCCTCGACGTCCGCAATGGCACGCGCCGGCGCCTGACCGACCATTACGGCATCGATACCGAGCCGACCTGGTCGCCGGATGGCTCGCGAATTGCATTTACCTCGGACCGCGGCGGTCAGCCGCATATCTACGAGGTGGGTATTGAAGGCGGCGATCCGCGCCGTCTGACTTTCGGTGGCCGCCAGAACCTGCGCGCCGCGTATTCGCCGGACGGCACCAAGCTGGCGATGGTGAACCTCGACGGCGGGCGCTATCGCATCGGCCTGCTCGATCTGGCGTCCAGCGACATGCAGGTCCTGAGCGACGGCCCGATGGACGAGAGTCCGAGCTTTGCTCCGGGCGGTGCAGTCATCATTTATGCCACGCAGACTTCGCGCGGCGCCGAGCTGGCGACGGTATCCGTCGACGGCAAGGTCCGTCAGAGCCTGCGTCAGTCCGGTGGCGATGTCCGCGAACCGGCCTGGTCTCCGCTGCTCAAGTAACGTTGCCGATTACGTAGTTCACTTCTCCCATAAGACTTAACATTTGTAGGATGCTTCCCATGAACGCCAAAAAGTTTCTGCCGGTTCTCCTCGTCGCCGCGCTGTTCGTGACCGCGTGCGGCTCCAACAAGAAGCGCACCGATGCCGATGGTGCTCCCCAGCAGCTGAGCGGCGGTTACAGCGATCAGATGGCCCCGGTCTCCGGTGGCAGCAGCTTCGACACGACCGCTGCCAACGAGCGCGCACTGACGACCAACATCGTCTACTTCGGCTACGACGAGACGTCGATCAAGTCCGAGTCGCTGAGCGTTGTCGACACCTTCGCCAGCTACCTGACCGCCAATCCGGCCGCCAAGGTTCGCCTCGAAGGCCATGCCGACGAGCGCGGTACGCGCGAATACAACGTCGGCCTCGGTGAGCGCCGCGCGATGGCCGTGCAGTCCGCTCTGCAGGCCAAGGGCGTCAGCCCGGAACAGCTGCAGCTGCTGAGCTACGGCGAAGAGCGTCCGGCTGCTGCTGGCCACGACGAAAGCGCCTGGGCGCAGAATCGCCGCGTGCAGCTGATTCGCCAGTAAGATAGCGGTCAACGATCCGCTGGCGGACCACCGCCAGCGGATATACCTATAAGCGGATAGAGAGGACAGGTGGCGTCAATGAACGGATTGCGACTGGCAGCCCTGGGCTGCGCGAGCACTATCTTGGTCGGTTGTGCGGGTGGCTACGGCGGCCCGATCTCCGGCGGTTCCGACAATCTGTCCCCCACCGAGCGACGTCTGCAGGCCGCCGAGTCGCGCGTGGCTGAACTCTCGCGTCGTCTGGATGCCGTCAACCTGACCGGCATGGATCAGGAAAACCTGCGTCTGCGCGACGATCTGCGCCAGGTCCGCGGCGAGATGGAACGCCTGCGCTACGAGTTCGACCAGGCTCAGCGCGCTTCGAAGGAACAGTACCTCGATCTCGATCGTCGTTTGCAGGGCGCTGCTCCTGCTGCCGCCGCTGGTGCCAGCTACGGCGGCGGCCAGTACGGTGGTGGTCAGCAATATGGCGCTGCGCCGCAGTATGGCGCCCAGGCGCCGGTTGCGACGGTCCAGCCGGGCGGCACGCTGTCGACGCCGCAGGCTCCGGCGACGCCGACCTATACGCCGCCGGCCTATACCCATGCCCAGCAGGTGCCGCCGGGCGGTCAGCCGGCGCCGGTGACCATTTCCAACGGCGGTGGTGCTTCGCCGGAGGAAGAGGGCGCCTACCTGACGGCCTTCGATTCGCTGAAGAACGGCAAGTATGACGATGCCATCACCGGTTTCCGCTCGCTGCTGAGCCGCTGGCCGCAGGGCCGCTACGCCGACAACGCGTTGTACTGGAGCGGCGAGGCCTACTACGTCAAGCGGGACTACAACTCCGCGCTGACCGCGTTCCAGGCGGTGCTGCAGCGTTTCCCGAGCAGCCCCAAGGGCCCGGATTCCATGCTCAAGGCCGGCCTGACCCAGCTCGAGCTGAAGCAGACCGCCGCCGGCAAGGCGACGCTGCAGAAGCTGGTGCAGACCTACCCGCAGTCGAACGCCGCACGGCTGGCACAGCAGCAGCTCGCCGCCCAGTAAGCTTCGCGGTTGCGCGGCGGGCCGTGCGTTACGGATGGAAAGACGTTGAACACGGCCGTTGTCGCAGAACCCCGGGTAAAACTCACGGAGATCTTTCGCTCGCTACAGGGCGAAAGTTCTTTTGTGGGCTGGCCGACGGCCTTTGTGCGCCTCACCGGCTGTCCGCTGCGCTGCCATTACTGTGATACGGCCTACGCCTTCCACGGCGGTCAATGGGCCCAGCTCAGCGAAATTCTCGACACTGTCAAAGGGCTCAGCGTCCGTCACGTCTGCGTGACCGGCGGCGAACCCTTGGCGCAGCGTTCCTGCCTGCCGCTGCTGACGGCCCTGTGCGATGCCGGCTACCAGGTTTCTCTCGAGACCAGCGGTGCGATGGACATCGGCGCCGTCGATGCCCGCGTCGCCCGCATCGTCGACATCAAGACGCCGGACTCCGGTGAGGTCGAGCGCAATCGCTGGGAGAACCTCGAGCTGCTGACCGCTCGCGACGAACTCAAGCTCGTCATCTGCAGCCGTGCGGACTACGAATGGGCGCGAGCGCTGCTGCTGGATCGCCAGCTCGACCGGCGCTGCGCGGTGCTGTTCTCGCCGAGCCAGGGCCAGATTGAAGCCGCGACGCTGGCCGATTGGATGCTGGAGGATCGCCTGCCTGTCCGTTTCCAGATGCAGCTGCACAAACTCCTGTGGGGCAATGTCGCCGGACGTTGAGCTTCGTATGACTTCCACCGAGAAACCCAAGGCTGTTGTCCTGCTCTCCGGCGGACTCGACTCGTCGACCGTGATCGCGATGGCCCAGGAACAGGGCTTCGAGATCTACGCACTGAGCGTGTCCTACGGCCAGCGGCATCAGGCCGAACTGGCGGCGGCGAATCGTGTCGCCGCGGTGGCCAAGGTGCGTCAGCATCAGCTGATCTCGATCAATCTCGATGCGATGGGCGGCTCGTCGCTGACCGACCTGAACATCGCAGTGCCGGAGACGCCGACGACGGGCATTCCGTCGACCTACGTGCCGGCGCGCAACACGCTGTTTCTGTCTCTGGCCCTGGGCTGGGCTGAGGTGGTCGGCGCGCGCGACCTGTTCATCGGCGTCAACGCGGTCGACTATTCGGGCTATCCGGATTGCCGGCCGGCGTTCATCGAGGCTTTCGAGAAGCTGGCGGATATCGCGACCAAGGTCGGCGTCGAAGGCGGGCATTTCCGCATCCACGCGCCGCTGCTGACGATGAGCAAGGCCGACATCATTCGCGAGGGCGCGCGCCTCGGAGTCGATTACGGCATCACGGTGTCCTGCTACCAGGCTGATGTCGACGGCCGTGCCTGCGGCCGCTGCGATTCCTGTCGCCTGCGTCGCGATGGCTTCATCGCCGCCGGCGTCGCCGATCCGACGCATTACGCTTAGCTCCACCAGGATCAGACCCACAAAAAAGGGCGCCAGCGGTGCCCTTTTTTGTTGGCAGAAGACGCTTAGCCGAAGCGACCGGTGATGTATTCCTCGGTGCGCGTTTCGCGCGGCTTGGTGAACAGACGGTCGGTCGGGCCGAACTCGACCAGGTCGCCGAGATACATGAACGCCGAGAAATCCGACGCACGCGCAGCCTGCTGCATGTTGTGCGTGACGATCGCGATCGTGTAATCGGTCTTCAGCTGATAAACCAGTTCTTCGATCTTCGCCGTCGAGATCGGATCGAGCGCCGAAGTCGGTTCGTCGAGCAGCAGGACCGAAGGCCGCACGGCGATCGAACGCGCGATGCACAGACGCTGCTGCTGACCGCCGGACAGGCCCAGGCCGCTGGCGTCGAGCTTGTTCTTGACCTCGTCCCACAGCGCGGTGCGCTTCAGCGCATCCTCGACGCGGTCGTTCATTTCCGACTTCGGCAGCTTCTCGTAGAGGCGGATGCCGTAAGCGATGTTGTCGTAGATCGACATCGGGAACGGCGTCGGCTTCTGGAACACCATGCCGATCTTCGCGCGCAGCATGTTGAGGTCGGTGCCCGGCGCGATGATGTTCTTGCCGTCGAGCAGGACTTCGCCTTCGGCGCGCTGTCCGGGATACAGCTCGTACATGCGGTTGAGCACGCGCAGCAGGGTCGATTTGCCGCAGCCCGACGGCCCGATGAAGGCGGTGACCTTCTTGTCGTACAGCGGCAGCGAGATCGAGTTCAGCGCACGGCTGGCGCCGTAATAGAAGCTCAGGTTCCGTACTGACAGCTTTTCCGGCAGTTCAGCCGCGTCGGGCGAAACGATTGAAGTCGTGCTCAGGTCCACGTTAGGGCGCGTTTGCATGGTCGGATTCTGTTTGGATTCTAGATCGTTCATTAGCCGGATGTCCGTTGGCCAGACAACGAGCGGGCGAGGATGTTCAGCGACAGCACGGCCAGCGTGATCAGCAGGGCGCCGACCCAGGCCAGACGCTGCCAGTCTTCATACGGCGACAGCGCGAACTGGAAGATGACCACCGGCAGGTTGGCCATCGGCGCGTTCATGTCGGTACTCCAGAACTGGTTGTTCAGCGACGTGAACAGCAGCGGTGCGGTTTCGCCGCTGATGCGTGCGATCGCCAGCAGGATGCCGGTGACCAGACCCGCGCGGGCGGCGCGATAGCAGATCTGCTGGATGACCATCCAGCGCGGCGCGCCGAGTGCGGAGGCCGCTTCGCGCAGGCTGTCCGGCACCAGCAGCAGCATGTCTTCGGTGGTGCGGACCACGACCGGGATCACCAGGATCGCCAGCGCGACCGAGCCGGCCCAGGCCGAGAAGTGGCCCATCGGGCGGACCATGATCTCGTAGACGAACAGGCCGATGACGATCGACGGCGCCGACAGCAGCACGTCGTTGATGAAGCGCACGACCATTGTCAGCTTGCTGTTGCGACCGTACTCGGCCATGAACGTGCCGGCGAGCATGCCGATCGGCGTGCCGATCAGCGTTGCGATCACGGTCTGCACGATGCTGCCGAAGATCGGATTGAGCAGGCCGCCCTTTTCCGAGCCCGGCGGCGGCGTCATCTCGGAGAACACCGCCCAGTTGACGCCGCCAATGCCCTTCACGAACAAGGTCGCGAGGATCCAGGCCAGCGCGATCAGGCCGAGGCTGGTGGCGACGACCGACAGCACCATTGCGATCTGGTTCGAGCGCTTGCGGCGCGCGTACAGCTTGGTCATGGCGGCGTCCATTACTTCTTGCCCTCGGCGCGCTTCATGCGCAGCAGCATCAGGCGGGCGGCGGCCAGCACGATGAAGGTGATGATGAACAGGATCAGGCCGAGCGTGACCAGCGACGAGGTGTACAGCTCGCCGTCCGCTTCGGTGAATTCGTTGGCGATGCTTGCCGAGATCGTGGTGCCCGGCGCGAGCAGCGATTCGGCGATGCGATGTGCGTTGCCGATGACGAAGGTCACCGCCATCGTTTCGCCCAGCGCACGGCCGAGGCCGAGCATGATGCCGCCGATGACGCCGGTGCGGGTGTACGGCAGCACGACGTTCCAGACCACTTCCCAGGTCGTGCAGCCCAGGCCGTAGGCGGATTCCTTGAGCATCGGCGGCACCGTGTCGAACACGTCGCGGGTGATCGAGGTCACGAACGGCAGGATCATGATGCTGAGGATCAGGCCGGCGGTGAGCACGCCGATGCCGTACGGCGGACCGGCGAACAGACCGGACAGGACCGGGATCGGTTCGAAGATCGCGATCAGCGCCGGCTGCACGTACTCCTGCAGCAGCGGCGCCAGCACGAACAGGCCCCAGATGCCGTAGATGATGCTGGGAATGCCGGCCAGCAGCTCAATGGCGGTGCCGAGCGGGCGCTTCAGCTGACGCGGGCACAGCTCGGTCAGGAAGATGGCGATGCCGATGCTGAGCGGAACGCCGATCAGCAGGGCAATGAATGAGGTCACCAGCGTGCCGTAGATCGGCGCCGCGGCTCCAAATACTTCGGTGACGGGATTCCACTTCTCGGTCGTGATGAAGCCCAGACCGAAGGCGCGGATGGCCGGTAGCGAACCGTCGATCAGCGCGACGATGACGCCGCCAAGCATGACCAGCACCAGGATCGCGGCGGCGCGCGTCAAGGAGCGGGCGATGACGTCCAGAATCTGATTGCGCCGGATGGTCGCTGAAGGACCTGGTGTGCCGGCGGCAAGAGCGTCGACTGCGTTCAAGCGAAATCCCCACTAGAGAATCAGTTTGGGAGAGCGGCTGCGCGCAGCAGTATTGCGCGCGGGCGGCTCAGCTGAAAAGCCGGGAAGCGAACCGCAGTCCGCTTCCCGGTTGATACAGAGTTCTACAGCTCAGGCTTGCGCCAGCTTACTTCCAGAGCGGGGCGCCGGAGGCGTCCTTCAGCTCGGTCTTCCAGGTCTTGTAGACCATTTCGGTGACCGAATCCGGCATCGGGATGTAGACCAGTTCTTCGGCCATCGCGTCGCCCTTCTTGTAGGCCCAGTCGAAGAACTTCAGCGCGGCCAGCAGGTCGGCATCGCTCTGCGGCTTGCGATGGACCAGGATGAACGTCGCGGCGGTCATCGGCCAGCTTTCGGCGCCCGGCTGGTTGGCGAGGATCAGCGCATAACCCGGCGCCTTCGACCAATCCGCATTGGCGGCGGCGGCCTGGAAGCTCGCCATCGACGGGCTGACCGTCTTGCCGTCCTTGTTGATCATCTTGGTGTAGGTCATCTTGTTCTGCTTGGCGTAGGCGTACTCGACGTAGCCGATCGCGCCCTTGGTCTGCGTGACCATGTTGGCGACGCCTTCGTTGCCCTTGCCGCCGATACCGACCGGCCATTCGACCGAGGCTTCGACGCCGACGTTGACGCGCCAGTTGTTGCTGACGCCGCCGAGGTAGTAGGTGAAGTTATACGTGGTGCCCGAGCCGTCCGAGCGATGGACGACGGCGATGGCGGTCTTCGGCAGCGTCAGGCCCGGGTTGAGCTTGGCGATCGCCGGATCGTTCCACTTGTTGATCTTGCCGTAGAAGATATCGGCGAGGGTCGTGCCGTCGAGAACGAGCTGATCGGCTGCAATACCATCGACATTGATGACCGGCACAATCGCGCCCATCACCATCGGGAACTGGGTCAGGCCGGATTCTTCGAGCTCCGACATCTTCAGCGGCTTGTCGCTGGCGCCGAAGGTCACGGTCTTGGCCTTGATCTGCTTGATGCCGCCGCCCGAACCGATCGACTGGTAATTGAGGCCGATGTTGGTCTCGGTTTTATACGCGTCCGCCCATTTGGCGTAGATCGGGTACGGGAAGGTGGCGCCCGCACCGGAAATGTCGGCGGCAAACACGTTGCACGACAGCACAGCGCCAACAGCGGCGAGTACGGTCGACGCGAGGGATTTACGAAACACGGTCACGGCGGTCTCCATTTGGGTCCGTTGGGAAAACGACGCGAGAGTAGCCAGCGCAGATGACAGTTTCGTTGCAGTCCGCTTGTTTTTCTGTGTCAGTGGCAGGCCGCCGGCCCGGTCGCCTACGCAGGCAGCGGCCCGGATTGTCATAAAACTGTCATTACGCAATCATCCGGTGGTCACATGCGCCGCGCAGAGTTCGCGCGTGGTTTTTGCCCGCCGATTGCGCGGTGCGGCGCTTTTGCGTGCCGCAGGCCAATCTTGTCGCTACGCGGTTTGCAGGCGCACTATGTGGCGCCACAGATCGCACCATAACTCTTTACCGGACCCGCTGAGCATCATGGAAACGACCAATCTGCGCCAACATATTTCTAGCCAGTTCAACTCCGACCTGGAAGACGTCCGCCAGAAAGTCATGACCATGGGCGGGCTGGTCGAGCAGCAGATTCTCGATGCGATCGAAGCCCTCGTGAATCGCGACGTCGAACTGGCTGCGCAGGTCAATGCCGCCGACTCGCGCATCAACCAGCTGGAAGTGGTCATCGACCGCGAATGCTCGCTGATCCTGGCGCGCCGCCAGCCGGCCGCCAGCGACCTGCGCCTGGTTTACGCCGTGATCAAGACGATCACCGATCTTGAGCGCATCGGCGACGAGGCCGGCAAGATCGCCCGCATGGCCGGCGACCTCGCGACCCAGGAACGCCTCAGCGACCGCGTCCACGAAGTGCAGCACATGTCGCGTCAGGTCAGCGGCATGGTGCATGGCGCGCTCGACGCCTTCGCCCGCATGGATGCCGATGCCGCGCTGTCGGTGGCCCGCCAGGATCGCGAAGTGGACCGCGAGTACGAATCCCTGCTGCGCCAGTGCATCACGTTCATGATGGAAGATCCGCGCACGATCCGCCGCGTGATGGACATCATCTGGTGCGTGCGCTCGCTGGAGCGTATCGGCGACCATGCCAAGAACATCGCCGAGTACGTGATCTACTTCGTCAAGGGCAAGGACGTCCGTCACATGCCTCTGGAATCGCTGGAAAGCGAAGTCCGCACCTGAAGATTGCAACAATGCGCTCCTGGTTCCATCTGCTGTTGCCGGCAGCGCTGCTGCTGACCGCCTGTACGCAGGCACCGATCCGGCTGTATGCCGGGCCGGCCCGCGATGCATCTGCGGTCTCGACCATCAACTTGCCGGAGCAGCTGGAGGTTGCCCAGCTCAATGGCGTCGATGTTCCCGCCGCCAACGGCATGGGCAGCAAGGGCGACAAGATCCTGGAGCTGGCACCGGGCCGTTACGACCTCCTGGTCTTCTATCGCGAGATCTGGAGCCAGGGCGACAATCACGAAGTGCTGCGTTCCGATCCGGTCCGGCTTGTATTCGAGGCCGCTGCCGGTCAGCGCTATCAGATCGACTACCAGCGCCCGGCCAGCCTCAGTGAGGCCACCGCGCTGGCCCGCTCGTTCAAGGCCAGCATCGCCAATCAGGCAGGCGGCCAGCGGACCGAATCGGAAATCAGCGGTCTGGCGTTTCGCGGCGGCCTGCTGGCACAGGTGCAGGGAGACCGCACTTTGGTGCCGGCGGTGACCCGCGAAGCGGGGCAGCAGGTTGTCGCTCCGTTGTCACAAACGCCCGCACCAGTTGCGGGCACGGTACCCGCGCCGGTGGCAGCAAGTGCCCCGGAATCGGCCAAGGCCTTGCCGGCCGACGATCAGCTGCTGCTGGTCAAAGGCTGGTGGAATCAGGCGTCTGCCGAACAGCGCCGGGCTTTCCTCGAATGGATCGCCGCTCCGCGCTGAGTTTGTCATCTGCACCGCAATCGACCGTCTGACTGTCATTCAACTGTCACGGTTCTGCCAATCTTGCGTCACACAGCGCTTCGATAATCCACGCCGGCTGCAGCGCGTGTTCATACGCTTGGCGTTGGGTTTCAGCGATACCGGCAATTGAAGTCCTCGGTTTCGCTGTGAGGGCGGTGATCACGAACACAAACGTTTGTCCTCTTATTTAGGAGATGTATTCGTGAAGAAGAATCTGATTGCGATCGCCGTGGGGGCCGCCCTCGTTACGCCGGGCGTCGCATTGGCTGAAGCGAAGGTATACGGCCGGTTCATCGTTTCTCTGGACAGCCAGAAGGATGAGATCGGTCTGGATCTCAAGAATGGCGGCGAGACGAGCTGGAAGCTCCGCGACGGCAACAACGGTTCGCGTTTCGGCGTCAAGGGCAAGGACGATCTGGGTGTCGCCGGCCTTGAAGGTTTCTATCAGATGGAATGGGGCGTCGATCCCACCGGCAACGAGTCCGATATCTTCTCGCGCCGTAACATCTTCGTCGGCGTCCGCGGCGTCTTCGGTGCGCTGAAGGTCGGCTTCCACGACACGATGATCAAGGATGCCGGCGCGTTCGTCGACATCTTCAACGACACCCCGGCCGATATCAAACTGCTGATGGCCGGCGAATCGCGCGACCGCAGCCTGATCACCTACACCACGCCGAAAATCGCCGATGCGCTCGAGCTGGCGGTCGCGGTGCAGCCAGGTGAAGGCCGCGTCGCCGGCGACAATCTGAACGACGTCGATGACGGCGTTGCCGACACGATCTACGCCTCGGCGAAGTTCGAGACCGAGATGATCACCGCGATGCTCGCCTACGCGGGCAACCAGTACACCTCGGACGGTCTGACCAAGCTCGACAAGGGCACCGTCGCTTCCGACATCCTCCGCGCTTCGGTGTCGGTCAAGCCGATCACCGATCTCGAAATCGGCGCGCTGTACCAGATCGCCGACGGTATCGACCAGGCTGGCCTGGTGGACGCCGACAACGATCCGGCGACGCCGGCCGTTCCGGGCCCGGCCGCCAACGCCGGCGATCTGTCGGACAGCAGCTACCTGCTGTCGGTCGGCTACACGCTCGACGCGCTCAAGCTGAAGGCGATGTACGGCATGACCAGCGGCGACAAGAGCGAGAAGGATCGCAGCGAGATCGCGCTCGGCGTCGACTACAAGCTGAACAAGTCGACCTACGTCTCGGCGTACTACGTCACGTTCGAAGACGAGAAGGACGGCAGCGAATCGCTGTCGACCGACACCTTCGGTACGCAGCTCGTTTACAGCTTCTAAGCAGTCCGTTGCACCGAAAATGCCCGGCTTCGGCCGGGCATTTTTATTGGTGCGGCAGCCTGGGCCTCAGGCCTGGAACGCGTCGGCAAGCAGCTCGTAACTGCGCAGGCGCTCGGCATGGCCGTACAGATTGCTGACGACCATGACCTCATCGGCACCGCTGTCGGCCGCCAGTTTCTCGATCGCTGCGCGGACCTGCGCCGGCGTGCCGATCACCGTGCGGGCGCGGTACTCACGCACCGCTTCGCGCTCGAAGGCGCTGTAGTTGTAGGCGCGCGCGGTTTCGGGGCTTGGCAGCGGCAGGAATTCGCCGCGGCGGATGCGCAGCCAGGCCAGGTCCATCGTCGTCGCCAGATGATCGGCCTCTTCCATGGTTTCCGCGCACACCGCGGCAACGCCAAGCACGGCGCTCGGCTTCTGGAACTGTTCGGAGCGCCTGAAGCTGTCCCGGTAGGCGCGGAACGCCGGTGCCGCCGGTGCGGGGCTGAAATGACTGGCAAAGCTATATCCCATGCCCAGATTGCCGGCCCACTGCGCGCTGGCGCCGCTCGACCCGAGCAGCCAGATCGGCGGGAGCGGCGCATCGGCCGGCACCGCGACGACCTGCCGGAACAGGTGGCCGGCCGGGAATTCGCGGGCGCCGCAGAACGCCTGCAGCTCGGCGAGCTGGGCGGTGAAGTCCTGGCCGTCGGAGGCCCGCAGCGCGCGGCTGGCGGCCTGGTCGGAACCTGGCGCGCGGCCCAGGCCGAGGTCGATGCGCTCGGGATGCAGCGCCGCCAGGGTGCGGAAGGTCTCGGCAACCTTCAGCGCCGTGTGGTTCGGCAGCATGATGCCGCCGGCGCCGACCCGGATGGTCTGGGTTGCGGCGGCGACGTGGCCGATCAGGATTTCCGGTGCCGAACTCGCGACGCTCGGCATGCCGTGATGCTCGGCAAACCAGTAGCGGACAAAGCCGAGGCGCTCCGCCAGACGCGCCAGATCGACGGTGCGCCGCAGCGCCTCGGCCGGGCTGCTGCCCTCGGGGACCGGGGCCAGATCGAGAACCGACAGCGGCAGGGGAAGGGACATCGGCACTCCAGGAAGTCGGCGGGGCAATCGGCGGACGCCGTTGTTTCAAGGTGACGACAGTTGGCGGATATTCAAGACTGCAGAGACCATCAATCCGGGCATCGTAACCACAGACCCGGATGCCCTGATCGACTACACTGCGCGCCCGATGCCGTCCACACGTCGCCGCTTCCTGGTTGTGCTTTCCTCTGCGCTGGTGCTCGCACTCAGCGTGGGGCTGGTGCTGCTGTTCGGCTATCTGGTCAAGCTCGACGCCGAAATCCGCGAGCGTTTCGCCGGGGCCCGCTGGACGCTGCCCGCGCAGGTCTACGCCGCACCGCAGGAGCTGTATGCCGGCATCGACCTGAGCGCCAGCGATCTGGTTCACGAACTGGGCCGCCTCGGCTATCGCGAAGACCCGCATCTCGCCGGCACCGGGACTTATCAGCCCTCGCGCAGCCAGGTCGACATCCACCTGCGGCCGTTCCAGTTCTGGGACGGTTACCAGGAGGAGATGACTCTGTCGGTCAAGTTCAGCGGCGGCGGCATCACGGCCATCGAGCGTAGCGACACCGGCGCCCAGCTCGATATCGCCCGCCTCGATCCGATGCTGATCGGCAGCATGTATCCGCGCCATGGCGAAGACCGCGTGCTGGTCAAGCTGGCCGAAGTGCCGTCGTTGCTGCCGGCGGGTCTGGTGGCGGTCGAGGATCGCAATTTCTACCAGCATGCCGGCGTCAGCCCGCGCGCGATCACGCGCGCGATGTTCGCCAATCTGCGCGCCGGTCGCGTCGTGCAGGGCGGCAGCACGATCACCCAGCAGCTGATCAAGAACCTGTTCCTCAGCAGCAGCCAGACCTGGGCGCGCAAGGCCAACGAAGCCTTCATGGCGGTGCTGATCGAGCGCCACCACAACAAGGACGAGATCCTTGAGGCCTATATCAACGAGGTGCACATCGGCCAGGACGGCAGCCGCGCCGTGCACGGTTTCGGCCTGGGTGCGCAGTTCTATTTCAACAAGCCGCTGGTCGAGCTGCAGCCGCAGGAAATTGCGCTGCTGGTCGGCCTGGTCAAGGGCGCTTCGTACTACAACCCGCGGCGCAATCCCCAGCGTGCGCTGGAGCGCCGCAACGTGGTGCTCGGCGTGTTCCGCGACAGCAGACTGATCGACGATGCCGCATACGAGCGGGCGATGGCGCAGCCGCTGGGCATCGACAGCGGCCGCAGCGGCGGTGCCGAGCGCTATCCGGCCTTCGTCGAGATGGTCAAGCGGCAGATGCGCGGCCAGTACCGCGACGAAGACCTGACCGACGAAGGCCTGCGCGTCTTCACGACGCTTAACCCGCGCGTGCAGGAAGTGCTCGAACAGCACATCCGCGGCACGCTGCCGGAGCTGGAGCAGGGCCGCAAGATGAAGCCCGGCACGCTGGAGGCCGCGGGTGTCGTCACCAGCGCCGAAGGCGGCGAAGTGCTGGGCATGGTCGGTGGCCGCGACGTGCGGTATTCCGGCTTCAACCGCGCACTCGATTCGCGGCGGCCGATCGGCTCGCTGATCAAGCCCTTCGTCTATCTGACGGCGCTGGAACGGCCGAACGAGTTCGGCCTGGGCACGATGCTGCCGGACGAGCCGATCGACCTGAAGATGCCGAACCGCTCGATCTGGAAGCCGCGCAACTACGACAAGCAGCTGCACGGCCCGCAGGCGCTGTACCGCGCGCTGGCGCAGTCGCTGAACCTGCCGACCGTGCACCTGGGCCTGCGGGTCGGCCCGGAACAGGTGCTGTCGACGCTGCGCCGCGCCGGATACTCGGGCGACGCACAGGCACTGCCGTCGATGTTCCTCGGCGCGATCGGCATGGCGCCCGTCGAGGTCGCGCAGATGTACGCGACGCTGGCGGCCAGCGGTTTCCAGGCGCCGCTGTCGGCGATCCGCGAAGTGCAGACCAAGGAAGGCGCGCCGCTGTCGCGTTACCCGATCCAGGTCAAGCAGACGCTCGCCGACGGCCCGGTCTACCTGGTCGACTGGGCGATGCAGAAGGTCATGACCGAAGGCACCGCCCGCGCGGCCTACCAGTCGCTGCCGGCGGATGTCGCGGTGGCTGGCAAGACCGGTACGACCGACGACTATCGCGACAGCTGGTTCGCCGGCTTCAGCGCCGACCGCGTGACGGTGATCTGGGTCGGGCGCGACGACAACCAGCCGACCGGCCTGTCCGGTGCCAGCGGTGCCTTGCCGGTGTGGGCGCGGATCATGCGCGATCTCAAGGTGCGCAGCCTGCTGCAGCTGCAACCGTCCGATGTCGAGCTGGTGATGGTCGATCCGGCCAGCGGCCTGCGTGCCGACGAGGCGTGCCCAGGTGCGGTCGAGCTGCCGTACATGCTGGGCTGGGGGCCGGTCGAATGGGCGCCCTGCGCCAGCGGCTCGACGCCGGCGCCGCTGCAATGGCTGCGCGATATCTTCGGCAACTGATATCCGAGCCCCTGCGGCGGGCCGCGCCGCGGGCCGAATCGTTACACTAGCGGCGTGAACCAGCCCATGAATTTCCCGTTGTTGATCCTGGCCCGGCGCCTTGCCGTCATTGGCCTTGTCTCCAGCTTGGCGGCCTGCGCCGGCAGCGAAGGCCAGCGCCGCGTCTGGGGCGACGACGACCCCGGCGTGCTGGTTGTGCCGCCGGGCTCCACACCGCCGCCCAGAGCCGCTCAACCGGAACCGACGCCGGCGGCCGGCGAGGGCAGTACCGGCAGCGCCTTGCCGGCCTATCCGCGCAGCGCCGAGGAAGTCAGCGGCGCGGCGGTGACTTCGCTGATGCGCCAGGCGCGCACCGCGCTCGATGCCGGTCAGCCGGCGCAGGCCGCCGCAGCACTGGAACGCGCGCTGCGGATCGAGCCGCGCAATTATTTCGTCTGGTCGCTGCTCGGCAAGTCGTATCTCGCGCAGCAGAATTTCAGCCAGGCGGACAGCGTCGCCGGCAAGTCGAACGCGCTGGCGCGCGGCAACATCTACGTCGAAATCGAAAACTGGAAGACGATCGCGACGGCGCGCGACGCGATGGGCGATCAGGCCGGCGCCGATGTGGCCCAGCAGCGTCTCGAAGCGCTGCAGCAGCGGCTGAGCGGCGCCACGCCGCGGTGAGTCATGAGCGCTAGCCGCGGCACCGCGTCTGCCGCCGCCGATCTGCTGGGTCCTGGTGGGCAACTCGCCGACAGCATCGAAGGCTTCGCGCCGCGCGAGGCGCAACAGCAGATGGCGGCCGCCGTCGAGCAGGCGCTCGGCCAGCGGCAGACCCTGATCGTCGAGGCCGGCACCGGCACCGGCAAGACCTTCGCCTATCTCGCACCCGCATTGTTGTCGGGCCAGCGCACGGTGATCTCGACCGGCACGCGCACACTGCAGGACCAGCTGTTCCATCGCGACCTGCCGCGCGTGCGCGATGCGCTGTCGGCGCGCGCGCGTCTGGCGCTGCTCAAGGGCCGCTCGAACTACCTGTGCCTGTACCGGATGAAGCGCGCACGCAGCCAGCCGGCGCTGCGGCCTTCGTACGACCTGTTGCGCAGCGTCGAGGAATGGGCGCGCCGTACCGGCACCGGCGAGATCTCGGAACTCGCCGAGTTTCGCGAGGAGTCGCCGCTGGCGCGGCAGATCACGTCGACCACCGACAACTGCCTCGGCAGCCGCTGCGACGACTTCGAGCAATGCTTCGTCGCGCAGGCGCGGCGCAACGCGCAGGCCGCCGATCTGGTCATCATCAACCATCATCTGCTGTTCGCCGATTTCAGCCTGAAGGAGCAGGGCTTCGGCCAGATCCTGTCCGGCGCCGACGCGGTCATCGTCGACGAGGCGCATCAGCTGCCCGAGCTGGCCGCGCAGTTCTTCGGTACCCGCATCTCTACGCGGCAGCTGCAGGAGCTGGCGCGCGATGTGCTGCTCGAGGCGCAGAACAGCGGCGATCTGCCGCGTCTCGCCGAATGCACGCAGCGCCTGTCGGCGGATGTCACGCAGCTGGAGCAGTGCTTCGTACCCGGCCAGCAACGTCTGCCGCTGCAACGCTTCGTCGACAATGTGTCGACCCAGATCGCGACCGAGCGCGTACAGGAATCGCTCGAGGAAATGTTCGACATGCTGCGACCGCTCGAAGAGCGCAACGCCGAGATGGCGTCGGCGCTGGAGCGCACGCTGCAGCTGCGCGACCGCTGGCGTCACGTGCTGTCGGCGCCTGCGAGCGGCAGCGAAAAGCCGGAAGCCGCAAACGAAGTCCGCTGGGTTGAAGCGATGCAGCGCGGCGGCAGTCTCAACGCCACGCCGATCGAACTGGCCGATGGCTTCCGACGCATGCGCCAGACCTACCCGGGCGCCTGGATCATGACGTCGGCAACACTCGCCGCCGGCGCGGACTTCACTCATTTCGTGCGTGAGCTGGGCCTCGAGGATGCGACGACGCTCAAGCTCGACAGCCCGTTCGACTACACGCGCCAGGCGCGGCTGTATCTGCCGCCGCGCATGCCGGAACCCAACGCGCCCGGCTATGCCGAGGCGGTCGCTGCGGCGGCCTTGCCGGTGATCCGCGCGTCCGGCGGCGGCGCCTTCGTGCTCTGCACCAGCCATCGCGCGCTGCGCCTGATCGCGCCGATCCTGCGCGCGCAGCTGCCGGAGCTGAAGGTGCTCGCGCAGGGCGACGAGGGCCGTTCCGCGCTGCTCGATGCCTTCACTGCAGACGGCAATGCCGTGCTGGTCGGCACCAGCAGTTTCTGGGAAGGCATCGATGTACGCGGCCAGGCGCTGCGCGTCGTCATCATCGATCGCCTGCCGTTCACCGCACCGGGCGATCCGGTGTTCGAGGCCAAGCTCGAGGCGATTCGTGCGCGCGGCGGCACGCCGTTCTTCGACCTGCAGTTGCCCGAGGCCATCGTCACGCTGCGGCAGGGCGTCGGTCGCCTGATCCGCGATCCGAGCGACCGCGGCCTGCTGATGCTTTGCGATCCGCGCCTGACGACCAAGGCCTACGGCCGCCGCGTGCTGTCGGCGCTGCCGGCGATGCCGGTGCTCAAGGACCCAGCCGCAGCCTGCAACTGGATGCGCGAGATCCAGATGAGCGCCTTGCCGGCCGACGAAGAGGCCGTGGGTCCATGAAGCGCCTGCTCGCGATCGATACCGCCACCGAGGCCTGCTCGGTCGCGCTGATGGTCGAGGGCAGCGTGCTGACGCGCTACGACCGCGCCGGCCGCACGCACACCGAGCAACTGATGCCGATGGTGCTCGGCCTGATGGCCGAGGCCGGCATCGGGTTTTCACAGCTCGATGCGTATGTCTGCGGTGTCGGGCCAGGCAGCTTTGCCGGCGTGCGCATCGGTGTCGGTTACGTCAAGGGGCTCGCGCTGGCGGTCGACCGCCCGGTGGTGGGTGTGTCCTCGCTGGCGATGCTCGCACTGCCGCCGCTGCGCGCGCAGCCGGATGCGCAGGTGATCACCGCGATCGATGCGCGCATGGATGAGATCTATCTCGCGCAATACCGCGCCGATGCCGCGGGCCTGCCGCAATTGAGCGGTGCGGAGCGGGTGTGCCCACCGGCACAGGCGGTGCTGGCCGGTGTGGAGGGCGCGGCGATCGGCGCCGGCAGCGGCTGGCAGCGCTATCGCGCCGAGCTGGAACGCGCACTCGGCGCGGCGCCGCTGCAGATCGACGATCAGGCGCTGCCGCTGGCGGCGTCCGCATTGCAGATTGCCGAGCCGCTGCTGCATGCCGGTGCCGGTATCAGCGCCGACGATCTGCAGCCGGTTTACCTGCGCAACAAGGTCGCGCTGACGCTCGTCGAACAGCAGGCCAAACGCGCCAGCCGGGCAGGCTGAACGGGCTGGAGATGCGAGGCCGATTCAGGCACACTGCGCGTCCTTCGCGGCCTGCAGCATCGATCCGGCCGTCGAGTCTATGGTGGCCCGTGCCGGCCCTCCGCGACAGCAAACCGTGAATCCCGCCAGGCCCGGAAGGGAGCAACGGCAGCGGTGACGCTGGGTGCCGGAGTCAGCTGGTACGGGCCGCCACCCTCCTTTTGGCGTTGTGGCGCTGCTGCGCTTGGCATCTCGCGCGTCGGCGGTGCTCGCGATGCTCATTGCCTGGAGGCAACTCCGCTTGCTGCGCTCCGGCGTCGCGCGACCTGCCGGCGCTCGCCGACGCGCCACAACGCCAAAAGTGCGTACCAGCGCGTGACTGCAACGCTGGCTAGGCTGGACTCAATCCGCGACAATCCCCGCTCATTTCCTGCATCGACTCAGCCCATGAGCTATCTCGCCCTCGCACGCAAGTATCGTCCGCGTCGCTTTGAAGACGTGATGGGCCAGGACCATGTGGTCAAGGCCTTGTCGCATGCGCTCAACGGCGATCGCCTGCATCCGGCGATCCTGCTGACCGGCACGCGCGGCGTCGGCAAGACCACGCTGGCACGCATCATCGCGAAGTGTTTGAACTGCGAGACGGGTGTCAGCGCGAATCCCTGCGGTCAGTGCTCGGCCTGCAACGAGGTGGACCAGGGGCGCTTTGTCGATCTGCTGGAGATTGACGCCGCGAGCAATACCGGTGTCGACGATGTGCGGCAGGTGATCGAGAACGCGCAGTATTCGCCGGCACGCGGGCGCTACAAGGTCTATCTGATCGACGAAGTCCACATGCTGTCGAAGAGTGCGTTCAACGCGCTGCTGAAGACGCTCGAGGAGCCGCCGCCGCATGTGAAGTTCATTCTGGCGACGACCGACCCGCAGAAGCTGCTGGCGACGGTGCTGTCGCGCTGCCTGCAGTTCAATCTCAAGCGCCTGCCGATATCGGTGCTGCGCGACCAGATCAACAAGGTGCTCGACGCCGAAGCGGTGAGCTACGAGGCGGGTGCGGTGACGGAGATCGCGCGAGGCGCCGATGGCTCGATGCGCGATGCGCTGTCGCTCGTCGATCAGGCGATCGCGTTCTCCGGCGGCACGGGTCTGCAGCGCGAGGCGGTCGAGACGATGCTCGGCACCGGCGGCCGCCACGCGCTGTTCGAGATCTTGCAGGCGTTGGCGCAGCGCAACGGCGATGCCTTGCTGGCCTGCCTGCAGCGCCTGGAGGCGCAGGCGCCGGACTACGCGGCGCTGCTTGCCGAACTGGCGACCGCTTTGCAGCGCCTCGCGATCCTGCAGATGCTGCCGAACGCGCAGACCGACGAGGACGATGCGGAACTGGTTGCGCTGAAGACCGGCTACACGCCGGAAGACGTCCAGCTCTGCTATCAGATCGCGGTCAACGGTCGACGCGATCTGCCGTGGGCGCCCGACCCACGCTTGGGTTTCGAGATGACGCTGTTGCGCATGCTGGCATTCCAGCCAGCGGCGGATTCCGGCGCCGCGGCGCCGGCCGCGGGCGGCGGTGCCGCAGGGCGAGGCGCACCGTCAGTCTCCGGTGCGAGTGCAAGTGCGAGCGCGACATCGGAGGCAGCTGCCGCGCCCGCGCCGATCGCAAAGCCGCAGCCCGCGCTGCCGGCAGACGCATCCTGGCCGCAGCGCGTTGCCGTGTTGCAGATCGAGGCCTTTGTCAGACAGCTGGCGCGCCATTGCGCCTGGGGCGGTCGCGACGGCAATCGCGTGTTGCTGACGCTGGACCCGAAGGCGAAACACCTGTTGATGGAAGAACGCCGCGTGGCCCTGGAGCAGGCGCTGTCGCTGCAGCTGGCCGAGCCCGTGCAGCTGCAGATCGAAGTGGCCGAGGAAGCGACGCTCGCTTCGCCGGCGCGCTTGTCGGAGCAGCATGAGATCGATCGTCAGCGCAATGCCGAGGCGTCGATCAATGCCGATCCGGTCGTGCGCGCGTTCCGCGAGCACTTCGGTGCGCGGGTGCGGCCGGGTTCGATCCACCCGCTCGACAGCTGATCGACATTCCACACATTCGACGAATCGAGGAGCAGCGATGAAAGGTGCAATCGGCCAGATGATGCGTCAGGCCCAGCAGATGCAGGAGAACATCAAGCGTGCGCAGAACGAGATCGCGCAGCTGGAAGTCACCGGCGAATCCGGCGCCGGCATGGTCAAGGTCACGCTAACCGGCAGCCATCAGGCACGCAAGGTCAGCATCGCAGCCGAGGCGATGCAGGAAGACAAGGAATTTCTCGAAGATTTGATCGCTGCCGCGATCAACGACGCGGCGCAGAAAGTCGAAGAGGAAACGCGCACGCGCATGGCCAAGGCCACGGCCGGCATGCAATTGCCGCCCGGCATGAATCTCGGCCTGTAAGGCGGATACTCCGGCGGATGGCCGCGCTCAGCCGCTCTTGCGGCTGAGCTTGGTGCTGTACATGCGAGCATCGGCCTGACGGATCAGTGCTTCGGCCTCCGTCGCATCATCCGGGAACACCGCAACGCCGAGGCTGGCGCCGATCTGGGCTTCGATGCTCGTCGTCAGCTGCAGCGTGAACGGGCGCGTCAGTTCAGCGAGCAATTGCGCGCAGCGCGTATCGATATCCGCGCGCTGGTCGAAGCCGTCGAGGATCACCGCGAACTCATCGCCGCCGAGCCTGGCGACGGTGTCGCTGGCACGGAACAAGGGCAGCATGCGCTGCGCGATCGCCTTGAGCAGCGCGTCGCCGGCCTGATGGCCGTGGCGATCATTGACCGGCTTGAAGTGATCGATGTCGATATAGATCAGCGCCACCAGCGTGCCTTCGCGCCGGGCGCGCGCAAGGCCCTGCTCGAGGCGATCGTTGAACAGCAGGCGATTGGCGAGCCCGGTCAGCATGTCGTGCGTCGCCTGATGACGCGCACGCGCCTCCGCCGCGCGCAGCGCGTGACGGCTGCGATACAGCTCGAGGAAGACCTTGACCTTAGAGAGCAGGATGAATTCGTCGATCGGCTTCGCGATGTAGTCGACGGCGCCGACTTCATAGCCCTGGATGCGATTGCGGTCGCTGTTGAATGCGGCCGTGACGAAGATGATCGGCACATCGCGCGTCTGCGGCTCGCCGGACAGCAGGCTGGCGACCTCGAAACCGTCCATGTCCGGCATCTGTACATCGAGCAGGATCAGGGCGAACTCCTGGTCCAGGCAGGCCGCTAGCGCGGCATTGCCCGAGTCGGCCTCGACGATGGTGCAGTCCATCCGTCCCAGCAGCCGGCGCATCGCCACCAGGTTGGCCGGCGTATCGTCGACGACCAGCACCTTGCCGCGCGGGATTTCGATGTCGGAGTTCAGAGCATGCATAGCGTGTTCAGTTCTTCAGCAAGTTGATCGAGAGGCAGGACGCGGTCCGCGCCGGCCTTTGCAAGTGCGGCTTGCGGCATCGCCGGATATTCGGCGCTCGCGGGGTCCTGGATCAGCGCCAGGCCGCCGACTGCACGGATCTGCGCCAGGCCGCTGGCGCCATCCGCATTCGAGCCGGTCAGCACCACGCCGACCGCCGCGCTTGCATAGGCGTCCGCCACTGACTCGAACAGGACGTCAATGGACGGCCTGGCGTGGCAGACCCGCTCGTCGACCGACAGCGACAGGCTGCCATCGCGCTCGACGAGGACATGGTAACCGCCCGGCGCCAGATAGGTCTTGCCGCGCTCGATGGCCAGGCCAGGTGTCGCCTCGACGATGTTGCGGCCGCTGCGCTTGCCGAGAATGCTCAGCATCGGTTGCATGTCTTGGCCCTGGGTGTGCAGCACAATGACGATGGGTGTTTCCAGATGTCTCGACAGACCGCCGAGCAACACCGACAGCGCGGTCACGCCGCCGGCCGATGCGCCGATCGCGATCAGCTCAGGTCGCTGGCGGGCCATAGGAACGCGCATCGAGCCTGCGGCGATACAGCGAAGCCGGACGGTTGAGGAGTTCGAAACGCGCGGAGGCCGTGTTGCGCAGCATCGATTCCTTGGTGCCCAGGCAAAGATAGCCACCACGCACCAGCGCGTCGCCGAACACATGGATCGCGCGTTGTTGCAGCGCGGGCTGGAAATAGATCAGCACATTGCGACACAGCACCAGCTGCGCCTCGCAGAAAGCCGCATCGGAAACCAGGTTGTGCTGGGCGAAGACGACGTTGCGCTTGAGCTCGTCGTCGAGCTTGATATGTCCGTAGCGCGCGTGGAAGTAGTCGGACAGCGTGGCGCTGCCGCCGGACTTGAGATAGCCGCTGGCGTAGTGGTTGAGTTCGCGCGCCGGATAGATGCCCTCGCGCGCAGCGGCGAGCGCCTTCTCGCTGATGTCGGTTGCGTAGATGCGCGAGCGCTCGTACAGCCCGGCTTCGGTCAGCAGGATCGCCAGCGAATACACCTCTTCGCCATGCGCGCAGCCGGCCTGCCAGATGTTGATGCGCGGGTAGCTCGACAGTACCGGCAGCACCTCGCTGCGCAGCGTCGCGAAGACTTCGGGATCGCGGAAGAATTCCGATACCGGAACCGACAGGCGGCCGATGACTTCGTCGATCAGCTCGGCGTCGTTGCTGATCCGTTCGCTCAGCGCGGCGAGGTCGGGCAGGCCGAGATGGGTGACCAGGCTGATTGCCCGCCGCCGCAGGGAAGCCGGCGCGTACTCGGAAAAGTCGTAGCCATGCCGCGTCTTCAGCACGTCGACCAGCTGGGCCATTTCCGTGTCGGGCGGCTGCATGGGGCGCGCTCAGCGCGGGCGGGTCCAGGCGCGCATCATCGACAGCAGCTTGGTCATGTCGATGGGCTTGGTCAGGTAGTCGTTCGCACCGGCCTGCAGGCAGGCCTCGCGGTCGCCCTTCATCGCCTTGGCAGTCAGTGCAATGACCGGAAGCTGCGCCCATTCCGGCCGCTCGCGGATCTTGCGCATCGCGGTGTAGCCGTCCATCACCGGCATCATGATGTCCATCAGCACCCAGTCCGTCTGCGGATTCTCGGCAAGCTGTTCGATGGCCTTCTGGCCGTCCTGCGCGACAATGACATTGAGGCCCTGCGAGCGCAGCGCCTTGGACAGCGCGAAGACATTGCGCATGTCGTCGTCGACGACGAGCACGTGGCGGCCGGTGAAGTCCGCCGGCCGTTCGGCAGTCGGCTTCTCGGCAAGGCCGGGCTTGCGCACCGCGTGCAGGAACAGCGACACCTCATCCATCAGGCGGCCCGGCGCCTGCGTGCCCTTGATGACGATGCTGTCGGTGTACTCGCGCAGCTTGAGCAGTTCGTCGTGCGACAGATCCCGCGCCGAATGAACGACGACCGGCGGTACCGATCCGGACCGCGACAGCTTGTCGAGCAGTTCCAGGCCGTTGCCATCCGGCAGCAGCAGGTCGAGCACGATGCAGTCGAAGGACTGCGACCCGAGCGCGAGCAGCGCCGCGGACTGTGTGTCCGCCTCGACGACTTCGGCCTGCGTTTCGGCCAGCAGCTTGACGATCGCATGACGCGCGATCGGATCGTCGTCGACGACCAGGATGCGGCGCTGCCGCGAGTCCGCTGCACCCAGCACCTGATCGAAGACGGTCTCAAGCGCGCCGCGCGTCGCCGGCTTGGTCAGGAAGCCGACGGCGCCGAGCGCGAGACCGCGCTCGCTGTCGTCCGACGCGCTGATGAAATGCACGGGGATGTTGCGCGTCGCCGCCTGCGACTTGAGCCTTTCGAGGACGGCCCAACCGTCCATGCCGGGCAGGCCGACGTCGAGCAGGATGCCCGAGGGCCGGAACTGCAGCGCCAGCGCGAGTCCGGATTCGCCGTCGATCGCGCGCAGGATGCGGTAGCCCTTCTGCCGCGCCATGTCGGCGAGGATGCGCGAGAACACCGGATCGTCCTCGATCACCAGCATCACGGTGTCGCCCTTGCCGATGCTGGCGCGGTCGTCGTCCGGCACGATGCGTGCAACTGGCGCTGGGTTTTCGCTGGCCACGACCGGTGCCGGCGCAGCCAACGCCGCTGAGGTTTCGGCAGCTTTGGCGACCGCCGGCTTGACGGCCTCGCTGCGTATTTCGGTCGGCAGCAACAGCGTGAAGCGCGAGCCTTCGCCGGGTGCGCTGCTGACCTGGATATCGCCGCCGAGGATGCGCGCCAGCGCGAGCGAGATCGACAGCCCCAGGCCGGTGCCGCCGTAACGCCGGCTGATCGTGCCGTCGCCCTGCTCGAAAGCCTTGAACAGGCGCTGCAGCTTGTCGGCGGCGATGCCGATGCCGGTGTCGCTGACGCTCAAGGCGACCATCACGTGCCCGCTGTCGTTGGCGGCCGCCGCGGACAGCTGGATCGTCACGCCGCCGGCATGCGTGAACTTGAGCGCGTTGCCGACCAGGTTGTTGAGGATCTGGCCGATCTTGCTCGCATCCGAGCGGATGTTCTGCGGTACGCCGGGATCGAACCGCACGTCCAGCGCGAGGCTGCGGTCGCGGGCGACGGCGCGGAAGCTGCGCTCGACGCTGGACAGCACGTCGGCCAGCTGGACCGGCTCCCAGTGGACGTCCATGCGACCGGCCTCGATCTTCGACAGGTCGAGGATGTCGTTGATCAGGTTCAGCAGGTTGTGGCCGCTGTCGTGGATGATCTGCGCGGACTCGACCTGCTCGCTGTTCAGATTCCCCGTCACGTTCTCGCTGAGATCCTTGGCCAGGATCAGCACGCTGTTGAGCGGCGTGCGCAGCTCGTGCGACATGTTGGCGAGGAACTCCGACTTGTAGGTGCTGGCCTGGCCGATGTCGCGGTTCTTCTGTTCGAGCTCGGTCTGGATCTGCATCAGGCGCCGGTTGCGGTCGTCCAGCGCCTGGCTCTTCTCGGCCATCGCGTCGTAGGTGTTGCGCAGCTCCTCGGCCTGGACGCGCAGTTCCTCCTCCGACGCCCGCAGCCGCGAGCTCTGTTCCTCGAGCTCCTGGTTCTTGGCGCTGATCGATTCGTTGGTGGTGCGCAGCTCTTCCTGCTGCACGCGCAACGATTCTTCCGATGCCAGCAGTTCCTCCTGCTGCACGCGGGTTTCCTCGAGCAGCTCCGCCGTGCGGATCGCGTGGCCCAGGGCTTCGAGCGACAGGCCGATCGCCGGCAGGATCGCGGCAATCAGATCGCGTTCCTCGGTGCCGAGCGGCTTGAACGTGGCGAACTCGATCGCGCCGGCGGCGTCGCTGGTGCCGCGCAGCGGCCACAGGTACAGCGCCGCCGCGCGGGCTTCGCCGGTGCCGCTGCTGATGTGGACGTAATCTTCCGGCAACGGATTCAGCTCGATCGCCTGGCCGATGCGCAGGCATTGCCTGACCAGGCCTTCGAAGCCGTTGCGCGCATCGACGCTTCGCGCGCGCAGGCCGTAACCGCCGACGAGCAGCGGCGCCATGCCGTCGGGATCGCTGCGAAACAGCGCGGCATGACCCGCGCCGAGCACCGGCGCGAGATAGTTGAGCAGCGCACTGGAGAAGCCGGCGAACTCGGACTGTCGCGACAGCAGTTCCGCGACTGCGGAGGCGTGCGACTTCACCCATTCGCGGTGCTGGACCTCGCGTGCCGTCTGCCGGAAGCCCTCCAGCGCGCGCATGATCGAGCCGATCTCGTCGCGGCGCGTGGCACGCGGGACTTCGAGTCGCAGATCGCCGGCCGTCAGGCGATCGATCAGCCGCGTGATTTCGGCGAGCGGCGCCGCCAGCGTCAGCGTGATGCCGCGCAGCAGCAGGATCACCAGCGCGAGGGCGGACAGCAGCATCGCGATCGTCAGGATCTTGATCCGGCTGAGGCTGTCGTCGAGCCGCTCGCTGCGTGTCTTAAGCAGCGTCAGTTCGACCGCCAGCACATCTTCTGTCGTATTGAGAATGCCCTCCATCTGCTTGTTCGTCGATTCGATCAGCTCCGGCGTCGCCTGGGCCGGCAGCGGAAGCTGCGGCCCCGCGGTGCGGCTCGATGCGAAGCCGAAGCTCTCGCGCCACTGCTCGATGGATGGGCCGAGCTTCTTCAGGCGGATCTGTTGCTCGGCGTTGTCGCCGGTCAGCTCGATCAGGCCATTGAGCGATGTGTCGACCTTGGCGGCATCACGTGCATAGTCGTTGAGATAGGTGGACTCGCGGGTCAGCAGGAAGCTGCGCACGTCCATCTGTTGGCGCAGCACCATGACCTGCAGTTCGTGGACGCGGGTGACGACATCGTCGGTGTGTTCGGTCCAGCGCCGCGCGTCGACCATCTCGCGTTGCGTGAGCAGGAAGGCGAGGCCGGTGATGCCGAACAGCGAAGCAAGGCCACCGATCGCCAGGGCCGACTTGAAGCGCAGCTTCAGGTCGTTGAGCCAGGTGGAGCGCCACAGTTTTTCGCTCATGGATGGAAGTGAATCAGGTGATCAGCGTGGGCGCGCGGCGCCCGGTCAGTTCGGCGATGCGGGCGACGCGTTCGGCAACACCGGCCAGCGGCGCGAGCGCTTCGTTGGTGCGCCAGCCCAGCGCGCTGGGATCGTGCTCGTAGCGTTCCAGGTAGACACGCAGCGTCGCGCCGCTGGTGCCGGTGCCGGATAGGCGCAGGATGATCCGTGCCTGCTCGCCGCAGACCAGGCGCAGGCCCTGGCCGGTGGCGATGCTGCCATCGAGCTTGTCGTGGTAGCTGAACTCGTCGGCGAGCGTCACCTTGTAATCGCCGAGGGTCTGGCCGGGCAGGTTCGCCAGTTCACCGGCAAAGGTCTGCATCACCGCCTCCGCGGCCGGTGCCGGCAGGCCATCGTAATCGTGACGCGCGTAGTAGTGACGGCCGTAGGTCTGCCAGTGTTCGGTGGCGATCTCCTGCACCGATTTGCCGCTCAGGGCGAGCACATTGAGCCAGGCGAGGACTGCCCAGAGGCCATCCTTCTCGCGCGTGTGCGAAGAGCTGGTGCCGAAGCTTTCTTCGCCGCAGATCGTTGCCTGGCCATGGTCGAGCAGGTTGCAGAAGAACTTCCAGCCGGTCGGCGTTTCGTGCAGCGGCACATGCAGCGCCCGCGCCACCTGATCGGCGGCGCGCGAGGTCGGCATCGAACGGGCGATGCCGGCGAGGCCGGTCTTGTAGCCCGGCAGCTTCGGCAGATGGGCGGCGAGCATCGCCAGCGAATCGCCCGGCGAAATGAAGATGCCGCGGCCGAGAATCATGTTGCGGTCGCCGTCGCCGTCGCTCGCGGCGATCAGTTCCGGCGCGTTCTCGCCGAAGGCCATGTCGGCCAGGTGCTTGCCGTAGACGAGGTTCGGGTCGGGATGGCCGCCGCCGAAATCCTCCAGCGGCGTCGCATGCAGGATCGCCGCGTCCGGTGCGCCGAGTTGCTCGACGAGAATGCGCCGCGCGTAAGGGCCGGTGACGGCGTGCATCGCGTCGAAGCGCAGGCTCTTGCCGCGCTTGAGCCAGTCGCGCATGCGGTCGAAGTCGAACAGCGACTGCATCAGCGCGGCGTAGCTGTCGACGCAGTCGACGATCTCGATGCGCAGGCCTTCGAGCTGCTGCACGCCGATGCGGTCGAGATCGATGTCGGCATCCTCGATCGTCCGGTAGCGGGCGATCGTCTTGCTGTGCGCGTAGATGCGGTCGGTCAGGCCTTCGCCGGCCTGGCCGCCGCCGCGGATATTGAACTTGATGCCGAAATCGCCATCCGGACCGGCCGGATTGTGGCTGGCGGTGAACAGGAAGCCGCCAGCCGCATCGGATTCGCGGATCAGATTCGAAGCGGCCGGCGTCGACAGCAGGCCGCCCTGGCCGACGATGACGCGGCTGACGCCGTTGGCGGCCGCCATCGCGATGGCGGTACGGATCGCCTCCCGATTGAAATAGCGGCCGTCGCCCCCAATCACGATCGTCTGCTGGCGCAGCTCGGGAACGCAGTCGTAGATCGACTGCAGAAAATTCTCCAGATAGTGCGGTTGCTGGAAAACTGCGACTTTTTTGCGCAGGCCCGCAGTACCCGGCTTCTGGTCGAGATAGGCCTTGGTGGTATTTTCACGGATGGGCATGCTGATGTCCTTTTCTCGTTGTCATTGTGGCCCGCAGGTCTCCATCTTATAGTCGGACGATGCAAGCCTCCACGAATCTCTGTCCCTGCTGCGGAAAGCCGCGAAGCATCGCGCATCTGCTGGAGCTGCATGAGCGCAATTTTCGCCTGCTCGAGCGTCTGGTGCCTGAACTGGACGCGCCGTTCCAGCGCGCGGTTTCGCGCAGCCAGAGCGACTGCCCGCTGCACCTGGAGCTGGTCGAGCGCGATCGCTACACGGTGACCCTGCGCCTGACCTACGAGTTCACCGACGAGGACGGTGCCCGCCGCCAGCCGGATCTGTGGGTGCGGGCCTATCTGGACGCGCGGGTCGCCGAGGCCCTGAAGTGCAGCCAGCGGCCGCCGTGGCTGGCCGCCGACGATGCCGATCCGGAGGCGCACGCCTTCCTGTCGGAGCAGTGGCGGCGCAACAGCATGCTCAACAAGTGGCTCGAATATCTGCTCGAGCACGGTCACGGTTTCAGCCTGGCCGCGCGGCCGCGGCTGCCTGCCGACGAAGCCGTCGCCTAGGGAAGTTTCTTCGACAGCCGCTAGACGGCGCCGGCCTTCTTGAGCAGCTTCGCCAGGGCTTCGGCCATCAGCGCGTAGCCCTTCGCGTTCGGGTGAATCTGGTC
Organism: Fontimonas sp. FW305-C-3; assembly: GCF_058783185.1. NCBI lineage: Bacteria > Pseudomonadati > Pseudomonadota > Gammaproteobacteria > Nevskiales > Nevskiaceae > Fontimonas > Fontimonas sp. FW305-C-3. The sequence continues at coordinate 339,722 of NZ_JBYSYK010000002.1, read as the reverse complement.
GGACTTGAGATCGCGCTCGCCGAGCACTTCGGCAACGATCGAATCCTCCAGCGGCAGCTGGAACTCCTGCGCCAGCGCGGCGTAGCTGGGGTCCGACTTGAGGCCGAGCAGCTTGGGTTCCGGAACCCCCATCAGCACGACGGCAATGCCGCGGCCGCGGATTTCGCGAATCATGCTTGCGAGGTTGTCCTTCATCGCCGCGCGATCCATCTGGCGCAGCATGTCATTGCCGCCGAGACACAGAATCACCAGCGCCGGCTCGTGCTCATCGAGCGTGTCCGACAGCCGTTCCAGGCCCTGTGGCGTGGTTTCGCCCGGGATGCCGGCATTGATGACTTCGCGCTGGATCAGCGTCGCCAGCTGTTCCGGGTAGGCCTGCTCGCGCGTCGCGCCGGTGCCGAAGGTCAGACTGTCGCCGAAGGCGAGGATCAACGCATCGGCCGGCAGCGCGGCCAGCTTCGGCGTCGAGCCGCCGCAAGCGGACAGGAGGGTGGCCAGCAGCACTTGCAGCAGCAACAGGGCTGTCGTCACACTGCGGGTCATCTTCATCGCGGACTCACTCATGCTTTATCAACTTGAACAGCGCGTGCCGCAACTGGCCGCCAGCGCCTGGGTTGCCGACAGCGCCAGCGTCATCGGCTCGGTCGAGCTCGGCGAGCGGGCCAGCGTCTGGTTCAACTGCGTGCTGCGCGGCGATACCGACCAGCTGCTGATCGGCGACGATAGCAACATCCAGGACGGCTCGGTGCTGCACACGGATGCCGGCATCAAGCTGCGCGTCGGCCGCGGCTGCACGATCGGCCACATGGTGATGCTGCACGGCTGCGAGATCGGCGACAACAGCCTCGTCGGCATCGGTTCGGTGGTGCTCAACAACGCGCGCATCGGTGCCAACAGCATGGTCGGCGCTCGCTCGCTGGTCACCGAAGGCAAGCAGTTTCCCGATGGCGTGCTGATCATGGGTTCGCCGGCCAAGGTCGTACGCGAGCTCAGCGCCGCGGAAGTTCAGATGCTCGGCGTGCTGGCCCAGCATTACGTGCAGAACGCCGAGCGTTACCGCAAGAGCTTCAAGTCTGTTGCTTGAACTGCTTGGGGTAGGCGTAGAAGCGTTGGACGCCGCGGCCTTTGTCGATCTCTGACCATCGCTGGGTCTCGAAGCCGATCTGCACCGCGGAGCAGGTCGACAGGTCGTCGAAGCTCACTGGCGCCAACAGGTGCGCAAACTCGCTGAAGCCCGGGTTGTGGCCGAACATCATGATGTGGCGGCACTCGTCGTCGAAGTGCTGCACGAGATCGAGCAGCGTGTTCGCCGACGCCTCATAGATGCGCTTCTGCTCGACCAGCTGATCGGGCTTGATGCCCATTACTTCGGCAAAAACCCTGGCCGTCGTCAGCGCCCGTACCGCCGGGCTGCTGACGATGCGGTCGGGTGTGCCGGCCATGCGCTTGACGTGAGCCGCCATCCGCGGCGCATCGTGCACGCCGCGCTCGTTGAGCGGACGATCGAAATCGCGCTGCCCGGGCTGATCCCAGGAAGACTTGGCGTGGCGAACCAGTGTGAGCAGGCGCATCGTGTGCCGATTCTACGACGCCGCGGATGACGTCGGGGACGGCGCCGGAACATAGATGTCGTAACGCGCCTGGGTGCCGCTGAGCTGGAAGTTCGGTTTGCGGCCGGCCAGGAACGGCGCATGGCTCGGGCGTTTGACGACGACGCGCAGGCGGCAGGCGGCGAGCGCGGGTTCCAGTAATGCGTCGGTATCTTCGTCGGCGCCGCACAACTCGCGCAGCATCTGCATTTCCTTCTGCGGCAGGGCCTGCTTGTTGCGGTGCGGGTACATCGGGTCGAAATGCACGACGTCCCAGCGCGCGCCGCTGGTGAGTACCGTGGCGGCGTCGCCGTCGACGATCTGCATGCGCTGCGCGGTCGCCTGTGCTTCAGCGCTGTTGTTCAAGCGCGCAAGGGCATCGTGCAGCAGCTGACTCAGCAGCGGCTGGCGCTCGACGAGGGTGACGCTGGCGCCCAGCGCGGCGAGCGTGCAGGCATCGCGGCCGAGGCCGGCAGTGGCATCCAGCACGCTGAGGTCACGCTTCTTGTGCAGGCCGATCGCCTTGGCGAGCAGTTGCTGCCGACCGCCCGCGATGCGGCGGCGTACGTCGGGGCCGTTCCAGTCGAGCTGCAGCGGCGCCAGATCGGGCCGGTGCACCGCGCGCAACTGCAGCGCATCGGCGCCGGGCTCGACCACATAAACAAAACCCCGGGCATCGCTGCCCGGGGTCGATTCGGCTGAAGCTGCCAACCGCTTTACAGCTTGGAGGCGTCGAAGAAGCTCGCCATGCGCTGGGCGAGCATCAGATCGCCGTCGATCTGCAGCTTGCCGGTCATGAACGCGGTCATGCCGTTAAGTTCGCCCTTCATCAGCGCGACCAGGTCGGCGTCTTCCATGGTGATGGTGACATCCGGGCTGGCGGCCTGGCCGGCGTTGACGGCGCAGGTGCCGTCCTTGATCACGGCATTCATCGGCGTCGAGCAGACGAACTGGATGGTGCAGTTGGTGCCCGAGGCTTCGCTGGCGTTGAAAGCAGCCGGCAGCTTGCTGAGCAGTTCGGTGGCGGACATGTGCAACTCCCAAAATGGATAAGAGGAGCCGCATCGTACCCATGGGCCGCCAGCGCGGCAACCCGCAAACGACGTAGTGGAAACGTCAGTTACCGATGCCCGCGGGACCGCTGTCGAGCGTCTTGCAGAGACGCTCGGCGATCGCCGGATGCAGCAGCAGCAGATTCACCGAACTCTGATAGGCGCGCTGCTGATTCTTAAGTTCGGCAATGGCTTGTGCGGCCTGCTCGCGATCGAGCACGACGTAGTCGCGGCCCTCCTGCAATGCAGCTTCGAGGCGCTTGAACGCGCGGAAGGCGGTGCCTTTGACGCTGCCGGAACGAGCGTCGATCTCGCGCAGGCTCAGCCAGTCCCGGTAAGCGCTCATTCCGTCTTGCTGGACAGCAGCAGGAAATGGCCGCGGCCGATCGCGATCGGCTCGCCGGCGCTGGACTGCCAGCAACGGACCTGGACCTGCGCCGCCCGCGCGCCGGCCCGGGTGACTTCGCATTGCGCATAACTGGTCTGCAGCCGCGCCGGCCGCAGGTAGTCGAGCGAGAAGTCGATGCTCTTGGGGATGCGGATCAGGTCCGGCAACAGCAGCAGATGCAGCAGCGCGGCGTTCTCCATGAAGCCCGCGGTCACGCCGCCGTGCAGCGCGGGCAGGCGCGGGCTGCCGATCAGATGTTCGCTGGGGGCGAGCACCGAGCGGAGCTGGCCTTCATGCATCTCGACGCTGACGCCGAGAAAGCGCGCGTAGGGCAGCAGACCGAGCAGCGCATCGAACTCGCCGGTCTCCAGGGCGAGCGTGCGGGCGGCGATCAGGGCCTGGCTCATACCGAGGCTCCGGTCTTGGCGCCGGCCGGACGCTTGGTGCGCATGAACGCGCCCTGCGACTGGGCGATCGGTTGCGCCGGATCGTCCTGCCAGACGGTGGCGCGGGCGAACGCAATGCTCGGTGTCAGGCGATGGCATTCGGCGCGGCAATACACCGCCAGATCGCGGCGGCCGACGCGCAGATAGTCCATGCGCAGATCGAGCGTCGCGATCGGTTCGAGGCCGCCGATGCGCGCCAGCACCGCGGCGCCGCAGGCGGAGTCGACCAGCGTCGTGACGATGCCGGGATGAATCAGGCCGCGCTCGATATCGACCAGCCAGTCTTCGCGGAACGGCAGCTCGACGGTGGCGCTGTCGGGCGTCAGCTCGGTAATCGTCATTCCGCAATGCGCGACGTGCCGGGTATAGCTGACAAAGTAGCTTTGCAGCATCGACAGAAAGCTGGGTTCGGCCATGGCTCTGGAGGTCTGGTTGAGAATGGATTGTAGGAGGATTGGGGCCGGTCATCCGCTACACTTCGGATCGGCGACGCAGGGGCGACGGTAATCACAATGACTGCAGTGAAGTTCAAGCGGCTAATGAAACGGCCATGACGGATCTGGAAGCGCGCCTGCGCGGCGCACTGGCCGGAACCAGCCTGCAGACGCCGCGGCCGCTGTGCGCCCTGGAACTGCCGTTCAAGGTCGAAAAACTGCTGACGCCGAAGATGCTGCAGGGCCTGCGCCCGGCCGCCGTTCTGGCCCCGGTGATCCGCCGCAAGGATTCGCTGAACCTGCTGCTGACGGTGCGCGCCGATCATCTGCGCTCGCACAAGGGTCAGATCAGCTTTCCCGGCGGCGGCCGAGATCCGGGCGATCTCGACGCGACGAGCACGGCGTTACGCGAGGCGCAGGAAGAGATCGGCCTGGACCCGATGCAGGTCGAGGTGGTCGGCTTTCTCGACGACTATCCGACGCTGACCAAGTACATGGTGACGCCGGTCGTCGGGGTCATTGACGGCGCGCCGGCCCTGAAAGTGGATGCCAACGAAGTCGCGGAGGCGTTCGAAGTGCCACTCGGTTTCGTGCTCGACCCGGCCAGCTACGAAAAGAAGATCCTGACGCGCGAGGGGCTCAACGTGCCGTTCTTCGAGCTCAACTGGGGCCAGTACCGGATCTGGGGTGCGACCGCCGGCATGTTGTGGAACCTCTGCCAGCGGGTCCAGCACTATGCCTGAGGCGACAGACGCGCTGGAAACGGCGCTGCGGCTGCAGCGCGAGGCGGCGGTGCTGGGCTTCGACTGGCGCCACCTCGACGAGCTGTGGGACAAGCTCGCCGAAGAAACGCTTGAATTGCAGCAGGCGGCCAAGCAAAGTCGTGATGCGGCGGAAGACGAGTTGGGTGACCTGCTATTCATGGCCGTCAATCTGGCGCGGCATCTCGGCGTTGAGCCGGTGGCGGCGCTGCATCGCGCCAACGCGAAGTTCAGCCGGCGCTTTGCGCATGTGACAGCGGGGCTTGCCGAACTGCCGCCGCCGGGGGATCCGCTGCGACTCGATGCGATGGAAGCGCGCTGGCTGGAGGCCAAGCGTTTCGAGAGAAAATGAAAGCAGCGCGCTTGTGATGCCGACGCGAGGATCGGTGCGCAGTCAGCTTGGTGTGCGAGGGTGTAGCGGGGGGACGGGGATGCGTATTGGTTTAGTGGTTGATTCGGGTTGCGACTTGCCGCCGGATTTCATCGAGGAGCACAAGATCGGCATTCTGCCGATCACGATTCACCTCGACGGCAAGGATCTGGTCGACCGGCGCGATCCGGCCGTGGCCCTGGATTTCTACAAGAATCATCGCGCCAGCTCGGCCGGCGCCGGTACATCCGCGTTCAGCGCGGAGCAGATCACCGCGTTTGTCCTCGAGCGGCTGGTTCTCGATTTCGATTTCGTGTTTTGCCTGACGATCGCCAGCCGGCGCAGCCTGATCCACGAGAATGCCGTCAAGGCCTCGTTCGCGATCCTCAACGAGTACAAGCCGATCCGTGCGCGTGCGGGCATCACGACGCCATTCAAGCTGCGCGTCATCGATACGCAGAACCTGTTCGCCGGCCAGGCGATCACCGCCTACGAGACCGTGCGCATGATCAACGCCGGCGCGCATCCGAATCAGATTCGCGAACGCCTCGACCAGCTGGTGCCGAATACCTACGGCTACATGATTCCGCGCGATCTGAAATATCTGCGCGAACGCGCCCAGAGCAAGGGCGATCGCAGTGTCGGCTGGCTCGGCGCGACACTGGGCACTGCACTCGACATCAAGCCGGTGCTGCGTGCCTACCAGAACGACACCGGGCCGATCGCCAAGATCAAGGGCTTCGATGCCGCTGCTGCGCGGCTGATGTCGTTCACCGCGGCGCGGGTCGAGAAAGGCCTGCTCGCACCGGTCGTCTCCCTGTGTTTCGGCGGCGAACTGGCACGCATGCGCGCGCTGCCGGGCTATGCCGAATTGCGCCTGGTCTGCAGCCGCCTGGGTGTCGAAATCACTGAGAGCGTCATGAGCGTGACCGGCGGCGTCAATGTCGGCGAGGGTGCGCTGGCCGTCGCGTTCGCATCGGAGCCGCACGAGGCAAACCTGTAGGGCTCCGCGGGCACATCCGTTAAGCTACGCGGCCTCCAGATCACCAGGCCGGCCAGGGCCGGAACGCAGCCATGAGTCAGACCCGAATTGCCATCCTCGGTGCCGCCGGACGCATGGGCCGCGCCGTGATGCAGGCGGCCGCGACGGCAACTCCGCCGCTCGCCCTGGGCGCGGCTTTCGAGCGCAGCGGACAGCCCGAGCTGCTGGGTCGCGACGCCAGCGTGCTGGCCGGCCTCGACGCCAGCGGCGTGTTGATCAGCAGCGATGTCGCCGCCGCGACCAAGCACTTCGATGTTCTGATCGACTTCACCCGTCCCGACGGCACGCTCGCGGCGTTGCCGCACTGTGTCGCCGCCGGCAAGGGCATGGTCATCGGCACCACCGGCTTCACCGCGGAGCAGAAGGCGCAGATCGCCGAGGCCGCACGCGTCATCCCGGTCTGCCTGGCGGCCAACTACAGCATCGGCGTCAACGTCGCGCTCAAGCTGCTGGAGCAGGCCGCCCGCGTGCTCGGCGACGACTTCGACATCGAGATCGTCGAGGCGCATCACAAGCACAAGGTCGACGCCCCCTCCGGTACTGCGCTGGCGATGGGCCAGGCGGTTGCCAAGGGCGCCGGACGCAATCTTGACGAGGTCGCGGTCTACGCGCGCGAAGGCAATACCGGTCCGCGCCCGGCGGGCGCCATCGGTTTCGCGACCGTGCGCGGCGGCGATGTCGTCGGCGATCACACCGTCATGTTCCTCGGCAACGGCGAGCGCATCGAGATCACGCACAAGGCGACGAGCCGGCAGAATTTCGCCGGCGGTGCGGTGCGCGCCGCGGCCTGGCTCAAGGACAAGGCGCCGGGTCTCTACGACATGCGGGACGTGCTCGGGCTGTGACGTCGAACATCGTCCCCGCGCGGCCGCAGGATGTCGGGGTGATCCTCGAACTGATCCGCGCGCTGGCCGAATACGAGAAACTGCTCGACGAGGTCAGTGCGACCGAGACGGCGCTGCGTGAAAGCCTGTTCGGTGCGCGGCCTTACGCTGAAGCCTTGATCGCCTGGCAGGGCGAGGCGGCCGTCGGATTCGCCCTGTTCTTCCACAACTACTCGACCTTCCTCGCCAAGCCGGGCATCTATCTCGAAGACCTGTTCGTGCGGCCGGCGCTGCGCGGGCAGGGTGTCGGCAAGGCGCTGCTCGCGAAAGTCGCGCAGATCGCCAAACAGCGCGACTGCGGCCGCCTCGAATGGTCGGTGCTCGACTGGAACGAACCGGCGATCCGCTTCTATCGCAGCCTCGGCGCGCGATCGATGGACGAATGGACTATCAACCGGGTCACCGGCGAAGCGCTGGATCGCCTCGCGGCTCAGGCAGGTCAGACCGGTTAGCAACATAAAGAACCACAACGAGGAGATCGGCATGGACGCACGGCGCAAAGCGGTACGCATGGCTTGGATGGCGGTCTCCATGCTGGTTCTCGGCGGTGCTCAGGCGGCGCCGGCGCCCGAGCTGTCGGCCTCGGTCGCCGAGGTTGCGCCGAAGGTCATCGCCCATCGCCGCTATCTGCACGAGCATCCCGAACTGTCGAACCGCGAGTTCGAAACGGCCAAGTACCTCGAGAAGCAGTTGCGCAAGCTGGGCCTGGAGGTCGAAACCGGGATTGCCCACACCGGCGTCGTCGCGCTGCTCAAGGGCGCCAAGCCCGGGCCGGTCGTCGCGCTGCGTGCCGACATGGATGCGCTGCCGGTCACCGAGCAGAACGAACTGCCGTTCCGTTCCAAGGTGCGCGCCAAGTTCGATGGCCAGGACGTCGGCGTGATGCATGCCTGCGGCCACGACGGCCATATGGCGGTCCTGCTCGGGGTTGCCGAGGTGCTGGCCGCGCAGCGTGCCGAACTGCAGGGCACGGTCAAGTTCATCTTTCAACCGGCGGAGGAAAGTCCGCCCTTGGGCGAGGAAGGCGGCGCCTCGCTGATGGTCAAGGAAGGCGTGCTGAGCAAGACGCCGAAGCCGGACGTGATCTTCGGCATGCACCTGCTGTCCGGCTACGAGGTCGGCACCGTCGGCTATCGCTCGGGCGGCATCATGGCCAGCGCGGACGACATGCGCATCGTCGTCACCGGCAAGCAGACGCATGGTGCCGCGCCCTGGCTGGGCATCGATCCGATCGTCGTCGCGAGCCAGATCGTGCTGGGCCTGCAGACGATTGCGAGCCGGCAGATGGACACGACGCTGGCGCCGGTGATCGTCACGATCGGCCGCATCGACGGCGGCGTGCGCGACAACATCATTCCGGACAAGGTCGAGATGCACGGCACGCTGCGCGCGCTCGACAAGGACATGCGTCAGCAGCTGCACGATCGCGTCAAGCGCACCGCGGAAAGCATCGCCGAGGCTTCGGGCGCGAAGGCCGAAGTGATCATCAGCGAGCGCATCGCCTATCCGGTGACCTACAACGATCCGAAGCTGATGGAGCAGATGCTGCCGTCGCTGCAGCAGCGTTTCGGCAGCAAGTTGTTCGTTGCCCAGCCGATCCTTGGCTCGGAAGATTTCTCGTTCTTCCAGCAGCAGATTCCAGGCCTCTACCTGTTCGTTGGCATCCGCACCGCGGGGGTCGCGGCCGCAGGCTTCGCGGCCAACCATTCGCCGTTGTTCATGATGGACGAAGCGGCTCTGGAGACGGGCGTGAAGCTGCTGACCGGCCTGACCTGGGACTACCTGAACGGAGCCGCGGCAGCCAGGCCATGAGGCGGCGATGACTGCCATCAAGGGTCGCGGCGCCGGGATCAACCCGGAAGGACGCTTTGCCAAGGACAGGCGCGTTGCTGTCGATGATGGGTGGCTGCTCGACGACGAGATTCCGCCTCGCCTGAAGACGACAGTTCAGGTCGACAAGGCGCGGACGATCATCGCGCGCAACGAATCCCCCGATCTGGTGTTCGATCAATCGATCAATCCCTATCGAGGGTGTGAGCACGGCTGCATCTACTGCTTTGCCCGCCCCAGCCACGCCTATCTCGATCTGTCGCCCGGACTCGATTTCGAAACCCGGCTGTTCTACAAGCCGAACGCCGCGGAACTGCTGGAGGCCGAGCTGCGCCACCCCGGCTACAAGCCGTCGATGATTTCCCTGGGTGCGAACACGGATCCGTATCAGCCGATTGAAAAGGACCTGCGGATCACCCGCAGTCTGCTGGAAGTCATGGTGCGCTTTCGTCATCCGGTCGGCATCGTGACGAAGGGGGCATCGTTGCTTGAACGCGACATTGATCTGCTGAGGGATCTGGCGCGCGACAACCTTGTCCATGTCGCGATGTCGATCGTGACCTTGAAGCCGGAACTCAAACGCACGCTGGAGCCGCGCGTCCCCTCACCTCAGGCGCGACTGCGCGCGATGCGCGCCGTCAGCGACGCCGGCATCCCGACCATGGTGTTTTTCTCGCCAACCATTCCCTTCGTCAACGACGCCGAGATGGAAGCGGTGCTTGCCGCGGCGCATGAGGCCGGCGCGCGCCAGGCGAGCTATACGCCGCTGCGTCTGCCCTACGAGGTCAAGGATCTGTTCCGCGACTGGCTCCAGACCCATCTGCCCTTGAAGGCAGAGCACGTGATGAGCCTGGTTCAGCAGATGCGTGGTGGCCGCGACAACGACCCTAACTTTGGCAGCCGCATGCGCGGGCGGGGCGAATACGCCGAGGTCTTGCGCCAACGCTTCAAGCTCGCCTGCAAGCGCCTGGGCATGAATGCCAACGAGCGGCCGGTGACCAGTTCCGCACATTTTCGGGTGCCGCCGCGTGCCGGCGACCAGATGGGCCTGGATTTCTAGCTTTCTCCGCGAAATGCAAGCTGTTTGAGGCGCGTTTCCAGTGAATAAATGTACAAATATTCGTGGACGATGGCGCAGCGCACCAATATAATGCGCAGCTAATCCTGAACCGGGGGCGCGAGCCCCCGTTTTGCTGAGCGGACTTCGTCCATTTCGGCAGAACAACGGAGCTGGAGTTTGCTTAAAAGCTTGTGATTGATCCCGCTCGAACCGGATCAATAGTGTGCAAATACCGGATTAGAAAGACACCCATGCCAGACCTCAAACCGGCCCTGCTAGTCCTCGCAGACGGCTCAATTTTCAAGGGTGTATCCGTTGGCGCCGATGGCCAGACCGTCGGCGAGGTGGTTTTCAACACCGCCATGACCGGCTATCAGGAAATCCTCACGGATCCCTCGTACCGCCAGCAGATCGTCACGCTGACCTACCCGCACATCGGCAATGTCGGCACCAATCCCGAAGATGCGGAATCCGATCAGGTACACATCGCCGGTCTGGTGATCCGCGAAGTGCCGCGCGCGGCGAGCAATTTCCGCAGCACGCAGGACTTCCGTGCCTACCTCAAAGCCAACAAGACGGTGGCGATTGCCGGCATCGACACGCGGCGCCTGACGCGGCGCCTGCGTGATACCGGCGCGCAAAACGGCTGCATCGTCGCCGGCGGTCGCATCTCCGAAGCCAAGGCGCTGGCCGCGGCGCGCGCTTTCGGCGGCCTCAAGGGCCTCGATCTCGCGCAGGTCGTGACGACGCAGAAGACGCATGCCTGGACGCGCGGCTCCTGGACGCTGGAGACCAATCGCGAGACCGAGCGCAAGGACGGCAAGCACCACGTCGTCGTCTACGACTTCGGCGTCAAGTACAACATCCTGCGCATGCTGGTCGATCGCGATTGCCGCGTGACCGTCGTGCCGGCCAAGACCAGCGCCGCGGACGTGCTCAAGCTCAAGCCGGACGGCGTGCTGCTGTCGAATGGGCCTGGCGATCCAGAACCCTGCGATTACGCGATTGCCGCGTCGCGGACGTTCATCGCCAAGAAGCTGCCGCTGTTCGGTATCTGCCTCGGCCATCAGATCCTCGGCCTCGCCGCGGGCGCGAAGACGCTGAAGATGAAGTTCGGCCATCACGGCGCCAACCATCCGGTCCAGGATCTGGAAAGCGGCATGGTCATGATCACCAGCCAGAACCACGGCTTCGCGGTCGATGAAGCGACGCTGCCGGCCAACGTCAAGGTCACGCATCGCTCGCTGTTTGACGGCTCCAACCAGGGTCTGCGCCTGACCGATGCACCGGCCTTCAGCTTCCAGGGTCACCCTGAGGCGAGCCCTGGTCCGCACGATGTCGCCGCGCTGTTCGACAAGTTTGTCCGCCTGATGGCGGACCGGGGCTGAGATGTTCGGTATCACGGACATCACCACGTACATCATCGGCGTGGTGATCGTCGTGCTGGTGCCCGGTCCGAATTCGCTGTTCGTGCTCAGCGTCGCAAGCCGCCAGGGCGTTGCGACCGGTTATCGCGCCGCCTGCGGCGTGTTTGTCGGTGATCTGGTCCTGATGGTGCTGACCGCCGTCGGCATGGCCTCGCTGCTGCGCAGCCAGCCGGGCCTGTTCAGCGTGGTGAAGTTCATCGGCGCCGCGTATCTGGCCTGGCTGGGCGTGGGCATGCTGCGTGCGGCCCTGGCCGATTGGCGCCGCGATGTCGAGATCGTGCTGGCGGAGAAGCCGATCCCTGGCACGGCGCGGCCGTTCACGCGGGCGCTGGCGATCAGCCTGCTGAATCCGAAGGCGATCCTGTTCTTCGTGTCGTTCTTCATTCAGTTCGTCGATCCGGCTTACGCCTATCCGGCGCTGTCGTTCGCGATCCTGGGCGCGATCGTGCAGATCGCCAGTTTTCTGTATCTGAGTTCGCTGATCTTCGTGGGTCACCGCCTGGCTGCCGCGTTTCGTGCGCGGCGCCGTCTGGCGGCGGGTGCCACGGGTGGAGTCGGTGCCCTGTTTCTAAGTTTCAGTGCAAGGCTGGCAACAGCCACAGCGGGATGATTTGAGCGATGCCAAAGCGTAGTGACATCAAGAGCATTCTGATTATCGGCGCCGGTCCGATCGTGATCGGTCAGGCCTGCGAGTTCGACTATTCCGGTGCGCAAGCCTGCAAGGCGCTGCGCCAGGAAGGCTATCGCGTGATCCTCGTCAACTCGAATCCGGCGACGATCATGACCGACCCGGAAATGGCCGATGCGACCTACATCGAGCCGATCCGCTGGCAGGCGGTCAAGAAGATCATCGAGAAGGAGCGCCCCGACGCGCTGCTGCCGACGATGGGCGGCCAGACCGCGCTGAACTGCGCGCTGGAACTCGCCGCCAACGGCGTGCTCGAGAAGTACGGCGTGGAGCTGATCGGCGCCAAGGAACGCGCGATCGATGTCGCCGAGGACCGTCAGAAATTCCGCGACGCGATGACCGAGATCGGTCTGGGTTCCGCCCGCTCCGGCGTCGCCCACTCGATGGACGAAGCGCGCACGATCCAGACGACGATCGGCTACCCGGTCATCATCCGCCCGAGCTTCACGCTGGGCGGCACCGGTGGCGGCGTGGCTTACAACGTCGAGGAATTCGAGGAGATCGTCACGCGCGGTCTCGACCTCTCGCCGACCAAGGAAGTCCTCATCGAGGAATCCCTGCTCGGCTGGAAGGAATACGAGATGGAAGTGGTCCGTGACACCAAGGACAACTGCATCATCGTCTGCTCGATCGAGAACTTCGATCCGATGGGCGTGCACACCGGCGACTCGATCACCGTCGCACCGGCGCAGACCTTGACCGACAAGGAATACCAGATCATGCGCAACGCGAGTCTCGCGGTGCTGCGCAAGATCGGCGTCGACACCGGCGGCTCCAACGTGCAGTTCGCGATCAACCCCGACGACGGCCGCATGATCGTCATCGAGATGAACCCGCGCGTGTCGCGTTCGTCGGCCCTGGCATCGAAGGCGACCGGCTTCCCGATCGCCAAGATCGCCGCCAAGCTCGCGGTCGGCTACACGCTCGACGAACTGCAGAACGACATCACCGGCGGCGCAACGCCGGCGAGCTTCGAGCCAAGCATCGACTACGTCGTCACCAAGATTCCGCGCTTCACGTTCGAGAAATTCCCGCAGGCCGATTCGCGCCTGACGACGCAGATGAAGTCGGTCGGCGAGGTCATGGCGATCGGGCGCAATTTCCAGGAGTCGCTGCACAAGGCGATGCGCGGCCTGGAAGTCAGCTCCGATGGTTTCGAGCCGCAGGTCCCGGATCACTCCGCTGAGTCGGTGGCGCGCATCCGCGCTGAACTGGCGATCCCGCGCGCCAAACGCCTGTGGTACGTGGGCGATGCGTTCCGCGCCGGCATGAGCGTCGAGGACGTGTTCCAGGCGTCGAAGATCGACCGCTGGTTCCTCGACCAGATCGAGGAGCTGATTGCGACCGAGGACGAGATTGCCGAACAGAAGGTCAGCAAGATCGAGGCCGAAGACCTGCGCCGCTACAAGCGGCTCGGTTTCTCGGACCGCCGTCTCGCGCTGCTGATGGGCGTCAAGGAGGATTCGATCCGCCGCGCGCGCTACAAGCTCGGCGTGCGTCCGGTCTACAAGCGCGTCGATACCTGCGCCGCGGAATTCCCGACCTCGACCGCGTATCTGTATTCCTCGTACGACGACGAGTGCGAGGCGCAGCCGACGCAGCGCGACAAGATCGTCATTCTCGGCGGCGGCCCGAACCGCATCGGGCAGGGCATCGAGTTTGACTACTGCTGCGTGCACGCGGCGCTGGCGCTGCGTGAAGATGGTTACGAGACCATCATGATCAACTGCAATCCGGAAACCGTGTCGACTGACTACGACACTTCGGATCGCCTGTACTTCGAACCGCTGACGTTCGAAGATGTCATGGAGATCATCGATCTCGAAAAACCGAAGGGCGTCATCGTGCAGTTCGGCGGCCAGACGCCGCTGAAGCTGGCGCGGGCGCTCGAAGCTGCCGGTGCACCGATCATCGGCACGACGCCGGATGCGATCGATCTTGCCGAGGATCGCGAGCGCTTCCAGAAGCTGGTCGAGAAGCTCGGTCTGCTGCAGCCGCCCAATGGCACGGCGAAGTCGGACAAGCAGGCGCTCGCCGTCGCGAAGAAGGTCGGCTATCCGCTGGTTGTGCGACCGTCCTACGTGCTTGGCGGCCGCGCGATGGAAATCGTCTACGACGACGAAGATCTGCAGCGCTACATGCGCGAGGCGGTGACGGTGTCGAACGATTCTCCGGTGCTGCTCGACCGCTTCCTGAATGACGCGATTGAGGTCGACGTCGACGCGCTGTGCGACGGCACCGACGTCGTCATCGGCGGCATCATGGAGCACATTGAGGAAGCCGGCGTGCACAGCGGCGACTCGGCCTGCTCGCTACCGGCGCATTCGCTGTCGAAGAAGGTCCAGGACGATATCCGCAAGCAGATCGTCAAGCTGGCCAAGGCGCTCAACGTCGTCGGCCTGATGAACACGCAGTTCGCGGTGCAGGGCGACAAGGTCTATCTGCTCGAGGTCAATCCGCGCGCTTCGCGCACGTCACCGTTCGTGTCGAAGGCCACCGGCCGGCCGCTGGCGAAGATTGCCGCGCGCTGCATGGCGGGACAGAGCCTGAAGTCGCAGGGCGTGACGCACGAGATTCTGCCGAAGTACTACTCGGTCAAGGAATCGGTATTCCCGTTCAACAAGTTCCCGTCCGTCGATCCGCTGCTCGGACCGGAAATGCGCTCGACCGGCGAAGTGATGGGTGTCGGCGCCCATTTCGGCGAGGCCTTCCACAAGGCGATGCTCGCGCAGGGCATGAACATTCCGCGCAGCGGCACTGCGTTCATTTCGGTGCGCGACAGCGACAAGCGCAAGGCGCAGCAGTTGGCGAAGATTCTCGTCGAGAAGGGCTTCCGGGTCGTCGCCACCCATGGCACGGCGGCGTCGATCAACGCGGCGGGCGGGGTCAGCGAGGGCGTCAACAAGGTCAAGGAAGGCCGCCCGCACTGTGTCGACATGATCAAGAACGGCGAGATCCACTTCATCGTCAATACGACGGAAGGCAAGATCTCGATCGAGGAGTCGCGTTCGATCCGCGCCTCGGCAATCCAGAACAAGATCTGCTACTTCACGACGATCGCCGGTGCGCTGGCGGCGGCGGTGGCGATGGATCACCTGGATCGTCTGGACGTCAATCGCCTGCAGAGTCTGCACGCCTCCCTCTAGTTTGGTGCCATTCGCCGCCGCTTAGGCTTGTCAGCTAAGCGGCGGTTCTGTATGGTGTTTTTGTCCCCAATGGCCCCTGCCGCAGTTTTGCGGTGGGATGCTTTTTTGTTTGAAGAAAACCTTTATGAGCAAAGTCCCGATGACGGCACGTGGTGCCGACCAGCTGCGTGAAGAACTGCGCCATCGCAAGAGCGACCTGCGGCCGCAGATCATCGAAGCCATCGACGAGGCCCGCAAGCAAGGCGATCTCAAGGAAAACGCCGAGTACGCCGCCGCGCGCGAGCAGCACGGCTTCAACGAAGGCCGGATCAGTGAAATCGAGGGCAAGCTCAGCAACGCCCAAGTCATTGATGTTACGAAGCTTCCGCAAACAGGCAAGGTGATCTTCGGCGTGACCGTTGACCTCGCTGATGCCGATACGGGCGAGGAGCTGCGCTATCAGCTGGTCGGCGAAGACGAGGCTGACGCCAAGCAGGGCCTGATTTCGATCAATTCACCGATCGCCCGCGCGCTGATCGGGCGCGGCGAGGGCGATATCGCCCAGGTTGTGACGCCGGCCGGTGCTCGCGAGCTTGAAATCGTCAAAGTGCACTACATATAGGCCGTTCAGGTAAATTCGCCTGCAACGGGGGTGGGTCTGTGCCGCGCCCGGGTCACTGAGGCGCAACGGGCTGTTCGACAATGAGTACAAAACGCCGTCCCAGCTCCGCGCAATGGCTGGCTGAGCATGAAAACGACCCGTACGTGCGTGAAGCGCGGCGCCTGGGCCTGCGCTCGCGGGCTGCGTTCAAGCTGACCGAAATCCAGGAACGCGACCGCATCATCAAGCCGGGCCAGATCGTCGTCGATCTGGGCGCCGCTCCGGGCGGCTGGAGCCAGGTCGCGCGACCGATGCTGGGCGGACGTGGCCAGCTTTTTGCTCTCGATATCCTGCCGATGGAGCCGCTGCCCGGCGTTGAATTCATTCTTGGCGACTTCCGCGAGGACAGCGTTCTGCTGCAGCTGGAGCAGCGCGTCGGCGATCAGATGGTCGACCTTGTATTGAGCGACATGGCGCCCAATATCAGTGGTATCGACACCGCGGACCAAGTGTCGAGCATGTATCTGTGCGAACTGGCCTTCGAATTCGCCAAGGCGCACTTGAAGCCGCGCGGCACCTTGCTGGTCAAGGCATTCCAGGGCGAGGGCTTCGAGGTGTATCTGAAATCGCTGCGCGAAGCCTTCGAGACCGTTGCAATCCGCAAGCCCAAGGCTTCGCGTCAACGCAGCAGCGAGGTGTATCTGCTGGCGCGCAACTTTCGCGCGGTGTAGTGTGCTGAAGAACACCGGTTCTCCCAGTCAGGGAATGCCGGACGAGTAGTGATGTGAAGCGGTCCGGCTGCGAAACGATGCCGATTTTGAGGAATGACTTTTGAACGATCTGGCCAAGAATCTGCTGCTCTGGGTGGTGATCCTCGTCGTACTGATGAGCGTCTTCCAGAGCTTCTCGTCGCGTTCACGCGGCCAGCCGGAACTGGCGTATTCCGATTTCATCAGCCAGGTCGAGCAGGGCAATGTCGCGGAAGTCGCGATCACCGGTCAGGCGATCCGCGGTGAGCTGAAGGGCGGTTCGCGCTTCGTCACGATCAGCCCGGAAACCGACAACCGTTCGATGGTCGGCACGCTGCTCGAGCACGACGTCAAGTTCAGCGGCGAGCTGCCCAAGGAAACCCCCTGGATCCTGCAGCTGCTGTTCAACGCCTTCCCGATCCTGCTGCTGATCGCGGTGTGGGTCTACTTCATGCGCCAGATGCAGGGCGGTGGCGGCGGCCGCGGTGCGCTGTCGTTCGGCAAGAGCCGCGCGCGCATGCTCAACGCCGACCAGGTCAAGATCACGTTCAACGACGTCGCCGGTTGCGAGGAAGCCAAGCAGGAAGTGTCCGAACTGGTCGACTTCCTCAAGGATCCGGGCAAGTTCCAGAAACTCGGCGGCAAGATTCCGCGCGGCGTGCTGATGTGCGGCTCGCCGGGTACCGGCAAGACGCTGCTCGCCAAGGCGATCGCCGGCGAAGCGGGCGTGCCGTTCTTCACGATTTCCGGTTCTGACTTCGTCGAGATGTTCGTCGGCGTCGGCGCCTCGCGCGTGCGCGACATGTTCGAGCAGGCCAAGAAGCACGCGCCGTGCATTATCTTCATCGACGAAATCGACGCGGTCGGCCGTCATCGTGGCGCCGGCCTCGGCGGCGGTCATGACGAGCGCGAGCAGACGCTGAATCAGCTGCTGGTCGAGATGGACGGTTTCGAAGGCAATGAAGGCGTCATCGTCATCGCCGCGACCAACCGTCCGGACGTGCTCGATCCGGCGCTGCTGCGTCCGGGTCGTTTCGATCGCCAGGTCGTCGTGCCGCTGCCCGATGTGCGCGGCCGCGAGCAGATTCTCAAGGTTCATATCCGCGCCGTGCCGCTGGCCGACAACGTCAAGCCGGACATCATTGCGCGCGCGACGCCGGGCTTCTCCGGTGCGGACCTGGCCAATCTCGTCAACGAAGCGGCGCTGTTCGCCGCGCGTGCCAACAAGCGCCTCGTCGATCACGACGATTTCGAGCGTGCCAAGGACAAGATCATGATGGGTGCCGAGCGCCGCTCGATGGTCATGTCCGAGGAAGAGAAGAAGCTCACCGCATATCACGAAGCCGGTCACGCGATCGTCGGCCTGTCGGTGCCCGAGCACGATCCGGTCTACAAGGTCACGATCATCCCGCGTGGCCGTGCGCTGGGCGTGACGATGTTCCTGCCCGAGGAAGATCGCTACAGCTACACGAAGCAGCGTCTCAACTCGTCGATCTGCTCGCTGTTCGGCGGTCGTATCGCCGAAGAGGTGATCTTCGGACCGGAGAAGGTCACGACCGGTGCTTCGAACGATATCGAGCGTGCGACCGAGATCGCCCGCAACATGGTCACCAAGTGGGGCCTGTCGGATCGCCTCGGTCCGCTGTCGTACTCGGAAGACAATGGCGAGGTCTTCCTCGGCAAGTCGGTGACGCAGACCAAGCATGTGTCCGATGACACCGCGCATGCGATCGACCAGGAAGTGCGCAAGCTGATCGAGCACAACTACGGCCGCGCCAAGCGCATCATCGAAGACAACCTCGACAAGCTGCACAAGATGTCGGACGCGCTGCTCAAGTACGAGACGATCGACTCCGAACAGATCCGCCGCATCATGGCGGGCCAGGAGCCGGGTCTGCCGGAAAGCTGGAACAACGACGATTCGTCCGGTCGCCCGGGCGGCGGCAGCGCGCGTGCGGAAGCCGGCAGTGGCGGCAGCACGGCAACCACCAAACCGGCCAGCCAGACCTGATCGGCTGGCGGTACGGGTGCCATACTTGAAGGCCGGCTGCACGCCGGCCTTTTCAATGGGGCGTCTTCCAGACCTGCATGCACCTCAAGCTTGCCCATCGTGTCCTCGACCTGAGCGCTCCTTGCGTCATGGGCGTGCTCAACGTCACGCCGGATTCGTTCTCCGACGGCGGACGCTTTGTGCAGCTCGAAGCCGCTCTCGAACGTGCGTTGCAGATGGTCGACGACGGTGCGGCGATCATCGATGTCGGCGGCGAGTCGACGCGCCCTGGCGCGGAGGCTGTTTCCGAGCAGGCCGAGCTGGATCGGGTGATTCCGCTCATCGAGGCACTGCGGCAGCGCAGTGAGATCGTGATCTCGATCGATACCACCAAGCCGGCAGTGATCCGCGCGGCCTGCGCCGCCGGCGCCGAGCTGGTCAATGACGTCAATGCGCTGCGTGCGCCCGGCGCGGTCGAGGCCGTGCGCGATGCCCGTGCGGCGGTCTGTCTGATGCACATGCAAGGCGAGCCGCGGACGATGCAGCAGGCGCCGCAGTATCAGGACGTCGTCCTCGAGGTCGGCGAATTCCTCGCGGCGCGCATCGCCGCCTGCGTGGCGGCCGGGATCGATGTTGACGCCATTGCGCTCGATCCCGGTATCGGTTTCGGCAAGACCCTGGAACACAATCTTCGGCTGCTCGCCAATCTGCAGGCCTGGCCCGGGCTGCAGCGGCCATTGCTGGTGGGCGTGTCGCGCAAGTCGATGTTCGGTGCCCTGCTCGGGCGCGGCACGGAAGAACGCCTGGCCGGCGGTCTCGCCGCCGCCGCAGTTGCGGTTTGGCAGGGGGCCGCTATAGTTCGCGCCCACGACGTCGCAGCAAGCGTCGATGCAGTGCGCACAGCGCACGCCTTGCGGGAGAGGAGGGCGGGATCATGAGTCGCAGATATTTCGGAACGGACGGCATTCGTGGACGCGTCGGCCAATCGCCGATGACGCCGGATTTCGCCCTGAAGCTGGGCTGGGCTGCGGGTCGCGTGCTTGCCGACCATAGCCAGCACCACCAGGCGCGGGTGCTGATCGGCAAGGACACGCGGCGTTCGGGCTACATGTTCGAATCCGCGCTTGAGGCGGGCTTCGCCGCCGCCGGTGTCGAATCCGATCTTCTTGGGCCGTTACCGACGCCCGCCGTCGCCTACCTGACGCGTGCGTTCCGTGCCCAGGCCGGAGTCGTGATCTCGGCTTCGCACAATCCGCATCACGACAACGGCGTGAAGTTTTTCGGCCCCGACGGCGCCAAGCTCAGCGATGCCGTCGAGGCGCGCATCGAGGCGATGCTCGACGAGCCGCTGCAGTGCGTAGCGCCCGAGCAGCTCGGCCGAGCGAAGCGCCTCGACGATGGCGGCGGCCGCTACATCGAGTTCTGCAAGGGAACGTTCGGCGAGCGCAATCTCAACGGCCTGCGCATCGTCCTCGATTGCGCCAACGGTGCGGCGTATCGCGTGGGGCCGTCGGTGCTCGAGGAGCTCGGCGCGAGCGTGACGGTCATCGGCAATCAGCCCAATGGCCTGAACATCAATCGCGATTGCGGCTCCACGCATCTGCAGCCCTTGCGCGAAGCGGTGCTGGCAGGCGGTGCCGACGTCGGCATTGCGCTGGACGGCGATGCCGATCGTTGCCTGATGATCGACGCGCAGGGCAACGAAGTCGACGGCGATCAGATTCTGTATGTCATCGCGCAGCAGCGGCATGCGAACGGCGGTATCGCGGGGCCGGTCGTCGGCACCCTGATGTCGAACCTCGGGCTTGAGCAGTCGCTGACGGCGCTCGGCCTGCGCTTCATGCGCGCCGCCGTCGGCGATCGTTATGTCATGGAGATGCTCAAGGACAATCAGGGCGTGCTCGGCGGCGAGTCTTCCGGCCACACGATCTGCCTCGACAAGACGACGACGGGCGATGGCATTGTCACGGCGCTGCAGGTACTCAACGCGATGGTGCGTCAGCAGCGCAGTCTTCAGCAGCTGACGCAGGGCATGCACAAGTTTCCGCAGGTGCTGATCAATGTCGCGGTTCAGGGCTCGGCCGCCAGCGTGATGCAGGCGGCAGCAGTCGTCGCGGCCAAGACCGAGATCGAGCGGCAATTGGGTAGCAGGGGCCGCATTCTGCTGCGCGCTTCCGGTACCGAGCCTTTGATCCGCGTCATGGTCGAGGCCGAAGACGCTACGATCACTCGCAAGGCAGCGGATGACCTGGCCGCCTGCGTGCGCGAGGCCAGTCACGCATGAGCAACATCAGCAGCAACACAATCAACACAGCGAAATCTCCGAGGAACTGGGTATGAAGCGACGGGCGATGGTGGCCGGTAACTGGAAGATGAACGGGTCGCGCGACAGCAACGCGAGCCTGCTGCACGACATCCTGTTCGAAGTGCGCAAGGTGCCGGACATCGATGTGCTGGTCTGTCCGCCGGCGATCTATCTCGAAGCGGCGGCGCGCCAGATCGATGGCAGCGCAGTTCTGCTCGGCGCGCAGACCCTCAGCGAGCAGGAAAAGCAGGGTGCATACACCGGCGAGACCCACGGCGGCATGCTGCGCGAGGTCGGTTGCTCGTACGTGATCGTCGGCCATTCGGAGCGCCGCGCCCTGTATGGGGAGTCGGACCAGGCGGTCGCCGAGCGCTTCGCTACGGCGCAAACCTGTGGCCTGATGCCGATCCTGTGTATCGGCGAGTCGCTGCAGGAGCGCGAGGCTGGGTCGACCGAAGCCGTGCTGGAGCGCCAGCTCAAGGCGGTCATCGACCGCGTCGGCATCTCGGCGTTCAAGCAGGCCGTCATTGCCTATGAACCGGTCTGGGCCATCGGTACCGGCCGCACCGCGAGTCCGGAGCAGGCGCAGGCCGTCCATGCTTTTGTCCGTGGTCAGCTGGCCGCGCTGGATGCTAAAATCGGGAGTTCCATCCGCATTCTGTATGGCGGCAGCGTCAAGGCCGACAATGCGGTGTCCCTGTTCAACTGTCCGGATGTCGATGGCGGCCTGATTGGTGGCGCGTCATTGAAGTCCGGTGAATTTTTGGCGATCTGCGCAGCGGCGCAGTCGCGGAGCCAGTGAGTCGATATGTATACGGTATTGGTAATTGTGCAGGTCCTGGTCGCCATCGGCCTGATTGGTCTGATTCTGTTGCAGCACGGCAAGGGTGCGGATGCCGGTGCGGCTTTCGGCAGCGGCGCCTCGGGCACGGTGTTCGGCTCGCGCGGTTCGGCCAACTTCTTGTCGCGTGCGACGGGCTGGCTGGCCACGGTGTTCTTCGCGGTGAGTCTGGCGATCGCGTATCTGGTCCATGACTCCAGCGAATCGTCGAAGTCTTTGGTCGAGCGCGTCCAGGGTCAGTCCGAAGTCAGCGTGCCGGCGGCGACCGGCGATGCGCCGGCGGCAGCCCAGACCGGTGCTCAGCCGGCTGAAGCGGCACCGGAACAGGCGCCAGAGCAGGCTCCGGTCGTTCCCGAGTAACACGCGAAGAAAAAATCCGAGACTTTTGCAGTTTCGGGCGCTAAACTTCGCGCCCCTTCGTGATGCCCACGTGGTGGAATTGGTAGACACGCTACCTTGAGGTGGTAGTGGCGAAAGTCGTGGGAGTTCGAGTCTCTCCGTGGGCACCAATCGAAGGGAAAGCTGTTGCGTAACATCATTCAGGCGGGGCCGGTTTGATGTCGTAATGGCGGTTGTTGGAATGTTCGAAAATGTTTGCTTCTATTTGTTTTAGAAGCTATAATTTCGGGCTCTGGTGCGGGGTGGAGCAGTCTGGCAGCTCGTCGGGCTCATAACCCGAAGGTCGCAGGTTCAAATCCTGCCCCCGCTACCAATATTAGGCTTGAGGAGGGCCCCGTTGAGGGTCCTTTTTTTTTGTTTTTTTGGCGCCATATGCGTCGGAGATGCACGGTTTAACGAATGACGGTACTGCGCGAACGCCTGCAGCAGATGCTTGAGCCTCTGGTCGAGTCCCTCGGCTATGAGCTCGTATTGCTCGAGTTCAGTCCCAGTACCAAGGGCGGCATGTTGCGCCTGTTCATCGACAAGGCCGAAGGCATTGTCGTCGAAGACTGCGAGCGCGTCAGTCGTGAAGTGGCGGCGGCACTCGATGTCGAAGACCCCATCAGCACCCCGTACCGGCTGGAGATTTCGTCTCCGGGTCTGGATCGGCCGCTGGTCAAGCCTTCGCATTTCGAGCGCTTTATCGGCGAGCAGTCGCGTATCCAGTTGATCGCCCCCCGCAATGGTCGCCGGCGTTTCGTCGGCTGGATCCGCGGTTTTGCCAATGGCGCAGTGAATTTGGAAACGGCCGAGGGTCTGGTCGATATCGCTTTAGACGATATCGAGCGGGCGCGGCTGGTGCCTGAGTACGATCGGGAATAAACGTCATGAACAAGAACATCCTTGTGATGGTGGACGTCGTCTCCAACGAGAAGGGCGTCGACAAAGCGTTGATCTTTGAAGCGCTGGAAGCCGCGCTGGCCTCGGCCGGCAAGGAACAGTACGGCGACGAGTCGGAACTGCGCGTCACGATCGACCGCGATACCGGCGATTACGAGACCTTCCGCCGCTGGACGGTGCTCGAGGACGACAGCGAAGAGTTCGAGTTCCCGGAACGTCAGATCAAGCTGACCTACGCGCTCAAGGAGCGTTCCGAGGTCAAGGCCGGCGATGTCATCGAGCAGAAGGTCGACTCGGTCGACTTCGGCCGCATCGGCGCCCAGAAGGCCAAGCAGGTCATCGTGCAGAAGGTGCGCGAAGCCGAGCGCGCCCAGGTCGTCGAGGCTTTCAGCGATCGCGTCGGCGAGCTGATCACCGGCCAGGTCAAGCGCATCGAGCGCGGCAGCGTCATCGTCGATCTGGGCGGCAATGCCGAGGCGGTGATCCTGCGCGACCAGCTGATCCCGCGCGAACCGATCCGTCCGGGCGACCGCATCCGCGGCTATCTCTATGAAGTGAGCCCGCAGCTGCGCGGCCCGCAGCTGTTCCTGTCGCGCACGTCGCCGCAGTACCTGATGGAGCTGTTCAATCTCGAAGTGCCCGAGATTGCCCAGGGCCTCATCGAACTCAAGGGTGCCGCTCGCGATCCGGGCCTGCGCGCCAAGATTGCGGTGCAGGCCAAGGACAAGCGCATCGACCCGGTCGGCGCCTGCGTCGGCATGCGCGGTTCGCGCGTGCAGAGCGTGTCCAACGAACTCGCTGGCGAGCGCGTCGATATCGTGCCGTGGGACGAGAACATCGCCCAGTTCGTCATCAATGCGATGGCGCCGGCTGAAGTCGAGACCATCATCGTCGACGAAGAGTCGCATTCGATGACGATCGGCGTCTCCGAAGAGAAGCTCGCCCAGGCCATCGGCCGCGGCGGTCAGAACGTGCGCCTGGCATCCGAGCTGACCGGTTGGGTGCTCAATGTCATGACCACGTCCGACGCCGAGTCGAAGAAGGAAGAAGAGAACCAGTCGGTGCTCAGCGTCTTCATGGAAGCGCTGGACGTCGACGCGGAGGTCGCCGGCATCCTGGTTCAGGAAGGTTTCACGACGCTCGAAGAAATCGCCTATGTGCCGACTCAGGAATTGTCGGAGATCGAAGAATTCGACGAGACCATCATCGAAGAGCTGCGCAACCGCGCACGCGATGTGCTGCTGACCAAGGCGATTGCCAAGGCCGAGCAGCGCGCCCATGCACAGCCGGCGGAAGATTTGCTGGCGCTGGAAGGGCTCGACGAAGACACGGCATTCCAGCTTGCCGAAGCAGGCATCAGCACCTGCGAGAGCCTCGCCGATCTGGCGACGGACGAACTGACTGAACTGCTGCCGGATCTGGATGCAGATCGCGCATCAGCACTGATCATGACCGCGCGCGCCAAGGCTTACGCCTGAGCGCCGCACGCGATCGCAATTGGATAGGACCTCAATGTCAACGGTAACCGTACAGGACTTTGCGAAAGAACTGGGAAGACCGGTCGACGAACTGCTGTCGCAGTTCAAGGAGGCCGGTGTGACCGTGGCCAAGGCCGATGGCGAGGTCACCGCTGAAGACAAGGTTGCGCTGCTGAGCTACCTGCAGCAGAAGACGCGCGGCACTACGACAACGACCGCTGCCGACCCGCGGCGGATCACGCTGAAGCGTCGCGAAACCACCGAGATCAAGCTCGGCGGCAGCCGCGGCGCACCGGCCAAGACGGTCAGCATCGAAGTCCGCAAGAAGCGGACTTACGTCAAGCGCGAAGACGAACAGCCGACGCCGCCGCAGCTGCCGGAAGATCCGGAAGCGCTGCGTCTGGCCGAGGAAGCCGCCGCGCGCGACGCCGAGGCACGTCAGGCCGCCGCCGAGGCTGCAGCCGCCGCCAAGGCGCTCAAGGAACAAGAGGAACACGAAAAGCAGCAGCTCGAGGCGAATGCCGCGCAGGCGCGCGCCGAAGCCGCTGCCGCCGAGCAGCGCGCCAAGGACCAGCACGTCAAGTCGCTCGCCGAAGATCCGCTGTACCGCGCCAAGTGGGAAGCCGAGCAGGCGCGTGCGCGTGCCGCCGAGAACGTCCGCCGCGCCGCCGCTGCCAACAAGATTGCGGCCAGCCAGCCGCCGCCGGCGCCCGTTGTGGCGCCAGTTGCGAAAAAGCCGGTTGCCGCCGCCGCGGCCACGCCGCCGCGCGGCAACGAAGCGCCTGCGCGCGATGCCAATGCACGCGGCGATCGCAACGGTCCGGGTGGACGCCAGCATCGCACCGAATTGCACCTTGCCGAAGGCAAGGGTGGCCGCCGCGAGAAGAAGACCAAGAAGCCTTCGGGTCGCGTGCGCGTCGACAATCAGCACATGTTCGAAAAGCCGATCGCACCGGTGGTGCGTGAGGTCGAAGTGCCGGAAATCATCACCGTCGGTGAGCTCGCCAACCGCATGGCGGTCAAGGCGACCGAGCTGATCAAGATCATGATGAAGAACGGCGTCATGGCCACGATCAACCAGCCGATCGACCAGGACACCGCGGTACTGATGGTCGAGGAAATGGGTCACAAGGCGCGCGCCGTCAAGGCCAGCGACCATGAAGACAGCCTCAACGAAGCCGTCTCCGGCGATCAGTCGGGCATCGAAAAGGTGCCGCGTCCGCCGGTCGTCACGATCATGGGCCATGTCGACCACGGCAAGACGTCCTTGCTCGATTACATCCGCAAGACCCGCGTTGCCGCGGGCGAAGCGGGCGGCATTACGCAGCACATCGGTGCATATCACGTCGAGACCTCGAAGGGCATCATCACCTTCCTCGACACGCCGGGCCACGCCGCGTTCACCCGCATGCGTGCACGCGGTGCGCAGGTCACCGACATCGTCGTGCTCGTCGCCGCATCGGACGACAGCGTCATGCCGCAGACCCGCGAAGCGATCCAGCACGCCAAGGCTGCGGGCGCTCCGATGGTGGTCGCGATCACCAAGATCGACAAGCCGGACGCCGATATCGACAAGGTCAAGAACGACCTGACCAAGGAATCGGTGGTGCCGGAAGACTGGGGCGGCGATGTCCAGTGCGTCGGCGTGTCCGCGGTCACCGGTCAGGGCATCGACGAGCTGCTTGAGGCAATTCTGGTCCAGGCCGAAATCCTCGAGCTGACCGCGCCGGTCGAAGCGCTGGCGCGCGGCAACATTCTCGAGGCCTCGATCGAAAAGGGTCGTGGTCCGGTTGCGACCGTGCTGGTTCGCGCCGGTACGCTCAAGCAGGGCGACGTCGTGCTGTCCGGCCCGCATTTCGGCCGTGTGCGTGCGATGTTCGACGAGAACGGCCAGCCGGTGAAGGAAGCCGGTCCGTC
The DNA here is from genome assembly GCF_058783185.1 of Fontimonas sp. FW305-C-3. Classification (NCBI taxonomy): domain Bacteria; kingdom Pseudomonadati; phylum Pseudomonadota; class Gammaproteobacteria; order Nevskiales; family Nevskiaceae; genus Fontimonas; species Fontimonas sp. FW305-C-3. The sequence goes on along the minus strand of NZ_JBYSYK010000002.1, from coordinate 313,464 downwards.
GATTCCGGTGCAGATTCTCGGTCTGTCCGGTGCGCCGGATGCCGGCGACGACGTCGTCGTCGTTGCCGACGAGCGCAGCGCGCGTGAACTCGCCCAGCTGCGCGAGTCGAAGCAGCGCGAACAGAAGCTGGCGCAGTCGCAGGCGATGCGCATGGATCAGGTCTTTGCCCGCATGGGCGAAGGCGAGGTCAAGCAGCTCAACCTGATGGTCAAGTCGGACGTGCAGGGTTCGGCCGAAGCGATTGCGGATTCGCTGCGCAAGATTCCCAGCGCCGAAGTGCGCGTCAACGTGCTGTCGTCGGTCATCGGCGGCATCAACGAGTCCGACGTCGATCTGGCGCTGGCCTCGAAGGCGACGATCATCGGCTTCAACGTCCGTGCCGACGCCGGTGCGCGCAAGCGCATCCAGGACACCGGCGTCGACGTGCGCTACTACTCGATCATCTACGACATCATGGACGACATCCGTGATGCGGTTGCCGGTTTGCTCGGCACCGAGACACGCGAGCAGATCGTCGGCATCGCGCAGGTCCGCGACGTGTTCCGCAGCTCCAAGCTCGGCAACATCGCCGGCTGCCTGGTCATCGAAGGCTCGGTGCAGCGCAACCTGCCGATCCGCGTACTGCGCAACAACACGGTCATCTACGAAGGCGTGCTGGAATCGCTGCGTCGCTTCAAGGATGACGTGGGCAAGGTCGAGGCGGGTACCGAGTGCGGTATCGGCGTCAAGGACTACAACGACATCAAGGCCGGCGACCAGATCGAGTGCTTCCAGCGCATCCAGGTCCAGCGCACGGTCGGCACGGCCTAGGTTCAGTGAGAGAGTTTCCACGCAAGCTGCGCATCAACGCCCAGATGCAGGGCGATCTGTCGATGCTCATCCGCGGGGAACTGTCCGATCCGCGCGTGGCCGGCGTCACGGTGACTTCGGTCGACTGCGCGCCGGATCTGCGCAATGCCAAGGTGCTGGTCAGCCTGATCGGCGACGACGATCAGCTCAAGCAGGCGGTCAAGGGCCTCAATCACGCGGCCGGCAAACTGCGCGGCTCGCTGGCCCGACGCATGGGGCTGCGCCACGCGCCTGAGCTGCGCTTCGTGGCGGATACCCAGTTGCGCGACGCCGACCGCGTCAATGCCTTGCTCAAGGTTGCCATCCGCGAGGACGAGGCGCACCCGGATTACGCCAAGGGTGCCAAAGAAAACGACGGGCAGGACGGCTGAGTTGTTGGTGGGGCCGTCATGAGCAAGCCGCGTCGCCCGCGCCGCGCCGTCACCGGCATTCTGCTGCTCGACAAGCCGCTGGGCATCAGCTCCAACGCCGCTCTGCAGCGCGTCAAAATTCTCTATCAGGCCGACAAGGCCGGACATACGGGCAGCCTCGATCCCTTGGCGACCGGCGTGCTGCCGATCTGCCTCGGCGAGGCAACCAAGCTGTCCGGCGTGCTGCTCGACGCCGACAAGTCCTATACGGCGATCGGTCAGCTCGGTTCCAGAACCAGCACCGGTGACGCCGAGGGCGGGGTCGTCGAAACCTCGCCGGTCGCGATGAGCCAGGCGCTGCTGGATAAGGTCAGGCCGCAGTTTCTTGGCGATATCAACCAGATTCCGCCGATGTACTCGGCACTCAAGCGCGACGGCGAACGTCTGTATGAGCTCGCCCGGCGCGGCGAGGAAATCGAGCGGTCGCCGCGGGCTGTCCGGATCTACGATCTGGCGCTGGAAATGCAGGCGTCTGACGCGATCCGCGCCGAGGTGCGTTGCTCGAAGGGAACCTATATCCGCACCCTGGTCGAGGACATCGCCCGCGCGACCGGCCATTGCGCCCATCTTTCGGCGCTGCGCCGGACCGCGGTGTCGCCGTTCGAGAATCTGCCGCTGGTGACGATGGAGCAGCTCGATGCTGCGCTGGAAAGCGGCGGCCTGGCGGCGCTGGACCGCCTGCTGCTCGAGCCGGCCAAGGCGCTGAGCCATTGGCCGCAGCTGCGGATCGACGAGACCCGCGCGCGCTATCTGGCTCAAGGTCAGGCGGTCAGGGTTGCCGGGCTGGAAGCCAGCGAAAGGCTGGCTGTTCTGGACGAATCGGGTCGCTTATTGGGCCTGGCCGAGGCGGGTGCGGGCGGCATGGTGGCGCCCAAACGCTGGTTTTGCGGCTAGCACCATCATGGTGCGAAGCCTTGTGGTAAGTCCATGGAAAAGTTATCATATTGGACTTTGTTAAGACTATTGCCATTCAAATGGCATCCAAGATTTGGAGTTGGCAGCAATGAGCGTGACGGCAGAACGTAAGGCGGAAGTGGTCAAGAAATTCGCCCGCGGTGGCAGCGATACGGGTTCCCCGGAAGTGCAGGTGGCCCTGCTGACCGAGCGCATCAACACGCTCGCTCCGCATTTCGAAGTGAACAAGAAGGACAACCACTCGCGCCGTGGCTTGCTCAAGATGGTCAACCAGCGTCGTCAGATGCTGGACTATCTGAAGAGCCGCGACGAAGCGCGCTACACCAAGCTCATCGCCGAGCTGGGCCTGCGCCGCTAAGCGATCGACACGCGCACAGCGCCTGTCATCCAAGACCCTCAGTGAATCCGTACGGAATCACTGGGGTCTTTTCATTTGGCGGCCAAGCTTGCGCATGACGCGGGTTTGATCGCAGCTTCGGCAGATTCGGCAATTTTTGCGCAGCAGAAAAGGGCTAGCGCGGGAATGCCTCCAAGAACATCGACAATCATCGACCATTGAGAGAGCCCATGGCCATCCCAGCCTATCCAGCAGCGCCGATCACCAAGACCTTCCAGTACGGCAAGCACGCCGTCACGCTCGAAACCGGCGCGATTGCGCGTCAGGCCGTTGCGGTGAAGGTCAGCATCGAAGACACCATTCTGCTCGTCACTGTCGTTGGCAAGAAGGACGCCAAGCCGGATCAGGATTTCTTCCCACTGACCGTCGACTACATGGAGCGCTTCTACGCCGGCGGCCGCATTCCCGGTGGCTTCTTCAAGCGTGAAGGCCGTCCGACCGAAAAGGAAACCCTGACTTCGCGTCTGATCGACCGTCCGCTGCGTCCGCTGTTCCCGGAAGGCTATTACAACGAAGTCCAGATCGTCGCGATGGTGATGTCGCGCAATCCGGACATCGACGGCGACATCGCCGCACTGCTCGGCGCTTCGGCCGCGCTGGCACTGTCCGGCCTGCCGTTCCAGGGCCCGATCGGCGCCGCGCGCGTCGGTTACAAGGACGGCAACTACATCCTCAACCCGACGGTCAGCGAGCTGAAGACCTCGGATCTCGACCTCGTCGTCGCCGGCACCAAGGACGCCGTGCTGATGGTCGAATCGGAAGCCAAGATGCTGTCGGAAGCGGTCATGCTCGGCGCCGTCATGTACGGCCACGAGCAGATGCAGGCTGCGATCGGCGCGATCAACGATTTCGCCGCCGCTGCCGGCAAGGCCAAGCTGGATTGGAAGGCCGCCGACCGCAGCGTCGTCAAGGCTGCCGCGGCTCCGTTTGAAAACGATATCGCCGCGGCTTACGGCATCACCGAGAAGCAGGCGCGTTACGCCAAGCTCGATGAAGTGTCGAAGAAGGCCAAGGCTGCACGCGCCGTCGACGCGCCGTACAGCGAGAATCAGCTCAAGGCCGAGCTCGAAGAACTGAAGGCCAAGGTCGTCCGCAACCGCATCCTCGATGGTCAGCCGCGCATCGACGGCCGCGACAAGGTCACCGTGCGTCCGCTCGCAATGACGACCGGCATCCTGCCGCGCGCGCATGGTTCGGCCGTGTTCACCCGCGGTGAGACCCAGGTTGTTGCCGTGACGACGCTGGGCACCGGCAAGGACTACCAGATCATCGACGCCGTCGAAGGCGAGTGGCATGAGCACTTCATGTTCCACTACAACTTCCCTCCGTACTGCGTTGGCGAAACGGGCCGTCTGAACGCGCCGAAGCGCCGCGAAATCGGCCACGGCCGTCTGGCCAAGCGCGGCGTCGCCGCGGTGATGCCGGATCTCGAGAAGGAATTCCCGTACATCGTCCGCGTCGTCTCGGAAGTCACCGAGTCGAACGGTTCGTCGTCGATGGCTTCGGTCTGCGGCGCCTGCTTGTCGATGATGGACGCCGGCGTGCCGCTCAAGGCGCCGGTCGCCGGCGTCGCGATGGGCCTGATCCTCGAAGAAGGCCGCTGGGCGGTGCTCACCGACATCCTCGGTGACGAAGACCATCTCGGTGACATGGACTTCAAGGTCGCCGGTACCGAGAACGGCGTGACCGCGCTGCAGATGGACATCAAGGTCGCGGGCATCACCGGCGAGATCATGGCGCAGGCCCTGACGCAGGCGAAGGCCGCGCGTCTGACGATCCTCGAGCAGATGAACCAGGTGCTGTCGACCGCGCGTACCGAGCTGTCGCAGCATGCGCCGCGCATTACGACGATCAAGATTCATCCGGACAAGATTCGCGAAGTCATCGGCAAGGGCGGTTCGACCATCCAGGCGATCACCCGCGAAACCGGCACTTCGATCGACATCGCCGACGACGGCACGATCAAGATTGCGGCGACCGACGGCGATGCAGCAGCAGCAGCAGTCGCGCGCATCAACGCGCTGACCCGCGATGTTGAAGTCGGTGCGATCTACGAAGGCAAGGTGGCCAAGATCATGGACTTCGGTGCGTTCGTCACGATCGCGCCGGGCAAGGATGGTCTGGTGCACATCTCGCAGCTCGCCGACAAGCGCGTCGAGAAGGTCGATGAAGTCGTCAAGGAAGGCCAGAGCGTGCGCGTCAAGGTGCTCGAGGTCAGCCGTGACGGCAAGATCCGCCTGTCGATGAAGGCTGTGGATCTTGAGGGTTAACACTCAGAAGTAGCTTGTCTGGGGCCGGATTCTGCGGCAGAATCCGGCCCCATCGCATCGCGCACAAAAAAGCAGCGAGCGAGCAGCACCGTATTGAAGCGTTGAACTGAATTCTTGAGCCCGGTTTCGGGCAAAAAGAAGCCCCCGGGGGACGGGGGCGAAGTGCGAGAAAGGCGCATTGCCTTTCTGGAGGAGACTTAAGAAACCCGGCAGACTCCGGTCTCGCCGGGTTTTTTCTTGACCGTGTTTTGTTGCAGTGCAGTATAAAACTGACCTGCAGCAATGTCAATCTTTTCAAATATAGTTCACATAATAAAAATAGCCTGTAAAAACAGGCTATTAATGAACTAACTTAAAATTCTTCTGAAGATTCCTGCAGCGCAGGGCAGCTCTGAGTTCAGCCTGCGTCAGGACCTTCGCCGTCACCCGCGCGGCGCTTGATCGACTTGGCGCGGGTCGACAGGTTCTTCAGGAACTCCGCACGGACCGAGCGCCAGATCGGCATCTGCCGGTCGGCCAGTTCCTTGAGGATCTGGATCGGCTGCTGGGCCTGACCGAGCAGGTCGCGAAGTTGATCGGTGAAGTGGTGCTGCTGCTCCTGGAACAGGCGCGCAGACAACTCCAGATAGCGGCCGATGCTGTTCTGCATCGGATCGCCGTAATAGCGAATCATGAATTCCAGCAGGTCCGTCGTGAAGATCGGATCGCCGCCTTCTTCCTGCTCGGCGATGACCTGCAGCAGGATGCTGCGCGTGATGTCTTCTTCCGAACGCTTGTCCTCGACCCGGAACGGAATGTTGTTCAGCACCAGCTGGCGAATTTCTTCGAGCGTGATGTAACGGCTGATGTGCGTGTCGTAGAGCCGCCGGTTCGGGTACTTCTTGATGACGCGTGGGTCCGACATAAGATGCTAATTCGTATGAAATGTTGCACTGCGTTTGTTGCAGAGCATCATGCCAGACTCAAAGGCTTTGCTCCACCACGATGCTGCGGAGGCGGGGAACCCGTGCGGCGCTCCAGTGGCGCACGGCATGCTGCAGGATGTCGGCGACTGATGCCGCGGTTGCTGCGGCTGGCTCCTGTCCCAGCCAGTGCAGGCACTGCCGCAGGTTGTTGACGGCTGTTTCCGCGTTCAGCGGGTGCGCATGATTCTGCTTCGACAGCTTGCGGCCGTCGCTGTCGCCGAGAACCGGCAGATGCGCGTAGTCCGGGGCGGTCGCGCCGAACTGGCGCATCAGCAGCTTTTGCTGCAGTGATGCATCCAGCAGGTCCGCGCCGCGGACGACGTCGCTGATCTGCATCGCCAGATCGTCGACGACGCAGGCCAGCGCATAACCGGGAATGCCGTCGCGACGCCAGATCACGAAGTCGCCGAGATCGCGTTGCGGGTCGCGCCGCTGAAGACCCTGCCAGCGGTCGTCCATGGTCACCGGATCGGTGTCGACGCGCAGCCGCTGAGCATGGTGGTCGAGCGCCAGTCCGCGATCGCGGCAACGACCGCTGTAAATCCGTCCTGCGATGCCGGCAAGCGATTCCTCCTGCAGGCGCGCACGTGTGCAGTCGCAGGCGTAAAGCAGACCGTCCCGTTGCAGTTGCTCGCGGGCGCTCGCGTACTCGGCAAGGTGCTGCGACTGATAGCGCGGCACGCCCTCCCAGTGCAGGCCATGCGCCGACAATTGCTGCAGGATCTGCCGGTCGGCGCCTGGGACGCAGCGCGGCTGATCCAGATCGTCGATGCGCAACGACCACGTTCCGCCGCGGCTGCGGGCTTCAAGCCAGCTGGCCAAGGCGGTGAGCAACGAGCCCAGATGCAGCGGTCCGCTCGGGGTCGGTGCGAAGCGTCCGCGGTAACTTTGCGGGGTGCCAACAATCACAAATCGCGGGTCCGTTTTGGGGCAGCCGCATGCTACATTAACTTCAGCTCGCAACCCGCTGAAGACTCGCTGGATGGACCCCGACGCACCGCATACCCCGCAGTCCCAGGACCCCTAGCCATGGCGCTACGTGCGGTGCTGTTCGACGTCGATGGAACGCTGGCCGATACCGAAGCGCTTGGACACCGTCCTGCTTACAACCGCGCCTTCCGCAAGTTGGGTCTGGCGCTGCGCTGGGGGCCCAAGCTATATCGCAAGCTGCTCAAGCAGCCCGGCGGCCGCGAACGGCTCAAGCACTACGTCGAGCATTACCATCCCGATCTCGGCGACCAGCAGGCCGAAGCAGGTGCGGACCTCGACGCCTGGGTGTCGAAGGTCCACGAACTCAAGTCGAAATATTTCAAGAAGCGCATGCGCAGCGGCAGCGTGCCGTTGCGGCCGGGGATCGCGCGTCTGATGCGCGAGGCGCGCGCGAACGGCCTCAAGCTCGGCATCGTCACCAACGCCAGCCTGAAGACGCTCAAGCCGGTGCTGCGCTACTGCATGGGGCCGGAGCTGGCTGCGGAGATCGACGTGATCGCCAGCGGCGAGGAAGTGCTGCGCAAGAAGCCGGCACCTGATCTGTATCGCCTGGCCCTGCAGCGTCTCGGTGTCGACGCTGCCGAGTGCGTGACGCTGGAAGACTCGCAGATGGGTTTGGCGGCGGCGACCGCCGCCAAAGTCGCCGCGGTCGTGACCGTCAACAGCGACACCGTCGAACAGGATTTCAGTGCCGCGGCGCTGGTGATGTCCAGCCTCGGTGAACCCGGCGCGCCGGCGCAGGTTCTGCGCGGCGAACTGGTCGGCGCCAGCTGGGTGACGATCGCCGACTTGCAGAAGATCGCCGCGCGGTCGGCTTAGCGCTCAAGGCGCGTCGTTCAAGGGGGCGATAGCCTCTTCCGCTGGATATACTTCCGCGCCTGACACTCAGGGGTTTCCATGCGACGCTGGAATGGTTGGGGCGATGACGCAGATCAGTATCCGATAAGCGACGATGCGCGGGCATTCCTTGCCGAACGCCTCGGACCGGGAACACCGCGCGTGGATGCGACGCTGGAGCAGGTCGTCGAAACTGTCGGCGCGAGCCGGCTCGCAGTGTCGACGCCGTTTCAGACCGACCCGAGCATCCGCCTGCTGCGCGCGCGCGGCCAGAGCTTTCCGGATCTATTGGCGACCCGCTACGGCCGCATCGGGGCCTGCGCCGACGGCGTGGCCCTGCCGACCAATCACGACGAGGCCGCGCAGGCCCTGGCGGCGGCGCGCCGGCTCGGTGCGATCGTCGTGCCGTATGGCGGCGGGACCAGCGTCGTCGGCCATCTGAACGTCCCGGTCAGCGATCGGCCAGTGGTCAACATCTCGCTGGAGCGGATGAATCGCCTGCAGGATGTCGACGACAAATCCTGGCTCGCCACCTTCGGCGCCGGCACGCCGGGCCCGCAGGTCGAGGCACAGCTGCGCAGCCACGGCTTTCTGCTCGGCCATTTTCCGCAGTCCTACGAATACTCGACGCTCGGCGGCTGGGTCGTCACGCGCTCGTCGGGCCAGCAGTCGCTGCGCTACGGGCGCATCGAGCAGATGTTTGCCGGTGGCCGGCTGATCACGCCACGCGGCGAGCTCAGCGTCGGGGGCATGCCGGCTTCGTCAGCAGGCCCGGATCTTCGCGAAGCGGTGATGGGTTCCGAAGGCCGCCTTGGCCTGCTGACCGAAGTCACCGCACGGATTCGCAAATTGCCGGAAGCCGAGTTCTTCCACGGCGTGTTCTTCCCGGACTGGGACACGGCGGTCAACGCCGTGCGCGAGATGGTGCAGGCCGATATCCCGCTGTCGATGATGCGCCTGTCGAACGAAACCGAAACCGAGACCCAGCTGCGCCTGGCCGGTCATCCGGATCTGATTCGCTGGCTGCAGCGGTATCTGGGTATGCGCGGCATTGGTCACGGCCAATGCATGTTGATGCTCGGCATCACCGGCACTCCGGCGCAGATCCGCCGCATCAAGCGCGAAGCGCTGGCGCTGGCGAAGCGGCATCGCGGCGTGCACGTCGGCAAGGCGATCGGCAACGGCTGGGCCAAGAGCCGCTTCCGCGGACCGCTGCTGCGCAACTCGCTGTGGGAGATCGGTTACGGCGCCGACACCGCCGAGACGTCGGTCAACTGGCCGAAGGTCACCGGCCTGATGCGGGCGATCGAGCAGGCGACGCGCGATGTGCTCGCCGCCGAGGACGAGCGTGTTCACGTATTCACCCATCTGTCGCATATGTATCGCCAGGGCTGCAGCATCTACACGACGCTGGCTTTCCGCCTGATCGGCGATCACGACGCCGACTATGACCGCTGGCTGCGCCTGAAGACGGCGATGTCGAAGGCCATCGTCGCGCACGGCGGCACGATCAGCCACCAGCATGGCGTCGGCGTCGACCATGCGCCGTATCTGCCGGCGGAGAAGGGCGCGCTCGGCATGGACATGATTCGCGCGACGGCGCGTGAGCTGGATCCGGATGGTTTGATGAATCCCGGAAAGCTCTTCGCATGAGCGGACGCACGTCCGGCTTCGCGGCGATCTACCAGTGGCGGGTCAAGCCGGGCATGGAAGCGCAGTTCGTCGAATGCTGGACGGCGCTGACCTGGGAAATGATGCGCAATGAGGGAGCGCGCGGTTCGCGGCTGCATCGCCTCGAGAACGGCAACTTCGTCGGCTATGCGCAGTGGCCCGACCGGGCCGCCTGGGAAAAGGCCTGCATGCAGGAGACCAACGACTCGGACCTGAGCCTGCGCATGCTGGAGACAGTCCAGGATGTCTGGCCGCCGATGTTCATGACGACGGCCAGCGATCTGCTGATTCCGGAAGGCCAGCTCCTGCAAACCGATGTCACCCCGCACTGATCTTGCCGCGCTCGCCGCCCGTTACGACCTGATCGTCATCGGCGGCGGCATCACCGGCGCGGGCATTGCCCGCGAGGCGGTGCGCAGCGGCGTCAGCGTGCTGCTGGTCGATGCGCGCGACTTTGCCGCCGGCACCTCATCGTGGTCTTCCAAGCTGGTCCACGGCGGACTGCGCTATCTGAAGAACGGCCAGTGGCGGCTGACGCTGGAGTCGGTGCGCGAACGCCAGCGATTGCTGCGCGAAGCCCCGGGCCTGGTCGACGCACAGACTTTCATCATGCCGATCTACGCGAACCGCAAGCCGGGGCGCTGGCTGATGCAGATCGGCCTGCAGGTCTACGACTGGATGGCCGGCGTGCGGCGCTCGCGGTGGCTGTCCAGGGCGGCGGTGCTCGGCATCGAGCCGGATCTGTGCGAAGACCATCTCAGCGGCGCCATGCAGTTCGAGGATGCCAGCACCGACGATGCGCGTCTGGTGCTGCGCCTGCTCGGCGAAGCCGAGCGTGCCGGCGCGACGCTGCGCAATTACTGCGAAGCCTCGGTGCGCGAAAACAACGGCCGCTGCGTCGGCGTGCGCCTGCGCGATATTGCCCATGGCGCGCAGCGCGACATCGACGCCGGCGTCGTCATCAACGCCACCGGCGTCTGGGCCGCGCAGCTGCCGGGCGCACCGGCAAGCGCGCCACGCCTGCGGCCACTGCGCGGCAGCCACCTGCTGATTGCGCAGACGCGGCTGCCGCTGCGCAACGCGATTTCCTGGCTGCATCCGCGCGATCAGCGGCCGATCTTCGCCCATCCCTGGGAAGGCGCCGTCGTGTTCGGCACGACCGATCTCGATCACGCCGGCGCGCTCGACAAGCCGCGGATCAGCGACGAGGAAACCAGCTATCTGCTCGATGCGCTGCACCAGCAGTTTCCGCGCCTGAATCTGACCTTGCAGGACGTGCTCAGCACTTATGCCGGCATCCGCCCTGTCGTCGACAGCGGCAAGCAAAATCCTTCGGCGGAATCGCGCGAGTCCGCGTTGTGGGCGAGTCCGGGCCTGGTCAACGTCACCGGCGGCAAGCTGACGACATTCCGCACGACGGCGCGCGAAGCGCTGAGTGCCGCGGCGAAGGAAGTGCCGGCCTTGCAGCCGGGTCCGGACGCTGCCGTGTTCTGCGTCGACACGACGGCCTCTGCGCCGCTGCGCCTTGCCGGTCGTTTCGGTGCGCCGGTGGCCTTGCAGATGCTCGCCGCCGCGAGTGCCGACGAGCGCGAAGCGGTGGTCGGCACGCCGTACAGCTGGGCCGAGCTGCGCTGGTCGGCGCGCCATGAATGGGTGCACAGCCTGCAGGATCTGATGATGCGGCGCACGCGTCTTGGCCTAGTCGCCGCCAAGGGCGGCGCCGAGGCGCTGCCGCGCATCCTCGGCATCTGCCGCCAGGAACTCGGCTGGGACGAAGTCCGCTGCGCGCGCGAGCGCAACGCCTATCTTGAATACTGGCGCACGCAGCACGCGCCGCCGTCGTTTTGAGGGCACCGCCGATGAGCGTGCGCATACTCAGCATCGACATCGGGACCCAGAGCGCGCGCGCGATCGTCTTCGACGCACAGGGCCAGCTGCTCGCCAAGGCGCAGGAGACTTTCAACCCGACGTACCTGTCGCCGCAGCCTGGCTGGGCCGAGCAGGATCCGGAGCTGTACTGGAAAGCGGTCGTCCAGTGCTGCCGGCGCCTGTGGGCTGAATCCGATATCCGTCCACAGCAGATCACCGCGCTGACGCTGACCACACAGCGCGCGACGATGATCTGCACCGACGGGCAGGGCAAACCGCTGCGCCCCGCGATCGTCTGGCTCGATCAGCGCCGTTGCACGGCACCGCCGCGGATGTCGGCGCTGTGGCGCACGGCTTTCTCGCTGGTCGGCGCGACGCCACTGATCGAACACATGCAGCGCGAGGCCGACGCCAACTGGCTGGCGCAGAACGAGCCGGAACTGTGGCGCAGCACCGAGCGCTTCCTGTTCCTGTCCGGCTGGATCACGCATCGCATGGTTGGCGAGTTCGTCGATTCGGTCGGCTGCCAGGTCGGTTTCGTGCCTTTCGATTTCAAGCGTCTCGACTGGGCGCAGCCCAAGGACTTCAAGTGGCAGGCCGTCGCCGTGCGGCGCGAGCAGTTGCCACGCCTGGTGCGCCCCGGAGAATCGCTCGGCGCTCTGACCGGCGCGGCGGCCGACGCGCTGGGCCTGCCGGCAGGACTGAAGATGATCGCCGCCGCCGCCGACAAGGCCTGCGAGGTGCTCGGCAGCGGCGCGCTGGAGCCTGACGTCGGTCAACTCAGCTTCGGTACCACCGCGACGATCAATACGACGCAGACGCGGTATCTGGAGGTGCAGCGCATGTTGCCGCCGTATCCGGCCGCAGTTCCCGGCGCCTACAACACCGAGATCCAGATCTACCGCGGCTTCTGGATGGTGTCCTGGTTCAAGCGCGAGTTCGCGCATCGCGAGCAGGCGCTTGCCGCCGAGCGTGGCGTCGCGGTGGAAAAGCTGTTCGATGAATTGCTGCGCGAAGTGCCGGCCGGTTCCATGGGCCTGACCTTGCAACCGTACTGGTCGCCCGGCGTGCGCGATCCGGGGCCGGAGGCCAAGGGCGCGATCATCGGCTTTGGCGACGTGCATACGCGCGCGCACCTGTATCGCGCGATTCTCGAAGGTCTGATCTACGGCCTGCGCAGCGGCCGCGAGCAGATCGAGCGCAAAACCGGCCAGCCCCTGCGGAGGCTGTGCGTGTCCGGCGGAGGTTCGCAGTCGGACCAGGCGATGCAGATCACCGCGGACATCTTCAACCTCAGCGCCGAACGTCCGGCGGTCTACGAGACTTCGGCGCTGGGCGCCGCCATCAATGCGGCGGTCGGCCTCGGCATTCATCCCGACTATCCTACGGCGCTGCGCGCGATGACGCGCAGCGAGCGGAGCTTCACGCCCGATCCGGCCGCGGTGCGGACCTACGACGAGTTGTACCGGCAGGTCTACTCACCGATGTATGCGCGGCTCAAGCCGCTGTACGAGAAGATCCGCGCGATCACCGGCTATCCGCCGTAGCGCGCAGCGTCAGCGCGCGCTCGAATACCGCTCCCACCATTCGCCGGAAAACACGAAGCGCGGGAAGTTGATGAACTGCTCGGCCGCGATGCGGCGGATGAAGTCCCAGAAGTGCGTATAGGGCAGCGGCTGGATGGCCTCGCGTTCGTGCCCGAGGCCCTGGGCGATCACCGCACCGGCGATCAGCAGCACGCCGAACAGGGCGTCCAGCAGGCCGGAAAACAGCAGGTTGCTGACGGCGCTGACGGTGCCGATCCAGAACAGCGGGACGGCCACGATGTGGATCAGCAGGTTGACCTTGTCGCGGTGACGGACGCTGTAGTCCTTCCACTGTGCCTTGACGAGCTGCTCGAAGGTCACGGCGTCTGACCCTGGCCGGTCGGGTCGACATGCCAGGCCGAGGGCGGCAGGGTGCCGTTCCAGCCCGGCTTGCGGTGCTCGGCGCTGACATGGGTGTAGATGCCGCCGCGGACGTTGAACACGGCGGTCAGGCGCATGAAGCGCGGCTGGGTCGCGGCCACCAGGTCGTCGAGGATGCTGTTGGTCACCGCCTCGTGGAAGGCGCCTTCGTTGCGGAAGCTCCACAGGTACATCTTCAGCGACTTCAGCTCGACGCAGGCCTGGTCGGCCACGTATTCGAGGTAGAACGTGCCGAAGTCCGGCTGGCCGGTCTTCGGGCACAGGCAGGTGAACTCGGGCAGGCGCATGCGGATCGCAAAATCGCGCGCCGGAGCCGGGTTGGGAAAGGTTTCGAGCGTCTTGCTCGGTTGGCTTGACATCAGCGGGGCACTTCCAGGCTGAAAAAGGGGGATCGCGGAACGCTGGACGACCGCCCCTCATAATTTACACTACGCGGCTCCAAGGACAGCCAACGCACCCCCAAACGGGTGCGCAATAACCAAGCGCATGCGACTTTCTGGCATCAAACTCGCTGGATTCAAGTCTTTTGTCGACTCGACCCAGCTTCCCCTGACCGCCGATCTCACCGGCGTCGTCGGGCCCAACGGCTGCGGCAAGTCGAACATCATCGACGCGGTGCGCTGGGTACTGGGCGAGACCAGCATGAAGAACCTGCGCTCGTCGGACTCCGACGACGTGATCTTCAACGGCTCGAAGACGCGCAAGCCGGTCGGCCGCGCGTCGGTCGAGCTGATCTTCGACAACAGCGACGGTACGATTTCCGGCGCCTATGCGGCCTACGCGGAGATTTCGGTGCGCCGCGAGCTGGTCCGCGACGGCGCCTCGCAGTACTACCTGAACGGCGCCAAGTGCCTCAAGCGCGACGTGACGGATCTGTTCCTCGGTACCGGTCTGGGCGGCAAGAACCAGTACGCGATCATCGAGCAGGGCATGGTCTCGCGGATGATCGAGGCCAAGCCGGAAGAACTCCGCCAGTGGCTCGAAGAGGCCGCCGGTATCTCGAAGTACAAGGATCGCCGTCGCGAGACCGAGTCGCGCATCAAGCAGACGCGCGAGAACCTGGCGCGTCTGAACGATCTGCGTTCGGAAATCACCCAGCGCGTCGAAGTGCTCGGCAAGCAGGCTGCCAACGCCGAGAAGTACAAGGAGTACAAGGCGCAGGAGCGCCAGGTGCGCGCCGAGTTGCTCGCACTGCGCATGCGCCAGCTCGACCAGCAATGCAGCGGTCATGAGGCATCGATCGCCCAGCTCGACGCCGCGCTGGAACAGGCGCGCACGCGCGTTGCGCAGACCACCGAGGCGCGGGTGGCCGCCGAGATCGAAGGCCGCGTACACAGCAATCGGCTCAACGAAGAGCAGAGCAAGGTCTACGAAGTCGAAGCCGGTCTTGCGCGCCGCGAGCAGAGCCTGCAGCACGCCCGCGAACTCAAGCAGATCAAGGCGCGCGAACTCGATCAGATCCTGCGCCAGATCGCCGAACTCGAAGCGCGCCAGACGCGCGAGCAGCAGCGCCTGGAAGAAGCCGGTCAGCAGCTCACCGCGCTGGAATTGCAGGTCCGCGACGCGCTCGCCGCCGAGGAAGAAGCGCAGGGCGGACTGATCCTCGCCGAAGAGGAAGCGCAGGAAGAACAGCGCCGCTGGGACGGCTTTGTCCAGGATGCCGAAACGCCGCTGTCGCAGACCGAGGCGGAACGCGTCCGCGTCCAGCAGCTCGAGCGCGCGCGGTTCCAGAGCGAAGAACGTCACCGTCGCCTCGAAGGTGAACTCGGTGCGCTGAATATCGAGCCGATCCGCAACAGCCTCAACGACGCGGACGCCGAACTGGCGCTGCTAAGCGAAGACCTGGCCGGCGCCGAACAGCGCCTGCTGGATCTGGATGGCGAACTGCAGCGCGTGCGCGACGAGCGCACGGCGGCGGAAACCGCGCTGCATGAAACCCGCCAATCGCTGCAGGACGCCCGCGGTCGCATGGCCTCGCTGGAGACGCTGCAGCAGGCGGCGTTGCGCGAGGACGATGTTGAGCTCAACCAATGGTTGCGTCAGCGCGAACTGACTCAGGCGCCGCGCCTCGCCAGTGCGCTGCAGGTCGACGAGGGCTGGGAAACCGCCGTCGAGCAGGTGCTTGGCGATCTGCTGCAGGCGCCGCTGCTCGGCAACTTCGCCCAGCGCGCGAGCGGCATCGGTGCAGCGCCGAAGTCCGGCATCGCGCTGCTGTCGGACGACAGCCTGCGCGGCAGCCGCGGTCTCGGCGCCCAGGTCAGCGGCCCGCGCGCCGCAGTCGATCTGCTCGAAGGCATCCGTACGGCTGAAACGCTTGCGGACGCCGAAAGCCAGCTTGCGGGCCTTGCGCCCGGCGAGTCGATCATCACCCGCGACGGCATCTGGCTTGGCCAGCACTTCCGCCGTTATCCGCGCTCGGGCGACAACCAGGGCGGCGTCATTGCGCGCAGCCAGCTGCTCAAGCAGCTGAAGATCCAGGTCGAATCGCAGCAGCAGCTGGTGATCGACCGCGAGAAGGTGCTCGGCGAGCTGCGCGGCCGCACGCACGCGATGGAGCAGGAGCGCCGCGACCTGTCGTCGAAGTTCGATCAGGTTCGTCACCGGCAATCGCAGAAGATGGCCTTCCGCCAGGCCCAGGCCGTACGCCTGGAGCAGGCGCAGGGCCGCGCCAACGCGCTGAGCCAGGAAATTGCCGCGCTCGATCAGGCGCGGACCCAGCAGCAAGAAGAGCTGGAAGAATCCAAGGCGCGCCTGATCTCGCTGGAACAGGTTGCGCAGGAGCTGCGCGATCGTCGCGCCGGCATGCAGCAGAACCTGCAGCGCAAGCGCGATGGCGTCGGCCGGGCGCGCATGGTGCTGCAGCAGAGCCAGCAGCAGCGCAACGAGCTGCAGGTCCAGCTGGCGGGCCGGCGCAGTGCCCTGACGGCGCTCGAGCAGGCGCTGAAGGACAACGAAAGCGGGCGCGAAGTACTGTTGGCGCGCAAGCAGGACGAGGAGCAGCACGCTGCCGATCTCGATGCGCCGCTGGCGGATCACGCCGCCGAAGTCGAGACCGCGCGTGCCAGCGTGCAGGCGGCGCGCGATGCGCTGCGGCAGATGCGCGAGCAGGTCGAGGCGACGGTGGCCGTGCTCGAGGCGGCGGTGCAGGCCGCGCGCAGCGCCGAGATGGACAAGGACTCGGCGCTCGAACGCGTGCAGCAGGCGCGACTGGAGTTCGAGAATTTGCGTGCCCACCGCGAAAGTCTGGATCAGCAGATCGGCGAAACCGGTTTCGAGCGCGAGGCATTGTTCGCCGGCCTGGCCGAAGACGCGACGCTGCCGAACTGGGAGGAGCGCCTGTCGACGGTGATCCGCCGCGTCGAGCGCCTCGGGGCGATCAACCTGGCGGCAATCGAGGAACTGGAGGAAGCCCAGGGCCGCGAGAAGTACCTGGGCGAGCAGCACGACGATCTGCACGGTGCGCTGGAAATGCTCGAGGAAGCGATCCGCAAGATCGACACCGAGACCCGCGAGCTGTTCAAGCAGACCTTCGACAAGGTCGACACGGTATTCCGCGACCGCTTCCCGAAGCTGTTCGGCGGCGGCGAGGCCTACCTGGAACTGACCGGCGACAACCTGCTGGATACCGGCGTGCGCGTCATGGCCCGGCCGCCCGGCAAGCGCAACTCGACGATCCACCTGCTGTCCGGCGGTGAGAAGGCGATGACGGCGGTGGCTCTGCTGCTGGCGCTGTTCCAGCTCAATCCGGCGCCGTTCTGCCTGATGGACGAGGTCGATGCCCCGCTGGATGATGCGAACGTGGGTCGTTTCTGCGAGATCGTCCGCGAAATGTCACAGAACGTTCAATTCATTATCATTACCCACAACAAGATCACGATGGAGCTGGCGCAGCAGCTGCACGGTGTCACCATGCAGGAGCCCGGCGTGTCGCGTCTGGTCAGCGTGGATATTGAGCAAGCAGTCGATTTGGTCACTGAGTCCGGAACGCCAGAATGAGTCCTATGCAGTGGGCATTGCTGTTGATCGGCGCGATTGGCGCCATTGCGGTCTATGTCATGAGCCGCCGCAAAGCGCCGCCGCCGCGACAGCAGCGCCGTGCGCCGGCCTCCGCGCCGTCGGCTGTGACACCAGCCGTGGCGGAAGCTCAGACCAAGGATCAGCTCGACATGTTCTCGCGCCTCGGCGAGTTCGACGAGTTCGGCGTCGGCAAGCCGCGCAAGCGCGTGCAGCCGGGCATGGAAAACACGTTCGATGCCCCGGTCGTTGAAGCGGTGGCCGCGCCGGGTGCGGTCGAGGACAAGCTGGTCGTGCTGCTGATTGCCGAGCGTGAAGGCACCGCGATCTTCGGGCCGAAGATCCACACCGCGCTGCGCGACCACGGCCTGGTCTACGGCGACAAGAAGATTTATCACTACATGCAGGATCGCCGTCCGGTGTTCTCGGTCGCGAGTCTGGTCAAGCCGGGTACGCTCGATCCCGCCGAGCAGCGCGGTTTCTCGACGCCGGGTCTGTCGATGTTCATGCTGTTGCCGGGACCGGAAGCGCCGAACAAGGCGGTCGCCAATATGCTCACCGCGGCCCGTTCGCTGGCCCTGCAGCTGAATGCCGACGTCTTCGACAGCAACCGCGCGCCGCTGACCCCGTCGACCGAACAGGCGCTGACGGCAGACGTCGCGGCCTGGGCGAAAAAGCACAAGCTCTGATCGCGTGATGGGCTGTCCGTGAGCACGTCCGAGTCCGCAAGGCAGCGTGCCGCTGAGCTGTCGCAGCTGCTGCATGAGCACAATCATCGCTATTACGTGCTCGACGATCCGCAGGTTTCGGACGCCGAGTACGACCGCCTGTTCAGCGAGCTGCAGGCGCTTGAAGCGGCGCATCCCGAACTGCTGACGCCAGATTCGCCGACGCAACGCGTCGGCGGTGCGCCGGCACGCGAGTTCGCAGCGGTGAAGCATCGCCTGCCGATGCAGTCGCTGCGCAAGTGCAATACCGAAGACGAACTGCGCGATTTCGATCGTCGCGTCCGCGAAACCCTGTTGGCCGAACAAGCCGCGTATACCGGCGAGCCCAAGCTCGACGGTCTTGCGGTTTCGCTGATCTACGAAAACGGCGTCTTCGTGCGCGGCGCGACCCGCGGCGATGGTGAAACCGGCGAAGACATCACCGAGAACCTGCGCACGATCAAACCGATTCCCTTGCGCCTGCGCGGCGACGCGCCGCCGCTGGTGGAAGTGCGCGGCGAGGTTTATCTGCCCTGGGACGGTTTCCGTCGCATGGTCGAGGATGCCAATGCGCGCGGCGACAAGGCGCCGGTCAATCCGCGCAATGCCGCCGCCGGCAGCCTGCGTCAGCTGGATCCGCGCATCACCGCGCGGCGTCCGCTGGCGTTCACGGCTTACGCGGTCGGCAGCAGCGAAGGCTGGAAGATTCCGCGCCTGCATTCGGAGGCGCTCGAACAGTTGCGCGCCTGGGGTTTCCCGGTGTCGCCGCTGATCGAGCGGGTGGTCGGCGTGGAGGCCTGCCAGGCGTACTTCGAGAAGATCGGCGCGCAGCGCAGCAAGCTCGGCTTCGACATCGACGGCGTCGTCTTCAAGCTCGACGATCTGGCCGGCCGCGAGGAGCTGGGCTCGGTGACGCGCGAGCCGCGCTGGGCCTGCGCCTACAAGTTCGCCGCCGAGGAAGCCGAGACGCTGCTGGAGAATGTCGAGTTTCAGGTGGGGCGTACCGGCGCGCTGACGCCGGTGGCGCGCCTGAAACCGGTTTTTGTCGGTGGCGCCAACGTCTCGAATGCGACGCTGCACAACATGGATGAAGTCGAGCGCAAGGACGTGCGCATCGGCGACACCGTCATCGTCCGGCGTGCCGGCGACGTGATTCCCGAAGTACTCGGTGTGCACCTGGCCGATGAAGCGGCGCGGCTGGCACATGAGGCGCGGCCGAAGGTCGAACTGGCGGCGAGTTGCCCGGTCTGCGGCGGCAAGGTCGAGCGGGTCGAAGGCGAGGTCGTCGCGCGTTGCACCAACGGTCTGTCGTGCCGCGCGCAGCTGCATGGTGCATTGATCCACTTCGTGTCGCGCAAGGCGATGGATATCGAAGGCCTCGGCGAGAAGCTGCTCGCGCAGCTGATCGACATCGGCCGAGTGAAGTCGCCGGCCGATATCTACACGCTGACCGCCGAGGAACTCGCCGGCATGGAGCGCATGGGCGAGAAGTCGGCGGCCAACGTTGTCGAGGCGATCAATCGCAGTCGCGACAGCAGTTTCCAGCGCTTCCTGTTCGCGCTCGGGTGCCCGCAGCTCGGCGAGACGACGGCGCGCGATCTGGCGCGCCACTTCGGCACGCTGGATGCTCTGTACGCGGCCGCCGAAGCCGACCTGCCGACCGAGCGTGACGAATCCATCAAGGAGAAGGATCGGTTTCCGCAATTGCGCGCGGTGCCGGATGTCGGCCCGACGGTCGCGGCGCATGTCGCGCATTTCTTTACCGAGCCGCGCAATCGCAGTGTCATCGATGCGCTGATTGCGGCGGAGATCCAGTGGCCGGCGCCCAAGGCCGCAGTGCAGGGCGCGCTGACTGGCAAGACGCTGGTCATCACCGGAACCTTGCCGGGCATTTCGCGCGACGAGGCGGCGGCCCTGATCGAGGCGGGCGGGGGCAAGGTCTCGGGCAGCGTGTCGAAGAACACCGATTATCTGCTGGCGGGTGAGTCCGCCGGCTCCAAGCTGGCAAAGGCCGAGAAGCTCGGCGTGACGATCATCGACCTGGCGGGTCTGCATGCGCTGCTCGATGCCTGAGCTGCGGCCTTAAGCCTGGTTTGCATCGCGCCGCTTGCGGCGGCGAGAGCTCCGCGGTGTCCTCGACTTGGTACAGTGCACCGATCGGCCTCGAAGAAGGCCGGCAACCAAGGGAGTTTTCATGATTTACGCACTGCTCGCGCAGGCGCAATCGCGCCCGCTTGAATCCTCATTGCTGCTGTTGCTGATCAGCTTGTTCAGCCTGCTGCTGTTACATGTTGCCGTAGGCACGCTCAATACAGGGCGCGGTGCCTTGAGCGAACGCATCCGCAGGCGTCTGGGCGTCAAGCCCGGCAAACCGATTACCGAGTTGCGCTGGCTGCTCGTTTCCGTCCATCTGGTGGTCTGGCCGTGCCTGGTCTGGCTGACCCTGTGGCTATGGGGAAAGCACGAGCTCGGCAGTGAACTGATCCGAGGGCTCGTCTCGGCGGGCTTCGAGATCGCGGGCATGCACATCGTCCCCGGTCGTCTGCTGCTGGCCGTCGTCTACTGCCTGATGCTGTGGACGCTGAGCCGCTGGCTCAAGACGCGCCTGCAGGACGACTGGCTGCTGCGTGCCGGCATGGAACCCAGCACCCGCGAGTCGGTGGCGATGCTGTTCGGCTATGCGAGCTTTGCGCTGGCCGTCATCGTCGGACTGTCCGCCGGCGGTTTCGATTTCACCAAGCTGACGATCATCGCGGGCGCCTTGTCGGTGGGTATCGGTTTCGGCCTGCAGAATGTCGTCAACAACTTCGTCTCGGGTCTGATCATCCTGTTCGAGCGGCCGGTCCGCACCGGCGACTACATCGTCGTCGGCCAGACCGAGGGTTTCGTCAGGCGCATCCGCATCCGTTCGACCGAGATCGAGACCTACCATCGGGAGACGATCATCGTGCCGAACTCGGATCTGCTCTCGAACCACCTGAAGAATTTCCACCTGCGCGACCTGCATGGTCGCGTGACGGTGCAGATCGGCGTCGCGTACGGCTCGGACACGGCGCTGGTGCAGCGCACGCTGCAGTCGGTCGCGCTTGCGCATCCGGACGTGCTGCGGGAAGGCGATGTCGAAGGGATCGCCGGCCCACGCGTGCTGTTCACCAACTTTGGCGCCAGTTCGCTGGATTTCGAGTTACGGACCTATGTCCGCAATGTCGACGAGCGCTTCGTGGTCGCCAGCCAGTTGCGTCTGGCGGTGGATGCGGCGTTCCGCGCCGCGGGCATCCAGATTCCGTTTCCGCAGCAGGACGTCTGGTTTCGCAATGCCGTGCCGGGTGCCGCGGCCGGTCAGGCGGCGCGGGCGCCGATGGACAGTGCGTGAATCTCGGCTTTCATCAGCTCGTCCAGTGCCGCATAGATCGCACGGTGGCACTGGATCGGCGTCATGCCGGCGAATGCGCCACTGACGATTTCAACCCGGTAGTGGCCGGCACCGCCGCGCGCACCGGCATGACCGGCGTGCAGATGGCTGTCGTCGATGACGTTCAGTTCCTGCGGCTGGAACGCCCGCGTCAGCAGTTCGCGGATGCGTTCGATGCGGTTCACGGCAGTGCCTTGACGTAAGGCTGGACGTCGACGCGCTCGAACACGCCGGCGAGCCGGTACGGGTCCTGGTCCGCCCAGGCGCGGGCGGCTTCGAGGCTGGCGAACTCGGCAATGATCAGGCTGCCGTGAAAGCCGGCTTCGCCCGGGTCGGCGGCATCGATCTTCGGTCGCGGGCCGGCGATGACGAGACGGCCTTCGGTGAGCAGCTCCTTCAGGTAGGCGACGTGCGCGGGGCGCGTCGCCCGGCGCTGGGCCAGGGCATCCGCGCGGTCGTGTCCCAGGATCATGTAGAGCACGGCTTATTCCTGCGGCAGGTAGTTCTTCAGGAACGGAAGGTGCGCGAGCAGGAACGCGAACATCAGCGCGGTGAAGCCGAAGGTCTTGAACTGCACCCAGGTCTTCTCGCTGAACGTGTACGCCACGTAGAGGTTGAGCACGGCGCACAGGATGAAGAATCCGGCCCAGGCCAGATTGACGCGACGCCAGACCGGGTCCGGCAGCACGATGGACTTCTGCGGCAGGCGGGCGAGCAGCACCTTGTCGCCGATGACGTGGCTGAGCAGCAGCGCGGCGGCGAACACCGAGTAGATCACCGTCGGCTTGTACATGATGAAAGCCGGGTCGTGGACCCATAGCGTCAGGCCACCGAGTGCACCGGCGACGATCGCGGTGATCAGGTGCGGCTTGTGGATGCGCCGCTCGCGCAGCCAGTAAATCGCCACCAGCGCGAACATCGCGACGATCAGCGTCGCGGTCGCCGTATAGATGCCGAAGAAATAGTAGGCGCCGAAGAACAGCAGGGCGGGGGCAAAGTCGAGCAACATGTTCATGGCGGTATTGTAAGGCGAGGCTCGAAAGTCCGCCGCGATTCAGGGTCTGGCGGTTAGAATGCGCGAATGGCCGATTGGTTCGAACTCCACCCGCAGAATCCGCAGCAGCGCCTGCTCGCGCAGATCGCCGTGCGCGTGCGGCAGGGCGCGGTGATCGCCTATCCGACCGATTCCTGCTACGCCCTGGGCTGCCACCTCGATGACCGCGAGGCGGCCGAACGCCTGCGCCGCATCCGCAATTTCGACAAGAACCACCAGTTCACGCTGGTCTGCCGGGATTTGTCGGAGATCGCGACCTACGCACGGGTCGACAACACCCAGTTCCGCCTGCTCAAGACCCTGACACCGGGGCCTTACACCTTCGTACTGGAAGCGACCAAGGAATTGCCGCGGCGTATCGCCCACGAGAAGCGCAAGACCATCGGTATCCGCGTCCCCGAGCACATCACTGCGCAGGCCCTGCTGGACACCCTGGGCGAGCCGCTGATTTCCTGCACCCTGCAGTTCCCGGGCGAGGACCAACCGGTCGGCGATCCGGAAGACTGGCGCGAGCGCCTCGACCGCGAGGTCGACATCGTGGTCAACGGCGGCAGCTGCGGGATCGAGCCGACGACCGTGCTCGACATCAGCAATGCGGGGGCCGTGCAGGTCGTCCGCGAAGGCAAGGGCGACCTGTCCCGGATTGGTCTCTAGCGTCCGCTCCGGACGCCCCCGACGGGCCTGTAGCGAGGTCCGGCCCGGTATAATGGGCCATGCCTATCGAAATGACCCTGGTCCAGAAGATTGCCGTCTGGGCCCTGCCGGTATTGCTGGCGATCACCGTTCACGAAGCCAGCCATGGCTACGCGGCGCGCGCGCTGGGCGATGACACGGCGTCCAAGCTGGGCCGGCTCAGCCTGAATCCCCTGCGGCACATCGATCTGGTCGGCACGATCATCGTGCCGGCGGTGCTGCTGGCGATCGGCGGTTTCCTGTTCGGCTGGGCCAAGCCGGTGCCGGTCAACATGCGCAACCTGCACCGTCCGCGCCGTGACATGGCGCTGGTTGCGGTGGCCGGTCCGCTGTCGAATCTGCTGATGGCGCTGCTGTGGGGTCTGCTGCTGAAGTTCGCAGTGGCCAGCGGTCCGGCTGAAGGAGTCTGGCTCGGCCTGCGGGCGATGGCCGTCGCCGGCATCGTGATCAATCTGCTGCTGATGGTGCTCAATCTGCTGCCGTTGCCGCCGCTGGACGGCGGCCGTGTATTGACCGGCCTGGTGCCGGAGTCCATGGCGCGGCAGCTCGATCGCTTCGAGCGCTATGGTCTGGTTATCCTGCTCGCCCTGATGTTCACCGGCGTGCTGGGGCAGATCCTTCACTGGCCGCTGGCTTACGTCGAGTACGCCGTGTTTCGCGTGCTGAATCTTCCTACCGCTTCCGCTGTCTTCAACTGATCGATCGTCTCGTGAGCGCCAACAGCAAATCCGTCGTCCTCTCCGGTATCCAGCCTTCCGGGCGCCTGACCCTGGGCAACTACCTCGGCGCGATCAAGAATTGGCTGCCGCTGCACGAGCAGTACGACTGCTACTACATGCTGGTCGACCTGCACGCCATCACCGTGCGCCAGGATCCGGCGGTGCTGCGCGAGCGTTGCTACGAATTTCTCGCGCTGTACATCGCCTGCGGTCTCGATCCGGCGAAGAACGTGTTGTTCGTGCAGTCGCATGTGCCGGCTCACGCGCGCCTGTCGTGGATCCTCAACTGCTATACGCAGATGGGTGAGCTGTCGCGGATGACGCAGTTCAAGGACAAGTCGGCCAAGAATGCCGACAACATCAACGCCGGCCTGTTCGGCTACCCGGTGCTGATGGCGGCCGATATCCTGCTGTACCAGGCCGCGCAGGTGCCGGTTGGCGACGACCAGAAGCAGCATCTGGAGCTGACGCGCGATATCGCGATCCGCTTCAACAATCTCTATGGCGATGTCTTCAAGGTGCCGGAGCCGATGATTCCGCCGGTCGGCGCGCGCATCATGGGCTTGCAGGAACCGACCAAGAAAATGTCGAAGTCGGACGACGCGGCGACCAACGCCCTGTATCTGCTCGACGAGCCCGATGTCATCGTCCGCAAGATCAAGCGCGCGGTGACCGATCTGGGCAACGAAGTCCGCTTCGACATCGCCGAGAAGCCCGGTGTATCGAACCTGCTTTCGATCCTGTCGGCGACGACCGGCGAATCCGTGCAGAACCTCGCCGAGCAGTACAACGGCCAGGGCTACGGCAAGTTCAAGCAGGCCGTGGCCGATGCGGTACTGGCCACGCTGGAGCCGATGCAGGCGCGCTATCGCGAAGTGCGCAATGACACCGCGGGTCTGCAGCGCGTGTTGCGCGCCGGTGCCGAAGCGGCTAGCACGCGTGCCGATGCGACGCTCAAGCGCGTGCACGACGTGCTTGGTTTCATCCAGGAATAAGCGTGAACGAGACCACAGACAGCACGTCCGTCGAAGCGCCCGCCGTCCCCTCGGAGGCGGCGCTGCGCGCGCCCAAGCTGCACGGGCAGACGATGGAGAAGCTGCCGGAGGATCTGTACATCCCGCCGGATGCGTTGGAGGTCTTTCTCGAGGCTTTCGAGGGCCCGCTCGATCTGTTGCTGTATCTGATCCGCCGGCAGAACCTCAACATCCTCGATATCCCGGTTCTGAAGATCACCCAGCAGTACATTCAATACATCGAGCTGATGCGCGAGCTGAAGCTCGAACTCGCCGCCGAGTATCTGGTGATGGCGGCGCTGCTGGCCGAGATCAAGTCGAGCATCCTGCTGCCGCGTCCGCCGCCGGACGAGGCGGTGGAACAAGGCGATCCGCGCATGGAACTGGTGCGCCGCCTGCAGGAGTACGAGCGCTTCAAGACCGCGGGCGAAGCCATCGAGAAGATGCCGCGCGTCGGTCGCGACGTGTTCATCGCCCAGGCACGCCCGGAAGTGATCCCGACGATCGCGCAGGTGCCGATGCCGTCGCTGCGCGAACTGGTGCTGGCTTTCCAGGACGCCATGCAGCGCTCGGCGCTGTTCCGTCATCACGAGGTTTCGCGCGAGCCGCTGTCGGTGCGCGAACGCATGTCGCACATCCTGTCGCGGATCAGCAAGGCGCCGGCGCGCTTCTCCGATCTGCTCGACCCCGCCGAGGGCCGCGCCGGCGTGGTTGTCTGCTTCCTCGCCGTACTCGAGCTGGCCAAGTCCTTCATGCTCGACGTCCGCCAGGAAGCCCCGCTAGCACCGATATTTCTGGCACCGGCGCGCGCTGCGCCGCCTGCCGTGGAGCAAGACGATGAATGACGAAACCCAGAGCCTGATCCCGGAACCCGAGGTGGCCGACAGCCAGCTCGGTGAAGAACGCAGCGGCCTGCTGGAGCGTGTGCTCGAAGCGCTGCTGCTCGCTTCCGACCAGCCGCTGTCGCTGGATCATCTGCAGCGCATGCTCGGCAACGAGCTCGGCGTCAGCAAGAAGGATCTGCGCGAAGGGCTTGAGCGCCTGCATGCGTCGCTGGAAGGCCGTGCCGCCGAAGTGCGCGAGGTGGCCAGCGGTTATCGCATCCAGGTGCGCAGCGATTACGCCGAATGGGTCAGCAAGCTGTGGCAGGAAAAGCCGCCGCGTCTGTCGCGCGCGCTGCTCGAAACGCTGGCGCTGATCTGCTATCGCCAGCCGATGACGCGCGGCGAGATCGAAGAAGTCCGCGGTGTTGCGTTGTCGCCGAACATCATCCGCACGCTGCTTGAGCGTGGCTGGATCCGCGAAGTCGGCGTCAAGGAAGTGCCGGGCCGGCCGTCGCTGTTCGGCACCACGCATCAGCTGCTCGACGATCTCGGCCTCAGTTCGCTGGACCAGCTGCCGAGCCTGCCGGAAATCAAGGATCCGCAACTCCTCGAAGCGGCGCTGGAGCGCCTGGGCGAGAAGCTGCATGAGGTGTCGCATGTCGGTGAAGCGGCCGACGATGACGCCGAGGATGAAGCCCCTGCTTCGCCTGACGGCGACGCCGAAGCTGCACCGGAATCCGCTGCCGAAGACGATGCAAAGCCGTCCGAACCGACGCTGCACTAAGCAGCTGCACTGACACCAACCAGAGCCAAGAACCGCCGTGGGCGAACGCATCCAGAAAGCATTGGCCACGGCCGGCGTCGCGTCGCGCCGCGAAATCGAGCGCCTGATCGGCGAGGGCAGCATCACCGTCAATGGGCAGCCGGCGACGCTCGGTCAGATGATCGAGGCGCACGACAAGATTCACGTCGATAACAAGCCGGTCTATCTGTCGCGCAAGGCGGAGCCGACGCGGCTGCTGATCTACAAGAAGCGCGTCGGCGAACTGGTGACGCGCGACGACCCCGAAGGCCGGCGCACGGTGTTCCGCAAGCTGCCGAAACTGAGCAGCGGACGCTGGATCGCGGTCGGTCGCCTCGACATCAATACCTCGGGCCTGCTGCTGCTGACCAACAACGGCGAACTGGCGCGACGCCTGACCCATCCGAGTTTCGAGATTCCGCGCGAGTACGCGGTGCGCATTCACGGCACGATCGAGCCGGAGATGATCCAGCGCCTCGTCAAGGGGGTGGAACTGGAGGACGGCCCGGCGCGCTTCGAGTCCATGCGTCCCGGCGCCAACGAGGATGGTGAAGCGTCCAACCAGTGGTTCGAAGTGCGTCTGCGCGAAGGCCGCAACCGCGAAGTACGGCGCCTGATCGAATCGCAGGGTCTGGAAGTCAGCCGCCTGATCCGCGTCAGCTACGGGCCGATCGTGCTCGGCCGCGGCATCCGTTCCAGCGGCCATCGCGACGCGACGCCGGAAGAACTCGAGGCCGTGCTGATGGCGGTCGGCATGGCCGAGGCCAAGGCGAAACCCAAGGGGCCGAAGCGCAAGGCCAGCGACACGACATCGCGCGCCATCGAAGCCAAGCGCCGCGAGCGCTTCAGCGACGACGATGACGACGAGGCGCCGCGCAAGCGCGGCAAGTCCTTCGGCGACGATTTCCGCAAGGCGGCACGTCCGCAAGGCGTGGCTCCGGCGCGTGCGTCGAAGACCGCTGGCGAGAGCGGCGAACCGCGGCGTGCCGCCAAGCCCAAACCCGAGAAACCCGCACGCTATAGCGGCACCGCGGTGCGCCCGACCAGCAAGCGGGGCGGTGCGCGTTTTGGCGAAGAGCGGCCGAGCAAGCCGGCCGCCGCGGCGCGCACTTCGCGACGTGGCGACAAGAACGAAGCGCGTGGCGGCAAGGAGTTCTCCGCCGACTCCAAGCTGCACCGCAACGAGCAGCGCGCGATGAACAAGCCGGATGTGCGCTTCAGCTCATCGGTGGATCGTCCTGCCGACCGCCAGCGCTCGAGTCGCTTCGGTGGCGATGACCGCGGCGGCCAGCCGCGTGCGCGGCCAGCTTCCTCCGCACCGCGTGCCGGATCGGGCGGCGGGCAGGGTCGCAGCGGTTCGCGTCCGCCTAAAGCGCGCGGCCGTTGATGCCGGCGCTGCCGGGGCCGAGCAGCCACAGCAGCTTTGGCGTGACGGTTTCCGGTGGCGGCGATTCTTCGATCTTGGCACCCGGATAACCCTTGAGGCGCAGGCCGGTGCGCATCGGTCCCGGATCGAAGCTGTTCATGCGCAGGTTCGGCCGCGACTTCAGCTCGGCCGACCAGATGCGCATCATCTGCTCGACAGCTGCCTTGCTGATGCCGTAGACGTGATCGTAGGCATGCGCCTCGCGACCGTGGCGATCCGACACGAATACCACTGAAGCATCGGCGGCCTGTTCCAGCAGCGGCAGCAGCGTGCGGGTCAGCGCGAACGGCGCGGTCAGATTGACCTGCAGCGTCTCGACCCAGTCCTTCACCTCCAGCGTGTCCATCGGCATGTAGCCGCCGAACTGTGCGGCGCAGTGAAGGATGCCGTCGAGGCCGCCGAACTCGCGGGCGATGACATCGGCGAGATCGGCGTAGTCCTTCCAGCTCGCGCCGGCCAGATGCAGCGGATAGATCGCGGGCGTTGGTCCGCCGGTCGCATCGATGGCGTCGTAGACGGTTTCGAGTTTCTTGACGGTCTTGCCGAGCAGCACGACGGTCGCGCCATGCGCGGCGCAGGCTTTTGCCGCGGCGGCGCCAAGGCCATCGCCGGCGCCGGTGATCAGGATGCGCCGGCCACGCAGCAGGTCGGTCGGCAGGGTGTCGAGGGTGTTCGGAAAATCGGACATGCGGGTCGGCGAGGATCGATCAATTGTTGCTAGAGACTCAGCGCCAGAGTTGCGCGAGTTCCATCGGGGTCTGTACGACGATGTCGGCTTTCCACTGCGCGAGCGGCGTGGCGCCGATGTAGCCCCAGGCGGCGGCGACAGTGCGCATGCCGGCGGCGCTGCCGGCTTCGATGTCACGCAGATCGTCGCCGACATAGAGGCAATCCGCCGGCGCCGCGCCGATCTGCGTGCAAGCGTGAAACAGACTGTCCGGTGCCGGCTTGGGCTTCGCGACCTGATCGGCGCTGACAGTGCAGGCGCTGTCGCTCATTTCGGCGAACTCGGCGAGCAAGGGTACGGTCAGCCACGACGGCTTGTTGGTGACCACACCCCAGCGCTTGCCCTGCGCGCGCAAGGCGTCGAGCAGCTCGCCGACGCCGTCGAACAGTCTTGATCCGCTCGCGATGTTTTCGCGGTAGTAGCTCAGGAAGCGATCACGCTGCTCGGGAAAATCGGCGTGGTCCGGCGTTAGGCCGAGCGCATGACCGATCAGTCCGCGCGCGCCGGCGGACGCCATCGGCCGGTAGTCGATCAGCGGCAGCGGCGGCAGGCCGGCCTGCTGGCGCACGTAGTTCGCGGCGGCGCCGAGGTCGGGCGCGGTGTCGATCAGCGTGCCGTCGAGATCGAATAGCACGACGCTGGCGTTGGCGAGCGGGCTCATCGTGCCGGCCGCGTGCAATGCATCAGGTAGTTGATGTCGACATCGGCGCTCAGCGAGGCCGATTGCAGCAGCGGGTTGTATTGCAGACCACGCAGGCCGACGACATCGAGGCCCGCGGCGCGCGACCAGGCATCCAGCTCCGACGGCTTGATGAACTTCTCGTAGGTATGCGTGCCGCGCGGCACGAGGTTCATCACGTACTCGGCGCCGACGATCATCAGCGCGAAGGATTTGGGGTTGCGATTGATCGTCGACAGCACCAGCGTGCCGCCCGGCTTGAGCAGCTGCGCGCAGGCGGCGACGATCGCGGCCGGCTCCGGCACGTGCTCGAGCATTTCCATGCAGCAGACCAGATCGAAGCTCTGCGGCTGTGCTTCGGCGAGCGCTTCGGCGGCAATCTGCCGGTAACGCGCCGCGTTGCCGGTCTTCTGCGCATGGCCTTCGGCGACCGCCAGCGCATCGGCGGCCAGATCGATGCCGAGCGCATCGGCACCGGCACTGGCCAGCGCTTCGGTCAGCAGGCCGCCGCCGCAACCGACGTCAAGCGCCTTGATGCCCTTGAGGCGGCTCGCGCCGCCGAGGCAATCGGCGATGTAGCGCACGCGTGGTGCATTGATCGCATGCAGCGCGCGCATCTCGCCGCGCGGATCCCACCATTGCGTGGCGAGGCGATCGAAGTTGGCGATCTCGCGCGGGTCGACGTTGGAGCTGGTAGTGGTCACGGTTTCTGGGATCTTCAGGACTGCATCTTCTGCCGCCAGGCATCGGCCTGCGCGAGGGTTTCGGGTTCGTCGATCGTCAGCAGCCGGCGCGAGCGCATCAGCGCGCGGCCGGCGACGAAGACGTCGGTGACCTGATCGCGGCCGGCCGCATAGGCGAGCTGAGACAGGACGTTGTGGACCGGCTGCGTCGCCGCGGCGCTGAGATCGATCGCGATGAAGTCGGCCGACTTGCCGCTGCGCAGCGAGCCGATCTCGCCATCGAGGCCGAGCGCACGGGCGCCGCCCAGCGTCGCCATCTGCAGCGCCTGCGCGGCATTGAGCGTCTTGGCGTCGCCGGCGACCGCCTTGGCGAGCAGTGCGGCAGTGCGCATTTCGCCGAGCAGGTCGAGGTCGTTGTTGCTTGCAGCGCCATCAGTGCCAAGGCCGACATTGACACCGGCCGCGAGCAGCTTGCCGATCGGCGCGAAGCCGCTGGCGAGCTTGAGATTGGATTCCGGGCAGTGCGCGATGTGCACGCCGGTCTGTGCGACGAGCGCGATTTCCTCGTCGGTCAGCTGCGTCATGTGCACGGCGACGAAGTCCGGCCCCAGAAGGTCGAGTTCATGCAGGCGCTGCAGCGGCCGCTTGCCGGTGGCCTCGACCGCCATCGCGACTTCGCCGGCCGTCTCGTGCACATGCATGTGGATGCCGATGCCAAGCTCGTTGGCGTACTGGCGGATTTTCGTCAGCGGCGCGTCGGAGACGGTGTAGGGCGCATGCGGCGCGAAGATCGTGCGCAGCAGCGAGTTGTGCTTGAGCGCGTCGTTGAGTTCCAGGCCCTTGTGGATGTACTCGTCGGCGTTCGCCGCCCAGGCGGTCGGGAAGTCGAGCACGATCAGGCCGATCGTCACGCGCAGGCCGACTTCCCCGGCCACGGTCGCCGTCGCGTCCGGGAAGAAGTACATGTCGTTGACGCAGGTCGTGCCGCCGCGAATCATTTCGGCAAAGGCGAGACGCGCGCCGTCTTCGCAGTAACGGCGGCCGACATGGGCGCCCTCGGCCGGCCAGATGTGGTTCTGCAGCCAGTCCATCAATGGCAGATCGTCGGCAATGCCGCGCAGCAGGCTCATCGCCGCATGCGTGTGCGTGTTGACCAGGCCCGGCATCACGGCGTGCCGGTCGAGGTCGAGGCGTTCGCGCGGCGCGTACTTCTGTTCGGCCTCCGCCAGCGGCAGCACGTCCCTGATCCGGCCGCCGTCGACGACCAGCGCGTGCGCGGTCAACGCGACAGCGGTCGGCTCGATGGGAACCAGCCAGCGCGGTGCGACGAGCAGGTCGACAGTCATCATGGGGAAGTTCGCGGCCCGGTAAAATGGCTGCACATTCTATCCGAGCGTCCTGATGACTTCTGCGATGACTTCTGCTGTCCAGCCGCTGATCTGGCACTCCACGCATCTGCAGATGCTCGATCAGCGGGTGCTGCCGCGCGAAGTCAGCTACCTGGACTGCCGCACAGCGGAAGACGTCGCCGAGGGCATCCACGCGATGGCGGTGCGCGGTGCACCGGCCATCGGCATCGCGGCGGCTTATGGCCTGGTGCTTGCCGTACGCAGCAATCCGGCGGGATTCGACCAGGCTTTCGACGTGCTGGCGTCGTCGCGGCCGACGGCGGTGAACCTGCGCTGGGCCTTGGAACGCATGCGGGCGCTGTGGATGACCGGCCCGGACGTGAATGCCCTGGAGCGCGAGGCGATTGCGATCCACGAGGAAGACCTCGCGCAGAACCTCAAGATGGGCGAGCTCGGCGCGGCGCTGATCGGGCACAACGCGCAGCTGATGACCCACTGCAATACCGGTGCGCTGGCGACCGGCGGCCACGGGACGGCGCTGGGGGTGATCCGCAGCGCGCATGCGATGGGCAAGGTGGCACGCGTCTACAACACCGAGACCCGACCGTGGCTGCAGGGTGCGCGACTGACGGCCTGGGAACTGCAGCAGGAAGGCATCCCCGCC
Organism: Fontimonas sp. FW305-C-3; assembly: GCF_058783185.1. Taxonomy (NCBI): domain Bacteria; kingdom Pseudomonadati; phylum Pseudomonadota; class Gammaproteobacteria; order Nevskiales; family Nevskiaceae; genus Fontimonas; species Fontimonas sp. FW305-C-3. The sequence continues at coordinate 281,557 of NZ_JBYSYK010000002.1, read as the reverse complement.
AAGCTGATTGCCGATGGCGCGGCGGCGCATCTGATGACGCGCGAGAAGATCGACTGGGTCATCGTCGGCGCGGACCGCATCGCCGCCAACGGCGACACCGCGAACAAGATCGGCACCTATGCGCTGGCGGTCGCCGCCAAGCGCCACGGGGTCAAGTTCATGGTCGTGGCGCCGAGCGGCACCTTCGACCTGCGTTGCCCGGACGGCGCAGCGATCCCGATCGAGGAGCGCACCGCCACTGAACTGACCGAATTCCGCGGCCAGGCGATCTCGCCGCAGGGCTATGACGCCTTCAATCCGGTCTTCGACGTGACACCGGCCGAACTGATCGACGCGCTGGTCTGCGAGCGCGGCACGATCCTGCAGCCGACTGCTGAAAAAATCGCCAAATTGCTGGCCTGAGCGGGGGCATTTCCGGCACCGCCGAATTCAGGGTAAACGACGCTAAAAAAGCCTGCGCCAATACGCTTGGCGTGTTAAAATTTGTTGACTAAAAGAGGGCTTCGCGCCCCCTAGGCAAGTAGCTGAAATCCTGAATAAAAAAGCAGCCGCGCTTCGGCCGGTTGCAGGTGCCCTACATGAGTGAGTTTGCCAAGGAAGTGCTGAGCGTCAATCTCGAGGACGAGATGCGCCGCAGCTATCTGGATTACGCCATGAGCGTCATCGTCGGTCGCGCCCTGCCGGACGCCCGCGACGGCCTCAAGCCGGTGCACCGCCGCGTGCTGTACGCGATGAAGGAGCTCGGCAACGATTACAACAAGCCATACAAGAAATCGGCGCGTATCGTCGGCGACGTCATCGGTAAGTACCACCCGCATGGCGACACCGCGGTGTACGACACGATGGTGCGCATGGCGCAGCCGTTCTCGATGCGCTATCTGCTCGTCGACGGTCAGGGCAACTTCGGTTCGGTCGATGGCGATTCGCCGGCCGCGATGCGTTACACCGAGGTGCGCATGTCGCGCCTCGCGCATGAGCTGATTGCCGATCTCGACAAGGAAACCGTCGACTTCCAGCCGAACTACGACGGCTCCGAAGAAGAACCCACGGTGATGCCGACGCGGGTGCCGCAGCTGCTCGTCAACGGCAGCTCGGGCATCGCGGTCGGCATGGCGACCAACATCCCGCCGCACAATCTGTCCGAGGTCATCGACGGCTGCATCGCGTTGATCGACCAGCCGGACATTTCCATTGCCGAGCTGATGCGGCATATCCCGGCGCCGGATTTCCCGACCGCCGGTCTGCTGCTCGACGTCCACGGCCTCGCCGAGGCCTATGCGACCGGCCGTGGCCGTGTCGTGATCCGCTCGCGCACGCACTTCGAGGACATTGGCCCCAAGGGCAGCAGCGACAAGCAGGCGATCGTCGTCACCGAGCTGCCGTACCAGGTCAACAAGGCGCGTTTGCTCGAGAAGATCGCCGAGCTGGTCAAGGACAAGAAGATCGAAGGTATCACCGAGCTGCGCGACGAGTCCGACAAGGACGGCACGCGCATGGTCATCGAGCTGCGCCGCGGCGAGAACGCCGACGTCGTGCTCAACAACCTGTACCAGCAGACCCAGCTGCAGATCGTGTTCAGCCTGAACATGGTCGCGCTCGACGGCGGCCAGCCGAAGCTGATGTCGCTCAAGCAGATGCTGGACATCTTCGTCCGCCATCGCCGCGAAGTCGTCACCCGTCGTACACGCTACCTGCTGCGCAAGGCGCGCGAGCGTGCCCATGTTTTGGAAGGCCTGTCGGTCGCGATCGCCAACATCGACGAAGTCATCGCGCTGATCAAGAACAGCGCCAACCCGGCTGAGGCCAAGGCCGCGTTGATCGCGCGCCACTGGGATCCGGGTCCGGTGCTGGCGATGCTCGAACGCTCGGGCAGCGGCGCGTCGCGGCCTGACGACCTCAGCCTCGAGTACGGCATCGTCGACGGCAGCTACCGTCTGTCCGAGGCCCAGGCCCAGGCGATTCTCGACCTGCGTCTGCATCGCCTGACCGGTCTTGAGCAGGACAAGATCCACGAGGAGTTCAAGCAGCTGCTCGAAGCGATCCTCGACTACCTCGACATCCTCGGCTCGGAAGCGCGCCTGTTGTCGGTGATCCGCGGCGAGCTGCTCGAGATCAAGGAAGCCTACGGCGACGAGCGCCGCTCGGAGATCACCAACGCGGCGTTGAACATCGCCCACGAAGACCTGATCGCGCCGCAGGACATGGTCGTGACGCTGTCGCACGAGGGCTACGTCAAGGCGGTTGCGCTCGACGAGTACCAGGCGCAGAAGCGCGGCGGCCGCGGCCGCGTTGCGCAGACGACCAAGGAAGCCGACTTCGTCGATCGCCTGTGGGTCGCGCATTCGCACGACACGCTGCTGTGCTTCTCCAGCCTCGGCAAGTGCTACAAGCTGCGCGTGTTCGAGCTGCCGTCCGGCTCGCGTGGTTCGCGCGGCAAGCCGTTCAACAATCTGCTGCCGCTGGAGCAGAACGAGAAGATTAATGCGGTGCTGCCGATCAAGTCCTTCGATCAGGCCGCGCCAGGCGCGACGACGCCGGACGACAAGGCCTTCGTGTTCATGGCGACGCGCCGCGGCACGGTCAAGAAGACCGAGCTGATCTCGTTCCAGAACGTGCGTGCCAACGGCATCATCGCGGTCGACCTGCGCGTCGACGACGAACTGGTCGGTGTCGCGCTGACCGGCGGCAGCCATGAGATCATCATGATCTCGGACTCCGGCCGCGCGATCCGCTTCCGTGAATCCGATGTGCGCAGCATGGGTCGCGGCGCCACGGGCGTGCGCGGCATGCGTCTGATCAAGACCTTCGCCGGCAGCGAAGACGAGACCGAAGACGGCGCGACAGCCGATGCGGTCGACGACGAAACCGTCGAGAGCAATTCCGATGGGGCGCAGGTCATCGCGCTCATCGTCGCCGACGGTGGCGACATCCTGACGGTTTCCGAGCTGGGTTACGGCAAGCGCACGCCGGTCGAGCAGTTCCCGCGTCGCGGTCGTGGCGGCCAGGGCGTCATCGCCCAGTCGCTGAGCGAGAAGACCGGTCGCCTGATCGGCGCGGTCGCGGTGACCAGCAACGACGAGGTCATGCTGATCTCCGAGGCGGGCATCCTGATCCGCTTCAAGACCAGCGACGTGCGCAGCATGGGCCGCAACACCCAGGGCGTGCGTCTGATGCGGCCGGACGATGGCGACAAGCTCGTCGGTGTCGACCGCATCGACGGGGAAGATGCAGAGAACGCCGACCTCGACGCGCTCCCGGGTTCTGCCCTGGATGCGCCCGCCGCGGACGCCGGCGCCGACGAGGCGCCGACCGAATGAGCCTCGCGCGCCCCGCTGCATTTGCGGGGCGCGTAAGCCCCGGTTTCTGCCGGGCCGCGCTGCTCGGCCTGTTGGCTGTCGTGCTGGCCCAGCGGGCCTCCGCCGCGGCGGATGTTCAGCCTGCCGCGCCGGTTGCAGCCGCCGGCAGCGGCCTCGTCATTCTCGTCCGTCACGCCGAGAAAGCTGCGCAGGCCGAAGATCCCGCCTTGAGTGCCGACGGAGCGGCGCGCGCCATCGCACTGCGCGACGCACTCGCTGGATTCTCGCTCGCCGGCATCGTCGTTTCCGATACCCGCCGGACGGCGCAGACGGCGGAGCCGACCGCGCAGCTGCATCAGCTGACCCCCATCGTGGCGAAGACCGTGTCCGGCCTGCCGGCCCATATCGCCGATGTTTCCCAGCGTATCCATGAGCTGTCGGGGCAGGGTGCGGTGCTCGTCGTCGGCCACAGCAACACCTTGCCGGCGCTCGTCAAAGCCTTGGGCGGCGCCGAACTCGACAATCTCGCCGAATGCGAATTCGATGCGCTGTGGCTGCTCGATCTGCGCGGCGCAGCCGGCGTTCCGGGCTTGATTCGGGGTCGATACGGGGCTATCTCGGCCTGTGAGGCGGCTGTAAAGTAACGCCCTGCATTACTTTAAGTTAGTGCCTTAAGCTCCTGAATTAAAACATTATGAATGGGGATTTTCTAATTTTCAGTTGACTAACATGACCTGTTAGGTGAGAATCCGCGCCCATGAACTTCAGTGTCCATTTCGATGAGGCCACGCTCGAGCGCCTGAACCAGGCCGTCGAGCGCGTCGGGCTGACCCGCAATCGCATCATCGTCACCGCGGTGCAGGAATGGCTGGAGCGCAACGAGGAAAAGGATTGGCCGGCGACCTTGAAGGCGCATTTCCGCAATCCGGCGCCTGAACTCATCGAAGAAACCCTCGATTTCCAGGCCTGGCGCTCCGCCGTCGGCAGCGATGCCGGAGTCCGCTGGTGAGATACCTGCTCGATTCCGATGCGCTCGCGTCCGTCGTGCGTGGCCGCCTGCCGGTCGTACTCAAGCTGGCTCAGCTCAAGCCCAGCGACATCGCGGTCTCGGTGCTGGCGCGCATGGAAGCGGAGACGGCGCTGCGCCTGCAGCCGCGCGCGCAAGCCCGTTATGGCCGTCTGCTGAAGGACTTTCTGGCGACCGTGAACGTGCTCGATTTCGGCCCGGCCGAGGCCCAGCACGCGGTCAATGTCAGCGCCTATCTGCAGGCTGCCGGCGACTCGCTGCCGACGCTGGATCTGCTCCAGGCGGCGACGGCGCTGAGCCATCAGCTGACTTTGGTCACCGATCGCGGTACCGCCTTTGCCGGCGTGCCGAATCTGGATGTGGAGCGCTGGGTGTAGCGCTTCGCGGCTTGTTTTTCATCTCAACCGTTACTTTAAGTAATCATCATAAGGAACTGAAATGTCGAGAATTGTGAACTTCAGCGCTGGTCCGGCTACGCTCCCCGTCACGGTCCTGCAGCAGGTCCAGGCCGAGCTGCTCGACTGGCAGGGTTCCGGCATGTCGGTGATGGAGATGTCGCACCGCGACAAGGAATTCATGTCGATCGCCGCGGCGGCCGAGGCCGACCTGCGCGAGGTCATGGGCATACCGCAGAACTACAAGGTGCTGTTCCTGCAGGGCGGCGCGACCGCGCAGTTCAGCGCGGTGCCGCTCAACCTGCTGCGCGACAAGACCGGTGTCGACTACATCGTGACCGGCGACTGGGGCAAGAAGGCGGCCAAGGAAGCCGGCCGCTATGCCAAGGTCAACATCGCCGCGTCGAGCGAAGCCGACAAGTACACGCACATCCCGGCGCGCGCCGGCTGGAAGCTGGATCCGAACGCTGCGTACGTGCACATCACGCCGAACGAGACGATCCACGGCGTCGAGTTCCACGCCGAGCCGGAGACCGCCGGCGTGCCGCTGGTGGCCGACATGTCGTCGAACATCCTGTCGCGTCCGGTCGATGTCTCGAAGTACGGCCTGATCTATGCCGGCGCGCAGAAGAACATCGGCCCGTCGGGCATCACGATCGTCGTCGTCCGCGAAGACCTGCTCGGCCAGGCGCTGCCGGTCACGCCGGGCGTGTTCGACTACAAGGCGATGGCCGACAACGACTCGATGCTCAACACGCCGCCGTGCTTCTCCTGGTATGTCGCCGGCCTGGTGTTCAAGCACATCAAGGCGCAGGGCGGCCTCAAGGCGGTCGAGAAGATCAATGCCGACAAGGCGGCGCTGCTCTACAACTACATCGACTCGCAGGACTTCTACCGCAATCCGGTGCAGAAGCAGGACCGCTCGCGGATGAACATCCCGTTCACGCTGGCGAATGCCGAACTCGATGCCGACTTCCTCAAGGGTGCCAAGGCCGCCAGCCTGTCCGGCCTCAAGGGCCATCGTTCGGTCGGCGGCATGCGCGCGTCGATCTACAACGCGATGACGCTCGATGGCGTGCAGCAGCTGGTCGACTACATGAAGGAATTCGCCCGCACCAAGGGCTGAGCCGCGACCGCACCAGACATTCAACGAATCAAACCCGCACAACTAGACGGATTTCCAGACATGTTCAAGATTCAGACCCTCAACAACATCTCCGTCAACGGCCTCGAGCGCCTGCCGCGCGATCGCTACGAGATTGCTTCCGAGCTGACCCAGCCGGATGCCGTGCTGGTGCGCTCGGCCGACATGCACAAGCTGGACATCCCGGCTTCCGTGAAGGCCATCGGCCGCGCCGGTGCCGGCACCAACAACATCCCGGTTGCTGCCATGTCCAAGCGCGGCGTGCCGGTGTTCAACGCGCCGGGCGCCAACGCCAACGCGGTCAAGGAGCTGGTGCTGGCGTCGATGTTTCTCGCCGCCCGCAACATCCCGCAGTCGCTGGATTTCGTGCGCAAGCTCGATGGCGACGACAAGGCGATGCATGAGGCGGTCGAGGCCGGCAAGAAGAAGTTCGTCGGCTTCGAGCTGCCGGGCCGCACGCTGGGCGTCATCGGCCTGGGGGCGATCGGCGTCAAGGTCGCCAATGCCGCGCTCGAGTTGGGCATGACGGTCTGGGGCTTCGACCCGGCAATGACCGTGACCAACGCCTGGCAGCTCAACTCCGGTGTGCGTCAGGCACTGTCGGTCGATGACCTGCTGGCGAAGTCGCAGTTCGTCTCGGTACATGTCCCCTTGCTCGACGCGACGCGCAAGCTGATCAACGCCGACCGCCTCAAGCTGATGAAGAAGCAGGGCGTGGTGCTGAACTTCGCGCGCGACGCAATCGTTGACGAGCAGGCGATTGTCGACGCCCTGGCCGCCGGCACGCTGCATGCCTACGCCTGCGACTTCCCGTCGAACGCGCTGAAGGGCAACCCGAAAGTCATCGCGACCCCGCATCTGGGCGCCTCGACCGAAGAAGCCGAAGACAACTGCGCGGTGATGGTGGCCGACCAGCTGCGCGAATTCCTCGAAGCCGGCAACGTCCGCAACTCGGTCAACTTCCCGGAAGCGGTGCTGCCGCTGGCGCCGGGCAAGTGGCGCCTGTGCGTGGTCAACGAGAACGTGCCGAACATGGTCGGCCAGATCTCGACCGCGCTGGCCAACCGCTCGCTGAACATCGCCGACCTGCTGAACAAGTCGCGTGGCGACCTCGCGTACACGATTGTCGACATCGACACCGCAATCCCGGCCGAAGCCGTCGCCGAGATCGCCGCGATCAAGGGCGTACTCGCAACGCGCGTGATTCCGGCAAAATAGCGGTCTTGGGACATCAGGGGCCGGTTAGGGCGTCGATGATCCCCGGCCGCAACCCCTGATGAACCTCCATGACCGATGACCTTAGTACCGCGCGCCAGCAGATCGACGCGCTGGACCAGCAGATCCAGACGCTGATTTCCCAGCGCGCGCGGATCGCGCAGGCGATTGCCCATATCAAGCAGGGCATGGGCGACACCGGCGACCACTACCGTCCGGCCCGCGAGGCGGAGGTGCTGCGCGCCGTTATCGCCCGCAACCAGGCCAACGGCGGACCGCTGACCGACGAGGCGATCGCGCGTCTGATGCGCGAGATCATGTCGGCCTGTCTGTCGCTCGAGTCGCCGTTGACCGTGGCCTATCTCGGCCCGGAAGGCACCTACACGCAGGCCGCCGTGCTCAAGCAGTTCGGCGACAGCGTGCGTGCGCGCGCCAACAGCGCGATCGACGAAATCTTCCGCGATGTCGAGAGCGGCGCGGCCGACTACGGCGTCGTGCCGGTCGAGAACTCGATCGGCGGCGTCGTCAGCCATACGCTTGATGAGCTGGTCCACACCAAGCTGCGCATCTGCGGCGAAGTGACCCTGCCGGTGCACCACCACCTGCTGGCGACCAGCGCCGATCTGTCCAAGGTGACGAAGATCTACGCGCATCCGCAGTCGTTTGCGCAGTGCCGCAAGTGGCTCGACGCCAAAGTACCCAAGGCGATCCGCGAGACCGTGTCGAGCAACGGCCAGGGCGCCGCGCAGGTGCGCGCGGAAGGCGAGGGTGTGGCGGCGATCGCCAGCCTGCAGGCCGGGCGCATCCATGGCCTGGAGATTCTCGCCTCGAACATCGAGGACGATCCGAGCAACACGACGCGCTTCCTCGTCATCGGCAAGCAGGATCCGAGCGCGACCGGCCAGGACATCACGTCCATCGTGCTGACCGGTCATCGCAACCAGCCGGGTTCGCTGCTGCGCCTGCTCAAGCCGCTGTCGGACGCGGGGCTGGACATGACGCGCATCGAATCGCGGCCGGTCAAGGGCTCGGCGATCTACGACTATTATTTCTTCATCGATTTCGCCGGTTCATCGGCAACGCCGGAAGTGCGCAAGGCGCTCGATGAGGTCAGTGCGGCAGCCGCCTTCTTCAAGGTGCTCGGCTCATATCCGCGCGCCGTGGTCTGAACTGAAAAATCCAATGACACAGAATCTCACCAAGGGCGCGGCGCCGGGCATCCTGGCTCTTGAGCCGTACACGCCCGGCATGCCGCTGGAAGAGCTGCAGCGTCGCCTTGGCATCAGCAATGCGATCAAGCTGGCGTCGAACGAAAATCCGCTGGGCATGAGTCCGAAGGTCAAGGCCGCGGTCGCCGATGCGGTGGCCCATCAGAACCTGGCATTCTATCCGGACGGCGGCGGTCATCGCCTGAAGCAGAAGCTGGCGGCGATCCATGGCATCGCGCCGGAATGCATCACGCTCGGCAACGGTTCGAACGACATTCTCGAGTTCCTAGCCCGCACCTATGCCGGCCCGGGTCGCGCGGTGATGTTTTCGGCCTATGCCTTCGCGGTCTATGCGCTCGCGGCGCAGGCCCAGAGCGCGGACAGTGTCGTCGTGCCGGCACGCCCGGCCACCGATGCGATGCCGTACGGCCACGACATGGCGGCTTTTACGCGGGCGCTGCGCGAGCGTCCGGACGTGTCGCTGGTCTTCATCGCCAATCCGAACAATCCGACCGGCACCTGGCTGCCGCCGGCCGAGATCGAGGCTTTCCTCGAGCAGGTGCCGGAGCACGTCATCGTCGCCCTCGACGAGGCTTACTTCGAGTACCAGGCACCTTCGCTGCGGCCGGACACCCGGCGCTGGCTGGATCGGTTCCCGAATCTGCTGGTGGCGCGCACCTTCTCCAAGGTCTACGGCCTGGCCGGCCTGCGTGTCGGCTATGCGATGTCGAACCCGACGGTTGCCGATCTGCTTAACCGCGTGCGTCAGCCGTTCAACAACAACAGCCTGGCGCTGCTCGCAGCCGAAGTCGCGCTGGACGACCAGGCGCACGTCGAAGCGTCTGTCGAACTCAATACGCACGAACGCGCGCGCCTGGTTGAGGCGATGAAGAAGCGCGGCCTGGCCGTGCTGCCGTCGCAGGCGAACTTCATCACGATCGACTTCAGCCGCGATGCCAAGCCCATTCATCAGGGCTTGCTCGAACGCGGCGTCATCGTGCGGCCGATGGGCTCCTATCAGATGCCAACCTACCTGCGAGTCACCGTCGGCACGGCGTCCGAGAACGATCGCTTCCTTGCCGCGCTGGACGAGGCTGTCAAGGCGTGATCGCACAGCGTCTCGCGATCATCGGCCTGGGCCTGATCGGCGGCTCGCTGGCGCGCGCGCTGCGCAATGCCGGCGAGGTGGCGCAGATCAGCGGTTACGATCCGGACCCGGCGCAACGTGAGGCGGCCACGCGTCTCGCCATCATCGACCGCGTCGAAGACAACACGGCTGCCGCCGTGCGCGAAGCCGACGTGGTGGTGCTCGCAGTGCCAGTGCTGCACACCGCCGATGCTTTGCGCGAGGTACTGCCTGCGCTCAAGCGGCAGGCGGTTGTCACCGATGTCGGCAGCACCAAGCAATCGGTGCTGGCGGACGTCAACCGCGTCTGCGGCCGGCTGCCGGCCTGGTTCGTCGCCGCGCATCCGATTGCCGGTACCGAGAAGAGCGGCATCGCGAACTCGGTGATCGATCTGTTCAAGAAGCACCGCGTCATCATCACGCCGCACGAGGGGCAAGACCCCGCGGCGGTCGCCACGGTGACCAAGCTGTGGCAGGCCGCCGGCGCGCGCGTCGTTGAAATGGATGCCCGACGCCACGACGCGATCTTTGCCGCGACCTCGCATCTGCCGCACATCCTGGCTTACAGCTTTGTCGACATGCTCGCGCGGCTGGATGAGAAGGACCAGATTTTCTCCAACGCCGGCGGCGGCTTTCGCGACTTCACGCGCATCGCCTCCAGCTCGCCGCAGATGTGGCACGACATTGTGCGCGCCAACGCCGAGTCAGTCGCCGGCCTGCTCGATCAGCAGATCAACGAGCTGTGCCAGATTCGCGACATGATCCGCGCCGAGCGCTGGAGTGAGCTGCTGCAGCTGTTCGAGCGTTCGCGCCAGGCGCGCGAGCGTTACCTTGCACAGATCGAATAAGGCATGACGTCGGCCTTCCTCGATCTGGCGCCGATCCGCGCGGCACGCGGTGAACTGCAGCTGCCGGGCTCCAAGAGCGTCTCGATCCGTGCGCTGTTGCTGTCAGCACTGGCGGAAGGCGAGACCCGGCTGACCGGCTTGCTCGATTCCGACGACACCCGCGTCATGCGCGAGGCCCTGAAGTCCTGCGGGGTGCCGCTCAAGGACGAAGCTGCGGCGGGCTGGAAAGTGCAGGGCGCGGCGCAATTCCCGCAACGTGAAGCGGACATCTTCGTCGGCAATTCCGGGCTGTCGATCCGTACCCTCGTCGCTGTGCTGGCCTTCATGGACGGTCGCTATCGCCTGTCCGGCGTGCCGCGCATGCATGAGCGGCCGATCGGCGATCTGGTCGATGCATTGCGGCCGCTCGGGGCGCGCATCGGCTATCAGCGACAGCATGGCTTTCCGCCGCTGCTGATCGAAGCGGCGCAGGCGCGGGCGGACTTGCCGGTGCGCGTGCGCGGCGATGCGTCCAGCCAGTTCCTGACCGGCATCCTGCAGTCCGCGCCGTTGCTGGCGCGCGAGCGCGACCTGGTCGTCGAAGTCGAAGGCGAGCTGATTTCCAAGCCTTACATCGAACTGAGCATCGCCTTGATGAAGCGCTTTGGTGTTGACGTCGAGCGTGGCGCCACGACAGCGGGTACGCCGCGCTTCACGATTGCCAAGGGCGCGCGTTACCGGGCACCCGGAACGTTTGCCGTCGAGGGCGATGCTTCGTCGGCCTCCTATTTTCTGGCACTCGGTGCGCTGGCTGGCGGGCCGCTGCGCGTGCAGGGCATGGGCAGCGCCAGCCTGCAGGGCGATGTGCGCTTTGCCGAAGTCATGACGGCGATGGGCGCCGAGGTCACGCAGGGCGAGGACTGGACTGAAGTCCGCTCGCCGGGCCTGGCCGCGGGCTTCAGGCCGAAAGCGATCGACGCCGACTTCAACCATATTCCGGATGCCGCGATGACGGTGGCGGTCGTTGCGTTGTTTGCCGACGGCCCCAGCGTGCTGCGCAATATCGGCAGCTGGCGCGTCAAGGAAACCGACCGCATCGCGGCGATGGCCGCGGAGCTGGTCAAGCTCGGCGCGGAGGTCGAGGCCGGTGCCGATTTTCTGCGCATCGCGCCGCCGAAGGCGCTGCGCGCGGCGACCATCGACACCTATGACGATCACCGCATTGCGATGAGTTTCTCGCTGGCCGCCTGCGGCGGCGTGCCTGTGCGCATCAACGATCCGGGCTGCGTCGCCAAGACCTTCCCGGACTATTTCACGCAGCTTGCCGCACTGACTTTGGTCTGAGCATGGCCTCGTCCCCCATTCCGGTGATTGCGGTTGACGGCCCCAGCGGCGTCGGCAAGGGACTCGTCACGCGCTGGCTGGCTGAGCGCATGCGTGGCTGGCACCGGCTCGACAGCGGGGCGCTGTATCGCATCCTGGCGCTGGCAGCCGAGCGCCGGCAGACCAGCCTCGACGATGCCGCTGCGGTCGCCGCTTTGGCGCCGCGGCTCGACATCCGTTTCGTCGGCACGACCGAGGAGGACGAAGCCATCCTCGTCGACGGTGCGGACTGGACCCAGGATGTGCGCCGCGAATCGACCGGCGCGCTGGCGTCGAAGATCGCGGTAATCCCCGAAGTCCGCGCCGCTTTGCTCCAGCGTCAGAAGGATTTTCGCCGGGCGCCGGGACTGATTGGGGATGGCCGCGACATGGGCACGATCGTGTTCCCGGATGCGGTGCTCAAGCTGTTCATGGACGCGAGCCCGGAGGAGCGTGCGGAGCGCAGGCTCAAACAGTTGAGCGCAAAGGGAATACCGGCTAAACTCCGCCCCCTTTGCGAGGAGATTCGCGCCCGAGATGAGCGCGATCGAAACCGCAGCATCGCGCCGCTAAGACCGGCCGATGATGCGGAAGTTGTTGATACAACGGGTCTTTTGCCTTCTGAAGTTCTCTCCAAGGTAGAAGCCCTGCTGCAGCGACACGGCCTGATCTGACGCCCGAACGAGGCGAATCCCAGCGCAAAAAAACCAGCCACCCGTGCGGTCAGCGGGCGGATTTCCATTTCCCTGACCGGACCCTGAGCGATTACGCGAAGGGATGTTCCACTAACCCAGTATCTTTCCGAGACATCACTAATGACCGAAACTTTCGCAGAGTTGTTTGAGGCCAGCCTCAAGAGTGGCCAGTCCATGCAGTCCGGCACGATCGTCAATGCACGCGTGCTGGAAATCAAAACCGACGTTGTCATCGTAGACGCGGGCCTGAAATCCGAGGGTGTCATCCCCGTCGCGGAATTCATGGTCGACGGCGAGCTGCGCGTTGCCGTAGGCGACGACGTTGAAGTGGCACTGGAAACTGTTGAAGACGGCTTCGGCGAAACCAAGTTCTCGAAAGAGAAGGCCGAACGCATCAAGACCTGGGACCGCCTCGCCAAGGCGTTCGAGGAGAAGGAAACGGTCATCGGCACGATCACCGGCAAGGTCAAGGGCGGTTTCACCGTCGATATCGGTTCGGTCCGCGCGTTCCTGCCGGGCTCGCTGGTCGACGTCCGTCCGGTCCGCGATACCTCGTACCTCGAAGGCAAGCCGCTCGAGTTCAAGGTCATCAAGCTCGACAAGCTGCGTAACAACGTTGTGGTCTCGCGTCGCGAAGTGCTCGAAGCCGAGTACAGCGCCGAGCGCGACACCCTCCTCGCGAACCTCCAGGAAGGCGTGGTCCTGCGCGGCGTCGTCAAGAACCTGGTCGAGTACGGCGCGTTCGTCGACCTCGGCGGCATCGACGGCCTGCTGCACATCACCGACATGACCTGGAAGCGCGTCAAGGATCCGGCGGAAGTCGTCACCGTCGGCCAGGAAATCGAAGTCAAGGTCCTCAAGTACGATCGCGAGCGTCGCCGCGTGTCGCTGGGCCTCAAGCAGCTCGGCGCCGATCCTTGGGTCGACATCGAGCGTCGCTATCCGGATCGCACCCGCCTGTTCGGCAAGGTCACCAACATCACCGACTACGGTTCCTTCGTGGAAATCGAGCCGGGCGTCGAAGGCCTGGTCCACGTGTCGGAAATGGACTGGACCAACAAGAACGTCAACCCGGGCAAGGTTGTCCAGGTCGGCGACGAAGTCGAAGTCATGATCCTCGACATCGACGGCGAGCGCCGCCGTATCTCGCTGGGCATGAAGCAGTGCAAGGCCAACCCCTGGGAAGAGTTCGCGCAGAACCACCAGAAGGGCGACAAGGTCCGCGGTGCGATCAAGTCGATCACCGATTTCGGCATCTTCATCGGCCTCGACGGTGGCATCGACGGTCTGGTTCACCTGTCCGATCTGGATTGGAACGAAACCGGCGAGAACGCCGTGCGCCGTTACCAGAAGGGCCAGGAAATCGACGCCGTCGTGCTCGCCATCGACGGTGCGCGCGAGCGCATCTCGCTGGGCGTCAAGCAGGTCTCTTCCGATCCGCTGACCGAGTTCATCGCCAAGAACACCAAGGGCGAAATCGTCTCCGGTACGGTGCGTGAAGTCGACGCCCGCGGCGCGATCATCGACCTCGGTAATGGCGTCGAAGGCTACATCCGTGCCAACGACCTGTCGCGTGAGCGCGTTGAAGACGCCACGAAGATCTTGTCGGTGGGCGGCACGCTGGAAGCCCGTTTCATCGGCGTCGATCGCAAGAACCGCACGATCCAGCTGTCGGTCCGCGAGAAGGAAATCCAGGAAGAGCAGGAAGTCGTGGCGGAATACAGCCGCAACGCGACGACCGGCAAGACCAGTCTGGGCGACCTGCTCAAGGAACAGATGGGCGGCAACAACAACGAGTAATCCACTCGTGTATCGATCCGGCTTGCCGGATCGGTAATGTCATAAAAGGGGCCGCGCTTGCGCGGCCCCTTTTTTTTCTTTAATGTTCAAGCTGATACAGAACATTCGTGGCCCTGTGTGGCGTAACTATGACCAAATCAGAACTGATCGAACGCCTTTCCGCGCGGCAGACCCATCTCATGCACAAGGACGTCGAGCTCGCCGTCAAATCCGTGCTGGATCAGGTCAGTAACGCATTGGCGCGCGACGACAGGGTCGAAATCCGCGGTTTTGGCAGCTTTGCGCTGCATCACCGCCCGGCGCGTGTCGGCCGTAACCCGAAAACGGGCGAGCCGGTGCACATCCCCCCCAAGCGTGTGCCTCATTTCAAACCCGGCAAGGAGATGCGCGAGCGCGTCAACCTTGCAGCCGAAGAAGAAGCCGCCGCAGCGGCTGCGAAGGGCACGCCGTAATCCGAGTACCTCGCCATGTGGCGTATTTTTGTGATGTTGGTGCTGGTCGCAGTGCTCGTGATGGGCGCTTCGATCGGCTACTTCAATGCGCAGATGGTGACTTTCGACTATCTGTTCGGTAGCTGGGAAATTCCGCTGATCGGTTTGCTGGTCGGAGCATTTGCACTTGGCGTGCTGCTGACCCTGCTGGTGATCGGTACGCGCCTGCTGACGCAGCGCATGGAGCTTGGGCGCCTGCGCGCCCGCGTGCGCGATCACGAGATCGAACTGCGCAATCTGCGTAACCTGTCGATATCCACCGAGCCGGCAAAGCCGGCCCCCACGACGCTGCCTGCAGTGACGGCGAGCGGATTCACCCCCGGTGCTTGATCCGCTGTTTACCTGGCTGCTGCTGCCGCTGGGCGTGGTGCTGGGCTGGGCGCTGGCGCGCAAGAACCCGCAAGCGGATGCACAGCCTCAGCAGCGCGGGCAGAGCTTCAGCGGCGAACAGCTCGGCAGCCTGCTGACGCAACTCGCTTCGGACGATCCGGATCACGCGATTGCCGCGCTGATGACGGCCACCGAACTCGATCCGTCGACCGTCGAGCTGCATCTGACTCTCGGCCGCATGTTCCGCAAGCGCGGCGAGGTCGATCGCGCGTTGCGCGTCCATGAGGCGCTCAGCGCCCGGCCCGGACTGACGCCTGCGCTGCAGTCGCAGGCGCGCTTCGAGCTAGCGCTCGACTACATGACCGCCGGCGTGATGGATCGCGCCGAGACGCTGTTCGCCGGGCTCGCCGAACAGGGCGCTCATGCGATCGAATCGCTGGAGGCGATCCGCACGATTCACGAGCAGGGCCGCGAGTGGCAACCGGCCATCGATGCGGCGCGCCGGCTGCAGGCGGCAAAGGGCGAGTCGCAGAGCACAGCCATCGCCCAATATCTCTGCGAGCTTGCCGACGAGGCGCGGCGCGCGAAAGACTTCGACGGCGCGCTGGGGTTTGCGCAGCAGGCGCAGGCCGAGAACAAGGCCTGTACGCGCGCCTATCTGATGCTCGGCGACCTTTACGAAACGCGCGGCGATTTCAACGACGCCGCGCGCTCCTATCTGAAGGCCTTCGAACAGGATCCGCGCTTTCTTGCCGATGTCATCGAGCCGCTGCGCCGCTGCTTCGAGGCGCTGCGCGATCACGACGGTTTCCTGCTGTTCCTCAAGGATGCGAAGGAAATCTCGCCGAGCAGCCTGCCGTATGTGGCCGAAGCACGCCTGCTGGCCGAGAGCGGCGTGGATCCGATGGATCATCTGGCCCAGGGCCTTGAGGCACGGCCCAGCCGATCCGTGCTCGCCGAATTTCTCGAAGTGCTTGAACGTCAGCCGGAAGTCATTGCGGCCGGTCTCGACAAGCCGGCGGCGAGCCTGCGCAAGGCGCTGCTGCGACTGATGGAAACCACGCCGCGCTACCAATGCAGCAACTGCGGCTTCAGTCCGCGCCAGCTGTTCTGGCAATGCCCGGGTTGCAAGCACTGGGGGACGACGGCGCCGGCTGACGACCTGATGCGCACCTGAGTCCTTGAAGTGCCGCCGGGGCTTTTGGGTACACTCGGCCAAAACGATCCGGCAAAAAGTGCGGATCACCACAGGAGGCAGCTTTGGCTAGGACGGCGTTCGTCACGGGTGCGACCGGTTTCGTCGGCCTCAATCTGGTTGATGCCCTGTTGGGGCATGGCTGGGACGTGATCGCCTTCCATCGCGCGAGCTCCGACATCAGCGGTTTGCAGCGTTTCCGTCAGGTGAAGACCGTCATCGGCGACATCACCGACGCGCGTTCGATCAAGGACGCGATGCCGCGCAATATCGATTGCGTGTTTCATACGGCCGGCAATACCAGCCTGTGGATCCGCGACCAGATCGAGCAGATCAAGGTCAATGCGCGTGGCACCCGTAATGTCGCCCGCGCCGCGCTCGACAATGGCGCCAGACGCATGGTGCACACCTCCAGCATCGTCGCTTATGGCGTTCACAGCGGCGTCATCACCGAGGAAACCCCGACGCGCGGCAGCGCGGTCGAGATCACTCACATCCGCAGCAAGGCGATGGCCGAGCGCGAAGTGCGGCGGGTGATGAGCAGCGGCTTGCCCGCCGTCATCGTCAACCCTTCCAACTTGATCGGGCGCTACGACACGCACAGCTGGGCGCGATTCTTCCGTTTGATCAAGCAGGGTCGTCTGCCGCTGCTGCCGCCGGGCGGCGGCAGCTTCTGCCATGCGCGCAATGCGGCGCAGGCGATGGTGGCAGCGGCGGAGCGCGGCCAGCTGGGGCACAACTATCTGCTCGGCGGGGCGCAGGCCAGCTATGTCGGTCTGGCGCAGGCCGTCGCCAATGAACTTGGCCTCAAGCGACGCTTTTCGGCGGTGAATCCGACGATGCTTTCCGCCTATGCCGGCCTGGAGGAGTGGATCGCGCCGCTGTTCGGTCGTGAACCGGACGTCACCCGCGGGGCTGTCGATCTGCTGTCGAAGAGTTTTTACTGCAGCAGCCGCAAGGCCGAACAGGAGCTGGGTTATCAGCCGGTCGCGCTTGAGGAAATGGTGCGCGACTGCGCGACCTGGATGCGTGGCGCGGGGCTACTCTGAACGCGCTCAGCGCAGCGCGCTGACCCGATTGCGATCATCGCGCGGTCGCCAGTTGTCGGGCAGGCTGTCGCGCACTTCCTTGCGCTTGGCGAGCAGACGCGCGCGATGCTTGTCGTCGAGATTCGGCAGGCGCAGACCCGCGTCGAGCTGGGCGAGCGCATTGCCGGCATCGCCGCGCAGATACAGGAAGCTCGCCATCTGATACGAAGCCTCGACCAGGTTGCCGCTCTCGCGCGCGGCCTGAGCCAGCAGGTTATAGGTCTGGATCTGCGTGCCAAGCGTCTGCTCGTGCGTCAGCAGGATCTGTCGCGCTTCGTCGGGTTTGCCGGCCATCATCAGGCCTTCGGCATAGCTCAGAATCGCCGGCGCATAGCGCGGGTTGCGGCGAAGCATCTGCTGCAAGGTGGCGAGACCTTTATCCTCGTCTCCGTTACGCATCTGCAGGCGGCCCGCCAGCAGATTGACGTTGACCTGGTTGGGCATGCGCTCGCTGAGCGGCTTGAGCGCTTCCATCGCACGCGGATACTGGCCGAGCTCATACAGGGCGAATGCGAGTCCGTACTGGCTCTCGTCGACATCGCGGTCGGCTTTTAGGTTGCCGGTGTATTGCTCGACGGCCATGCTCGGCCGCTCGGCCGACAGCACGCGGGCGCGGGCGCGCATGAAGTTGAATTCCGGCGGATCCTTGTGGACGACCGGCGGCATTTCCGCAGCGCGGGCTGCAGCCTCGGCGACACGATTGGTGCTCAGCGGATGGGTGCGGAGGATTTCCGGCAGGCCGCTGCCGTAGAGGCGCGACTGCTGTTCAAGCTTCTGGAAGAAGGTCGCCATCGCCTTCGGATCGAAGCCGGCCTTCTCCATCGTCTGGATGCCGATGCGGTCGGCCTCCTGCTCGTGTGCACGCGTGTAATTGACCTGGCGCTGGTAGCTCATCGCCTGGCCGACCGACAGGGCGCCCATGATGACGTCGGGATCCGCGGAGCCGGCGATGATCGCCGCGATCACGGCCAGCCAGGTCGCGACATTGGCAATCTCCGAGTCCTCGCCGCTGCGCGCGATGTGGCGCTGGGTGACGTGCGCAAGTTCGTGGCCCATGACGCCGGCGACTTCGCTCTCGTTATCCGAAGCGAGCAGCAAACCCGCGTTGAAGCCGATATAACCGCCAGGCAGCGCGAAGGCGTTGATGCGCGGATCGCCGACGACGAAGAAGGTCAGCTGCGGCGGCTGCGTCGCGCTGTTGGCGGCGAGACGCCAGCCCAGCGTCGAGATGTAATCAGTGAGCTCGGGATCCTCGAGCAGATAGCCGGCACCGTATAGCTGCGACATGACGCGCTGGCCGAGCTGCTTTTCCTGCATCGGCGACAGCGTGTTGTCGGCCGGCTCGCCGATCTGCGGCAGATCGAGCGTGCTCGGATTCGAAGCCATCGCAGCGCCCATGACACTCAGTGCAACTGCGGCAGCGATGGCAATTCTGGACATGGATCGGTTTGATGGTGCGAGGGAAAACAGCTGTAGCTTAGAGCAGTGCTTTGTCCAAAGGTTCGCTAGCGCGCCTGCGGGTGCCAGGTGCCCAGCGACTGGCCCATGCGTACTGCCTGGCCGGGCTGCAGGGCGGCATCCCAGTCGACAGCGCCGGGCTGCGTCAGCAGGATGACCGTCGAACCCATGTTGAAGCGCCCCATTTCCTCGCCGCGGACCAGCTGACGCGGCTGCATCGGCGCGTAGAAGCCGGGCTCGCCGCGCTCGTGCGGCGGCGAGATCTGGCCGGTCCAGACGGTTTCCATCGAGCCGACGAACAGCGCGCCGATCATGGTCAGGCCGAAGATGCCGGCCTCGGTGTCGAACAGGGTGTTGACGCGTTCGTTGCGCGCAAACAGGTTCGGCATCGCGCGCGCCGTGGCGGCATTGACGCTGAACAGGCGGCCGGGCACATACGACCAGCCGCGCAGGTTGCCGGTCAGCGGCATGTGGATACGGTGATAGTTGTACGGCGCCAGGTAGATGGTGCAGAAGCGGCCGTTCACGAACGCCTGTGCGGCTTCGACATCGCCGCCGAGCAGTTCGACGACCGAATACGTATGCCCCTTGGCCTGGAAGATCTGGCCGTCGCGGATTTCGCCGAACTGGCTGATCGTGCCGTCGACCGGGCTCGCCAGCGCATGCGGATCGGCGGGCAGGGGGCGCATGCCGGGCTTGAGCGCGCGCGTGAAGAAGTGATTGAAGCTGTCGTAGAACTCCGGGGCGCTGTACTGGGCTTCGCTGAGATCGATCGTGAATCCGCGCATGAACAGCTTGATCAGCGCGTTCTTGAAGCCGACATGGCGGATCTGCGTGATGCGATAGACCTGCATCGACAGCCAGCGCGTCGGCAGGATGCGCTGCAGGCCGGCGAACAAGCGGTCCGAAGTGCTGGCGTCGGTGATTTCCTGAGCCATGAACGAATCTCTATGAGGGATTGCGGATCTGGAAGTCGACGCCGAGCTGTTGCTCGCCGCAGCGGAGAACCAGATGGGTAGTGTCGCCGACGGCGAACAGACGCTGGGGGCGAAACAGCATGAGGTGAAAGCTGCCCGGCGCGAACGCCGCCTCCTTGCCGGGCGGCACTTCGAGAACCTGATCGCGCAGCATGCGCGAGTCGCCATTCTCGATGACGGTGCGATGAATCTCGGCGGCGCCGAAATCCTTGCCGGACACGCCATCGCAGTGGATCGGCTGATCGCCGCGATTGGTCAGCGTCGCGTAGCCAGCCATCACGCTGACGCCAGGGGGTGCGGCGCGGACCCAGGCATCTCTGGCGGACAGCGCGGGGCCCTCGGGGGCTGGCTTGCAGGCGGCCAGCAGCAGGGCGAGCAGGGCAGTGAACGATCCGATTGATTTCATGGTACGAGCAGTGTCTGCAGATCCTTGACCAGCGCGTCGACCTGGAACGGCGGCGTGAAATAGCCAGCGAGCTGACCCTGCGGATTAATCAGCACCAACGCCGCCGAGTGGTCCATCGTGTAGCTCTTTCCTTCCGGACCTTCGCCTTCGCCGGGCACCTTGATGTAGGCAACCCCCAGCGCGGCGGCGACTTTCTGCAGGCCCGGTTCGGCAGTCGTCACGCCCTTGAAGCTCGGGCTGAAGAACTGCACGTAGCGCTTGAGGGTTTCCGGCGTGTCGCGTTCGGGGTCGATCGAGAACAGTGCGATCTGCAGCTGTGCCGCGGCGGCCTCGCCGAGCTGCGTCTGTACGACTTTCAGCAGGGCCAGCGTCGTCGGGCAGACATCGGGGCAATAGGTGAAGCCGGGAAACAGCAGCGTCCAGCGGCCGCGCAGCTGCTCGACGCCGAACGGCTGGCCGAGCTCGTCGGTCAAGGTGAACTCCGGCAGCGTGCGCGGCGTCTGCAGCAGGGTGCCGGAATTGATGCTCTTGCCGCCGGCCGTGCCGCTGGGGCCCAGGTAGATCGCGGCGAACACGCCGCCGATCAGTGCCAGGGCGCCCAGGATCACCAACAGCGCGGACTTGTTCGCAGGATTTGTCGTCGCCACGGTTTTCAGGTCTCGGAAAGCCTCGGCGGAGGCCTGTGGGTTTGGCGCGGCCACCGGCCGCACCGCATAATGCGCGCCCATTATTTCATAGGCTGACCGGACAGACGCCGCATGAGCAGGCTCGACGACACGCAAACGCTGGCGACGGTGCGCGATCTCGTGCGCTGGGGCGCGAGCCGTTTTCGTGAAGCAGGCCTGACTTTCGGGCACGGCACCGAGAACGCACTCGACGATGCCTACTACATCGTGCTGCAGACCTTGCATCTGCCGTTCGATCTGCCGACCTTGTATCTCGAAGCGAACGTGACCGCGTCCGAGCGTGCCGCGGTTGTCAAGCTGCTCAAGGCGCGCGTGACGACACGCAAGCCGGCCGCATACCTGCTGGGCATCGCGCAATTTGCCGGATTGGCGTTCGAGGTCGACGAGCGCGTTCTGGTGCCGCGTTCGCCGATCGGCGAGTTGATCGGCCGCGAATTCCAGCCTTGGCTGCAGCAGGCACCGGAACACGTCCTCGATCTGTGTGCCGGCAGCGGTTGCATCGGCATCGCGACCGCGCTGGCATTCCCGCAAGCACAGGTCGATCTCGCTGAGCTGAGTGCCGGGGCGCTGGCGGTCTGCCGCAGGAACATCAAGCGGCATGCGGTCGGCGAGCGGGTCCGCGCCTGCAAGTCCGACGTGTTCTCCGGCCTCGGCGATGCGCGCTACGACCTGATCGTCGCCAATCCGCCCTATGTGCCGACCGCGGAGTGGAAGGGGCTGCAGCCCGAATACCTGCACGAGCCGAAAATGGCGCTTGAGGCGGGCGGCGACGGCATGGATGTCGTCGCGCGCATCCTCGACGAGGCCGCGGCGCGGCTCAATCCGGGCGGCCTGCTGATCTGTGAAGTCGGCGGTTATGTCGACGAGTTTGAAGCGCGCTGGCCGCGGTTGCCGGTGACCTGGATCGATTTCGAGCATGGCGGCGATGGCGTGTTCGTCATCGCCCGCGAAGCCCTGCCTGGAGCCTAACGACGATGTCCGGCAACACCCTCGGCACCCTGTTCACGGTGACCAGCTTTGGCGAAAGTCACGGCGCGGCGATCGGCTGTGTCGTCGACGGCTGTCCGCCGGGTCTGGCGCTGACCGAGGCCGATATCCAGATCGATCTGGACCGCCGCAAGCCGGGCACGTCGAAGTACGTCACGCAGCGCAAGGAAGCCGATCAGGTCGAGATCCTGTCCGGCGTCTTCGAAGGCAAGACCACCGGTACGCCGATCGCGCTGCTGATCCGCAACACCGACCAGCGCAGCTACGACTACGAGAAGATCAAGCAGGTGTTCCGGCCGAACCATGCCGATTACGCCTATGTGCAGAAGTACGGCGTGCGCGACCATCGCGGCGGCGGCCGTTCGTCCGCACGCGAGACGGCGGTGCGCGTCGCCGCCGGTGCAATCGCGCGCAAGTATCTGCGCGAGCGTCTCGGCGTCGAGATTCGCGGTTGCCTGGAGCAGATGGGCAATATCGTCTGCGCACGCAACGACTGGTCGGCGGTCAACGGCAATCCCTTCTTCTGCGCCGACCCCGGGCGAGTTCCCGAACTCGAAGCGCGCATCGACGCGCTGCGCTCCGACGGCGACTCGGTCGGTGCGCTGCTGTATGTCGAAGCGCGCAACGTGCCGCCGGGCCTCGGCGAGCCGGTCTTCGATCGCCTCGATGCGGAACTGGCCTATGCGCTGATGTCGATCAACGCGGTCAAGGGCGTCGAGATCGGCGACGGCATGCGCGTCGCGACGATGCTCGGCACCGAGCATCGCGACGAGATGTCGCCCGAAGGTTTCCTCGGCAATCACTCCGGCGGCATTGCCGGTGGCATCTCGACCGGGCAGACGATCTACGCACGCTACGCGATCAAGCCGACGTCGAGCATCACGACGCCGGGCAAGAGCATCGACGAGACCGGCGCGGCGACCGACATGCGCACCACTGGCCGTCACGATCCCTGCGTCGGCCTGCGCGCGACGCCGATCGGCGAGGCGATGATGGCGCTGGTGCTGATGGATCATTATCTGCGTCAACGCGCACAGAACGCCGACGTCAAGCCGGCGACGCCGCGCATTCCGGGCGAGGCATCCTAAGCCTCATGCTCGCGCCATCCGCAGGCGTTGAGCGCCTGCACTGGCGCTTGGCATCGTTCTACTTTTTCTACTACGCGACCGTCGGCGCGTTCATGCCGTACTGGGCGCCGTATCTGCAGGCGCGCGGCTTCACGCCGCTGCAGATGGGCATTGCGTTCGCGTTGATGGGCGTCACGCGCTCGATCGTGCCGATCCTGTGGGGCTGGTACGCGGACCACACCGGCAAGCGCGTCGCGCTGATCCGCTGGGCGAGCATCGCCGCATTGATCACGTTCATGGCGATTCCCTTCGTCGACAACATCCTGTGGATCGGCGGGCTGATGCTGGCCTACACGCTGTTCTGGCACGCGCTGCTGCCGCAGTTCGAAGTCGTCACGATCAATCATCTGTACAAGAGCGGCGGCGACTACAGCCGCGTGCGCCTGTGGGGTTCGGTCGGTTTCATCGCCACCGTGCTCGGCATCGGCGCCGCGCTTGATGTGACAGGTGTGATCTGGCTGCCCTGGCTGGTCGGCGCCTTCTGGGTTGGCATGGCGGCCTCGACCTGGCTGGTGCCGGAGTCGCCGGTGCTGCACGCGAAGGACGCGCCGCACAGCAGCATCTGGAGCGTGCTCCGACGGCCGGAAGTGATCGCCCTGCTCGTCGTCTGCCTGTGCTCGCAGCTGAGCTTTTCGCCGTACTACAACTTCTTCACGCTGTTTCTCGAGCGCCATGGCTACAGCCGCAGTTTCGCCGGCGTGCTGTGGACGATCGGCGTCGTCGCCGAGATCGGCGTGTTCCTGATCGTCGGCCGCTGGATTGCGCAGCTGGGCGCGCGGCGCATGATGCTCATCGCCCTGGTGGCGACGACGCTGCGCTGGCTGCTGACCGCGAGCATGGTCGACTCCCTGCCGGTGCTGATCTGCGTGCAGCTGGCGCATGCGATCACTTTCGGCGTCTATCATTCGGTCGCGATGCATTACGTCACACGCTTGTTCCCGCCGGCGCTGCATGGGCGCGGCCAGGCGGTCTACAACGCCGCTGCCTACGGCATCGGCGGTTCGATCGGCAGCATCGGTGCCGGTTATCTGTGGCAGGGCGTGGCGCCGGAAGCGGCGTTCTATGCGGCCGGTCTGGTCGCGGCGATCGGCACCGCGGTCGCCTGGCGCTATCTGCCGAACCCCCGTGGAACCGCGCTGTAACCATGAACGCTTACGCAGCCATCGATTTTGGAACCTCGAATTCCGCCGTATATGTCGGCGTCGGCGCGCAAGGCAGCCTGACGCCGCTGGAGCGCGATCGCGACACGATGCCGACTGCGGTGTTCTTCAATGCCGACGAGCGGACGATTGTCTTCGGCCGCCAGGCGATTTCCGAATACCAGACCGGCTTCAGCGGTCGCCTGATGCGCTCGCTGAAAAGCCTGCTCGGCAGCGAACTGATCGATGAGACGACATTGATCAACGGCAAGTCGCTGGCCTATCGCAGCATCATCGGTCACTACGTCGAGCACCTGAAGGCGGTCGCGGAAGCCAACAGCGGCCAGCGCCTCGAGCGCGTCGTGCTCGGCCGGCCCGTGCATTTCGTCGACGACAGCGACGAGCGCGACGGGCAGGCGCAGGTCACGCTGGAGCAGATCGCGAAAGACGCCGGCTTCAGCGACGTGCAGTTCCAGTTCGAGCCGATTGCCGCGGCACTCGATTTTGAAACACGCCTGCAGCGCGAAACCCTGGTGCTGGTCGTCGACATCGGCGGCGGTACGTCGGACTTCTCGCTGATCCGCCTCGGCCCGCAGCGCCGGCAACGTCTCGATCGCAGCGCCGACGTGCTCGCCAACGCCGGCATCCACATCGCCGGGACCGACTTCGACCAGCAGCTGAGCCTGGCGGCGGTGATGCCGCATCTGGGCATGGGCTCGCTCGGCGAAACCGGCAAGCCGGTGCCGATCCAGACCTACTTCGAGCTGGCGACCTGGCATCGCATCAATTTCCTGTATTCGCCGCGCGCGCTGGCCGATGCGGAGACGCTGCGGCCGTTTTTCGCGGAGCCGCGGCTGCATGCGCGTCTGATGCAGGTATTGCGTGACCGCGAGGGGCACCGTATTGCCGGGCTGGTCGAAGAGGCCAAGGTCGCGACGGCTGAGGGCGGCGCCGCGCAGATCAATCTCGATTTCATCGAGCGTGGATTGACCGCCGCAGTCGGCGAAGCGCTGGTCATGCGGGCATTGGACCGGCCCTTGTCGCGCGTTGCCGATACGGCCGTCGAGACCGTCCGTGCGGCCGGCATCAAGCCGGCGCAGATCGACGCTCTGTACTTCACGGGCGGTTCAACCGGGTTGAGCCACCTGCGGCAGACCATCGCCGCTGCCTTCACCGACAGTCAGGTGGTTCTCGGCGACAAGTTCTCCAGCGTCGCCAGTGGCCTCGGACTGCACGCGGCGAAGTTATTTACCTAGGGCGACCCGCTGCGCGGCGTGTGCCGACGACTGCTCGGCCCAATGGCGATGGTTGAAGACCTGACCGTCGCGGCGTACCGCAGCGACAGCGGCGAGATCGATATCGGCGTATAGCCACTGCGCCCGATTCATTTCTCCCAAGGCGAGCACGCCGTCGTCCGGAAAGCCACGATCGGGCGGACCGAACACGCCAGCCGCGCCGACGTTGACGTCGACGGCCGCCGACCACGGCGCTTCGCCGACCAGCGGCGCCTGCACGACGATGCACTGGTTCTCCAGCGCGCGCGCCTGGCAACCGACGCGGACGCGGTGGTAGCCGGCGAGGGTGTCGGTGCAGCTCGGCACCAGGATCAGTTCGGCACCGGCTTCGACTTGCGCACGCGCGAGCAGCGGGAACTCGCTGTCGTAGCAGATGTTGACCGCGATGCGGCCGAG
This sequence comes from Fontimonas sp. FW305-C-3, assembly GCF_058783185.1. NCBI lineage: Bacteria > Pseudomonadati > Pseudomonadota > Gammaproteobacteria > Nevskiales > Nevskiaceae > Fontimonas > Fontimonas sp. FW305-C-3. The sequence goes on along the minus strand of NZ_JBYSYK010000002.1, from coordinate 255,887 downwards.
TGCGGTGTCGAAGACTTTCAGCGCCGCATCGCCCGCGATGTTCCAGCTCTCGCGCTCGAAGCGGGTCATGATCTGCTTGTCCTGGAACTCCGCGCTGCCGTCGGCGGCGAAGAACCACGCGCGGTTGACGCTGCGGCCGTCCGCCAGCGTCCACGGAAAACTGCCGGCGAGCAGGTAGACGCGATGCGTCTGCGCGAGCTGCCGATGCAGTTCAACGTAGCGCTCGCGCAGCGCCTGCACGGCCTGCACTTGGCGGGCGAGATCGTTGCGCACCGCGGCCTCGAACAGCGCAGGCAGACTCATCGCTGCGTATTCGGGAAACACGAGCAGCCGTGCGCCGGCCTCGGCGGCTTCGGCGACCCAGTCCGCAATCTGCCGTTCGAATGTTGCCCAGTCGGCGGGCTCCGACACCGGGAATTGCGCGGCCGCCAGCTTGAAGGCACTCATGCGGATTCCAGTTCGCGCAGCCAGAACGTCATCGGCTTGCGTGTCGACTGTGCTGCGCCGATATCCGGCCAGTCCAGTGTGGTCTGCAGCTCCGACGCCTTGCGATACCCACGGCGCTGCCAGAACGCGTCGTTCGGCACGTAGTCCGCCGGCTTGAGCGGATGATCGTCCGGCCGCTGCACCGCGCAGAACGCGCAGACCGGCAGCTGCAATGCGCGCGCATGCGCCTCGCGCAACTCGAAGAACTTCACGCCCAGGCCCCTGCCGCGATACTCGCGCAGCAACACCGATTCGCCGAAGTAGTCGATGCGCGACAGATCCAGGCCGGCGTCGATGAACGGCTGCTGCATGTCGCGCGGCGCATCGGCGAGCGGGATCACGGTCGACGCGCCGACGCAGCGCTCGCCGTCCCAGACCAGCACGCACAGCGCACGCGGGCAGTCGATGTAGACCTGCAGGTATTTCGCCTCGTAGGCGCGTGAGCCTTCGTACAGATACGGCCAGTCGCGGAACACGGCGCAGCGCATGTCGGCGAGCGCATCGAGATCGCGCGCGATGTCGGCGCCGTACAGCGACTCGATGCGCAACGTTGCCAACTCAGGCTCCGACCTGACGCAGCCAATCCTGCAGGTTGTAGTAGTTCGTGACGCGCGAGACTAGGCCGTCGCGAATCTCGAAGAACGCGCCGCCGGGCAGGCGATAGGTCTGGCCAGTCGCCGGCGGCAGGCCCTCGTCGGTCTTCAGGTAGGTGCCGATCACGACGTATTCGGCCGCCGCGCGCTGGCCGTCGGCGCTGACGCTGATCGCGATGTCGACGATCTGCTCGCTGTAGCTCGCGTTCATGCGGTCGATGAACGTGCGGAACGCGGCCTTGCCGTGCTCGCGTGCGCCCTGGTTCAGGTCGTGGACGACGTCGTCGGTCAGCAGGGCGAAGAAACCCTCCCAGTCGCGGGCATTGAAGGCGGCGTAATAACGGCGGAGCAGATCGGCGGAGGACATGCGGAATGAGCGTGGTTTCAGGGGTACGCAGTGTACGTGCAGTGGACGTTGTCTCATCCGCAAAAGTTACTGTTTAGTCCCTTGCAGATAAGAACAAGTCTCATATAGCTTTGGCCGGCTTAGAGCCTGCTGCTTTCTGCAAACATCAAAAAATCAATCCCTTAGGGAGGGACCTCATGCAAGTGTTCACGCTGAAGCGCGTGCCAGCGATGGCTGCGCTGCTGTTCTGTATCGCCACGCCGGCCAACGCGCAGAAGGCAGCCGATGCCACGAAGGACAAGGCCAAGAACGAGCCGGTCGTGCTCGAGCAGCTGACCGTGGTCGGCAGTCCGGAGCGCGCCGCGCAGACAGCCGGTTCCGCCACGTACCTCAACACCGAAGCGCTCGAGACGATGGGTTACAGCGACGTGCAGCGCGTGCTGCGCCAGGTCAACGGTGTATACGCGATCGAAGAAGAGGGCTACGGCCTGCGTCCGAACATCGGTATCCGCGGCTCTGGCACCGACCGCAACGGTCGCATCACGGTGCTGGAGGACGGCGTGCCGGCCGCACCGGCGATCTATTCGGCACCGTCGGCGTACTTCTTTCCGACGATGGCGCGCATCAGTGCGGTCGAGGTGCTCAAGGGTTCTTCGACGATTCGCAGCGGTCCGCGCACGACGGGCGGTGTTATCAACCTGATCTCCACTCCGATTCCTGATCGTACCGCGGGCTTGGTCGACTTCTCGTTCGGCAGCGATACAACGTTGAAGACCCATGCATGGGCCGGTTCCAGCGCCGAGCACTACGGCTGGCTGTTCGAAACCGCGCAGCAGAGCAGCGATGGCTTCAAGCGCCTCGACAATGGCGGCGGCACCGGCTACACGCTAGAAGATTACCTGGGCAAGTTCCGGGTCAACACGGCGGCCGGCGCCAGCGTGCCGCAGTCGCTGGAGATCAAGCTGGGCAGGCTGCGGCAGGACAGCAATGAAACCTATCTGGGTCTGACCGATGCTGATTTCGCCGCCATGTCGAATCGCCGTTACGCCGGCTCGCAGGAGGACAACATCCGTGCCGAGAACGAGCAGATCGAACTGCGCCACAACGTCCGCTTCTCCGACGCGGTCGAGGTGACGACCGTCGCCTACCGCAATCAATTCAAGCGCAACTGGTACAAGCTCAACGACGTGCGCAGCAGCGACGACAGCGGTTGGATTTCGATTGACGACATCGTCGTCGACCCCGAGACCAATGCCGACCAGTACCAGTGGCTGACTGGCGCCAGCAGCCCGGACGGCGCGCTGCGTCTGCGCAACAACAACCGCAGCTACGACTCGCGCGGCGTGCAGAGCGTGTTGGGCTGGAATCTGGGTAGCGCTGGCATGATGCACGGCCTCGAGCTCGGCGTGCGGTACCACGAGGACAACGAGGATCGCTTCCAGTCGGATGACCGCTACAGCATGGTCAACGGCGATATGGTGCTTTCCAGCACCGGCGCGGCCGGCTCGCAGGACAACCGGATCGGCGAGGCCGAGGCGCTCGCGGTGTATCTGCAGGACGAGATGCGCCTCGGCCGCTGGATCATCACGCCGGGCGTGCGTTACGAGAACATCGACCTGACCCGCACCGATTACCTCAAGCAGCCCGATGGGCGCAGCCAGCCGCCGACCGGTGTACGCAAGTCATCGGTGTCGGCCTGGATGCCGGGTCTGGGCGTCAGCTGGCTGGCGACCGACGCGCTGACGCTGTTCGCCAGCGGGCACAGCGGCTTCAATCCGCCCGGACCGGGCTCCGACACGGATCCGGAAAAGAGCATCAACATCGAGACCGGCGCGCGTTGGTCGCACGGTGCGCTGCAGTCCGAACTGATCGGCTTCTGGAACGACTACAGCAATCTGGTCGGTACCTGCACGGCCTCGTCCGGCGGTGGCTGCACGATCGGCGACCAGTACGACGGCGGCGAAGCGCAGGTGCGCGGTGTCGAGGCCAGCCTGGCGTACGACATCGGTCAGGCCAACGGCTGGGCGGTTCGGGTGCCGGCGCGCGTCGGCTACACCTGGACCAACGCCGAGTTCTCGACCAGCTTCGAAAGCGACTTCGACGAGTGGGGCAATGTGCAGCGCGGCGACAAACTGCCGTACCTGCCCGAGCAGGTCGTCAACGTCCAACTCGGCGTGGAACACGCGAAGTGGCGCCTGAACCTGGCCGGCAATTATCTCGATGACATGAGCACGAACGCGGCGAACACCTCGCGGCGCACCGAGTCGGCGTTTATCGTGGATCTGATGGCCGGGTATCAGCTGAGCCGGCTGGTCGAGCTCTACACCCGGGTCGATAACCTGACCGACGAGGAGTGGATCGCGTCACGTCGCCCGGCGGGTGCGCGTCCGGGTCTGCCGCAGCAGCTCACGGCGGGAATCCGCGCCAAGTTCTGATTGGACGCGGCTACAACGCCAGCCCGGGAATCCCTTGCGGGGTTCCCGGGCTGTTTCGTTCTGCGGAGAGTCTTTAGCCCTTGACGATCGCGTCCAGCGCCTTGCGCTGGTCGATGATCTTCGAGATGAGTCCCAGCTCGATCGCCTCGATCGGCTCGACCCAGCGGTCGCGCTCCATCAGCTCGACGAACTTCTCGACGCTGCCGCCGGTGCGTTCGGCGTACAGCTGATGCATCTTCTTCTTGAGCGCGATGATGTCCTTGGCGTGGATGTCGATATCCGACGCCTGGCCGCGCAGCACGCCGCCGATCAGCGGCTGGTGAATCAGGAACTTGGCGTTCGGCAGACTCAGGCGGTTTTCCTTCTCGGCCGCGAGCGCGATCACCGAACCCATCGACGCGACGATGCCCGAAGCGACCGTGATGACCCGCGGCTGGATGAAGCGAATCGTGTCGTAGATCGAGAAGCCGGAATAAACCTCGCCACCCGGGCAGTCGATCCACAGCACGATCGGCGCCGTCGGATTGGCGCGTTCCATCGCCATCAGCTGGCGATTGACCTTCTGCGCCAGGTCCGAGTCGACTTCGCCACTGACGAAGACCGTGCGCGATTCGAACAGGTGCTGGTCGATCGGCGTGAACGGGGAGGTGTTGGAATTCGGTGCGGGGCTGGTTTTTTCGTCGCTCATGACAGGCATGTTCTGTGTTCGGCTGTACTCGGGGGCACTAGGATAGCCGGGCTATCGCCGCGGCGTTGAAGCTGCTCATCGCGTCGCCGGCAGCAGGCGCATCAGCGCCTGCGCGGCGCCGGACAGCGTGCGCTTCTGATGCCAGACCATGCCCAGCTCGCGGCGCAGGCGCAGGCGCGGCACGTTGAGGCGGGCGAGGCTGTCGTCGAGCATCGATTCCGGCAGCACGCTCCAGCCCAGGCCGATGACGACGAGCATCTTCAGCGTCTCCAGATAATTCGTCGCCAGGCGCACATGCGGCTTGACGCCCTCGGCCTCCAGTGCCGCGGTGACGATGCGATGGGTATAGGTCGCCTCGTCGGGCATGACGGCCGGATGTTCGGCGAGCTGGATCAGCGAAACCTGACGCTTGCCGGCCAGCGGGTGGTCCGGTGCGCTGACGACAATCAGCGGGTCCGGCCAGACCTTGCGTGTCATCAGCTGCGGCAGCGGCTGCGTCGGCAGGGTGACGATGCCGAGTTCGAGCTTGCCGGCGAGCACGGCCTGGCAAGCGACTTCCGAATCCATGAAGTGGATGTCGAGGTCGACCTGCGGGTATTCGCGGGTGAACTGGCCGAGCACCGGCGGCAGGCGGTGCAGGCCGATGTGATGGCTGGTGCCGATCGACAGCCGGCCGCTGACGCTGCCGTCGAGCTGCGACAGCGCACGGCGTGCGTCTTCGATGTCCTGCAGGGTCTTGCGTGCGTAGGGCAGCAAGGTGCGGCCGGCATCGGTCAGGCTGACGGTGCGGCCGACGCGGTCGAACAGCGACTGGCCGATCTGCTGCTCCAGCGCCGTGATGCGCTTGCTGATCGCCGGCTGCGACAGGTGCAGGCGCTCGCCGGCCTGGGTGAACGAGGCGCTTTCGGCGACTTCGACGAAAGCAGCCAGAAACTGGGTGTCCATGGCGCATCCATAAATTCCAAACAGGAATGAAGTATATAAAAACGATTCATTGGAGTTATTGATCATCCGGACCTAAGATGCGCCCCGTTTCCACTGCCAACACCGGGTTCCAGCCATGAGCCACGCCAAGACCCTCTACGACAAGATCTGGGACGCGCACGTCGTCAGCCCCGCCGGCGACGGTGCTTCGCTGATCTACATCGACCGCCATCTGGTCCATGAAGTGACCAGCCCGCAGGCCTTCGACGGCCTGCGCCTCAACGACCGCAAGCCCTGGCGCCTGGCCGCCAACCTGGCCGTGCCGGACCACAACGTGCCGACCGTCGACCGACGCCTGGGCATTGCCGATCCGATCTCGCGCGCGCAGCTCGCCGCGCTGGACAGCAACTGCGCCGAGTTCGGCATCACCAAGTTCGACCTGATGGATGTGCGGCAGGGCATCGTCCACGTCATCGGCCCGGAGCAGGGCGCGACCCTGCCGGGCATGACCGTGGTCTGCGGCGACTCGCACACTTCGACGCACGGCGCGTTCGGCGCACTGGCGTTCGGCATCGGCACCTCCGAAGTCGAGCACGCGCTGGCGACGCAGACCTTGGTGCTGAAGAAGTCCAAGGCGATGCTGATCCGCGTCAAGGGCCACGTCGGCCCCGGCGTCACTGCCAAGGACATCACGCTGGCGATCATCGGCCGCATCGGTACTGCCGGCGGCACGGGGTTTGTCATCGAATACGCCGGTGAGGCGATCGAAGACCTGACGATGGAAGGCCGCATGACCTTGTGCAACATGGCGATCGAGGGCGGCGCACGCGCCGGTCTGGTTGCGGTGGACGACAAGACGATTGCCTACGTGAAAGGCCGCCCGTATTCGCCGACGCCGGCGCAGTGGGATGCCGCAGTCGCGAACTGGAAGCAGCTGAAGAGCGATCCCGGTGCGAAGTTCGACGCCGTCGTCGAGATCGACGCGCGCGACATCGAGCCGCAGGTCACCTGGGGCACTTCGCCGGAGATGGTCGGGCCAGTGTCGGCGAGCGTGCCGGATCCGGCGCGCGAGAGCGATGTCGTCAAGCGCAGCGGCATGGAAAAGGCGCTGGCCTACATGGGCCTGACCGCGAACATGCCGATCGAGCAGATCACGATCGACAAGGTCTTCATCGGTTCCTGCACGAACTCGCGCATCGAGGACATCCGCGCCGCCGCTGCCATCGTCAAGGGCAGGAAGAAGGCCGCCAACGTCAAGCTGGCGATGGTCGTGCCGGGTTCGGGTCTCGTGAAGGAACAGGCCGAGTTGGAAGGCCTGGACAAGATTTTCCTCGATGCCGGTTTCGAATGGCGCGAGCCGGGTTGTTCGATGTGCCTGGCGATGAATGCCGACCGTCTGGAGCCGGGCGAACGCTGCGCATCGACCAGCAACCGCAACTTCGAAGGGCGCCAGGGTGCCGGTGGTCGTACACACCTGGTGTCTCCGGCGATGGCGGCGGCGGCGGGTATTGCCGGCCACTTCGTCGACGTGCGTTCGCTGTAGTCGGCGTGAAATCGGCCCGCCTTCGGCAATGAGCCTGGACATCCGACCTGCGAGGGCCGACGACGCCGCAGCCGCGGCGCCGCTGGTCTACAGCTCGGGCCCAGAAGCCTACGACTACATCTTGCGCGACGGCGGCAAGACCGCCTTGGATTTCCTGCGCTACGCCTTTGCCGACGGGCGCGGATTCCAGGGCCACCGCAATCACTGGGTGGCCGAGCGCGATGGGCAGGTCGTCGGCGCTGGCGCGTTCTACAGCGGTCGGGATGAACTGCGTCTGTCGCTGGGCTTCGTTGCGCAGATCCTGGCGTTCTATCCGCTGCTGACTGCGCTTGCTGTGATCCGCCGCGCGCTGCAGGTCGCTGCGATGATGAAGCCGGTGACGCGCGACATGCTGTATGTGGCCAACTTCGGCGTCGCTGCCGAGTGTCGCGGCCAGGGCGTTGGCGCGCGCATGCTGAACCAGCAGATGGTGCGTGCGCGACAGGCCGGGTTCAAGCGCTATGGGCTGGATGTCGCGGTGACCAATCCGCGCGCGCAGAAGTTGTACGAGGGAATCGGTTTCAAGTTCGTTCGCGAAATGAGATTTCGCGGAGATTATCAACGCGCTCCGGTGCCGGATTGCCGGCGCCTGGAAATGCAGCTGTAAAGGAACCATCATGAAGGCATTTACGCAGGTCACTTCCCATGCGATGCCGTTGGACCGTCCGAACGTGGACACCGACGCGATCATCCCCAAGCAATACCTGAAGTCGATCAGCCGCACCGGCTTCGGCCCGTTCCTGTTCGACGACTGGCGTTATCTCGATCCGGGCACGCTCGATATCGATCCGGCGACACGCCGCATCAACAACGACTTCGTGCTCAACGACGCCAAGCACAAGGGCGCGCAGATCCTTGTTGCGCGCGACAACTTCGGCTGCGGTTCTTCGCGCGAGCATGCCGTTTGGGCGCTCGACGACTACGGCTTCCGCGCCGTCATCGCGCCGAGCTATGCCGACATCTTCTTCTCCAATTGCTTCAAGAACGGCGTGCTGCCGGTTGTGCTGAAGCCCGAGGAAGTGCAGGCGATCTTCGAGCGGGTGAGTGCGGACGCCAAGGCGCAGATCACGATTGACTTGCCGGCGCAGGAAGTGCGGCTGGCGGATGGCAAGGTCTTCAAGTTCCAGATCAATCCGCACCACAAGCACAACATGGTCAATGGTCTCGACGAGATCGGCTTGACCCTGCAGCAGGCCGATTCGATCAAGGCTTACGAGGCCAAGCGTCGCGTCGAGGCGCCGTGGCTGTTCAATTGAACCCTGCGGATCACTGGCATGCCGACCGTTACGGCCGGCACGCCGGGTTCGTGCCGGCGCTCGGCGCGGCGCTGCTTGAATGGCTGCAGCCGCAGCCGGGCGAGCGCATCCTCGATCTGGGCTGTGGCGATGGCGTGCTGACGAAGCAGCTGGTTGATGCCGGTTGCGAGGTCGTCGGCGTCGACGCGAGTCCGGCGCTGATCGCTGCGGCGCGTGAGCGCGGCATCGACGCGCGCGTCGTTGACGGTCATGCGCTGTGTTTCGATGCCGAGTTCGATGCGCTGTTCTCGAACGCCGCGCTGCACTGGATGAAGCGCGATCCGGACACGGTGATTGCCGGCGGCTTCCGTGCGCTGAAGCCGGGCGGTCGCTTCGTCGCCGAGATGGGCGGCGAGGGCAACGTCGAGTCGATTCGTGCCGCGCTGCATGCGGTCATCGGCGCACAGGCTGTCGATCCCTGGTATTTCCCCAGTGTTGAAGCCTACGGCGAGCGCCTGCGTCAGGCTGGCTTCACGGTCGTGCGGATCGAAACCTATCCGCGACCGACGCCGCTGCCGACCGATGTGCGCGGCTGGCTCGACACGTTTGCGCAGCCGTTCCTCGTCAACGTGCCGGAAGCGGCCCGCGATGCCATGTTGAATGAAGTCAGCGAGCGATTGCGCTCGCAGCTGCAGGATTCCAGCGGTACCTGGACGGCCGATTACGTCCGTCTCCGATTCATTGCCCACAAGAACTGAAACATGAGCAACAAGAAGATACTGATCCTCCCCGGCGACTACATCGGCACCGAGATCATGGCCGAGGCCGTGAAGGTGCTGGAGGTGTTCAAGTCCGAGGGCGAACAGCTCGAATGGTCGTTCGGCCATCTCGGCGGTGCGGCGTATGACGCCGAGGGCCATCCGTATCCGCCGTCGACGCAGAAGGCCGCGCGCGAGGCCGATGCGATCCTGATGGGCGCGGTCGGCGGCCCGAAGTACGACGCGCTGCCGCGCGAGCTGCGCCCGGAGCGCGGCATCCTCGGCATCCGCAAGGATCTGGGCCTGTTCGCGAACCTGCGCCCGGCGCTGGCGTACAAGGAACTCGCCGCGGCTTCGTCATTCAAGCCGGAGATCATCGAGGGTCTCGACATCCTGATCCTGCGCGAGCTGACCGGCGACATCTACTTCGGCCAGCCGCGCGGCCGTCGCACGACGGCGGACGGCCATCGCGAGGGCTACGACACGATGCATTACAGCGCGCCGGAGATCGAGCGCATCGCGCATGTCGGCTTCCAGGCCGCGCGCAAGCGCAACAAGCGTCTGTGCTCGGTCGACAAGGAGAACGTGCTGGAGACGTCGCGCCTGTGGCGCGAGGTGATGATCGAGGTCGGCAAGCAGTATCCGGACGTCGAGCTGACCCACATGTACGTCGACAACGCGGCGATGCAGCTGGTGAAGTGGCCGAAGCAGTTCGACGTGATGGTCACCGGCAACATCTTCGGCGACATCTTGTCCGATGAAGCGTCGATGCTCGCCGGTTCGATCGGCATGCTGCCGTCGGCCTCGCTCGACGTGAACAACAAGGGCCTGTACGAACCCAGCCACGGCAGCGCGCCGGACATCGCCGGGCAGAACAAGGCGAATCCGTTGGCGACGATCCTGTCGGTTGGCATGATGTTCCGCTATACCTTCAACCGCACCGACCTGGCGGACCGCATCGACGCGGCCGTGCAGAAGGTGCTGCAGCAGGGTCATCGGACCGGCGATATCGCGCAGCCGGGCGAGAAGGTCATCGGTACGCGCGAAATGGGTGATGCGCTGGTTGCAGCGCTACGCAGGTAATCAAAAATGAGCGAGCCGACGACGGATCGTGTAGCGGACTACCGGATCGACCTGACCCGGTTGCTGTACATGTTCTACATGGATCAGGAGCAGCAGCTGGCGCGCGCGGACGCCAAGGCCAACCTGATCCTGACGGCGAACTCGATCCTGCTGGTCGTCGCGGTGAACATGGTTGTGTCCCGCATGCGGGCGATGCCCGACACCATCGACATCATCTGGCTGCTGGCGCCGCTGTTGCCTGCGGCGCTGCTGTCGGTGCTGGCGACGCACTACGCGCTGTCGGTGGCCTATCCGCGCCAGGGTGGCAGCGAGAATGCCAAGGGGATGTTCGAATCGACGGCGGTCGCCGAGATGGCGTTCGGCGACTACGAACGCAGCGTGCTGTCGGCCGAGCTCAACGATATCAAGCGCGAGGTGCTGCGCGGCATCCATGCCAAGGCGAACATCCTGCAGGTGAAGTTCGCGCGCGTGCGGCTTGGCATCCAGTGCACGGTCGCGGCATTCGTCGCGTGGATCGCATTCATGGCGGCGACCGTCGTCTATACATAATTTCCGGCACGCATTGGCGTGCCGGCATCAGTGAGTGAAAGAAGAGAGATGATGAAGAAGCTGGGTATGGTGGGTTGGCGCGGCATGGTCGGTTCGGTGCTGATGCAGCGCATGAACGACGAGAATGACTTTGCGCTCGTTGAGTCGCATTTTTTCAGCACCTCCGCTGTCGGCGGACCGGGGCCGAAGGTCGGCGGCAAGGACACGCCGCCGCTGAAGGATGCGAACAGCATCGATGCGCTGAAGGCGATGGACATCATCATCACCTGCCAGGGTGGCGACTACACGAACGAGATCTTCCCGAAGCTGCGCGCGAGCGGCTGGGACGGCTACTGGATCGATGCCGCCAGCGCGCTGCGCATGAAGGACGACGCGGTCATCATCCTCGACCCGGTCAATCGCAACGTCATCGACGCGGCGCTTGCGAAGGGCGTCAAGAACTACATCGGCGGCAACTGCACGAACTCGATCCTGCTGATGGGCGTCGGCGCGCTGTTCCGCGAGCACCTCGTCGAGTGGGTCAGCTCGATGACCTACCAGGCGGCGTCCGGTGGCGGCGCGAACCACATGCGCGAGTTGATCAAGGGCATGGGCGTGCTGCATGGCGCCGTTGCCAATGAACTCGCCGATCCCGCGTCGGCGATCCTCGAGATCGACCGCAAGGTCGCCGAGGGCATTCGCAAGGACGTGCCGACCGAGTTCTTCGGCGCGCCGCTGGCCGGCGGCCTGATCCCCTGGATTGACTCGCAACTCGACAACGGCCAGTCCAAGGAAGAGTGGAAGGGCCAGGCCGAGGTCAACAAGATCCTCGGCAACGCGGGCGACCAGGTTATCCCGGTCGATGGCCTGTGCGTGCGCATCGGTGCGATGCGCTGCCACAGCCTCGCGCTGACGATCAAGCTGAAGAAGGACCTGCCGCTCGCCGAGATCGAGAAGATCATCAAGAGCGGCAACGACTGGGTGAAGTGGGTGCCCAACGACAAGCCGGTGACGGTCAAGGAACTGACCCCGGCTTCGATCACCGGCCAGCTGCAGGTCGGCGTCGGCCGCGTGCGCAAGCTGAACCTCGGGCCGCAGTACGTTTCGGCCTTCGTGATCGGCGATCAGTTGCTGTGGGGCGCGGCGGAACCGTTGCGTCGCATGCTGCGAATCGTGCTGGGCAAGAGCTGAGGGCGTTAAACTCCGCGTCCTCTAGTTCTTGCGGGTCCTGCGCTCAGTGTCGAATCGTCTGGATGTAGCGGTGATTGGTGCAGATGGCCCGGTGGGTTCCGCGATCATGGAAATCCTCGCGGAACGCCGCTTTCCGGCCAACGAGGTCAGCGTGTTGGCACTGGATCCGGACGAGGACGCGACGGCGGACTTTGCCGGGCGCAGCCTGCTGGTCGAGGACGCGGCGAGTTTCGAGTTCAACCAGGTCCAGCTGGCTTTTCTGTGCGGAGAAGATCCGCGGCTGATGGCGATTGCAGAGCGCGCCGCCGACGCCGGCTGCGTCATTGTCGACGCCAGCGGCATGGACTGGCAGGACTCGCAGATTCCGCGGGTCATCGCCGAGATCAATCCCCGCGATCTGGGCCGGTTCAACGACCGCGGCATTGTTGCGGCCCCGGATCGCCTGCTGGTGCCGCTGTTGCTCGCCATCCAGCCGCTGCTGGGGCTAGGCAGCCTGCGGCGGATCACCGCGACCGCGCTCGTGCCGGCTTCGGACGGCGGCCGTGCCGCGCTGGAAGATCTGGCGCGCGAAACCACGGCATTGCTGAATGCCCGGCACTACCAGCGCACGCATTTTCCCCAGCAGATCGCCTTCAACGTGATGGGCCAGATCGGTCTGGCTGGCGCGGAAGGCCGCACCGAGCGCGAGGCGATCATCGTCAGCGATCTGCGCGAACTGCTGCAGTTGCCGGAACTGGCCGTCGGGATTCATCTGGTTCAGGCGGCGAGCTTCTACGGCTACGGCATCACGGCCGAACTGCAGTTCGATGGCCCGGTCGATCTGCTGGCGGCGCAGACCGCGTTGCGCGGTGCGCCCAGCGTCGTGCTGGTCGACAGCCTCGATCCGGCGGAAATTCCGTCGCCGGTCGTCGATGCCGCGGCGGAGCCGGCCGTGCGCGTTGCACGCCTGCGGCCGGGTGCCGGTCCGGACAGCCTGGCGCTGTGGCTGACCACCGACAATATTCGCCGGGCCGCCGCCTTCAACGCGGTCGTCAGCGCGGAAATACTGGCCCGCGACTTCCTTTGAGACCGATGTCTCCTGATTGTTGTGGCGGCCTTCCATGCCCTTAAACGGCCAAACTCGGCAGGGCGTCGGAGAGGGCAAGTAGAAATAAAGTTGCCGCTACAATAATTCTTAGGGTATAAAAGGGGTTATACGCGTTAATTAACCTGCCGTATCAACATGGGGGTGCAGGTTGGATGCCGGAGAGAAGATGAGTCGTACGGTCCAGGGACTGGCCATAGTGTCGATCATCGCGTGGGCCTCGGCGGCGGTTGCGCTTGGCCTCGGCGATATCGACGTTCGTTCACGGCTCAATCAGCCGCTGTCGGCGCGCATCGCGATCACCGCGGCTGCGGACGACAACGTCAGCGATCTCAAGGTCGCGCTCGCCAGCAACGCTGAGTTCAAGCGCGCGGGCGTCGAACAGATTCCGTTTCTGTCGTCGCTGAAGTTCCAGGTCAAGAACGACGGCGTGCCGTATATCGACGTCAGCAGCGACCAACCGGCCCGCGAGCCGTTCGTCATGCTGCTGCTCGACGTGCGCGACGGCGGCAACAAGATCATTCGCGAATATTCGCTGTTCCTCGATCCGGCGGAGTACGTGCCGCCTGAATCGACCGACTCCTCGTTCTACGAGACCGTCAGCGAAACCGCCCCCAGCGCCGTTGAAGCGCCGGCGCCGGTGCCGCCGCCGAGTCGCGAAGTCAGCCGCATGGACACCGAAGCCTCGCGTCCGGCCCCGACGCCGACGGCTGCTGCGGTGGAAGAACCGGCTTACTACGCACCGTCGGCCCAGGAAAGCGAAGCCACCGAGTCGGCGGCGAGTGCGCCGCGTGCGACGCCAGCTGCGGCACCGGCATCTGCCGCTGCGCCGATTCCGGCTGAAGGCAGCTATGGCCCGATCAGCGCCGGCGAGACGCTGTGGAGCATCGCGACCCGTGCCCGCCCGCAGGGCGCGAGCATGGATCAGGTGCTGCTGGCGATCTACACCGGCAATCCGGGCGCCTTCGATGGCGGCATCAACGGTCTGCGCAAGGGGGCTGTGCTGCAGCTGCCGGACAGCGCCGCAGTGATGGCGGTCCCGGCGGCCGCTGCGAAGGACGAGGTCCGTCGCCTGCGCGGCCTGCCGACCGCGCGTGCGCCGGTGACCCCGGTTGCCCCGGCAGCATCGACTGAAGTTGCGGTGGCCGAGATCACGCCGACCCCGGCACCGACGGCCAAGGCAACCGCCAAGCCGACGATCAAACCGACCGCAGTCCCGACGGCTATTCCGACGCTTGAGCCGACCGCCGAACCGACGATCGAGCTGACCGCGATTCCGACCGCAGAAGCCACCGCGGAGGCCAGTCCGGATGCGGCGCTGGAGTCCCCGGCGATTGCATCCGCCGACCCCAGCGCAACCATCGACCCTTCTTCCGCCGAGATCACCCAGGCGCTGGCAACGACCGACCCGGCACTGGCAACCAGCGACGCGGCGCCCACACCTGACGCGACACCAACGACCGAGGACATCGTCGTCCAGACGGCAAAGCCACGGCGAAAGAAGGAACCCAGCCTGCTTGAATCCCTCCTGCTACCTTTGATAGCGGGTTTGGCCGTTTTAGGGGGCCTGTATTTGCTGTACCGCGCGATCGCCAAGCGCAAGGCGGATGGCGGTTTCTCCGAGCTTGGCAGCGGCGCCATTGCGCGCCCGGCGGCACCCGCGAAGCCGGCTGAACCGGTCCTCAAGCCGAGCAATTCGCGTCAAAAGCTCGAAGATCTCGACCGCGATCTGGATCGTGAGCCGCCGCGCCCCGCGACCGCGCCGAAGGCCGAAGCGTTTGCGTCACCGGCCGCGGAGATCGCGCTGGCGACCCAGCGGATTCCGGCGATGCACACCGAGACGCAGCAGATCCAGCCGCAGCGGTCGCCGGAAATCCAGCTGTCGAACCTGCCGCTGGAACGCACGGCCAAGCCGAACGACATCACGCTGTCGGATACCAAAGGTGCCGATCTCGATTTCGATCTGACGGGACAGTTTGAGTCCCAGACGATGCAGATCAACCTCGATACCAACGATCCGCTGTCGGAAGCGGATTTCCATCTGGCCTACGGCCTGTTCGATGAAGCCGCGCTGCTGCTCAAGCAGGCCATCGCGAAGGAACCGAGCCGCGCCGATCTGCAGATCAAGCTGGCCGAAACCTATTTTGCCGCGGGCAAGGCAGCCGAGTTCGAGGCTGCTGCGACGGCACTGCGACCGCTGGTCAATGCCAGCGACTGGCAGAAGGTCGCGATCATGGGCCAGCAGCTGGCGCCGGGATCGAGCCTCTACGCCACCGACGATGCGAATACGTCGGCGCAGAGCGGTGCGGTCGACCTGGATCTTGGCTCGACGGCGGAAGTCGAGGCGAAATCCGGCGACACCGGCAGTCTCGGCTTCCGGGATACCGGCAGCATGGATTTCTCGCTCGACAGCTTCGACGAGCCCGGCGCCCAGGCACCGAAGAAACCGGCCGCCGCCGCATCGGTACCTGAAGTGGTTGCGCCGGATATCTCCGAGTCGATCGAATTCGATCTCGGTGAGTTCGATCTGGCTGCGCCGGCGCCGTCGGCCGCACCGGCCTCGGCAAAGCCGGCAACCGACGACAACCTGCTCGACTTCGATCTGGAGATCGGCGAGCCGGCCAAGGCGGCGATCGACGCGCTCGATTTTGAAGATACCAAGGGCAATGTCGATGCCGGCATCGCCTTCGATCTCGGCACCTCGGAAGTTCCGGTGCTGACCGGCAAGGTCAGTGCGGATACGGCCAGCCTGCCGACGCAGAGCGTCAATGCTTTCAACGCCGACGATGTCGGACTCGACAATGTCGATCTCGGCGATCTGGACGGCGGTTTCGCCGTCAGCGGCTCCGACGATGCAGCGACCAAGCTCGATCTGGCGCGCGCGTATGTCGACATGGGCGACAACGAGATGGCGCGTTCGCTGCTCGGCGAAGTGCTGCAGCAAGGTACCGACGCGCAGAAGCAGGACGCCTCGACGCTGCTGAAGATGCTTGGATAGAACCGACGTGGAGCTGCACCCGGCGATTCGCCTGCTGCTGCTGCTGGCGATAGCCACCGCGCTGCCGATGATGAGCCTGCCTGCACTGACCGTGCAGGCAGTGCTGTTTCTGGGGCTCTATCGCTGGCATGCGGCCGACGCGGTGCCGCGGCTGTGGCAAGGCCTGCAGCGTCTGCGCTGGCTGTTGCTGGCGATCTTCGTGCTCTACGGGGCCTTCACGCCGGGTACGCCGCTGCTGGCGGCCTTGCCTGGGCTGAGCAGCGAAGGCCTCAGCGAAGGCGCGCGGCGTGCGCTGGTCATCGTCAACCTGCTGATCCTGGTCTATCTGCTGCTCGCCGTGACCCCCATCGCCGAACTCGTGCTGGCCATCCGCATGCTGCTCAGTCCGCTGCGTCCGCTGGGCGTCGATGCGCAGCGCATCGGCCTGCGTCTGGCGCTGGCGCTGGACAGCGTCCAGAAGCTGCGCATGCAGATCGCTGCGAACGCCCCGGACGCGAACCTGCTGGATCGCGCCGCGGCGGTGATCGTCGGCATCGAAACCACTGCCGCGGAGCCCGCCGCCGCACTCGAGCTTGCCGAGGCGCCGCCGCCGCGCTGGTGGCAGTGGCTGCTGCCGCTGGCGGTGCTGGTCGTGCTGCACGGCTGGACGCCATGAGCCGTTACGCTGCGGGCATCGAATACGCCGGCACCGCATTCTCCGGCTGGCAGGCCCTGGAGGGCCGGCGCACCGTGCAGGAAGTGCTGGAGCAGGCGCTGAGCCGCATCTCCGCGCAGCCGGTGAAGGTCATCACCGCGGGGCGCACCGACACCGGCGTGCATGCGGTACAGCAGGTCGTGCATTTCGAGACCGATGCGCAGCGCAGCGAGCACGCCTGGCTGCTCGGCACCAACAGCATGCTGCCGGACGACGTGGCGATGCACTGGATCATGCCGGTCTCGGAGCGCTTTCACGCGCGCTACGGTGCGCTGCGGCGGCGCTATCGTTACGTGCTGCATAACCACCGCGTGCGCAGTGCGCTGCTGCGCTACCGGACCGGCTGGTGGCCGCAGACGCTGGATGCCGATGCGATGCACCGCGCCGCGCAGGCGCTGGTCGGCACGCACGATTTCTCGGCGCTGCGCGGCTCGCAATGCCAGGCGCCGTCTCCGGTGCGCACGATCGAGGCGATCAGTGTCCGCCGCAGCGGCGACATGATCAGTTTCGACGTCTGCGGCAATGCGTTTCTCCACCATATGGTGCGCAACATCGTCGGCACGCTGCTGCTGGTGGGGCTGGGCAAGGAAAAGGTCGAATGGGTGGCCGACGTGCTCGCCAGTCTCGACCGTACCCGGGCCGGAATGACGGCTCCGGCGGAGGGTCTGTATTTCGTGGGACCCGAATATCCGGCAGAATTCGCCCTCCCGGCGCCACCCCCGCTGGTTTTTCCGCCCGTTTAGGCTCAAAAAAGCAGTGTCACGTACCCGAATCAAGTTCTGCGGAATCCGCCGCCCGGCGGACGCGCAAGCCGCCGTGGCACTGGGCGTGGATGCGGTGGGTTTTGTGCTGGTATCGCAGAGTAGGCGGTTTGTCGCTCCAGCAAGAGCGGCCACGATCCGCGCCAAGCTGCCGCCGTTCGTTGATGCCGTTGCGCTCTTCATGAACGCATCCGCCGCCGAGGTTCGCGCGGCGATCAAGACCATCAAGCCCGATCTGTTGCAGTTTCACGGCGCGGAAACCCCCAAGTTCTGCGCCAGCTTCGGCTTGCCGTACCTGAAGGCCATCGCCATGAAAGGACCGGTGAACCTGCCGAAGGAGGCGCGCCGCTACAAGCAGGCGTTGGGCCTGCTGCTGGACGGCAACGCACCCGGCGCGATGGGCGGACAGGGCGAGACCTTCGACTGGTCGCAGGCGCAAGGCGTCAAGCTGCCGCTGATTCTGGCGGGTGGATTGACGCCGGCCAATGTCGGCCGCGCGGTTCGGCTGGTGCGGCCGTACGCGGTCGATGTCTCCAGCGGCATCGAGAGCGGACCAGGGATCAAGGATGCTGCGAAAATGCGCACCTTCGTCGAGGCGGTACGCCGTGCCGACGGGCGCGCCACATGACGTTTGAACGACGCGGCAGCGCGTCGCATATCCAGGATGAAAGTTTTCCATGAATGACAGCCCCACCAAGGCCCGCGGCCACTTCGGCCCCTATGGCGGACAGTTCGTCGCCGAAACGCTGATGGAGCCGCTGCGCCAGCTTGAGGCGGCCTACGAGAGCCGCCGCAAGGATCCGGCGTTCCAGCAGGAACTCGATCACGACCTGAAGCACTACGTCGGCCGGCCGTCGCCGCTGTATCACGCGCAGCGCCTGAGCAAGCTGTGGGGCGGGGCGCAGGTCTGGCTCAAGCGCGAAGACCTCAATCACACCGGTTCGCACAAGGTCAACAACACGATCGGTCAGGCGCTGCTGGCCAAGCACCTGGGCAAGACCCGCATCATCGCCGAGACCGGCGCCGGCCAGCACGGCGTGGCGTCGGCCACGATCGCCGCACGCCTGGGGCTCAAATGCGTCGTCTACATGGGCATCGACGACGTCGAGCGCCAGTCGCCGAACGTGTTCCGCATGAAGCTGCTCGGCGCCGAAGTGGTTCCGGTCAAGAGCGGCACGCGCACGCTGAAGGACGCGATGAACGAGGCGTTGCGCGACTGGGTGACCAATGTCGACGACACCTTCTACGTGATCGGCACCGTCGCCGGTCCGCATCCGTATCCGACGCTGGTGCGCGACTTCCAGGCCATCATCGGCCGTGAGGTCATGGCGCAGAGCACCGAGCAGTTCGGCCGCTATCCGGATGCGCTGGTCGCCTGCGTCGGCGGCGGCTCGAACGCGATCGGCCTGTTCCATCCGTTCATCGAGCACAAGAGCGTCGCGATGTACGGCGTCGAGGCCGGCGGTCGCGGCATCGACACGCCGGATCATGCCGCGCCGCTGTCGGCCGGCCAGCCGGGTGTGCTGCACGGCAACCGCACCTACATCATGGCCGACGCCAACGGCCAGATTCAGCCCACGCATTCGATCTCGGCGGGTCTCGATTACCCGGGCGTCGGTCCCGAGCATTCCTGGCTCAAGGACAGCGGCCGCGTGAGCTACGTGTCGGCGACCGACGACGAGGCCCTGGCCGCGTTCCACGAACTGACGCGCATCGAGGGCATCATCCCGGCGCTCGAATCGGCGCATGCCTTTGCCTACGCCAAGAAGCTCGCCGCGACGCTCGGCAAGGACCAGCACATCGTCGTCAACCTGTCCGGCCGCGGCGACAAGGACATCTTCACGATCGCCAAGCTCGAAGGCATCAACCTGACTTGAACATGTCACGCCTCCAGACCACCTTTGCAGCACTCAAGACCAGCGGCCGCAAGGCGCTGATCCCGTTCATCACCGCCGGCGATCCGCAGCCGGGCGTCACCGTCGACTTCATGCACGCGCTGGTGCGCGGCGGCGCCGATGTCATCGAGCTCGGTGTGCCGTTCTCCGATCCGATGGCCGACGGCCCGACGATCCAGCTCGCCTGCGAACGTGCCCTCAAGCACGGCACCGGCCTGATGGACATCCTCGACATGGTCGCGAGCTTCCGCAAGACCGACGCGAAGACGCCGGTGGTGCTGATGGGCTACCTGAATCCGATCGAGATGCGCGGTGTCGACGTGTTTGCGAAGGCGGCACAGGCGGCCGGCGTCGATGGCGTGTTGATCGTCGATCTCGCGGTCGAGGAATCGGCCGACTACCTGCCGCCGCTGAAGGCCGCGGGCCTCGATTGCATCTTCCTGCTGGCGCCGACCAGCCCGGATGCGCGCATCAAGGCGATTGCCGAGGCGGGCAGCGGGTATCTGTACTACGTCTCGCTCAAGGGTGTGACCGGCGCTGCGAGCATGGACATGGCGAGCGTCAGCGCCAAGCTGGCGGATATCCGCCGCCATACGTCGCTGCCGCTGGCGGTCGGGTTCGGCATCCGCGACGCCGCGACCGCGCGTGCGGTGGGTGCGGTGGCGGACGGCGTCATCGTCGGCAGCGCCCTGGTGGCCGAGGTCGAGCGCCTGCAGGATCGGCCTCAGGAACTGCCGGCCATCCTGGAGGCGAAGCTGCGGGAGTTGCGGCTGGCACTGGACGATCTGCGGGTCTGAGTGCATTCCTATGCGCGGAGCGGCAACACAGCGCCGCGCTACAGGCTAACATTGGGCATAACTGACGCCAGTAGTCATGGAAGAATCAATGAGTTGGCTCGACAAAATCGCCGGTTCCAAGCTGCTGTCCGGAGGCGTGCGTAAGCGCAATGTCCCGGAAGGCTTGTGGACCAAGTGCGACAGCTGCCAGTCGGTGCTGTATCGCGCCGAGCTGGAACGCATGCTGGAGGTCTGCCCGAAATGCGGCGCCCATCGCGCAATCACCGCGCGGCACCGGCTTGAGCATTTCCTCGATCCGGAACCGCGCATCGAGCTCGGCATGGAAGTCGGCCCCAAGGATCCGCTGAAGTTCAAGGACAGCCGCAAGTACGGCGAGCGCATCAAGGAAGCGCAGACCGATACCGGCGAGAAGGATGCGCTGATCGTCATGCGCGGCCAGCTCAACGGCATGCCGCTGGTCGCGGCGGCCTTCGAGTTCGGCTTCATGGGCGGCTCGATGGGCAGCGTCGTCGGCGAGAAGTTCGTCCGTGGCGTCAACGCGGCGCTGGAATACGGCACGCCGTTCGTCTGCTTCCACGCCTCCGGGGGGGCGCGTATGCAGGAGTCGCTGTTCTCGCTGATGCAGATGGCGAAGACTTCGGCCGCATTGGCGCGGCTGGCCGAGCGTGGCCTGCCGTATATCTCGGTGCTGACGCATCCGACGATGGGCGGCGTATCGGCGAGCTTCGCGATGCTTGGCGACGTGCAGATCGCCGAGCCCAAGGCGCTGATCGGTTTTGCCGGTCCGCGCGTCATCGAGCAGACCGTGCGACAGAAGCTGCCGGAAGGCTTCCAACGCGCCGAATTCCTGCTGGAGAAAGGCGCGATCGACCAGATCGTCGACCGCCGTGAGATGCGCGAGCGCCTGTATCGCATCCTCGCGATGCTGACCCACTTCTCTCCGACGGTCGTGACGGCGGCAGAACCCGGCACGACGTGAAGGCAGCAGCGGAGCCGGAATCGCGCAGCCTCGCAGACTGGCTGAGCTGGCAGGAAAAACTCCACCCACGGGACATCGCGCTCGGCCTCGGCCGGGTCGGCGAGGTCGCGCGCCGGCTGCGGCTCACCGAGGATGTGCCGCCGACGCTGACGATCGGCGGGACCAACGGCAAGGGTTCCAGCGCGCACCTGGCGGCGCTGATCTATCAGCAGGCGGGCTATCGAGTCGGTCTCTACACGTCGCCGCATCTGCTGCGCTACAACGAACGTGTGCGGATCGATGGCGAATTGGCCAGCGACGCCGCGCTGTGCCGTGCCTTCGCGGCGATCGACGCGGCGCGCGGCGATGTCTCGCTGACCTACTTCGAATTCGGCACGCTCGCCGCGCTGTGGCTGTTCCGCGAAGCCGGCGTGCAGATCCAGGTGCTGGAAGTCGGCCTCGGTGGCCGGCTCGATGCGGTCAATATCCTCGACGCCGATGTGGCGCTGATCACCAGCATCGGCATCGATCACCAGGATTGGCTGGGCGACAGCCGCGAGGCGATTGCCCGCGAGAAGGCCGGCATTTTCCGCGCCGGTCGCGCCGCGATCGTCGCCGAGCCGCAGCCGCCGGCCAGCCTGATCGAGGCGGCGAGGCAGTGCGGGGCGCGGCTGCTGCTGAGGGGGCGTGATTTCCAGCCAGAAGCTACTGCCTCCGGCTGGCGCTGGCGGGGCGCCGAACGGACGCTGGACGATCTGCCGCTACCCGGCTTGAGCGGCGCGGCCCAGCTGAGCAACGCCGCCGGTGTGCTGGCTGCCGTGGAGGCCCTGCAGCCGCGTTGCCCGGTAGCGCCGGCGGCCATCCGCAGCGCCTTGCCGCAGTTGCGCGTGCCCGGGCGCTGCGACCAGCGCGGGCAGTTCGTGTTCGACGTCGCGCACAACTGCGAAGCCGCGGAGGTCCTCGCGCGGTGGCTCGCCAGTCATCCGATTGCCGGGCCGACCGTCATGGTGCTCGGCATGCTGGCCGACAAGCCGCATGCGGAGGTTCACGCGGCACTGAGCTCCCAGGTGAACCAGCTGTTGCTGGTAGGCACCGAAGGCTCGCGCGGACTCACTGCGACGGCACTGGGTCAGAAATTCCCAGCAGACGCCGCGCACCGATGCTGCGACAATATGCCGCAGGCGCTCTCGTTGGCGCGCCAGTTGGCCGGATCTGACGGTCGCATCGTCATCACCGGATCATTCCTGACCGTGGCCGCGGCCATGAACGAACTGCCATGAAGCTTGCCCATGGATAACCCCCTGAAACGCCGCCTGCTCGGCGCCGTGATCCTCTTGGCAACGGCATTCATCCTCGCGACGCTGCTGCCCGAGCCCAAGCTGCAGGCCACCGGCGAAGAGGATCTCAAGGTCGTCACCGTCGATCTGAACGCAACGCCGGCACCGATCGTCGAGGTCACGCCGACGCCGGTGGACGTCATCGATCCGACCGTTGCCGCGCCGCAGGTCGAAGAGGCCTACAGCAATGAAGGCGGCGCACCGGAAATCAGTTCCGATGCGCAGGAGCCCGATGCCGACGATTACGGCGCGACCGCGCTCCCGGCAGCGACCGCTGCGGCGACGGCGGCTCCCACGGCAAAGCCGACCGCCAAGCCGACGGTCGTTCCGACAGCCGCTCCGACGGCCAAACCCACCGCCAAGCCAACCGTCGCGCCGACGCCGCTGCCGACGCTCAAGCCGACGCCGGCGCCAACACCGGTCCCGACGCTGGCGCCGACCGCCAAGCCATTGCCGACAGCCGCCGCGGCGGCTGCCGCCGAAGGCGATCGCTGGTGGGTGCAGATCGGCTCGTACTCGGATATCACCAACGCACGCGAGGGCGAAACCCGCCTCAAGGCGCTGGGTATTCCGGTCTTCATTGCGCCGATCGATTCCGCCAACGGAATTCTCTATCGCGTGCGCGGCGGTCCGTACAGCGACAAGGCCAAAGGCGAGAAAGCCCTGGCCGCAGTGTTGAAGGACGGCTTCGCCGACGCCCGCCTGGTTCACCCGTGAGCTTTGCTCGCGGGATGCACGGATCGAGTGGGGCAGCGGGCCAAGGTGATAAACTTCCGCACCTTCGATTGCCTGCGTGCGCATGACCTGGGTCGACTACAGCATTCTGTTCGTTTTTGTCCTGTCGATCCTGGTGGGGATCTGGCGCGGCTTTACCCGCGAAATTTTCAGCCTGCTGACCTGGGTCGTCGCCTTCGGTGCCGCGCTGATGTTCAGCGACGTCATGGCCGAGCGGCTACAGGGACACATCACTGACCCGGCATTGCGCAATGCGGCCGGCAGCGCGCTGGTGTTTTTCGGTGCCCTGGTGCTCGGCGCGCTGATCACGCATTTCATCGTCGTCGCAGTCCGTGACAGCCGTTTTTCGCCGGCGGATCGCACGCTGGGCGGTGGCCTGGGCCTGATTCGTGCTGCGATCGTCATCAGCCTCTTCGTCTTGATTTCCGGACAAATGGGCGCATCTGACAAGCGCTGGTGGCGCGATTCGCAGTTGATTACCGCCTTTGCGCCGCTGGCGCGCGGTTTTGAGAGCATCATCCCCGAACGTTGGCTGGCTTTGCTCAAGCCGACGGTCGATCCGATTACTTCCCCAAGCTCCCCCTCAGGTCAGTAACCACCATGTGCGGAATTGCCGGCATCGTTTCCCAGGGCCCAGCGGTCAACGCTGAGCTGTTCGATGCACTCACGATGCTGCAGCACCGCGGACAGGACGCAGCCGGCATCATCACGAATGACGGCCACCATCTGTACCTGCGCAAGGAAAACGGCCTGGTTCGCGACGTCTTCAACGCCGACGATCACATGCTGGGCCTGCGGGGCCGCATGGGCGTGGCGCACGTGCGCTACCCGACCGCGGGGTGCTCGACCTCCGCCGAGGCGCAGCCGTTCTACACCAATACGCCGTTCGGCATCTCGCTGTCGCACAACGGCAACCTGACCAACGCCGAAGAGCTCAAGCAGGAGCTGTTCCTGCAGGACCGCCGCCACCTCAACACCGAGTCGGACTCCGAAGTCCTGCTGAACGTCTTCGCCCACGAGCTGCTGCAGCGCGGTGTGCTGCGCCTGGCGCCTGAAGACGTGTTCTCCGCGGTGTCCGGCGTGCATCAGCGCTGCCGCGGCGCCTATGCCTGCGTCGCCCTGATCACCGGTTACGGCGTCGTCGGTTTCCGCGATCCGTTCGGCATTCGTCCGGCGGTCTATGGCGTGCGCGAGACCGCGAAGGGTCTCGATTACATGATCGCCTCGGAGTCGGTCGCGCTCGATGCGCTCGGCTACGAGCTGCTTGGCGATATCGCACCGGGCGAAGCGGTGCTGATCACGCTCGACGGCAAGCTGCACAAGCGCCAGTGCGCGGCCAACCCGATCTACTCGCCCTGCATCTTCGAGCACGTCTACCTGGCGCGCCCGGACTCGGTCATGGACGACATCTACGTCTACAAGGCACGCCTGCGCATGGGCGTGAAGCTGGCCGAGAAGATCCTGCGCGAATGGCCGGACCACGACATCGACGTCGTCATCCCGATTCCCGACACCAGCCGCGTCGCCGGTGCCGAACTCGCATCGCGTCTCGGCGTGTCGTATCGCGAAGGCTTCATCAAGAACCGCTACATCGGCCGCACCTTCATCATGCCGGGCCAGGCAGCGCGCAAGAAGTCGGTACGCCAGAAGCTCAATCCGGTCGACCTCGAGTTCCGCGGCAAGAACGTGCTGCTGGTCGACGACTCCATTGTCCGCGGCACGACCTCGCAGGAAATCATCCAGATGGCCCGCGACGCCGGCGCCAAGAAGGTCTATTTCGCTTCCGCCGCGCCGCCGGTGCGTTATCCGAACGTGTATGGCATCGACATGCCGACCAGCTCCGAGCTGGTCGCGCACGGCCGCAGTATCGAGCAGCTCGAAACCCTGCTGCGCGCCGATCGCCTGATCTACCAGGATCTGGAAGACCTGATCGAGGCCGTGCGCGTCGGCAACAAGAAGATCGAGCGTTTCGACTGCTCGGTGTTCACCGGCGAGTACATCACCCAGGACGTCACGCCGGAGTATCTGAATCAGCTCGAACTGTTCCGTTCCGATTCCGCCAAGGCCGCGCGCCAGCGCGTGCAGACCGTGATCGAGTTGACCAACAACATGAACCGGGCCGGCGCATAGCCATAACGCCCGGCTTGAGTTGATGAGCGTTTAGGCTTACCGTGTCGACCGCGCCGATTTGCTGACAGCTTGCGGGCGCGTAACAAATACCGCTAAACGTAGGCAAAGCCTGTTCAGTTCGAGGTCCGGGAGTTCATCCGGCGCTCGAACCTGACGGGCTTTTGTCGTTTTGAAAGGAGCTTTTTGTGAACGAAGAATTCGATCCGGAATGGGGCGCTGGGACGCTTGGCGTGCGTGCCAGCGAGCCGCGGTCCAACTTCCGCGAGCATTCCGCGCCCTTGTCGATGACCTCGAGCTACACCTACGGCAGCGCGGCCGAGGCCGCCGCCGTGTTCAAGGGTGAAGCGCCGGGCTACATCTACTCGCGCTTCACCAATCCGACGGTCGAGGCCTTCGAGAGACGCCTCGCGGCGATGGAAGGTGGCGCGTCCTGCGTCGCCACCGCGAGCGGCATGGCGGCGATCCTGAGCCTGTGCATCTCGCTGCTGAAGACCGGCGATCACATCGTCGCTTCGGCGGGGCTGTTCGGCTCGACGATCAATCTGTTCAACAACGTGCTGTCGCGTTGCGGCCTGTCGACCAGCTATGTGCCGATGACCGATCTCGATGCCTGGGCGGCGGCGATCCAGCCGAACACGCGCATGCTGTTTGTCGAGACGCCGTCGAATCCGCTGGTCGAGCTCGCCGACATTGCTGCGCTGGCGCAGCTGGCGCGCGATCGCGGCGTGCTGCTGGTCGTCGACAACTGTTTCCTGACGCCGGTGCTGCAGAAACCGCTCGCGCTGGGCGCCGATCTGGTGATCCATTCGGCGACCAAGTACATCGACGGTCAGGGCCGTTGTGTCGGCGGCGCCATCGTCGGTGACGCCGAGCGCGTCGGCAAGGACGTGTTCGGGTTCATGCGCACGGCCGGCCCGTGCATGAGCCCGTTCAATGCCTGGGTCTTTCTCAAGGGCCTGGAAACCCTGTCGGTGCGCATGAAGGCGCACTGCCAGAACGCGCACGCGCTGGCCGAATGGCTGGAGCAGCAGACCGGCGTCACGCGGGTTTTCTATCCGGGACTCGCGAGCCACTCGCAACATGTGCTCGCCGGCAAGCAACAGAGCGGTTACGGCGGCATCGTCAGCTTCGAAGTTGACGGTGGTCGTGAGGCCGCCTGGAAGCTGATCGACAGCACGCGGCTGCTGTCGATCACCGCAAACCTGGGTGATGCACGCAGCACGATCACGCATCCGGCGAGCACGACGCATGGCCGCATCACGCCCGAAGCCCGCGCGGCGGCCGGCATCAATGAAGGCCTGATCCGCATCTCGGTCGGTCTCGAAGATGTCGAAGATATCCAAGCCGATCTGTTGCGCGGGCTGGCGTGAGCAGCGACTGGCGTGCCGCAGCGTTCGCGGCACTGGTCGAGACTGATCCGCAGCGCAAATGCGCGGCGATTGCCTTGCTGGAAGCCGGCGAGTCGTCCGCGGCTGGCGGGTTCGACTGGTCTCGCGTTCCCGGCAGGCCGCCGCGCCCGGAGCTGATTCATCCACGCGACGTGCCGCGCCGCGCGCTCGGCAGCGCCAATGGCCGCTGCGCGCTGATCCACGCGGTTGCGCACATCGAGTTCAACGCGATGAACCTCGCCCTCGATGCGGTGTGTCGCTTCGATGGACTGCCGGCGCCGTTCTATGCGGACTGGCTCAGCGTCGCCCAGGACGAGGCGCGCCATTTCGCGATGCTGCGGACGCGCTTGCGCGCTCTGGGCAGCGACTACGGTGATTTCAGCGCGCACAACGGACTGTGGGAAGCCGCCGAGAAGACCGCCCATGATGTGCTGGTGCGCATGGCGCTGGTGCCGCGTGTGCTCGAAGCCCGCGGGCTCGACGTCTCGCCCGGCATCATCGAGCGCCTGCGCGGCATCGGCGACGGCGAAACCCAGGCCATTCTCGAAGTGATCCTCGCCGAGGAAGTTCGCCACGTTGCACTCGGTACGCAGTGGTTTCACCACTTCTGTGCCGAAAGATCGGTCGAGCCGACGACAACATTCCAGAGCCTGCTGCGCGAGTACAACATGCGGCTGAGTCCGCCGTTCAATCGCGAAGCACGGCTCGCCGCCGGTTTCGAGCTGGCCGAGTTTCAGCCGTAGGCCTGTTGACGCTGTTCGGATCGTCGCGGTGTCCGCGAAAGGGCGGGATCGTGTTTCCGCAACACGTAGCCCGGGTGAAACCCGGGGGCTGCGCCTGTGGGGAATGCGCAAACCCGGATTGCATCCGGGCTACGGTGGTCTAAAGCGGGACGCGGCGGACGCTGGCTTCATCGACCGCGAGATACTCCATGCGGTCCTCGTGCCAGTCGGCCAGCACGATGCGTTCGACCGGCTTTCCGCCGAGCGAGTCGCAGTGTGTCGCCGGACGATGGGTGTGGCCGTGGATGATGCGGTCGATGCCATAGCGCTCGTAGGCTGCGCCGACCGAGGCTGCGTTGACGTCCATGATCGATTCGGCCTTGTTGCGCTTGGCGCTGGCGCTCTTGCCGCGGACACCGCCGGCGATGGCCTGGCGCCGCGCCAGCGGGAGCATCGAGAAGATCCGCTGCGCGAAGCGGTTACGCGAGAAGCGCCGCCAGCGCTGGTAACCGACATCGTCGGTGCACCACAGATCGCCATGCGACAGCAGGGTCTTGCGACCGTGTAGGTTGACCGCCAGTGGATCGCGCAGTAGCTGCACCCCGGTGGCGGCGGCGAAGCGGCGCCCAACCAGGAAGTCGCGATTGCCGTGCATGAAGTACACGGCCACGCCGCTGGCGGTCAGCGTCTTGAGCGCCGCGATTTCCTCGGCATACGCCTGCATGCCGACGTCGTCGCCGATCCAGTACTCGAACAGGTCGCCGAGGATATAGACCGCGTTGGCCTTGCGTGCGGGGCCGCCCAGGAAACGCAAAAAGCCCTCGCGCAGCGGCGAGGGCTCGTCGGGCAGATGCAGATCGGAGATGAAGAGCGCCTGCATCAGATCATCTCGGCGCCGCCGCGAACGGCTGTGCTCGCGGCGGCGCCAGCGATTACTCGATGATCGTGGCCGATTCGATCACGACCTGCGTGACCGGCACGTCGGAACCGAACGGCGGCGTGCGCGCGGTCGGGCCGTCGGCGATCTTGTCGACGACGTCCATGCCGCTGGTGACCTTGCCGAACACCGCGTAGCCCCAACCGTCCTGGCCCGGGTAGTTCAGGAAGGCGTTGTCGCCGTGGTTGATGAAGAACTGCGACGAGGCCGAATGCGGGTCGCTGGTGCGCGCCATCGCGATCGTGCCGCGATCGTTCTTGAGGCCGTTCTTGGCTTCGTTCTTGATCGGATCGCGCGTCTTGCGCTGGGCGTAGGTCTTGTCGTAGCCGCCGCCCTGGATCATGAAGCCCTTGATGACGCGGTGGAACACCAGGCCGTCATAGTGCTTGTCCTTGACGTACTGGACGAAATTGGCAGTGCTCAGCGGCGCCTTGTCGGCGTCGAGTTCAAGGGTGATGTCGCCGGCGCTCGTCTTCAGCAGCACGCGGGTCGGGGCAGCAGCATTCGCAGTGGTCATCGTCAGTCCCAAAAGGAGGGTGGCAAGAAATTTCTTCATGGTTTGGCTCGTGCGGTCAGGCAGCAAAACTCTGGGGTGGGTCGTAGTCAACTTCAGACAGGGCATCGTCGAGCAGTTCCAGATCGCCGTGGCCATGGTGGACGCCTTCCGAAAGCACGCGGCGGAACGTGCGTCCGCCCGGCATGCCGCGATAGAGACCCAGAATATGGCGGGTGATGTGGTGCAGCGGCGTGCCGGCGTCCAGCTCGCGCGCGACATAGCCCTTCAGCTCTTCGACCACGTCGTGGCGCATTGGTGCCGTGCGCTGTTCGCCGAACAGGCGGTTGTCGACTTCGGTCAGCAGATACGGATTTTCGTAGACCTCGCGGCCGAGCATGACGCCGTCGAGGTATTTGAGATGCTCGACGCTGGCGTCCATCGTCTTGATGCCGCCGTTGAGGACGATCGTCAGCTGCGGGAATTCCTGCTTGAGGCGGTACGCGAGGTCGTACTGCAGCGGCGGGATCTCGCGGTTCTCCTTCGGCGACAGGCCGCTGAGCCAGGCCTTGCGCGCGTGGACGATGAAGACCTCGCAGCCGGCCGCCGCGATGGTCTCGACGAAGTGGCGCATGAACGGATAATCGGCCGAGTCGTCGACGCCGATGCGGTGCTTGACCGTGATCGGCAGCGAGCTGGCCGAGCGCATCGCCTTGACCGCAGCGGCAACGTGATCGGGCTCGCGCATCAGGCAGGCGCCGAAGCGGCCTTCCTGGACCTTGTCCGACGGACAGCCGCAATTGATGTTGACCTCGTCGTAGCCCCAGTGCTCGGCGAACTCGGTGCACTGGACCAGCTCGTCGATTTCAGAGCCGCCCAACTGCAGCGCGACCGGATGTTCGGTCGGGTCGTAGCGCATCAGGCGCCGGCGCGGTCCATGGATGATGGCCTGCGTGCAGACCATTTCGGTGTACAGGCGCGCATGGCGGGACATCAGCCGCAGAAAGTAGCGGCAATGGCGGTCCGTCCAGTCCAGCATCGGGGCGACGGTAAAGCGCCAGGGGTTAACGGGCGCCTCTGCAGCCGGCTCTGCGCCAGCGATCAGTGCCTTGTCGGCGTTCACAAAACATCCTTGCTTGAAGGAAACGGGACCAAAGCCCGACCGGTCAGCCGCGTCCGCGAGCGGAGCAGCGTGCCAATCCCTGGCTGATCGAAAGGATCTGCGCGCCCGCCAATATCTGGCGATTACAGCGAAAACCCGATTTGGGACGGCATCTTACAGCCTCGGGCCCGGCCCCGGAAGGGACCGGGCCGATGGGCGGCAGGCTAGACCCGCACGGCGGCTTTTCGAGTAGTGGCCTGGTTATGGCGCGCCCAGGTTTCGAAATCGCTGGCGCGCAGAGGCTTGCTGATCAGATAGCCCTGGCCGGTTTCGACGCCGCGCTGGGACAGGAAGGTCTGCTGCAGCACGGTTTCGATGCCTTCGGCGACGATGTCCAGGCCGAGGTCGCGGCCCAGGCCAATGATCGTCGTGACGACGGCCTTGGCCTCCGGATCTCCGGGAATGCCCTGCAGGAAGGAGCGATCGATCTTGATGGCCCGGACCGGCAATTTGCGCAGGTAGCTCAGCGACGAGTAGCCGACGCCGAAGTCGTCCATCGACGCTGACACACCGAGCCTGAGCAAGCTGTTCAGCAGGGCAGCGGTCTGATCGAGGTTGTCGAGTGCGATGCTTTCGGTGATTTCCAGGATCAGCCGGTTGCCCGGCAGGCCGGCCTTGTCCAGCGCGCGGGTGATCTGGCCGGTGAAGTCGGCATGGTGGAACTGCGCCGCGGCGACATTGACCGAAACGTGCGGCAGTATCAGGCCGGCGCGATGCCAGTCGGCGATCTGCTGGCAGGCGCGGTCGAGTGCCCATTCGCCGAGGTGCACGATCAGATCGCTGGATTCGGCGATCGGCACAAACTCGCTGGGCGGCATCAGCCTGCCATTGCGCTGCCAGCGGATCAGCGCCTCCGCACCGACGATTTCGCCGCTGCCGAGGTGAATCTGCGGCTGGTAGTACAGCTCGACCTCATTGCGCAGCAGCGCGCGACGCAGCTCCTTGGTCAGCTGCATCGTGTGATGTGATTCCTGCTGCATCTCGTCGTGGAAGTAGCGGATTTCCTGCTTGGCATCCTTTTCGGTGCGCAGCAGGGCTTCGTCGCTGCGCCGGATCAGCAGGCCGATGTCGGTGCCATGCTCGGGAACCAGCGCGATACCGAAATCGCAGGTGACCATCACGCCGTTGGCATTGGCGAGCGGCGCGTTGACGTGCGAGCGCATTGCCGCGCAGCGCGCGGTCAGATCGGTGATGCCTTCGCGGCCGGTGCGCACCGCGGTGCCCCACAGGAAATTCTCGGGGCCGATCCGCGCGAGCAGGTCCGCAGGTTGCGCGGACTGGCGCATGCGCTTGGAAAGCTCGGCCATGCCGGCTTCGGCGCTGGCCGGATTCAGGCCGTGCCTGACCGGGCGGAACGAGTGCAGGCTGATGCTGATGATCGCGTAGGCATTGCTGTCGCCCACGAGGGTCTGCAGCCGGGCCTGCATCTGCTCACAGAACTGCGCGTAATCGAGCAAGCGGGTGACCCGGTCGGTGCGCGCCTGGTTGAGCGCCAGACGCTGATGGCCAATCGCCAGCTCCAGTTCCGCGAGGCGATCCACGCGCAGCCGGTAAAGCCGCAGCGCGATTCCCAGACCCAGCAGCATCACGGCAAGCGTGCTGCTGGCGCTGAAGGCGCCCAGACGCATCATCGGGTCCGTGCTGTCGGCTGGATTGAACCACCAGGGCATGCTCGGCATGGCGCCGGCAACCAGTACCAGCAATGCGAGCAGCACCGGCGTCGCCAGCCACTCGCGCTGGCGCAGGCGTACTACCGCGATGGCTGCCAGCAGCGCCAGGCCGGCGAGCTTGTAGACGCCCAGCACGGCGGTATGCGCCTCCTGCATGAAAGTCGCCAGAAGCAGGGTGGGGATTGCCAGCATCTCCCAGATGCGGACCAGCTTCAGCAAGCGCAGCGCGTGCTGGCGCAGGTGCAGGAAGCGGCGTGCGAATTCGACCAGCGTGATGACGACCAGTACGCCCGGATAACGCAGGACAATCACCATCACCGGCGGCAGGCCGCCATGATCCGGCTGCGAGACCAGATACCAGCCGAGCAGCGTGAAGCCGAACAGGCCGCTGCTGGCTGCGAGCCAAGGCGTGGCGCGTTCGTCCGGCCGGGTCACCGCAATCATCACGATGAACAGCGCCAGCGTGAACAGCGCGCCGACCTGGATGCCGAAGGCGAAATGCGAAACGCCCAGTGCCTGACTCAGCGGAGAGTCCAGGATCAATTCGTTGACGCGTTGCAATGCCTCGATCTGCGGCGGTGCCTCAATGGCTGCCGAGGCTAAGGATTGCAGGGATGCGAGCATCGTCGAGCGTGGCTAGAGGCGGGATCGGTCAGTGCTGCAAGCATACGTCAACGGCCAGGAGAAAAGCTGTCGGAAATTTCTCAGGATCGATCCGCGGATGCTGTCGGTTGCAGCGTCGATCAGGATAGGATGGCCAAGGCCCGCGGGACATGTAGTCAATGCTGCCGCAGCCGTGCGACATTTGCGGCAATCCCCTTGTAACGACGGAGCGGAGTATGGCGGCTGGAAGCCTGTTGATGCTGTTGGACGACATCGCAACGGTGCTGGACGACGTCGCGATTCTCACCAAGGTTGCCGCCAAGAAAACCGCCGGCGTGCTCGGCGACGACCTGGCGCTCAATGCCGAACAGGTGTCCGGCGTGCGCGCCGAGCGCGAGTTGCCGGTGGTCTGGGCAGTCGCCAAGGGCTCGTTCATCAACAAGCTCATCCTGGTGCCCGCGGCGCTGGCCATCAGCGCGGTGATTCCCTGGGCGATCATCCCGCTGCTGATGATCGGTGGCGCCTTCCTGTGCTTTGAAGGCGCCGAGAAGCTGGCGCACAAGTTCTTCCACAAAGAGCACGAGGACGATGCCGCGCGCGCCGATCGCGTACGCGCGCTGGCCGATGAAAGCATCGATCCGGTGGCGCTCGAGCGCGAGAAGATCAAGGGCGCGATCCGCACCGACTTCATCCTGTCCGCCGAAATCGTCGTCATCACGCTCGGCACGGTGGCCGACGCCGTGTTCAGCAAGCGGGTCGCGGTGCTCTGCGTCGTGGCGATGGCGATGACCGTCGGCGTCTACGGCCTGGTGGCCGGCATCGTCAAGATCGACGATGCGGGCCTCGCGCTCAGCCGGCGCGCCAGCGCCGCCGCGCAGGCCTTCGGTCGCGCGCTGCTCGCTCTGGCGCCGCTGCTGATGAAGTTCCTGTCGGTGGTCGGAACCGCCGCGATGTTTCTGGTCGGCGGCGGCATCCTCGTGCATGGCGTGCCGGTGCTGCATCACGCGATCGAGCACACCACTCAGCTGGCCGGCAGCGTGCCCAGCGTCGGCGTGGTGCTCGGCGCATTGTCGAGCATGCTGATCAACGGCCTGATCGGTCTTGCCGCCGGTGCCGCGCTGGTGCTCGCGATGAAGCTGGTACAGCGTTTCAGGCCGCGGGCGTAGCCGCCATCGCGGCCTTCATCGCCTTGAACAGGGCACGGAAGGCCTTGATGTGATTGCGCGAACTGCCGCCGGTGCGCTCGGCCTGGATGTTGATGTCGCGCTCGCTGCGCGCCTCGCGAACCAGCACGCGGAAGGCCTTGGTGTCGGTGGCCGGATATTCGGCCCACCAACGCTGCAGGCCTTCGTCGCCGGCGATGACCTGCTCGCGCCACTGCTCGACGTCGAGCAGGGTCTGCGCGTCGCGGCGTTTGCCCAGACGATGCGCGGCGACGGCCTTGTGAAACGGCTCGCAGTCCTCGGCGCGCAGCAGCTTGCCGACGTATTGCATCTGCCGTTTGCGCGCGCCGTGCGCGGTTTGCCGCTGCAGTTCGCGCAGCGCATCGCGCAGGCGATCGTCGATCTTCAGGGCGGCGAAGTTTTCCGCCGGCAGCGCAGCCAGTGATTCGCCGAGCATCTGCAGCACCAGCATGTCCTTCTTGACCTGGGACTTGCTGGGGCCGTCGTAAAAGGTATCGGGGTCGAAGTCGTCTTCGTCGTTGCGCGGCATTGCGGGCATCTTGGGTTGTAGATGCATAGTGTAGTGCTTCGGACGCCTTGAGCCTGCACTGCCAGTCCGCGGCGGACAGGCAGTAAACTGCGCGCTACCCAGATTCCAGCTTTTATCCAGGTGCCCCCATGAGACCCATGCATCCGCTCAAGCTGCCGGCCGCGCGCGGCACGACGCGCCGCGAATTCCTTCAGCAGCTGTTCCTGAGCGCCGGTGCCTTGAGCGTCGGGCCGGGCCTGTTGAGCGCCTGCGGCGGCAGCGGCGGTCCGGGCGGTGGCGCAGGCGGCGGCCGCGGTCGTTTCGCGGACATCGGCCCGCTGGGCGAACCCAACGAACTGGGCATCCGCGTGCCGGAAGGTTTCTCGACGCGCATCGTTGCCATCACCAATCAGCGTCCGACGTCTGCCAGCAACTATCTGTGGCACATCTTCCCGGACGGCGGCGGCGTGATGCCCAAGGACGATGGCGGCTGGTACTACATCTCGAACAGTGAAATTCCCGGTGTCGGCTCGATCGGCTTTCTGGTGCCGCAACTGTCGCCGGTCACCAGTCCGCTCGAAATCCTCACGCCGGGGCTGGGTGGCGTCGGCGTCCTCGAATTTGCCGCGGACGGCACGATCGTCGATGCCTATCGCATTCTCGGCAACACGACCTTCAACTGCGCTGGCTGTGTGACGCCATGGAGCACCTGGCTGTCCTGCGAGGAATGGCCCAATGGCCAGGTCTGGGAATGCGATCCGACCGGCCGCGATAGCGCCATCGCGCGCCCGACGCTGGGGTTCTTCTCGCACGAAGCGACGGCGATCGACACGGCGCGACGCATGATCTACATGACCGAGGACATGCCGGACGGTCGTTTCTATCGCTGGGTGGCCGACGCGACGGACTGGCCGGCCGGCGCGGCGCGCCCGGCGCTGCAGGCCGGCAAGCTGCAAGTGCTGCAGGTGCAGGGCGGCGGACTGGAAGGGGCGCTGACAGGCCCTCAGCCGGTGGCCTGGATCGACGCCTTGAACCCGGACCAGCCGCAGGACGCGAACCGGCACCCGGACAGCGCCGTCTTCGATGGCGGCGAGGGACTCTGGAACTACCAGGGCTATGTCTATTTCTCGACCAAGGGCGACAACCGCATCTGGGTCTACGACACGCACGGCGAAACGCTGGAAGTCGTCTACGACCTCGCCACGGCCGACAACCCGATCCTGTCCGGTGTCGACAACATCACCGTGACTTCGCAAGGCGACGTGCTGGTCGCCGAAGATGGCGGTGACATGCAGGTCGTCGTCATCCTGCCGGACCGCACGCTCAAGCCGCTGCTGCAGATCGTCGGGCAGGACAGTTCGGAAATTGCCGGCATCGCGTTCTCGCCCGATGGCCGGCGCATGTACTTCACCAGCGACCGGGGAGGTCCGCGGCCGGGCGGTGGTTACGGCGCAGGCCTGGGAATCACTTACGAACTGCTGTTGCCGGATTCGCTGTAGTCGCGAGGGCGGGTGGGCTCAGGTCGAGCGCGGCTTGTCCGCCGCCTTGCTCTTGGGCCTGGACCCGGCGGCGGCGTTCACCTCAAGGTGGGTGCCCAGCGCCTCGAACAGCGTCGCATTGTTGCGGACGACGTCTTCCAGCGATTCCTGATAGCCGTTGTAGGCCCAGTGCATGATCGTGTTGAGCAGCGCTCCCAGCAGGCCGTTGGCCATCAGGAAAGTATCGCTGTCGCTGCGCCGGGTATCCGGATACAGGCCATCGATCATCGCCTTGATCAGATCCGCGAAGCTGCGCGTGGTGCGCATCGATAGCTGATTGACGTCCTGGCTGACGGTGAATACGTCGACGAACAGGATGCGCACCAGGCGCGGGTCGTCGCGCATCGCGCCGAACAGGGTCGTCAATGCCGAGCGGGCGAGGATGCCGACTTCGCGTTCGGGCTTGATCAGTGCAGTGACCATCGCATCGCGCAGGCGCGCGGTCATCTGATCGTAGACCGCGGCATACAGCGCTTCGCGATTCGCGAAGGACTCGTAGAAGTAGCGCTCGGTCAGCTTGGCTTGCGCGCAGATCTCCTTGACCGTGGTCGAGTGAAAACCACGCGTGCCAAAAATCTCGGTGCCGGCATCGATCAGCATCCGGCGTCGCTGAACCCGCCGATCTTCGCTGGCGACGCCACGGAAGCGATGCACGCTCTTGCGGGATTTCTTGTCCGTCATGTGGCCGATATTGACATGTGCTGTTGTCAGTCGTAAAGTGACAACGTTCATTGTCATAACTGTGCGGCGCAGCCCTTACGGGCTCACTGGAGAGAGACGGATGGCGTTCGACGGACGGAAGCTGGGCAAGCAGGGCGGCGATTTTCAGACGCAGGCCGAGATGGATGTGCTGATCGTCGGCACCGGTTTCGCGGGCCTCGGCATGGCGATCGCCCTGCAGAAGGCCGGCATCAAGTCTTTCCGCATTCTCGAACGCGCCGCTTCGGTGGGCGGCACCTGGCGCGACAATCACTATCCGGGCTGTGCCTGCGATGTGCAGTCGCACCTGTATTCGTTTTCCTTCGAGCAGAACCCGGACTGGAGCCGCATGTTCGCGCGCCAGCCGGAGATCAAGGCCTATCTCGAAAAGTGCGCACAGAAGTACGCGCTGGAGCCGCATATCGAGTACGGCGCCGAAGTCGTGCAGGCACGCTATGACGAATCCGCGCAGCGCTGGTCTGTCACCACGCGCGCCGGCAAGGTCTACAGCGCCCGCGTGCTGATTTCCGGCATGGGGGGGCTGTCGACGCCGGTGATCCCGGAACTGAAGGGCATCGAGACGTTCAAGGGCGAACGCTTCCACTCGGCGCAGTGGAACCACCAATACGATCTCAAGGGCAAGCGCGTCGCGGTCATCGGCACCGGCGCCTCGGCGATCCAGTTCGTGCCGCAGATCCAGAAGCAGGTTGCCAAGCTCGACCTGTATCAGCGCACCCCGCCCTGGATCATGCACAAGCCGGATCGCGCGATCAGTGCGATGGAGCAGAAGCTGTTCCGCAAATTGCCGCTGGTGCAGCAGGCAATGCGTTCGGCGATCTATCTGATGCTGGAAAGCCGCGTGTTCGGCTTTGTGATCAACCCGGGAATCATGAAGCTGATCGAAGGGCAGGCGCGCAAGCACATCCGCCGGCAGGTCGACGATCCTGTGCTGCGTGCCAAGCTGACGCCGGACTTCCAGTTCGGCTGCAAGCGCGTGCTGATCTCCAACGATTACTACCCGGCGTTGACGCAGCGCAATGTCGATGTCGTGACCGACGGCATCCGCGAAGTCCGCGGGAACAGCGTTGTCACCGTGGATGGCCAGGAGCGCGAGGTCGACTGCATCATCTATGGCACCGGCTTCGCCGCGCAGGATCCGATGCCCAGGGGCGCCGTCTTCGGTCGTGGTGGCGTCGATATCACCGACGCCTGGTCGCAGGGTCCGGAGGCTTTCAAAGGCACGACGGTCGCCGGCTTCCCGAACTTCTTCATGATCGTCGGACCGAATACCGGCCTCGGCCACAGTTCGATGGTCTACATGATCGAATCGCAGGTTGCCTACGTGCTCGACGCGGTCAAGCAGATGCGCGCGAATGCCTGGGGCTCGGTCGAGGTAAAACCGCAGCGGCAGGCGACGTTCAACGCCGAGCTTCAGCGGAAACTGCAGCGGGCGATCTGGAGCTCCGGCGGCTGCAAGAGCTGGTACGTCAATGAGCAAGGCCGCAACACGACGCTGTGGCCGGGCTTCACTTTCAAGTTCCGCCAGGCCCTGAAGCGTTTCGACGCTGCGGACTATGCGACCGAGGGCGTCAGGCGCCCGGTTGCAGCGAAAGCGGCCAAGGTCTGAGCGGTTCGTTCGATCGTTTATCGTTTACGGCATTCATCGGGGAGTGGGCATGAAAAACTTCAATGGCAAGGTTGCGGCAATCACCGGTGCGGGTTCGGGCATGGGTCGCGAACTGGCGCTGCAACTGGCGGCGCGCGGTTGTCATCTGTCGCTGTCGGACGTCAACGAGACGGGCCTTGCCGAAACTGTCGCGCTACTGGCCGGCAGCAAGGTCAAGGTGACGCATGCGCGTGTCGACGTCGCCGATCGCGAAGCGATGTTCGCCTGGGCCGACGCAACGGCGCGCGAGCACGGCCAGGTCAATCTGATCTTCAACAATGCGGGTGTTGCGCTCGGCGCGACTGTTGAAGGCATGAGCTACCGTGACTTCGAGTGGTTGATGAATATCAACTTCTGGGGTGTGGTGCATGGCACCAAGGCTTTCCTGCCGTATCTGAAGACGAGCGGCGAAGGCCATGTCATCAATACCTCGAGCGTGTTCGGCTTGATCGGCGTGCCGTCGCAGTCGGCCTACAACGCGGCCAAGTTTGCGGTGCGCGGCTTCACCGAGTCGCTGCGCATGGAGCTGGATATCGAACAATGCGGTGTCAGCGCCACCAGTGTCCATCCGGGCGGCATCAAGACCAACATCGCCAAGGCGGCACGCATGGACTCCAGCATCCAGAAGCTGGGCATGGACGAGAAGGCCTCATCGGAGTTCGAGAAGAACTTCATCACGACCGCGGCGCGCGCCGCGACCATCATCATCAAGGCGGTCGAGTCCAACAAGCGTCGCGTGATGGTGGGGCCCGATGCCTATGTCGTCGACCTGATGGCGCGCCTGCTGCCGTCGCTGTACCAGCGGCTGG
Source organism: Fontimonas sp. FW305-C-3 (assembly GCF_058783185.1). NCBI lineage: Bacteria > Pseudomonadati > Pseudomonadota > Gammaproteobacteria > Nevskiales > Nevskiaceae > Fontimonas > Fontimonas sp. FW305-C-3. Next base: position 217,270 of record NZ_JBYSYK010000002.1, on the reverse strand, counting down.
TGATTGGCTTTTCGCGCAGCAGGATGGGGATGAAGTAAGCTGCACGCTGTGCCTTTCGGCCTTATATAACTCGCCATTAATGGCGAATATATTGACAAATTGTCAGATATTCGCCATTAATGGCGCGTTATGAAGATCAATGAGCAGCTCACTGACGAGGCCGTGCTGCGCGAACTGGGTGCGCGGATTGCGGCGCTGCGTCTGTCCCGCAACCTGACTCAAGCCGAACTTGCAGAACAGGCGGGCGTTTCCAAGCGCACGCTCGAACGCCTCGAAGCTGGCGCGGTTGCCGCTCAGATGTCGGCATTCCTGCGTATCTGCCGTGTGCTCGATTTGCTCGAGCAGTTCGATCGCATCGTTCCCGAACCGGCGCCGAGCCCGCTGGCGCAACTCAAATTGCAGGGGCGCCAGCGCAAAAGGGCGAGCGGCAAACCGGCGTCGCCCGGTGTCGCCGAAGCGGGCAGGAAATGGCGCTGGGGCGATGCCGAATGAGCTTCAAGCCGAAGTCCCATGAGCCGTTGTCATGAGTACGTTGGCTGAAGTCCGCCTCTGGGGGCGCATGATCGGTGCCGTTTCTCTGGACGAATCCACGGACGTCGCGTCTTTCGAGTACGCGCCCGAATTTGTCGGCAGCGGGATTCAGCTGGCACCGCTGACGATGCCGCTGAGTACGCAGATTTACCGATTTTCTGGCTTGCCGCGAAGCACTTTTCACGGCCTGCCGGGGCTGCTCGTGGATTCGCTGCCGGATCGCTTCGGCAATGCGCTGATCGATATATGGCTGGCAACGCAGGGTCGCAAGCCGGAGAGTTTCAACGCGGTCGAGCGCCTGTGCTACGTCGGCGCACGCGGCATGGGCGCGCTGGAGTTTGCACCTGCGCAGGGACCATCGCCGCAAGCCGCGCGGCGCATCGAGATCGAAGCGCTCGTCAGCCTTGCATCCGATGTGCTGCGCGAGCGCAATGGCTTGAAGGGAAGCTTCAAGACCGCGGCACGGCGCAACGCGCTCAACGACATCCTGCGCGTCGGCACTTCGGCCGGCGGTGCCCGCGCAAAGGCGGTGATCGCCTGGAATCCGCAGACCCATGAAGTCCGCTCCGGGCAGGTCGATGCCGGCAGCGGATTCGGCTATTGGCTGCTGAAGTTCGACGGCGTCAGCGGCAATCGCGACAAGGAAATCGAGGATCCACAGGGCTATGGCGCGATCGAGTACGCCTATGCACTGATGGCGCAGGCTGCTGGCATCACGATGAGCGAGTGCCGTCTTCTCGAGGAAGGGGGACGCCGGCATTTCATGACGCGCCGCTTCGATCGCAGCGACAGCGGCGGCAAGCTGCACATGCAATCGCTGGGGGCGTTGGCGCATTTCGACTATAACCAGGCCGGTGCCTATTCCTACGAACAGGCGCTGCAGGTGATCCGCCAGCTTGAATTGCCGATGGCGTCCCTGGAGGAGCAGTTCCGGCGCATGGCGTTCAACGTCGTCGCGCGCAACCAGGACGATCACGTCAAGAACATCGCGTTCCTGATGGATCGTGAAGGGCGGTGGTCATTGGCGCCGGCATTCGACCTGATCTACAGCTACAACCCGGGCGGCGACTGGACGGCAAGGCATCAGATGACGCTCAACGGCAAGCGCGACGACTTCACGCTTGCGGATTTTCGGGCCTGTGCCAGGAGCGCAATGCTCAAGCGCGGACGTGACAAGCTGCTGCTCGAGGAGGTGACCGCTGCGGTCGCGCGCTGGCCGGAGTTCGCGAAGCAGGCCGGCGTCATGCCCGAGCAGCGCAGGCAGATCGCACGCGCTCACCGCCTGAACATTCCGCCCGACTGAGCGCTACTTCAGCGCCTCGAGCGCTTCCCAGCGCACGTAGATCTGCGCGAGTTCCTTCTCGATCGCGCTCAGACGCTGCTGGGTCTTCAGCACCTTGTCCTTCGAGCCCTGATGGAACTCGGGCGATGCCAGCTGCTGTGCGAGTTCGGTCTGCTCGGCTTCAAGCTTCTCGATGCGCGCCGGCATCTGTTCGAGCTCGCGCCGTTCCTTGGTGTTGAGCCTGTTGGCCGCAGGTGCGGGGCTTGCCGCAATCGCTGGCGCGGCGGGGGCTGCCGGCTTTGCAGCTGGCTTGGGTGGCGTGCTGACCGCGGCGGTCGACTGCCGCATGCTGTCGGCATAGCCGCCGACGTAGTCGCCGACCTGGCCGTTGCCTTCGAAGACCAGGCTGCGTGTCGCGACATTGTCGAGGAATTCGCGGTCGTGGCTGACCAGCAGCACGGTGCCTTTGTACTCGATCAGGCGCTCTTCGAGCAGGTCGAGGGTTTCCATGTCGAGGTCATTGGTCGGCTCGTCGAGCACCAACAGGTTCGAGGGCTTGCAGAACAACTGCGCGAGCATCAGGCGGCTGCGTTCGCCACCGGAGAACACCCGCACCGGAACGCGCGCGCGATCCGGCGTGAACAGAAAATCCTGCAGATAGCTGATGACGTGACGGCGCGCGCCGTCGATCTCGACGAACTCCTTGCCGTCGCCGACAGCCTCGACCGCGGTCTGATCCTCGTTGTACAGCGGACTGCGCAACTGGTCGAAATAGGCAACTTCGAGCTTGGTGCCCAGGCGCACTTCGCCGCTGCTCGGTTCAAGTTTGCCGAGCATCAGGTTCAGCAGCGTGGTCTTGCCGGCGCCGTTGGGGCCGATGATGCCGATCTTGTCGCCACGCAGCACGACGCTGGAGAAGCGCCGGATCAGCGTGCGTGAATCGTAGGACTGGCTGACGTCGGTCAGCTCGGCGACAAGGCGGCCGGAGCGTTCGGCTTCCTGCACCGCCATCTTCACTTCGCCGCTGCGATTGCGGCGCTGGCTGAACTGCTCGCGCATCTGCATCAGCGCCTTGACGCGGCCGGCGCTGCGCGTACGTCGCGCCTCGACGCCCTTGCGGATCCAGACTTCCTCCTGGGCCAGGCGCTTGTCGAACAGCGCGTTCTGCTGGGATTCCGCATGCAGCGCTTCGGCCTTGCCGCGCAGATAGAAATCCCAGTCGCCGTCCCAGGAGCTGAGCTTGCCGCGATCCAGATCGCAGATGCGCGTCGCCAGGCGCCGCACGAACGCGCGGTCGTGGCTGACGAAGATCAGCGCGCCGGTAAAGTCCTGCAGCAGCGCTTCAAGCGCCGTGATGCTCTCGATGTCGAGATGGTTGGTCGGCTCATCGAGCAGCAGCACGTCGGGCTCGACGACCAGGGCCTGGCCGAGCAGCACGCGGCGCTTCTGTCCGCCCGAGAGAGCCGAGAACTCGGCCTCCGGCGGCAGGCCGAGCTTGGAGATGATCGCCTCGACGCGGCTTTCGGCGGTCCAGGCATTGCGGACGTCCATCTCGGATTGCACATCGGCAATCTGGTCGAGATCCGGTTCGTCGGCATGGATCAAATGGTGATAGCGCGCCGCGAGCGTGCCCAGGTCGCCCAGGCCCTGCGCGACGACGTCGACCACGGTGCCTGGCATCGACGCCGGAACATCCTGCTGCAGACGCGCCAGCTTGAGACCCTGCGTGCGCACGATCTCGCCGCTGTCCGGCATGATTTCCTGCGCGAGCAGTTTCAGCAGCGTCGACTTGCCGGTGCCGTTGCGGCCGACCAGACAGACGCGCTCGCGGGCTTCCATGCTGAATTCGGCATTGTCCAGCAGCACCGTGTTGGCAATGCGCAGCGAAAGATTCTTGAAGCCGATCAGCATGGGAGGCGGGGGCGTGACGAGGGCGCACAGTGTAACGATGTGACGCCGTCGGCAGGCGGCTTCTGACCATAGAATGTGAACTGTCACAGGGGATTCTGGGGTTCTGCATGAGATCGGGTGTCGCCGCTGTTGCCATCCTGTCGTGCCTGTTGCTGGCGGCTTGCGGCGAATCGACCGCGATCACTGGCGGCGGCTCGTCGGGGCCGCGCCTGCCGGCGGAGCGTCCCGGCGCGGAGCAATGCGCCCAGTTGCGGCCCGCGCGCTGGCTGCCGGCCACCGGACATGCAGAAGCAGGCGCCCGCCTGCGGACCGTGGCATTCCAGTTCAAGCAGGACGTTCGCCACGTCGTCAGTTACGGGAGTTTCCGCACCAAGATGCGCTGCCTGGTCGAAGACCATGCGGTGCCGCTGATGAAGCCGGGCCTGCCGATGCTGCTGGTGTTCAACGAGGACATCGGCCTGATGGCGCTGGCCACCGGCACGCGCGGCGCACCGGTACGCGCTCAGGCGGGCACGCTGCTGGGCGCGCCGCTCGGCGACAGCCTGCCGGCGGGCATTCTTGCCGGTCTCGGTCTGCTCAATGTCGCCTTCGCACCGCAGGCGCTGGCATACCAGCTGCGCCTGGGGCCCATCGATCCGCGCAAGCAGGTATTTGTCGCCGCGACGGACACCTCGGCGCGCGCGTTTTCGCAGACGTTCTCGGACATCGCCCGCGATTACGGGGTCTATGTCGTCGCCAGCAACAATCAGCCGCGCTACCGCGCCTCGCGCGATCCGGTCGACATCGCGCTGTTCGCCGATCCCGATCTGGGAACGGTCGACGAGGTGTACGTCGCAACCACGGCGGTCGTCACCAACCAGACCATTCTGTGGGGGCCGCGGGACCTGTACCCCGACGCGCCGCGTGGCGAAACCAATCTGCTGTTCCGCAACGACAAGGTGCCGCTGACGAGCATCGAGCTGAACCTGCTCGGTCTCGACGAAGGGCCGGCCGAAGGCGAGGCCGGACTCGCCAATGCCGCGGGCCATGAGGTCGAAGGGTTTCGTCTGGGCTTCGCCACTTCCTTGCCGGCATTCCAGTGGGGGTCGGACTTCGGTGCTCCGCCGCCGGCCGAGCCCTGCGCTGACCTGCGCACAAGCTATATGGCCTGCATGCACGCGCTGGGCGTCAAAGTCGTCGTGCAGGCGGAGGCCAATCCCGGACGCTGGGCCGCCGACGTGGCCGGTGGCTGGCAACCGCTGGAATGGATGAACTCGACCTGGCGCAGCGTCGCCGATCCGCATGCCGGCTTTCTCTACAACATCTGCCCGCACCTGGTCGGCAATCTGCTCGACCTGCCGTTCGACGGGCAGAGCGTCATTGCCAAACGCGGCGCGCGTGGTGGCGGAGCCCACTATGTCGGCAATACCGAATTCGTCGTCGGCACCGATCTGGAACCGTACCGGCCGTATCTCGGCACCAAGCCGGAGCTCATCGCGATGGCGCCATGGGTCACTGCGGATGCGTCGCGCGACGAACTGCTGGCAACCGGTTCGGCGCTCGCACCTGGCTCGCGCGATATCCTGGAAAACGACTATCTGGAAACCGCGGTCTGGGCCGACCTGATCCGTTGATGCTCAGGCCCACTGCGTTGAGGTGCCGATGAAACGCCAGCGCATCGCGATCGTGGGCCACGGTACCGGCGGGCAAGCCGCCGCGCTGATGCTCACCGCCGATGGTCATGAGGTCGAGGTCTTCGAGCGGGCACCCGTGCTCGGCCCCGTCGGTGCCGGCTTCCTGCTGCAGCCGGTCGGATTGTCGGTGCTGTGGGAACTCGGTCTGCTGAAGCCGGTGCTGCGTCATGGCGCGCCGATCTCCCGGTTGTATGGGCAAACCGCGGCCGGTCGTGCGGTCATGGATATCCGCTATCGCGAGCTCGACACCCGGCTGTTCGGGCTCGGTCTGCAGCGCGGCGCATTGTTCGCGCTGCTCGACGAGGCCTGGCAACAAGGGCGGCGGATTCACCGCGGCTGCGAGATCGCGCGGATCGATACGCACGGCGGCGCACTGATCGACACGGAGGGCCGCCGGCATGCCGGCTACGATCTGCTGATCATTGCCGACGGCGCAGCCTCGCGACTGCGGCGGCAGATTGTCGGCGCGCAGCTGGACCGGCCGTATCCCTGGGGTGCGCAATGGTGTCTGGTGGCGCGCGGCGACTGGCCTTGGCACGACGAGCTGCAGCAGCGTTATGTCGGCGCCCGCCGCATGATCGGCATGCTGCCGGTCGGCACGCGGCCCGACGATCCGGTGCCGCGGCTGAGCTTCTTCTGGAGCCTGCCGGTTGCGGCGCTCGATGATCAGCGCGCCGATGCCGCGGCCTGGCGCAGCGACGTGGCGCGCGTCTGGCCGCAAGCGGCGGAAAGTCTTAACGCCACCGCTGTTCCCGAAGGACTCAGCGCCGCGCGCTATCGCGACACGGTGCATCGGCAGTGGTATCGCGAGCGTGCCGTGCTGCTGGGCGACGCCGCGCACGCGATGAGTCCGCAGCTCGGGCAGGGCGTCAACATGGCGCTGCTCGATGCGCGAGCCCTGCGCGATGCCTTGCGCCGACACGCCGGCATGGACAATGCGCTGGCCTGTTACGAGCACGAACGTCAACGCCATGTCGGCATCTACCATTTCTGGAGCCGCTGGCTGACGCCGCTGTTCCAGTCCGAGCTGGATGCGGCCGCCACGATGCGCGATGCGCTGTTTCATCCGCTGTCGCGTCTGCCGATCGGGCGCGGACAGATGCTGCGTGTACTGACCGGAACCCGCCGGGGCTGGTTGGGAACGATGGCATTGCCGCCGGCTTTTTTGGATAGCATGAGCGGCTTGTCTTCCTAGGAGCGGTTCTTGGTCACCAGTGGGCACGAAGTCGTTGCGACATTTGCGCTCGGAATGGGGCTGATCTTCTTCCTGACCGACGCGAAGAGCCGCACCAGCCGGTCGCTGGGTCTGTTCCTGTTCCTGCTCGGCATCGCGGTCTATGCGAACGCACTGGTGCCCGAGTACTGGATGGGCGAACTGCCGCCGTGGGCGCGATTTGTCGGTGCGCTCGATGCGCTGACGTTCATCGTGGCGACCGAATGGGGTATTCGCGTCGCCGCAACCGTCAACGACGCGCAGACCTTCTCGCGACGACTGGCGGTGATGCGCGTCGCGCAGGGACTCTCGGTGTTTTATGCGCTGCTCGTGGGGCTGCTGCCGGAGTCGCGCTATGGCGATCTCGCGCATGCGCTGGCCAGCGAGCAGCTGCCGCCGCCGCGCTTTCTGCTGTTCGTCGTGCCGGTGCTCGCGGCGGGCGTGCTGGTTTCGATTTCCGGATGGCTGCTGATCCGCAGCCGCCCCGATCGCGCCGAGCAGGTCCGTATCTTCGCCGTACTGGCGGCAATGCCGTTTCTTGGCGGCGCGCTGTTCGTGCCGACCGCCTCCGCACCGATGGTGATTGCGATCGGCGAGGTCATCTTTCTGTACGGCGCGCTGCGTTATCACATGATTCTCGGCGCGCGCGGCAACTTCATGTCACAGTTCCTGTCGCCGCAGGTTGCCGAACTCGTGCGCACCCGCGGGCTACGCCATGCGATGGCGCGCAAGCGCATGGACGTCGCCATCGTCTGCTGCGATATCCGCCGCTTCACGGCGCACGCGCAGGATCATTCGCCGGAGCAGGTGATGCGCCTGCTGCGCTCGTTCTACGCCGCTGTCAGCGCGGTGGCGCAGGAGTACGGCGGCACCGTGAAGGATCTCGCCGGCGACGGCGCGCTGATTCTGATCGGCGCGCCGGTGGCCTACGAAGACCGTGCACAGCGCGCGATGAAACTGGCGCGGCGCCTGCAGTCGCGCGTGCGGCCGACTGTCAAACGCTATTCGAGCAATCTGGGTCTCGGCGTCGGTGTCGCCAGCGGTAGCGTCGCGGTCGGCATCGTCGGCGAGGGCGGGCGCTACGAATACATGGCGGTCGGGCCGGCGGTGAATCTGGCTTCGAGACTCTGCGACAAGGCCGCCGACGGCGAGATACACATCGACCAGGACACGCTGCTCGCGAGCGGCGAAGTCATGCCGGCCATCCGCAAGAAGCGCTATGTGAAAGGCATCGAAATGCCGGTGCAGACCTACGTCATTAGCGGTTGAGCACAAAAAAAGGCCGGATGCGTCAGCACCCGGCCTCGGAACATTCCGTCGCTTACTGAACCTGGACCGGACCCTGCAGCGGCGTGCCCAGGCTACGGCCGGTGCGGTCGGCCAACGCGGCGCCGACGTTGACCTTGTACACACCGTTCTGGCTGACCGGGAACAGCAGCATGCGCTTGTTCGTGCTGCCGAGCTGCCAGGTGCCGGCGACCGGCTTACCGTTTGCATCGATGACACTGAGGCTGGACGCTGCCTTGCCGGCATCATCGAAATCGCCGTTGAACATCAGCACGATCGCTCGCGTGTAGGCGGCCGAACCGGCATAGGTCAGCGACAGACGCTGTTCGGACGGCGTGCCCCACCACTGGGTGAGCGCCGGCTTCGGCGCGGCCGGCTTGCTGGCGGGCTTCGCTGGGCTGCTGGCCGCGGCAGCCGGCTTCGGCGTTGCGGCGGGCGCCCTGGTTGGCGCCGCGGTCGGTGCGGGAGTGGGCGCGACGGTTGGCGCTGGCGTCGGTGCGACGGTGGGCTCGGGTGTCGGTTCAGCGGTCGGCTCGGCAGTCGGTGCAGCGCTGGCCTCAGGAGTCGGCTCGGTCGTTGGCGCGGCCGTGTCTTCCGCAGGTGCCGCTTCGGTCGTGTCGGCATCCGCTGCTGCGACTTCGACGGCTTCGGTGGCTACCGGCTCGGCAGGCACCGCGGCCGTCGCCGTATCGCTGTCGGCCGTCGCGCTGGTATCGAGCGTGCCGGCGAAGACTGCTGCGACATCGCCGCTGTCCGCGCTGGCCTGTTCGGCCTTGTGCTGCGGATATTTGGCATCCAGCGCGAAGTAGGTGGCCGCCGCGACAGCTGCCGATGCCACTGTAATCATCAAAACTTTAGCGACCATGGATCGACTCTTCCCCTAAGGCTGATCAATAAATTCCGGGTGCTTTGCGGTCAGCGGGCCTGCTGCTCGATTTCGAAAAAACCGCTTTCAATCATGCCCTTGCATATTCCGGCCGATGCGCCGGACCGTGCGCGCAGCGCGGGTCCCGGTCGTCGGACACCGGACTATCCAGCACGAATCTGCCCCCGTCAATGGCAGCAACGGCCAGCTTCGCGGGTTGCTCCGCCGTGTCGGCTGACATGGTCGGCTGCGATAATCCACGACTGACATTCTCCGTCTTCTCATCCACCCCTTGATCCACCCTTTGGAGCAGCGATGAACGATCGCTATCTTGATTTCACCCATTCTCCGTTCGGCAAGAGCTTTGCCGCGATGCTCGGCCTGCCGACGCCGCCGCGCTTGCGTCGTGCCGATTCGCCGTGGGCTGCCGACGCGCTGGCCGGCATGCCGGTGCTGCTGGGTGCCGATCGTCGCGCGGTGCTGACCGAAGCGCTGGTCAAGGCGCTCTCCGTCGGCAATGCGCAGCTGCGCATCGTGCCTGAGCACGCCGGCCTCGCGCCGATCAAGGCAGCCGCCGCCGCGCTCGATGTCGCGTTGACGGGCCAGCCCGCCGCCGCCGCAGGCGCCGAGCCAAGCAAGGCGCTGGTCTTCGATGCCAGCGGTCTCGACAGCGTCGATGCGATCCGCGACGTCTACGAATTCTTCCAGCCGCTGGTGCGCGGCCTGCCGTCGAACGGTCGCGTCATCGTGCTGTCACGCGCGCCGGAGTCGACCAGCAGCGTCAACACGCGCACCTTGTCGACCGCGCTGCGCGGTTTCATCCGCTCGCTCGCCAAGGAAATCGGCAAGAACGGTACGACCTGCAACCTGCTGGAAGTGACGACCGGCGGCGAAGCCTGGCTGGATGCGCCGCTGCGCTTCTTCCTCAGCGCGCACTCGGCGTACATCTCGGGCCAGACGCTGACCGTCTCGCCGGGCCCGGGTTCGGTCAAGCCGCTGGCCGGCAGCCTGGTCGGCAAGACCGCGCTGGTCACCGGCGCCGCGCGCGGCATCGGCGCCTCGATCTCCGAAGTACTGGCCCGTGAAGGCATGACGATCGTCGGCATGGACCATCCGTCGCAGGAAGGCGCGCTGGGCGAGACGATGGCCAAGTACGGCGGCGTCGGTCTCGCGCTGGACGTGACCGCGGCCAATGCCGCACAGCGCATTGCCGAGGAAGTCGTGCCGCGTTTCGGTGGCCTCGACGTCGTCGTCCATAACGCCGGCGTGACGCGCGACAAGATGCTGCGCAACATGACGCAGCAGCACTGGGACATGGTGCTCAACATCAACCTCGCGGCGATCCTGCGCATCAACGAAGGCCTGCTCGACAAGGGTCTCAACAAGGACGCGCGCATCGTCTGCATCTCGTCCATCGGCGGCATCGGCGGCAACGCCGGGCAGACCAACTACGGCGCGACCAAGGCCGGCATCATCGGCTACGCCGAGGCGATGGCGCCGATCATGGCCAAGCGCGGCGGTGCGATCAACGCGGTGGCGCCGGGCTTCATCGAGACCCAGATGACCGCCGCGATGCCGCTCGGCCCGCGTGAAGTCGGCCGTCGCATCAACTCGCTGTCGCAGGGCGGTCTGCCGCAGGACATCGCCGAAGCGGTGGCGTTCTTCGCATCGCCGGCCGCCGGTGGCGTCAACGGCCGCACCTTGCGTGTGTGCGGCCAGAACTGGTTCGGCGCCTGAGGCGCCGCTACCGTTCACGGTAATTGCCCGCTCCCGCGCGGGGACCGGTAAACTCCCGGTCCCCGCGCCGCCGTGTGGCGCGCCGAGTGAGAGATTGACGTTGTCAGACCCCATTCCCGCCCTGGAATTGATCGCCGAATCGAAGCTGCCGACGCCGTTCGCGGAGTTCGGCATCAGCGTCTATCGCGCGAGCGACGGCAAGGAGCATGTGGTGATCTCGCTCGGCGATCTGGTTTCCGAACCGCCGCTGGTGCGTGTGCATTCCGAATGCCTGACCGGCGACGCGCTGTTCTCGTTGCGCTGCGACTGCGGGGCGCAGCTGCAGGCGGCGCTGGAACGCATTGCCGAAGCGGGTCGAGGCGCCGTGCTGTATCTGCGCCAGGAAGGGCGGGGCATTGGCCTGGGCAACAAGATCCGCGCCTACGCATTGCAGGACAAGGGCGCCGATACGGTCGAAGCCAATCATCAGCTGGGCTTTCCGGCCGACGCGCGTGAATACGGTCTGGCGGTGACGCTGCTGCGTCAGCTGGGCCTGCAGCGCATCCGCCTGATGACGAACAATCCGCGCAAGCTCGACGCGCTGCGTGCCGACGGCATCGACATCGTCGAACGCGTCGCCCTCGAGGGCGGCCGCAATCCGCATAACGAAAAATATCTGGACGCCAAGGCGGCCAAGCTCGGGCATTGGCTGACGCTGCCCTGATGCGCGGCCGCCGCGCCGCCATGACCCTTCTTGATATCGGCTGAGGTCGACCATGTATTCCCTGGCGCGCAATCTGCTGTTCAAGCTCGATGCCGAACACGCGCACGAGCTGACCCTCGACGTCTTCCGGCGCATGCCGCTGCTGGCCACCGCGCCGTTTCGTTGCACCGAGGCCGGTACGCCGGTGCGCCTGCTGGGGCTGGAGTTCCGCAATCCGGTCGGTCTCGCGGCCGGGCTCGACAAGAACGGCGAGTGCCTGCGGGCCTGGGAGGCGCTCGGCTTCGGCTTCGTCGAAGTCGGCACCGTGACGCCGCGCCCGCAACCGGGCAACCCGCGACCGCGCATGTTCCGCCTGCCGGAACATCAGGCGCTGATCAATCGGCTCGGCTTCAACAACAAAGGAGTCGATCACTTGCTGCGGCAGGTTGCCGAGTCGGGATACCGCGGCGTGCTCGGCATCAACATCGGCAAGAATTTCGACACGCCGATCGAGCGCGCCGCTGACGACTACCTGGCTTGTCTGCGCAAGGTGTACGCCGCGGCTTCGTACATCACCGTGAATATCTCTTCGCCGAACACCAAGAACCTGCGCGATCTGCAGGACGAGTCGAACCTGCGCGCGCTGCTGGGTGCGATCGATGCCGAGCGCAAGATTCTTGCGGACCAGCAGGGCCGGCACCGGCCGATCCTCGTCAAGATCGCACCGGACGTCACCGACGAGCAGATCGACGTCATCGCGAGCGTCACCCGCGAGTGCGGCATGGACGGCTTGATCGCTACCAACACGACGATCAGCCGCCCTGGTGTCGAAGCCGATCCGCTCGCCGCCGAGGCTGGCGGCCTTTCAGGCCGGCCGCTGCGGCCGCTGGCCGAAGCCGTGATGCAACGTCTGCGTCATCGTGTGGGTGCAGACTTCCCGCTGATCGGGGTCGGCGGCATCGTCAGCGGTGCCGATGCGCTGGCGCGGCGACATGCCGGTGCGGATCTGTTGCAGATTTACAGCGGATTCATCTACCGCGGACCCAGCCTGATTCGCGAATGCGTCAGGGCCCTGTCGAGCTGACTTTCGGCCGGCGGACGGGTTCTTAGCTTAGGTCGATTTTGTCGTGAATTACGGTTGCCGCTGGGAGCCTGATTCAGTAGAGTCGGCCCCACTAGAATTTAAACGTAGGGTTATTGGGGGTTCAATATGCAAAAGAAGCTGATCTCCGCTGCGGCTGCCGCAGTGATCTGGGCGGGCTCCGCACATGCCGTTACGACTGAGGGCTATGACATCCCTTACGCCGGCGCCGCTTTCCTGTACGAATTTTCTGACCGCGCTCGCGATTCCGACGATGGCCAGGGTTTCAGCGCCAGCTTTGGCTGGCCGCTGACGTCCTACGGCTACGAGAAGTGGGCTGCGGAACTGACCTTCCACGCGATCGAGCGTGATCGCGAAATCGACGGCAACCCGGACTACCAGCGCGGTCTGATGCTGGACCTGGTGTATGACTTCGGCGGCAGCAGCATCAAGCCGTTTGCCCTGGCCGGTCTCGGCGCCGTGCAGAACGACGTGCGCGGCGACGAGCATGAGCACTTCGGTCTGAATGTCGGTGGCGGCGCGCTGTTCCCGCTGAACTGGCATGGCGTCGCGGTTCGCGCCGAAGGCCGCGTCCTCGGCCAGCTCGACGACAAGTCGGTGCCGGATGAAGATGTCCTCGTCGACTATCGCGTCAGCGTCGGTCTGCAGGTTCCGCTCACCGCGTTCTTCGATGTCGGCGATCACAGCGATGCCGGCGCTGCTCCGGCCTGCGGTCTGGCCGTGGTGGATCCGGTCACCGGTCGTGCCGATTGCGGCGCGGATCTCGATCGCGATGGCGTCCTCGACAGCCTCGACCAGTGCCCGGCCACGCCGGCTGGCACCGCCGTCGACTCCAAGGGCTGCACGCTGAACCTGACCGACGACAGCGACGGCGATGGCGTGGCGAACGGCCTCGACCTCTGCCCGGGCACGCCGTCCGGCGTCAAGGTCGACGAGAAGGGCTGCGTTGTCGGCCAGACGCTGGTGCTGCGTGGCGTCAACTTCGAGAACGACCAGGCCGTGCTCGATCTGGCGGCCCGCGCAATCCTCGACGACGTTTCGACGTCGATGAAGAACCAGGCCAACGTCAGCGTTGAAATCGGTGGTCACACCGACTCCAACGGCTCGGACACGTACAACCAGATGCTCTCGCAGGAGCGCGCCGAGTCGGTGCGTCAGTACCTGATCGCTCACGGTATCGAAGCCTCGCGCCTGACGGCGATGGGCTACGGCGAATCCAAGCCGGTCGCCTCGAACGACACGGCCGAAGGTCGCGCCGAGAACCGTCGCGTCGAGTTCAAGCTGCTGGTCGCCAACTAAGTCCAGCGAAGTGTTGACGAAACGCGGTCATCGCAAGATGGCCGCGTTTTTTTGTGGACGTTCCCAAATCATCAGCGGCAGCGAAACCGGCCCATGAAAGACACGCTCAAGCTTGAAGACTTTGCCCATACGATGAAGATCGAGACGCGCTGGTCGGATCTCGACGCGCTGGGTCATGTCAACAACACGCGTTTCTTCACCTTCGACGAAAGCGCACGGCTCGATTACTTCACCGAGCTGATGCGCGGCGACGAGCACTTCTGGAAGCGCGACGGCTTCATCCTCGCGAGCCTGGCCGGCGACTTCCTGGCGCAGGTTCACCATCCGGCCACGGTGACGATCGGCTTTCGCATCGTGCGGCTCGGACGCAGCTCCATGAACAGCCTCGCCGGCATGTTTGTCGACGGCAAGCCGGTGGCTGCGACGCGCGGTGTGATTGTCTGGTTCGACTACGAGAGCCAGCGCCCGAAGGCCATTCCGGATCACGCACGCGAGATGATCAGGACGCGGGAGCGCGTTGCTCCGGAAGAGGGCTAGTTTCCGATCGCCCGGCTCAGATGCCGAGCGTGTAGAACTCGCGCGCCGGTATCGAGCGATCCCACAGCGCGTTGTAACGGCGCAGTTGCAGACGCGCGTTCAACGAAGCCTGCAGATGCAGATTGCTGCGCAGGTTGAGGAGCGGCGTACGCTGCAGCCACGCCGCCTCGTCGGCAACCACCAGTTCCTCGTCGATGCCGCGTTGCTCTTCGGCGAGCTGGCGGAACTCGACGCGGCTGCTCAACTGACGCCCGAGTTCGATGAGCCGATGCGCCTGCTTCATCGTCTGCTCCGGCGTCGCGACCAGCACCCGCACCCGCGTATGTGTGTTGGCGAGCAGGAACTGCTTGATCAGCTCGACCACGGCGGCCTCTCCGTACGAGACGGCGGGCAGCGCCGGACTGAGGATCGCCAGACGCAGACGGGCGACCGGAATCAGCTGGCGCAGCGCCTCAGTGAAGCCGGCCTGACCTTCGTGTGATTCCGGTGTCGCGACGGATGGTGGGGGGCTTTCATCCATGATCGGTCCACAGCAGGGCGGCGATGTTTACCGGGCGGCTTTGGCCTGCTCGATGGCATTGCCGATGTAGCTGCCGGGGGTCATTGCCATCAGTCGCGCTTTCTCCGCTTCCGGCAGATCCAGCCCGGAGATGAAATCGCGGATCGCGTCGCGGCCAATCTTCTGACCTCGGGTCAATCGCTTGAGCTGCTCATACGGCTCGGGCAGGCCATAACGGCGCATCACCGTCTGGATTGCCTCGCCGAGCACCTCCCAGTTGTTATCAAGATCCGTGCCCATTTTCCATGCGTCGGCTTCGAGTTTGCCGATGCCCTTGCCGATGGCCTGGTAGGCGATCAGCGCATGGGCGGCGCCAACGCCGAGGTTGCGCAGTACGGTCGAGTCGGTGAGATCGCGCTGCCAGCGCGAGATCGGCAGTTTTTCCGACAGGTGCTGGAGGATCGCATTCGCCAGGCCCAGGTTGCCTTCGCCGTTCTCGAAGTCGATCGGATTGACCTTGTGCGGCATCGTCGAGCTGCCGACTTCGCCGGCCACCGTGCGCTGCTTGAAATAGCCGACCGAGATGTAGCTCCAGATGTCGCGGCAGAAGTCGATCAGGATCGTGTTGATACGGCTGAGCACATGGAAGTACTCGGCAATGTAGTCATGCGGCTCGATCTGCGTCGTCGCCGGCGACTCTTCGATCCCGAGCTCGGTCAGAAAGCCCCTGGCGACCTTCGGCCAGTCGACGTCCGGATAGGCGGCGTAGTGCGCGTTCCAGTTGCCGACCGCGCCGTTCATCTTGCCGAGAATCTGTACTTCGGCGAACTGCTTGCGCTGACGGCGCAGGCGCTGGACGAACACCGCCATTTCCTTGCCGAGCGTCGTCGGCGAAGCCGGCTGGCCATGCGTGCGCGCGAGCATCGGCTGCTCGGCATAGGCCACCGACAGCCCGGCAATCGCATTGATCAGCTTGTCGATCGCCGGCATCAGCACCTTCTCGCGCGCATCCTTGAGCATCAGCGCGTGGGCCAGGTTGTTGATGTCTTCCGAGGTGCAGGCGAAATGGATGAACTCCTTGATGCCGCTCAGCTCCGGATGCGAGCTGATGCGCTCCTTGAGGTAGTACTCGACGGCCTTGACGTCGTGGTTGGTCGTGTCCTCGATCGCCTTCACCCGCTGCGCTTCCTCGATGCTGAAGTTGTCGGCGAGGCGGTCGAGCTTCTCGCGCGCGGCGGGCGACAGCGCGGCGACTTCGCTGACACCCGGCTGGGCGGCGAGGGTGGCCAGCCAGCGGATTTCGGAGAGGACGCGGTAACGCATCAGACCGTACTCGCTGAAAATCCCGCGCAAGGGCACGGTCTTTTCGGCATAGCGGCCATCAACAGGGGAAATCGCGGTCAGGGAATTCAGGATCATGGAGTCAGCCTGGGCGGGCCAGCGCTGCCGGCCGCCTTGCAAAGGAGCGGAAAGGCGTATTTTATCCGAGCCCAGCCCCCAACGACTGCCAGAAACTCATGCGCCGCCCACAAAATCGCAAGAGAGACCCAGACCAAGCCGGCAGCGCGATGCGCATCGAGCACGACAGCCTCGGCGAACTGCAGGTTCCGGCCAGTGCGCTGTGGGGTGCGCAGACCCAGAGAGCGATCGAGAACTTCCCGGTGTCGGGCATTCGCCTGCCGCGCGCCTTCATCCGTGCGCTGGGGCTGGTCAAGGCCGCTGCGGCGCAGGCCAACGCCGATCTGAAGCTGCTGCCGCAGAGCAAGGCGCGCGCGATCATCGCGGCAGCGCGTGCGGTTGCCGCCGGCGACCATGACGAGCAGTTTCCGCTCGATGTGTTCCAGACCGGTTCCGGTACGTCGAGCAACATGAACGCCAACGAGGTGATCGCCCATCTCGCCAGCGTCCAGCTCGGGCGCCCGGTTCATCCCAACGACGACGTCAACTACGGCCAGTCGTCGAACGATGCGATTCCGACCGCGATCCACGTTGCCGCCGCGCTGGATCTGCAGGAGCAGCTGCTGCCGGCGCTGACTCACCTGCGTCGCACGCTGGCGCAGCGTTCGCGTTCGCTGCAGCGTGTCGTCAAGACCGGCCGCACGCACCTGATGGATGCCATGCCGCTGACGCTGGGGCAGGAGCTGTCGGGGTGGGAGGCCCAGATTGCGCAGTCGATTGCCCGGTTGAAAGCCGTGCAGCCGCGCCTGCAGAGACTGGCCCAGGGCGGCACCGCTGTCGGCACCGGGGTCAATGCCGATCCGCGTTTCGCATCGCGCTTCGCCCTGGTGCTGTCGCGACAGACGGGCGTGCGCTTCAAACCCGCGGAGAATTTCTTCGAGGCGCTGTCGAGCCAGGACACCGCCGCCGAACTGTCGGGCCAGCTCAAGGTGCTGGCCGTGTCGCTGATGAAGATCGCCAACGACCTGCGCTGGATGAACTCCGGGCCGCTCGCCGGCCTCGGCGAGATCGAATTGCCGGCGCTGCAGCCGGGCTCGAGCATCATGCCGGGCAAGGTCAATCCGGTGATTCCGGAATCGGTTGCGATGGTCGCCGCGCAGGTCATCGGCAACGATGCGGCGATCACCGTCGCCGCGCAGAGCGGCAATTTCCAGCTCAACGTCATGCTGCCGGTCATCGCGCACAACCTGCTGCAGAGCCTGCATCTGCTGAGTACCAGCAGCCGCCTGCTGGCGGACCGCGCGATTGCCGGCTTCACGGTGCGCCCGGCCAAGATCAAGGAAACGCTGGCGCGCAACCCGGTGCTGATCACCGCGGCCAATGCCGTCATCGGTTATGAAGCCGGTGCGGCGATTGCCAAGCGCGCGTACAAGGAAGGCCGGCCGGTGCTCGATGTTGCGGTCGAGGACACGGACCTGCCGCGCGCCGAGCTGGCGCGGCTGCTCGATCCGGCGGCCTTGACGAATCCGGCCAGAAAGCGCGGTCGGCGCGGGCGCTGAAACCTCAGGTTTAGTAGGATTCGCGCCACCGTTTTTTTGGAAGCTCTGAAAAACGTAGCGAGCGAAGGCTGGTTGGCTGACGCCGGAGCGGAGGAAGCGCAGTGTATGCCGCAATACATGAGCATTCCGAGCACCGCCGGCAGCCAAGCTGCCGAGCGCAGTAGTTTTGCAGAGCTTCCTTGCCCAGCCACTGCCAAGGCCAAATAAATGACCACGATCCGCCAGGAAGACCTGATTCAGAGCATCGCTGACGCGTATCAGTACATCAGCTATTACCACCCGCTGGACTACATCCAGGCGCTGGGCGATGCCTATGAGCGCGAAGAATCGCCGGCGGCGAAGGATGCGATTGCACAGATTCTGACCAACTCGCGGATGTGCGCCGAAGGCAAGCGGCCGATCTGCCAGGACACCGGCATCTGCGTCGTGTTCATGAAAGTCGGCATGAACGTGCGTTGGGACGCAACGCTGAGCGTGCAGGAGATGGTCAACGAAGGGGTGCGCCGCGCCTATCTGAATCCGGAAAACAAGCTGCGCGCCTCGGTGCTTGCCGATCCGGCCGGCAAGCGCACCAACACCAAGGACAACACGCCGGCGGTCATTCACTACGAAATCGTTCCCGGCGATCACGTCGAGATCACCTGCGCGGCCAAGGGCGGCGGTAGCGAGAACAAGTCGAAGATGGTGTGCCTGAATCCGTCCGATTCGATCGTCGATTGGGTGCTCAAGACGGTGCCGACGATGGGCGCCGGCTGGTGCCCGCCGGGCATCCTCGGCATCGGCATCGGCGGCACGCCGGAGAAGGCGACCGTGATGGCGAAGGAAGCGATCATGGCGCCGGTCGACATTCATCTCGTGCGCGAGAAGAAGGCGCGCGGCGAGACGCTGACCAAGACCGAGGAGCTGCGTCTGGAGCTGCTCGAGAAGGTCAATGCGCTGGGCATCGGCGCGCAGGGTCTCGGCGGGCTCACGACCGTGCTGGACGTCAAGATCATCGACTACCCGACGCATGCGGCATCGCTGCCGGTCGCGATGATTCCGAACTGCGCGGCGACACGCCATGTGCATTTCGAGCTCGACGGGTCCGGCCCGGCCAAGCTCGAAGCGCCGAAGCTCGAAGACTGGCCGCAGGTGACCTGGCAGGCCGATACGAAAAAGGCCAAGCGAGTGAATCTCGATGCGCTGACGCCGGAGGAAGTGCAGAGCTGGAAGCCGGGCGATACCTTGCTGCTGAACGGCAAGATGCTCACCGGACGCGACGCGGCCCACAAGCGCATCCAGGACATGCTCGCCAAGGGCGAGAAGCTGCCGGTCGATTTCAAGAACCGCGCGATCTACTACGTTGGCCCGGTGGATCCGGTGCGCGATGAGGCAGTGGGGCCGGCTGGCCCGACGACGGCGACGCGCATGGACAAGTTCACCGAGATGATGCTGGCGCAGACCGGCCTGATCGCGATGATCGGCAAGTCCGAGCGCGGCCCGGCTGGCATCGAGGCGATCAAGAAGCACAAGGCGGCCTACCTGATGGCGGTCGGCGGCGCGGCGTACCTGGTGTCGAAGGCGATCAAGACGGCCAAGGTGCTCGGCTTCGCCGATCTGGGCATGGAAGCGATCTACGAATTCGATGTCGTCGACATGCCGGTGACGGTCGCCGTCGATGCCAACGGCACTTCCGTGCACGACACCGGTCCGAAGGAATGGAAGGCGAAAATTGCCAGCAGCATCGGCAAGATTCCTGTCGTCGCCGCCTGACGCGGATCGCGCCAGCGCTTTGAGTGGGTCTAGGGTGGGGGATGATTGGGTGAGACGACATGGGGGTTTTCTTCGACTGGGCGCTGCGCTCGCGGGTATCGTCCTGCCGTTCTCAGTAGAGGCGGCTTCGCTCGACGGTCTGGCGGTGGAGATGGTCAACCAGAGCGAGCCGGTGCTGTGCGCAGAGAAGGACAATGTGGCGATCGCGTTTTCGAATCCGGACGTGCGCAGCTTTCGCATCGAAGCCGCGCACCCGGTCTACCTGACCGCTGCGCCGCGAGACAATCGTGAAGCGGACTGGACCGCGTGCGACATGTCGGCCGATCCGGCGCACGCCGTGTCGCAGCCACCGCGCAAGGTCACGATCTACGAAGAGCCGGATTTCTGGCTCATCGGCTACACCTTCCCGCATTTCTGGCGGCCGGCCACGGCGACGGTGAGGGTCGGCGACCGCGTCGAGAAGAACCTGCACATGCTGCAGCTCTGGCAGTTGCGCAACGACGGCGCCGAGGAAGTGCTGGTGCTGTATCCGCAGGATGGCTACTGGCGCGCCCGCCCGCTGGCGCCCCGGCCGCTGCGCGTCACCGGTTACGGCAGTTCGTTTCTGGTCGGACCGGTCGAAGTGGAGGGCCGCCCGATCGTGAAATTCCGCGAGGTCAGCTTCGATCCGAAAACTCGCAGTTTCACGATGGATTTCGAGCGTGGCGGCAAGGGTCAGCTCAAGCTGGTGACGCTGGACGAGAACCTTATCGCGCTCGACGTGGTCTTTGATCGCGCGATCAAGAACGGACCGTTCGGCATGCTGCGTTCGATGTACATCACCGAGTTCAACAACGATGCCGCGCGTGTCGCGGTTCGCGAGAAGGATGCACGCGGCTGGCGCGAGCAGAACGTGATGAATTTCGATCGGGCGACCGCTACCGATATCTGGGTCGGGCGGCTGACCCCATCGCAGCACAACACCTCTTCACCCGATTTCGTGTTCAACAGTTTTTCCGACGGCCCGCTGCCCAAGCGCCCGAAACGCGAGCCGCCGCCGCCGGTGCAATAGCGTTGTACCGGCCGATGCCCGAAACTTCGACTTTAGCGGCTTGAGGATCCCGAGGGACTTATGAATTTCCGTTTGCTGAGCATTGGTGGTGCGCTGGCCTGCATAGGCGGCCTGGCGTTTGCACTGTTTACCCAGTACGTGCTCGGTTTCGAGCCCTGCCCGATGTGCATCTTCCAGCGCATCGCGATGGCGGCGACCGGTGTCGTCTTCATTCTCGGCGCCTTGCATGGCCCGCGCGGCTGGGGCCGCTGGGTCTACGCCGTGCTCGCCATCCTGACCGCCGCGATTGGCGCCGGCATCGCCGGTCGGCATGTCTGGCTGCAGTCGCTGCCGCCGGATCAGGTTCCGGCCTGCGGCCCGACGCTCGACTACCTGCTCGAGTTCCTGCCGGTGTCGGAAGTGGTTTCGATGGTGCTCTACGGCGACGGTAACTGCGCGAAGATCGATGCGGCCTGGCTCGGCATCTCGCTGCCGGGCTGGACCTTCATGGGCTTCGTCGCGCTGGGCATCTATGCACTGCTGACGCCGATCGTCGCGCGCCGCGAGCCAAAATTCTGAGAATCAAAATTCTGATTCCCACTCACGAGTAAACCGCAATGAACTACGCGACGACCGACCTTTCCGACGCCCATCCAGAAGCACAGGTGGCCGAACCGATGTTCGCCGACTTCGGCGGGTTCATCGCGTTCCACGGTCCGGTGCGTACACTCAAGGTCTTCGAGGACAACGCGATGGTGCGCGCGGCACTCGAGACGCCGGGCGACGGCCATGTGCTGGTCGTCGACGGCGGTGGTTCGACGCGCTGTGCGCTGGTCGGCGGCAACCTCGGCCAGCTCGGCGTCGACAACGGCTGGGCGGGTATTGTCGTCTACGGCTATATCCGCGACTGCGAGGAAATCGCCGAGCAGGACATCGGCGTCAAGGCACTGGGTACGCATCCGCGCAAGTCGGAAAAAGGCCTGCATTCCGGTCACGCCGATCGTACGGTCAGCTTCGCCGGCCTGACGATCAAGCCGGGCTACTGGCTCTACGCCGATGCCGACGGCATCGTCGTTGCAGAGAAGCCCATTCACGATTGATCCATCGTTGCCGCCGGATAAGCCGCCGGCGGGAAGTTTTCGATGCATGACATGACGACTGGCCCGATCCGCGGCCATGTGCTGCGGATGATGAGCTTCATGCTCGTCGGCATGATGGTGCAGACCGCATACAGCCTGGTCGACATCTACTGGGTCAGCCATCTCGGCAAGCAGGCGATTGCCGCAGTGGCTGTCGCCAGCAACCTGATGTTCGTCGTCATCGCGATCTCGCAGATCCTCGGTGTCGGCACGGTGGCCCTGGTCTCGCAGGCCGCGGGTCGCAAGGACCACGCCGACATCCAGCGCCTGTTCACTCAGTCCAACGGACTTTCGATTGCGGCGGGCCTGCTGTTTCTGCTGCTCGCGCTGGCACTGCAGGGCCCCTACGCGCGGGCGCTGGGCAGCGATGCGGAAACAACGGCGCTGATCGAACAGTTCCTGGCCTGGTTCATTCCGGCCATGGCGCTGCAGTTCACGATGGTCGGCCTGGCGTCTTCGCTGCGCGGGGTCGGCCACATGCGACCGGGCATGATCGCGCAGGTCGGATCGGTGTTGCTGAACATGCTGCTGGCGCCGGTATTCATCTTCGGCTGGCTTGGCATGCCGGCTATGGGTGTCGCTGGCGCGAGCGCCGCGACCTTCATCGCGACCGCAGCCGCGGTCATCGGCCTGCTGCTGTATCTGCGTCGCGGCGACACCTATCTGCGCGTGCAGAAATCGCAGCTCGCACCGGATTTCGCGCTGTGGCGGCGATTGCTAGCGATCGGGCTGCCCGCCGGCGGCGAGTTCTTTCTGATGGCGCTGATCCTGGGCGTCATCTATGCCTTGCTGCGCCCGTTCGGTCCCGAAGCCCAGGCCGGTTTCGGCATCGGCATGCGCATCATGCAGGCCGGTTTCATGCCGGCGGTCGCGCTGAGTTTCGGTGCCGCGGCAGTGGCCGGACAGAATTTCGGAGCGCGGCAGATCGATCGCGTGCGGCGCACGTTTGCCGAGAGTGCGAAGATCGCAATCGCTTTCATGCTGGCCTTCACGCTGATCTGCCATCTCTTGCCGGAGACGCTGATGCGGATGTTCTCGAGTGACCCGACGGTCATTTCAATCGGCGCCGATTATCTGCAGATCGTGTCGTACAGCTACATCGGCTCGGCATTGGTCATCGTCAGCGGCGGCATGTTCCAGGGTCTGGGTAACGCCTGGCCGTCGCTGCTCGCGTCGGGTTCGCGCCTGCTGACCTACATCCTGCCGGCGATCTGGCTGTCGCGGCAGAGCGGTTTCCACCTGACCCAGATCTGGGCTGCGTCGGTGATCTCGATCGTGTTGCAGACGCTGCTGTCGCTGAGCCTGCTGCGTCGCGAATTCAACAGGAAACTCGGGCCGCGCGGCGGTGCTGTGCAGCCCACGCAGGCGGCAGTCTGAACCGGCCAGTTTCGTTGCGGGATCGGGGTGCCTTGGCTATAGTCCGCGCCTGATTTTTGGGCGGTAGCGCCCACATCTATCTGGTTTTCAAAGAGGGTTGAACGATGAGCGCAGTGAAAGGTGTCGAGATCACCGGCGAGATGACGCCGGCCATCAAGAAGATTCTGACTCCGGAGGCGCTCAAGTTCGTCGCCAAGCTGGTCCGCAAGCACGCGCCGGTTCGCGAGAAGCTGCTCGCGCTGCGCGAAGAGCGTCAGAAGACCATCGACGCCGGCAAGAAGCCGGGCTTCCTCAAGGAAACGAAGAAGATCCGCGACGGCAAGTGGAAGATCGCCGGCGTGCCGGCGGACCTGCAGGACCGCCGCGTCGAGATCACCGGTCCGGTCGACCGCAAGATGGTCATCAACGCGCTGAACTCCGGCGCGAAGTGCTTCATGGCCGACTTCGAAGATTCCGCGTCGCCGACCTGGGATCTGATGATGACCGGTCAGATCAATCTGGCCGACGCGGTGCGCCGCAAGATCAGCTACACCAACGAAGCCGGCAAGGAATACAAGCTCAACAAGGACATCGCGACGCTGATCGTGCGTCCGCGCGGCTGGCACCTCGAAGAGAAGCACATCCTCGTCGACGGCAAGCCGGCGCCGGGCGGCATCGTTGACTTCGCGCTGTACTTCTTCCACAACGCGAAAGAGCTGCTCAAGCGCGGCACGGGTCCGTACTTCTACCTGCCGAAGATGCAGTCGCACCTCGAAGCGCGCCTGTGGAACAGCATCTTCGTCGACGCCCAGAATGAGCTGAAGATTCCGCAGAAGACGATCAAGGTCACCGTCCTGATCGAGACGCTGTGGGCCGCGTTCGAGATGGACGAAATCCTCTATGAACTGCGCAACCACATCGTCGCGCTGAACTGCGGCCGTTGGGACTACATCTTCTCCTGCATCAAGACGCTCAACGCGCATGGCGACTGGGTCGTGCCGGATCGTCAGCAGGTTGGCATGGACAAGCACTTCCTCGACAGCTACTCCAAGCTGCTGTGCGAGACCACGCACAAGCGCGGTGCCTTCGCGATGGGCGGCATGGCCGCGTTCATCCCGACCAAGGATGCGGCGAAGAACGAAGAAATCTTCGCCAAGGTGCGCGCCGACAAGCTGCGCGAAGTGCGCAACGGCCACGATGGCACCTGGGTCGCGCATCCGGGCCTCGTGCCGGTCGCGATGGAAGTGTTCAACGAACACATGCCGACGCCGAACCAGACGGCCAAGCAGTTCAACTACAAGATCAAGGCGGCTGACCTGCTCGCCAAGCCGGAAGGCCAGATCACCGAAGGCGGTCTGCGCAACAACATCAATGTCGGCATCGGCTATGTCGAAGCCTGGATTCGCGGCGTCGGCTGCGTGCCGCTGCACAATCTGATGGAAGACGCCGCAACGGCCGAGATCAGCCGCACGCAGGTCTGGCAGTGGCTGAAGTACGGCGCGCAGCTGTCCGACGGTCGCAAGGTCACGCGCGAGCTGACGCTGAAGATCGTCGACGAGGAGCTCGAGGCCTACAAGAAGCAGCTCGGCGCCGAGAAGTTCTACGCCGGCCGTTTCGTCGAGGCTGCCGGCATCATGGCGCGCATGTCGACGGCGCCGAAGTGCGAAGCGTTCCTGACGCTGCCGGGCTATCGCTACCTCGATTGAGATTCCGCGGTTGTTGACGTCGAGAAGGGCGCGTTGCTACGCGCCCTTTTTCGTTGCCGCAGGCACTGCGTCGCCAGTCAAGAAATGCCGCCGAATTTTTGCCTTGGCCACAGCGCCGGGTAGGCTGGCGGGTAGGTTGTGCACTGCAATAATTTTGCCGGTATAATCGCGCCCCCAACGCGGCACCCTTCTTTCGAACGGGTTTTTTGTGCGCTCGGAAGGTGCTGCAAAGCCTTGATAGTTAAGGCTTTCGAAGATTTTCTTTCACCCCGAGAGGACTGCTGCACATGACCCGCGACGAACAAATCAAGGCCCTGGAAAAAGACTGGGCAACCAATCCCCGCTGGAAGCTCGTGAAGCGTGGTTACTCCGCGGCCGACGTTGTGCGTCTGCGTGGCAGTGTTGCGATTGATCACACGCTGGCCAAGCGTGGCGCCGAGAAGCTCTGGAAGCTGGTCAACGGCGAAGCCAAGAAGGGCTACGTCAACGCCTTCGGCGCGATCACGGCCGGTCAGGCGATGCAGCAGGCCAAGGCCGGCCTCGAAGCCGTCTACCTCTCGGGCTGGCAGGTTGCCGCCGACGGCAACACCAGCGAAACCATGTACCCGGACCAGTCGCTGTACGCCTACGACTCGGTGCCGACGATGGTTCGCCGCATCAACAACACCTTCACCCGCGCCGACGAAATCCAGTGGAGCCGTGGCATCGGCCCCGGCGACAAGGGCTTCATCGACTACTTCCTGCCGATCGTTGCTGACGCGGAAGCCGGTTTCGGCGGCGTGCTGAACGCCTTCGAGCTGATGAAGAACATGATCGTCTCCGGCGCCGCCGGCGTGCACTTCGAAGACCAGCTCGCTGCGGCCAAGAAGTGCGGCCACATGGGTGGCAAGGTGCTCGTGCCGACGCAGGAAGCCGTCGAGAAGCTGATCGCCGCGCGCTTCGCTGCCGACGTGCTGGGCGTGCCGACGATCGTCCTGGCCCGCACCGACGCTGAAGCGGCCAACCTGATCACCTCGGACTACCACCCGAACGACAAGCCGTTCCTCACCGGCGAGCGCACTCAGGAAGGCTTCTTCCGCGTCAAGAACGGTCTGGAGCAGGCGATCAGCCGTGGCGTTGCCTACGCGCCGTACGCGGATCTGGTCTGGTGCGAAACCGGCGTGCCGGATATCGGCTTCGCCCGCGAGTTCGCGCAGGCCGTGCACAAGGAGTGCCCGGGCAAGCTGCTGAGCTACAACTGCTCGCCGTCGTTCAACTGGAAGAAGAATCTGAACGACACGCAGATCGCCAAGTTCCAGCAGGATCTGTCGGACCTGGGCTACAAGTACCAGTTCATCACGCTGGCCGGTATCCACATCAACTGGTACAACACGTTCCAGTTCGCCCAGGCTTACGCCAAGGGCGAGGGCATGAAGCACTACGTCAACATGGTGCAGGAGCCGGAATTCGCTGCGCGCGAACAGGGCTACACCTTCGTCTCGCACCAGCAGGAAGTCGGCACCGGTTACTTCGACGACGTCACCACCGTGATCCAGGGCGGCAGCTCCTCGGTCAAGGCGCTGACCGGTTCGACCGAAGAAGAACAGTTCCACTAAGCGGCAACGGAGCTGGAAGAATCGGGCCGCCTAGTGCGGCCCGATTCATTTGTGCCGCCGCTGAGGTTTATGGCTGCGATTCGGGCTTGATGCCCAGGGCGCTCTCGACGCGGCGGCCTTTCCACACGCCGACCAGCGCGCCGAGCTTGGCGCGCGACGACAGGCGCTCGTCGGACAGTGCGTCGAGAAAGTCGGCGAGCCGCTTGGACTTCATGATCGTGTAGCTGGTCAGGCCGATCGTCGGCAGCAGCGCGGCAAAGAACATCAGCACCCGCGCCCAGACCGGCTGGTCCGATTCGGCCAGCAGGTTCATGCCGAGCAAGCCGGTCGCGACGGTGCCGATCAGGCCGAAGATCGTGACGACGGTGAGGCGGATCACCATGTTGGCCTGGCGCCGCACCGAGTCGCTGTCGAGGTAGGCGTTCATCTCCTCGATTTCGTCGCGCACTTCGCAGTAGAGGCGCGCGGTGCCCAGATGCTCGTTGCACATCCGGTACAGCGCCTTGGCCATCAGTTGATCCGACAGCTCGTGGTGCCAATAGCGGTGCGTGTAGCGCAGGAAGATTTCCTTCATCTGGCGGATGTCGCGCTTGAACACGCGCACCGAGTCGGCGTCGCCGACCGCCAGGCGGTTCAACGCCTGCAGCAGGCGGTCCGCCATCATGAACAGCGAAGCCTTGTGCAGATGAGACAGCAAGAAAACGAGGAAATACTGGTGGCGGAACAGTTCCTTCAGGTCCGGGCCGCCGTTGGAATACAAGGCTTCCGTCGCCGACGCCACCATGATGAAAGTCTCTCCGTTGCACAGCGCGCGTGTCGGCGCGCCGGTGCTGGTTCCCCAGAAGCGGTCGTAGCAGTACTGGTGTTCGAAGTCCCAGCCCAGGCGATCCGGCAGCGGTTCGACATGGGCCGGGCCGGGCGGTGACAGCAGGGCGAGGCGCATGAAGTCGCCGCGCGTCAGCAGCGGCGGATCGTCGAGCGTCAGGAACGCACAGACCGGCATCCGGTGATACTCGACGAGCCGGTAGCGGATCGGGCCGCTGCGATCCGAGTGATGCAGCACCAGGGGCTGCAGCAGGTACTCCCAGTGCGAGGAGACGCACGGCGCGCGATGGCGGCAGACATAAGCGAGGTACTTGTCCTTGCGCTCGTAGTCGGAGGTGGCGAGCACCTTGCCTTGGCCATCGAGCCACTCGACCCGGCTGAAACAGTTGCCGCCACGTCCGCTGTTGTCCCAGTGCGTCGGATAGGAGCGGCCGAGGCGGAACAGGATTTCGTGCGCGCGCTCCAGCGGTAGTTCGTTGGCGCTGACTTCGACGACCAGGATCGCAACGTCGAGGTCATGGAAGAAGTACAGGTCGACATGGGCGACGGACAGCTCGTAGCGGCTTTCCTCGGCATCCGGGAAGGTCACTCGCAGCTTGTCGACGTCGCTGCGTCGGAACACGCGGATCGGCGATTCGCCGCCGGGCAATCCACAGCCCTTGCCCTCGCCGTAGAGCATCCGTTGCGCGAACGGCAGGAAGGCGACGAACTCGTTGTAGTGGCGCTCCTGGAAATCGGCGGGATTGCCGAACTCATCCTGGACTTCCTGCCAGGGGTTGTCGTCGCCCGGGCGCTGCAGGATTTCCCAGTGGTCCTGGATCTGCGCGCCCTCCTTCAGCGGCATCAGCTGCAAGGGCCAGACCAGGATCTGGCGGAAATGGCGGATCCAGCGGTCAGGCCCGGCCGCGGGACTCATCGACGACTTCCGGTAGACATGAGAAACCCCTTGCTTCATGTGGCTGACGGTCGTGCTGCCAGAATGCGCGTTCGCCGGGCTGAGGTCGAGACTTGAGCGCGCCTGCGCCGGAAGCTACTGTGGCTATCCGGCGTCGCGGCAGGAAACCAGGAGATCGGGATGAAAGTATTGAAGTGGTTGGTAATCGGCATCGTCGTTCTTGTGGTTGCAGCGATTGGTGTCGGCTTCGTGCTGCCGGATACGGCGCGGCTGGAGCGCTCCATCGTCATCAAGTCGCAGCCGGCCACGGTGTTCACCGTGCTGAACGGCTTCCATCAGTTCAACAAGTGGTCGCCATGGGCGAAGTACGACCCGAATGCGGTCACGACGATCGAAGGTCCGGCCTTCGGTGTCGGCGCCAAGCAGAGCTGGGCCGGCGATGAGGCCAGCGTTGGCAGCGGCAGCCAGGAGATCGTCGCGTCGGTGCCTAACGAGCGCATCGACATGAAGCTGATCTTCGCCGGCTTCGATTCGGAAAATCTCGCAACGTTCATGCTCAAGCCGGTCGATGGCGGCACCGAAGTGGTCTGGAGCTACCAGAGCACGGCCAACGGCAATATCGTCAACCGCTATTTCGGCCTGATGCTCGATGGCATGCTCGGCAAGGATTACGAAGACGGCCTGGCTTCGTTGAAGACGCTGGTGGAGGGCCTGCCGCAGGTCGATCTGTCGACACTGAAGATCGAGGTGCTGACGGTGCAGAGCCAGCCGATGGTGTTCATGTCCGGCACCGCGTCGGCCCCCGAAGCCATGAAGATTCTGGGCGCCGCCTACAGCCAGCTCACAACGCATCTTGCCGCCAACAACATGGCGACGACGCAGCCGCCGATCGCGATCACGCACGAGTACAACGAAGAGACGCAGATGTGGACCTTCGATGCGGCGCTGCTGGTTGACGGCACAGCGCCGGCCGGCGCACCGGATTCCGGCATCCAGGCGGGCAATACCTACGGCGGGCTGGTGCTGCGCGCGACGCATGTCGGCGCGTACTCGACGTCGCAGGCTGCCTACGGATCGCTGGTCGCTTACCGCGACGTCGCGGGCTTTGTCGACAACGGCAACTCCTGGGAGGCTTACGTGTCCGATCCGACGACCACTCCGGAGCCCGAGCTGGTGACGCATATCTACTGGCCCGTGAAGTAAGGCGAATCGAGCAGCAACAAGAACGCGGGCTTGAGGCCCGCGTTTTTTGTGGGCGCCAGTAAAGTCATCGCTCAAAAAAATTGGGCCTGCGGAGCAGGCCCAATGGTGACAGCGCGGAGACTGTCAGCTGCGAGAAACTTCAGATGGCGAGTTCGCCGCCATCGTCCTTGGTGATGACGATCGTCGCCGAGCGCGGACGCGCACCGGCAGCGCCGGTATCGCCCGCATTGCGGCTGGCCGCCGGCCAGTTGCTGCTCGGATCGTCGAAGCTGCCGCCTTCACCCGGATGCTGGATGTTGACGAACATCGTCTTGTAGTCGGGCGTCATCGTGATGCCGGTGATTTCGCATTCGACGCAACCGACGAGGAAGCGACGCAGATTCTCTGCATCCGGACTGGCACCGACGATCGTGACCTGGGCGCCGATGTTGGTGGCGCCGCCGTCACCGACGCTGCCCGGCGTCGCCGCCAGCATCATGCAGTTCGTCGTGTCGGTGTAGGCGCCGTCGTCGGTCTGGATCCACAGGATGCCGCGGTCGTCGAACCACAGACCATCCGGGCTGGAGAAGTCGTTGGTCGCGGTCAGACCGGAGACGTTGATGTCCGGGCCGTAGGCGGCACGTGCGCCGAAGGCGTAGATGTCCCACTCGAAGCTCGTCGCCGCGGCGTTATCGCCGGCTTCGCGCCAGCGGATGATGTGGCCGTTGGCGTTGCCGTCGAGATCGCCGTCACCGTCGCTGTCGTAGCTGCGCGGGTTGGCCGGGTCGGTCGGGGCCGAACCGGAGCCGCCCTGGCCGCGGCCGTTGCTGCCGCTGGAGCTGTTGGTCAGCGTGAAATAGACCTCGCCGTTGATCGGGTTCACCGCGGCCCATTCCGGACGGTCCATCTTCGTCGCGCCCACCGAATCGGCGGCCAGACGGGTTCCGACCAGCACGTCGGCCTGGCTGGCGAACGGGAAGGTCGTGTTGTCGGCATTCAGGCCGTTGCTGTCGAACTTCAGCGCGATCCATTCGCCGCTGCCGTCTTCCTTGAACTTGGCGACATACAGCGTGCCTTCGTTCAGGTACTTGTCGCCGGCATCCGGGCCGCCGTAGGTGTCGGCCGGATCCCAGTTGGCCGCCGAGACGAACTTGTAGATGTACTCGTTGCGCGAGTCGTCGCCGGTGTAGAACACCACCGGCTTGCCGGCCTGCACGCGTGCCGGCCAGCAGCCTTCATGACCCATGCGGCCGATCGCCGTGCGCTTGCGCGGCACCGAGGTCGGATCGGTCGGGTCGATCTCGACGATGTAGCCGTAGGTGTTCGCTTCGTTGCGATAGTCGGCCGTCGCCTCGCCAGTGCCCACGCTGATGTCGAGGCGCTTGAAGGAGTCGCCGGCGACGGTCGCCCAGCCGTAGCTGCCGGAAGCGCCCGGCGAGATGCCGTAGCGGCTGAGCAGCTTGTTGTTGGAGGCGTTGAGCTTGGCGTCGTCCCCGGCGGCACGCTTGAAGTAGCCGGCCCAGTTCTCTTCGGCGGTCAGGTAGGTGCCCCAGGGCGTGTAGCCGTTCGAGCAGTTGTTGATCGTGCCGCGGGTCTTGGTGCCGTCGGTCGAGAACTTGGTCTTGACGCGAGCGCTGCCGCGCACCGGACCTTGCAGCTCCATCTCGGTGAACGGCGTGATGCGGCGGTTGAACGCCGAATCCTGTACCACCGACCACTCGCTGCCGTCGCGTACCACTTCGATGACGCTGACGCCGTGCGCGGTCATTTCCTTGCGCACCTGACCTTCCGGACGCACGCCGTCGGTCGTCGTCGGGCCGCTGGTGTGCAGATAGGTCTGCGTGATGTTCTCGTGGTTCATGCACAGCAGGCCGCGATCGGACGCGCTGTAGTCCAGTTCGTCGTCGGCGTTCAGGCCGAAGAAGTGCATGCCGTCGTGATGATCGCCGGCGCGCTCGGACAGGTCGGTTTCGCTGCCATTGTTGCTGTAGGCGCCCAGGCCGGCCTTGATCGGATCGCCCAGCGCATAAAGCACGGAGGCCGAATATCCCGCCGGCACGGTGATGTAGTCCTGCAGACCCTTGGCCACGGCATTGAAGGCCAGTTTCGGCGCTTCGACATCGTCGCTGTCGTCGTTGCAGCCGCTGAGGCCCAGGCCGCCGAACACGGCGGCGGAGGTGACGGCCATGCCGCCCTTGAGGGCCTGGCGACGCGTCAGGCGCGCGCCGAACACTTCGGCGATATGCGGGTTGGAGGAGGGGTTGCTGTTGTCTTCCTCGGCATAGCCGGAGACATTGGAAATCTGCTGGTCCATTGCGCTTGCGATCCTTGCCAGGCTGGCGGTGATGGGGTGGAAAAGCTGGCCTAGGCTAGGAACGTTTTGTTACCGGCTCGGGGCAGATTTATGAACGACCGGCGGCCGTTGGGTGAATCTCTGACTCGGGTGCCGCACAATCGCTGTTAAGATTGCCGCTGACGCTCAAGGAGGAGTGCATGATCCGCATCATGTTGGTTGACGATCACCGTCTGGTCCGGGCCGGGCTACGGCGCGTGCTGACCGAGGTTGCCGACATGACGGTCATCGCCGAGGCGAGCAGCGGCGAAGAAGCGCTGGAGCTGGTCCGCACCGAAGTGCCGGACATCGTCCTGATGGACATCAACATGCCGGGCATCGGCGGCCTCGAAGCAACGCGCCGCCTGCTGCAGCGCTGCCCGCAGACCCGTGTCATCGTCGTGTCCATGCACCTCGAGGAGCCGTACCCGAGCCGCATGCTGGCGGCTGGCGCCGCCGGCTACATCAGCAAGGATTCCGCCGCCGATGAAGCGGTGACCGCCATCCGCCGCGTCCATGGCGGTGGTCATTACGTCGCCGCCGACGTCGCCGGCAATCTGGCCGCCAGCCTGGTCAAGGGCCCGAGCGGGGCTTCGCCGTTCGATCTGCTGTCGCAGCGCGAGACCCAGGTCATGCTGATGGTCACCAAGGGCCATTCGACCCAAGACATCTCCGACCGTCTGCATCTGTCGCCCAAGACGGTCAGCACCTACCGCTACCGCCTGTTCGAGAAGCTGGGCGTCAACAACGACGTCGAGCTGACCCGCATGGCGATGCGCTACGGTCTGCTCGACGAGCGCAGCGAGAGCCGCGCCGCGAACTGAGTTCGGATGGTTTCGTCCGAGCAGCCGCCAGACGATGCCGAACCCGCTGCCGATCAGGCAAGCGGCGAGCGCGTTTTCGATCATCGTGCCTTCCTGGCGCAGCTGAGTTCTTCACCCGGCGTCTACCGCATGCTGGGCGGCAGCGGCGAGCTGCTGTATGTCGGCAAGGCGCGCAATCTGCGCAAGCGGGTCTCCAGCTACTTCCTGCGTGCCAGCGGCAATCCGCGCATCGAGAGCATGGTGTCGCAGATCCGCGGCATCGAAGTCACGCTGACGCATACCGAAGACGAAGCGCTGATCCTCGAAGCGACGCTGATCAAGGATCTCAAGCCGCGTTACAACGTCTACTACCGCGACGACAAGAGCTATCCCTACGTGCGTTTCACGGCGCACGAATATCCGCGCATCGCCTATTACCGCGGGGCGAAGATCGGGCGCGACCAGTACTTCGGGCCGTTTCCCAGCGCGTCTTCCGTGCGCGAGACGCTGCAGAGCCTGCAGAAGCTGTTCAAGCTGCGGCCATGCCGAGACTCGTTCTTCGCGCATCGCGACCGGCCCTGTCTGCAGTACCAGATCAAGCGTTGCAGCGCGCCCTGCGTCGATCTGATCAGCCCGGAGGATTACAGCCGCGACGTGCGCAACGCCGCGCGTCTGCTGCAGGGCAAGGGCGACGAACTGGCCGGCGAGCTGACGACGGAGATGGAAGCCGCCGCCGAGCGCCTCGACTTCGAGCTGGCGGCACGTTTGCGCGACCAGATCGGCGCGCTCAAGCGCGTGCGCGAGAACCAGGCGATGACCGGCGGCGCCGACGACATCGACGTGATCGTCGTCGCCCCGCATGCGGCCAGCAGCTGCGTCACCGTGATCTCGGTGCGCGATGGCGTGAATCTGGGACACCGCAACCATTTCCCCAGACATCCGCCGCATGCGGAACCGGCGGAACTGCTCGACAGCTTCCTCAGCCAGCATTACCTGCAGCAGCAGCCCCCGCCGGAATTGCTGATCAGCCATGCGGTCGACGACGTCGAGCTGCTGGAGGCTGCACTGAGCCAGCACGCCGGCCGGCGCATCCAGGTCCACAAGCCGCTGCGCGGTCTCAAGCTGCGGCTGCTGGAGATGGCGCAGCAGACCGCGGATCAGGCGCTGTCGGCGTACCTGGTCGACGCCGCGAGCATGGACGAGCGGCTGCTGGAGCTGCAGCGCGCGCTGGACCTGGAGCGGCCGCCGCAGCGGCTCGAGTGTTTCGATATTTCGCACACGCAGGGCGAGCGCGCGGTCGCTTCCTGTGTCGTCTTCGATGGCGACGGTCCGCTCAAGGCGGCGTATCGCAAGTTCAACATCGAAGGCATCACGCCCGGTGACGACTATGCCGCGATCAACCAGGCGGTCAGCCGGCGCTTCGCGAAGGTCAAGGCCGGGCAGGGGCAGAGCCCGGACGTGCTGTTCATCGACGGCGGCCTCGGCCAGCTCAACGCGGCGCTGGAGGCGCTGGAGGCGCTGGAGATCACCGACCTGCGCGTCGTCGCGATCGCCAAGGGGCCGACCCGCAAGCCGGGTCTCGAAGAGCTGATCCTGCCCGAGCTGGAGCTGCCGCTGCGGCTGCCGGCGGATTCGCCGGCGCTGCATCTGATCCAGCGCATTCGCGACGAGGCGCATCGCTTCGCGATCACCGGCCATCGCGGGCGCCGCGACAAGGCGCGGCTGAACTCGGGTCTTGAAGAGATCGACGGTCTCGGCCCCACGCGCCGGCGCATGCTGCTGCGGACTTTCGGCGGGCTGGCGCAGATCCGCAGGGCGGGGATCGATGAGCTGGCGCAGGTCGAAGGCGTATCGCGCACGCTCGCAGAGCGCATCTACGCGCACTTTCATTGATCCTTGCTGAATGTTTTGAGCAATGTGACGAGCGCGCCGCTCGGCTATCCTCTACAGCACGACCTTCCCCTGGCTGACGAACGGAACCCGTGCCGCTGACTCTTCCGCTCTTCCTGACATTGATGCGCGTGGCCGCGATCCCGGTCGTGCTCGCCATGTTTTACGTCGACATTCCGTATGCGCGTCAGATTGCGACGGTGTTGTACGCCGCCGCGGGCATTACCGACTGGCTCGATGGTTATCTCGCGCGCCGCTGGAACCAGACCAGCGCCTTTGGTGCCTTTCTCGATCCGGTTGCCGACAAGCTGCTGGTGGCGGTCTGCCTGATCATGCTGCTGCGCGACGAACCCGCGGGTCTGCTGGCGATCGTCGTCGCGATCATCATCGGCCGCGAGATCACAATCTCCGCGCTGCGCGAATGGATGGCGGAGATCGGCGAGCGCACGAGTGTCGCGGTGAGCTGGATCGGCAAGTGGAAGACCGCGCTGCAGATGATCGCGATCGGCATGATGATCTGGAAGATCGATACCTTCGGTCTGCCGATCTACAAGATGGGCTACGGCCTGCTGCTGGTGGCCGCCGTGCTCACGCTGTGGAGCATGGTGGTGTACCTGCGGGCCGCGTGGCCTATCCTGCGTGGCAGCGGCGCGCGCTGAGCCGGGATCAAGGCTTGGCGCAGCAGCTTGCAAGGCGTCGCAGGATGCATCGTGCGATGCACTGAAATATTCCTTGACTTCATTTCCACCGTCCCTACAATACGCGCCTCAACGCGGGAATAGCTCAGTTGGTAGAGCGATACCTTGCCAAGGTATAGGTCGCGAGTTCGAATCTCGTTTCCCGCTCCAAATTCATTAAAACCCCGGCGGTTCATCCTCGGGGTTTTTCTGTCTCAGGTGTCTCGTTGCGAGAGCAACGCTCACGGCACCGCGGCATGCTTCAAGGCTAGGTGGCAGAGTGGTCATGCAGCGGACTGCAAATCCGCGTACGCCGGTTCAATTCCGACCCTAGCCTCCACACATGCACGCGAATCGGGCGCCATCGGCGCCCAAGTCCCCAGGATTGCATTGAGCTTCCATCAGGTCGCAGGGGCATTTAAGGTTTAAGATTGCGCCGCTTTTGGGGCGCCACCGATCAATGCCCGCGTGGCGGAACTGGTAGACGCATGGGACTTAAAATCCCCCGACCTCTGGTCATCCCGGTTCGATTCCGGGCGCGGGCACCATTATCTTTTAGTATCAATGATATAAATTACATACTTAATGTAATTTATAGATGACGCCTCCAACATCGACGCCGACAAAAAAGCCCCGCACTGCGGGGCTTTTTGCTGCGGACCGCCAGGCGGTCTAGCGGTCGCGGTACTGAGCCTCGACGCGCTCGTCCTGGCCTTTGACGTCGACGCAGACGGTCGCGGTCGGGCGGGCCAGCAGACGCGGAATGCCGATCGGATCGCCGGTCTTCTCGCAGTAGCCGAACTCGCGGGCTTCGATACGGCGCAGGGCATCGTCGACCTTGCGCAGCAACAGGGATTCACGCTCGCGCAGACGCAGGTCGAGCCAGTGCTCTTCCTCGGCGGTGGCGCGGTCGGCCGGATCGGCGAACACTTCGCGCTCGTGCAGGCGCTCCTTGACGTCCAGTTCGCGCTGCAGCACTTCCTGGCGCATCTGAATCAGGCGGCGGCGGAAGAAATCCAGCTGCGCGTCGTTCATATATTCGTCGTCGTTCATCTCGCGAAGGATTTCTTCGGTCAATGCACCGGTATAGACGGTCGGGCGCAATTTTTTCTTGGGGACTGCTTTGGGCACGATTTGAACTGGGGGGGCAACGGGCCGCGGGGGCGGCGGGATGCTGGCGGCGACAGGGCGCGCCTCGCTTCGGGTATTGGTAACTGCTGGTTTCGACGGTGCTGCCGCAACCGGCTTGGCGGCCTTGACCGGCGCCGCAGCGGCCTTCACGACCTTGGCCGGGGCCGGCTTCGCGGCAGGCTTGGCGACCTTGGTAGCGGGTTTGACCGCAGCTTTGGCGATTGGTTTTGCAGCCGGCTTCGCCGCCTTTGCAGGCTTGGCCGGAGCAGCCGGCTTCTTGGCGACCTTGGCAGGCGCCTTCTTGGCGGCCGGCTTTGCGGCAGCCTTTGGCGCCGGCTTGCTTGCCGGTTTTTTGCTCAACGCACCTTTGATTTTGCTCAACAGACCCGAACTCCCTGAAGTCTTGCTCTTGGCGGATTTTGCCGGAGCCGGCTTGGCAGATTTCACTGTCTTCTTGGCGGTCATAGCGTGCCCCGAATCCCTTGGTTCCAGCTGGGCGTGCCAGCGAAGGTCGGGCGTTATACACCGCTGACACGGGGCGGTCAATGAAACCGGAGGCGGGGAAATCCGCGCGGGCGCGGCGAGCCCGCCGGCAGCCCAGGCCGGACAGCTGCTAAGGTCGCGCCCCATGAATGATGCGCAGCCCGAGTCGACCGCCACAGCCGATGCACCCGCCGAGTTGAGCGAGGTGCTCAGTCCGCGCACCCCCAAGCGGCTGTCGTCGCTCAAGGGCCTGTGGCCGTTCATGCGGCCTTATCGCGGCCGCGTGCTGCTGGCCTTGTTCATGCTGGTCGTGGCGTCCGCGGCGATGCTGGCGGTGCCGCTGTCGCTGCGCGATCTGATCGATCACGGCTTTGTCGCCAGCGAATCGGTGCACTGGCAGTTCCTCGGCCTGTTCGGCCTCGCGCTGTTCTGGGGTGCGGCGGTGGCGGCGCGCTTCTACTGGGTGAGCTGGATCGGCGAACGGGTGACGGCGGACCTGCGCAATGCGGTCTACCGGCAGATGCTGGCGCAGGCGCCGGCCTATTTCGAGACGACCAAGACCGGCGAAGTGCTGTCACGGCTGACCGCCGATACGACGCTCGTGCAGACCGTCGTGGGCTCGTCGATTTCCATGGGCCTGCGCAGCTTCTTCCAGTTTCTGGGCGGCCTGGTGATGCTGGCGGTCACCAGCCTCAAGCTGTTTTCCGTCACGCTGGCACTGCTGTTGCTGGTGGTGGTGCCGACGGTTGCGGCCGGCCGGCGCATCAAGCGCCTGTCGCGCGAGTCGCAGGATCGGGTCGCCGATACTTCGGCGGTCGCCGGCGAGATCCTCAACGCGATTCCGACCGTGCAGGCGTTTACCCAGCAGCAGGCGGAGCTCGGCCGCTTCGAGCATTCCGTCGAGAGCAGCTTTGTCGCGGCGATTCGCCGCACGCGCCTGCGCGCCTGGATGACCGCCGGGGTGATTGCCGGCGTGTTCGGCGCGATCGTCTTTGTGCTGTGGCTGGGCGCGCAGGCGGTCATCGCCGGCAGCATGACGCCGGGTGAGCTGGCTTCATTTGTGCTGTACGCGATGTTCACCGCCGGCGGGATCGGCGTCGTCGCCGAAGTCTGGGGCGATGTCATGCGCGCCGCGGGCGCGACCGAGCGCCTGATGGAACTGCTCGCCGCCGAGCCGGCGATCCAGGCGCCTGCACGGCCGGCGTCCTTGCCTGAAACCCGGCAGGCGCGCGTCAGCTTCGATCAGGTGCGCTTCCATTACCCGTCGCGGCCGCTGACAGCGGCACTGGACGGCATTTCTCTGGAGATTGCCGAAGGCGAGACGGTCGCGCTGGTCGGCCCCAGCGGGGCGGGCAAGACCACGATGTTCCAGCTGCTGCTGCGCTTCTATGACGTCGGCAGCGGCAGCTTGCGTTTCAACGGCGTCGACCTGCGTCAGCTCGATCCGCAAGCCCTGCGTGCGCATATCGGCATCGTGCCGCAGGATGCCGTCATGTTCTCGGCCAATGCGATGGAGAACATCCGCTACGGGCGCGCCGATGCCAGCGACGCCGAAGTGATCGCCGCCGCCAAGACGGCGTTGGCCGATGAATTCATCATGCGCATGCCGGAGGGTTACCACACCTTCCTCGGTGAACGCGGGCTGCGCCTGTCCGGCGGCCAGCGGCAGCGCATCGCGATTGCGCGCGCCGTGTTGCGCAATCCGCCGTTGTTGCTATTGGACGAGGCGACCAGTGCGCTCGATGCCGAAAGCGAGGCCCTGGTGCAACGCGGCCTCGAAGCCGCGATGCGCGGTCGCACGACGCTGGTCATCGCACACCGCCTGGCGACGGTACAGAAAGCCGATCGTATCGTCGTCATGGAACACGGCCGTATCGTCGAGATCGGCAGTCCGGGCGAACTGATGCAGAAAGGCGGGCTTTACGCCCGCCTGGCCAATCTGCAGGTGCTCGGTTAGGCGCTAGCTCAGCAGCGACTTGATCTCGCCGGAGGCGATCAGCTTCTCGAGATCGGTGGCACCGCCGATGAAAGTGCCCTTGACGAAAATCATCGGAAACGTCGGCCAGCCGGTCCACAGCTTCAGCGCATTGCGCCGGCGCCAGGTGTTCAGGTAGCTGCCGTATTCCATGTAGTGATAGGCAAGGCCCGCTGCATCGAGCAGTTTGCGCGCCTTCTTCGGCATCGGATTCTGCGCCATGCCGACGACGACAATGGCATGTTGCTCCGTCGCCTTGATGACCTCTTCGACGATGTCGCGCTGGTGGCCGGCGACGACAGCGCGGATGGCGGGATGGATACGCGCTTCTTCAAGGATCAGGCGAGGCATGCGGGTTTACCGGGGTAGTGGTCGGGATTTCGAACGACGCGCGTTCTACTTTTTCTTGAACTGATTTGCCGCGTCGCACCACATCGCCTGCTTGCGCTTCTCGTTGGCGACCCGCTCGGCGGGCGACGTCAGCACTTTGGCATTGAGGGTCTGGCAGTTCCGATCCAGTTCGGCCTGGGCCTCGGCACGGCACTTCTGGCTCTCGGCGCTGCCCGGCTTCATCTTGTTGCAGTTGTCTTGGTAGTGAAAGAGTACGGGGTTCGGCGGGATCTCCACGGCCGCTGAGGCGGCGGCGGAGAGGGCGAGCAGCGAAGCGGCAACTGTGATTGCGAGGCGCATGAAGATCGGAACTCTAAGGGGCGGATAGCCGGATTTGTCAGAGGCTGCGAAGTCTACAGCCTGGGCTGGAATCGGCGCTGAATGTCACGGCGACTGGGCGCCGCCCGGTCGATAGAACTCGACAACCTCTCTGAGCGTGCGCCGGACGTCGTTGCGTCGGTAGTTCAGCAGCGCCACATCGGCAGCGTCGGGTTCATAGCAGACCGAGCCGCCGCGTCCGGCATACAGCGCAATGTCCGGCAGCAGCGGATGTTCCTGATCGATGACGGGCAACGCGGCTTCGTGGCCGGCGGCGCGGAACAGTTCGGAGAAGTAGTCGGCAAAGCTGAGGTTCTCGTCGCCGACCAAATAGGCCTTCCCGGGTTCGCCCCGCAGCAGCGCGCCGAGAACGGCTTCGGACAGCGAAGTCGTCGACATGAAGTTGACCGCACCCGGCATCGCGAAGACCGGGACCTGCGGAAACAGGCCAAGCGCGTACTGCGCATGCGCCGCGACCGCGGGCACGGCGAGTCCGGGCACGGTGCCGGTCACGAAGGGCGCATTCAGACTGCAGACCCGAAAGCCCGCGCTGTTCAGTGCACGCGCGCCTTCGTCGGCCAGCAGACGCCCGCGGACATAGCTGCTGGTCTCGATCAGCTGCGGCGCGGCCTGCGGATAGAAACTGCCGATCAGTACGGCGCGGCCGATGCCGGCATCGCGAGCCCGCCGAAAGAATTGCGGCACGCCTTCGATGTTGGCGCGTTGCCAATGCGCTGCCTCGTCGGTATCCGGCGGCAGATGGCGGATATCGTTCCCGGCGGCAAAGACCAGCGCGTCGAACGCCGGCAGCGCCTGCGTTGGAAAGTCCGCGGAGAGGTAATCGCCTGCAATCATCGGCAGCTTCGCCAGCGCGGGCGATGTCGGTGCTTTGCGCGCGGCGATCGTGACGTCATGACCTTGCGCCGCCAGGTACAGCGCTGCATGCCCGCCGATCAGGCCGGTGCCGCCGACGACCAGAATCTTCATGGCTCAGGTGCTCCGGGCCGGTCGCTGCCCGCCGCACAGAATGTCGGTCACGCGCTCGGTGTCCATGTATTCCTTGTACTCGACGACCTTGCCGTCGCGGAAGCGAAACAGGAAGTGGTACTGGTTGCTGTAGATCTGGCCGGACACATGCAGGCCTTCGGATTCGGCCTCCACCGCAACCCGCTCGCCCTCGGCCGTCATCGCCTTGATGTCGAAACGGATGCCTTTCGGAAAAACTTCGAAGATGCCGCCCGCCGCCGCACCGATCTGCGCCTTGCTGAACTTGCCGGAGATCAGCGTGCGCCCCATCGTCAGGCAATAACCGTCATCGGCATAGGCATCGAGCAGGGCGTTCACGTCTCCCCGGTTGAGTGCCGCGAAGAAATCCTCGACCGCTTTCCTGTTGCGCGCTTCGCTGCTCATCTGTCGAATCTCCAAGGCTTCGGGCGGGTGCGCTGATCGCCCGATTCAACGCCCTTGTGGCGCCAGCCGCCTCGTCGGAACGCACTAGCGCCGGATGGATGGCGCTGCGCTCTGCATCTATACTGGGGGCGTTGTTTCTTGCTCTGAGGTATTCGTCCGTTGCGCAACTAGTGCCCCTGCTTTTTGAGGATCTTTCCGCTGCCTGTACCGGCAGCGGAACGCTTGGCATTGGTTGGAGTTCGCATGACGAATCCGGTTTTTTCCGGTCCCGGTTTTTCCAGCGCTGGTTTTCCCAGTGCTGCCTCCCTGACGTTGCAGGATCTGACGTTCCGCTTGCCTGACGGCAACGCGCTATTCAGCCAGCTCAACGAACAGTTCGATCAACGCCGCACCGGGCTGGTCGGGCGTAACGGCATCGGCAAGAGTGTGCTTGCACGCATCCTCGCCGGACAGCTGGCGCCCAGCAGTGGCCGCTGCCTTCGCATTGGCACGGTCCGTTATCTGGCCCAGCAGATTGCCCTGAAGCCTGACGACAGCGTCGCCGATCTGGCGGGCATCCGGCTGCCGCTCGACGCGCTGCGGCGAATCGAAGCGGGCAGCACCGCGGTCGCCGACTTCGACACCTTGGGCGAGCGTTGGCAAATCCGTGAAACGCTGCGGCAAGCCTTGGCCGAGTGCGGGCTTGCAGGTCTGCACGCGGACACGCCGGCAACGCAGCTCAGCGGCGGCGAGGCGATGCGTGTGGCACTGGTCGGTGCCTTGCTGTCCCGCGCCGACATGCTGATTCTCGACGAACCGAGCAATCATCTGGACCGGTCGCATCGGCGATGGTTGTCCGAGCAGCTGCGGCAGTGGCGCGGCGGGCTGATCGTCGTCGGCCACGATCGGCACTTGCTGGAGAACATGGATCGCATCGTCGAGCTGTCGACGCTGGGATTGCGCAGCTACGGCGGCGGCTACTCGTTCTATGCGCAGACCAGGGCGGCCGAACGCGCGAATCAACAAGCGCTGCTCGATCGATGCCAACACGCGCTCAAGCGCGGCGAGCGCGAACTGGCGCTGCAGCGCGAGCGCCAGGAACGACGGCAGGCGCGGGGTGCGAAGCAGGCGGCCAATGCCAATCAGGCGCCGATCCTTCTCGGGCTGCAGAAAAGCCGCAGCGAAGTCAGTGCCGGCAAGCTGCGGGCGCGGGGCCTCGCCGCGCGCGAGACGCTTGCCCAGGGTGTGCGCGACGCTGCGCAGAAGATCGAAGGCACTGTGCCGCCGGTCTTGTTCGCGCCGCAGGACTCACCCGCGGCCCGGCGCGTGGCCGACATCCGCCAGCTGCTGTTGCCGCACGTGGGCGATCGTCTGCCGCCGCTGGACCTAAGGCTGTCGTCGACATCGAGGCTCGCGCTCATCGGCGCCAATGGCTGCGGCAAGTCGACCTTGCTCAAGCTGCTCGCCGGGCAGATGAAGCCGCTGGCGGGGGACTGCGACGTGTTTGTCGAGGCTGCCTATCTGGATCAGCATCTTTCGGTGCTGGACGCGCAACAATCGATCCTTGCGCAGTTGCTGGCGGTGAATCGCAGCAGCGACGAGAGCCATCTGCGCAGCCGCTTGGCCCTGTTGGGACTCGACGCCGGCCGCGTGCAATTGCCGACAGCTGCACTCAGCGGCGGCGAGCGAATCAAGGCGGCGCTGGCGCGCGTGCTGTACGCCGAGCGGCCGGCGCAGCTGCTGCTGCTCGACGAGCCTGACAACCATCTCGATCTCGCGGCAATCGCCGCGCTGGAAGACATGCTGCGTCAGTACCGCAGTGCTCTGGTCGTCGTGTCGCATGACGAAACCTTCCTGGCCAGGCTCGACCTCGATGAGCAGCTGACGCTTGCCCCGCAGGGCTGGCAGCTGGAACCTTTCGAGCGCTAGGCACCGCGCCGCAGATACGGATTGCTTGACGCCTCGTGCATCGCCAGCCAGTCGGACCA
The DNA here is from genome assembly GCF_058783185.1 of Fontimonas sp. FW305-C-3. Taxonomy (NCBI): domain Bacteria; kingdom Pseudomonadati; phylum Pseudomonadota; class Gammaproteobacteria; order Nevskiales; family Nevskiaceae; genus Fontimonas; species Fontimonas sp. FW305-C-3. The sequence continues at coordinate 174,839 of NZ_JBYSYK010000002.1, read as the reverse complement.
GCGCTGGCCGCCGGCGTCGCCGCCGGCTTCCTGCAGGCGCGCGAGCGCAGTGAACGGCGGGACTGGCATCGGCAGATTCAGAACGCGGGTCTGCCGCTGGCGCGCGCTGAGCCATTGAGTGGCCAGTTCGCGAAAGTCGAGATACTCCGGACCATGCACGTCCGCCAGACGCCCCAGTCCGCTGCCGGCCGCATGGACAGCCAAACGCTCAGCGACGAATTCCAGAGATACCGGCTGCAGAACGATCTTCTTCGGTGCGATCACCGCGAGCTTCATGTCCAGCTTCGACAGGATGAATTCGATGAAGGGATGGAACTGCGTCGCGCGAACGATCGCATACGGCAGCCCACTGGTCATGACGCGCCGCTCGACTTCCAGCTTGATGGCGTAATAAGGCAGCGATGTCGCGGCGAGGTCGATGCCGGCGATGCCGACGTAGATCAGCCGCGCTTCGCCGCTCTTCCTCATGGCCGCAATCAACCGATCGATAGCCGCCAGATCCTCCTGCGGACTGCGCGGGTTGGAGGCGCAATGCACGACCGTGCCGACGCCGCGCAAGGCGGCATCCAGACCTTCGCCGCTGAGCAGGTCCGCCCGCGCCCAATCAATATCCAGACCCCCAGTCTTCGCACCACGCGCCATGCCGCGCGCCGGAACTCCGCGCGAGTTCAACTGCGCGGCCAAGGCCGAGCCCAGAGGGCCGCTGGCGCCGGTCACCAGCGTCGTTGCGGGATTCGTCATGCTTGCGGTCTATGCGGCATTCGGCGCTGCGAAACGCGAGCTGAAGATCAGCATGATCGACGCGATCAATGCCAGCCCCAAGGCCACCGCGTTGCCGACCTGATCGATCGGACTCGCAAACAGGCTCAGCTTCGAATAGTGGTAGATCAGGTGCGGCAGATTGAACGCAAACGTCGACAGGCCGACGACCATCGGATGAACCATGGCAGGCCTGAAGAATCCGAACGCCGCCAGAATGCCGGTGCCGATATAGAAGCCGCCGACGTCGCGCACCAGATGTTCGTTGTAAGGCCCGTCGAGCGAAACCCAGGTGCGGCCGCAGCCCGGGAACGCGTTGTAGAAGTCCGTCGGAAACCCCAGGGCCCAGATGCCGACAACGATGCCGACGACGGCGAGATAAGCCAGGGCGGATTTCAGCAGCATGGGTGTCTCCAATGGTTCTGGTTAACTGACGGGTCGCAGAATAATCCAACATCCCGGATGCGCACATTCAGCCGCGCGACGTCAGGCCCCGGCTGACGGACCCGGCCCGCAGCGCCGCGCGCACACTGCATAAGCGGCGCGCCATGCCGTACGATTGAGCCGGAGAACAGGAACGACAGACGATGACCCGGTGGCTATTCGCAGTAACTCTCGCTGGCTTGCTCAGTGCTTGCGCCAGCAAGGGAGTTGTCCCGACCTTCCAGCTGGCTGAATGTCGCGACCTGTTGTCGCAGGGCGAATACGAAGATGCCGGGCGGCTCTGCAATGCGAGCTTCGATGCGATCGGCCAGACCGCGGGCGCGCAGCAACAGAATGCCTATCAGCTGGTCGAGCTGGCGTCGAGCGCGATCAGATTCGGCGACTATCGGATTGCCGAGCGGGCCGCTTTGCTGGCGCTGCCGTATGAAGGCGGCGCCATCGCGATCCTGGCGATGGTGAAGAACAAGCTCGGCGATTACGACGCGGCTGTGACGCGCGGATCCGATTACCTGGAGCGATTCGGCACCGCAGCGCCCATGTCGCAGGATGCGATGAGCGCCGTAGGCATGGCGCTGGCGACCGTCGGGCGCTTCGATGCGGCGCGTCAGATGGTGGAGACGGCCAATCAGGCCGCCGCTGCGGAGGCTGGCGGCTTTGCCATGGTCAGCGCCAACACCCTGGAGTTTTCGGTGCTGCGGCTGGCGGGTGATAGAACGGCCGGCGGCGAACTGGCGATGCATGCACTTGATCTGGCCATCGAGTCCGGCCTTGATACATCGGTACTGTTGGGCAATGTCGCCAAGGTCAAGTTCGACGAAGCGAAGTACGACGAAGCGCGGGTGCTGCTGGAGAAGTCGCTCGCCGTTGCCCATACCCAACCGTGGCCCGGGCATCCGGAGTACGCGAGGGTGATGAATGACCTCGGTCTGGTCGATTACATGACCGGCCATACCGAAGATGCGGAGACCAAACATCTTCTCGCGCTCAACGTGCGCAAGGCGAGATTAGGTCCGGCGCATACCTTGGTTGCACAGAGCCTCAACAATCTCGGCGTGGTCTATCACCGCCTCGGCGATCTCGATCAGGCGGCGGCACTCTACGAAAGGGCGCTCGACATCAATCTGGCCGCGATCGGAAGAAGCAATCGACGCACGCAGCTGATATTCGCCAATCTCGAAATACTCGCCAAGGATCGACGGGGCAAGTCGGTGCCGCCGCGCGAGCCCAATCTCGACGGTCCCTGACGAGGCGTCGGGCTTTTCGCCAGCGGCCGGGCGGATCGCCTGATCATCAGCCGGCAACGGATGAGCGCTTGCTGAGCGGCCGGTGCTGCAGATTCCCCCTAAGCCAATGATTTGCGGTACTTGCCGGATTTTTCCCTGAAGGGGCGGGGTGAGGCACGCTGATTGCGGTCTGTTCTTCATCGCATATCGGGCCTGTTGATGGGCCAAGGAAATATGCGGTTATCCCAAGTCGCATGTTCAATGCGAACCGTGAAATCAGGAGCAGACCATGAAATCAGTGAGAGAAGATGATCGCGTGAATGAAGCCATCGACGATGCCGCCCACAGCGGCGCGGCGGACAAGGCCAAGGGTCGCGTCAAGGAAGTGATCGGTTCGGTCAAGGCCAACGTCGGCAAGGCGATCGGCGACCGCGAGCTCGAAGGCAAGGGCCATCTTCAGAACGCCGAGGGCAAGAAGGATCGCCTGAAGGGCGAGATCAAGGAAACCGCCGAGGACATCAAGGACAAGGTCAAGGCCGGCGTCGAAGTCGTCAAGGACAAGGTTCGCGAAGTCCGCAATCGCTGAGCTTGAATGGCGATACCAAAAGGCGCCGTCGCTATCGAAGCGACGGCGCCTTGTTGTAGATGGCCCATGGTTTCTCCGACGCTTCGTCGGGCTTGAGAGCAAAAGCGCTCTCTCCATTCCCATATGGGAATATGGCGGCTCCGATGTTTGTGTGACCGTTCCGCAGGATCGCTGCCCGTTTGTCGCGGGCGGCTGCTGGCATAGCCACATGAACGGGGAGACACACAGTGGACCTGAAGCTCAAGGGCCGGCGCGCGCTGGTCACCGGCAGCAGCAGCGGTATCGGAGAAGCGACGGCACGGCTGCTGGTGCAGGAAGGCGCCGCGGTGGTCGTACATGGCCGCAACCGCGAGCGGGCGGAGCGGGTCGCGGCCGACATCAAGGCCGCGGGTGTCGCGATCGGCGATCTGAGCACCGATGAAGGTGCCGCCGCGGTTCATGCGGATGCGCGTGCCGCACTCGGCGGCGGCATCGAGATCCTCATCAACAACGCGGGCGGCAGCTCGACGGGCAATTCCTCAAAACCGCCTGCGGACATCAAGGCGGCAGACTACATCGCGAACTACCACGGCAACATGCTGTCGGCCGTGCGCCTGGTGCTGCTCGCCCTGCCGGACATGGTGGCGGCGCAGTTCGGCCGCATCGTCAACGTTTCCAGCGCTGTGGCGATCCAGCCGAACAATGTCGGCGTGGACTACTCGGCGGCGAAGTCCGCACTGAACAATTTCACCGTGAGCCTGGCCGGTTCGCTCAAGGGCGCCGGGGTTACCGTCAACACCGTGACGCCGGGCGTGATCATGGTCGACGGTCTGCTGCGCTTCGGTCGAACCCGCTACAAGGATCCGCAGATGCCGTTGGAGGAAGTCACGCGGCGGATGGCGGAGGAGAAGATTTTCCAGCTGCCGCCAGTGGGCCGGCTGGGTTCTCCCAACGAGGTCGCGATGATTGCTTGCACGCTCGCGAGCCCGGTCCTGGGTTATGTCACCGGTTCCAACTACCGGGTCGACGGCGGTCAGGTGCGATCGGTCCTCTGAAGCGGCGCGCAAGACAACGGAACAGGGAAAAGCTCATATGTCTCAGAAGACTTATCGCGTCATCCAGTGGGCCACCGGCGTGGTCGGCAAGACGGCGCTGCGCCACTTCATCGAGAACCCGGCGTTTGAACTCGCTGGCGTGCTGGTGACCAAGCCGGAGAAGGTCGGCCTGGACGCCGGCGACATCGTCGGTCTGCCGAAGACGGGTGTCCTGGCGACGGACGATGTCGAGAAGATCATCGCGCTGCAAGCGGACTGCGTACTGTTCGCGCCGATCGTGACCAATGTCGATACGATCTGCCGGTTGCTGCGCTCGGGCAAGAACGTCGCGTCCGTCGCCGGTCCGTTTTCACCGCAGCACTATCCCGAGCATTTTGCGAAGATCGAAGCGGCCTGTCGCGACGGCAACTCGTCCTATCACGGTTGCGGCATTCATCCCGGCTTCTCGGGCGATATCCTGCCGCTGACCTTGACGAGACTGATGAACCGCGTCGATCACGTGCAGATCTACGAGTTCATCGACAAGCTGCGCAATCCGATGGTCTACACCGAGATGATGGGCTTCGGTCGCGATCCGGAAGCCCTGCTCGCCAAACCGAGCCGCTCTCCGGAGGCGCCCTATGCCTTCGCGCAGTCGATGGCATTGGTGGCCGAAGGCCTCGGCAAGACGATCGAGAAGGTCACCACCAGGCTCGAAGTGGCGACCGCAACCCAGGATATTCCCTACAGCCTCGGCATCGGCCTGCCGATCAGCGGCACCGTTCGCAAGGGCACGGTCGCCGGCCAGCACTACGAGTGGACCGGCTGGTGCGAAGGCAAGCCGCTGGTCACCTACCACTTCTACTGGACGATGGGCGAACACGTCGAGCCGCAGTGGGACATCGACAGTCGCTACCAGGTGGTGATCGAGGGCGATCCGCCGCTTGAGGTGAGGCTGATGAGCCGGCCGGACGCCGACGGCGTGCGCCCGTTTCTCGGCTTGCCCTGGACGGGCCTGGTCGGCGCCACGGCACTGCCGGCACTCTGCGAGGCGAAGCCGGGTGTCGTCACGCACATCGACCTCGGGATTGTGCAACCGCGCGGGTTGGTGCGAGGCTAGGGCGGCGACGCATTGTTGTCGGTCGCGAGCAACGAGGCACCGCCGAAGGCCGATGACGAAAGCGCTGAACGAACTGCTGCTCACGCTGATCGACGGCGCGTTCGAATCGCCACGGTGGACGTCGTTCCTCGATGGGCTGCGCGAACGCATCGCCGCCGACTACACGAGTCTGGTGTTCCGCCCGCCGGGGATGGAGCCGAATACGGTGCTGCATCTGTTCTCCGGCAGGCGCTCGCCACCGCACGTGCAGCAGCTTTACCGCGAAAGCATCTACGCGGGCGATCCGATTCCCTATCACGCGATGCTCGAAGGCCGGCTCTACGACTTCGACGAACTGCTGCAACCAGGCCACCCCGATGCCGAGGCGTATGTGCGTGCCGTGATGGTGCCCAGCGGCATGAACGCGATGCGCATGATCCGCGTGGAAGAGACCAGCGGCGTCAGCGCCTGGCTGACCGTCACCCGCACCAAGGGTGATTTCACCCGCAAGGACGAGACGCTGCTGCGCGGGCTGGCGCCGTATCTGCGCAGCGTGCTGCGCGTCTTCGTCGCGCTGGAGCACGAAAGAATCAGCGCCATGTTCGCCGGCGATGCGATCCAGCGGCTCAACTATGGCTGGCTCGCGCTCGATGCTTCCGCGCGGGTGCTGGAGGCCGATGCACAGGGCCGGCTGATGCTGGAGAGATCGACGCTGCTGCGTCAGGACGCCCAGGGATGTCTCGTCGCCGCGACACGCCAGAAGACGCGCGAGCTGATGGCCGCCGTCAAAGCGCTCGCGCAAGCGCCGGAAGCACGTCCGCGAGCCATGGTCCTATGCCGCGATCCCTGGCTCGACATGCTGCTGGTGCCGGCCAATCGCAATGCCAGATCGCCGACATCGATGCCTGCCGTCATTGCCTATGTCCACGGCGATGCGACGCTGTCGGCGGATCGCTGCGAACAGCTCGCGCAACTTTTCGACCTGCTGCCCAGCGAAAGCCGGCTCGCGCTGGCGCTGAGCCGTGGAATGAGCATTGCCGAGGCGGCGGAGTATCTGAACCTTACCGAAGAATCGGCGCGCACCTACTCAAAGAAGATCTACGCGAAGATGGGCGCCCGCGGTCAGGCCGATCTGGTGCGTTTCATCCATCGCAGCGTGCTGCGGATTGCCTGAAGGCAGCTGCAGGAAGAAGGCGCTGCCGCGGCGTTTCTTGCCAGTCTTGCAGGCCGCCAGCCGATCGAAGCCAATCGCTCTAGACTTTTGCGCAACGGGCTTTAGCCGCCCGCTTCAGGGTGAGGCTGATGACGGTCGCGAAAACCTATGTCGCAAAAGCGGAGCTGGATGCCATACACCGGAGGCTCCGCGCCACGGCGCCGCTCAACGACGAAGAGTTGGCCGCGCTGCCTGTGCCGGAGCGTCGCACGCTGGCCGCTGGCGAATTCCTCCTGCTTGCCGGCCAGTGCGCGAAAGAGGTCGCCACCGTGCAGTCAGGTGGCCTGCGCGAGTACTTCATCCACGACAACGGACTCGAGCGCACCAAGAGCTTCAACCTGCCGGGCGATTTCGCCGGCTCGCTGTCGGATCTGTTGATGGGCGCTCCGGCGCGGACCTGGGTCGTCGCCGAAGTGCCGACGGTGCTCAGCGTCACGCCGTGGGACGCATACGCCGCACTCGTCGAGCGCTGGCCGGGCTGGCACCGGTTTGCGCGCGCCGTCGCCGAGAATCTGTATCTGCGCAAGTCGGAGCGGGAGTACGAACTCCTGGCGCTGGACGCGACGGCGCGCTACCTCCGGGCCCTGCAGCGATGGCCTACCTTGGAAGAGGTCTTCAAGCAGATCCACATCGCTTCGTACGTGGGCATCACGCCGGTGCACCTCAGCAGACTGCGCAAGAAGCTCGCCGCGCAGAATGCCGACGAATTTGCCGACCGCTAGCGTTCGGCCGGCCGCGCTGCGCAGCTGGCGAGAAACGGCAGTGCCTCGGCGAGAAACAGTTCGGGTAGTTCGGCGAACGCGGCATGCCCGCAAGGCATCTCGACGAATTGGGCGCGCGGCATCGCGCCGGCGGCATTGCGGCCGTCCTTGCGCGCCGGGATGGCGGGATCCGAAGTCCCGAACATCAGCAATGTCGGCGCGACGATGCGCTGTGCGATCTGCCGCAAATCGTTATCGGCGGAACCGAAGCTCCGCCAGAGCGCGCGATTGAGTGCAAGGCGCCGCGGGTCTTGCTGAGAGCCGCCGGCCCGAGCCAGCATCTCCTGCGTGACGGGTGTGTGCTTGCGCAGATACCGGCCCGCCCACCGTCTTGGCGAAAGCGCGAATCGGCTGCCCATCAGCCGGCAGAAGAAGCGTGTCAGGGCGTTGTGAGCGGTAAATCCACCAGGCGCCACCAGCAGCAGGCCGATGACCCGCTCGGGCGATTCGGCCGCGAGCCTTGCCGCCGCGTTGCCGCCGATCGAATTGCCGACGATCAAGGCCGGTGGCAGCAACAGGGCGTCGATGAACGCGCGCAGCACCTCGGCGAAATGCAGCACGGTCCAGTTCTCGGCGTCGGGTGGAATCTCCGACGCCCCGTAGCCCGGCCAATCGAGTGCCAGCACACGATAGCTCTGCGCAAGCGCCGGCATCACCGCGGCATAGTCCCGCGATTCGCCCGGATTCGCCGACAGAAGAATCAGCGGAGTTCCCTGGCCCAGTTCGCGGTAGTGGACGCTGCCGTGCGGAAGAACGAGAGTCGGCATTCGAGATGCTCATGAGGTCAGGGGCCTCGAGCATGCGCCGCGTCGGCGGCGACATCATTAATCTGGGTTAAGCGGCAAGCCACTCGCGCGCAGGCTGCAGCGCAGCTTCTCGACGCGCTACTTCGTCAGCGACAGCAGCAGGGTTTCGAGTGAAGACATCTCGACCGGCTTGACCATGTGGTGATCGAAGCCGGCTTCGCGGGAGCGTGCGCGATCCTCGTCCTGCCCCCAGCCGGTGAGTGCGATCAGGGCCATGTGGGACGAGGGCTCGTGTTTCCGCAGTCGCTGCGCCACTTCGTAGCCGTCCATGCCGGGCATTCCGATGTCGACGATGGCGATGTCGAAGCGCTGGTCCTGTGTCACACGAAGCGCGCTGTCGCCTGAATAGGCCACGTGCGTATCGGCGCCGATGATCTGCAGCAACTGGGCGAGGCTGTCGGCGGCGTCGCGGTTGTCGTCGACGACCAGGATGCGGCGGTGGCCGAGATCGGTGGCGGTGCCTGCGGCCGCCCTGGAAGGTTCGACGACAACGGCGGTCAACGGCAGCGTCACCGAAAACAGGCTGCCGTGTCCGGGGCCGTCGCTGGCGGCGACGATCGTTCCACCGTGCAGTTCGACGAGCGCCTTGACCAGCGTGAGTCCGATGCCCAGTCCGCCTTGCTGGGCATGCCGGGTGTCGCGCACCTGCACGAAGAGTTCGAAGACCTGCGTCAGGGCATCGCACGACAGGCCGACGCCGTTGTCGCGCACGCGGATGACGGCCTGGCCGTCTTGCTCGGTCAGGGCGAGCGAGATCGATCCGCCGTTCGGCGTGTACTTCGCGGCGTTGTTCAGCAGATTGGAAAACACCTGCGCAAGCCGGACATCATCGCCTTCCATCATCACCGGCTGCTGTGGAATTTCCACGGAGAGTTCGTGCTGGGCGGCGGAGATCAGGGGCTGGCTGGTTTCCAGCGCCCTTCGCAGTACCGCGCCGATATCGACGGTTTTCTTCTGCAGCTCGATCTTGCCGCTGCTGTAGCGCGAGGCTTCGAGCAGATCGTCGACCAGGCGAACCATCGTGTTCACCTGCCGCTCGATCATCTGGTGCAACGCCGGCGCATCGCCCTTGCCTTGACGCAGGATGGTGATGGCGAGCCGCACCGGGGCCAGCGGATTACGCAGCTCGTGGGCGAGGATGGCGAGGAATTCATCCTTCCTGCGATCGGCAACGCGCAGCCTTTCCAGATGCCCACGCAGGTCGTACTGGCGTGCGCGTGCGCGCAGGGCGGTGCGTACCGAGCTCACCAGCGCGGCGACGCGGATCGGTCGTTCCAGGACGGTGAGGTTTTGCAGCGATTCGAATGCGCCGGCAATCACCGGCGAGTCCGCCCCCGCGCGCGCGATCAGCAGCACTGGCAGATCGGACCACGGCGGTTGATTGCCCAGCCAGGCCGTCAAGCCCTTGTGGCCGTGCCGCGCGAAGGATTCTTCCGAGATCAGCACCGCGCCGGCGCCATGATCAAGCTCGCTGCAAAGCTGCTCGAGGCTGTCGCAGGCCTGGGCTCCCAGCCCCGCGCGGTCGAGAATCTGCAGCGACAATGCAGCGTCCCTCGGCGTCGGGGCCAATAGCAGCAGGCGTTGCTCGCGGCCCGCCGGCGAAGAGTCCATCAAGAGCTGCTCTTGAGCGGGGTCGCGCTCTTGAGCGTGTCGTCGTTCTCGACCGGAACTCCCGTGAGGATGCCGCGGAATTCCCGCAGCGGCGGGCCTACGGTGATGCCGTTCGAATTCAGCTTGATCTCGCGAATGCTGCGTTCGTGCTCGCCGCCGCGCTTCTTGACCACCGACACCGCCTGCCTGACTTCGCCGCGGGATTCGAAGTAGCGCATCAGGACGATCGCGTCCGCCAGGTAGCTGGCATCCACCGGCGTGCTCATCTGGCTGCCGATCAGGCCCTGGTGCGCGCCGATCAGGATGGTTGCGACGCCGGCATTGCCCAGATAGGAAAGCAGCTCATGCAGTTGAACGACCAGGAAGCGTTCTTCCGGCATCGCGTTCAGGTAGCCGTTCAAGCTGTCGATGACGACCATCGACGCCTTCTGCACTTCCACCGCGTGCTTGATCGCATGCGCGAACTCGCCCGGCGATTGCTCGGCGGGATCGACCTGCTTGATCGTGATGCGGCCGGACTGCAAGTGAGGTTCGAGATCCAGGCCGATGCCGGCCGCGCGGGATTTCAAGGTCGACACGGACTCGTCGAAGATGAACAGCGCCGCCGTCTCTCCCTCGTCGGCGAGCGACTTGGCAAAGAATGCCGCGAGCGTGGATTTGCCGGTGCCGGGTGCCCCGACAATCAGGGTGCTGGTTCCTCGATCGAGGCCGCCGCCGAGCAAGGCGTCGAGCGCCGGAATCCGGCTGGAGACGCGTCCCGCCCGGGCTTTGACGGGCTTCTCGCTGGCGACGAGGCGAGGGAAGGCCTCGAGACCGCCGCGCCTGATCACGTAATCGTGATAGCCGCCGCGGAATGCCATGCCGCGAAACTTCAGCACCTGCAGGCGCCGCCGCTCCGATCCATATTCGGGCGCCAGCTGCTCCAGACGGACGACACCGTGGGCAATGCTTTGGACCTGCAGATCGTGCTTCGTGCTCGTCATGTCGTCGAGCAACAGCACCGTGCACTCGCGGCCGGTGAAGAATTGCTTCAGCGCGAGAATCTGACGCCGGTAGCGCAGCGCGTTACCCGCGAGCAGACGAAGCTCCGAGAGGGAGTCGAACACCACGCGAGTCGGTTTGATCCGCTCGACCTGCTCGAGAATCGACTTGGTCGTCTCGTTCAGCTCGACTTCCGAAGGATGGAACATCGTGTACTGATCTTCCGGCGACAGGCTGCTTTCGCTCGGCGTCAGCTCGCGGATGCCGATGCCGTCGAGCGACCAGCCGTGGGATTCCGCCACCCCGCGCAGCTCTTCCTCGCTTTCGGACAGCGTTACATAAAGCACCGGCTCTCCGCGACGCACACCTTCCTGCAGGAACTGCATGGCGAGCGTGGTTTTGCCGGAACCCGGCGTGCCCTCCAGCAGGTACAGTCGAAAGGGCGTGAATCCGCCACCCAGCACGTCGTCCAGGCCGGAAATGCCTGTGCGTACGAGGGCGGGCGTATGGGGCTGAGCAACGGTCGTCATCAAAAAAGTCCTGTCAGAGTGACGGTTGCAAAATGCAGTCCGCGAACTGACTTTTCGCTGAATAACTAGAGGCTTGCGCCTGTGCGGCTGCTTGTTGTCCGACGCGTCATGGCTCATCGGACACGGGATTTCACTGTCGGCCCGAGTGCATCCATTCGGGTAATCTCAGGTCTCCAAATCCGGAGATTCCATGACCATCGAAACCGATGACGACGTCGTCGCCCTGAAACGCATCGGAGCGATCGTCTCGTATGTGCTGCAGCAGATGCTCGACGCCGCCGAACCCGGCATGACGACCCGCGAGCTGGATTCCATCGGCGAGCAACTGCTCGAGAAGCGCGGCGCGCGATCGGCCCCGAAGCTCACTTACAATTTCCCTGGCTCGACCTGCATCAGCATCAATGAGGAAGCCGCGCACGGCATCCCGGGCGATCGGGTGATTCGCGCCGGAGACGTCCTGAACATCGATGTCTCCGCCGAGCTGGCAGGCTACTTTGCCGATACCGGAGGGACGCGGATCGTGCCTCCGGACACTCCGCAGAAGACGCGTCTGTGCCACGCCACGCGCACGGCTCTTGAGCAGGCCATGAAGCAGGCGCGCGCTGGCCGGCGCATCAGTGGCATCGGTGCGGCCATCGAACAGACCGCGAAGACCTACGGCTTCAAGGTCATCGAAAACCTCGGCAGTCACGGCGTCGGTCGCGCCCTACATGAAGCGCCGGAACATATTCCCGGATACTTCGACCCGGCCGACCGGCGCCTTCTGACCGAGGGGATGGTGATCACGATCGAGCCGTTTCTCTCGACCAAGAGCCGCGTCGTGACCGAGGCCGCCGATGGTTGGACCCTGGTCGGCGCGCGCGGCAATCTGTCGGCGCAGTACGAGCACACGATGATCATCACCAAGGGCGAGCCGATCGTCGTCACTCGTCATTGACGAGCATCGAGCGCGCGGCGCGGATCGATTCATGAAGACTCAGTACTACACGGCCACGAGCCTCGACGGATTTATCGCGACAGAAGACGATTCCCTGGATTGGCTATTCCCCCTAGGCGATCTGAACAATTCCAGCTATCCGGAGTTCATTGCCGAAGTCGGAGCGTTGGCGATGGGCTCGGCAACCTACGAATGGATGCTGCGCAACGCCGACAAGGTCGCTGACGAGACGGGTTCCCCCTGGCCGTATACCCAGCCGGCCTGGGTCTTCTCCAGCCGCAAGCTGACGGCGATCGATGGCGCGGGCATCCACTTCGTCAACGGCGATGTGCGGAAGGTACACACGGAAATGCGCGCCGCCGCGCACGGCAGAAATATCTGGATCGTCGGCGGCGGCGAGCTGGCGGGTCAGTTCTACGATGCCGGCCTGCTGGATGAGCTGATCGTCCAGGTCGGCTCCGCCACGCTCGGCAAGGGCAAGCCGATCTTTCCCCGCAGAGTGCTAAGCCCGATCCTGCGCCTGTCGTCGGTGCGCCAGATGGGCGCCGGAATGGCCGAGCTGCGCTACGACGTCCATCAAGGCGAGCGCTAACGGGTAGCGGAGTTCCGCAGCCTCCATTGCGCGTCGAGGGTGTCCATCAACTGGGGCAGGTCGATCGGCTTGACCAGATGAGCATCGAATCCCGCCTGTTCGGATTTCTGCCGGTCGTGGTCGTAGCCCCAACCGGTGGTCGCGATCAGCACGGGCTTGCTCTGCGACTGGTCGATGATCCGGCGGCAAGCTTCATAGCCGTCTATCCCCGGCAGGCCGATATCGAGCAGTACGATCTCGGGTTTGAAGTCGCTCGCGGCCTCGACGGCGGCTTCACCGCTGAATGCCGTGCTGACGGTATTGCCGTCCATCTGCAGAATGCTCGCCAGCGTTTCGGCCGAGTCCCGGTTGTCGTCGACGACCAGAATCCGGCGGCCGCTGACCGCGACGTAGCCCGGCTCGCCGGCCTGATGCGGCGCGACGATGGGCTGAGCCATCGGAAGACTCACCGTGAACTCGCTGCCCTGATTGATGCCGGGGCTGGACGCGATCACTTCTCCACCGTGCAGCTCCACCAGGTTCTTGACCAGTGCGAGGCCGACGCCCAGGCCGCTGCGTCCGGGTTCCGAGCCACGCTCGAGTTGCTTGAACATCTCGAAGATTCCCGCGAGCTGGTCTGCAGGAATGCCGATGCCGTCGTCGCGCACGCTGAGGCGGATCTGCGCGTCGGTGCGTTGCGCCGTCAGCTCGATACGCGAGCCGGGCTTGCTGTACTTCGAGGCGTTGTTGAGCAGATTGCAGATCACCTGCGCCAGCCGCACGGGATCGGCATCGACGATCATCGACTCATCGGAGATATCGACCTTCAGATCCTGTAGCGCCGCCTCGATCATCGGCCGGCAGCTTTCCAGCGCCACGGCGACGACTTCCGTCAGGTTCACGCGTTCGCGTTGCAGGCTGATGCTGCCGCGGCTGATGCGGCTGATGTCCATCAGATCGTTCACCAAGCGGACCATGTGCTGCAGCTGGCGTTGCATGATGGCGGTGGACGCCGCCACCAGTTCCGGCTTCGATCCGGTGTGGCGGATCATGCCCAGCGCATTGGCGATCGGCGCCAGCGGATTACGCAGCTCGTGTGCCAGCATCGCGAGGAACTCGGTCTTGCGGCGATCGATCTCCTCGAGCTCATCGGCCAGCAGCCGCAGCTTCTGCTCGTTCTGCTTGCTTTCGGTAACGTCTCTGGTGGTGCCGGCCACCGCTTCCACGTTGCCGTCGGCGTCCATCACAGGTACGAAAATGTAGTCGTACACGCGGCGGCCGAAGGTACCTGCGAACGGCACCTCGCCGCGGATCGGCCGGCGCGTTGCCACCACCTCTTCGATCTCGCGGCTGTGCATCTCCGCATGCCAGGGCTCGTAGCCCAGCTCGAGGCAGGTCTTGCCGAAAGCCTCTTCGCGCGTCACTCCCCACATCTTGAGCAGGATGTCGTTCGCGTAGATGAAACGGTGCTGGAGATCGAAGACGTAGGCGAGGTCCGGCGTATTGGTCAGGATCGCTTCATACAGGCGTTGCTGGCGTCCGCTTTCCGCGCGGCTCTCGCTCAGTTCGCGCTGGATGTTGCGAGCCCTGTGGGCGGTGGTGACGTCGAAGCCATCGCAGAACACGCCGCTGACCTTGCCGGACTCATCGAGCAGCGGCGCATAAATGAAGTTGAGGTAACGGATCTCCTTCGGAGAGTCCGGATCTTTCCGGTAGCGGACTTCCGCATCGACCGCCTCATAGGTCTCGCCGGTCGTGTAGACCTTGTCCAAGGCCTCGAAGAAGCTCTGGCCTTCGATGCTCGGAAAGGCGGCGCGAATGGGGCGGCCGATCCAGCTGCTGCTGCCGAACAGATTGCGATGTGTGTCGTTGACGAACTCCACCTCGTGATCGGGCCCGCGCATGATGACGATGAAGCCCGGCGCCTGTTCGAAGATCCGTTGTTGACGCTGCAGCAGATGGTCGCGCCCGCGCTGGGCGAGCACCTGATCGGTGGTTTCCTGGCAGGTGCCGAGCAGGCCTTGCACCGTGCCGTCTTCGCCGCGGGCGGGTGTGTAGGAAAACGCGAAATGCGCTTCCGCTGGCCGGCCATCGCGATCGAGCATCAACTGGATGTCCGACATCTGGATCGCTTCGCCGGCGTAGACCCGTTCGAACAGTGGGGCCAGTTCTGCGCGCGCTTCGGACCATACGTCGAGCGCCGGCATGCCAAGGGCCCGCGGATGCTTGAGCCCGAGGATCGCGATGAACGCGTCGTTGTAAAGCCAGATCTGCTGCGGCCCCCACATCATGAACATCGGCTGGCACGAGCCCAGCATCGTGGAAACCAGTGCCTTGAGTGCCGCCGGCCAGTGTTGCGGATGGCCAAGGGAAGCGCTCCAGTCGTGTCGGCTCATGCGGTCGGCCATTTCACCGCTGCCTGCAAGGAACGTCACGCCCGCAGTCCTGGAGATTCCGGATTGCAGCGGTTCAACGGGAGGCGCGGCTGTCTGCGACATGAGCTGATCGTCTATGGATGTTGTCCGTTTGTACGGCAACTTCTCATGGCGCCCCGGTGGCCGTCCAGAAGCGCGCGCCAACAGCTAAAAGCGTGCCCGGCTCCGTTGCGCTCCAGATCGCATCAGCTGTGATGCACTACGCGAGATAGACGTCGATCATCTTCCGCAGCCCGCTCGACACGCGGACATCGTCGGTCAGCGGTCCTGCCACCGCCGCCCGGGCCGCGTCGACCAGTGACAGGCCTTCGACAACCAGCCGGCCGGCCGCGATCAGCACCCGCGTTGACGCCACTTCGCGCAGTCCGCCGGTCTCCAGCCGGCGGATCGCCTGGGCGAGGCGGACGAGGCTCGCGGCGCCTTGCGCATCGATGCCCGATTCGGTCGCGACGATCTTTTCCTCGACCTCGGCGGTCGGATAGCCGAACTCGATCGCGACCATGCGCTGGCGCGTCGAGTCCTTGAGATCCTTGAGCACGCTCTGGTAGCCGGGGTTGTACGACACGACGAGGCCGAAGCCGGGCGCGGCGTCGAGCGTGACGCCGAGGCGCTCGATCGGCAGCTGGCGCCGGTGATCGGCGAGCGGGTGGATGACCACGGTCGTGTCCTGGCGCGCCTCGACGACCTCGTCGAGATAGCAGATCGCGCCTTCGCGCACGGCGCGGGTCAGCGGGCCGTCGACCCACTCTGTTTTTCCAGCGTTGAGCAGGTAGCGGCCGACCAGATCGGCGGTCGTCAGGTCGTCGTGACAGGCGACGGTGATCAGCGGCCGGCTGAGATCGTGGGCCATCGCTTCGACGAAGCGGGTCTTGCCGCAGCCGGTCGGTCCCTTCAGCAGGATCGACAGGCCTTGCCGGTACGCGGCCTTGAAAAGCGTCTCTTCGTTGGCGGTCGCGACGTAGTAGGGGCGTTGCATGCGGATGTCTGTCGGTGCGGTGGAGTCCATGGGATTCATGCCGGTCAGAAGCTGTATTTCAGTCGTGCGCCGATCATGCGCGGCGCGCCGAGGTTGCGGGATTCGATGCCCAGCGGGCGGAAGGTGCCGGTGGTGAACACGATGTACTCCTCGTCGAGCACGTTGGTCGCGAAGAGATTGAGGTCGTAGCGCTCGCCGAAGATGTCGCTCCAGCCAAGGTTCAGATTCAGCAGGCCGAAGCCGTCGAGCACCGAGAACGGCGACGAGTTGGTCGCGGCGACGCGCTGCTCGCCGGTGTACGCATAGGTGCTGCCGAGTTCGATGCGGCCCCAGCGATCCGGCAGCGGCAGCGTCCAGCTGATGTTGGCGATGTAGGTGTGGTTCGGCGCAAACGGCAGTTCGTCGCCGACTTCGGCGATCGGCGTGCAGGTCAGCGCCTCGATGAAGCCGACCTCCTCGACGCGCGCGCAGAAGTCGGCGGACTTGATCAGCTTGGTGTCGAGATAGGAATACGACAGGCTCAGGCTCAACGAATCGAAAGGCTGGAAGTAGGATTCGATCTCCAGGCCGCGCGACTTGCCTTCGCCGGCGTTGAAGATCGCCGTCGTCGGGCCCGAGGTCGTCGACACGTAGCCGCCCTGTAGCTGCATGTCGGTCAGCGTGTTGTCGAACAGCGCGATGTTGAAGCGCCCCGGCACCGGTCCGCCGAACGTGGTCTTGAGGCCGACTTCATAGGTGTCGACGGTCTCCGGTTCGTGCGTGTCGAGGCCGGGATCGGCGAGCATGTTGACCGTGCCCTGGCGATAGCCGCGCGTGTACTTCGCGTAGGTCATCAGGCCTTCGAACGGCCGGAAGTTGAACTCCAGCACGCCGGTTGGCGCCGTGCTCTTCACCGACGGCGTCTGCACGGTGATCTCCGGCGCCTGCTGCACGCCGAGCACGTACGGGAAGAATTCCTTGACGCCTTCGCCTTCGGTGTCGTCCCAGGTGTAGCGCAGGCCGAGCGTGACGCTGAACGGATCGGCAATGTTCCAGGTGCCCTGCGCGTAGACGGCCTTGTTGACGTACTCGGTTTTCACCTTGTAGCGGTACGGCCCGCCGACGATGCCGAGCAGCGGGTCGAAGCAGTTGTACTGCGAGGGATCGTTGGTCTCGATCGACGCGATCTCGCAGTACACCAATGCCACCGAGCTGTTGCCGGAGTAGCCGTCCGGCCGGCTGTGCTCGTAGTACATGCCGGTCTGCCAGATCAGCTGGCTGTCGAACGACGAGCCCTGCAGCTGGATTTCCTCGACCCAGGTTTCCTGGCTGGTGACCGGCATGTCGGTGCGCGGAATCGAGTGGCCGATGCCGAGCACGCGGCGGTTGGTCGGGTCGGTGGGATCGACAAAGCGGTTGCCGAACACGTTCGAACTGTTCTCGGTGAACAGGTGCGCGTAGGCGAGGATGTTCTTGAACGTCAGGTCTTCGGCGAGCGTCCAGGTCGTCGTATTGATCAGGCGCTTCTCGCGCATGTCGGTCGTCGCGGTCGCGACGTCGCTGACCACGTCGTAGCGGCCGTTCTGCCCGGCGGCGGCCTGGTCGGCGAGCTGGTTCTGGCAGGCCTGGAACGTCAGCAGGCCGAGCGGGCTGCCGCCGAGCGGCACGCCCGGCAGCGGATTCGTCAGGTCGATGTCGCCGCCGCTGCGGATCAGGTCGACCAGGCCGTTGATCAGCGCCGGCACGTCGTACTCGTCGATGCCGACCAGGTTCTCGATCAGGTTGTTGCAGGCGTACAGCTGCGAGGTGCTGCCGTTGGTGTCGGAGCTCATCGCCGAGACGATCGTGTAGTTCTCCAGCGTGTCGGTGATGTCCCAGACCAGGCTCAGGCGGCCGGCGGTGTAGTCGAGGTCGGCGAGTTCATCGGGGCCGATGCCGCTGACGTTGTTGAGCAGGCCGCCGCGCTGGTTGTGGTCGATTCCGAAACGGACGCGGAAATCCTCGCTGACCGGATAGTTGACGACCGCCTGCGCACGCATGCCGTCCATCTGCGAGCCGGTGTACTCGACATAGCCTTCGATCTGGTCGGTCGGCTTCTGCGGCACGATCAGGATCGCGCCGCCGGTCGTGTTGCGGCCGAACAGCGTGCCCTGCGGACCTTTCAGCACCTGGATATTCTGCAGGTCGAACAGCGTGCCGGGGCCGGCGCCGTCGCCGGAGGTCTGCGTGCTCTGTCCGCGCGGCGCGACGACTTCGGCGAAGTAGGTGCCGACCGATGCCGTCGTGCGCAGGTCCTGCGTGAAGCCGCGGATCGTGAACGTGGCGTTGTCGGTGCCGAAGCGCGTGTTGGCCGACAGCGACGGCGTGTAGCGCGCGATGTCGGCGGACGTCGTCATGTTCGCCTTGCTGATCTGTTCCTGGTTGAACACCGTGATCGAGATCGCAACATCCTGCAGGCTCTCTTCGCGGCGCTGCGCGGTGACGACGATCTCCTCGACCTGCCGCGACGGCTTGGCGCGGGTCACCGCCTCGGCGGCGGCGGGCTTGTCGGCGAGCGGAATCGTCTCTGCGTAAGGTGCAGGTGCAGGTGCCGGCGTCGCGGCTGCGGATGCCGCGGCTTCGCTCGCAACGGCTGAAGCCGGCGCTGCACCGGCCGTCGGTGCCGGCGTCGCCGTCGGCGGTTCCAGCACCATCGTGTCGAGCAGGAAATCCAGTTCGGATGCCTTGTCGTCCTGCGCCGATCCGGTCGCCGACCAGCCGACGCCCATTGCCACCATCAGGCAGATCGCCGACCTCGCTGTCCGTCCGTGCATCTTCGCTCTCCTCGTTGCCCGCGCTCGTCGCGTCGCGGTGCAAAAACTGTTCGTCCGAACTCAGGCGATCCGGCGTTTCGCTTCCCCGCCGCGCAGCGCCGCCCGCATCAATGGGCCGATCACGGCGCTGAGCTGTGCGGCCCTCGGCACGTTGGCGTGCGCCGCGCTGCCGAAGATCTGCTTGAGCTGCGCCGTGTCGGTGTTCGCGCCGATGCTCAGGCACAGGCAGCCGACGCCGTCGCGGCGCGCTTCGGCGAGCGCCTGCCGCGCATCGGCGCGGCCGTAGGCGGGTTCATAGCCATGGTCGTAGGCGAGGCCGTCGGACAGAACGAGCAGCAGGCGCCGCGCCGTGCCGCCGTGATCGATCAGCAGCGTCGCGCCATGACGGATCGCCGCGCCGAGTCGCGAGTACGCGCCGGGCACCAGCCCGTACAGACGGCGCATGATCCGGCTGTCGAGCGTCTCGTCGAAGCGCTTGACCGGCACGAGCTGGACCGCCGAGCGTCCCATCGAGCTGAACGCATAGAGGCTGACGCGGTCGCCGATCTCGAACAGCACCGTCATGAGCGCCGCCGCCGCGCTGCGCTGTTGTTCGTGCACGGTCGCGCCGGCCGGGCTGGCCTGCGTCACCGAGCCGGAGATGTCGAGCAGGATCAGCACCGACAGGTCGCGCCGATGACGCTGGCTCTCGATATAGATGGTCTCGTCCTGCGCCGTGCCGGCCGCGGCCTCGACCTGCGCTTCGATCGCCGCGTCGATGTCGATGTCGTCACCCTGCACCTGGCGGCGAAAGCGATCGAGACCCAGGCCGAGCCGCGACAACGGCTTGCGCAGTCCATGGCCTTCGAGCCAGGTCACCGACGCATGCGTGTCGGCCGGTGTGTCGAGCTCCTGCACCATGCACCAGTCGGGCCGGTAGCAGCGGCGATGCACATCCCATTCCGGATACTTGAGTCCGGCGCCCTTGCCGAAGGCATCGGCGATCGATTCCGCCGCGGCGGTCGACTGCAGCGCACGAACGCCGGCGCGTGGCCCGGAGCGCGACCAATGCGTCGGCGCATCGGCGCCTGGCGAACCGCCGCCCTTGAGCTGGCGCACGCTGTCGAACAGCTTCTGCAGCAGCTTGCCGAGGCCGCCGCCACCGCCGACCGGACTGCTTGCGATGTCTTCGATGTCGTCGCCGGCATCGGCCTCACTGGAGAGTTCTTCGAGCGGCTGGTCCTGAGCCTTGCGCGGCTGGTGCTGCGCGGTCGCGCTGTTTGAGTCCTGGCCTGTGCGTGTCGACGCGAGCAGCTCACGCGCACGAATTTCACCGAAGATTTGCGGCAGTTCGCGCAGCGCCGTCTTGTCGAGTGCAATTTCGAGTGAAGCCTCGGCCGATGCCGAACTGCCGGCGACGCCGCGATCGATCAGCGCCTTCATCTGCGGCGGCAGCACGGCCTCCAGCGCCGCGAGCGCGCGATGGCCTTCGACGGCGAGATACCGGCGCGCGACCTCCGGCTGCTTAGCGAGACGGCGCACGATGTCCTGATGGAGACTGCCCGCCGCGAGCAGTGCGCTCTGCACGCAGAGCGCCTGCAGCTGGGTGCGGAACGGCGCAGTGCCATCGACGTGGATGATGCTGCCGTTGGTCCAGGGCAGTGCGTCAGGCGCAGTGAACTCGACGCTCAGCTCACGACCCGCGAGCGCCGACGCCAGCATGCCGAAGTGGGCGAGCTGTTCTGCGTCGGCGGGGGCCTGAGTCATGGCGAGATGTCCAGGCGGTCCGGCTTTAGAGCTGCTGCAGATCGCTGACGATCGTCTGCAGCCGCTCGGGCGACATCTTCGCCTGCGGGAATGCAGAAATCTGCTGCAGCGTCAGGCCGCGGCCCATGCGCAGCAGCGGGCCGGCGCTCGCCATCTCCGGATAGTGGCGCGCCATGATCGCCTTTGCGGCAGCGTGATCGAGGATGTCGCCGAGCTTGGTGTCGGCGCTGAAGCGCGATGTCGGCGTCGCTGCCGGCGCGTTGTCCTGCAGCTGTCCGCGGCGCGTGCTGATCTGCATCACTTCGTCGACGATCGACGCCGGCACCGTGAACGGCTGCGTCGACGAAACCTTCGCGAGGTTCGCGGCGATGTCCTCGGCGGTCGGTTCGCTGCCTTTCGGCGACAGCCAACCTTCACCGAGCCCGGCGAAGACGCGCGCGTAGCGTCCGGCGCCGGCCGAGTAGTTGTGATGACTCAGCTCGCAGCTGCGGCTCGCGAGGAACACGACCAGCGGCACGACGAGCTTCGGATCGATGAGCTGCAGGAATGGAATCTGCGCCGCCGCATCGGCGCCGCCGACGGTCTCGGTGACCATCCGCGAGAAGCCGAATGGCATGACGCAGTTCGATCTGACGCCGTGCTCTTCGCCTTCTATGGCTACAACATTCGACAAGCCGAACACGCCGGACTTCGCGGCGGCGTAATGCGCTTCCTGCGCTTGGCCGAACATCCCGGCCGACGACGACGTGAACACGAAGCGGCCGTAGCCCTGCGCCTTCATGACGCGATACGCCGGCTGGCTCAGGTAGAAGCTGCCATCGAGATGGACGCTGAGCATGCGCCGCCATTCGTCCGGGGTCAGCGATTCAAAATCGACGGAGCCGAAGATGCCGGCATTGCTGATCACGGCATCCAGCCGGCCAAAAGTATCGACCGCGGTGCGGACGATCGCAGTGCCGCCTTCCGGTGTCGCCACCGAGTCGTGTGACGCGACAGCCTTGCCGCCGCTGCGGCGGATTTCCTCGACGATCTGGTCGGCGACGCTGCCGTCGGCGCCATCACCGCGCATCGAACCGCCGAGATCGTTGACGACGACCGCCGCGCCGCGCTTCGCGAACTCCAGTGCGTACAGGCGACCGAGGCCGCGACCGGCGCCGGTGACAATGACGACTTGATCCTTGAAGTCGATCGCCGGTCGCGGTGTCGGTGGCTGCACCGGCTTCGCCGCAATCGCGGTGCTGCCGTGCAGAGATCCGCGGCGCGGAATCTTCATCGCCATGCCGATGATGCGATGGACGAGCGAGCCCGGCAGCATTCGCGACATGACATCAAATGCTCCGGCATCACCGCCGACGGTGCGACGTGTGATCGGTGCCTGCTCTTCCATCGCCGCCGCCAGCGCTCTGGCGAAGCGTTCAGGCGGACTGGCCTTGGCGACCGCAGCCTTGCCGGTGCTGTGCACGCCGGCATAGATCGGGCCGTAAGGTCCCTGGTGATTGCCGTAGTCCGGCGTCTGCTCGGTCAGGATGTCGGTGTTGAACGCACCGACGACGAGAATGCTGACGCCGAGGCCGAACGGCGCAATCTCCTGCGCCAGTGCTTCGGCCCAGCGTTCCAGCGCGCCCTTTGACGCCGAGTACGTGCCGGTGGCCGGCATGCCGCGGATCGCCGCGGCGCTGGAGACTGCGACGATGCGGCCGCTGCCGCGCGCGCGCATCGCCGGCAGCAGGGCCTGGGTCAGCGCCACGGGGCCGAACAGATTGGTCGTGAAGAGCTGCTGCCAGACTTCGATCGGTGTTTCTTCGCTGCCGCCCGCCGCGGCAATGCCGGCGTTGTGGACGACGACATCGGGCGCGCCGACCAGCGCTTCGATCGCGCTCGCGGTCGCGGGAATCGAGGCGAGGTCGCTGAGATCGAGCTTGACCCCGAGCAGACGCGGATCGTCGGCCTTGGCGCCGGTCGCCGCGCGCAGCGTCGCCATGCCCTTGTCGACCGAGCGCATCGCCGCGACGACGCACCAGCCCTGTTGATAGAGATAAGTCGCCGATGCCAGTCCGAGTCCGCGCGATGCGCCGGTGATGACGACGCTGCGCATCAGATTTTCTCCTTCGGCAGGCACGAAGCACCTTCCTTCAGCGGGTTCTCCGCAGGACGTCCGTCCGGCTGGCCGATCGTGATGCGATTCCAGTAGCCCTCGAAGTACGGGCCTGGCTGGCCTTCGCGTTCGTAGTAGCCCTGCGGGTCGTAGACCTTGGCTTCGGGATAGGGGTAGGGGCAGGCGACCGACGTCGCGAGTCCGGACACGCGGATCAGCGCGAACGCGCCGCCGTACATGAAGTAGGCGACGTTGAGGAAGCCGAACATCATCAGGAAGCTCGCGAGGATCGGGCGGTGCTGCATGAAGCGGAAGCGCAGCGCCAGCTTCTCGGCGACGGTGCGGCCGGTGTCGTCGCGATAGACGAGGATCCCGGCCGGGATCATCACGAAGGTGACGAAGGTCGATTCCCAGATCAGCGGGAACTGGTAGGTTGTGCCGGCGAAGATCGTGCCGAACGGAATCGCCTGCGAGTAGATGTACATGCCGGTGCGCACCAGCGTGACCTCGAGCATCATGTCCATCACGAAGCCGATCACCAGGATCAGCCCTGCCAGGCTCCACAGCGGATGACGCCAGACAAACGCATCCGTCGGTCGTTTCGCCTGCAGGCGGCGCAAGACCGCGACGGCCGGAAAGTAAGGCCCGAAGTAGAACAGCGCATAGCCGATGACGACGAACGGCTCGACGGTCGGCGACAGGTTGATCAGCGGCCAGTCCTCGGGCCAGTGCCAGAGCTGCGGGTTGTACACCGCGTACGGCGCCCAGTTCATGATCGGGTCCTGCCAGACGATCGCGGTCGAGGCGATCGCCATCAGCACGTACGGATGTCCCGGCTGGCGCCGCCAGGCGCCGATGCAGATGACGATCAGGATGATCATCGCGACGACGCAGAAGAACTGCTGAAGCTCGAGCCAGTACGGGAAGCCGAACAGCACCTCGACCGGACGCGGGATGCCGCTGACTTCGGGATTCGCGATGCGCGGCGAAACTGCGCCGGTGCGTGCGAACCACGCGATGACGCCAATGATCGCGGCTGCGAACAGTCCCCACAGCCAAGCCTTGGCGGAGCCCTGTTCGGATGCTCTTGCTGTCTGAATGCCCCCACTCATCTCTTTGCTCTCCTCGTTGTTGCCGCTTTCTTGTTCTGCGCTTTGGGTCTGGTCTTCTCGGCGATGCCGAGCAGATGGCGCATGGACCGCAGCACTTCGCGCTTGAGGCCTTCGGCTTGCTCCGATTCCAGAGGTGCGGAGCGCGCCTCCTGCGGCACCAGCGTCGCGAGCGCGCCGACATAGAAAACCGCAGTGCCGATCACGGAGCTGGCGACGAGGAAGAAGTTGTCGTCGAGCGGTTTGAGATCGCCGCTGCTGCGGCCTTCCTCGAACAAGGCCAGGAAGCGCATCGTGATCTGGTCGTCATCGGAGAAGATGCCGCGGATGTGCGGCTCCGGGCCGTCGGCGACGAAGCGCATCAGCAGCCGCGCCAGCGTCGGCCGCGCAACGAGGGTGTCGACCCAGGCGCCGGCGGCCATCTCGATGCGCTCGGTGATGCTGTGGCCGGAGGCGATGATGCGTTCGAACTCGTCGCGCAACGGGCCGAAGGCGTCCTCGAACATCGCGTCGTACAGCGCCTGCTTGTCCTTGTAGTAATAGAACAGCGCGGCGCGCGTCATGTTGACTGAGTCGGCCACATCCTCGAGGCGCGCAGAGGCGAAACCCTTGCGGGCGAACAGGTCTTCGGCGGCCGCGAGTATCGCGGCGCGCGTGCGTTCCGCCCTGCTGCTGTTTGGTTCGGCGACCGTCGGCTGGTTCATTGCCGACCGCTCGCTTCGATGTCTTTCGGGGACAACATGGATGCCGCTCTCCCGGCGATGCCTGATTTCGACTTTACTTACCTGTCAGTTGAAATTCAACTGTCGAGTAAGTAAAGTCGAATCGACGCCGCAGAGGATGGATCGATGAGCAGTGCCGACAAGGCCAACAAGGTTCAGCAGCCCGCGCATGTGCCGGACGCGCTGGTCTACGAGTTCGACTACAACACCGACCCGGCCTACTGCCGCGACCCGCATGTCCGCGCGGCGGAGCTGGTCCAGCGTGCGCCGCCGATCTTCTGGACGCCGTTCAACGGCGGGCACTGGATGTTCCAGTCGCACGCTGCTGTGTCCGAGGCGCTGCGCGATCACGAGACCTTTTCCAGCGAACACTTCGCGCCGGAGGCCTTCGCCGCGATGATGGCGGAGCTGCCGGAGGAGGAACGCATCCCGGCGCCGGTGCCGATCTGCATCGATCCGCCAATGCACGGCAAGCTGCGCGCACCGCTGTTCTCGACGTTCTCGCCGAAGGCCGTCGCTGCGATGGAAGGCAAGGTCCGCGAGCTGGCCGGGCGCCTGATCGACTCGATCGCGCAGCAGGGCCATTGCGAGTTCCAGCAGGCGGTCGCCGACGTCTATCCGGTCGAGATCTTCCTCGCGATGTTCGGCCTGCCGCTGGAGAAGGAGCGCGAATACCGCGATCTGGCGAAGAGCCATCTGAGCTCGATCACGCCGGACCTGTCCGAGAACATGCTGATGATGCAGAGCATCGCCGCGGTGATGCGCGAAACCATCGTCGCGCGGCGTACCGACCGGCGCGACGACATCATCAGCCTGCTGTGGGGGCTGGAGATCGAAGGCGAGCCGATGGCGCTCGACCTGATGCTGAGCTACTGCGTCATCCTGTTCATCGCCGGACTGGATACGGTGGTCAACGCGCTGGGTTTCGGCGTGCGTCACCTCGCATCCGACATCGAGCTGCAGAAGACCCTGCGTGCACAGCCGGAACTGATCCCGAAAGCCTCCGAGGAACTGCTGCGCCGCTACTCGTTCGTCGCGCCGATCCGCATCATGAAACGCGACAAGCTGTTCGCCGGCATCCAGATGAAGGAAGGCGAGCGCGTGATGATGTTCCTGCCCGGCGCGAGCGTCGATGCCAGCGTCTATCCGGAACCGCTGAAGTTCGACCTGCATCGCACGAACCAGCCGCACATGGCCTTCGGCTCCGGCCCGCACTTCTGCCTGGGCATGCATCTCGCGCGGCTCGAACTGCGGGTCATGTACGAGACGATGCTGAAGAAGCTGCCCGAGTTCCGCCTCGATGCCGAGTCGGCGCCGACCTACCACGGCAGCATCATCGCGGGTCCGACGAGCATTCATCTGGTCTGGGGTTCCGCGGCGGCAAGACCTGCCGCGACGCCGAGGCCGCAGGCGTCCGGGGTGCCGGCGACCGACCGCGTGCCGGTTGCGAGCGTCGCCGCACCAGCGGCGCCGGCAGCTGGCGCCAAGTCAGGCCCACCGGCCTCCATCGAAGGGATCTGGACTGTCACGATCTACGGTCCGACCGGACCGCAGGACACCACGCTGGAGTTGCGCCTCGTCAATGGTGCGCTGGGCGGCACGCAGGCGGCGCTCGGTCAGGTCGAGAAGGTCGACGAGATCGCCTATGACAGCCGCACCGGCAAGGTCGCCTGGGTCAACAAGATCAGCAAGCCGCTGCCGCTCAAGCTGAAGTTCGAAGGCACCGTCGACGGCGCCGCGATGAACGGCAAGATCAAGGCGTCGATCATGGGATCGTTTCCGTTCACGGCGGTCCGCCACTGAGCCGACTAGCGTTTCGCTTTTGTACGGGTCTTCTTCGCGGGCGCCGCCTTGGTCTTTGCCGGGCCGTTGGAAATGCCCATCAGACGGCGGATCGCGGTGATCGTCTCTTGCCGGTGCGCTGCGATCTGGTGCGGCTCGAGCGGATCGTAGTTGCCGACCGGCAGCAGCGCCGACAGTGCGGTGACGTAGAAGACCGTCGTGCCGATGATGGTGCTGGCGATATGCATCGGATCGGTGTGCAGCGGTTTCAGCTCGCCGCTGGCGATGCCCTGCTGAAACAGCCCGAACGCGGTGCGCACGAAATGGTCCGACTCGGCGTAGATGCTCTGCATCGGATGCTCTTCCATGTCTGCGACATGGCGCAGGATCAGGCGCGGCAGGGTCGGCCGAGCGGCGATGCCGTCCACCCACGCCACGGCAGCGTCCTCGATGCGCTGCGGAATCGGCTTGGACGATGACAGCGCCGCGTCGATGCCCGCCACGAGCCCACGGAAGGCTTCCTCAAGCACGGCGTTGTAGAGCGCCTGCTTGTCCGGGAAGTGATAGAACAAGGCAGGTCGTGTGAGTCCCACCGCATCGCCGACGTCCTCCAGGCGCGCGAGCGCATAGCCGCGACGGGCGAACAGCTTCTCCGCCGCTTCGAGGATCGCCTCGCGACTCGCCCTGATCTTCACGGGACGCTCAGGGGGGCTCTTCTTCTTCGTCACCTTGTGTCGCCTGTTCTTCGATGGAGTTCCGAATGATCGCATACAGGCTGGCTCCGGCTGCCTTGAATCTGTTCGCGCGCAGATAAATGCGGATGCGCGCCGAGTCGACTCAAGAGTAGAAACTTGTTGACTCATGAGTCAACTGCTGGTTTACTCGTGAGTAAATGAAGGCTGTTCCACCAGCCCTGCCACGAGGAGGTCGACATGCTTGAACTGATACTGATCGATGGTCTGCGCCTGTTGTTTGCGTTTGGTGTCTGCGGCCTGGTGATCTGGTTCTGGTACTGGTTCATGGAGTCGGTAGGCACGTTCTGATGTCGAACGGTGCCGCAAACACGCTGGGCATCGAGCGCAGCTGCGCGCTCGTCGCGTCCGCGCTGTCGGATGGACGCTGCGAGACCGTGCGGCTGATGTCCGGCGAGCGCCGCGTGTTCGGCATGAATGCCGGACGCACGACGATGAGCGTGCCCTGGCCGGCGATCACGCCCGGCTGGACCCTGCGCACATGGACCTGCGGTATCGCGATGCAATGCGCGCCGTCTAAGAGCCGCGTCGCACCATTTACGCTGCGCGCCTTGTCGCCGCGCCAGATCACCGCGCTGTCGCTGGTCGAGGGCGGCGTCGCGCTCGGCTGGATGGCTGCGCGCTGGCCAGGCCTGGTGCCCGAGGTGCGTCGCTTCCTGCCGGATCTGGAAATGCGCAGCGCAGATCTCGACGGCACGGCGATTCTCGAAAGCGCGATGGCACTCGCGAAGTCGGAGCAGGAACTCAGCTATCACCCGGTGCTCGGCGAGCTGCCGCTCGGTGCGCGCAGCAAGGGCGGATTTCTCGAAGCGCTGCGCCGCCGCCAGGGCCGCATGCCCTGGTCGAAGACCAAGCGCTACCTGTCGCCCGGCTACGAGACGATTCCGGTCGGTGGCGAAAGCAACATCAAGAGTGCGCGCCTGCCGCCGCCCAGTCGCCCCGAGGACGACGATCCGGAAATTCGCGCCGACCAGCGCGCCGGCGTGCCGTATCCGGAATGGAATCTGTGGACGCAGAAGTTCCTGCCGGATCATGTCGCCGTGCTGGAGCGCAAGATCGCCGCGAAGAAGGGCGCCGGGCGACCGGTGCCGGCCAATCTCAGGCGCTGGTTCGAGGAGCACACGCATCGCGTGATGCAGAAGCGACTGGAAGACGGCTCCGATCTCGATATCGATCAGTACATCGAATTTCATGTCGACCGCATGACGGGCAAGGCTTCGGAAGCGCGCGTGTTCCGCGACCTGAAGCCGGCCTTCCGCGACGTCACGACCGCGCTGCTGCTCGACGGCAGTGCTTCGCTGGGTGGTCAGAACGGACGCATCTTCAAGCTGGAACTGGACTGTGCGGATGCGCTCTGCCATGCGATGGCCATCGCACGCGAACGCCATGGGCTGTTCGTCTTCAACGGCAAGACGCGGCACCGCGTCGACGTCACCTGCCTGCGCGACTTCAAGGACAACAACACGGTGGTGCCGGGCGACCTCGGCCTGCTGACGGGTGGCTACACCCGGCTCGGTGCGCCGCTGCGGCATCTGACGCGCCGGTTGCTGGATCAATCTTCCGAACGGCGCCTGCTGATCGTCATCGGCGACGGCCAGATTTCCGACGAAGGCTACGAAGGACGCTATGCGTGGGCCGACTCGGCGCACGCGGTCAAGGAAGCGGATGAAGCCGGCGTGTCGCTCTATTACATCGGCGTCGGGCAGACCAAGGTCGATCCGCTGCCGGACGTCTTCGGCCCGCGACGCTCGACGCGCATTCGCCGTGTCGAGGAACTGCCGCGGGTGCTGGCGCAGGTGCACCGCGAACTCGTCGCCGCCTGAATAACAAACCAATAAAACCATTAATGAAGAACTACTACCAGAGCAACGGCAACGAGATCAGCCTGTTCCGGCGTGCCGCCGAGCAGCGCGTGCCGGTGATGCTCACCGGCCCGACCGGCTGCGGCAAGACGCGCTTCGTCGAGCACATGGGCGAGATGCTGAATCGCGAAGTGATGACGATCAGCTGCCATGACGACCTGACCAGCTCTGACCTCGTCGGCCGCTTCATGGTCACCGGCGGTGACGTCGTCTGGAACGACGGCCCGCTGACCCGTGCCGTGAAAGCCGGCGCGATCTGCTACATGGACGAAGTGGTCGAGGCGCGCCACGACTCGCTCGCGGTGCTGCATTCGCTGACCGATCACCGCCGCACGCTGTACCTCGACCGCGCCGGTGAAGTGGTGCAGGCGCCTGACAGCTTCATGCTGGTGTGTTCGTACAACCCGGCCTACCGCAGCTCGCTGAAGGAACTGAAGCCCTCGTTCCGCCAGCGCTTCGTCACCGTGGCGATGACGTATCTCGCGCCGGATCGCGAAGCCGAAGTGCTGGTCGCCGAAGGCGGCATTGAACTGCCGGTGGCGAAGCGCCTGGTCAACTGCGCGACGGCGATCCGCAACGCCGACGAAGTCTTCCACTTCGAGCCGCCGTCGACGCGCGTGCTGGTCACCGCCGCAAAACTCGTCGCCTCCGGCTCCAGCGAGATTGAGGCAGCAGAGGTCTGCATCCTCGCGCCGCTGAGCAACGACGGCGCCATCACCGACGGACTGCGCGAGCTGGCGGCGGCCAGTCTGCTCGGACAGACCGACATCCATTCGCAGGGCAACGCACACGGCAAGGCAGGAGGACTCAAGGCATGAGCAACCACAGCGTTTCCGAGCAGGACCGACGGCGCAAGAAAGCCATGATCGTTTTCCAGATCCTGATCTACAGCTGGATCTTCGGGACTTTCCTGGTGCAGATGTATCTCTATTCCAAGAGCGATTGGTGAGACAGCCATGACCAGCATCACGCAGAAATCTTCGGGCTTCAGTGCCTACGACGCCCACCAGAGCGACAGCTCGGCGGCGCAGTGGCAGGCCGACAAATGGATGATCTCGGGCACGATCCTGATGGGCACCGGCGTGCTCGGCATCTTCGGCCTGCCGATGTTCTTCTGGGGCCTGAACCTGCAGAAGAAGGCCGCGCGCGCCGGGCTGTCGGTGCGGCCGCTGATCGTCACGCTGATCGGCTACCTGGTGATCATCGACTCCGCGCTCAACAGCATGGGCTGGATGATGGATCTGTTCGCCCACCATTCGCTGATCAACCGCGTGCTGACCGTCGGTTGGGGCGCGCTGTTCGATGGCGGCTACTTCTGGCACTACAACGAATTGTGGATCGGCGGTGCTGGTGCTCCGGGCGAGAAGGCCTGGGAGATCGCGCTGATTCCCTGTCTGTTCTGCGCCCGCCTGGCGGCCGCGATCGGCCTGCTGCAGATGAAGCGCTGGGGCCAGCAGTGGCTGATCGTCACGTGCTGGATGGGTCTGATCGTCTGGACCGGCTACAACACCAACATGACGATCTTTGCCGACATTCGCTATTCAGGTATCGCGTTCCCGGTCTGGGGTTGGTGGCTCTACGACATCTGGTACATCACGCCATTCCTGTCGCTGCCGTATCTGCACACGGTCAATCGAGAAATCTTCTCCGAGTGAGGGTCATCCGATGAAAGTCACCGAAAATGATCTGCCACTAGGCACGACGCCTCACTACGCCACGATGCACAAGTGGCTGCAGCGCTTCCTGTGGCCCTGCCTGGTCGTCCTCGTCATCGAGGCCTCGCTGTCGTTGCCGCTGATCGCGGTCTGGATGGGCTGGCCGACGCTGTCGATGACCGAGATTTGCAGCGAGATGACCAAGGTCCGCTACGCCAGCGACACCATCGAGTGCAAGGCGCCGCATCCGCTGTTCTCGCCGTCGGAGGCCTATGGCCAAACGACCGCGCAGGACACCTGGGGCATCCAGCCGCGGCCGCACTACAAGAAGATCGGCTATCGCGATCTGGTGAGATTCCGCGACGAGCGGCTGGCGCGCGAGGCCGAGGCCGAGAAGCTGCGCGAGCAGGTCAAGAACGCATCGCCCGAGGAATGGGCCGCGCTCGGCGGAACCGAGGCTGCAGCGCCAGCCGCACAAGCCGCCTCTCCATAAGCCATCCCGCCACCGTGCGCCGGATGGTCCATCGGACGATTCAGCGCACGGCAGGCGCAACGATCCAGAAACCGAGGAGTACTCCGCCGTGGGTGCAGTGATCATGCTGGGCACGCTGTTTGGGCTGATCGCCCTGATTTTCGCGTTGGTGTTGCGCTACGACCCGCAGGCCCGTGCACCTTCCAGCCGCAGGCGGGGTGCGTGATGGCCGGCTCTCCCGCGCTGATCCAGTCCGCGATCTGGTTCGCCTACATCGGCGCCGTCGTCTTCGTCGCCACCGGCCTGTATCTCAGCTGGCGCCGCGGTCGTCCGCATGCGCTGCTGCTGCTGTGCATTTCGGCGATCTCGTTTTCCTGGATCGAAGCGCCCTACGACTGGGCGGTGTACGCGCAGTTCCCGCCGGAGATTCCGCGGATGCCCGGGTGGTGGCCGCTGAACATGACCTGGGGCGGCCTGCCGGCCTCGGTGCCGCCCGGCTACATCGCGTACTTCGTGCTGCCGGCCGTCATCGGCGTGACCCTCGGCCGCTGGCTGATTGCAACGTTCGCTCTGCGCGCACCGCTCGCATTGCTGTTCACCGGCTTGGTGGTCGGCTTCGTCTGGGCGCTCGCGTTCAACGCCGGGCTCGGTGCGCAGCTCGGCGTGTTCGCCTACGGTCGCGTCATTCCCGGCCTCGCGCTGTGGGAGGGGACACGGCATCAGTACCCGCTTTACGACGCGCTGGCGATGGGCGTGCAGATGATGGTCTTCACCTATCTGCTGGGGCGCACCGACGCGCTGGGCAGATCGCTGATCGACGTATGGGCGGACTCCAGGACCCGCGATCCGCGCCGCTCGGCGATGCTGTCGATCGTCGCCGCCATCGTCGTCGGTCACGTCGTCTACCTGTCGGTGTTTGCGCCGCATCTCGCGACCAAGCTGATGGGGCTGGTCACCGCGGGGCCGACCGAACAGCTGTTCGAAGGCATTCCGAATCAACCGCTCTGACGCAGGCCGTCACACTCCATGACCATCGGCACGAGTGATGATCCGGATGCGCCGGTGCTGGTCACCGGCGCGAGCGGCTTTCTCGGCAGCCATGTCACGCGCCTGCTCGTGAAGCAGGGGCGCCGGGTGCGCGTGCTGCTGCGCAAGACCAGCAGCACGGAGGCGCTGAAGAATCTGCCGATCGAAGTGTTCCGTGGCGATGCGCTCGATCCGGC
Organism: Fontimonas sp. FW305-C-3; assembly: GCF_058783185.1. NCBI lineage: Bacteria > Pseudomonadati > Pseudomonadota > Gammaproteobacteria > Nevskiales > Nevskiaceae > Fontimonas > Fontimonas sp. FW305-C-3. The sequence continues at coordinate 142,684 of NZ_JBYSYK010000002.1, read as the reverse complement.
ATCGCTGCGCGCGGCGATGCAGGGATGCGCCACGGTCTTCTACTGCGTGGTCGATCCGCGTTACTACCTGAGCGACCCGGCGCCGCTGTTTCGCAACAACGTCGAAGGCCTGGTCAACGGCATGGACGCGGCGCTGGCCAGCGGTGTCGGGCGATTCATCTTCACGAGCACGATGGGCACGCTCGGCCGGAATCCCGACGGGCCCGTCACCGAGGAGATCGACTTCAACTGGATGGACCAGGCGCCGCCTTACATCTGTTCGCGAAGGCAGGCCGAAGACCAGTTCGACAAGTATTGCCGCGAGAAAGGACTGCCCGGCGTCGCGCTGTGCATCTCCACGACCTACGGACCGCAGGACTATCAACCGACGCCGCAGGGCCAGATGCTGTGGGATACCTCGCAGGGCCGCACCAAGGTCGTGTGGAAAGCGGCGCAGCCCATCGTCGACATTCGCGACGCGGCACAGGCCATGCTGCTCGCCGAGCAGCATGGCCGCATCGGCGAGCGCTACATCATCTCCAATGAGTACGTGAGCTACCGGAGTTTCTTCGGATCGATCGCCGCGCAAGGCGGACATGCGCCGCCATTCGTGCTGCCGCTGTCGGTCGCCTATGCGGCGGCCTGGCTCGGCGAAGGCCTGCTGAAGCTGCTGCGGCGCAAGGACTACTTCGTCAGCACCGATGCGGTGTTCCTGTCGATCGCCTTCGGTGAGATGGACAGCAGCAAGGCGCGCCGGGAGCTGCACTGGAGCCCGCGCCCGAGTATCGAAACGATCCGGGATTCGATTGCCTGGTTCGCCGAGCGCAACAGGATCGCGCCGATCGGTGCCGGCGCGCCTTCGTACTTCGGCAGAACCGGCGGGTAGGACATCGATGCTTCCCGCAAGCCTGGCCTCAACGACCCATCATCGAAACGAGAAAGCGCAATGACCGACGCTAAGACCAGAACCCTGGAAGAACGGGTGGCGGACCTCGAGGCCGAATGGGCCATCCGCAACCTGATGTCGCTGTACCTGCTGAAGGCCGACATGCGCGACGTCGAAGGCTATGCCGACATGTTCTGCGAGGACGGCATCCTCGACATCGAGGGGCTGCACTTCGACAAGGTCGGCCTCGAAGTCACCAACGTCAATCGGGGCCGAGCGGCGATCGCCAAGGCCTACAGCGATTACATCGCGCCGGTGCCCTGCTTCATGTGGCACCTCGGGCATTCGCCGCACATCGAGGTCCACGGCGACCGCGCGACCGGACGCTGGGGCTGGACCGCCGTCGTCAACGTGCCGATGTTCGGGCCGATGCAGGCCGGCGGCGTCTACCACGACGAGTACGCCAGAACCCCGCAAGGCTGGAAGATCCGGAAGCGCGCGATCACGTCCTTCTACAGCATGGAATACGGACAGTGGAATGAAGCACTGTTCTTCGGCTCTATTCAATAACGCGCGCGGCGCTCCCGGCCGATGAACATTCTGTTGACCGGTGCATTCGGCTATCTGGGCAGTGTCGTACTGCCTGCGCTGGTCGATGCCGGTCACTCCGTCCTGGCGTTTGATGTCAGGAACGGAACGAACGCGCGCATGGCCAGAGCGTTCGACGGCGTTGCGGGCATCAGCATCCACTGGGGCGACATTCGCGATCGGCAGACGGTCAGGGCACTCGTCCATCAAGTGGACGCCGTCATCCATCTGGCCGCGATCATCGTCCCCGCATCCGAAGCCCATCCCGCGCTCGCGTACGACGTCAACGTCGGCGGCACGCAGAACATCGTCGAGGCCATTCAGCAGATGGAGCGCAAGCCCTTGCTGGCCTATTGCTCCTCCTTCGCCGTGTTCGGCCCGCAGGGCAGGCCGCCGCCGCGCAAGGTCGACGAGACACCGATCGCGTCGGATCACTACACGCGGCACAAGATCGCCTGTGAAGCCATGGTCCGGCGCGTGGGTTCACCGTGGGCAATCCTGCGCCTGGGCGGGATGGCCGATTCGCGTATGCACAACCGCGGACTGGATCAGGCGAAGTATGCCCTGTCGATGGCGGGCAGCAATCGATTCGAATACATCCACCCGAAAGATGTCGCGACTGCCTTCGTCAACGTGCTGACGCGCGGCGATGCGCACCACAAGGTTCATCTGATCGGCGGCGGCCGCAGCTGCCAGGTCACGCACAAGGATGTGCTGAACGCGACGCTGGGCGAGATGGGCGTGATGCTGACCGATGCCGATTTCGGCGACGCGGCGTTGTATGCCGACTGGGCGGACACCGAGGAGTCGCAGCGCCTGCTGCAGTTCCAGAACCACAGCTTCGAAGATTTCCGCCGCGAGAGCCACAAGGCATTCCGCTTCATCCGGCCCTTCGCGAAGCCGCTGGCACCGGCGATCAGATGGTTTCTGAAGAGGCTGGCATGAGCCGCCGCGACCGAACGCCATCATTCCGACGATCACGACATAGAGGAGAACCACATGGCAACGTTTGACGACGTCGTAGACATTCTTGCGGAGCGCATCAAGGTGCTGCCCGCGTTCGGGCGCATGCTCAGATTCCAGCTCGACGACAGCATCATGCACGTCGACGGCACGACGACGCCGCCGACGGTGACCAAGGCGGATGGCCCCGCCGACCTGACGATCACCGTGTCCGTCGACAACTTCTCCAAGCTGCTGAACAAGGAGATCAAGCCGATGACCGCGTTCACGACGGGGAAGATCAAGATCAAGGGCGACGTCAAGGCGGCGATGTCCCTGCAGCAGATTTTCTGAGCCGTACAAAAGGACTGGGCACGGATCGCAGGATTGGGGGAACGATGAGGCAGTCGATGGTGGGTGTAGTGGTGGGCGGTGCCTTGGTGTTGGCTTTGTCGGTGCCGCTGGTTGCCGGCGCACAGGAAGACACGGCGGCTGCCGAGGACATTCTGGATTCGATCGTTCCGGATGAAGCGGATGCAGGCGGCATCGCCGCGCAGCCGCAAGCGGCATCGCCGCCGCCGCCGGCAGCCCCCTACGAGCAGACCATTCCGGTCGATACGCCGGCCGTTGCCGCCGACACGCTGGCGGCGCCGGCCCGGCGCGGTGCTGCGATTGAAGAGATCGTCGTCAGCGCTCGTCGAACCGAGGAAAGCCAGCAGGACGTGCCGATCGCGATCACCGCGATGGACGCCGAAGCACTGCGGCGCGAGTCGATCGGCACGGTCATGGACCTCGCCGGTCGCGTGCCGTCACTGGTGATGAGCACCGGCGGCCAGCAGCGCAGCACGGAATCGCCGACGATCCGCGGCCAGGGTGCGACCTACGGCGGCGGCTCCGGCGTGCTGCTGTACTTCGCGGAGGCGCCGCTGCCGGCGGACACGACGCTGAACAATGTCGGCGGTCCCGGCAAGTTCTTCGATCTGCAGAGCATGCAGGTGCTGAAGGGCTCGCAGGGCACCTTGTTCGGCCGCAATACCACCGGTGGTGCGCTGATCCTGCAGCCGCACAAGCCCGAGAACAATCGGTCTGGCTCGGTGATGGCCGAGACCAGCAGCTACAACGGCAGTGGCTACGAGGCGGTGTTCAACACTCCGCTCGTTGACGACACGCTGCTGCTGCGCGTCGGCGGCAAGTACTTCGACCGCGAAGGTTTTACCAAGGACGTGGCGAACGGCACCGACTACGACAACCGTCACTACTGGACGGTCCGGGCCGGTCTGACCTGGCTGCCGACCGACAATGTCGAAAACTACCTGTTCGCCTACTACACGGAGAACCACGACAACGGCTCCGGTACGGTCATCAAGCGCGCGAACCCCGACAGCCTCAACCGGCTGATCATGTCGAACCTGGGTTTGCAGGCGCTGCCGCTCGTTCCACCGGAGCTTCAACCTGGCTGTCTCGTCTGGGATGCGGCGTTGGCCAGGGAGGCCACCCGCTGCGGCGCGCTTTTTGCGGAAGAGCAGGCGCAGCGCGACAACCGGAGCGTCCAGCTCAGTGGCGATCCGACCGACAATCTGTGGACGAGCGGCATCATCAACGCACTGAGCATAGGCCTGACGGACGAGTTGACGTTGCGCAACATCACGAGCTTTTCGACGCTGGAGCATCAGTATCGCTGGGACACCGACGGATCGCGTGCGATCTGGACCGAATTCACCGAGCCCGACGACCAGCGTCAGGCCGACTTCGGCGTGTTGACCGAGGAGTTGCAGCTGCAGGGCAAGTACCGTGACGGCAAGCTCGTGTTTGCCGCCGGTGGCTATTTCGAACGTCAGGAGCCGAGAGGGCCGGAGACCACCAAGATCGGCGCGCTGTATAACGGTTTGGACGTGGTCTGGAAGCTCGAAAGAAACTCCTACGGTCCGTATGCGCAGACGACCTACGACCTCGGCGACCTGACGGCGTCTCTGGACGGCCTGAAGATCACCGCGGGTGCGCGCTACAGCAAGGACGACATCAAGGGCAGCTCGGTGTTCCGGCAGACCATGTTCGGTATTCCCGCGGCACCGGTCGAGGAGTCCGGCGGCGCGAACGATTCAGCGTTCACCTGGACGATCGGCGCCGACTATCAGTTCGACAACAATCTGGTTTATGGAAAGGTCAGCCGCGGCTACAAGACCGGCGGCTTTGCCATCACCGCCGTCAATCCGAACTACCTGACTTACAAGCCGGAGTTCGTTCTGAACTACGAGATCGGCCAGAAGACGGATTTCTCGATCGGCGAGATACCGGTCCGCATCAACACGGCGATCTACTACACCGACTACACGAACATGCAGCGCAACGGCGTTGACGTGTACTCGGCGCCCGGCTCCGTCGCGCTCGCACCGCGCCTGGGTGCGGCGGTGTTCAATGCGGGCCAGGCCTCGATCGGCGGTTTCGAGTTCGAGGGCACGATCATTCCGTATGAAGGCCTGACGATCGCGGCGAACTATTCGTACACCAAGGGCAAGTACGAGGAATACTTCCTGATCAGCGGCTCGGCAACGCCGCAGCTCGACTGCACCGGCGGCTCGTATCCGCAGGGCTCGGTGATCGACCTGTCGTGCATGCCGTTCCTGTACACGCCGCGGCATCAGTACGCGGTCACCGCGATCTACGAGCTGCCGGTCAGCGACACGCTGGGATCGATCAGCGGCTCGCTGACCTGGACCTGGACCGACCGGAACTACACCTCGGCGACGACGCTGCCGGAAGCCGAGCCGGGCGCCTGGCTCGATTCGCAGGGCCTGCTCAACGCCAGCATCAACTGGGAAAGCATCCTCGGCTCCAGCTACTATCTGCAGGTCTACGGCACCAACCTGCAGGACAAGGAATTCATCATCAGCAATCAGAACGTCTGGACGACGCTCGGCTTCCAGACCGTGACGTACAACGAGCCGCGCATGATCGGCGCGCGACTGGGTTATCGCTGGGGCGAGTAGGGGGAAGGCAAGGCACTTCTAGAGCCTTGAAGCTTGCCTGCATCAGAACGAGCCGCTGAGCCGCAGCACGACCGCACGCGGCGCGATGTAGGTCACGGTGTCACCCGCAGGGAACGGGTTGACCGAGATATTGCTGTTGCCGCGCTCGTCGGTCAGGTTGTTCAGGCTGACGCTGATGCCCGGCCAGTAGCTGTCGCCGATGGGCGTTGCGAACAGATTCAGGTCCAGCGTGCGATAGCCGAAGACCTGCGCCGTGCAGTCGATGGTGTTGCAGGCCTCGCCCAGGTAGGTGTGGCGCAGCGAGATGCCGGACTGCCAGGTTTCCAGCGGCAGCGAGTACTCCAGCGTCGTCGACGTCTGCCAGCGCGGCGCCAGCGGCCAGGGCGAGCCGACGGCGACCGTTCCTTCCTGCTGGGATTCGAACACGACGGTCGTGACCGTCCGGTTCCAGGCAACCGCGGTGTTCAGCGACAGACCCGGCGCGAACGGCGGCAGATAGCGCATCGACAGCTCCACGCCTTCGCCCTTGGCGCCGCCGACATTGTCGATATAGCCGGTCAGGCCGTCGCTGGAGATCTGGTAGATCTGCGGATTCTCCCAATCGATGCGGTAGGCCGATGCGTCGAGGCGCAGAGAGCGATCGAACCAGTCGGACCGCAGGCCAAGCTCGTAGCTCCACAGCGAATCGGACTTGTAGCTGGCCGGCACATCGGTGGTCGGCGTCGAAGCGGAGAGCTGCGGGCCGCCGAAGCGGAAGCCGCGTGAGACGGTGAAGTAAGCGCGCAGCTCATCGGTCGGATGGAACACGATCGACGCCTTGGGGCTGATGCCATCTTCGCTGGCCTGCGCATTGCGGTCGACGACCTGGCCCCGATTCGACGCGCTGTACAGCACGCCGGCGCTCGTGACCCTGCCGCTGGTTTCGATGCGATATCCGCGCGCGCCCAGCGTGACTTCCCAGGACTCGCCGAGTTCGCGGGTCAACTCGCCGAACAGCGCCTGTTCCTTGAGGTTGATGTCGGCGGTCAGCGTGCCGACGCCCAGGGTGTCGGCGAGCGCGTCGGGCTTTCCGGGGCAGGGCGGTGCGAGTAGGCTGTCGAGGATCGGATCCAAAGATGGCGGCAGCAGGCTGCCAAGGATGGAAAGCACCGGTGACAGCGGCAGGTTTGCGCCGGCACCGATGCTGGCGCAGTCGTAGAGGTCGAGATCGTAATAGAACGCGCCGGCCAGCCACTTCCACGGCGAGTCGCCGGGCGCCGAGACCAAACGCAGTTCGTGCGTCATGCCCTCGCTGTGGTTGTCGTCAATGCCGGCCAGCAGTGGCAATGCACCGCCGACGGCGCGCGAAGCGTCGAGGAAGATCTCGAACTGCTTCTTGAAGTAGGAGCTCTGCGCAATCACATCGACACTGTCGAACTCACGTTCGATCGTCAGGCTGCCGAGCGTGTAGCTGGACTCGGACGGACTGGGTCGCGGTGAATCGCCGTGTTCGAGATTGCCGTCGTAGTTGTCGGTGTAGTTCAGATCGTCTTCTTCGGTCTGCTGCGTCGCGCCCATCAGCGAAATCTTCCAGCGATCGGCCGGCAGCCAGGTGAAGCTGCCGCGAAAGCCGGTTTGCGCAAGGGTGTTGATGTCCTGCCGGTCGTTTCTCGTGTCATCGATATAGCCCGGCGCGTCGCGGTGAAAGCCCATCAGGCGGACTGCGGCGGTGTGATCGGCGAAGGGCATGTTGACCGCCGCTCCATAACTCCAGCCATCGCCGCCTTGCTGCGGATACGCGTTGTACTGCGTGAAGTACTTCAGCTGGAAGGTATCGAGCTGCGCAGCCTCCGGCACATATCGGATCAGGCCGTTCAATCCGGTGCCGCCGAACAGTGTTCCCTGCGGACCCTTCAATACTTCGACCGTCGCCATGTCGAAGGGATTGGGGTCGAGCTGCACCTTGGGAGAGAACGGATCGGAGAACGGAATGTCGCCAAACAGCGTGCCGGCGGTCGGGTTGACGTTCAGCGCCGTCGAGATGCCGCGGATCGTGATGCGTTTCGCCGCGCCGCCGGTGCCTTCGTCGGTGAGATTGACGCCCGGCACCAGGCTGACGATCTGCTCGATGCTCTGCACGCCCTGGCGTTCCAGATCTTCGCCGGACAACACGTTGACCGTCGCCGGAATGTTGCGTACCGGCGCGGCGCGCTTGGTCGCGGTGACGACAATCTCCTCGAGCTGGGTGGGTACGCGTTCCTCGCTTACGCCTGCATCGGCAGCCTCGGTCCGCAGCGGGATGACTTCCACATTGCCCACGACCGGCAGCTGCGTTTCGCTGGCCGCTGTTTCGGCGGATGCGGGCTCGGTGACTGCCGGCTCCTGGGCGCCGGCGCGGCATGCGGCGCCGGCCAGCAGGACGGCGATCAGCAAGCGACGGCTAGTGCGCGGGATAGTCATGACTCAGCCTCTGGGGGGGATGCCGCTGCGAAGGGGAGGCTTTAGGACTTCAGGCCGAGCTGATCGATGAAGAACGTCAGCCAGTCGACACTCTGCGCGCGGAGACCGGCCACATCATGTGCGCCATGACCGACGCCTTCGCGCACGCGCATCAGGATCGGATGCGCGCTCGCGTTGGCCGGCTGCATGCGCGCGGTCATCTTGCGGACGTGCCAGGGCGGACAGCGCACATCCTGCTTGCCGGCGTCCAGCAGCAGCGCCGGATAGGCGGTGCCGTCCTTGACGTTCTGGTACGGACTCCAGGCATGCAGCACCTCCGACATTTCGGCGTCGTTGGAATCGCCGTAGTCCAGCGTCGAGGCGGCACAGATCGGATCGCGCACGCGGGCCAGCGCGTCGGTGATCGGCACCTGCGGAATGCTGGCGCGGAACAGGTCCGGGCGCTGGACGGCGACGGCTGTCGCCATCACGCCGCCATTCGAGCCGCCGACGACGCCGAGCTGCGAGGCGGTCGTGATGCCGCGTGCGATCACGTCTTCCGCAATCGCATAGACGTCGTTGAAGCTGTTCTGCTTGTGCTTGAGGCGGCCCTGATGCCACATGTCGGGGCCCAGTTCGCCGCCACCGCGCAGGTGCATGAGCACCAGCACGCCGCCGCCCTTGATCCAGGCAGCAAGCCAGGTGCCGCACCAGCCAGGGATCACCGCAGCCTGGAAGCCGCCGTAACCGTACATTGCCGTCGGCTGCGGCTTCGACAGGTCGATATCGCTGCGCGCAATGACGTGATACGGAACCCGCGCGCCATCCGCGCTGGTCGCGGCGTAATCGTGGATCTGGGCGTCGATCTGTACCTGCGGCTCGGTCAGCGCTTCGACCTTGAGCGTGTGGACGTTGGCCTTGTACAGCGCCGCCGACCGCGCTGGCGACGAGAACGCAAAAATCACGTCGCCATCGGCGCCCTTGCTCACCATGTCGAGCATGCTCCAGATGGCGAACTGCTGGCTGCTCAAGGAGCCCTTGCCCGGCAAGGCAATCTCACCCTTGAGGTTGCCTGCGGTATCGAACACGCGCATGCGTGACCAGGTGTCGACCAGGTCGACCAGGACCAGATGCCCGTCGACGACCAGCAGCGTCGCCAGTACGTTCTGCGATCCTGGAACCAGCTCCTTCCAGGTGCTGCGGTCGGTCGGCGTGGCGAGGGGAATCGACACGAGACGGCCGCACGGCGCGCCGTCGTCGGTCACCGCGTACAGGCGGTCGCCGATGATGTCGCCGCGGAACTGCGCGGTCTCGCCTTTCAGGAACGGCTGCCATGCAGCATCGCTTCCTGCGCTGACGTCGCGGATGTATTCGATGCGCGGGCTCAGGTGATCCGCAATCATCAGCATGTGCCTGCCGTCGGCGGAGGCCTTGACCCACATCATGTCGGCGCTGGCTTCATAAGCTTCGGCCTGGGTCACCGGCGGTGCGCCCAATACGTGCAGGTAGATCTTCGAGCCGCTCGCCATCGCATTCGGATCGCGCGCGTTGACGTAGAAGCCGCTGCTGTCCGGCAGCCAGGCGGCGAAGAAGGCATAGACCTGCGGAATGCTGTCCATCAATACCTGGCCGCTGTCGACGTCGAACACGCGCAGCTCGGCGAGCTCGGTGCCGTTGACGCCCAGGCTCAAGACCAGCTTGCGACCGTCGGGCGATGGCACGAAGCCATCGGCGGTCAGCTTGCGGCCATTGGCTATTGCATTGAGATCGAGGATGCAGCGCCAGGGGCCGGCGACGGCCTCGGCCACTTCGATCACGTGCATGTTCTGGTTCGCCGGCGTGCGCTTGCGGAACCACCGTCCGCCGCTGAACACCGGATCATTGCTCTCGATCACCGGCATCGCAGCCATCAATGCCTCGGCGCGGGCGCGCGCGGGGTTGCTGTTGAGCCAGTCCTGCGTGAGCCGATCCTGCTGCGCCGTCCATTCCAGCGCCTCCGGCGTTTCCTCTTCCAGCCACTGGTAGTTGTCCGTGTAGCTGACGCGGCCGAAGCTGACGGGCACGGGCGTGATCTTGGCGATGGGGTAGTTCATGGTTGATCGATCGGTTTAAGGGGTATGGCGGGAGTGCCGCGAAAGAAAGTTCCTAACGCGCTTTGCCGGCGCTGGCCGGCGGCGTCAGCAGGGCATCGAGATAGGTCGTCAGCCAACGCCGGTAGAGCGTCGTGCCGGTGGCGGCGCCGAGCAGCTTGTTCATCTGCGGCGCGAGCTCGCCGAGGTTTTCCATGTAGGCCTTGCCGGCAAGCGCTTCCTGTTGCGGATTGGCCGGTCGCTGGCTGGCCATCGCCCACGCATTCGGCATGGCGCCGATCAGCGAGTAGATGGCCATTGCCCGGTCGAAGTCGATGCCGGCATCCAACATGACCTTGATGCACTGCTGCGTCATATGGCCGACGACCGCCGCACTGGCCGGCCCGTGAATCTTGACGAGGTAGGGGCGTGCGCGTGCGATCTCGAAGATGTCCAGGCTCAGCCTGAGCAACTGGTCGCGCAGGCTGCTTTTGCTCTTCGCATCCAGCGGGCGTAACTCGGACATGACCTGCGTCGCGACTTCGTCTTCGAGGTCGGCGAGGTTCTTGAAGTAGCGCGACAGCGCGCCGACCGTCATGTCGAGTTCGCGGGCGACGGCACGAAACGTCAAGCTGTCCGGGCCATCGCGATCCAGCATGCGAAGGGCGCATCCAACAATCTCCGCGCGGCTGCGACTGGGGCGGGGCCCGGGGCGAGGGACCGACAGTTCGGCGGCTGACATCGTCTTGCTCTCTCGTTCTGAGGACGCTGTCCTCTATTGAGATACAATGCTGTATGTTTCTGGAGACGTCAAGCCGGATTCGTGAGAAATGAGCGCGGATTCTCTAGGGACTTTCCCCTACAAAGGCGGTCGCCAGGCCGTTACCAGGCTGTCGGCTTGTCGTCCGGTTCTGCGGACTGCGGCAGCACGCTGAAGCGGAAATCCAGCGGCGGTGCCTCATGCAGGAGATGACGGCAGCAATAGTCCATCACCTTGCGGACGGTGTAACGCGTGCGATTGATCGTGTGGTGATTGCGATTCGGCAAGACCATCAGTTCGACCGGCGCATCGACCTCCACCGCGGCCGCGTAGAGCTGCATGATCGGCGGCAGCGGGCAGTTCTCGTCGAGTTCGCCGGCGACGATCAGCAAGGGACTCTTGATCCTATCGACCTGCCGCGTCGCGTCGAGCGATTCGTAGTTCTTCGGGCGCGCGCATTGGTCAGTCCGCAGCGCGCTGCCATTGCCGAAATCCGGATCGCCATGCCAGCCGGTCCAGTGATAGTCCGGGTACATGTTGTGCACCGAGCACAACGGCGCGCCGGAGACGCCGACGGTGAAGACGTCCGGGAACTCGATCATCGCGCGGATCGCCGTGTAGCCGCCGTAGGAAGCGCCGGCGATTCCGACGCGCGAGGTGTCGAGCCAGGCATGGCGTTCGCCGAGCTGGCGGATCGTCGCGGCGTAGTCGTCGAGTCCGATCAGATTCAACTTGCCTTGGCCCGCAGTGGCGAAGGCGCGGTTGCGGCCGGTCGTGCCGCGTGCATCCATGACCATCACCGCGCAGCCCAGCGCGGCCCATACCGCTGGCGCAAACCACAGCGTGAAACCGAGGACGGCCGTGGCGTAGCTGCGCGGGCACGCCGCCATCAGCGGACTCGCGTACTGCGAAACCATCAGGGGTGCCTTGGCGTCCGCGGCGAGGTTTCTGGGGCGATACAGCAGGCCGTGGATTTCGGTCCTGCCATCGGCGGCGAGCGTGACGAACTCCTCCGGTGGCGCATACCCGGCGGCCAGCAAGGCCGAGACATCGGCCTCTTCGATGACATGCTCGCTGCCTTTCTCGATGTTGAGCACGCAAGTCTGTGGCGGCCGCGAAACCGTCGAGCGTGTATAGAAGAGATGCTGGCGATCCGGCGACAGCTGGCTGATGAACTCGGTGCTCTTGGAGATTGCCGAGAGACCGGGATTGATGTCCGCATCGAGTCCTGCGGGCGTCAGCCGGCGCAGTTCGCTGCCGTCGAGGTTGATGCTGTACAGAGAACGCAGGTAAGGGTTGCCGCCCTCACGCCCCTGGGCGGTGAACAGGACGCGACCGGTCTGCGGGTGAACGTCGATCAGATCGCGCACCAGCCATTCGCCCTGCGTGATCGCATTCAGCAACTCGCCGGTCTTGCCGTCGTACAGATACAGGTGGCCCCAGCCCGAGCGATGGCTGTACCAGATGACACGATCGAGATCGCCGACAACCGCGACGGCGGGCTGACTGTAGGAAGTGGTATTGAGCTCGACGCGCGGTTCGTCTTTCTCGGAGATGACGATGCGAGTGCTGCCGTCGGCGAGGTCGATGTCGAGCAGATAGGCCGCCCGCTGCTGCACGCCGAACATCACTGCGCGCACGCGGCGGCAGTCGGCGCTCCACGCCCAGCTGCGCACTGCTTCCCAGTCCTGGTGCAGATGCAGCTGGTCCTCCGGCAACGCCAGCGGCGTCAGCCGGCGGGTCTCGATGTCGAGGCACAGCCAGCGGATCGTCGGCGCGGCTTCGCCGGTCAGCGGCATCCGCGGCAGATGCAGCTTCGGCCGGAAGCTGCCGTCATGCGGCGCGTTCTCCACGTACGGATACGGCTGCACATGCCGCTGATCGATGCGCCAGACGATGAGCTTGCTGCTGTCCGGTGCCCAGACCACACCCGCCGGCTGGTCGTTGCCGCCGATGCGGCTGCGCGGAATGTGCCCGGCCTTGTAGTTGCCGTGGTAGATGGCGTAGCCGTCGTCCGGCGATCCGTCGCGGGTGATCTGCCGTGCCTCGCCGCCGGCCTCGGCCAGCCACAGATTGCCGTCGCGCTGACTCAGCAGCCATCGGCCGTCCGGCGATCGCGACGGACCGTGCGCCGGCGCAACATCGCCCAGCACCGTCGGCTCGCCGCCGGTGCGCGGATAACGCAGGCGCTGCTTTTTATGTGTGAACTCGATGGAATCGGCGCCCATGTGCGTCACCGAAATCGGCAGCTTGTTCGCCGCCGCTTCGTGCCCCAGGCCGCGCAGTGCCTGCGCCAGCTGTTCATGATCGAAGGCCGGGCGGCGCTGGCCGGAGGCGGCGTCGATGACGACCCATTCGCAGCCCTCGGCGCTGTCGCGCGCGTACCAGCATTCCGCACGATCCTCGATCCAGCGAATGGCCGGCGCCGCGTTGCGGATCTTGGCGGCGGCGAGGGCGGGCAGCAGGCCTTCGGCCTCGGTGTACCGCTCATGCATGCTCATGGAATCAAGCGGCTCCATCGATTGTCTGAGGACAACGTCCTCTGTTTATATACATTGTTGTATTATTCGTGCAACGTCAAGCAATGGGCGGCGCTCTGGCGCCCGCCACCGGCTCGTTTCAATTCGATTGTGAGGCAAGGCTCGTGGGTCTGGACAACATCAAGGCAGTCATCGAACGCAGCATCGTGTGGGACAACCACGCCTGCATGCCCCTGCGCCCCGAGGACAAGGATTTCCTGCCGCAGATCGCGCGCCACAAAGCGGCCGGCGCGAGTGTCGTGATCCTCAATGTCAGCTGCGACTGCGAACCGCAGCGGCCCTTCGAGATGATCGAGTCCTTCCGCTCGTGGCTGGCGGCGCGGCCGGCGGAGTACATCATCGGCGCCGGTGTTGCCGACATCGAGCGCGCCAAGCGGGAAGGCAAGCTCGCGGTGTTCTTCGACGTCGAGGGTGCGATCCCGGTGCAGGATGATCCGGCGGTCGTCTCGCGTCTCTATGCGCTCGGCGTGCGCTGGATGCTGCTCGCCTACAACCGCAACAACAAGCTCGGCGGCGGCTGCCAGGACGAGGACATCGGCCTGACCGCGCAGGGCCGGCTCGTGCTCGACGAGATGAGGAACGCCGGCATGCTGCTGTGCTGCACGCACACCGGCGAACGCACGGTGCGCGAGGCCATGGAGTACATCCAGCGCCCGGTGATCTTCTCGCACTCCAATCCGCGCGCCATCCACGATCATCCACGCAACATCACCGACGACATGATCCGCGCCTGCGCCGCCACCGGTGGCGTCATCAACGTCAATGGCATCGGCATCTTTCTCGGCCACAACGACAACACGACGCAGACCTATGTACGGCACGTGCAATATGTCGCGGACCTCGTCGGTCCGCAGCACGTCGGCATCGGCCTCGACTACGTCTTCGACAGCAAGGAACTGGATGACTACGTCACCAGCAATCCGCGGACCTTCCCGCCGGCGCTCGGCTACGGCGCCGGCATCAAGATGATCGAGCCCGAGCGCATTCCCGCCATCGCCGAAGACTTGCTCGCCGCCGGCTGGAGCGATGTGGATCTCCAAGGATTCCTCGGCGCGAACAACCTGCGCGTCGCCCGCGCAGTCTGGAAATGAGCCCGGTGAACCAGATCCAAAGCGGTACCCCATTGCGCCGCAGCGTCCTGCTGGCTTTCGTACTGCCAAGCGTGGTGCTCGGCATCATGCACGGGCCGGAGGCGCAGATTCAGGCGGTCTACGCCAAGCATGCCGGTCTTTCGCTGTCGGCTCTGGCGGTCGCCATCCTGCTGACGCGATTGTTCGACGGTGTCACGTATCCGCTGATCGGTTACCTGTCCGACCGCAGTTTCGCGCGCAGTGGCACGCGCAGGAGCTGGACCATCGCGGGTTCGATCATTTCGGTCGTCGGCATCTGGTTCCTGATGCGCCCACCGCCGGGTGTGACGATCTGGTATTTCGGTATCTGGTCCGCCGTGACGTATCTGGGCTGGAAGGTCATCGAGATTCCGCTGCAGGCCTGGAGTTACGGGCTCAGCACCGACTATGCCCAGCGCGCAAGAGTGCAGGCCTGGCGTGCCTTCGCCATGATCGCCGGGCCCATGCTGTTCTTCGCAACCCCGTTCCTGGCCGTGAAGTTCGGCTACTCGGACAGCACGGAGATCGACTTCCGCACGCTCGGTTTCGCCGCCGTGATCTGTCTGTGGGCATTGCCGCTGGCCACCGCGATCCTGGTGCTGCGGGTGCACGCGGGGCAGGCGGCACCACCTGTCGCGACTGCTCGCTTCGGCGCGAAGGAAGTCTTTGCCGCCGTCCGCGACAACAAGCCCTTGCTGTGGCTGCTCGCGGCATTCCTGCCGTTCTGCGTGCTCGGCCAGCTGTCCAGCGGCGTCAGTTATTTCTTCATCGATACCTACCTGGGACTGAGCCAGCAGTTTCCCGCCATCATGATGGTTTCCCTGCTCGCGACCGTCGCCGGCATTCCGTTCTGGTCGGCCTTGGCCGCGCGTTACGAGCGGCATCGCGTGTGGGCGATCTCGCTGATCGGCTGCGGCACGGCGTTGGGCTCGCTGGCCTTGCTGTCGCCGGGAGAATTCGCGCTGCCGTTCATCTTCGTCCTGTATCCGACGGGCACGTTCTGCCTGATCGGCTATGTCATCGTGCTCACGATGTCTGCCGACATCGTCGACTATGGCCGGCTGCATACCGGCCAGGACCACGGTGGACTCTACGGTTCAATGGTTGCGTTCATGCAGAAGTCGCTGATGAGCGTCACGACGGCCGCGGGCATCGCGCTGGTCGGGCTGTTCGGCTTCGATGCGACCGCATCGGTGCAGTCCGCGGGTGGCGCGCTGGGCATCAAGCTGGTCAGCTCCGTCATTCCCGCGCTGGGCCTGTTCGGCTCGGCGATCATCATCTGGAACTATCCGCTGACGCGTGCGCGCACGGAGGAAGTCCAGAAGGCGCTGGCCGAGCGTGACGGCCTTGCACGGAAGGACTGACGGCCGCGAACCCACGGTCGCCGCAGCAGTGCAGTGCGGGCGCCGCCGCGCTGCGGCTCAGCGCAGCCTGAGCGCTTCGCCCTCGAAGGCAATGCCGCTCCAGCCAGAGCGCATGAACGTGCGGATGTTCTGGTGGTCGCTCGCGTCCGGATTCTTCAGCACGTCGTCGCGGTAGTAACGGCCGAAGCAGGCGAGGGTTTCGTCCTCGTCCAGGTTCTGCAGCTTGGCGAACGCAAAGATCTTGCAGGAACCGCCGTTCTGGCCGGCGGCATTCAGCACCTCGCCATTGCGAAAGGCGGTGGGCGTGTATTCGTAGTGCGCTTCGATCGCCGCGATCGTTTGAGCGA
This sequence comes from Fontimonas sp. FW305-C-3, assembly GCF_058783185.1. Lineage (NCBI taxonomy): Bacteria > Pseudomonadati > Pseudomonadota > Gammaproteobacteria > Nevskiales > Nevskiaceae > Fontimonas > Fontimonas sp. FW305-C-3. The sequence goes on along the minus strand of NZ_JBYSYK010000002.1, from coordinate 126,695 downwards.
ACTCGATCTGCGCGGGGGTTTGGCGCAGCTGCTGGAGAAATGCGTTCAGAGACATGACGAGCTGGATTGCGTAGGGACGCGCAGTTTAATGGCTCGATCGGTCCTCCGCGCGCACACGCTACGCAGCGGCATGCAGGCGTTGACGGAAGAACTCGATGACCCGGGCTTCTGCCTTCTTGGTCGGGCCGGTGGGATCGTCGTCGCGAAGATTGATCGTCAGCACGGCATGCGGCTTGGCGCCGGGATTGGGCTGCGCGTCGGCTGGGTCGATCTCGATCGCTTCGAAGCGATCGCCGAAGCAGCGCTTGTAGGTTGCGAAGCGCTCCGCCGGCACCATGGGATCGCCGTGAAAACGCATGCCGATCGCGCTGAGGTTCTCGGTCTGCAGCCGTTGCTGGACGACGCGGATCTCTTCCGCCGACAAGCCGATGTCCGCACGCCGACGCGCGCCGATCGCGACCGGCAAGGATGGTTGCGACAGCACCGGCGCGATCACCGCAGGCTCGGTCATCATCGCCATCGCGAAATTGCCGGTCAGGCACATGCCGATCGCGCCGACGCCGGGGCCGCCGCATTCAAGATGGGCCTTGCGCGCCAGTGCCCGCAACCAATCCACGATCGGGCCGGACTGGCCGACGGCCCAGGCGCCGAACTCGCGGCGGATGCACAGCGCCTTGAAGATCTGCGCGCTCGCATAGCCAGGCGTGACCTCGCGGCCCGGATCGCCCAGCAGACTCGGCAGATAGACGCGGTGCCCGGCCTCGACGATGCGTTCGGCAAAGCGCAGCACGAGCGGATGGATGCCGGGAACCTCATGCATGACGATGACGGCCGGACCTTCACCGCGAACAAAGACCTGGCGCGCAATCCCGCCCTCTTCGAAGTCGAAACTCGAATAGCGATCGAGTGTCATGGAGAGTCCTTTCGAGGGCGAACCGGTGATGGAGAAGCGTACCTGCGGCAAAGCATCGTCTTGAAGCGACAGCCTTGCGTTCAGGTCACGACGCGCAGCGGTGCATTCCTGCTCGCCAGCAGATAGCCGATCAGCGACAGGATACCGGTGACAACGCCGATGATCGTCAGCGACGCGGCGAGGTGATGCTCGCCGCCCATCGCGGTGCTGCCGAGCGTCACGAGCGTCGGCGCCAGGCTCAGGCCGATCACCGAGTTGATGATGCCGAACGAGGCCATGCACAAGCCGCGCTCCTCGTTGGGGATCAGCACCGCGATGGCGGTCGAGGCGACGATATTGATCACCGAGCCGGCCATCAGCAGCAGGCACAGCATCACCGCGAAGCCGACGACGGTCGGCATCAGCGGATACAGCGCGGTCGGAATGCCGACGCCGGTCGCGACGACCGCCGCGATCAGGATGCCGCCGCGGCGATTGAGCCGATGACCCCAATCGGCACCGAAGCCGCCGATCACCGAACCCAGCAGTCCGCCGAGCAGGATGATGCCGCCCATCCAGGCGGCGAACTGGTTGGGTTCGAGATGGAAATTGCGAATCAGCACCGGCGCGGCCCAGATCGTCGCGGCGGTGTCGGCCATCGCCACGCCGAGATGGCCGGCGAACAGCGGAATCAGGAAACCGCGCCGGCTCCACAACGCACGCAAGGTCGCGCGCAGCGCCGGATTGGCGTCCTGCACTTCATGGCGCAGCGGTTCGCGGGTCGCCAGCAAGGGCAGCAGCAACACGGCGCCGGCGATGCCGACGACGATGTGGATCTGGCGCCACGCCGGCAGACCGGCGAGCCACTGGATGGGGTTCTGTTCGAACACCGGCAACAGGGCGCCGCCGACGACATAACCGGCCGCGATGCCGGACACCGCGCCGAAGGCCAGCACGATCAGCGCCCGTCCGCGACTGTGCGCGGGGCACAGGTCGGCGGCCAGCGAGATGGCCACCGTCAGCGCGCAGTTGGCGCCGAGCGACGCGAGCATGCGGGCGACGAACAGGGTGTCGATGGTCTCGGCGTAACCGGTCCACACGGTGCCGATCGTGCAGATCGCGATCAGCGCGGAGAGCAGGCGAATGCGGTTGCCATGGTCGGTGATCCAGGCGACCGGCAGCGAGAACAGGCCGATCGGCAAACCGATGGCGATGCCCTGGATGAGGCTGATCTGGAAATCGCTCAGCGCAAGATCGAGCTTAACCGCTTCCTGCAGCGGCCCGAAGGCCATGCGCATCAGGCCGCCGCCAAACAGCACGACGGTCAGCCAGAGAATCCGCGACCACTGGGTGTGGACGATCGGCTCGATCGATCCCAGCGGGGCCCGAGACAGCGGCATTGATGTCTCAAACAAGGGCGGCTCCACCAACGATGGATTCGGCAGCGCGGGCGTGCAAAACGCGCGGCGCAAAGGGAGGGATATGCATCCCGGCAACTTAGTCGCATGGCGCGCGCCGCGCCCCTACCTTATCGGGAGGGCCTTGCGCTCATCTCAGGATGTGCGGCGCCCGCGCACGGACCAGCACCTCGCGCTCGCGGATCGACAGCAGGCGCGTCGCCGCGGGGTCGCCGCTCGAAGCTGGCGTCGGTGCCGACACCGGCTCGCTGTCGCCCTCGCTCAGCTGCCGCGACTGCAGCAGATATGCCTTGTGCGCATCGAACTGCGGGCACCATACTGGCGCGATGCGCAGCGCCGCGTCGCGTCGGCTGAGAGAAGAAGCGCCATGAACGCAACGAGTGGCTATGTAAAACCGGCGCGCGGGCTGATCGGCCTGCGTCTGAAGGCGCTGATGGCGTTCGCCGCATGGTCGGCACGCCTCGGTCTCGGCGACACCCTGCAACAGATCGCCGGGCAGCCGGTGGCAAAGCGCAAGGCCAACAAGGCTGCTGGCTGGATGACGTATCCGCTGCCGCCGGACGTGGCGACGTCGTACCGGCACATCGCATCGCAATCGGGCCCGCTGATGCTCAAGGAGTATCGCCCGTCGCAGCTGAACGTCGATGCGCCGCGCGTCCTGTTCCTGCATGGCGGCGGCTGGCTCACCGGCGGTGTCGATACGCTGGACTATCTTTGCGCCAGCCTGTGCCGCTCCGCGCGCTGTCTTGTGCTGTCCGTCGACTACCGGCTCGCACCGGAGACGAAGTTCCCCGGCGGGCTGGAAGATTGCTACGACGCCCTGCAGTGGCTGGCAAGCGATACGTCTCTGGGCGCCGTGCCTGCCGCGGGTGTCGCCATCGTCGGTGAGAGCGCGGGCGCCAATCTCGCCGCCGCGCTGTGCGTGCTGAATGCGCGTCGGGGTGGACCGGCGATCTGCCATCAGACACTGATCTACCCCTGCGTCGACGCGACACTGCAGTCGCCGTCGACGGATTACGGCCCGCCGGGATTCCAGAAGAAGGAGTTCGTGCAGCTGATCGACAACTATCGCGGATCGGCTGCGCTGACCGATCCGCTGCTGTCGCCCCTGTTCGCCGAGAACCACGCGCAGCTGCCGCCGGCGCTGATCATCACCGCGGATCTGGATCCGGCGCGCGACGACGGCTCGCGCTACGCCCAGTGTCTATCCGAGGCTGGCGTGCAGGTGCGTTATCTCAACTATGTCGGCATGCCGCACGGCTTCTTCTTCATGCCGCGTATCTGCAAGGCCGCGGACGAGGGGATCCGCGAGATCGCCGCAGAGATCTCAGAAATCGCATCAAGGGCGAGGGCCGCCTGATCCGGTCTGGCGCGTCGGCGGCTGAAGCCACGCGCGCCGATGGTGCTTGAGCCTAGCGATCGACAGCCCGCTTCGATCGCTACTGCGGCAATTGCGTTGTTGTCATCGTTGCCGGTATCAGCGTGTATCCGTATCTACAGCGCTGATAGGCGACATCCTTGACGCCTGCGTTGTCCGCCAGGCATTCGTCGTGCGATCTCGGTGGCACTCTTCGGGTGACCGTCCGCATCGGTGCGGGATCGGACAGCGTCGTTCGAAGATCCGTCGTGACGGGGCCAGCGGGTTCGACGGTATGGCCGGCATTGGCTGAGATCGTCCAAGCGGCTAGAAGCCCCAGTATCCAAATTCTGTGCGCCACGATCATTCTCCCAAAGCCATGAATCGATGCTGACAGCGCTCGATTAACGCGCGCCTAATAGATGAAGACAGTTTGGTTGCCGAGGGTCGCGACTCGGAGAGGAGTATCGACAGCTCAAAATGCGGCGCCGATTCTAGTCAGGCCTGGCGCGGAAAAATGTAGATGTTTCCTCCCGGTAGCCTTGGCGGTCTGACGCCGCGCGAACGGCGTTCTTGAGGGGATTGCATCGCTGCGCCGTTCAGCTGCGTCTCATGCAGCTACCGCAAAGTAAGATCGCGATGCCCACAGACCTCACTGCAATGAAGCCACCGCTGCTCAGCACCGAAACCGCGTTCATGTCGGACTTCGACGGCACCCTGGTCGAGCTCGCACCGCATCCTGATGCAGTGTCCGTATCTGCCGGGCTCGCGGGCTGGCTCCATCAACTGGAAAAGTTTCTTGGAACCGCGCTTGCCATCGTGACCGGACGTCGCCTGTCCGATGTGGACAGTCACCTGGCGCCGCTGCAGCTGATGGGCGCTGGCGCGCATGGTGCCGAAGTGCGCGTCGCCAAGGGTGGGACCACGACCGCGGTCGTGGCGCCGCTGGAGCAGCCGCTCGTCGCCGCCATCGATGCCATCCTGACGGACTTGCCGGGTGTCTGGCTGGAGAACAAGACCTTCGCATTGGCCGCCCATTTCCGGGACAACCCGGCGGCGGAGGCGGAATGCATGACACGCATACAGCAGGTTGCCGCGATGTTTTCCGACGTTGAAGTGTTCAACGGACATTGCGTCATCGAGCTGCGGGTCAGAGGCGTCAGCAAAGGTCTGGCCGTCCAGTCCATCTTGGCTTCTCCGGCATTTTCCGGGCGGGTGCCGATATTCGTCGGAGACGACTTCGCTGACGAAGGGGCTTTTCTTGCAGTGCAGGCCGCCGGCGGGCACGGCGTGAAGGTCGGTATCGGCGACAGCAGTGCGCACTACCGCCTGCCGGATGTCGCCGCCGTCCATCAGTGGATCTGCGAATCGCTCATGCAGCTGCGGCAGGAATCATGACCATGGTCTCGAATCGAGTGTCGGCGCGAAGGCTGATTGCAGTATCGAACCGGATCGGCCCCATTCGCGATGCCCCCCAGGCCGGCGGCCTCGCGGTTGCATTGGTCGACGCGCTGCGCGAGCGCGGCGGCCTTTGGTTCGGGTTTGGCGGCAAGCTTTCCGCCAATCCGCGCCAGGAACTGCAGTTCGACAGCAACGAGGGGCTCGAGACTGCCACGCTTGAGCTCAACACCGCGGATTACAACGCTTACTACAACGGCTACTCGAACGGCTGCCTGTGGCCGCTGTTTCACTTTCGGCCCGACCTTGTCCATTACCATCGGGAAGACTACGACGCCTACCTGCGCATCAATGAGCGTTTCGCCGATGCCCTGGCGCCGATGCTGAATGAGGCTGACGTCATCTGGGTTCACGATTTCCATCTGATCCCGCTTGCATCGATGCTTCGTGCACGAGGATGCCGGCAGAAGATCGGATTCTTCCTGCACATTCCGTTTCCGGCGCACGATCTTCTGGTGACCTTGCCATCGCATCGCACCTTGATGCAGCAACTCTGCGACTACGACCTGATTGGAGTGCAAACCCAGGTAGACCTCGAACGTCTTCATCAGGGTTTCGACAAAGTGCTCAAACTGGCCCTTGAGCCGTCGGGCGAGGTCTGGCGCGCTTCGGTATCCGGTAGAACACTGCGTACCGGCGTGTATCCGGTCGGAATAGACGTCGATACGTTCTCCGAGATGGCCACATCCAGCAAGGCCTTGCGGACCGTGAGAAAGATGCAGGCCGAGCTTCGCGGGCGGACGCAGATCATCGGCGTCGATCGGCTTGATTACGCAAAGGGCCTGATCCGTCGCGTCGAGGCCTATGAGCGTTTCCTGAAACGGTATTCGCGTGCGCATGGCCGGGTGGAGTATCTGCAGATCTCCCCGGTCAGTCGCGGCGAAGTGCTGGCCTACCACGACTTCCGTGAGCAGATGGAGCGTGCAGCAGCCAGAGTCAACGGCAGCTACTCCCGCTACGACTGGACGCCGCTGCGCTATATCAACAGCCCGCTGTCGCGATCGACGCTGGCTGCGCTGTACCGCTCCAGCAAGATCGGCTTCGTCACGCCGTTACGGGACGGGATGAATCTTGTGGCGAAGGAGTACGTCGCGGCTCAGGACCCCGAGGATCCCGGTGTTCTGGTGCTGTCGGAATTTGCCGGCGCCGCCAGGCAAATGGACGCCGCCGTGCTGACCAATCCTTACGACAGCGACGCCGTTGCCGATGCCCTGGAGAGGGCCCGTGTCATGCCCTTGCCTGAGCGACGCGAACGGCATGAAGAACTCATGCGCGGACTTCGTCAGCTCGACTCGCATCGCTGGCAGCACGACTATCTGCAAGAGTTGAGCGGCGACGTCCCGGCAGGACGGATGGCCGCGTGAAGAGGCGCCGGCCAGGCTCGACGCACGCGGGCCACGAGTGCCGTCGCTCCCTGCGAAGCCGTTGCCGGCAAGGATGACCGCCGGCCATGACTTCCGGGCGCCGGGTGTCCCTGATTGCAGCAGGTTTGTTCATGCTCCAGGGATGCGCCACGCTTCCGGATGCAAGCAGCATCAAAGCCCCTGCGGGGCAGGTGGATTTCGAGGGCTCCAAAGGTCTGGTCTCCGCGAGAAAGGGTGCCGAGATCATCTCGCGCATCGAAGCCGGCAGCGGTGCGTCTGATCTTCTCGACCGGCATCTGGCCTACGAGCAGTCGCTCAACGCGGGCAATCCGCTCGTTCTCGGCAACAAGCTCACGTTGCTGCAGAACGGCCCCGAAACCTACAAGGCCATGTTCGCCGCCATCGATGCGGCCAAGGACCACATCAATCTCGAGACCTACATCTTCGAAGATGACGAAGTCGGGGCGCGGTTTTCCGAGCGCTTGATTGCGCGTCAGGCCGCCGGGGTGCAGGTCAACCTGATCTACGACAGCGTCGGCAGCCTGACGACCCCTCGAGCCTTCTTCGATCGCCTTCGTGAAGCCGGCATCAAGGTCGTCGAGTTCAATCCCGTCAATCCGCTGGCCGACAATGCGAAGACCTGGCTGGTCAACAACCGGGATCATCGCAAGCTGCTGGTCATCGACGGAAGGGTTGCCTTCGTCGGCGGCATCAATATCAGCAATACCTATTCCAGCTCGCCCGCGAAGAGTTCCTCGCGCAGCGCAACGCCGGCCAAGGCGAACGAGGGCTGGCGCGACACGCATATCCGGATCGAAGGCCCCGTCGTCGCCGAGTTCCAGAAACTGTTCATCGAAACCTGGACCAAGCAGAAAGGCGATTCCCTGGTCGGGCGGAACTACTTCCCGGAGGTCAAGACGCAGGGCAATGAGATTGTGCGGGCCATCGGCAGCTCGCCAGACGATCCGGAAAGCCTGATCTACCTGACGTTGATGTCGGCGATTGAACATGCCGAACGGGAAGTGCTGCTGACGATTGCCTACTTCGCACCCGACCCGCAACTGCTCGATGCCTTGAAGAATGCCGCGCGCCGCGGGGTTGACGTCAAGCTCCTGTTGCCGAGCAAGACCGACTCCGGGCAGATCTTCCACCTTGGGCGTTCCTACTACTCACAACTGCTGCGCAGCGGCGTCAAGATCTACGAACGACGCGGCTCCATCATGCACGCGAAGGTCATCTGCATCGACGACGCGTGGTCCACGATCGGTTCGACCAATCTGGACTGGCGCAGCTTTCTGCACAACGACGAAGTCAACGCGGTGATCCTGGGGCATGGGTTCGCAAGCCAGGTGGAGGCGGCGTTCACTGCCGATCTCAAGGAGTCCGATGCGATAGCACTCGACGAGTGGCGGAAGCGCTCCCTGCTCCTGAAGCTCAAGGAGCGCTTCGCACGTATAGGAGCGTACTGGCTATGATCCGTTCGACGCTGGCGATGCTTGTCGGGGGCGCCACCGCGCTGCTGTTGGCCGCTGCCTCTGCAGCTCACGCACAGGATGCCGCGGCCTTGAAGTCACGGCATGCTGTCCTCGCAGCGAGCCTCGACAGCAACCCGTTCCAGAGACCCGTCCACCTGGAATCCAGCGACCGCGAGGATCGGCTCGCGGGCGACATCTATGCGCGCATCGATCTTCCGTACGCGACCGTCGGTCCTGCGCTGAAAGGCATCGAAAGATGGTGCGACATTCTGATCCTGCATCAGAACGTCAAGCAGTGCCGGCCGTCCGGCAGTGATGACAGCAAGTTGACGCTGAGCGTCGGGCGCAAGTTCGACCAGCCCGTGGCGGATGCGCAGCAGTTCGAGTTTCAGTACGAAGAAGGCATCGCCAGCGCCGATTACCTGCAGACCAGCCTGCACTCGGCGAAGGGGCCTTTCGGCACCAGCGACTATCGCATCACGCTCGAACTCGTGGCGCTGGATGCCCAGCGCAGCTTCCTGCACTTGTCGTATGCCTACCGCAGCAGCGTCATGGCACGCGTGGCGACACGCGGATATCTTGCGACGATCGGGCGCGACAAGGTCGGCTTCAGCCGTGCCGGTTCGTCAGCGGACGGATCGCCGGTTTACGTTGCCGGTACACGCGGCGTGATCGAGCGGAATACGATGCGCTACTACCTGGCGATCGAGGCCTACCTCGGCGCATTGACGGCGCCTTCGTCGGAGCAGGTCGAAAAGCGCCTCAACGATTGGTACAGCGGCACCGAGCGCTATCCGCGGCAGTTGCACGAACTTGAGCGTGACGAATACCTGGAGATGAAGCGCAAGGAAATCCGGCGTCAGCAGGTGCTCGACGCCCGGATTTCATCCCAATCTTCGCCCAGCGCTTAGTCTTCAGAGATTCTCGTAGCGATTCATGTCGAACAGCGCCGCCTGCACAGGATCCGTCTCCTGCAGATAGCGCGTCAGATCATGGAAGACTTCCCAGAAGTCCGGCCGTGTCCTGCGGACGCCCCAGATCTGGACCACAGCCTCCAGCTGGCGCGCATCGGTCACCTTCGACAGTGACTCGGTGAAACGATCCATCTCGGCAACCGGTACGTCGAACATGAAGTTCGGATAGCTGCCCATGACGCCGGGCGTCACCGTCAGCGTGTCCTTCTCGGGCAGCAGGCGGCCTTCTTCGTTGAGCAGGAAGGCAACGTTGCTGTGGGCGCGGTTGTGCAGCAGCGAGTAAATCAGTCGTTCGCCGTTCGGCGCCGTGACGCGCAGATAGCTCAGCTCGGGCATCAGCTTGATGACCGGCAGCTGCGCCGCGGGCTTCGCGGTCAGGCGCCGCAGGGCTGCGTTCGCGGTCCGCGTTGCGGCACTGTCTGCTTCTGCGGCGCAATTGCCTTTTTCACAGCGGTTGAGCGTGTCCGCAGGCCCCATGATCGGGCTCATGCGCTGATACAGCTGCCTGGCGAACTCGCGCTTCGCATCTCCGCCCTGATACTTGATGCGCGTCGGCACGCGATCGTCGGCGGGGGCGTATTCGGCGAACCACTTCTCGTCGCCGCCGTCTGCGTACCATTGCTCGCGCAGCGGATTGCGCGCGGACTGTGGCAGCAGGCGCAGGAAGTTGTACTCGGCCTCGTTGCGGATCAGATCGAAGTACAGGCGCGTCTTCAGCTGATGCGAAACACTGCCGTAGACGTTGAAGTTGACGACCAGTTGGTAATAGCTGCGTTCGAGCAGGGGATAGTCCATCATCCAGATCGTGTCCGGCACATCGCCGATCAGGCCGCGCCGGACGGCCGCGTTGTTGAAGTGGCGGAAGATGCTCAGCAGCGCCACGCGGTTCCAGCCGTCGCCGTCCCAGATGTTCTCGAAGCCGGCTCCGTTCGGCTGGGTGCGGGCGAGTTCTTCTTGGCGCAGCACCACGTACTGGTTGCGCTGTTCGTTGTACTTCTTCCACTCCGAGGCGATGCCGGTGAGATCGGAATCCTGCCCGGGCACGCCGATCAGCGGCGTGGCTTTCTGGCGATAGTCGGCGTCGTTGACGTAGCGATCGGTGTCCGGATTCTCGAACAAGGTCCAGAAGTGATCGCGGATCACGTCGGTGGCGATCTGCCCGCTGCAGACCGGGCCGCGGATGAAGGTGCGGACGAAGTACTCGGCCTCGTCGAGCATGAACCGGTAGCGCGCGCCGGCGGGGATCGCCGCGAAGGTCATGAAGGCGTTTGCCTTCTCGGCGTCGCTGTAACCGGGCAGCGTGCCGGCGTCCCACTTGCCGGCGAAGAACAGCTTGTCGAAGCGGCGCATGCGCGCATCGTTCAGCGCATACGTGATGTGGGTCTTTTCGACGAGGGTTTCGCTGATCAGGCGGAATCTGTAATAGAACGTTCCGTTGGGATCGTCGTTGGGCCGCACGGTGGCCACCGGCACGATGGGCCCGCTGCGCGTGCGTGAGCGCAGCAGCTCGAAGAAATGCGGCTTGTCGGTACCGAAGTGGACATGCGCGATGAAGAGATGCTCGTACAGGTAACGCGCGACCAGCTTCTCGCGGGCGCCGTCGCGATTGAGGTAACGCTCCCATTGCTCGACGGCGCTCGATTCCGACGCCGTCGTCTGCAGCAGGGAAGGCTCGACGCGGCTGCCTTCATCGACCCAGGTCTGGATTTTCGAATACTCGAGCTCGGTCAGTCCGGCGACGCCCAGCGGCATGCCTTGCTCGGGGCGCTTCTTCGCATAGCGGTCGAATTCGTCGAGCGTGGGGCATTCGTTCGTGCGCTCAGTCCCGAGTTCCACGCTGGCCGGCAGCTTGCCGTTGGGCGGCCAGGGATTCCGGTGACCCAGCTCGACCATCCGGCTGATCAGCGAGGCCTGTTGCGGGGTTTCGGTTTCTTCCGGGCTGTACTGAGCCGAGAAGAAGCCCTTGCTGCGCCAGTCGGCCGTAGAGACGGCATCGATGCCGAGCCGGGTTGGTGCGAGATCCTCGGCGCGAGTGCCGTCGTAGACCCGCAGCTTCGAGGCGCCGCGCCGCGTACCGTCCGCGCTTTCGAGTTTGAGCTGGCAGGGCGCGTCGTTGCAGGCGTGACAGGCGACGCACTTGTTCTCGAAGATCGGCTGGATGTCTTTCCGATAGGACACGGTCTGGGTCCGTTCCGTCGATGAGGTCTCGTCCGGCGGCGAAACATCGGGATACACCAGCCGCTCCGAGCAGGCGGAGCTCAACACCAGCAGCAGGATGGCGGCAAGGCAGCCGGCCGCCGGACGACGGAGCGAAGAAATGCATTTCATGAGCGGGACCCCAGGCACGACCAGAGACGGCCGAATGACAACGATGTTTTTGTTGATGTGTTCTTAAGCGCTGTCGCGGACGCAGGCCGCTCGGAGAAATGGGTTAGTGACGAACGGTCAGAATCCAGCTTCCGCCACAGGTGCCGCAGCAATAGAAGCGCAGCGCGGCACCCAATGGAGATTCATCCGCTCCTGCCGAGGTATCGAGGTGCAGCCTTGCGCCGCAGTCGGGGCAGGGGCGACGGATGTCGTTTGCAAGATCCGGAACTTCGCAATCCCTGAATTCGGTATGGCCGCGAAGCACTCGCTCGGCCAGCGCCGGAATCTTCAGTCTCAAGCTCATGGATACTCTCGCTCAGCAATGGCGCGCTCCCTTCGGGCGCCGATGACATTTACAAATCAATTATCGGGCCAGATTTATCTGGTTGTTTTTAAACGATAATAATTATCCGCATCGTGCAATACGCAGGAATCCGCAGATCGTGGTTTTTCGGTGCCGTGCAAATTGGCCGATGACTTCACCGACGCCCAGACCAACCAGCCGCGCGCGAAAGCGTTGCCGCCTTGCAGGTCGGCGGTGCTTCGTGCGTTCGCTTCTGCCGGGCAAGCTACTTGCTTGAGGCCCCACGATGGCCAAACCGCGGATCGCCCGCGCTGCGGCGCCCAAGCTGCTTCATTCGAGGGATCCAGCTACCAGTGAGCGTCATGATCGGTTTCAGCCTGCTGCTCGCGACGTGGCTCGCGCACTACCGGTTGCGCGCGGTGTGCCGGCCACGCATCGATTTCCAGCCGTCCGAGTTCAACCACGCGGTTGTCGACCGCCTCGATCAGCTGCGGCAGGTCTACCGTCCGACGCCCTGGCTCTACAACCAGCATTTGCAACTGATCTGGCTGCTGCTGAAGGAGGCCATCGCGCCGCCGCTGCGCTACGAGCGCCGCGACATCCTGACGATGCGCGACGGCGGTACCACGGCGCTGGATTGGCTGGGCCTGGGGCTTCCCGCCGACGCGCCGACCCTCGTGCTGCTGCACACCGTCACCGGCGATGCGCAGACCATGCGTGTCACCGCCGGCGATTTGCGCAAGGCGACCGGCTGGCGTGTCGTGCTGTGTACGCGCCGCGGCCATGGCGGTCTGCCGCTGACCGCGCCACGGGTCAACACGATGGGTTGCACCGACGATCTGCGCGAGCAGTTGCGGCGCATCCACGACGAGTTCCCGATGTCTCCGCTGTATGCCGTTGGCGCCTCAGCCGGCTCGGGTTTGCTGGTGCGCTATCTCGGCGAAGAAGGCCCGCGGTCGCTGATCCAGGCGGGCGTTGCGTATTGCCCCGGCTACGACATCAGCGTGGCCTGGACGCGCGCGCAGCCGTTCTACAGCCGCGCAATGGCCAAACGCCTCAGGCGGCATTTCCTTGAGCCGCACTCGACGGCGTTCGCCCATCTGGGAAGCTACGACGCCTGTCTGGCGGCACGCGATCTCAGCGAGTTTCATCAGAACCTCTACGAGATGGCCGGCTGTACCAGCGTTGATGACTATCTGCAGCGATCCAATCCGATGGGTGTGTTCGCCGGCATCAGCGTCCCGGTGATGATTCTGAATGCCGACGACGATCCGGTCTGCGTGATCGAAAATGCCCTGGATCATCTGGACAGCATCAAGGGCATTCCCGATGCGCTGCTGGTGCGCGCGGCGCGTGGCAGTCATTGCGCCTTCTTCGAGGGCTGGCTCGCCCGGTCGTGGGCAAACCGGCTGATGGCCGGCTATCTCATTGCCGCCGACAGCGAACTGCGTCGGCGCAATGCCCTCGGGCCACTGCCGTCGCAACCAAGCACCGCGCCCGAGGCGTCTCAAGCTATATTGAACCGTCCATAAAAAGAGCTACAAAAAGCAATGCCGCCAAGCGGACCAGATTCGATGCCAGCCCCGGCGGAGTTCGACGTGTCCATGCTGCTGGACTCCGTCAGCGACTACGCGATCTTCGCGCTCGATCGCAACGGCTTCATTCAAACCTGGAATCAGGGCGCCCGCCTGCTCAAGGGCTACAGCGCCGACGAGATCATCGGTCAGCATTTTTCGCGGTTCTACCCGAAAGCGATGATCGAAAGAGACTGGCCGGCGACCGAGCTGCGGATCGCTGAAGCCGAGGGGCGCTTCGAGGACCGCGGCTGGCGTTTACGCAAGGACGGCAGCCAGTTCTGGGCGAACGTCGTCATCTCCAAGCTTGTCGATCGACACGGTGAATTCATCGGCTTCAGCAAGGTGACTCGGGATCTGACCGATCAGCGCAGCCAGGAGGACCTGCTGCGACTGAGCGAGGAGCGGTTCCGCCTGCTGGTGGCCGGCATCTCGGACTATGCATTGATCATGCTCGACCCCGACGGTTACATCGTCAGCTGGAACGTCGGGGCGAAGAGGGCGATCGGCTACAGCAGCGCCGAAGTCATCGGCAAGCATTTTGAGACCTTCTATCCGCACGAGGTCCGCTTGACCGATTGGCCCAACGAGGAGCTTCGATATGCCCTCAAAGACGGCAGATTCGAGGATCAGGGCTGGCGCCTGCGCAAGGACGGCACTCGCTTCTGGGCAAATTCCATCCTGACGCCGCTGTTCGATCCGGCCGGCAAGCACATCGGTTTTGCGAAGATCACCAAGGACATGTCGACCGAGCGTCGGATCGCGACGCTCGAGACGGAAGGCAAGCGCATCAACACGTTTCTCGCGATGCTCGGTCACGAGCTGCGCAATCCTTTGGCGCCGATCGCAAACTCGATCGCGGTGATGTCGCGCATGAAGGACCTTCCGCCGATGGCCGAGTCGAGCATCAAGGTCGTCGACCGGCAGTTGAAGCGAATGACCCGGCTGGTCGACGATCTGCTGGACGTCGGCCGCATCACTAACGGAAAAATCCGCATCGAGCTGCAGGCCATGCCGATGGATTCGGCGGTCCTCGAAGCGGCAGAGAGCGCCCGCCTGCTGGCGGAGAAGAAGCAGATCGAACTGATTGTCGCTGTGGACCCGGAGCCGCTGGTGGTACTCGGCGACCATGCCCGCCTGGTCCAGCTCGTCGAGAACCTGCTGACGAATGCCGTCAAGTTCACGGCGGCTCACGGAAGGATCTGGCTGACGCTGCGCAGCAATCGCAAACACGCCGAGGTCGTCGTCAGGGATACCGGTTCGGGTATCGCGGCAGACCTTCAGGCAAAAGTCTTCGACCTGTTCGTGCAGGGAGCAACCGACGATGCGCGATCGACCGGCGGTCTGGGCCTCGGCCTGAGTCTCGTCCGTCAGCTGGCACGGCTGCACAACGGAGATGTCGTGGTATTCAGCGCCGGCGTGGCGGGTGAGGGCAGCGAGTTCACCCTGCGCATTCCCTTGAGCGAGAGAAAGGCCGCAGTGCCGCAACCAGCGCTTGAAGAGCGGCAGGAAATGATCTCGAGACGAATCCTCGTTGTCGATGATCAGCGCGATCAGGCCAGCACCCTGGCGGAACTGCTGCAATCCCACGGCCATCAGGTCTTCGTCGCTTACGACGGCATTGACGCGCTTGCACAGATCGTCGAGGTCCGGCCCGAGATCGCGCTGCTCGACATCGGGCTGCCGGGCCTGAGCGGGATCGAGGTCGCCGAGCGGGTGCAGCGGCTCGCCGACCGGCCGGCATTGATCGCGGTGTCAGGGTACGGCAGCGACAAGGACCGTGATGTCAGCCTCGCTTTCGGATTCCATGCACACCTGACGAAGCCCGTCGATATTGCCGAACTGCTGAACACCATCAGCGCGCTATCGTCCGCGCGCGACTGAGGCTGCGGTCGGGCTCCGGATCGGAGCAACAAAAAAAGTGCCACGGGAATCCGTGGCACTTTCTGGAGATGTGAAGCGCAGCTGTTCGAGCGCAGCTGCTGGTGCAGCTACTTCGTCATCGCCACCGTGTTGGCAATGATGACTTCCACACGGCGGTTCTGCTGGCGCCCCGTGCTGCTGTCGTTTCCGGATACGGGCGCGTCTTCTCCCTTGCCGGTCGCCTGCAATCGCGCCGCGTTGATGCCCTGAGCGAGCAGGTAGTTCTTCACGGAGTCCGCACGGCGCTGAGACAGGCCCAGGTTGTAATCATTGCTGCCGACATTGTCGGTGTGTCCTTCGATGATGACCGTGCGATCCGGATACTGGATCAGGAACGCCGACAGCTTGGCCAGATTGCTGATGGAGCCGCCTTTCAGCTCGGCGCGGCCGGTCTCGAACAGGATGTCGCCCAGCGTGACGACCAGGCCGCGTTCGGTTTCCTTGGCGTTGAGCTCGGCAATCTGGCGCTTGAGCTCCTCGGCCTGCTGTGTCGCGGCGTTTGCCTGCTCGCGAGCCATCTCTGCCTGAAGGCGGGCGGACTCGGCCTGGCTCTTGGCGATGTCTGCCTCGCGTGTCCGCGCATCCAGGCGTGCAGCTTCACGCTGTTCGGCAAGCGTCTTGCGCTGGTCTTCGAGCAAGCGGCTTTCAGCCTGTGCGGTCGCGGTATCCACCTTGCGATCCGCGAGCATCACCAGATGCTTCGCCTCTTCCTGATCCTTGCGCGGCATCTCCGCGAGCGTGACGGCTTCTTCGGCCTCCTTGATCGCCACGGGTGCGCGGCTCGCCAGATCCGGATTGGCCTGCAGGCGCGTCAGCTTCGCTCGAGCGGCATCGGCGCCATCGGGCTTCATCGGTGCCGAGCCGCAGGCGCTGGCCAGCAGGGCCGCCGCAAACATGCAGAGCAGTAGGGGTGTCTTGGAAGTTGTCGTATTCATTACTGCACTCCGGGGTTGCGCTGCATTTCCTGCTTCAGCGTGTCGGTGTTCTTGCTCAGCTCGTCGTTGACGGCCTGGGCCTTGTTCACTTCGGCCTTGGCGGTTGCGAGCTCGGCATCGGCGCGAGATTGCTCGGCCAGCTTGAGGGCCAGGTCCATGTTCTCCTTCTGCACGGCGGCGCGCGCGGCAACCAGCTTCTCGCGTGCCCCGACCAGCTCCGGCGAGGAGTAGTCGGCGATGCGTGCGTTTTCGGCATTCGTGATCGCCAGCTCGGCCGCCTGCATGGCGGCGGTGGGCGGTTTGGGCGCCGATGCGCAGGCGCTCAACGCGAGCGCGCACGCAGTCAGGGCGATGAGGCGAGCCGCTGTGCCGCGTCGAGACGTGAAGCCGGTAATGGGGATGCGGTGATTCATTGTCGCTACTCCTCGGTGTCTGCGCGGCGTTCAATCCGAGACGGCGAATCTTTCTCGAGCAGGCCGGCATTGCGAGGGCAGGATGGGTTTGCTCAACTGACCTTCGGCTGAATTCTGCTTGATCGAAAATCGCCTGCCGCTCCCAACATGAACGCACCCTGTCGGGAAGCGTCTTGTCGTTGAGTGCGTGCAGGCGTATTGCTCGTCGCCAGTTCTATTGTCAGTCGCTACGTCAGTAGAGCGATCAGGATGATGACCGGAATGGGAACGCCGAGAAACCACAGAAGTAGAGAACGCATGGCAGCCTCACAAGTTGGCGAATGGGCGCATGTCAGTGTTGATCCCGCTGCCGTCCGCCAAACGTGGCGGACAGACTTGCGACGAACGCACCCAGCAGGAGAGAAACGAACATCCACAGCGAGGTCTTGGCGGAAGTCTTGCGGGCGTCGTCTGCGGCGGACTTCGCGGCCGCCTCCGCCGCCTGCAGTTCGTTCTGCGCCGTCATATACATCGCGCTGACGCGTTCCTCCGCCTGCGCCGCAGTCAGCCCGGTACGTGCGGCGACCAGCTGACCGACATGAGCGCGGTCTTCCGGCGAAAGGGCGCCAGTCCGCAAGGTGTGAACGAAGATCCGCGCAACCTCTGCTCGTGACGCCGCGGAATCTCGTTCGGAGGTTTGCATCGCGGCGGCGTTGTCGGCGGCAGGCGCCGGAGCCAGGGCAGCTTGCGCAGGCTCGCGGAACAGGCTGTCGACAAAGTAGTCCAGCGAATCGCCATCCGGATTCGACGAGTCGGGCTTGTTCGCTGCGGCGGTCACCGCGGCAGCAGCACCGCTGCCGGCGATCGTAGCGCCGGCCTGGACGCCGCCTTGCAGGATCGCACCTATGACGGAACCCAGCAGCGCCGCTGTCGCCAGCGTAGCGACGGCCCAGGTCAGCAGGCCGTGCGCGGTGTCGCGGAAATAGACTTCGTCGACCGGAACCTGCAGCCAGCGAACCCGCAGGCGGCCGGCGAGATAGCCGCCCAGGCCCGACGCGACGACCTGGGTCAGGCCGATCCACACAATCGTCGAAACGCCCAAAGCCTTGGCGCTGACTCCGCTATTGGCCCATGGCGAAGCGGCGGAGAGGCCGAGCCCTGTGCCGAGGAACAGCAGGATCAGCGACAGCGCCGCAGCGGCCGCGCCACCCGCGAGTATCGCCCCCCAGGCCACGGCGCTGGGTGGTGCTTGTGTCGGATGATCGGCATCGAACGGGAAGCCATCGCTCACGGAGGTGATGTTGGGGCTCGGCATTGCGGCTTCTCCTTAGTCGTTCTTATGTCTGGTTGCCGGAGCGACGACAGGATGTCGTCTCACAGGCTCTCGCTCTTCTGCCTGGGGCAGGCAGCAAGCGGCATGCCTGGGAGGTCTGGATTGAGCCGGCGGAGAAAGGGGCGTGTCCTTCGCCCCGAAATCGCTGCGCGCTTTGCGCAATTCAGTTTTGTCAGCGGCGGAGCTTTCGCCCGCCCGGATGCTGGAACTTGCGGTGTGACCGGGCGAAATGCCCTGTGGCGCGTCGGTGGGCTCGCTGGAGATTCGCGAACCGAGTCGGTAAAACTGCTTCGTTGAACCCTGCGTCTGTCCGCTATTTCTCTCTGGCAGGGATCAGTACCAAAATCGGCCGGTCAGCCGTCTAGGCGTAGAGCCAGTCCACGATTCGTCCATGCCCGTCGATCCCTCCACCAACGGAACAGAGATGCCACCCGAGTCTTCCGGGTCCGGGATCGCTGCGAGCCGCAAGCAGGCGCTTGCGGAGCTGGTGCGCGAGCATGACCGGCTGCTCCACTCGTTTCTGATGGCGCGCGTACGCGACGAGCACGAGGCGCGCGAGATTGCGCAGGAGGCTTACGTCCGCATGCTCAATCTCGAGGAGCCGGGCGCGGTCAGTTTCATGCGCGCCTACCTGTTCAAGACTGCCTCGAACATCGCGATCGACCGCGCGCGGCAGCGGCAGTCGCGCCGTCGCATCGACGAGATCCAGGCAACCGAGGAGCCGATCGACGAGCTGGGCCCGGACCGCCATCTGCTCAGTGGCGAGGACGTTGCCGTGCTCAAGCGGGCATTGCTCGAGCTGTCGCCCAAATGTCGCCGTGCGTTTCTGCTGCATCGCTTCGAGGACTGGAGCGAAACCCAGATTGCCGACCACCTGGGCATCCAGCCGCGGATGGTGCGCCGCTACATCGCGCGTGCAGTCATCTATTGTCGTCTGCGGGTGCAGGGTTACAGCGCGGCAGCCGCCCAGGCAGAGTCCGATGAAGCAAACTGATCCGTACAGGAACCACGAGCCGGTCGTCCTCTCCGCTGCCTGGGAGTGGATTTATCGCCTGCGCCAGGACGAGGTTTCGCAGGAAGAGCTGGCCGAATGGTTTGCCTGGTGCGATGCCGATCCACGCCACCGCGCGGCGTTCGACGACATGCAGTCGTTCCTGCAGCAGATGGATCGCGTCACCGAGGGGCCGAATGCGCTGTCGCCCGAATACTGGCTGGGCGAACTGGCGGAGGTGCGCGGGCCGGTCCGTACGCCGGCGCCCGTCACTGGACCGGCTCGCTACAGACGGCGTCGGCGTGCGGCATTGGCCGGACTTGCAGCGACGCTGGTGATCGCGGCCAGCATTGGCCTCTTCGGTTTCGAGCAGCAGGCCGCGCGCGATCGCGGCACTTCGTCGACCGTCTACACCGCCGTCGACAGGACCACCGCGGCCAGCCTGGCCGATGGATCGCAGGTCGAGCTTGCCGCGCGGACCTCGGTGTCGGTGCTGATCGACCGGCATCAGCGCACCGTGACCATGCAGGACGGCATCGCGTACTTCAAGGTCGCGAAGGATCCGACCAAGCCTTTCGTCGTCAATGTCGGCAAGTATCGCGTCCGCGCGGTCGGCACCGCGTTCAACATTCGCAGCGCCGGCGAGCGGGTGGTCGTCACCGTTGCCGAAGGCACCGTCGACGTCCTGCCTGGACGCGAGGGCAACGGCGTGCGTGCTCATGCCGGCACCGAGGTCGCCTGGGCCGCCAACACATCGGCACCTTCGGTGGCTCCGGCGAATCCGCAAGCGGCGCTGGAATGGCAGCAGGATCGTCTCGACTACGTCAACGAACCGCTGGCTGCCGTCGTCGTGGATCTGAATCGTTACTCGGATCGGCGCATCGCGCTCAGCAGCGCCGCGGCGGGCGAGATCATGGTCACCGGCACGGTACGCACGGCGGAGGTGCAAGCCTG
This sequence comes from Fontimonas sp. FW305-C-3, assembly GCF_058783185.1. Lineage (NCBI taxonomy): Bacteria > Pseudomonadati > Pseudomonadota > Gammaproteobacteria > Nevskiales > Nevskiaceae > Fontimonas > Fontimonas sp. FW305-C-3. The sequence goes on along the minus strand of NZ_JBYSYK010000002.1, from coordinate 106,984 downwards.
GGTCGACGCGCTGCCTTCGCTGTTTCCGGTGCGCCTGGCGCAGGAAGCGGACGGCAGCATCCTGATCTCGGATCGACCGGAGTAGATTCCGCCGCGAAAAGTACCAAACGGGACGACTCGCTCGTCTAAGCACCGAGATGGCAAAAATGCCACGCGTGAGGAGAAGACATACATGTACCGCCAGAGTGCCCAGGCGCTGAATGCCGGGCTCGTCGCCGTATTCGCGCTTGCCCCGCTCGCAGCTGCGTGGAGCGGTGCGTCGCAGGCTCAGGACGCGAACCAGCAACCGCCTGTCGCCGCCAGTCCGGCGAGCGTGCTGGACCAGCGCGTGGCGGTCGACCTCGCCGCGCAATCGCTGTCCGCGGCGATCATCGAGGTGACCAAGCTCGCGGGCGTGCAGGTGGTCATGCCCGGCGGCTCGTTCTATGACGATCTTTCGCCGGAACTGCATGGCGAGATGTCCTTGCGCGAAGCGCTCACTCGCCTGCTGCAGGGCACCGGCGCGACGTTCCGCGAGGCGAATCCGGGAACGATCGCCATCGACGTACCGCGGCGCAGTGTGTCATCCGGCGCCGGCGACGACAGTGCACTGGAAGCGCTGGGCCTCGCGACAGCGCCGCCCAGCGCGGAGGAGACCGCCCGTGCGAGCGTGGCCGATCTGCCGACGATCGAAGTGCCGGGGCTGGCTTCCACGCAATCGAGACCGAGCGAGCAGAAGGAAGCGTCGGACGGCGTTCAGCGGCTGGAGGAGATTGTCGTCACGGCGACCAAGCGCGCCAAGAGCGTGCGCGAGATTCCACAGTCCATCGTCGGCCTGTCGGGCGAAGACCTGGAGCGCGCCAACATCAAGGGCATGGAAGACATTGCGCGGGTGGTGCCCGGCGTCAATGTCACCGAGCCGGGCGACAGCGCGCAACGGGTGACGATCCGCGGCATCGCCGGCCAGTCCAATACCAATGCAACGACCGGCATCCTGTACGGCGACATCGCTTTCAACGACACCTATCTGCCGAGAGTCGTGCCGGATCCGCTGCCGTTCGATCTGCAGAGCGTCGAGGTTCTGAAGGGTCCGCAGGGCACGCTGTTCGGCGCCAGCGCGCTCAACGGCGCCATCCGCTATGTGCCGGAGCCCGCCAAGATCGGTGTCTGGGAATCGCGCTACATGCTGGAGTACACGTCCATCAGCAACGGTGCCGGCGCGCCGGTCGTCGGCGCCGTCGTCAATATTCCGCTCGACGATTACACGACGGCGCTGCGGCTGACCGGCTACACCCGCGAGTCTCCCGGCTACATCGACAACAGCCGCCTCGGCGCCGACGTCAACGAGATCCGGCAGAACGGAGCCCGCGGCAGCCTCGTCGTGGAGCCCGACGAAGGCATCGAAGGCACGCTGACCTACGCCTGGCAGAACACGCATCGCGCCGATGTGGCGATCGCGGACAACGACGACGGCGACCTGATCACCCGCGAACGGCCGCGCCACAGTCCCGCCGATTTCGAGTATCACTTCGCCGACCTGAAGTTGAGTCTGGATCTCGATTGGGCAGAGCTGGTTTCCGACACGGGTTTCGTCCGCAAGAGTGCCGACAGTTTTTTCGAAGCCACGTCGCGACTGACCGGCAGCACAGACGCGCTGCTGCGCGGCAACCAGGAAGATCAGGCGACGTCGGATAGCTGGAGCCAGGAGTTGCGCCTGGTCTCGCCGGCGGACGGTGGCGACTGGCAATGGGTGGCCGGCATCGCCGGTTTTCGCCAGGACATCGACTACCACCTGGAACAGCCCATCGGTCTGGAGACCCCGGGCGCGCCCGATCGCCTGCTGGCTTTGCTGGGCTCCCTGCTCGGCAATGTCGGAGGGCTGTCGGATCTCATCAACGACCGCGGCGAGCTGCTGCTCGTCGTTCTCGATACCCAGGCGCAGATCCAGGAAGTCGCGCTGTTCGGCGAGGTCACGCGCCGCTTCGCCGACGACTGGGAACTGACCCTGGGCGGGCGTCTGTACCGGACCAGTTCGCAAGGCAAGGTGCATCAGGCCAGTGCGCTGTTCGCCGTGCAGGGCGGCAATCCGGTGCGCGACTTCGAAGGCACCTTGCACGAGGAAGGTTTCAACCCCAAGGCCTCGCTGCTGTGGCACATGAGCGAAGACCTGATCTCGTATGCGTCAATCTCCAAGGGCTTCCGCGTCGGCGGCATCCAGCCGGGCTTTTCACTAAGCGGCCCGCCGGCGCCGAACTTCTTCAAATCCGACAGCCTCTGGAGCTACGAGCTGGGGCTGCGCACGCAGTGGCTGGATCAGCAGCTGCGCATCGACGTCGCCGGTTTCCACACCGTGTGGACCGACCCGCAGACTTTCCAGAACAGCTCGTTGACGGCGGCGTACATCGACAACGCCGGCGGCGTCGAGAACTACGGTGTCGAGGCAACCGTGCAGGCGGCGCTGCCCTGGGGCCTGCAGTTCAACAGCTCCGCGGCCTGGACCGATACCTACACGACCGAGCCGTTCCAGAGCCAGGGCGGGGAAGTGGGCTCCGGTGCGCAGTGGCCCTTCGCGCCGCGCTGGCAGACCTCAAGCTCACTGGCCTGGGCGCTGCCGATCGGATCGTGGGTCGCCGCACCGGCGGTCAGCTACAGCACGATCAGCGATGCGCCGAACAATCTCGATCCCAGCACGGTCTACAGGGTCTTCGGCTATCAGCAGCTGGATCTGTCCCTGGGGCTGCGCGACCTCGCGATCGAATGGATGCCGGAGTTCTCGCTGACGCTGAACAACGTGCTCGACGAGCGCGGCATCAACAACTACTACTCGGGCGCTCTGGTGCCGGCCGTGCAATCCGTCGATACGACCTATATCCGCCCGCGCGCGCTGACGCTGCGTATCGCCGGCCGCTTCTGAAAGCGCGTTGTCAGCCGCCTTAGAATGGAGATCTGCCATCACCAGACCTCTCCATGGATCTCAAAGTCGTCCTGTTGCTGATTGCCGATGTGCTGTTGCTGGCAACGTCGCTGGCCTACGGCGTGAGCTTCCTGAGGAAGAGGAACTACATGCTCGGGCTGGAGCTGCTGATAGTGACCGTCTCGACGTCGAATCTGCTGCTGTATTTTCTGAGCGGATCCCAGCTTGCCTATGACGTCTCGTTTTTTCTCGATGCATTTTCCAGGGGCTTCGGCATTCCGCTGATCGCCACCTTGGGGCTGATGGCGGTGACGCATCGCTACCAGCCTTCGATGCTGGCCGACGTCCTGTGGTTCGCAGCTTGCTTCGCCAGCACGATCGTGCTGGTCAACGCGGATTTCATGGCCCAGCCACTGCCGTATTTCTACGTTGCGGTGTGGAGCCTGTTCTCGATCTATCTGGTTTATTTCGCCTGGCGGCTGCTGCGCGCCGGCGCACGCGGCCATGCCTGCAGCGTCATCGTCGCGATGATCACCGGGCAGGCGATTGCCTGCATCTATGACTTCTACAAGATTCCCGGCGACCAGGATCAGATGATCTTCTTCACGCTCGCGCTGACGACCTGGGCCTATCTCACGGTGTCGCTGTACTACGCTTACCGCGCCCTCGAGCGTGCGCAGGAGCCCGGCGCTGCGGCAGTCCGCTGAGCGTCCGCAACACCTGCCAGCCGCGATGGGCCGCGGCTGGCAGGTGCTCCGCGAGCGATGGGTTTACTTGCCTGCGAGCGCCGAATTGAAGATCGCGCTCGGCCGCATCACCGCGGCAAGCTTTTCGGGATCCGGCGAATAGTAGCCGCCGATATCGACCGGCTTGCCCTGCACGCTGGCCAGCTCGGCGACGATGATCAACTCCTTCTCCGTCAATGTCTTTGCCAGCGGCGCGAAGTGCGCAGCGAGCTCGGCATCCTCGGTCTGCGCAGCCAGCGCCTGTGCCCAGTACATCGCGAGGTAGAACTGGCTGCCGCGATTGTCGAGCTGGCCGGTCTTGGGCGACGGATTCTTGTTGTTGTCGAGCAGCTTTCCGGTCGCCGCGTCGAGCGTGCTCGCCAGCAGCTTGGCCCGCGCATTGCCGGTCTTGATGCCCAGGTCCTCAAGCCCCACGGCGAGGGCCAGGAACTCGCCGAGCGAATCCCAGCGCAGGTGGTTTTCCTCGACCAGCTGCTGCACGTGCTTCGGTGCCGAGCCGCCGGCGCCGGTCTCGTACATGCCGCCACCGGCCATCAGCGGCACGATCGACAGCATCTTCGCGCTGGTGCCCAGTTCCATGATCGGGAACAGGTCGGTCAGATAGTCGCGCAGGATGTTGCCGGTCACCGAGATGGTGTCCTGGCCGCGCACCACGCGCTCCAGCGTGTAACGCATCGCGCGGACCTGCGACATGATCTCGATCTTCAGGCCGCTGATGTCGTACTCCTGCACGTACTTCACGACCTTCTGGATCAGCTCGTGTTCGTGCGGGCGATACGGATCGAGCCAGAAGATCGCCGGCGTCTTCGAGTTGCGCGCACGCGTCACGGCGAGCTTGACCCAGTCGCGCACCGGCGCGTCCTTGACCTGGCACATGCGCCAGATGTCGCCGGTCTCGACGTTTTGCGTCATCAACACTTCGCCGGTCTCGAGATCGGTGATGTTGGCGACCCCGTCCTCCGAAATCTCGAAGGTCTTGTCGTGCGAGCCGTACTCCTCGGCCTGCTGCGCCATCAGGCCGACGTTCGGCACCGAGCCCATGGTCTTGGGATCGAAGGCGCCGTGCGTCTTGCAGAAATTGATCATCTCTTGGTAGATGCGGGCGAAGGTCGATTCCGGCATCACCGCCTTCACATCCTTCAGGCGGCCGTCGGCGCCCCACATCTTGCCGCCGTTGCGGATCATCGCCGGCATCGAGGCATCGACGATCACATCGTTGGGCGAGTGGAAGTTGGTGATGCCCTTGGCGGAATCGACCATCGCCAACTCAGGGCGAGTCGCATGGCAGGCGTGCAGGTCGCGCTTGATCTCGTCCTGTTCGCTCTGCGGCAGCTTGGTGATCTTGTTGTACAGATCGACCATGCCGTTGTTGACGTTGATGCCCAGCTCGTCGAAGGTCTTGCCGTGCTTCTCGAAGGCCTCGCGGTAGAAGATGCGCACGCAGTGGCCGAACACGATCGGGTGCGAGACCTTCATCATCGTCGCCTTGACGTGCAGCGAGAACATCACGCCGCTCTTGTGCGCGTCCTCGATCTGCGTTTCATAGAACTCGAGCAAGGCCTTCTTGCTCATGAACATGCTGTCGATGATTTCCTTGTCCTGCAGCGCCACCTTGGGCTTGAGGACGATGGTCTTGCCGCTCTTGGTGATCAGCTCCATCTTGACGTTGCGCGCGCGGTCGAGCGTCATCGACTTCTCGCCGTGGTAGAAGTCGCCGTGATGCATATGCGACACGTGCGAACGTGAAGCCTGGCTCCATTCCGCCATCGAGTGCGGATTCTTGCGCGCATAGTCCTTGACCGCCTTGGGCGCGCGACGGTCGGAATTGCCTTCGCGCAGCACCGGGTTCACGGCGCTGCCCAGGCACTTGGAATAGCGCTTCCTGATCGCGGTTTCTTCTTCGGTCGCGGGCTGTTCCGGATACTCCGGGATGTTGTAGCCCTTGGCGCGCAGTTCCTTGATGGCCGCCAGCAGCTGCGCCACCGACGCGCTGATGTTGGGCAGCTTGATGATGTTCGTGTCGGGCAGCAGGGTCAGCCGGCCCAGCTCGGCGAGGTTGTCCGGCACCCGCTGCGATTCGGGAAGAAACTCGGCGAACTCGCCGAGGATGCGGGCCGCCAGCGAGATGTCGCTGGTCTGCACCTTGATGCCGGCCGGCGCGGTGAAGGCTTCGATGATCGGCAGGAACGACGCCGTGGCCAACAGCGGGGCTTCATCGGTCAGTGTGTAGATGATTGCTGGCTGTTTTTTGCTCAAGGGTTCGGCTCCAGACTGTTCTGACACGAAATTGGTTATAGAAGCAAAGATCAAGAACATACGACGCTAACAAAAAACGCCTTGCCCCGGAATTCCTGTGCTCTTGGGGTCGCTTCACCGCCAAGGATGACGCATGTTAGCGCGCCTGATGGCCGGCGTTCTCGACAGTCGGTGCATGACAGATCGGCGACGCTCACGCCTGCCTGAGCGTCCCGCTACACTGGCCCGATAGAACCCGCCACGCCCCGACAATGCCCACGGTCAAACCCCAGCCGCTCAAAGCCCGACTCCGCAAGGCCGCCGCCATGGCGAAGCGCCTCGATGAGTACATCGCGGCCGGCAGTCCGGCCGGCGCGCCGCCGCCGCGCCGGTCCGGAATGCTGCAGGGGACGCATGCCGCGCTGGACGTGTTCAACGAAACGCTGAAGGCGGCGATCGCCGCCGCCGAGCCCGCAGCGCCGATTCATGCACAGATCAAGGCGGCCGACGGGCTCATCGCGGAGCTGAAGGACGACCCGCCGGCGCCGCTGACGGCCAGCCTGGCGGAGCGTTATCGCGACATCGTCGCGCACGCCCAGAGCGGCTATGCCGCCGTGGCCGAGCGCGAGCGGCTGGCGGGCGAGGCCGACGCCGACTGAAAGGCGGTGTAGGCCGGGGCCTTGTCGATTTCGCGACCTCCCGTTCGATTAGAGGGGAAGGCCAGGTCGTTTTCCTGGCGCCAGCGGAGCCGCCTGGATGGCCAAAGTCATTGTGGAGCAGATCGTCAGCGCCGACGGCTATGCCGAAGACGCCGATGGCAGCATTGATTTTTTCGTCAACGCGAACTGGATCAACGAGGTCGATACCGAGCAGCTGCAGATGCTGTCCGGCGTCTCGGCCATCGTCTTCGGCGCGAAGACCTATCGCATGTTCGCCGACTACTGGCCGTCCGCGGATCCGGCCGCCGAACCGGTGGCGACCCCGATCAGCAAGCTCCCGAAGTTCGTCGTCTCGTCCACCCTCGAATCGGCGCCCTGGGGCGCCGACCATTCGGCCGAAATTCTGCGCGGCGACGGCGTGGCCGCGGTCCGCGGGCTGCGCAGCCGCTACACCGGCAACCTGATGATCTGGGGCAGCCTGACCCTGAGCGATGCCTTGCTGCGCGCGGGCGAGGTCGATGTGCTGCGCCTGCGCATGTTGCCGTTGCTGCTGGGCCGTGGCCGATCTTTTTCGCCGCCAGACCTTGGGCTGCGCGGGCTCACCCTGGGTTCCGCGAAAACCTTTCCGGGTGGCCTGTTGGTGCTCGAGTACCAGCTGCAAGCCTGACCGGCAAGCGGATCACCCCGAATACCGCCCGAATAGCGCATCGACGGACGGCTGTTCCGTCTCTGACACCTTGTCCAACCAAGATTCCTGCAACCGGAGCCCTTCGATGTCCCGCACGATCACCGTCAGCCTGCCCGTTACCGATCTGGAGGCATCGAAGGCTTTCTACACGGCCCTCGGTTTTGTCAGCCAGCCACAGTGCAGCGACGAAACCGCGGCGCTGATGGGCTGGAGCGAATCGATCAGCGTGATGCTGCTGACCTACGCCAGATGGCGCACGTTCACGACCCGGCCGATTGCGCCGACGGACTCGAGCGAGATGGCGCTCAACATCTCCTGCGATTCGCGCGAGGAGGTCGATGCGATGAACAAGGCGGCGGGTGAGAACGGCGGGGTTGCGGACATCAATCCGGTTCAGGACCATGGCTTCATGTACGGTCGCGATTTCAGCGATCTCGACGGCCATGTCTGGGGTGCGATGTGGATGGACATGTCGGCGATTCCGTCCGCCTGATGATCCCTCTTAGACGAACCGGGAGTCCCTGATGCAAGCCCTGCGTTATTCCATCAACCTGAGTCTGGACGGCTGCTGCGATCATCGCGGCATGGAGCCGGACGAACAGTCGCATCGCCATGCGGTCGACAGTCTCAACCGGGCCGACGCCCTGCTTTTCGGCCGGGTGACTTACGAAATGATGGAAACGGCGTTTCGCCCGGCCTGGACCGGAGACAGGCCGGACTGGATGGAACCTTTCCGCCGCACGATCGATGCGGCGAAGAAGTACGTCGTGTCGAGCACCTTGAAGCAGGTCGACTGGAACGCGGAACTGGTTCGCGGCGATCTGGCAACGGCGGTCCGACAGCTCAAGCAGATGCCCGGCAGGGGCCTGTTCGTCGGCGGCGTGAAGCTGCCGATGGCCCTGGCGGAGCTGGGACTGATCGACGAGTACGAGTTCATCATGCAGCCGCGCCTGGCGGGCCACGGGCCGACGCTGTTCGCGGGGCTGTCGAAGCCCATCGACCTGAAGCTCGTGGAGCGGCTGGAATTCCGTTCGGGCGCGGTGGTGATGCGCTATGTGCCGCGCACCTAGCGGAACAAGTTCAGATCGATGGCATCGGCCATGGCCTTGTAGCCTGCCGGGGTCGGATGGATGTTGTCGCCGCTGTCGTACATGGGATTCATGATGTCCGGGTTCAGCGGCCACGCCAGCGCGGCGTCGAAGTCGACGAAGCCATCGCAGTAGCCGTCGCAGTTGCCTTGCGACCGGATCCAGTCGTTGACGGTCCGGCGGGAAATGTTCTGCAGCGGCGTGAAGAGCAGCCTTGGATTGATCGTCGCCACGATCACCTTGACGTCGACCGCATGCGCACGATCGATCGCCTGCTTGTAGTTCGCGATGATGGTGTCCGCGTCATCGCCGATCAGGGCTCCCAGATCGTTGGCGCCCGAATACAGGATCACGTGGCTGAGTCCGGCGTGTTCGAGAACGTCGGCGTCATAGCGTTCGAGAACATCCGCCGTGGTGTTGCCGGCGATGCCGGCATTGCCGACAGCCATCGGTGCCGGAGAACCTTCAGCCGCGATGCGCCTGGCGAGAAAGTCGGTCCATCGGCAGGGGTTGCACTCAGGCTGCGGGAACAGCAACGCGGCGGGCGAGGGAACAAGGTTGACGAGCTTGCCGTCCGAGCCGACGCCGTCGGTGGTCGAGCCGCCAACGCCGATGATGGTTCCGCCGAGTGCGGCGTTATGGACGTCGACCGACTCGACAAGAATCATCGACGGCGTTTCCGAAGTGAAGGCCGCGCCGGCATCCTCGCCGGTCATGTCTCCGGCACCGGCGGTGGCGATGTATGACGTCACGTAGGCCTGCAGGTCTCCGCTCGGCGCGACCGAGCCGGTGATATGCAGACTGACGCCGAGATATTGCTGAGCCTGGGTCTGCAAGGCGACCGGATCGCTCAGCAGGTCCATGCCGGCCGGCACGACCGCAGCGGTGCTTCCGGAAAATGTCAGTGGCTTGCGAGTGCCGGCCTTGAGCGTCGCGCCGCTGTCGATGATGCCGACGGTCGCCGAGGCAAGCGATACAGGCTCGGTGCCGAACTTGTTGCGCAGCCGCACGCGGACCTCGTCGCCGCCGGCGCTGAGCTGCAGCACCAGTCTCAGGGTCTGGTCCGAAACGCGCCGCGCCTTGCCGGTGTGTGCCGTCGACCAGGACGTCTGCCAGTTCGTCTGACCTGGCACATCGGCGCTGTCCGAGGGTCCGCAGGCCGAGGTCAGCAGGGCCATCAGAAGAAGGGCTGGCTTCTGCCAGTGGTATCCGGCGTGGCGCATGAAATGCTCCGTGGATTGCCGATCGGGATCGGGCAACGGCGGTGGATGGGAACGCGATGGGTGCGGCCTTGCGGGCCGTACATCGACATGTCAGTATGTCCTAACAAAGTCTTGAACCGGTAGTCGCCGGGCACGATCGGCCGTCCCACACGCATGGGGCTTCGCTGGAGGAGATATGACTGTCGCCGCGGTTGTTCAACCGGTACTGGAGCCTCGCGCCGTCAGCCTGGCACGTCTGCTGGCGTTCGTGCTGCCGCCGATCGCCGCGATGGCCGCGGGCTTCAACGGCATCCAGGGCGTACTGATTCCGGGGCAGGTCGCGGCGCTCGACCCCGATACCAAGGTCGCCAGCCTTGCCGTGCTGACCACCTGCGCGGCCGTCACGTCGATGATCGGCATCCCGCTCGGCGGTGCCTTGTCCGACCGCACGCGCTCCCGTTTCGGCAAGCGCACGCCGTGGATCGTCGGCCTCGCCGCGGTCTCCGGCGTGCTGATGATCGGCATGGGGCTCGCCGGCAGTCTCGTCGCGCTCGCCATCGTCTACGCCTTGCTGTGGCTGACCGCCAACATGTTCCAGGGTGCGCTGCTTGCGATCCTGCCGGACCGTGTGCCGGAACAGCAGCGCGGTTTCGCGTCCGCGATCATGGGGCTGGGCACCCCGCTCGGGGTGCTGGTCGGCGTCAATGTGGCGAGCCATGTGGCGCCTTCATGGGCCTACACGCTGCTGGCGATCATCCTGGTTCTGACCAGCGTCATCCTCACGCTTGGCGCGCCGGAGCCCTCTTCGCTGGACATGCCCTCGCAGGCGGCCGACGACGACAAGGCGCAGAGTGCCTTCGGCTTCTTCGAAGCCTTCCGCGAACGCGATTTCACGCTGGCCTTCGTCAGCCGCTTCATGCTGTTCCTGTCTTACTTCACGGTCAGCGGCTACCTGTTCTACACGCTCAGCGACTACATCGGCGTCGAGAACATTCCGGATGGCGATGTGCCGGTCGCCGTCAGCACCCTGCTGTCGATCAGCGTCGTGGTCTGGGTGTTTGTCGCGACGGCCTGCGGCTGGCTGGCGGACAGGATCGACCGGCGCAAGCTGTTCGTCGGCATCTCCGCGGTGGGGCTGGGCGCGACCATGATCGTGCCCATCGTCAGCCCGACCTGGATCGGCATGCTGCTGTATTCGGGATTGCTCGGCGCCTTCATCGGCACCTACTTCGCCGTCGACCTGGCGGTCATGTCGCTGGTACTGCCGCACCAGGATCGCGCCGGCCGCGACCTCGGCATTCTTGCCGTCGCCACCGGACTGCCGCAGATCATGTCGTCGGTGGTCGCCGGCGGCCTGATCACCTACGCGGGCGGGTACACCGCGCTGTATGTGTTCGGCGGCCTCTGCGCGCTCATCTCGGGCATCGTCGTGCTGTTCATCAGGAAGGTGCGCTGATCATGCCGATGCTGACGACGCCGGCCGGTGCGCGCATCGCCTGGGATGCCTTCGGCCAGGAGGCGATGCCGCCGATGATCCTGATCCAGGGTTTCAGCGCGCAGATGGTCGGCTGGCGCCCGGGCTTCTGTCAGCGGCTGGCCGACCAGGGCTTCCGCGTCATCCGTTTCGACAATCGCGATGTCGGGCAGTCGCAGCGCTATCCGGCGGGCGGCTATTCGCTGGCCGATCTGGCCGACGACACCGCCGCGCTGCTCGACGGGCTTGGTCTTGCTTCGGCGCATATCGTCGGGCAATCGATGGGCGGCATGATCGCCCAGCTGTTTGCCGAGCGGCATCCCGCGCGAGTGCGTTCCCTGGGCCTCATCTACACCGCCGCAAACGATCGGCATTACCTTGGCCGCGAGGCGATCGAGGAGCGACTGGGCATGCCCGTGCCGCAGACCCGCGACGAGTACGCGCCTCACTACGTGGCGCATGAGGCGCTCTGCGCATCGCCCGGCTATGCGCAGGACGTCGAATGGCTGCGCGAGCTCGGCGGCGTGATTTGGGACCGTGGCTGGGACCAGCCGGGCATTGATCGCCAGTTGCAGGCGCTGCTCGCGGAGCCGAACCGCAACGGCACGGTCGGCGGCATCAAGGCGCCCACCGCCATCATCGCCGGCGACGGCGATCGCCTGATTGCCTGCGCGGCATCCGAGGAGCTGCATGACCTGATTCCCGGATCGACGCTGCGAATCTTTCCCGGCATGGGCCACGAATTGCCGCAGCCGCTGTGGGACGATATCGCCCGGCTGCTCGCCGCCAATGCGCGCGGCGCCGCAGTTTCAGCGTAGGCCCATTTTGCTTAGAACCATGTCCGCAAGAACTCCAAAACAGAAGAACAGGGAAATCGACGTGAGCATCGAGAGTGCGTTTCCAAAAGCGCTCTTTGTCGGCATCAACAAGGCGGCGCCGATCCCGCTGTACCACCAGGTCGCCAGCCGCATCGAAGCCGCCATCGTCGACGGCCGCATTGCGGCCGGCGCGCGGATCGACAACGAGATTGCGCTGGGGGAAAGCCTCGGCCTCTCGCGGCCGACGATCCGCCGCGCGATCCAGGATCTGGTCGACAAGGGACTGCTGGTGCGCCGCCGCGGCATCGGCACCCAGGTCGTTCGTGGCGAGGTCACGCGCAAGCTGGAACTGACCTCGCTCTATGAGGATCTGAGTTCCGCCAAGAGAGCGCCGTCGACCCGCGTCCTTGCGCACGACATCCGCAAGGCCGATGAAGTCGTCGCCGATCGTCTCGGCGTCGCCGAAGGATCGCTGGTTCTGCACATCCGCCGCCTGCGTCTCGCCGACGATGTGCCCTTGGCGATCCTGGAAAATTATCTTCCGGCGGACTTCATCGACATCGATCGCGACACGCTCGAGAAGTTCGGCCTGTACCAGCTGCTCAGCGCGCGCGGCATCGATATCCGCATTGCCAAGCAGCGTATCGGCGCACGCTCGGCGACGCTGGAAGAGTCGAAGCTGCTCGGCATCGATCGTCGCTCGGCGGCGTTGACGATGGACCGCGTCGCCTTCGACAGCAGCGGCCGCGCCGTCGAGTACGGCCACCATGCCTACCGACCCGACCTCTATTCCTTCGAAGTCACTCTGGTGGGCAAGGGCTGATCATGACGTCCAGCCTGTCGGAACGTTCGCTCGACCTGATCTGCCTGGGCAGGCTCGCGGTCGATCTCTATGCGCAGCAGATCGGCGCGCGCCTCGAAGACGCCAGCAGCTTTTCGAAGTACCTCGGCGGCTCTTCGGCGAACATCGCGTTCGGCACCGCGCGCCTGGGGCTGAAGTCCGGCATGTTGAGCCGCGTCGGCGACGACCACATGGGGCGTTTCTTGACCGGAACCCTGCAACGGGAAGGCTGCGATACGCGCGGCATCAGCATCGATCCACAGCGCCTGACCGCACTGGTCCTGCTCGGCATCAAGGATCGCGAGACGTTTCCGCTGGTGTTCTACCGCGACAACTGCGCGGACATGGCGCTGTGCGCCGACGATATCGACGAACATTACGTCGCGTCGGCGCGCGCCTTGCTGATCACCGGCACGCATTTCTCCACCGCCGGCGTTTACGCCGCGAGCATGCGCGCGCTGGAGTACGCGGCCAGGCATGGCGTACAGCGCGTGCTCGACATCGATTACCGCCCCGTGCTGTGGGGGCTCACCGCAAAGGCCGACGGCCAGACGCGCTTCATCGCCGACGACCAGGTGACGCGGCACCTGCAGGGCATTCTTCCGCAGTTCGATCTCATCGTCGGCACCGAGGAGGAATTCGCGATTGCCGGCGGATCGACGGATCTGGCTCAGGCACTGCGCGGCGTGCGGGCCAGAACCTCGGCCGTTCTCGTCGTCAAACTGGGCGCCGAAGGCTGCGTGGTGCTGCGCGGTGAGATTCCCGCCGATCTGCAGTCCGTACCGCGGCACCGCGGACGGCGCGTCGAAGTGCTCAACGTCCTCGGCGCCGGCGATGCATTCCTGTCGGGTTTCCTCAGCGGCTGGTTGCAGGGCGCGGACGATGCGCGCTGCTGCGAGCTGGGCAATGCCTGCGGCGCGCTGGTCGTTGCCCGGCACGGCTGCGCACCGGCGATGCCGACGCCGGCCGAGCTCGAATATTTCCTGGACAGCGTTCCGCCGATCACACGGCCGGATCTCGATCGCGATCTGGAGCGCCTGCACAAGGTCAGCGTCCGCCGCCGGTCATGGCGGCCGCTGTTCATCTTTGCCTTCGATCACCGCCAGCAGTTCCTCGATCTGGCCCACGAGGCGGGCGCGGCGCCGGAACGAATCCCGGCGCTGAAGCTGCTCTTCGTCGAAGCCGTGCAGCGGGCGCAGCGCAGGCTTGTCGACAGCGGCAGCCCGGCGGATGTCGGCATCCTCGCCGATGATCGTTTCGGCCAGGACGCGCTCAATGCGGCGACCGGCCGCAACTGGTGGATCGGCCGGCCGGTGGAGACGCAGTATTCGCGGCCGCTGCTGTTCGAGGCCGGCCGCTCCGTCGGCAGCACGCTGATCCAGTGGCCGCAGGAACACATCATCAAGTGCCTGGTGCAGTACCACCCCGACGACGAGCCGCTGCTGCGCCTCGAGCAGGAAGCCCAGATCCGCAGCCTCTACGACGCCGCGCAGCGCAGCGGTCACGAGCTGCTGCTGGAAATCATTCCGCCGCAGGCACTCGCCGGAGCGCACCCCGACGTGCTGCTGCGCTCGATGAAGCGGCTCTACAACCTCGGCATCTTCCCCGACTGGTGGAAGATCGAATCGCAGACGCCTGGCGTCTGGGCGCAGATCGACGCGCTGATCGAGGAGCGCGATCCGTATTGCCGCGGCATCGTCCTGCTCGGGCTCAACGCGCCCGTCGAACAACTCGCGCAGGGATTCGCCGATGCGGGGGGCAGCCGCAGCTGCAAGGGATTTGCGGTGGGCCGCACCATCTTTCAGGCCCCGAGCCGCGACTGGCTGCAAGGGCTGATCGACGACGCGACGCTGGTCGATCGCGTCGGCGCGAATTTCGAATCGCTGATCGGTGCCTGGCAACAGGCACGTGCGCGGAGCTGAGCCGATGACCCTCTCACTTCAGCCCGGCGACATCAGGATCGGCATCAATCCGATTTCCTGGAGCAACGACGATCTGCCGGCGCTCGGCGGCGAAACGCCGCTGGCGACGGCGTTGAGCGAAGGCGCGCGGATCGGCTATCGCGGCTTCGAGCTCAACGGCAAGTTTCCCAAGGATGCCGCCGGCGTCGGTCGCGTCCTGGCGGAGCACGGCCTTGAGCTGGTGTCCGGCTGGTACTCCGGGCAACTGGCGACGCGTTCCGCCGCCGAGGAAATCGCCGCCATCGAATCGCACGTCGGGATGATGGCGGACAACGGCGCGAGGACGCTGGTCTACGGCGAAGTCGCCGACTCCATTCAGGGCAAGCGCATCCGCCTGCGGGAACGCCCGCGCTTCCGAGCCGACCAGGACTGGCAGCGCTACGCCGACAAGCTCAACCAGCTGGCCCGGTACACCGCGTCGCGCGGCGTGAAGCTCGGCTATCACCATCACATGGGCGCCTACGTCGAGTCGCCTTCGGACATCGCGCGTCTGATGGCGCTGACGATGCCGGACGTCGGGCTGCTGTTCGATTCCGGCCATTGCTACATGGGCGGCGGCGATCCGCTGGCGGTGCTCAAGCAGCATATCGACAGGGTCTGCCACGTTCACTTCAAGGACGTCAGGCGCGAGGTCGTCGCGCTCGCGCGCAATGCGCAGTGGAGCTTTCCGGACTGCATCGTCAACGGCACGTTCACCGTTCCCGGCGACGGCGATCTGGATTTCGCCGCGATGTTAGACGTGCTGGTTCGCCACGGCTACCGCGGCTGGCTGGTCGTGGAAGCGGAACAGGATCCGGCGGTGGCGCCGAGCTACAGCTACGCGAAGCAGGGCTTCGACACGATCCAGCAGATGCTGGCCGCGGTGACCGCCGGGCAGGGAGCGTGAGCGCGATGACGACGACAAGCAGAGCAGCGACCGTGCGACTGACGATGGCGCAGGCACTGGTGAAGTTCATGGACGCGCAGTACCTGTCCGTCGATGGTGTCGAGACCAAGTTCATCAAGGGCGTCTTCACGATCTTCGGCCACGGCAATGTCCTCGGCATCGGCCAGGCACTGCT
Source organism: Fontimonas sp. FW305-C-3 (assembly GCF_058783185.1). Classification (NCBI taxonomy): domain Bacteria; kingdom Pseudomonadati; phylum Pseudomonadota; class Gammaproteobacteria; order Nevskiales; family Nevskiaceae; genus Fontimonas; species Fontimonas sp. FW305-C-3. Next base: position 91,318 of record NZ_JBYSYK010000002.1, on the reverse strand, counting down.
GCAGGATCCGGGCGAGCTGCTCGTGCATCAGGGGCGCAGCGAGCAGGGCATGGCGCATGCGGCGATCGGCTACGCCAAGCAGAAACTGCGCCGCCAGATCTACGCCTGCACGTCTTCGGTCGGCCCCGGCGCGGCCAACATGATCACCGCGGCGGCGACGGCCACCGCCAATCGCATTCCGTTGCTGCTGCTGCCGGGCGACGTCTATGCGTCGCGCCAGCCCGACCCGGTGCTGCAGCAGATCGAACAGGCGCACGACCTGACGATCAGCACCAACGATGCATTCCGTCCGGTCAGCAAGTACTGGGACCGCATCAGCCGGCCCGAACAGATCATGAGCGCGGCAATCAACGCGATGCGCGTGCTCACCGATCCGGCGGAGACCGGCGCGGTGACGCTGTGCCTGCCGCAGGACGTACAGGCCGAGGCCTACGACTATCCGGAATACTTCTTCGCCAAGCGCGTTCATCGGCTCGACCGGCGCATTCCGGTGCCCGACGCCATCGAGGAAGCCGCGGCCCTGATTCTCGGCAGGCGCAAGCCGCTGCTGATCTGCGGCGGCGGCGTGCGCTACTCCGGCGCGGCGGAGGCGCTGCACAGTTTCGCCGAGCGCTTCGACATTCCGTTTGCCGAAACCCAGGCGGGCAAGAGCGCCGTTGTATCGGCGCATCCGCTGAACCTCGGCGGCATCGGCGAGACCGGCAGCCTCGCCGCGAACGAATTGGCCAAGGAAGCCGACGTCGTCATCGGCGTCGGCACCCGCTACAGCGATTTCACGACCGGCTCGAAGTGGCTGTTCCAGCACCCGGACGTGCGCTTCATCAATCTGAACGTCGGCGGCTTCGATGCGGCCAAGCTCGACGGCATCCAGATCATCGCGGACGCGAAGCTGGCGCTGGAGGCACTGCAGGGCCGCCTGGTTCGCGAGGGCTACAAGGCCGGCTGGGGCACCGCGCCCAAGGAAGCCCGCGACCGCCTGGATACAGAGATCGATCGCGTCTATGCGATCGAATGCGCCGACGAATCTTTCGTGCCCGAGGTCGACGACGCGCTGGACAAGGCGGTGCTCGCCGAGTTCTCGCGCCTGACGGGTTCGCGCCTCACGCAAAGCCGCGCACTGGGAATACTCAACGAACGCATCGCCGACGATGCCGTGATCGTCGCGGCGGCCGGCAGCCTGCCGGGCGACCTGCAGCGCGTCTGGCGCTGCAAGGCGGCGGAGACCTATCACCTCGAGTACGGCTATTCCTGCATGGGCTACGAGGTCAACGCGGCGCTCGGCGTCAAGCTGGCGCAGCCATCGCGCGAGGTCTACGCGCTGGTGGGCGACGGCTCGTACCAGATGCTGCACTCCGAGCTCGTGACCTCGATCCAGGAACGCAGGAAGATCAACGTCGTGCTGTTCGACAACATGGCCTTCGGCTGCATCAACAACCTGCAGCTCGGCAATGGCATGGACAGCTTCGCCACCGAGTTCCGCTTTCGCAACGACGCCAGCGGGCAACTCGACGGCGGCCTCGTGCCGATCGACTACGCCATGAGCGCCGCTGCCTATGGCTGCGTCACGTACCGAGTCCGGACGGCGGACGAACTGGTCGCCGCGCTGGCCGATGCCGCCCGGCAGACGGTGTCGACGCTGATCGACATCAAGGTCCTGCCGAAGACCATGGTCCACGGCTACTCGTCGTGGTGGCGTGTCGGCGTTGCCGAGACATCCACGAGCGACAAGACGGCGGCCGCTCACGAACGCATGCAGGCGCAGCTCAAGCGCGCGCGGCATTACTAGATCGGGGAATCATCAATGAGCTTGAAAATCGGCGTGATCGGCACCGGGGCCATCGGCCAGGACCATATCCGGCGCTGCATGCAGACCCTGTCCGGCGCGCGGGTCGTCGCCGTCAACGACATCAATCCGGACAGCGCCGCGAGCGCCGTACGGCAGTACGCGCCGGATGCCGAGGTCTTCGCCGACCCGCAGGCACTGATCCGCTCGGCGAACGTCGACGCGGTGATGGTGACGTCGTGGGGGCCCTCGCATGAAGAGTTCGTGCTGGCGTCGATTGCGGCCGGCAAACATGTCTTCTGCGAGAAGCCGCTGGCGACCAGCGCCGACGGTTGCCGGCGCATCGTCGATGCCGAAATGCAGCACGGCAAGCGTCTCGTGCAGGTCGGCTTCATGCGTCCTTACGACCCGGGCTACCGCGCCCTCAAGGCTGTGCTCGACAGCGGCAAAATCGGCACGCCGCTGATGTTGCATTGCGCGCACCGCAATCCGCGGGTCGGCAAGAACTACACGACGGAAATGGCGATCATCGACACGCTGATCCACGAGCTGCACGTGCTGCGCTGGCTGCTCGGCGACGATTACGTCTCGGCGCAGGTGATCTTCCCGCGCCAGTCGAGCAAGAGCCGCGAAGACCTGCGCGATCCGCAGATCGTGCTGCTCGAAACCGCCAAGGGCACGCGGATCGACGTCGAAGTCTTCGTCAATTGCCAGTACGGCTACGACATCCAGTGCGAGGTCGTCGGCGAGCTGGGCATTGCCAAGCTGCCGGAGCCTTCTTCGGTTCTGCTGCGCAGCGAAGCGGCGCGCTCGGAAGCGATCCTGACCGACTGGAAGGATCGCTTCATCGCCGCCTACGACGTCGAGTTGCAGGATTTCATCGACGGCGTGCGCGACGGCCAGCTGCGCGGACCCGACGCCTGGTCCGGCTACTCGGCGGCGGTCGCGGCCGATGCCTGCCTGGCGGCACAGAAGACGGCGGCCGTCGTGCCGATCGGGCTGCCGGCCCAGCCGGCGTTCTACGCCTGAGGCGCCGGCAATGAGTCTGCTGGTCAAGGCCAAGCGCGAAGGGCGGACGATCGTCGAGATCACGCCTGAATCGGCGCAATGGCGTTACGTGGGGTTCTCGGCATTCCGCCTGGGCGCCGGCGAGCGCATGCAGTTCGCCGCCAGCGGGCGCGAGCAGTGCTTCGTCGTGCTGCAGGGTAATGTCACGATCGATGCTGGTGGCACGCTGTGGCGCGAGATCGGCACGCGCGACAGCGTCTTCGAGGACGCCGCGCCTTACGCCGCCTATGTGCCGGCAGGCCATGCGGTGTCCGTCGTCGCGCATCGTGACGCGGAGCTGGCCGTGGCCAGTGCGCCCGCCGGTGCGGCGTCGCGGCTGCCACGCCTAATCGAGCCGGCGACGATGCAGCGCTCGGTGCGCGGGCAGGGCAGCAACACGCGTTACATCTGCGACGTCCTGCCGCAGGGCGAAGCGGCCGAAAGTCTTCTCGTCGTCGAAGTGCGCACGCCCGCCGGCCACTCGTCGAGCTATCCGCCGCACAAGCACGACCGGGACGCGATCCCGATCGAAAGCGTGCTTGAGGAAACCTACTACCACCGCCTGAATCCGCCGCAGGGCTTCGCGTTTCAACGCGTCTACACCGACGACCGCGCGCTCGACGAGGCGATGGCGGTCGAGGACCGCGACACCGTGATGGTGCCGCGCGGCTATCACCCGGTCGTGATGCCGCATGGCTACGAAGGCTATTACCTCAACGTCATGGCCGGGCCGGTCCGCCAATGGCATTTCAAGAACGATCCCGACCACGAGTGGATGCTCAAATGATCGACGAATCCGAAAGCCTGCCTGAGTGGTACGAGAGCGGCAGAGGCAAGGGCAGCACCCTGGTGCTGTTGCATGGCTTCACGGTGTCCTGGCGAATCTGGCGACCGATCCTGCCGATGCTGGAGCAGCATCACCACATTGTCGCGCCGACGCTGCCGGGCCATGTCGGCGGCCTGACGCTGACCCAGCGTGCTTCGCCGCTGAGCATCGCCGCCGCGCTCGGCGATCAGCTGCGCGCGCGCGGCATCACGCAGGCGCATTTCGTCGGCCAGTCGCTCGGCGGCTGGATGGTCGTCGAGATGGCGCGTCAGGGGCTCGCGCGTTCGGCGATGGGCCTGTGCCCCGGCGGTGCCTGGCGCAGCGATGCCGACATCCAGAAGTTCATGCGCGACGGCAGGAAGATGGTGAAGATGCTGCCACTGCTGGTGCCGCTGCTCAAGCTCGCCGTCGGGCCGGCCTGGCTGCGCAAGATCGTCCTCGCCGCGGAGGCGCAGCACGCCGATCGCATCACTGCCGCCGACGCCCGCATGCGCTTCGATCGCATGCGGCGGATGACGATCCTCGACGAATTTCTCGACGAAACGATGGCGCCCGTGCAGCCCCTGCCGGCCGATCGCAAGGTGCCGCTGCGGATGATGTTTGGCGCGCAGGACAAGACCCTGCCGTTCGACCGCTTCGGCCAGCCGCTGCTCGACATCCTCGGGCTGAAGTCCGGAATCATCCTCGACGACTGCGGCCACAACCCGATGTTCGATCATCCGCAGCGGGTGGCCGACGAGATCCTGAAGTTCGTGCGCGAAGTGGAAAGCGGCACCGCGCTCTAGCGCTCACAGCCTTACCCAATAGCGGCCCGGACACAGGGCTCGCGTATACGAGGAGAATTTCTATGACCCTGGGGACCAGAGCCCTGGCGGCCCTGCTGTTGCTCGGCAGCGCCGTGACAGATGCTGCAGATAACGTAGACGCCGCCGATATTGCGGATCTGTTCGCCGAACCGCCTGCCGAATCGCCCGCCGAATCGGGCGAGCCGCCAGCCGACGAGGCCGCCGCGGATCAGCAGCCGGTCGACGAGCAGTCCGCAGGGGAGGCGCCGGTCAACGAACAGCCGGCGAGCGCCGAGCAGATCGTCGACACGATTCCGGTGGCCGAACTGCGTAGCGAGCCGCCACCACCGGGCCCGCGCGAGCCGCGCAATGTCCAGCAGCTCGAGGAAATCGTCGTCACCGCGACCAAGCGCGAGTCTTCGCTGCGTGAGATTCCCGCCAGCATCTCGGCGCTCGACGGCGCCGACCTGGAGAAGCGCGGCGCGCAAGGTCTCGAGGACATCGTGCGTCTGGTGCCGGGCGTGAATCTCGCGACCGAGAACGATCTGACGCGCATCACGATCCGCGGCATTTCCGCGGCCAACAACACCAATGCGACGACCGGCACGCTGTTCGGCAACGTCTCGTTCACGGATTCCTACCTGCCGGTGTCGACGCTCGATCCGCAGCCGTTCGACATGAGCAGCGTCGAAGTGCTGAAGGGACCGCAGGGCACGCTGTTCGGTGCGTCGGCGCTCAATGGCGCGATCCGTTACGTGCCGGAGCCGCCGCAGCTGGGCGAGTTCTCCGCGAAGTATTTCGCGCAGTACACCAGCATCCACGAAGGCGGCGCCGAACCGATGTACGGCGGCGCGCTGAACCTGCCGGCCGGCGAGACCGCCGCGTTGCGTCTGGTCGCGTTTGATCGCAAGGCACCGGGCTACATCGACAACCTGAAAGTCGGTGAGGAAGACGCCAACCATCTTTCGCAGTGGGGTTTCCGCGCCATCGGTGCCTGGCAGCCGACGACGGACTGGAACATCTCGCTGACCTATGCAACGCAGAGCACCAAGAGCAACGACAACGGCCTGGCCGACAATCTCGACGAACAGCTGTCGAGCAACAACCGGCCGCGCCGCAGCCCGCGCACGACGACCTACGATCTCGCCAACCTGAACATCGAGTACGACTTCGACTGGGCCCAGCTCGTCGCGGAGACGGCGTACGTCAACAAGTTCTCACGCGCATTCCTCGAGAACTCGCGCAATGTGGTGCCCGGCGGCGCGATTGCGCTGCTCGGCATCGACGGCGGCGGCGATTCGGACACCTACAGCCAGGAAATCCGCCTGGTCTCGGCGGACGATCCCGATTCGCGCTGGCGCTGGATCGCCGGCGTGTTCGGCTCGCGCCAGGAGATCAGGGAGACCATCGATCTCGCCGCCGGTGACGGTCTTCTGCCGATCGATCTGTCGCTGCTCAATCTGCTGGTCCCCGGCCTAGGCGATCTGGTCAATGGCAACGGCAACCTGAGCCTGATCAGTCTCGATGCCGATATCCTGATCGAGGAGCTGGCGGCCTTCGGCGATCTCACGCGCAAGCTGGGCGATTCCTGGGAGCTGAGTCTGGGCGGGCGTCTGTACCAGACCAAATCCTATGGCAGCAATACGCAGCGCGGCCTGGTGCTGGCCGCCTTGAACCTGGATCCGGAAGACGAAAAAACAGGCGGCGTCAGTGAAGACGGCTTCAGCCCGAAGGCTTCGCTGACCTGGCATGCGACCGACAACGTGATGTCCTATGCCACGGTCTCGAAGGGTTTCCGTGTCGGCGGCCTGCAGCCTGGCGTCACGCTGCCCACGTCCAGCACGCAGGCGCCGGAAGTCTTCAAGTCCGACACGATCTGGAGCTATGAAGGCGGTGTGCGCACGACTTGGCTCGACAACACGCTGAACGTCGATCTCGTTGCCTTCTATCTCGACTGGAAGGACCCGCAGACGCTGCAGTACGACAGCCTCACCAACATCAACTATCTCGACAACGTCGGCGCGGTCAAAAGCCAGGGCATCGACTTTGCGCTGCGCTGGATCACGCCGATCGATCTGATGATCAGCACGGCCGTGTCATGGACTGAAACCGAGACCACCGAAGCGTTCCAGACCGGCAGCGGCGGTGTCGCTCCCGTCGGCAGCCCATGGCCCTATGCGCCGGACTGGCAGACCGCAACGACGCTGGCGTATCCGATCGCGCTCGGCAACTGGATGCTGCAGCCGTCGCTGACGCACACGTACCTGGGCAAGACCGTCAACGACCTGACCTACCAGTTGCCGATCCTCGACTACCAGCAGCTCGATGCACAGATCGGCCTGCAGAACACCGCGCTGGCTTGGTTGCCGGAGATCACCGTCAACGTCAACAACGTGCTCGACGAACGCGGCCTGACGTCCAACATCAAGCAGGGTTCGGCGCGGGATGTGAACTACAGCCAGCCGCGCACCTTGATCGTGCGGCTCAGCGGGGCGTTCTGATACAGCGTTCGTGAGGAGCGAGAACATGTTCGAGCAGAAAATCGTTCGTCGGCTTGCGTCGTGCGGCCTGGCAGTGCTGATTGCGTTTCCCGTCGCCGCGCAGTCGGTGCCTGCACCGTTGGCGGATCCGTTCTTCAGCTACGCGCGCGCGCCGGAATACGATTCCGTCGCAAGAACCCGCGGCATCGACGTGCCGGTGCGGACACCGGACGGCGGTTCCAGCCACATCGCCTGCACGCTGTACCGGCCGGCGCGCAACGGCGTTGCGGTGGAAGGCCGCTTCCCCGGCATCGTCATCGACTATCACGCGTATCACGTCGTCAACGTGATCACCGACGCCAGCGGCGGTTTCGACTACTTTCCGCTGCGCGGCTACAACGTGATGGTCTGCGATCCGCCCGGTGCGGGAAACTCGCCGGGCATCCTCAACCAGTTCGCCGAAGCGGAAACACTGGCGAACTACGACCTCATCGAATGGTTCGCCGCGCAGGACTGGTCCGACGGCAACATCGGGCAACACGGCACCAGCTACGGCGGCCACACGACGAACAAGGTGGCGAGCTACAACCCGCCGCATCTGAAAGCGATCGTGCCGAACTCGTCGTTCGCGGACTGGTACGAACAGACCATCTATCACGGCGGCATCCGCAATCTGTCGATCTTCTACCAGCCGGTGCTCGTTGGCGGCACCGGCATCGGCAGCAATCTGCTCGGCGCCATCGTCGGCAACGTCACCGAGACCTTGCTGACCTATGGGCTGCATCCGCTATACGACGACTTCTGGCGCGAACGCAGCGTGAAGCCGCGCTGGGACCAGTTCCAGGTGCCGGCGCTGATCACTGATGGCTGGAACGATCGCTACCGCGACGGCACCGTGCAGAACTACATGGCGCGGCCGGGAAACGTCTGGCTGCTGCTGGGGCCCTGGAGCCATTCGTCGTACGAAGCCGACAGTGAATTGGGCACGCTCGACCCGAGCGCACACCAGCTGGCCTGGTACGACCATTGGCTGAAGCGACTGCCCGATGCGCCGCTGCCACGCGCGAAGATCACCAGTTTCGAGATGCCGGACGACGCAAACAGCCACGGCTGGACACAGTTTGCCGACTGGCCGCCGCCCCAGTCGCGGATGACTCGACTGCACTTCAACATGGACCGCACGCTGTCCGAGCAGATGGGCGCGGAAACCGGCCAGCTCGATTGGTCGGTCAACGGCCTCGACACCGGCGCCGACCCGACCAGCGACCTGCTGCCCGTCGAACTCGACCAGCGTGTCGCGGAGGCGATGCCCTACCGCCTGAGTTTCTCGACGCCGCCACTCGGCGAGGATCTCGTGCTCACTGGCGCGAGCGAGCTGACGCTCAAGGCGGCGTTCAGTGCCAGCGACGGCAATCTGGTCGCGCGGCTGATGGATGTGCATCCCGATGGCCGCATCGTCCAGGTCGCGACGGGCTGGCTCAAGGCCAGCCACTATCGCGGGCACGATCATCTGGAAACGATCGTGCCGGGCACGGTCTATCCGATGTCGGTCCGCATCGCGCCATCGCACTGGCGTTTTCTCGCGGGGCACACGCTGCGTGTTTCGCTGTCTAGCGGCGACGTGCCGGATGCCATCCCCGATGCCTTGCCGGGAACGGTCAGCGTACTTGCCGGTGGAGCGGAGGGCTCCTATATCGACATTCCGATGCTGGACGGCAACGCCCCTGAGACTGACGAAGGGCAGGGCGAGGATCGCGGCGGCGGCGCGCTTGGCCGCCTGTTCCTGGCCTTAATGCTGGGTCTTCAGCTCATCCGGCGGCGGCGGGATGCGTCCTAGAGCGGGCTGACCCTGCGGGCATTCAGTTCTTCCAGAATCCTGCGATGCCCCTGGCGATCGAGGCGGAAGAAGAACAGCAGCGCCAGCGACATCAGCGATAGGACCGCCGCGCCGGGGCCGTAGTAGATGCCCAGCGCGTCGGTCATCTCCTGAGGCAGCTGGATCTGCATGCCCTGTTCCTTCACCTGCTGCACCGGGAAGTGAATGAGCTCCAGCGCCAGACCGGATAGCAGCGTGCCCAGGCCGCCGGCGATCTTGAAGGCGAGCGTCCAGCCGGCGAAATACGATCCTTCGCGGCGGACGCCGAAGAGATATTCATGCTCATCGGCCGCGTTGGTGATCATCGTGATGACGGCAATCGCGACGATGGTGGTCATCATGCCGCCGAAGAGCGCGAAGCCGACCATGAAGTACGTCAGCGCCTGATCCTGCAGGGTCAGCACACCGGCGAGCTTCAACGTCGGCGGCACCGCCTGCATCACGATAATGCCGAGCAGCCCCATGATCGCCGCCGAGCGGTACTCCATGCGCGCGATCACCGGCGCGGCGATCAGGGCACCGAACATCATGCCGCCGGTGATCGACAGCGTGATGACCTGGGTCTGGTTGGTGTTCAGCTGCCAGAAGAACGTGAAGGCATGCAGGTTGAGGGATTGAATGACTGCCTGCGCCGCCGCGAACAGCAGCGCGACACCGAACAGCACGCGGAAACTGCGGCTGCGCAGCAGTTCGCTGAACTCAGCGACGATCGAACTCAGGCTGAAAGGCTTGACCTCGACCACATGCTGCCGGTTCAGGGTCTTTCTCACGACCATCATCGCCATCAACGCCGCCGCCAGCATGACCGCCGCCATCGTTAGCGCGTATGGCCTGTAGTTCAGGCGCTGGGCGAGGCCGTTTTCACCGCCGAAGAACACCGTGAATCCGACCGCGACCGTGATGAATGCGGCGACGATCGACAAGGCCCAGCGCAAGCCGATTAGCCGCTCGCGATCGGTCTGGTCGTCGCTCAGTTCGGCGCCGGCCGCGAGATACGGCAGATTGAAAATGGACAAGGCAATCCGGACCACCGCGCTCAGCGTCGCCACCAGCGCGAACAGCAGCCATTGGTCCGTCGTGTCCGGCAACGAGAACAGCAGGACATAGCTCACCAGCAGGAACGGCAAGCCGATGGCCATGAACGGCAGGCGCCGGCCCCAGCGCGAGCGGAAGTTGTCCGAGTACAGACCGATCAAGGGATCGATCAGCGACTCAAGGATCAGACCCAGCGCAATCGCGGCGCCGGCCATGCCCGGTTCCATGCCGCAGGCGGTGGTCGCGTAGAACAGCAGGAAGATGTTGATCGAGGTGTTGACCGCCGCGTCGAGCGCGGAGCCGCTGGCATAGCCCAGCTTGGACAGCAGCGGCAATTTCTGCGCGCGCAGCGCCGCGTGGAGGGCTTCCGCTTCGGCGGTCGTCGTGGATTCTTCAGCGATGCTCATGCGGGCCGGCTTCCAGTGCGCGTGCTGCGATTCATCGGCATCCGGTCAGGCGAAGACCGAATGAAGGGGATGTCTGTTGCGCCACGGCAGCGCCGATTCGAGTTGTGCGGCCAGGCGCAGCAAGGTGGCTTCGTCGCCATGCCGGGTGACGATCTGCACGCCCACCGGCAGGTTACTCGCAATGCCTTGGTGAAGGGGCACAGAGGCGGCCGGATTGCCGGTGACATTCAACAGCGGCGTGAAAGCGGCATAGTCCGCGAAGGTGCGCATGCCGTACTCGACGATGCCTTCATCGCTCGCGGCCGGATCGAACTGCCCGATACGCGGCGCCGGGCTGACGCCGGTGGGCGTGATCCAGACGTCGAAATCCTGGAAGTAGCGGTCCACGGCCTGACGCGCCGTCTGGAACAGCGCATCGGCCCGGTACAGATCGGCGACGCGCAGCGCCTTCGCGTATTCGATGGCCCGCAAGGTCATCGGCTCCAGCGTGTCGGCGCCGGACTTGCATCCGGTCGCGGCTTCAAGCCCTTCGATGGCATGCGGCATCATCGACAGCAATGCCGGCAGGAACGCCTGCGTCAGCGCCGTCCAGTCCAGCTTGGGCGCGGCTTCTTCGACGTCATGCCCCAGGTCCGCGCACCACTTCGCCGCCACATCGACGGCATCGCGACAGTCCTCGTGCAGCGTGGTGTGCAGCGGCGAGCTGCGCAGGATGCCGATGCGCAGCCGACCGGGATCGGCGCCGACTTCCTCGCTGTAGGGCCGGGCGGGGCGCGCAACCCAGTAGCGCGATGCGGGCGTCGGACTTTCCAGCACATCGAGAAACGCGGCGGAGTCGCGCACGCTGCGCGTGGTGACGTGGAACTGCGTGAACGGAAAGAGGCCGCCGTCGCTGCGTCCATCGCTGGGCGTCCGCGCGCGGCTGGGCTTGAGGCCGAAAGTACCGGTGCAATGCGCGGGGCCACGGATCGAACCGCCGCTGTCGCTGGAACTGGCAACCGCCACCACGCCAGCGGCAACCGCCGCGGAAGACCCACCGCTGGAGCCGCCCGCCGAATGGTCGAGATTCCAGGGATTGCGGGTGGCGCCATGCAGGGAAGATTCCGTCGTGCAGTACAGACCGAATTCGGGCGCGGTCGTGGCGCCGATCGCCGCAATCCCTGCGCGCTTGAGGCGGGCGACGAACTCGGTGTCTGCTGGCGCCTTGAGCCCCGCCGTCAATCGCGAACCCTGCATCGCCGGCTGTCCGGCACAGCCATGGCTTTCCTTGAACAGCATCGGCAGGCCGGCGAAAGGCCCGTTGCCATGGGCGCTCGCCTGCGCGGGGCCGGACATGAAGTTGAGCGTGGGATTGAGGATCTCGATCGCTTGCAGTGCGCATTGCTGCAGTTCGATCTCGGCGATTTCTCCGCGGCGGACGAGTTCCATCAGGCCCACGGCATCGTGCGCCGCATATTCGCTGAGCTTCATGGCCATCAACGCCGCCGGCTCTTCGCCTTGAGCTCCGGCAGCATCTGGTCGAGTGTCAGGTCCAGTACCCGGCCGAACCATTCTTCGCCGCCGGCTTTCAGCACGCCTGCATCGAACAGCTTCTGCACGGCGTCGAGATCGCCGATGCGCTTGCGGTTCCAGTCGCGTCGCGCGCCATCGAGACGGCGGTTCGACGCGGCGTGCGATACCGCGAGGCTCTGCAGATTGGACCAGGCAGCACCCGCTCTCTCGATGTCGACGCCGGCGTTGAGCATGGAACGCACGGCGGAATTGAACAGACGCAGGATTCGGTGGTCGGCGAGCGGCCCGATCATGCGCTCGAAATCTGGATACCGCGCGGCAAGCTTCGAGTAGGCCAGCACCAGCTCGCGCAAGTAGCGGCGGGTGTCCTGTGCATCGCTGGTATCCCGCTCGGGCAGTTCCTCGAGCAGGGTCAGCGCGAGCGCATCCATCAGATCGGCCAGCGAACCGAAGTAGTGATAGAGCGTGGCAACGCCGGTGCCCATGTGCGCGGCGACCCCGCGCATGGACAGTGCGTCGCGGCCATTGTTCTCGACCAGCTCCTGGGCGGCCTTGATCACATCCTCGCTGCGAAAGATCGGTTTGCGGCCTCGCGATCCGGTCGCGGGCTCGCCCGCGGCGGTGACCTTCTTCTTCATGGGCAGGGTCTCGGCGATATCGGTGTCGGGCATTGTATTTGATTTTTAGAACAGTGCTCGAATATATTATTGGAACAGTGATCGAAATATCCACTGGTCCCAGCAAAAGCTGTCCACGCCGAGGATGTGCCATGAATAACCGCAAGCGCCGGGCCTTCGGGCCATTCGTAGTTTTGGCAGGTATCACGCTCATGCAGACGGCGCCGGCGGGTGCGGCTGCCGAGGAGGCCGTGACCGATCAGCAAACCCCGTCAGTCATCGAGACAGCGGAGGCGCCGATGCTGGTCGCCGTGCTGCCGGTCGCGCCGGAGCCGGTTGCCGCCGAAGCGCCGGCCACCGAACCGCCGCCGGCGGGCGAGGCGGCTGCGGTGCAGCTGGACGATGTTGTTGTGACGGCGACCAAGCGCCAGGAAAGCACGCGCACCCTGGCCGGCGCCGTAACCGCGGTAAGCCGCGATCGCCTCGATGAGACGGGCTCGTCAAACTTTGCCGACTACCTGTCGCTGTCGCCCGGCGTCAACGTCAACTCCGGCCAGCCCGGCCAGACCATCGTCACCATCCGCGGCGTTTCCACCGACACGCTGCCGACCGCCGCGCAGACCGCGGTAGGCATCTACTACGACGATATCCCGCTGACCGATCCCGGCACGCCGGTCATGGTGCCGGACATCGACGCCTACGATGCGGAGCGCATCGAGATCCTGCGCGGGCCGCAGGGCGCCTTGTTCGGTTCGTCCTCGCTGGGCGGTGCGATCAACTACATTCCGCAATCGCCGGATCCGTCCGCGTTCTCCTTCTCGGCGCAGGCCAGCGGCAGCAAGACCGACAACGCCGACATGGGTTACAGCGGCAAGTTGATGGCGAACCTGCCGATCGTCGACGACGAGCTGGCGCTGCGCCTCGTCGGCTACTACAGCGATATCCCGGGTTGGGTCGATAACGTCGGCACCGGCATCGACGGTGCCAACGCGGCATCCGTTGGTGGTGGCCGCGCGATTCTCGGCTGGACCCCGACGTCGACGTCCACGCTGCGACTCACCGGCCTGCACCAGAAAGCCGAGATCGACGACACCGCCTTCATCGACGACAGCGGCGATCTGCGCAAGAACACCTTGATTCCCGAAGGCGCGAGCAACGAGATCGACATCGGCTCGCTGCGCTATGAGTACGACGCCGGCTACGGCGCCTGGTCGCTGATCGGCGGCTATCAGAGCAAGGACAACTACTTCATCAGCGATCAATCGGCATTCCTCGGCATCCAGGCGCTCGGCGTGCCAGTTCCGGGCGTGCAGACACAGGGCGTCGACGGCTACAGCGCCGAACTGCGCTTTGCTTCACCGGCCGGTGAGCGCTTCGACTTCCTTGCGGGCCTGTCGTACGCGGATCGCGACGAAACGCTCGATACGCAGATCGATATCGATCTGGCCGCGCTGGGCCGCGACGTCGCCGCCGGCCTGCTCGGCAGCCTGGGCCTGCCGGTGCCGGATGTACTGGGTGTGACAAAGGTCATCAGCCTGCAGGCCGATCTCACCGCGCCGGAGGCCGCCGCGTTTGTCGACGCCAATTGGCATATCACGCCTGCGCTCAAGCTCGCAGCGGGTGGCCGCTACTATCGCAACACGGTCGACGCCGACATCAATGGCGAAGGCGTGCTGTATGCGCCGACCGGCAGCCTGAACTTCAGCGAGAGCAGCAAGACCGACGCCAGCGGCTTCAATCCGCGCGTGTCGCTGTCGTACTCGTTCGGCCGCAGCGCGATGGTCTACGGTCTGTACTCGCGCGGCTATCGTCTGGGCGGCATCAACCTCGTACCGGACACTCCGGTCGCGCCGACCGAAACCACCTACGGCGCCGACAAGGTCAACAACTACGAACTCGGCGCGAAGACCAGCTGGCTGGAGGGCGCGCTGGTGCTCGACATGACCGGCTTCTATATCGATTGGGAGAACATTCCCTTGCAGGTGCAGGATCGCCTGGGCTTGTTCAAGTATCTGGACAACATCGGCGACGCGCGCATCTATGGCGTGGAGACCAGCCTGGCCGCGCGACCCGCGGACTTCCTGACGCTGCGCTCAGCAATCACCTGGAACAAGGCCAGCCTGCACAATGCCTACGATCCGCAGAACGGCCGCCCGCCGGTCGAACCCGGCGACCAGCTGCCCGGCGCGCCGGAATGGACGATCAGCAATGCCGTCACCGGCCGCTGGTTCATCGCGGACCTCGCGCCCATCGTGACGCTGGTCCACCGCTATGAAGGCACGTCGCCCAGCAGCCTGTCGTACAGCAACATCAGCAAGGGCGGCTACAACCAGTTCGACCTGCGCGCCGGCGTGAAATTGGGCAGTATCGGCGTGACGCTGTTCGGCAGGAATCTCACCGACGAGCGTGGCATCACCGCCGTGCAACCTTACGCAAGGGCGACCGGCGGCGAGCCGTATCGCCGCGACTTCGTCATCACACCGAGAACCCTGGGCCTGGAGCTGGAATACCTCTTCAACTCATGAGCGACAAGCCACTCACGTCGTGGAGCTACAGCCGGTACCGGTCGGCCGGGCAGGAGGGCAGTGCGGCTGTTGATGGTGCTGTGCTCAGCTATCGGCTCGCCGGCCCGGCCACGGCGGAGTATGCGGTCGTCATCGAGAATGGCTGGAGCGGTTCGTATCCGTACGCGTTATGGCTTGAGGAAGCGCTGGCTTCGAAGCTGCGCGTGCTGTCGTACGACCGTGCCGGCATCGGCGACAGCACCCGCGGCGTGGCGCCGACGGCGGCGGGCTGCTCGCAGCAGCTCGCCGCGCTGCTGTTCGCTGTCGGCGTGCATCAGCCCCTGATCATCGTCGGACATTCCTACGGCGGCCTGATCGCGGCGCTGCATGCCGCACAGTTGCCGGAGCGCGTGAAGGCGATCGTGCAGATCGATCCGACACCGGAGTTCAATCACGAACTCACCGATCCGCCGATGCGCAGCCTGCCGGCACTGGCACGCGTGATGCAGCTGTGCGCGTTGCTCGGCATCGATCGGCCGCTGTTCCTCGACGCGCCGAAAGAACTGCCGGCGGAAATCTTCCAAAGGGTCAAGCGCAGTCGCTGGTGGCTGGCGCGCTCGCTGAACGGCGCCATCGCCGAGATCCGGCCGCTCGAGGACATCCGTCGTGCCATCGAAGCTTCACCGCGCGGACAGCAATGCCCGCGTCTGGTGATCAGCGGCACTCATCAGCAGGCCGAAGCGACCTGGCTGCAGAAGCTGCTGCTCGACGAGGAGAAGACGCGAAAGTACTGGGACACGGTCTACGAATTGCACCAGCGGCAAGCCGCACGCAGCGCGGCCGGTCGCTGGTTACGCTTGCCCTACCAGCACATCAGTCTGGTGACGAATCGCCAGGCCGCGGGCGAGGTGGCTGCGGCCATCGTGGATTTCGTTTCGACGCTCTAGGGCCGCTTGGCCTGTGGCCCAGCAAGGGCCATGGCCTTCTGCCAGGCGGGCCGCTGAGTCAGCTTCTGCACGTAACGCTGAATGTTCGGCAGGCCATCGAGACTCTGGCCGCTAACTGCTGGCAGCGTCGTCACCGCGAATCCCGACATCAGATCGGCCAGGGTGAATTCGTCGCCGGCGAGATAGGCGTTGGTCGCCAGGTGTCGATCCATCTGCGCAAACAATCCATCGGAACGCCGCTGGGCAATCTTGCCGATGATGCCGCCGTCATGACCGCCCGCGGCCTTCAGCGCGGACTTGACGAAGAATCCCGACAGCACGTTGTTGTTGAACTGCAGCCAGTACAGGTAGTCCGCGTAATGCGGCGTATTGGGCGCCACGGTCAGGCGGCCGCCGCCGTGCTTGTGCGCCACGTACTGCACGATGGCGGTCGACTCCGCCAGCACCAGATCGCCGTCGCGGATGACCGGCGCCATCGCGGCCGGATGCAGCGCAACGTACTCCGGCGGCGCGAGGCGATCCGGGGCACGGTCGTACCACTCCAGCTTGTACGGCAGGCCCAGCTCCTCCATCAGCCAGACAATGCGATCGGATTGCGAGACACCGAGATGGTAGATGGTGATCACTGTGCTTTCGTCCTTGAGTTAAGTCGCTGGGAATGCCTGGAAGAATCCGGGGACCGCGGTGCCGCGATGTCGGCACCATAGCGAAGATGGCGGTCGCTTGACAGTTTGCGGCCGAACGCGCAGAAACCTTGCAGCCCATTCGTCCGAGAATCCAGCCATGACACAGCGCATCTCCGTTCCTCGCAACAAGGAGAACGACTACACCAACGAGGCCGCGCAGACGCGGCGTGATTTCATCAAGCAGCAGACGGGCACGGACCTCAAGCATGTCGGCTCGTATTCGTTCGATCCGTCCGTGCTGCCGGGCAACATCGAGAACTTCACCGGCGTTGCGCAGGTGCCGATCGGATTGGCCGGCCCGCTGCTGATCAACGGCGAGCACGCGCAGGGCATGTTCTACGCGCCGCTGGCGACCACGGAAGGCACCTTGGTGGCGAGCTACAGCCGCGGCATGCGCCTGCTGACCGAGTGCGGCGGCGTCAAGGTGACGGTGGTCGAGCACAAGATGCAGCGCGCTCCGGTCTTCATCTGCGAAGACGCCAAGGCCGCCCGCGAGTTCGGCCTGTGGGTTGACGAGAACTACGCCGCCATCAAGGCAGCCGCGGAAACCACAACGAGTGTCGGCAAGCTCGTCAGCATCGAACACTTCGCGGCCGCCAACTTCCGCTACTTGCGCTGCAACTACACGACCGGCGACGCGGCAGGCCAGAACATGGTCGGCAAGGCCACGTACGCGGCCTGCGAATGGATCATGGCCCACTACAAGCCGCAGGGCGCTTTCCGCTACATCCTCGCGGCCAATCTCGACACCGACAAGAAGCACTCGCAAGCCAATACATTGCTGACGGGGGGAAAGCGGGTAGTCGCTGAAGCCGTGATCAAGGACGAGGTCTGCCGCCGGCTGATGGGCATCGACACCAAGAGCCTGTTCAAGGCACGGCAGATCAGCATGGTCGGCGCATTCATGAGCGGCGCGGCATTCAGCGGCGCGCATGCGGCCAATGGCCTGGCGGCAATGTTCATTGCCACCGGACAGGACGCCGCCAACGTGGCGGAGTCGCACGCTGGCATGTCGTACGTCGATCTGCGCGACAACGGCGACTACTACTGGAGCGTGACGCTGCCGGCGCTGATCGTCGCCACCTACGGCGGAGGAACCGGCCTGCCGACCCAGCGCGAATGCCTCGAACTGCTCGGCTGTTACGGAGCAGGGAAGGCGGACAAGTTCGCCGAGATCTGCGCTGCCGTCGTGCTCGCGGGTGAAACCTCTCTCGCCAGCGCCGTGCTCGCCGGCGACTGGGTGAGCAGCCACGACAAGCTGGGGCGCAATCGAAAATAGGTTTGCGCGTTGACATTGCGTCGGTGCCGGCCGACCATGGGTCCATGCGCAGGATTTCCACATTCCATCGGCATCTGCTTCACGCAGGTACCAATCTCGCACGATCCTGAGCCCTGGACTTGGGCGCGCACTCGCGCCCCGATTTCCCAAGTCCAGGGACCCGCATAGACCCACACGCCGCCGCGACTGATCAGTCGCGTTGGCTTTGCGTCTTTGCATTCACCGCTGCCAACCAATTTCTGCCGGCAATCCGGCAGCCATTCGCCTGCGCGACGGATTCTGCTCCGCAGTGCCAAGAGAGAACATCCAATGATTCACACCAAAGCTTCACCTTCAGCTTCCGATTCGTTGCCGCCACTGGTGCTGGCATCCGCCGCGGCCGATCGCCTCCGAGGCGTGGCGCTCGCGGCGATGCGCGATGAGCCCGAGGTTGCCGAGCAATTGCTGGCCGAACTGGAGCGCGCGGAGGTCGTGTCGCCCGAGGCAATGCCAAGCACCGCCGTGACGATCGGCAGCTGGATCACCTATCAGGATATGGCGAGCGGCAGCATCCGCACGATCCAGCTCGTACTGCCGGAGGACGTTGACCCGGCAACGCAGCGAGTCTCGATCATCAGCCCCATCGGCGCCGCGCTCATCGGCCTGACCGTCGGCCAGGTCATGACCTGGCAACTGCGCGAAGGACTGATCCGTCAGCTGACCGTTCTGAACGTGTCAGATGCCCCCGTGCTGCCGGCACGGAGCGGCATCTGATTGGAGAACCGCGTGCCGCGGTCTCTCTGGTGCCGGCAACGGAAGTCTCAGGATTTCCGTTGCCGGCCAGACCTGCGAAGCGCGCGGGTTTAAAGCCGCACGCGGGTGACTGCGGAAACCCGCGGCGGCGGCGCCATTTCCTCGGCGCCAAATGCGCGTTCCCAGCCATCCGGTGCACACCAGCGCCAGAACGTCCCGCAGGTGCCGCATTTGTACGTAGCCCGGACAAAGCCCGAAGAGATGTCGCTCGCGAAACTCCGTTCAAACGATGCCGGAGCAATCGGACGAAGGGGGCTCATTTCGAGGTTGTCGCAGTGGCTGCAGCGGCTCATGGGTGGCATTCCGCATCTGAGGGGGGAACCGCAGGCTGCCGCATAAAGACTGACATGACGCTGAACATGGGATGCCGGCCGAATAGGCTCAGATCCGGACAATAGGATCAATATTGTCTTTTAAAGTCATGATGATATGGATACAACTTCATCTTCATTGTTACTCAAGGCTTCCCGGCAAGATCAAGGCAACGGCCCTCCGCATCGTCGATGCGAATCACGGCACCAGCATTATTTTTCCGATGTGAGATCCGCTCTCCATCAAGCTGTGCGCGGATGCCGCTTCAGATAAAGGAAATGTCTGATGGATCACGGGGCGCACTTTTCCGCCTTCAATCAACGGCCAGAACCGTTCGCGAAGGGCGGCCGCCACCGCCGCTTTGTAAGCCGAGGTGCGCGGTCTCAACGTCGATCCGGTCAAGGTCAAACGGCGCAGAAGAATCTGCGCAAGCGGCACCTGAGCAGTGCTGCCGCCAAGAAGGCCGATGAAGACCAGACGACCGTCGTCCGCCAGGCAGGAGATTTCGCGGGCGACGTAGTCACCGCCGACCATGTCCAAAATCACGTCGACGCCGCGACCCGCCGTCAGCGACTTGATCACTTCGGCAAAATCCTGCCCGCGGTAATTGATCGCCCGTTCGGCGCCCAGCGCCTCGCAGGCCAGGCGCTTTTCCTCGGTGCCTGCCGTGGCAAAAACCCGATGTCCCATTGCACTGAGCATCTGGATGGCCGTCACACCGATGCCGCTGCTGCCGCCTTGCACGAGGACCGACTCGCCAGACGCCAGCCGGGCTCGATCAATGACATTGCTCCAGACCGTGAAGGCCGTCTCCGGGAGCGAAGCAGCCTCCAGCAGGGACCAGCCACGGGGAATCGGCAAGCACTGGGCGACCTCGGCAACGCAGAACTCGGCGTAGCCGCCGCCTTCAACCAGCGCGCACACCGAATCGCCGATCGCAAAGCCCGAGCCGCCGGTATCTCCGTCGACAATGGTCCCGGCAATCTCGAGACCCGGTAAGTCACTGGCGCCCGGCGGCGCGCGATACAGCCCGGCGCGCTGCAGGACATCCGGACGATTCACGCCGGCGGCGGCGACGCGGATCAATACCTGGCCGTTTTTTGGAACCGGCATCTCGCGCTCGCAAGGCGTGAGAACTTCCGGCTTGCCGGGGCGAGCGATTTCTATGGCTTTCATTGTTTGTGCGGGTTGACGATGCCAGGAGCGGTTGCGTGGTTGGAAAGTGCCGGACGCAGGCTGTGTCTGATCAGGGCCTGATTCTGAGCGCATGGGCAGGACCGGGCATATATGGTCACGGCTGGGGTCGACTTATGTCGGTAAGCAGAGGTTTATGTCCTCCGATGAAAAGTCGTCTCATATCAACGCCTAGCGGAATAGTGACATCTAAATCTGTCCCCGGAACTGCTGGATTCTGCCTTGGAAAAGTCTCGCGAAGCGGGCGAGGGCGCAATTGGATGTTCATGATTTACAGGGACGGAATCGAGCGCTCTTGTGACCCGTTCGGATTCCGACGGGCAGCGAATCACCCTCCACCGTGCGTTGTTTTTGGACGAGATGGCGCGGCTTAAGCTCATTTCTGGCGCGCAAAGCGACGCGGAGAACGGCGCACGAGGCCGCGCCGTTCCTGCCCAGCCGGAAATTCAGGACGAAAGGGATTGGCTGCTGGTTTGGCAATATGACCCCGATATAGTCCGGATAGTGCTTCGGCCGGTCACGATCTGGTACGAGCATCCTGACGGCAGTAGGCAGCGCTATTCGCCCAATTTCCTTATTGAACACCGAGAAACAATCGGCCGCTCGGCGATTCTTTGTGACATCAAGCCTTCAGGTTTCGCCGCTGGGGCCGGAGCCGACTACTCGGTCAGATTCCGTGCAGCGTCTCGATACGCGCAGTTGAGAGGTTGGCGATTCACCGTCTTCCAAAGCCGCCAAATATCCCCGCAAAGGCTGAGACTGGCGCGACAGCTTGATCGGAATCGCTTCTACGAAGCCAACGATCTTGAGATCCAGTGGTTGAAATCGTCTCTGGCGAAGTCCGGATCGGTTCAAATTGGGCAGTTCTTTCAGAGTAGTGCCGGTCACCGCAGCCAGGAAGACCTACGAAGAATCATCTGGGCCGCGTTGGCCGGAGGGAGGATCGGCTTTTCAACTGATACGCTGATCTGTGCGGGCACCACCATCTCCGTGATAGCCAACTGATGCGAATTGAGCTCCTTCCAATCTCAGTTGGAGCAACTGTTTCCTACGATAGGCGCATCTGGACTGTTAGGTCCTGGAAAGGGCCTGATGCCGTGATCGCATCTGAACTTCTGTCAGGGGAGGAGCAGTCGCTTCCTGTCTCTGCTGTGGTACGTGTTGGAGCCAGAGAATGCCAGCCTCCTAGAGAGAGCATTTCCGCAAAGCGGTTGCGGGAGGCAGAGCGGAGGAGGGAAATAGTTGCCCCGCTACTTACCAGTCCAACTACCCGCAGCGAAGTGTCCGCATTAGCAAAGGCGTCGTCCGTAAGTGTGGCCACAATCTATCGATGGATGGCGAATCTCGACCGGTTCGGGGGACAAGTTGGAGGGCTCGCGCCATTTCCGAGAGGGCAAGGCGGAAGGCCGGCGCAACTCTCCCGATTGCATTCGAGCACGGGCCGCAAAGAGCGCCCGGGCGGCGTGGCAGGCTCACTCCCCTGTGTAGAGGGTACGGAATGCGGATTGCCATTGGACCAATGGCAAATCGATCACATTCCAATCTCTCTGAGGACATCAGAAGCTGAAGGGATCACACAGTTGTGGGCAACCGTGGTCATCGATGTTGGCACCAGGGTCTTCGCGGGTTGGTACATCGCCCTGCATGCTCCCAGCGCCACTTCGATCGCCTACGCATTGGCGCACGCCATCTGCCCGAAGGAGGACTACCTCCTTCAAGTTGGCGTGCATCAGGAGTACCCGATATGGTCAAAACCCGGGACTATCCATGCCAGTAATTCAGGAGAGTTCTGCGGGGCTTCTATCCAGCATGGCTGCGCTCGGCACCAACTGAGATTCCATTGGAGTGCGACAAAGTATCCTGAATATGGTTTGCATGTCGATCGCCTCATTGCTCCGCTGGAAGAGATTCTCGCAGAGCTCGAGAGGCAAGTTAACTCCGACGCGACACGACCGCGCGCAACGGTCTGTGAGGGCGTCTTAGTAGACTTAGTAGACCGCGCGTTCGCTCATTGGGCCATTTGTGTGCACGGCGCCCGTCCCCGGGATGATCTGCGCAATCGCAGTCCCCTGGCAGCTTGGCAGGCGGCAATTGAAGGTGGCGGGGACTGTATGGCGGGCCCACCTCCTCGACTCTTCGGCTTCAATCACATCGTCCGCGACTTCCTGCCCGCGTTCGAGCGATCGGTACATCACTACGGAATCCAACTTGACGGGATCGCCTACCACTGCGGGGACTTGTCCTCATTCGTCGGCGTGAAGAGTATCAAGCCCGGCAGTAACGGTATGTACGTTATTAAGCGCGATTGCCGCCATATCAGCCCGATTTGGCTCCTCGATCCCAGAACCGACGAATACATCGAGGTGCCTTTCGCGCGTCGAGGGCGCCCACGAATTAGCCGATTGGAACTAGAGCTGGCAAAGGCCTCAGCGAAGGCGAAAGGACATGAGGTGATCAACGAGGACGGGTTGTTTGCGGCTCACGCGGCGCGTAAAGCCAGCGACTCAGCGCCAAGCATTGAAAATGGATCGGGTGAGTTGCGCTCTGAGCCGCGACGGTACGTTTTGAACGGGGAAGTGTTGGCTCCGGAACTGGACCTAGAGCCGGCGCCTAACGGTGTTGTTCCCACCGACTTTGATGATACTGAGTTCGCGATACCAGTGACATGATCCAGGATCCCCGGAGCCGTCATCAGATTGCTAAACTGATGCTCATTCGCCAGAGTAAACCCCTCGCGCTGGGCATGAATTTCAAGGCGAAACAACTTACAGCGCCCTTCGTTTAGGGGGATAAGAAAGAGCTGATGGACGACCCCGCTACCCTTTTGAATTCCACGGTGCTTACCGCAACGCAGAGGGCGGGGGTCTCCGTGCTGGCGGAGCGGCTGAGTGGCCTTCCTGCGTCGCAGGACGATCGGACGAACTGGGTGGTGTTAACCGGGGCTCCGGCGGCTGGGAAGTCGTCTGTGCTTTCGCGGCTATCCGCGAGGGGCCTCGAGACGCGACCAGAGCAGGCGCGCATTTACATTGAGAACACGTTAAAGCTGCCGAAAGGCAGGGAAGAGCTAAGCATTAATCCGACCGAAGCGGTCGAGCAGATTTTTGCGATGAATCGGCAGCAAGCAGAAAAATCAGATCGCAGAAAGCTGACGGTCTTCGACCGATCGCTTGTGGACGTACTCGCGTTTGCACTGATCGACAATGTGCCGACGGATTCGTTGATCGACATCTGCGGGAGCTACAGATTCAGCCAAGCGTTCGTCTTTTCGGGGCGACCAGATGACGACGATGGAGACCCAGTCAGGTATCACGACAAAAGACTTGCGGATGCCACTGGTGCCATCTGCGAAATTCTCTATCGAGCGTTGGGCGTCGCGATCAAGGCAGTCCCCAGTATGTCCTCCTCCGCTTCGATTTCGATTGAAACTCGGACTCGGTTTGTGATCTCGCATATGTCACCAGAGATTACTCGCCTCTATCTCGGCGAAGAACCATCATGAAGAACACCGGCTCAGAGAGGGTTTTGAAGTTAACTTGAAACTCTGCGTCTCTGATGGGCACCCAAGTTAGTTCTTTCGGGCCAAAAGTACGCAGGCTTTCGAGCCTGAAATCTCCGTTCGACGTTGCGACCTCCAGAAAATCTTTGGGTTCGATTTTGTGGGTTTCGATCTCGACACTCTCATCGAGCACGGGAATCGTTGTCCTGATGTACCTGTGTTGAGCGTGGACGTCACTAATGATCCACAGGCCTCCCGCCTTGAGTACGCGCGCCACCTCCCGTATTGCCGATTCTTGAGCGCTCTCATGGCTAAGGGATCGAGCTGAAAGGCAGACGTCAATCGCCTCAGCGGCGAGCGGCAACGATCTACTGTAGCCACGAACCAAGTCTATAGCGTGTGGCGCCAGGCGTTGAGCAATTCGAAGCATGCGGCTGGATGGATCAACGCCGATCACACGTGCGAACTTCTGCGCCAAACTTGGTAGGTAGGCACCGGTGCCACAGCCGAGATCAAGCGCCGTTTGACGGCCTTCGATCTTCTTCAGTACTCCCTTAATGAGAGGCGCCTCGTTCGCGCGCCAAAATTCCTGCCACGGCCAGTCGTCGTAAAAGTCGGCTGCGAGATCGTATCCCGCCGCTGGATCGTACATCGATTTTCTCGGATGACTATCCAAACTCGCACCTACTGAGTCGGGCCGCTTTCAACCGGCTGACTCGGGGCGGCTGGCGCTACCGGAGTTTTCTCTTGAGGCGGTATCGTCGTGCTATCCACATCTATTGGAGGATTGGTTGGGATGTCTTTTCCATACCTATCGATGATTAACTTGGCATTTGCCTTTTCAATCATCTCCAAAACTCTTTCATCGGTGATGGCATCTCGCTCTTTTAAGAGCGGCCAAGCAAAGTAGAGCCCAGCGAAGGCGAGTGCTGCGCCCACTGCGTAGCCGTAAAAAGCTTGCAAGAAAAACGCTTGCTTGCCTGCGGACAGAGTGCTTTTCGCGTCCGCTAAGATTTTATCCACCTCGGCCTGAACTGCAGACGCGACCTTGCTCTTCGCCTCCGCGGCGATATCCTTTGATTCGGCGTCAAATTTGTCGACGGCGGCTTTAGCTGAATTGAGCTTGGTGTTCAATTCGGGGATTAGTTCATCGATACGCAGAAACGAGCGGTTGGCCTTGCAGGCTAACTCGCTGATCCTCGAGTCGTAGTTGTCATATTTAGACGACTCGATACGTTCCTTTGCTGGCATGTCGAGACCAGCGAAGATTAACTTCGCGATGGTGATATCCGCGCTTATCGAAACGGCTTGCGAACTGAGGTTGACAACATGAGCGCTCAAATATCCCTCATATCCGGGTTCAACCAGAGTTGAATTGAGCAGCAACAAGCCCTGACGGGAGAGGGAGTTAGTCTGAATCCAAATCCCTACGTAATCTGCAGGAACTCTAACGCGCTCAGCGCTTCTTATCCAAGCCACCGCGCTTGGAGCAATAACAGCGGCGTTGCCCGGCACGGTTAGGTCTTCGACGTTAACACTAACTTTGTTATCGCCAATTCCCCCGAAGGTGACGCGAGCAGCTTTGAATTCGTACGCGCAGTGTTTTGCGTTCTTCTGGTTTCCGCCTAGTATCAACTGCCCCTTTTCCATTCGCTCACGAATGGATTTATCGCTCAACAAACTCATCAGGATTGCCTCTGTTATTGCGGTGGGTATCGACTGCCTTGAGCCTCAGACTTAGCAGCTAAATCGAATACTTCGCAACCTCGTGAATGCCGGACGCAAGAATACAGACCCCTGATGGGCTGCCTTTGACTGGGCGCGCTAGTCAGGGTGATAAATTGGACGTACTCCGCCAGTCGATCGATCAAAAGCACCTCGTGCTCGTCCTCTAAGGGGGGGGGCTGTGAACATCGCTCAGAATGGGTGCAGCCCCCAGCCGTGAAAATCAATCAGCACTGCACGCACCGGCATTATCCGCGCGGTTTGCTATGCGAGAGGCAGCCCAATTTCAGGACCCGGGTGCGATCACTGGGCGTCGTCGCCCTTCGGTTTTGGAAGGAAGCGAAAGATCGCGGTGAGTGCGCCACCGATGATGGCCAGAAGAGCCGTTCCAATCCCGCCCAGCATCCATTTCTGCTGTTCATAGAGCCGATCGATATCCGATCGAATTGAGGCGCGGTACTCCTCTTGCCGCTTCATTGACTCGTCAATGTCTTTTCGAAGGAGGGGGATTGAAAGCGCTCTCTCCGGGCTGTCAACGATCGCGGCTTCGATCCTCTGAAGCCGCTCGTCGACCGCCGCCAATCCCGACGACAAGCGTTGGTGTTCAATCGCAATAGGGGCGTCATCGTTGGGTGCCGAGAGCTGCACACGCAGCTTCTCCAGGTCGGCTACTTGAAGTTTGAGATTATTGACTTCAGTTTGAACCGCGGCGGCTTGTGTCGCAGTCAGCGGAGGTTTTTTGAACTCCACTTTGGTTAGGTTGAATAACTGCGACAATGCGAAGAAGAGCCCTACAATTCCCGTCAGAAGCGTCGCGGCCGCTAACCTGAGTATCTCAGAGCGACGTTTTGCCTCTTTTTCTTGAAGCTCGCGCTTCAAGTGTTCGACTTCGTCCTCAGCACTCATTTTTCATCTTGCTCCGAATGGTTCGACGGCTCGAGCGGGTGACGTAAGTGTTCTCAGCATGGGTTCCAAGTCAGTCACATTCAGCGAGGCACATCTGTAGCTTTCACTGTGTACGACAAACGGGGGAGGGCGGAAGTTGACTTCGATTCCTGCTGTTTCGTCTAGAAGCTGGGGCAGGGCGAGGCAGAACGTGTGGAGCTACACGCTGGGCGTGGCGGACCTGGTAGCTCGCCCGATGAGAGCACTAAGAGATACCAGTTCGGCATCCCTCCCCATATTTCGCCGCTGCTTCCGGCCCGACTTCGTGATGTAGTTCTTCCCCGCGACGGGCTCCCAGCCGGCATGTTTTTCAGGTGCAACTTTGGGATACGCCTTATCGGCCGAAGAGGACAAATGCTCGGCAACAAACCCGCTCACAGATGCACAATAGTCCTCGATCTCTTCGGATAAGAGGAACTTCTTAAAGGGCTCATTGGAGGCAAGCACGAGCGCGGCCATAGGCTCGCCTCTCTGCCTCGGCTCTTTTGCCCACTCTGAAAACGACTTGAAGACTGGTATTACGTAGACCGATCCGCCGGCGGACGCGATGACGCCGTTACGTTCCCTCTCGGTCTGAGGCATCTTCTCTACATCGATGTGAACAGGCTCTCTCTCAATAAATGCACTAACCAAGCCTGGAACATCTTTGTGGATTAACGTGCGCTGCTCGATCTCGAGCGTCATTCCGTAGGAGTAGAGCACCCGGTATAGCGAGTCGCTGTACTTGTCGACAATGTATGACCGAATCGAGGGAACACCGAGCTTGCGACGAAACTCCGAGCCGATTGCGGATAGGACCCGAGCCATAAAGTCCGGGTCGCGAAGACCGATATTTCTTACAATAAACTCATCTGCGCCTGCGCGGCCCCGTTCAACTATCGACGGTGCCAGGTCGTGAAGCTGGTTAAAGTCCAAGGTGTCGATTCCTGGAACGATGCCGCACAAGTAGTAGTTCCGCACCTCACGTATCTCTAGCGCGGCGGCTCCGAATAGAGCTGTCTTAAGAAGCTGGGATAGGTAAGTTCCGAGCCCTAAGATCGAGACAGGGGAGGCGGATCTTTCCTCGTTGAATCTGAACCCGATCGTCGAAATTTGGCGAGCGCTGCGTTCACGCAGATCATCGAAGGCCCAGGCGGGATGGTTTGATACGATCCCCCCGTCCACATGAGGATGGCCATTAATCTGAACTGGCTGGAAAAAGATTGGATAGCAAGCAGATGCGGCAACTGCATCGCTAACATACATCTCGGGATACTCCGCGTTCGAGAGAATCTGCATTTTTCCGGTAGCGATATTGCTTGCTACAACGCGAAGCGGAATCTTCAGGTCTCGAAATCTCGCCCGGCAATCTGAGGGTAGCCCCAGCTTCGCTCGGAGTTGGTCATCCACGAACTTTTTGAGTAAGTCTGTAGACGTGTTCCCAAAACTTTTGAGGAACCGGTTTACCATCGCTCTGTTAGCAATTCCGACTCTCAGAACGAGGGCACTTATACCGATTGACAGAAGCAGCGCGCCGAACTTTCGCTTCCGTGGTTCTTTCAGGGATTCGCTAAGTTTGCGCCACTGGTCCCAGTGACCTGGATCTAAGAGCTCAAACGCATCAATCGCGAAGGCGCCGCTCCGACTCCCAGATTCGTCAATATGGAACAGCTCTTCGCTTGTGAATCCAGCGGCGATAAACGCCGAAACGATTGCGCCAGCTGAGGTACCGGCTACTGCCTCGAACTCGATTCCCCGGGACTCAGCGGCCTTTAGAGCACCAATATGTGCGTAACCTTTGGCGCCGCCGCCCTCAAAGACCCCGTATGCGCGCAATCCTACCCTTCCACGACGATGGCTTGATCGCGCTTAAGTTCAAGCTTCTCGATAGCCAGATCTACAAGCAGTTCGGCCGGGAGGAAGCCATCGAGAATCACGTCTGCGTAAGCGGGGATCACCTTCGCGAGCTGCGCTTCAGTGAGGTCGGAATCGTACTTTGCGAGCATTGCAGGCTCAATCGGGTCCGGGCGACTCGATGCACGATTCGCGCGCAAGTCGTCGTCTAGATTTATATGAACGTGCTTGAACGAGAAATTCGCATTCCTCGCAATCTGCTGCATCACGAATCGCACTTCGGCATGCCGCAAGCCATCGACCACTATGCCGGGGCAATTTTGCCACTCAGGTTTTTGAGCGAGGACTTTTTCGACAAAAGATTGGACATTTGACTGGACGAACATCTGTCCGAGTCGTTGAAGTAGATTTCTGTCGTTCGGATCTTTTTTCTGCTGAGTAGCAAAGTTCCGGATGTAATCTCCGAAACTCACCCGAGGCCAATCGAGTTTCGACGCGACATCCTTGGAAATTGTGCTCTTTCCCGATGCAATTGCCCCGGAGAAAGCCACCATTACCTTGCTCATAAAATGCCCATTATTCGGAGAAAGAACCGTGTCAATAGGATACTATTTGAGTGCTATCACTGCACGAACTTTGTGCCTGAGGAAGCGGGTTCGGTCGCATCTGATTCTTAAAATCCGAGGCTTCATCCCGAGCCGTTCGCTTCAGTTTTCTCAGCAGAAAGTCCGTATTCCGTCGTTGCCAAACGGATATCGGGTCGACGGTCTTGCTAACGGCGTTTCCCGACGTCCAAATTGTGCCGCCTTTTCTGGCAGGATCGGCACTGCTGGTCGATGTCAGAACGTTGAATGGCGCGAGCACGGC
Source organism: Fontimonas sp. FW305-C-3 (assembly GCF_058783185.1). Lineage (NCBI taxonomy): Bacteria > Pseudomonadati > Pseudomonadota > Gammaproteobacteria > Nevskiales > Nevskiaceae > Fontimonas > Fontimonas sp. FW305-C-3. Next base: position 62,370 of record NZ_JBYSYK010000002.1, on the reverse strand, counting down.
TCGACGCGACGGGGCCGTTGTGTCAAGGATAAAACGGATGCGGCTGCCGTCAATCTCGTACTCCGACAATGCCTGGGCCGGCTTTTCTGACCCTAACCAGTGGTAGACCGTAGAATCGCAGCGCTGAGCAATCCAAGCTGTCCCCGTCCGCCACTGAGGATCTACGTTAGTCAACCCATGTTCCACCAAGGCCCTCCGTTCGAAGAACGGAGTGTCGTATCTGGGGGCGAAGTCAAGTGGCCTGACGTCCACCAAGCCGAAAGCACGCGCGTGGGGTCTGAGGTCGGAAAACCATTGGGCCGCAGATGGAGCAGTAAGAATATTGGGCCCAACCCAGCAGACAGTCCCACCAGGCCGCACCAGGGAAATGGCTTGGGTGAGCATTGCTAAAGCAATGGAGTCATACCAAGGCGGGTCCACGATAGCAGCATCAACCTGCACGAGCTTCCGTGTATTCCACACTGCGTACGGCTGGATCTGGGGGGCAGCGGCGAGAACTGCGTTGGCCACAACATCATCATCTCTCGCGGCAACGATAAGTTGCGCACTCGCTCTGTGATCAGCCGCAAATAGAGCCGTTGTCGGCGCGCCCAGAAAGTAGATGCTTTCTGCCCGTCGTTCGCCATTCGCCGCTTCGAGCAAACTTTCGTTGGTCGGATCGGTGAAGCGCCATTCGAATTCGATCGGATGAGGCCGCGGAAGGCGAGGGTCGTAAACTGGCCGGCAATCCTTGGTTGGGGTGTTGATCGAATGAAGAACTTGCTCGGCGGATCGGGCCGTTGACCCTGGGCCTGCCGCTGCAGAGAGAAGAGCCTTCACGATGTTCTGAGGCGACGCGCCGTCCATGTTGGCGCAGAGGTCGCCAAAATCCGGATACTTCTCAATCCGCAAGCGGAGTCGCTGGTGCAGAAGATCGTTCACGCGTTAGCGGTCTCCCATATCGCGGTAACACTCCTGCGCGCGAGCTCCGATTTCCATGCATCCAAAACATCGCTCTGGTAATCGAGAGCCAATCGTCGCTCCGCGGTGACCCTAGACGTCATCGCGCCGAACTTAGAGATCTGTAGGGGCACTACGCGAGACAGCAAGCCTGTCCGCATCACCTCAATCCGGTCCATGAGTCTGCGAATGCGTCCACCGAGGTCGCTCGAGGAGAGCGACGTCAGGGTGATGTAGCAGTACAAGTCCAGAGCAGTTGCGGCATACGCGGAGAGGATCCTTAGCTGTCGGTCAAAATCCTCCTCTCGGGCGCCGGTGTTAAATGCGAATGACGTCTCGTCAAATCCTTTGATACAGCACACACGTGCGTAACCCGAGTAGCGCTCGATTCGTTCCAAGGTTTTCCGTTGGCCCTGCTCAAGGAGCAGTTCGCTACTCAAATTGTCATCGGACCAGAGGAATACAGAATCACCCTGACCAGACCCATCAAGGGCGTCCATCGTCCACCCGATCCATTCGGGCACAAGGTCTGGTGAGCCACCGGAAAGATCGAGCACATCGGGCCGTTCAGACTGCTGTAAGTACTCATCGACGAGTTGCGAAGCAGTAACCCAACTCGCTCGGCTCTGTCGAGCGCTGAGGTCTGCATAGGGGACGTAGCAGTACCAACATCTCCATGCGCACCCTGCAATCTGAAACACCTGGACGCGAAGTGGCTCAGGAAGCTTCTTCCTGAGCCACCGTTCGGCCGGGATTCGGGGCAAAGGATTTGTAGGCCAGATGCCATCGGTAGAAGCTCGGAAATGACGAACTCGTCCCAAGCCACGACAGTTCGGTGGGACGGAAAGATCATTGGCCTGATCTGAGCGCCCCAGATCCGTGATGAGCAATGCTCCCTGGTCTGCATCGAGGCATTTACTTCGCAGCCGTTGAAGCATCGAAGGGGTGTCTATACGACGCCTTTCTGCCATGGATGGTCTAGCGCCTTTCGGGCTTCTTTCGCAGATTGAGCGCCGCTGGATTCGGGTCGCGCGGGATCTGGCCTTCGAGCCTCTGGTCGAGATACTCCTTCACAAGGTGCTCGCAGTACTGCAGTTGCTCAGCCGTAAGAGTCACATTGTCTGGGATGCCGTGCCAGTAGCTCAAACACTTCCTGCAGCACGTCGCAGTGGCATGCTGCGCGTAGAAGATAGTGTTGCCTTCCATTGGCGTCTGCCGGCCGTCCCATGCCCCTTTCGGTTTACCGACGGATGTACGAAGTCGGGGTAGCACTTTCTCGAGAAGCTGATCTAGGCCCAGCTTCTTCGCATGGCCAAGCGCCACGGGATCAAATCTCACATGCCACATGTGGTGGCGAATTTTCTCGAGGCGCATTGCGTCGAACGTAAACCGAACGTCCGAGCGATCTCGCTGATGAACGCGCCCCCAGTCGATCAAATTGGCGCCACACTTGCGACAAGTGCCCGGCTCCGTCTTCATTCCACGCTTCTTTAGGAAGCAATGAAGGTCCTCTTCGCAGTCCGAATCCGTACACCTCACCCTGAGTGGCGGCGCCTGCGTGTCCAGATTTTCGTCCTCTTCGTCATTGGCTGTTGAGCGGTTCATGGCGGGTCTCCAGTGCCTGAATTAATAGTGCCTGCTCATGCTTCGAGAGCAGGGACATGTCGGACAACTCTGCAAATATGTCTCTGGCGACCTTCCATGGAGACTCCTCTTCCGGCTGCAGATTCTGAGCGGCGCCCCACCAGTCGTGCCCGCTTTCTGCAAGCCGGTGTGCCATCAAGTTGGCGAGAAGGCCAACAGGAACATTCGACTGCTCCGATACTGCGACGGTGGCTGCTTTCATTTTTCGGATGTTATTACCCGATCGGCTCGCGATCTCGCTAGTTAGCTCATCGACCCGTCCCTTGGACGCGCACAGCACTGCGAATCGTGTGGCCCGCTTTTCATCTTGACTTTCCCTCGCCTCAGAGGAGGTCTCGTCACTTTCAATTATCGTGAAGTCACCAGGAGGCTCATGCGATGCGTGATAGAGCTCGTGGAGAAGGTCAATGAGCCATCTCCAAGAACTCGAAGAGTTCTGCTTCAAGACAATGACGCAGCGCCCATTCGACCTTAGGCACGCGCCGTGAAACGCAACGGAGTCCTGGAGAGCGAGAACTGGTATGCCAGATTGCCAACAGCGAATCAGCGCAGAGCGGAACGACGGATACTCTCCGTGAAAAAGAAAGTCGTGCATTCTCGAAGAGGTCTTCGGCAGCTCCACAATAGGTGCTGATACGCACTTAGCCGCGATTTCCCCGAGCGCTTTGACGTAGGCAGAGTAGGCTCTTGTTCGATTTTGAGCCGCACTCGATGGCAGCTTGAAGCGCATCGCCGGTGCGGGCAGGTGAGCACGGCCCGCTAGAACGCCAACGGCATTTGTCCCGACCAGCAGCTCTAGCCTGGAGTTCAAGTCTTCCGCATAAGAGACGGCCGTTGAATCCCTGGGGAATATGCGTTCCTCTATGACAGCCTGCGGCAAGCCAAGCTCATTCAAGCGCCCCTTCAGGTCGTTTGCATTCACTGCCACTGGCCGTGCAAGTGAGACCTTTCCAGATAGCTTTACATCCAAGACCCTTGCCACTTCAGCGAGCGTATCGAAGCTTGCTTTCTTGTAAAGCTCCGACTCCCATCTCTGAACTTGCTGAGCTTTCACACCCATGTTGTCTGCGAGAGCGGACTGCGACAGACCTCTCCTTACGCGCGCCTTAACGAGGGCGATCGGGATGCTGCTCACAGTGTCTACTTCCAACTCATCGATCGATCCACTCTTGAGGTTTTCGTACTCCTGCAGCTCCAGCTCGATCTGCTCGATCTGAGACTGAAGTGATCGCAGCCTTACTTTTTTTAAGAATGGACTTTCATCCGTTGCTGCGGATTCCACTGATCGCAACGCACTTCGAAAGCTTTGAAGCCGCTCTAAGCTGATCCTGCGTTGGTGGTCAGTAGAAATCATTGGACTGTACCTAGATTAAGAATGATGACTCCCTTCGGAACTCCGTTTCGATCCGTCTGGAAGAATTCTCTGAAGGTGTATCCGGAGATGGCTTGATTCTGTTCTGCGAAAAGCTCGCCGAAGTACTCGAGCTTCATGGCTAAGCGGGTCCCGGCAAATCGATCGTCAATGATTGCCACGTCAACGTTGCTGAAGTCACAACAAGCGTCGTAGTCACTGGGCTCTTCTTTGTCGGTGACGAAGCTGCCATCCAGTAGAAAGAACTGGCAACCCGCCTGATGCAGATTCATTGCCATGCGCCTCAGCCCTGAAAGGAGGTGTTTGCGCTTCGCGGTTCCGCCAAATCGCTGAACGACTTCCGGCCACGTGGCGACATGTTCGCCAGGTGGGAGGTAACCGGTCACAGGATCAAATGGTGGTATCATTACAACTCCTGAGTTGTAGCTTAGACAGTTGGCGATGCATTTGCAATCGGAGACACGGGCCCCAAACACGATATGAACGTCCTATCTATATGAATTAGATAGAAATCAAGTATTTGTCGTGTCCGCAACTCGGTTGTTCGCTTAAGCGGCCTATTCAGATGGTCTTCGATGAGCGGAGACGCGGCCTTTGAGCCGATTCGCGACCGCTAGCGTCTGACCGACGCCGACCCCTCACTGCGAACACCGGGACCTCTCTCTGAAACACGTCGGCACCATGGCGGCGAACCGCCAGTCGAGTCGCAGAGGCTTCGTATCGCGCGCGTAGGGTGAACGGTCTCCGGAGGTAGAATTCGACAAGATAGCCAGCCACCTTCGAGTTAGATGTGCGTCTCGCCAGGACGCACGATTTTCAGGGTCACGACGTAATGTAAAGCGGCCAACGCGCCATACATACCTGTCCTGATGGACAGGGGCGGGGAGAGCGGGGTGCGCGAGAAGCTTAGGCACTCAGTGTTGTGGCGCGAGGTGCGACGACTCGCGGTCGCAATCGTCTTTGGTCGAGCTGCGGGCGTCCGATGTAGAAAATCGAGCGTCCTGCAATAGCGCCGCCCCCCGCAGATCTCGAACTCAAATTTTAGAATCCACGCATCTAGAAACGCGTAGATCTTCATCATTTAACTCATCAAAAGAATTAAGAGAAAGCCGATGAACGAGAACCCACTGCTCGTAGAAGTTTCGAACTGGAAACTCGAGGCAAAGCTGGAAAATACGGAGCGCTACTTCTATCACACGCGCGCGATTGATCGACTGGCGCAAGGCCAGCGCTCATACGTTATCGGGAGAAAAGGCACTGGGAAGACAGCAATATGCGAGCACTTGGCGACGAAATCTGGCCAAGGGTATTTTGCTCAGAAGCTGACCTTCAAGAACTTTCCCTTCAATCGCCTCTACGAGTTAACTGACAACGGGTTCACCGCTCCGAATCAGTACATCACCCTTTGGAAGTACTTGATCTACTCCACCGTTTGCAAACTGCTATCGACGAATCCAACGGTGGATGTGCAATCCAGAAATGAACTCGCGCGCCTCTTTAACATCGATATCTCAAACGCACTTCCGTCTGCCGTTGAAAAGTGGACCGATGTGAAGTTCGAGGTGAAGGTCCTCGGTACCGGAGGAGCGTTTCAGGGTCAGAAGAAGCATCAAGAGGGAGCGCGTCTAGAGCTCGGAGAAAAAGTCGAGGTTCTCGAGGCCTACATCAGAGGGAAACTGGGCAACCAGACTTACATTATTCTCTTCGACGAGCTTGATGAAGACTATAAGGACGTAATTAGCCCCGAGAAGCACAGAAAGTTTACGGAGCTCCTCACGAGTCTATTCAAAGCAGTCCAAGACGTCCGGTCAAAGTTCAAGGAGCACAAGCTCTACCCCGTGGTATTCCTTCGGGATGACATCTATGACGTGCTTCAGGATCCTGACAAGACAAAATGGAGTGACTACAAAATTGATCTATCCTGGGATCGCGATTCGATTAAGAACCTCCTCGCATTTCGTATATCGCGTGCGGCGGACCCATCAGCCGCTCCGGCCTTGTTTGGGGCAGCGTGGAGTCGATTGTATAGCGGCGGTGAGATTGGATACGGAACCCAAAAACAACGTTCCATGCCAGCGTTTGAGTACATCACGCGCAGCACACAAAGTCGGCCGCGTGATTACATCAGGTATCTTCAAGTCTGTGCAGATAAAGCATTGGAACAAGCACAGCAAACTATTACATCACGCATCGTTCAATCCGAAGACAAATCCTTCTCAAATTATTTGAGAAGCGAGCTAGAGGACGAGATCCATGGGATCATTCCGGATATTAAGAAGATCCTGAACCTGTTCTCGAACCTAAGAAAGCAGACGATGCCGATCGACGTCTTCTTGAAGCTTTACGCCGACGCGGTGAAGCGCGGAGAAATGACTCAAGAGAACGGACAGTTTGTACTAGAAATTCTGTTTCACTTTAGCGTGATTGGGAACGTACCGCGCCAAGCAAATCAGTCCGTTTTTCGATACCTGAATCCCGACGCCCGACTCAACATGAGCGAGCACATCTGCGTACATCGCGGGCTATTCAAATCGCTCCAAATTCTATAAAGGCCGCAAGGGCATCGAGTATCTGAACCCGACAGCGAAAAGTAGGGCCCTATCCTCTGGCGCGTCGCCTCGTGGGTCGTTGGTTCATCAAAACGGAAGCACACCCGCGATGCTCAAGTCGCGGGAAAAACTCATTCTTGTCCGCCAAGCCCAGCGCGTAAGAATTCAGGGAGCGCTGTGGATGGGTGTTCCTGCCGGGCGGAGGCGACTGACCGACATGACGGTGGATGAGGCAATGCAGAGGGAGTAATAGGAAGCTAATGGGCGACTGTCCGAATGGACAGGTTTCGCCACCTCCCGAGAAGCGCAATGATGTGGTTGATAGCCCGGGTACATCGGGGGATGTACTTACTCCGGCGCGATCTGACTTTGTGGTGGGGGCTCACAATGAGATCGAGCGTACTTCTCAAGATTTGCGTATCGCTTTTTGCAGTCCACGCATCCGCGTGCACACCACTCACTGCATATCGAGGAACTCTAGATCCCTGTCTGCGGGCCTCGGAATCAGCATGTGCGGACCGCCCAATACAAGACGTAGCTGTTGAAGACGGTGCCGGCTACCGAATTGGATATATCGAGTTTGACGATCAGGGGCATCTTTTTGACCGTCGACAGTTAAACGCAGTAGTTGATCCTTTGACGGCGGAGGCTAGCAGCACAGATTTCTTGATCGTCGTATTCGCGCATGGCTGGAAACACAACGCGAAGGGGCATCCTGAAGACCAGAACATTGGGACCTTCAAGGAGGTGCTTTCTCAGCTCGCGAAGACAGAGAGGGAAGTCGCTAATTTCGCCGCAACTCCCCCTCGAAAGGTCGTCGGAATTTACCTAGGCTGGCGTGGATCGTCTGTCAGCTTGCCAGTCTTGGAGGAGTTGACCTTCTGGGACCGAAAGAGCACGGCACACCAGGTCGGGGAGATCGGTGTCGCAGAGGTCCTCTTGCGTCTTGAGGGCATCAAGGATCTCCGTCGTGCGATTCTGTCTTCCCAAAAAGGCAGTGCCGCGTCTGAAAAATCTGAGTGCGATCAGTCCCGAGACGAGGAGCGCAGCCGGCTTGTGGTGGTCGGACACAGTTTCGGAGGCGCGATCGTGTACTCAGCCCTTGCGCATATCTTGGAGGAGCGATTCCTGAACTCAGTCTGCGGACCATTGCAGATGGGTCGCGTGCGTGGATTTGGCGATCTGACCGTGCTAGTGAATCCCGCTTTCGAGGCGATGAAGTTCTCGACGCTTTCCGACATGGCCTATGAGCGCAAGTTCTATCCAAAAGCACAGTTGCCCGTGCTTGCGATTCTGACGTCAGAGGCTGATGTCGCGACATCCAAGTTTTTTGCCCTGGGCAGATGGTTTTCTACGCTTTTCGAGAAGGAGCGGTCTTATACACGACACCGGGGCGACGGCGCTTTTCAGACGATCAGCGAGAAGCTCGCAAACCGGCAGGCGGTGGGCCACTTCGCGCCTTATCGCACACATGAGCTGAGGCCAATTCGGAAGCTCGAATCTCGCTCGAAGGCTGCACCCCCGGCGGAGTTAATGACCTCCGCGGCGCAGCTTCTACAGGGTTGGCGCGACGACGATGGAAGTCACGGGAACCTGCTCTTCGGGCCACTCAGGCTCGATAGAGAACCTTCGGCAGCACCTCGGTCGCCCTATTTGGTAGCGAAGGTCAGCAAAGATCTGATCGGTGGACACAACGATCTCAGTAATCCGCTGATGCTTGACTTCGTTAAAGGATTAATCGTTCTCAAGAGTCAGCCAGCAGGATCTATTCAAGCCTATTCGCAGCTTTTGCAGGCGCAGTAGATTCCGGCGATCGTCTACGGGGATTATGTATGGGCACGGCCAACTGCACGGATAGTAGCTCTGGACTGGATGCAGGCTCTGAAGAGGATTTGATCAGAGCACGCAGAGTGAAGGCCGACATCAGTCCTGAGGGTCGTCCGTGGGCGTTAGCATTCTCCGGGGGCGGTATTCGCTCGGCAACATTCTGTTTGGGTCTTTCCAGAGCCCTAGCGAGGAACGGGCTACTTGCGCGATTTGACTATCTTTCGACTGTATCTGGCGGAGGCTACATCGGCAGCGCCATCGGGCGCCTGTTCTCCGAAAAGGCCAATGCGGCGCGGGTCAGCCAAGGTATAGCCAACGACAGGAGCCTGTTTCTTTGGTGGCTACGTTGTAATGGGCGCTTCTTGCTCCCGGCCGGGTTTGGTGATGCGCTGCAGGCTGCCGCGAGCTATCTCCGAGGCGCTTTAGCTACCCACATAGAAGTAGGAGTCTTAGCACTTCTTCTGTCTTGCGTGGTAATCCTTCCACACTTGGTGATGCTCCAATCCGAGCCCATGCTCGCCCTGGGAACCGCTCTTGGGAACCCATGGTGGATTTTTTTGCCATTCATCACGTTTGCCGGATTGGCGCTGCTTTTTTCGTACTGGATCGCCAGGGACGATACGAAGCAATGGATCGGAGATCTTACGTGGTGTTCAGTTCTGTTTGGCCTCTCAATGTTGCTCTATTGGTGTGCCCTCGAAAAGGCGGACAGAGGTCCGGGTTACTGGACCTTGATCATCTTCGCAGCGGTACTGCTTTCTGCCCCAATAGGGGGAATTGGATATGCACTTTATCGGTTTGGATCTATCTGCTTGCACGCGCTCCGATCACGGCTTCTGGATCGTGAGCTTGCGCCAGCGCATATTCGGCTTCGCCTAACTGTTTGGCTCAGCCGCGCAATTGCTGTATCGGCTTTGATCCTGATAGTCGGCGTCATGGATCTGCTGACGTGGATGGCAGCTTCGAAGCTGACATGGTTTACCGCCAACTTGTACGCGAGCGGTGTCGGTTTGACCGCGGGGCTTGTTTTGGTCCTTCGAGTGGGAATGCCGAAAATTCAGAAGTATCTGGCGGAGCCAGGCCAAGAAGGTCGACTGACGCAGTTCTTGAACGCCCTTGGCCTTCTGCTGACGGCACTTATCGTCTTGCTGTGGTTGGTAGCCGCGCAGTGGTTTGTCTTCTTCTTCCCGCTCGCGGCCGACGAGGCAATCTGCCCTAACGTTGCGATCTGTGTACAGAACCCATTGGATCTTCTGGGGACCGCCGCAGGTCGCTGGATGGCCCTGGCCGCAATGCTCTCGTTCTACATCCTGCTGACCGGACGCAATGCGGAGCAGGTAAATCGTTCCTCGCTGCACTTCTTCTATCGGTCGCGCTTAGCTCGCGCGTATATCTCCTTAGGCAACTCACCCGATCACGATACGGACGAAGGTAGTCGACGCTTTGAAGCCTCTCCACTGAACAGGGCGGACCGCAGTAACACCGAGGAGGTGGGGAAAGTAGGCGAGTTCAGATTGGGTGATGATGTCGCACTCAGAGATTATCGGCCCTACGATCACGGTGGCCCAATTCACCTGATTAATTGCTGCATCAATCAGACGGTAGACGATAGAACGGGTAATTTTAACGCGGATCGGAAGGGCGTAAACCTCACCGTCAGTTCTCTTGGAGTCGAAATTGGAACTCGTGCGCCGTACGACGACGGAATTCTTGGCAACACCAGCCTTGCTCAGTGGGTCGCCATATCGGGTGGCGCTGTGGCGCCCGGTATGGGATCCGAAAGTCGCTTTGGCTTGTCCGCGCTCAGCTTCCTCACGGGTGTCCGGCTTGGCTTCTGGTGGAGCCGAGACAGCGGGGTATACGGTAGGCCTTGGTTGTCGAAGTACTCTGCAACTCTCCGGGAGTGGTTCGGGAAATTTCCTGGATTGTCAGCTTCCCCGCTATTTCTCTCTGACGGCGGCCATTTCGACAACACGGGCATTTACGCGCTACTCAAACGACGCCCTGAGATCATCATAGCGGCGGACTGCGGTGCCGATCCCGACTATCTGTTTGGAGACGTTGAGAATTTAATTCGGAAGGCGCGAATAGATTACAACGCGAAGATCGAGTTCATTCATCCCGGCTCTCTGCGCGGAGTGGCGGATCTTAAAGACTATCTACCCCATTTCGGGACGCCCGATAGCATTACAGCGGAGGCAAAGCGAACTTTCCTTCTGGCCGCACGTGTGGAGTATGAAACCGGCGAAGTAGGCGCGATTATCTTCGTAAAGCCACGCCGAGTTCGACGTTTACCACTGGACCTGGCGGGCTACTCAGACCGGGACACAAAATTCCCCCAACAAACGACGGGAGACCAGTTCTTCGATGAAGCGCAATGGGAGAGCTACTGCGAGCTGGGGAAGCGTCTAGGTCTCCACATCACCAAGAGGCTCGTCGATCTAGCTCCGAAGATCCTTGCAGGCGAAATCGCCGAAACTCGCAATTTGGCCTCAGAAGTCGTCGCTGTAGATGAGTCCGAGTCCGGCAGTCGCCGTGAACGATTCAGTATTCCCGTCGGAAAAACCATCGGGGCTGGTGCCGCAGTAAGTTTGCTCGTCATTGGATGGCAAGTTTGGCAGGACTCGCGTTCCGCGTGGGCGCAGGCTCGGGACGGTGAGAGCGGCGCTTTGAGCGGACTGATTCAGGATGGCCGCCTTAAGCTCGATGCGCAAAGCGCGGGGGTCAACGTGCCAGTTGATCGCGCGCTGTCCGACTGGATCGGATCTCTGGATCGAATTGAAGTGAAGCATGGCGGTGGAGCACGCACCAAAGCGCATGATCAGATTATTTCGACCGTATATCAGGCCTGTCGTGCAGAGCCAAAAACGATCAATGCTGCGCGAAGCAACTCGCAGCAAGAGTTCTGTGCGATCTCGCTTGCAGTCCTCGCAAGCTCGCGCAAGTCGGCATGGGACTTGACCCATCGGCAATACTGGAGCCCTGTTTCTCTAAACGCACCGGCAAAGACCTCCGCTCAGAAAGCATGCTCCCGTATAGACGGATTGCGTCGAAAGCTCGTAATCCACACGACTGACAACAACCTTCAGACTGGAAAATTTAGCAGCGCTGCGGTCGAAGCTGGATTGGACGTCGATATCCAAATTAGAGGGAGTGGAGATAGCCTCGCGGATCGCGCCTTGGACTTCGTGGAGTTCGGGGGGCCTATGTTGCTCGCTGGTTTAGAGGATGAAGCCTGCGTAAAGGAGCTGCGTAACCTTTTGCCGAACATCTTGGGAGATTTGGACGACGAGGTAGTTCCTGGATTTGATTCCACGCAGGGTGTGCTTCAACTCTGGCTTCCGCGCCCAGGAGCGAAGCCGATTGCATCGATGCACCCACCGGGATTGAAGACATACCAGATTCACATCAAATGGGAAGGAACACCGAGGAAAGAAATTGACGGACTGAGGGATCAATTAATGCTCGGCAATCAAGAAGGCCTCACTTTCATGGCGCTGGATAGGCCAGAGAGAGAGGGCTTAGCTCGGCGTAACGAGGTGATTTACTTCGCGGCCGCAGATCAAGCGCCTGCCAAAGAACTGGCCGAGCGGACCGCCAAAATCTACGCTGAAAGGAAATGCCCGCTGTCTTCGGAAATTTCGGTGAGTTCATCCGCTGACGTCGCCGTGCCAGGCACTCTCAGATTGAATCTGAGCCCGCCCCGGTGTTCGGCACTTTCTCAGTCCTCGACGCGTTGAAATTGGCAGCGGCCACGGAGATTTGGTCGCATTCTCAGATAGCCAAGCCAGCCATCGGTATCGCCTAAGTCTCAGGCCACGCGTGGGATCCAAGTAGCGCATCAAGGAGACATCTGTGAAGGAAGATGGACGATCATTCGCCTCGACCCTCGCGAGAAGCTACGTCCAATTACTGGAGTTGGGTCTTCTCGTAATTGTTGTCGTGCTGGCTATCTCCTCAATATCTGAGATGGCTGCGCGTCAAGCCGTACACGCGAGTTTTGAGGCCGCCATAGATCGGCTGCAGGCGGACTTTATTTCAAGGACGCATGACTCTGAAGACGGTAGTGCGATCACATCGAGCAGAGAAAGTGCGCGGGATAGGGACGTTCTTGTCCAAGAACTCCGGATGATTCGCGAGCTTCAGGCCCGAACCAGTGACCTGGTAATGATGGGAGCTGATTCAGAACTGGAAACGTTGCGCGCCATTCGAAGACACGCAGCCGAGGTTCACGTCGCGGCATTGATGATCGTCACAAAGCCCGACGATGCCCAACTGGGCGCCGAGGTGGGCAGCCCATACTCCGGCCGCGCCGGCGCAGTCGGTATTTTAGATGTCGTTTTAAGGGTAATGGGTGGCTCTATCGGCGAGATGGGCAACGACCATCTACTGGCACTGGCCATTATGGCGTGCAGCGCCATAGGCACATTCATCGCAGGGCTAAGAAGTAATCAGCTAATTTCGATCCGCACCCTTGCCCTCGGAGTCGCGACTGGATTTGTCGTCTATCTGGCCATCAAAGGCGGGACATTTTTTTTCATGCTTAACGCCGACGAACGACCAATGCTTTTTAACCCTTACGGAAGTGCTTTCTCCGGCCTTATTGCGGGCTTGTTTACCGAAAAGGCCTATGCGTTTCTTGCTTCTGTTGTCGAGAAGGCATCAAAGAAGATTGAGGAGACAGTTGGTCGCTGAACGCGATCTTCACTAAGCAGCCTTCTGTGCATGTCGTTGGTCGAGAGTGCTGCCTTCTAGCAGTCAATCGTTTGCGCAACATTCGATACGTTGACTCTCGTCGGCTTGAGCAGCGTGAGTTACTCAAATAGGTAGTGCCGATCTTCAGTCTAGTCAGCAGCTATTGGACAGATTGCAGCGGCTTTTTCTCGTTCTTAGAGGAGGCTTCAGTGCACATTTTGGAACAAATTCACAAGGTCTTCAGCCAAAAGATCGCTATTGGCGCGAATGTCCAAGTTACTGGATACACCATCGTACTGCGCCTCATTGCCTTGGCCGTTACGGCCTCTTGGATTGCATTCTTTCCGTCCTACCTTCTGCTAGTTCACATGAAGGTTGAGCGCTTTTACTCGTACGATGTTTTCACTACCGGTGTGCTCGGGGTGTCCGCATTTCTGATGCTTGTTGCACTGCTTATTGCCGTGTCTTCGTTCTATCTGTGGGGCTTCGTCATTATCTTTAGACGTGCGGCTATCGATAAAGCCAAGAGCCTTTGGATCGCAGGTTTCATCTTTGTTTTGGTGTCGATTTTCTTTCACATCCTGATCTTCGACGCTGGAATTGAATCAGATCAGTTACTGAGAACGGCGTGGATCTCCGTACTCGGCGCCGTATTTTCATTCGCCGTGGCGGGATTTATGACAGATCCAGTTCGAAGCCTCGTGACTAATTGGTATGCGCCACTGCTCTCGATCGCAGTTTCCGCGGCTGTGCCGATCATCTTTCCAAACGTGACCTCGGATGTCGTTCGAACCGGTCTGGTTAACTTTGGAGTTGGAGGCGGGGTTCCGGTCACGGTATATCAAGCGGATACCGGCCGCGCCATCAAGACTGGAAAACTACTGTTACTCACGCCCGATTACACTTACATTCGCGACTCAGAGGATAGCTACGTCTCGATATCCCGGTCGAACCAGACTTATGTCTCGGTTGGGGCGAAAGAAGACCGCAAAGAGGCAGAATGATTAAGTTCGCGCAGAGGGGGTAGTCCTAAGGCCGAAATTTTGGGGCAGATACAAACGGGCCTCGGTATGCCGAGGCCCACGGGGACTCGACAGAGTGCCTCCTTTTGGGAGAGGACTCGTCTAGAAGCACAGCGGCTAGACTTATTTGCAGGCCAGTTACCAAACTGCCCACCAATTCGGCCGGATCTGATTCGTCGTTCTGCTGAAATGGCCGACTTAGATCAGTTCGATGCGGCCAACGCATAGACGAGTTGTGAAAAGCAGCAAGCCTAACTTGCTGCTTTTCGAAGAAAATGACGTCAATCACACTCCTGTTATCTCTTGAAGACCCGATAGTCGGCACCTCCGCCTGCCCGCGGAGGCGGTGTGTTCTCACTGGAAAAAGTCCCCTCTCAGCCCTAGATACAGTCGCTTGCGGCGTTCGTTTTTGAAGCACCGCTTAACTGAAGGACTGGGAGAATGGAATTATGGGCAGAAGCAAGCATCAGATCGAAGTAGGGCGCAGCCCGGTCGAGGACAAGTTCGTCTGCGCTGGCTGCGTCGACGACGAAGACCTCAAGCTCTGGATATCGAAAGAGGCGGAGGCACAGGACTGCAGTTACTGCAATGCCTCGGACGAGGCGCCGATTGCGGCCTCCGTTGACAGCATTTCAGGGGCTATCCACGCGGTGATCCAGCAGGAATACGCCGAGCCCGCGGGCGCCGGCGTCCCGTTCGAGAGCGCGGAAGGTGGCTACCAGGATGAGACGCTAAGTACTCGAGAGGTCCTAGAGGTGATAGGCCTGGACGGTGACGAGCGCTTCATCAAGGACGTCATCGGATCTATTCACAACGACCACTGGGTCAAAGCGGCGGGCGGTCACTGGCTTGGACAGAGTGACTCGACGATTTTGAAGTGGAGCTGGGATAGCTTCTCGAGCATCGTCACGACGCAGCAGCGCTACTTCTTCACACTCATTGATGCCATACCGTACGAGCCTGACGAGCTCACACCCTCAGAGTTGCTTAAGAAGCTCGGCGGCCATATTGCCGCCGCGCATCTCTTCACGGACCTGCGCAGTGGTACGTTGTTGTATCGCGTGCGTGCGCGGCAAGAGGGCGAGTCGTGGATCGCAGATGCCGGCAGTCTGGGCGCTCCGCCACCTGGCATTGCTGGCGCCGGCAGGCTGAACCCCGCCGGCATCCCGTACCTCTATCTCGCAGCCGAAGAGTCCACCGCATTGGCCGAGGTTGCGCCTAAGCAGCCCAGCAAGCCGGTATACGGTGTATTCCGGGTGGAGCGGCCTCTGCGACTCATCACCCTCACCGGCGTCATTCCGTTACCGAATCGGTTCGATGTCGATCGTTATCAACAGCGCGAGCAAGCTCTTTTCCTTCGCGCGTTCGTCGCCGCAATGAGTAAACCAATAAAAAAGGACGGCTTTGAGCACGTCTCCTACGTACCAAGCCAGATCGTTTCGGAGTACTTTGCGCATGTCTTCACGATTGCAGGTGCGCGCCTTGATGGAATCATGTACGACAGCACCGTGCAGCCAGGCGGCAGGAACGTTGTCCTGTTCCCCGCGCGACGGGATCAAACATACCCCGGGGATGCCGTAACCTTTGTGTCGGCGCACGAGTGATTCAATCGAATCTGTGAAGATTGATGACAAGCAGGTCCGGGAAGTTCAGTGACGACCTCCACTGAGGTCGAAACTCATGCCGCATAGGAACCTGGACGTCGGACTTGGTCAAACTGACCGATATCTATCGTGAGATTGGTCAATTTCAGCCTGATTTTCTAGGCAGCTTAAACGGATCACGCATTTGGCGTCGTACTTGAAGGCTGGGCGCCACGGTGTCGCTAGCGACGCACGGAGCAACTACAGATCAATCTGGTCCCTATGGCAGCTCTATGGGTGCCGTGCAATCAAGCGCTGATTTTCTGCGTTAACGAGGCTGCGTCGTTCTGAGATTGGGCATGCGCCAAGTCATAGACGCTACGAGCCAGTGCCGCAATTGCCTGCGTAACACGCGTTCGCGACGTAAATTTTTGATGTTTATGCCGCAGGAAGCAGCTCAACACATGTTCCGACCAACTCAAGAGGTCCGATTCGAGCCCCTGGGGAAATGGCTCATGCGCCAGCCTGTTCCGGAGGCGGTTTAACTGCTGCATCGCCTGGATCTCATTATGAAACTTGGCAGCCGTGCTGCTTGCTTCACTGAGCGCCATCAATTTTCTGCTGAAAGACAGCGCCCTAACTTGAGCGCAGGTCAACGTCGTATGGGTCTCGACAGCTTCGGAGAGCATTACCTCGACCATCAGGTGCCCCTTAAGTAGCGCCAACTCAGTGCTGCAGCAATCGTCCAGGTTGACCCAAACCGCATAGTCAATTAAAGGGGATGGAATCATTGGGTAAATCTCGCAGCCGGATCACAATGATCTTAGCGCCCCTCGAGCCTCCAGGCTGCTTTGCTGTGCTCCGACCAGGCCATTCTTTGCATGCGGCGCGGAGCTGAAGGCAACTACCAGCGCGTTTCCTAATTCCCACCTTGCCAGCCATCCATCTTCATAAACGAGACTGCCCTCCTAACTGCAGTCTTATCTACGAAGAAAGGATATGTAAGTGCTCGGTACACCCGTACCTCTGTTGGCGTACGGGTGTCCTGTATAGACTATTAAAGGGCGATTCCCCGGCGATAAAACAATGCCAATCGGCAGAGAAAACGCAGCGCCCGATAAAGCTCTCGTTGCGAGAACAATCCATCGTCCGACCGGTATTAGTGAAGGTGGTAATTCGCTACGTCGGCAGGCGGCAATGGTTACGCGTCTCGGCAGTTACGCCTGAGCTACGAACAAGCCAAATAGAACAAGCCCGATTCCTACGAGAGCGCCCGCGGCTCTCGAGACCACCCATTCCGTTTCGATTGATACAGAGGAAAATTCCGAAACGCGAACCAGCCACATTCTTCGGAACTCCTGAGGGGGACTCGATCGGCGGATGAGTGCTTCGTGCGCTCCGAGCAGAAGGACGCACGTTAGTATCAACAAACCTATTGAGCAGTTAGCGATCCGTTGTTGTGGGGCGTTCTGCAGAACGGTTTGCGTCAAGGCAATTTCACCGCCAAGAGATGCCAGCAGGAATGTGACGTAGCTCTTGTAGAAGTCCGCTGTTAGCTCGACTGACTTTTCTTCGCTCAGCATGATTTCTCCGATTTGGCTCCGTTCGCGCTCTGGCAGCGCGAAGCGGCGGCAGGGATGCTTGGCTAGTCCCGAAGTTTAAGAGACACCGACGCTACGGTTTGCTGGAACTGACGGCAAAGATTGGCCCGATCCGATTTTGCGCAAACAAAATTTCGAGGGATTCTGGATTTCCCTTTGGCGGCGTATGCGAAATTCGTGATCGGTACGCCGGTACGCGATCGATTCGCCAAGGATTGGTTTGAAGTTAGGCCGTTAAGATAGGGCTGCGGATCAACATCTTGATCGCATCACATGCTCACCCATGCATCTGCCCGCAACTAGGAGGCAATGTGCCCAACGCTCGCTATCACTTCACTCGCTCCGCTGGAGTAGCTGGATCTATCTCGAGCCAGCGCGCGAGTACCGATGCTAGGAATTGCTTGCTCCGATGGACGGAAGCTGCGGCCGGCCGACTCGCGGAGCCTTTGGATGATCTGGATGATTCGTTGCTCGCGGATCTCGCTTGGAACATTGAAGACTCCGGGGCCGGTGCCCAACTGGACGATCTCTGCAGAAAATTCGGCGTATCAAGGAAGTTTCAGCCGGACTGAACGCCTTGACCCCGCGGCCTCGGCTCAAGGGTCTATCTAGTAATGGGAGTGGGCATCTCGAAAATTAGATGATCCGAAGCATTGATTTTCCAATCCAGGGGGCGCGGCGCATAGCTCTGCGGTTCTCGCGGTGGCCGACGGCCGTTCAAGTGAAAGTCAATAATAAATTGACATAAACGTCAATTGACGTTAACGTCAATTTATGGAAGCCGAAACCGATCTTGTGTCGTTACCAGAGCTGCTCGACGAAGCGCGTGTGCTTAGCGGCCTGACGGGTCGTGCGTGGGCGAGTATCGCCTGTGTTCCACCTGAGACCATTAGCCGGCTACGAAATCGTGGAACGGGAGACTTTTCGACCGTTGCCAGACTGATTAGCTCGGTAGGCTTGGAGTTACGCTTGAAACGACGCACGGAGCCTTTGAATCCGCACAAGCGGCTGGATGCGCGTAGCGCAGCGCTACACGCAGCGATCGCCAGCCGACTCCTGAACGATCCATCCCTCATTGAGCGCAAGGTGATTCCCAACATCATCAAGTTCAAATCAATGCATCGCGGATCGGGGACAGAAAGGTTGCTACAGACATGGGAGCGCGCCGCAAAAGAAGGCGCGGTGTCTCTGGCTAAGTTGTGCCTTGATCGAAGCGAGGATTCTCAGCAGTTGCGGCAGACTTCGCCGTTGACCGGAATTCTTTCCTCAGACGAGCGTCGCGAAATCTATGAATCGTTTGCAGCTTGAGCACCTGATTCGCGCGTGCGGCAACATCATCAAGGACGCCCGCGGTGCGGACGGACCCGAGGCGGACATCGTCGTCGTTGGCAGCCAGTCGATACTCGGGCGGATTCCAGACGCACCCGAACAGCTGACTATGTCGATGGAAGCAGATATCCGGTTAGACCGGGAGCCCAACGAAGTTGTACAAGCCGTTGAAGCTGTCCTTGGGGAACTCTCTGATTTTCACGATCTACACGGAATCTATGCGCAGACGGCAGCTCCGGAGACCGCGACGCTTCCCCGGTCCTGGCGCGAGCGCTTGGTCACCATCCATAACGAGAACACTGGGGGCGCTCGTGCGCTTTGTCTGGACCCGCACGACTTGGCATTGTCTAAGTACTTTGCAGACCGCGACAAAGACCGTGACTTCAACCGCGAACTCATTAAGCTCCGCCTCGTTGATTTTGAGCAGCTAAGCAGACTTCTCGAGGAAATGCCCATTGATCCTGCCCGCCGGCAGC
This sequence comes from Fontimonas sp. FW305-C-3, assembly GCF_058783185.1. Lineage (NCBI taxonomy): Bacteria > Pseudomonadati > Pseudomonadota > Gammaproteobacteria > Nevskiales > Nevskiaceae > Fontimonas > Fontimonas sp. FW305-C-3. The sequence continues at coordinate 43,333 of NZ_JBYSYK010000002.1, read as the reverse complement.
TGATAACGGATCGCATCGCAGGCGACTTCGCGAAGTACGGTCCGGACAGTCTTTCAGTGGCGAATCCTGAGCTCGGAAACGAGCGCACGGCGCCCAGAAGACGAGCCAGGCCGGATGCTAAATTCTGAGCGGTCTGCTCTGGAGTCTGAGGTCACTGAAACGGCCTCTGCGGCCAACTGCTTTGCATAGTTGGCGGGCGTCAGTCCGAAAACGAAGCCTCCGGGATCTGCGCAACGGTGCAAGCCAACCTCGCTACCTGCGCATCAGGAAGCGACAGCCCCTTTCGTCGTCAACCGGGGATGCGCGACACGGGATCTTGGAACGCGGGGGTGCCCAGAATCTCGCCCTGCGACTTCCGCCGGCACTGGAAGTCCAGCTCTCCGTGACTGAAACATGGCCAGCGCAGTGGTAATAGCCACGTGTACGCGTCGAGATAGAGACGGCTCACCCAGTTGCGTATTGTGAATCCCTGCGGCGAGCAGAGCCGTCTCGGCGTCATCGGCCCATCGCTGAAGGGCCTCGATCTGGGCGGAACTAAACGATTCGCTCCGCCCAAATTGCCGAAGGAGATCCTCGAGCGCATCTAATGCTTCGGAATTTCCGTCGACCAAACCAGCCCTGGCGATCTCGACCGCACCGACGATGAGCCTATGCGGCTGTATTTCGATTGGGCGAGGGGAATCCGGCAGACCCCGACCTCCAACCAGCCAGTCGAGGCTAACGTCGAATCTGTCCTGAACCCGCTCTAGAAAATCCAACCCCGGTCGCTTCACATCGTTCACCACATCGCTGATGAAGCCAGATGAGCATTCGAGGATCCGCGCAGCTTGAGTCTGCTTTAGGCCGCGCTCCGCCAGAAGCTCTGAAAAGCGCTGGCCAAAAGTGTCTGAACTTCCCCGCAAGTTGCAATCTCCGATTCAGTCGTGAATGGCGAATGTGCATCATATTCGCCATAGAGATAGTACCCCCTAGGCGATAGGGTGCGCAAACCGCATTCTTAGGTCCCTTGCGCAGCCGGCTTTAGACGGGCAATCTCCGTGGTTTATGAGTGGGACAGTCGTAAAGGCCTCCCGCGGCCTCGAGCCAAGCCAGCGCAGCCAAGCTAGGCGCCACCGCGCCAAAGTAACGCTAAGGAGTGTTGATATCTCTTTAGAGATACTTTATTGTCCAAATGCGAAACCGATGAATCCAGTTGAGATCCAGTATCGCTTGAAGTCCTTGGGGTATTCGCAGCGCGTGCTAGCGGCGTCGCTCCAAGTCAGTCCTGGAGTCGTCTCCAATACGATTTGGGGGCGGACCACGTCGTGGACAGTCGCGAGCAGAATCGCCGAACTATTAGGCAGTGAGCCTTCTACGCTATGGCCTGAGCGGTACTGCTTCAAACCGCGGGTAACTCGAAGGCGGCCTGCATCAGCCGACCGCACTGAAACTGAAGGGGAGGACAGCGCGTGAAGTAACCAATATGCGGTGCTACGCCAAAACAAAAAACGCCCGAGGCAGGCCCCGGGCGCGGAAAAGTAGCTAAACATACAAATCTCAAGCACTTTTTATCGCGCCTAGCCCCTGAAGTCAAGGGCGCTCGCCGTTTTGGCCTCCATTTATCACTTATCGCGCAGGCGCGCGACGGGCGCTTCTGGCCCAAAGGAGGCTTCATGTCGCAAGAAGAGGAAACCACCCAGAGGAGGAACAATGGGAAGTCATTTGACCCGTTTAAGCACCGGCAGCTCAACGGCGAGACCCCATTCATTCCAGGGACGAACTACGTATTCGAAGGCCGGGTTGTCGAGCTTAAGATCTTAGACGGCGAGGAGTGCCTAGTTTGGGATCCAGTTGAAGCCCGGGAAGTTGAGTGCCGTATCGGTGAATTGACGCTGCCGAGGCCGCAGCCGGTTGCGGGGCTACGCCGCCCCGCGCACCTTTCGCGAGGTCAAGCAAAAAACGCAGCTCGGCTGCGCTCCGCGATGACCTTGTACTTCAGCTTGCCGAAAGGGCAACGGACGGCGGCGAAACTGGATGAGATTGCCCAAGCGTTCAGGCTAACTGGAAGATCACTGCGTCGTCGGTTCGCAAACTGGAATGGGCGCCTGAATTCATTGCTACCTGGGAGCCGAGGCCCGCGGCCAGACAGCAAGCGCCTGAACATTAAAGTCGAAAACATCATCTCGTGGGCGATCAAAGCCAGGACAGAATCCGGAGAGGCCTGGGGAATAACGGAGCTCGTTGACGATATCCAAGTTGCTTGCAAAGCGGTGAACCCACCTCTTGATCCGCCCTGTGAACGCACAGTCGAGGACCGACTTCGGAGAAAGGGGTACAGCCTGAAACGGCACCGAAGTCACGGGCACAAGAAAGCAAACGAGAAAGAGAATCCGCACCTTGGAACCTATGATGCGGGCCTTCCGCTATCGCAAATTGAAATTGATCACACACGTGTCGACCTGATGGTATGGGACAGCGTAGAGCGAGTGGGCCTCAGGCGTCCGTGGTTAACCCTGGTAATCGACTGTGCCTCTCGGGTGGTGCTCGGGTTCTATCTCAGTTTTGACGCACCAAACTCTGAAAGCGTCGCTTGTGCGTTGCTTATGGCTATGCTGCCGAAGCATCAGCTGCTCAAAGAACTCGGCCTGGGCGACCTGAAATGGGATGTATGGGGTCGACCGAAGTCGTTGCAAACAGATTGGGCCCAGGAGTTTCGGAGTAAGGCCTTCCGCATGGTCTGCGAGAACGCAGGCATACGCGCAAAGCTTCGGTCACTTGGCCAAAAGCACTGGGGCGGCCGCATTGAACGATTGATCGGCTCGTTCATGGGGAAGGTGCATATGCTCCCCGGGACAACCTTTAGCAATCCGAAAGCGCGTGACGGATATGACGCCGAGCACAAAGCGACGATGGATCTATCAGAGCTGAGGTCATGGTTAGTCGCCGAGATTGTCAATTACAACAATAGCGGGCACAGAGGCATCAACAAACGCACTCCCTACCAGATGTGGAAGCACCTCCTGACGACAGCGGAAGGCGCATATATCCCCCCGCCATTCGTCGACGACGGATTCTTCAAGCAGTTTGAGTACGATGTGCTCCCGCCAAAGAGAGTGAAGGTCCACGGGAGGCATGTCGTTTGGAACAACCGACCCTATGAGAATGGCGTCTTCTCGTTGTTTAAGGTTGGGTCGTACGCGGAGATTCGCTACCGCCCGACAAAGCTGAGCCACGTTCTATTTAGGGACAAGTTGGGGATCGTTCATGAAGTGGCTACGACACAGCCACCAAAGCGTGCAATCTCACTGAGCGAAGAACGCGCTGTTCGTGGTGCGATCACACTGCAAGCCGCGGCCGACCCTGACGCGGATAAGCAAAGAAAGTCGTCTCGCGAGCACAAAAATAGAGTCACCGCGGAATCGAAGGCCAACACTTTAGCCGCAAGGACTGGCCGTCGATCCAAGTTGCCTGATGCCAATCGCCCTGTGACTGACGGTCTGTGCGATGGAGAGTTCATCATTCCGCGCAATGTCATCTGGAACTAGGCATGAAGAATCCCCAGAATGCACTTGAGCATCTGCATCCTGATGCACGGGAGCGCTTGTCTTTGCCTGCAGAGCAGAGAATCGAGTACATCCGCAGCGTTAAACCTTTCCAGGAGTCAGTCGATCTTCAAGATGACTTCAAAGTCTTCGACCTGATTTTGGATCAGGGTCCAGGTGAGCGCCGCCGTAATATTCGCTTACTGGGCGACCCAGGGCTCGGCAAGACATCCATTCTGAGGGAGATCAGCAGGAGAAATCCTTCTGCGATCATTCCCGGTACGACGATGTGGAGTATGCCGGTCGTCATCCTTTGCATGACTGCGCTCGGATCAGTGGAGGAGTTCTGCGACTATTTGGAGAAGACAATTGGGATCCCTCCGAGCATTAAAAAGCGCGGGGCGCGGGCCCGCATCGAGGAGTGCGCCCAATTCCTGAATCGGGCCCACTGCAAGATTGCTGCTTTTGATGAATTCCAGGACCTGATGAAGGCCAAGGCCGATGTGCGCAGGTACATCATTCAGCTCGTCAAGGTCTTCGTCCACAACGCGAGATTTCCCGTCTGCGTTTCAGGCTCAGAGGAGTCGATTACCGCGCTCTCCGACTGCAAGCACATGAGAGCTCGATTCCGCACCTGTGTGGAAAGAAAGTCGTGGTCGAACAACGACCATTTCCTGACGTGGATTTTCGGACTCGTTGGCCGATTTCCACTTAAGAATCCCTCGAGGATTTTTGATAGGGAAACGCTGACTCAAATCATCGCCAGGTCAGAGGGGAATACCGAGACGATCGTCTTCTCCACTCGGATGTGCGCAATCGATGGGGTCAAGAGCGGAAGAGAGACGATCGATCGCGATCAACTTCTCAAGATGCTGCTTGTATGACTGTCCACTTACTCTCTCGGGTGCTTCCGTCCGCGCCGGCTTTGCGTTCGGACGAATATGTTGAGGACTGGCTGGCCGTCGTGGCCAGCCTGTTCAACTCCAGCCCCGCCGCGGCGTTGGAGGTTCTCTCTAGAGAAATAGGCGGGCAGACGACAGTTGAGGGCACTCCGATTGACGTGCTCAGTCTAAAGAACCGGATTGAGTGCGAACTTAGGTCGTCGTGCGCACCGCTATCCTTAGCCGACACCAAGTCATCATTGCTGGCAAGCCGAGCTTACTGTCCGCTGTGCACAGCCGAAGACCTGAGGCGCAATCGCTTACCGTACTTTCGCGCAGAGTGGGCCCAAGCGTTCAGAACAATGTGCGGCAAGCACGAAACACCACTGTTCTCCTGGCGCCTTGGGCCTAAAGAAAATCCGAAAGGTATGCCCGACTGGATTGTCGGCAATTATCGTAAGGGGCGACCTTTAGGCGTTCGTTTTGCCCGAGCCAAAGAGGCAGATAGATACCGTGCACGTCTCTCGATCTGCCGGGAGCTGCGCCGTTCTCGACAACTTGAGGGTGAGCTAATTGAGGTGGTAGAACAGCAAGTCCTATGGGAGTCGGTCTTGCTGTCCCCGCGGCATCACCGACTAATCCAGGTCATTGCCGGTCGCGATCCACATTCCTTCAGGCGTGCATTTGATGACCTTTGTGTAGCCTATCTTGCCCTGTACACCTCGGACTGGCGGGAATCCCACCCGCTCGCAAATTGCCAATGGTTGGGGCCGAACTGGCTCTTTGCCCTCCCTTCCAGGGTCCCATTCAAGGATATTGACCTCGGGATGCCCCTGAGGGGCACCAGCGACCCGGCCCAGCGGCGATCCGTGATCGCGCTGGTCATGCGAACCATCGCAGGGTTCAGCGCGGATATCGTTTGCGACACTGCAGGTCGAATTACGGACGCCGGCGCTACGGCGCTTACAAATAGTCTCGGCGCGCTGTCATCCACCGCAAAAGATTTCCTTGCGTCGCGCTCTGATCGCTGGCCTCCGATTGTCAGGGCGGGGGTTAGGCACGCTATCAATTAGTTCTCGTCGGTGTGCTGAAGGCTGAAAACTGCGTACTCCAGCAGCAGTGGTGCTGCCTCGAATGACTCCGTCGATCGGCGGATCTGGGTCTGCATGCCCGGAGGGATGAGCTCAGCAATCTCGTCGATTACGGCAAGGCCGTTGACCACAAAAGCTTTAGCTGAGAAAAACCCTCCGAAGTGCTGTCGAACCGCTCGACGCGCTGAATCGGCGTTTCGCGCCCACATGATGATGACCCCTTGCGCGTGCCCCGCGCCCGGCGCTCGCTCACTGAGGACCGCAGTAATCACGGACGGGAAGGAGAGCTCAGCCGCTCGACTGCACGGAACGAAGCCGCGATCCGCCCAACTCCTCTTCATAGGACAGCCTCGCGACCTGGGATATCAACCGGTAAACGAACCGAGTTCACCGCGTTCGACGGCTTTTCTGCGCCGATACTCTGGGGCATGCTCTTCAAGGTACGCTGCCGCTGCGTCTCGAAGTTGCAGAACATTCGCAGGGAGTTCCAGATTCAGCGTTCTCGCGACTTGTACGGCATACGCGATCTGCTTTTCGCTTGGCGGCAGAGGCGCGCGTTCGATCACATCGGTCATGATCGTCACAACCCCTTGCACAAAGTCCGCGGCCGCGCGCTCGGCCCTAGGCGAGCCTGGGATTACGGCGAGAACCGCGCGAATCCGATCTTCGATGTGCGGAGGAAAAGGCAGCTCCACGGAAAGTTCGTGGTCGCCGAAAACAAAAAAAAGTGACACGGGTGCCTCCACAGCGAGCCCACCTTGTGCGACCGGCGCGAAACACCCAAGTACCTCGCTCCGGGCTGGCCGCTCGGAGGCATTGGGCCGGGCATAAGGTTTCGCGCGCGCCGACGGGTCCATTATTAACGGTTGCCAATAGTGAGTCCATAGGAGCGCAAGGCTACCCACCACTCGAGGTTATAACCCGATATAGGTTATTCCGTTACGGATTCTAGCTTTATGGCCTTTAAGAGGAAAGGCCATGAGCGGATCGCTGCATTCTGCTGACTACAAGAAGTTCCTGACCGATTTGCGGGGCATTCGTGAGGCCCAGGGCACCACCCAGGTAGAACTGGCTCGTCGACTTAAGGTGACTCAGGCCTACGTCAGTAAGAGCGAGCGGGGCGAGCGGCGTCTGGACCTGCTGGAGCTCTTCGCCTGGCTGAACGCCTTAGACACCCCACCAAACGCCTTCATTCGCGACTTGTTTGCGACCTTGAGGAAGCAGAAATCCGCGCGGTCGGCGAAGAAGTAGCCACTCAGATTCAATGGTCTCTGGCGTAGCGCCAGTTCCGCCAAATGAAGTACAGGTGCACGTAAAGTTAAAGGCTCTGGCAGGCATTTCCCGCTGCTCGCACATGCCAGCCACAGCCTTTGCGTTCCCAAACAAGGGTGGCGAATAGAACTTCAGCGGCACTGATGTGCCGCTGAACGAGCACTCTCACCGACTAAAGGGCTCGAGCCAGTTATTTCAGATGATTTTTAAGCCAAACACTGCACTGCTCTGAGAATCCCCGCCATGCGCCTTCACCAGAAAGCTTAACGACGAGCAATTCATCGTTTTTGTCGATATGTTGCGTCAGCGTATCTCGAATAACTGCAGCAGTGCCCGGATGTTTGACGATCCAAGTAGAGTCCAGGCAGTGCCAGCGATATTCCGAGAGCGCCTCGATTGCTTCGATCAACGCGGCGTAGTCTTGGCCGCTCTTGTTCAGGTCGTAGCCGATTAGATATGAAGGCATTTGTTCCTCTAACTGTGTGGTTGGAAACCTGATTGGTTGCGTGCTTCCTCACCTCGAGAAAACCGCCAAATTCTTAAAGCGCAGAGTTTCACAGCCAGGGCTCGCATGAACAATAGGCCGTAGGACCCGGTGGCTAAGCAGACCGATCTCTCGGCGTTCTAAGTCGAATACTTAACAATTTGGCACCCTACCCGAATGGCCCCTGTGTGTAGGCAGAGCTTATTGTTCGGGCTCTGCCTGCACAAAGTGAGAAGATCGAGGATTGCGGCTAAGGCAAAGTCCTCGCACTCTGGGGTGCTAGTTCAGCACGCTGATCGACATCATGAGCATGTAGCTGTTCTCGGATCCTTCCTCATACTCAGGCGCGCACGCCGAACATCGAATCCGGCCATCCGAATTCGAGATGAAGATCTGAGTAGATTCTGAGTTTCAAGGTGTAGTTCTCTTGTGACTTCCGCCAGAGTTGGCGGTCAGCTCCGGAAGATCTTCGGCGAACCTGGCGGGCTGCTCTCGTTCGTCATTTGGTACTTTCCGCGCGCGAGCAACAGCGCATCGTCTTGAAAATGGTTTTCTGAATATCAGAAAACCATTTTTTGGCTAGAGACTGCTCACTTTTGGACTTGCTCGATCGAGCATGTAAGCATCCATCCTGGATGTCTAGAAGGATAAGAGTTGATTCAGCACCCCAAACAAACTGTCCATTCGCATGCCGGCTGCGCTGCGCCGGCTTACGCTACTCCATGTTCCCTCTAACCGGTCGACCAGATACGCCGCGCCCAGATTCGAGTGAACCTGCGGAGCTGCGTGTACGCATTGCGAGTGATCTGCATCTGGAGTTCAATACTAAACGATGGAACTCCTTCTCAGAAGACCTGGGCGAAGATCTGGTCATTCTAGCCGGAGATATTCACCAAGGAGTGAACGGCGTTCTCTGGGCGCGTCGCACTTTCACGAGGACACCAGTTGTTTACGTGCTCGGCAACCACGAGTACGGCAGCAACGATTTCTATCGCTTGGCCGATGAATGCCGCATGGTGTCGGCAGGCAGCAACGTGCACGTTCTTGAGAATCAGTCCTTCGACTTTGAGGGATTCAGAGTTCTTGGTGCGACGTTGTGGACGGACTTCGCCGTATTCGGCGAAGGCACGCGGCATGGGTATGAGGCCTATGCCGAGAAGTACATGCCGGATTATTTCGACATCCACGCGGCGGGCCGTCGACTGCTGGCGACACAAACGGTTGAGCGCTTCAGGCACTCGGCCGCGTGGCTGGAGCAGGAGATTGCGCGCTCAGATCGACCGACGATCGTTGTCACGCATCACGCGCCTACGCTGAAAACTCAGCACCCCGATTTCATCGGTGAACCCAGCGTTGCGGCCTATCACTCGAATCTGGACCACCTGATCCGAGATCCGGTGCGGCTCTGGATCCATGGCCATACGCACCACAATGCCGATGAAATAGTGAACGGCGTGCGTGTTCTGACACATCAAGGTGGCTTTGGAGAGTTCGCGCCTGGGTTCGATCCAAACAGGATCTTTGCGGTTGGACGTGATTGATTGCCTTCCGTGTCCTGTCCGCTGCGCTCATCACCCTGAATCGAGAGACATGATCTACCGAGAGCCGTTCCTGAAGCTGGATCCGCTAGAGCCGATTTTCTATGAGAAAGGTGGTCGAGATCTCTTCGTAGGAGATATTCATGGGCAGTGGGAAATGTTCCAACGGCTACTCGAGCTCTGTGGATACGAGCCCGGTCTTGATCGAATCATCTGCACGGGCGACCTAATCGACAAGGGACCTGATGGTGCGCGGCTGGTCCGATGGTTCTCTACACACCCAGACCATGTATGCGTAATGGGGAACCACGAGGCAATGCTGGTTGATGCCGAGGGCGATTCGGTGGCCTGGAGCCTATGGCAGCGGCAGGACAACCGATGGGCAGACCTCATTTCAAAGGAAGAGCTCAACGTGTTAAGGCGATTGGTGCAGTTCTTCCCAATGGCTGTCGAAGTGCCCTTAACCGACGGACGTCGCGTGGGCGTCGTTCACGCCGAGGTCCCGCCGGGGATGAGCTGGGGCACGCTCGCTACGATCAACTTGCTGGACCCTGCGCGCAGCCAGGAGTACGGAACTACGGCATCTGCCCTTCTATGGGGGCGACGACGGGCGATGGCTGACTTCGCATTGCGTATGGAAGCCACTCAAGAAGATCTCGGCCAGGAGGAGTGGGATTTGGTACAGAGTCGCGTGGCGCCGATCGAAGGCATAGACCTCGTTGTTGCCGGACATTCACCGACTGACGACTTCGAGCCGAGCTTCCGTGGCAATCAACTGTGGATCGACACCGGTGCGTTTCTACCTAGTGGCCGCCTCACAATGGTTGATCTCATTGAGAATGTGTACTGGCAGATTGGGAGAAAGACGAAGCACGGCAAACGCCACCTGCGCTCCGCGTGAAGCGGGGACCGTCTCTCGGGCAATTGCCGTTGCAGTCAGGCAGTGGATTAGTTCTGCGTATCTTGGCAAGCGGACGAAGTACACGAAGCGACCATTACCGCCCTTTGATTCTGCTCCCAGCATGGCAACCCGCTGAGATGTCTTTCAAGCATGAGAATCGGCGCTTGACTCGCAGAACTTGTCTCGTACATCCAGAGCAGCAGCACCAAAACGCCTACATGCGTCCACGGTGAGTGCGCGAAACTTCGCTAGATGTCCGGAGCGGCGCTACCGATTACATGCCAACGGTTGTGGCATCGGCATCTACCAAGCTCTGCTGCGGATAAAGCTATCGCTGCCTTAGATTTAGTATCTACTACCTGAAAGACCGCTTGTAAGCGCCTCACGAACGGCGCCCCTCCGCGACGGAGGCTACCCACAACCTCCCCAGTAAGAATTTCCCTACATTTCGAGGGCCCTCGCTTTTGCGTTACTCTCCAATAGACGGCTGCTTTTCGCGGCGGTTTCGGTGGGGACCGAATGGGAACAAAAGTGGGTCAATACAATCGGCTATCAAAGGGCGACCTGGTCGGCATTCTCGAGATCATTGATGCGTCTTTGTCGGCAGGTACTGAGTCAGACCTCAGAAACTTAATGAGCATGACCGCCCAGCTCATACCGGTCGAGCGATCTCATGCCAGCGTTGCCGATTTAGACGATGAGAACTCCATCGTCAGCACGCGTCACCAGATCAACATTAACTACCCCAAGGACTGGGTAGCCGCTTATCGCCAGGAAAAGCTGATCACAATCGATCCTGTTGCTCAGCGCCTTTTCAGATCGGACAAGCCTCTGATTTGGTCACAGGTCCGCGCAGCCGCGAAGGACTCTGTCTCTCAGAAGTTCTACGGCGTTGCGGGCGAGTTTGGACTGCGCGACGGGTTCTCGTTTGGCGCGCGCTTCCAGCAGACCACATCCGCGAGCTTCTTTACCTGCGCAGGCAAAGACCTGACCCGGGATAGTCGCCATATCGCGGTGATCGAGTCGATTGTGCCGCACTTGCATGAGTCATTATGCAAGGTTCATCTGGGCCTTCTCAAAGAGACGCCAGTTCTGACGCCGCGTGAGATTGAAGTTCTCAACTGGGCAAAGTTCGGAAAAACTAACGGCGATATTGCCGCGCAGATGGGCATTGGCGTTCGCGTGGTGAAGTTCCATATTGAAAATGCCATCCACAAGTTAAATGCCGCCAATCGGTCGCAGGCGATCGCTGTAGCTCTTTCGCAGCGCCTGATTGGCTGGGGGTAGGGCAGTCGCCCAATAGGCGTGGCCCCCAACTTTCGCACCTGTCCAAATGGACAGGCGCCCGCGTAAGCTACCGTGGGCAACATCTCCAATGAACCTCGTCACCCGATCGAGGTACTGTGGAGGGTTGCCAGGTGGATCGCTTTGAACAGCTTGTAGCCGAAACGAAGGATGACTACGTCCAGCACATCCTGGGTAACCCGCTACTCCGTCAGCTTGCGTCCGGCCCGATCAGCAGGGATCAGTACGCATCCTATCTGGCGCAGACATTCCATCTGGTACGGCATACGTCGCGAACACTCGCGCTGGCTGCCGGCCGGCTCGGCGACGAGAGCCGCGGGTTGCGAGCTTGGTTCATTCGCCAGGCCGACGAGGAGCACGGACATGAGCAATTCTGCGTAAAGGACCTCCGCCACCTTGGCTTCGACCCCGATCAGAAGATCGCGGAGGGCCCTGGACCAGGTGCCTGGGGGCTATTTACCCAGAACTATTACATGGCTTCTTACGGCAACCCTGTGGGGATGCTGGGCGTGGCAACCGCCACGGAGGGGATGGGCGCGTCGCTGGCAGGGAATCTCGCGCAGATTCTGGTCGCGAAACACGGAATCCCAGAGAACGCCGTGACGTTCTTGAAAAGCCATGCAGGGTTTGACCAGGCACACCTTGAGGAAGCGAAGCGCGCCGTCATTCAGTACGCCACTTCGGACTCAGCGTTCTCGGACGTGGTATTCGCAAGGCGAATGACCTTCCGTTGCTACGGGCAGTTGTTCTCTGATGTAGCCGCGAAGCACTCTGAGGGCCAGAAGCAGAGCGTCGCAGCGTGAGAATGACATGAATGCTGCAGTAGAGCGCCTAAGGCACGCGGCCTCGAAACGTCTCTCTCTAAATAGCTTACGACCGGAGGCCTACGAGCTCCAGGAGATAGAGCGCCCTAGTGACCAGCGGGCTTACGAGTCGCTACTCGAAGAGACATATGAGCCTCTAGGGTTTATGCGCTCAGAGTTCAAACCTGATAGTCGGTCGCTCTGCTACATCGTCCGCTACGAAGGAAAAGTCGTGGCCATCTTCCGGCTGACGCCGATGGTCGACGAAGAGAATCCGATCTGCGCCTGGATCCCTGCTGTTGACGGCTATAGCGGAATGCCCCGCTTACTGGAGGTCAATAACGTCGTGATCGCTGCTGAGTTCCGGTCGGGGATTCTGCTGGGCTTCCTTCTCTACCATTGCGCGCGCATATCCCACGCCAACGGTTTTCATCGCGTCATCGGAATCACGCGCCACCAGGTGCTCAGGCACTTCGTGGAGTTCGGTGTAGTTCCCGTGGATCATCCGCCAATGCGGTTGCTTGGACGAGACCATCTCATGGACTTCGTCATCTACTACGACACGCATACGCCAGAATCCGTTATTTACATGCATGAGCGCGCGAAGCGGTACTTCCATCAGGCGTATGTGATGCGCAGCATCCAGGAGAAGTATGTGCGTCCCACCGAAGACGACCAGGTTGTTCAAGTAAGGGCCGGCTCACCGGCGGCCGCAGGCCGTGCACAGGCAGCACGCCAATGATCTCCTTGATATACCCATTATTGGTGGCTTTCATTGCTGTTCCGATGTCTTCAGAGCATTGGGCATGGGCGTGGATTCTGCTCCCCTTCAACGTGCTGGTAGTCCCGGCGATCGACCACACAATCAGGCTGATAAGCCCAGGGTGTGAGATTCCTGCGCTCCTGAAGCGATGGAACTACATCGGTATTGCCTTCTGGATTTATGCAGTGGCTCAGACGGCTGCCGCCACCGTGGCGATCAAGGCAATTGCCGCATCACCTTTCGACGTATTGGTCTTCATGGGCTTGGCGTCCTCGGTCGGGATCATGACAGGCACGGCCGGAATTACAGCCGCACATGAACTCATCCACCGCCGGCGCGCATCAGATAGGGCCCTTGGGGTCTGGCTGTTGTCGATGACAACATATGCCCATTTCAGAATAGAACATGTGCTTGGACACCATCGTTGGTTTGGAACAGACCGTGATAGGTCCAGCGCTGCGTTCGGCGAGAGCTTCCCGAAGTTCTTCGGCAGGGCACTCATCGGTGGGGTCAAAAGCGCCTGGAGCCTCGAGTGTGAGCGTCTGCAAAATCAGAACAGCGCACCCTGGTCGCAGTCCAACCGCATGCTGCACTACTCGCTGCTCCAAATTGGCATCTACTTGGCAGTCGCGATCGCCGCCGGGTGGCTCGGGATTGTGTTTTTTCTCCTTCAAAGCTTGGTCGCCGTTCACCTTCTAGAGGCGGTCAATTATGTGCAGCACTACGGACTGAGGAGAGCGGTTGGCCGGAACGGGCGTATCGCTCGGCCAATGGCGTCCGACTCGTGGGATTCAAACGATCCGATTTCGACGTTGCTGGTCTTTAACTTAAGCACACACTCGGCCCATCACGTCCGCCCTGGTGTCACATGCGCAGACCTGAGCCCAGAGGCTTGTGCGCCGCGTTTGCCTGCGAGCTTCTTTCTGATGGTTTTCATCGCGCTGATCCCCCCACTGTGGCACTCAATTATGGATGGCCGCGTACGACAACTCAGCCAGGGCAAAAGCGAGGACGGCGAGAAATTGGTGTCTCATGAACTGTTCACCTCCAATGAGTGACTCACATAGCGTTTCAATTGATCGACGGCCTGCAGGCCTTCAGGTCCCCTTGCTCGCTCGAGCGATATTTCTGGTTTGCGGCACGGTATTACCACTGTGGACGGCGAGATGGGTTCAGCGAAAGATGTTGACGCCCAGCAGGAGACCTCGGAAATCGGAGTCCACTGAATGGCCAACTCCGGCTTTGCGTAGCTTCGATTCGAAAGGCCGCTCGATTCAGGGGTACGAATGGGTAGCCCCCGGTACGCTTGTACTTCTAATTCACGGTTGGGAAGGGCGCGCGTCCGATCTCGCCGCGTTTGTTGAACCGTTGCGACTGAACGGATTTCACATCATTGCTTTCGATGCACCCGCGCATGGAGAGTCGGGGGGCAGTCAGACCGACGTCCTGGATATGGCTGCGACCATCGATGCCGTGTGCCGTGAAGTAGGGGAGCCGGGCATATTTGTCGCCCACTCAATTGGGTGCGCAGCGGTTGCCGAGTGGCTTAGTCGAAGGGCAGGTCTGACCGCCCGCATGGTCGCGATTGCCCCGGGGGGCGATCTATGCGGAGAAATTGATCTGGTCGGGAACTCCCTGTCGCTACCGCGTCGATGCACGAATGAAATAAAGAGCTTAATGGAGTCTCACTATGCGAAGCCGCTGGCAAGTTGTTCGACAGCGAGGGCGCTAAGCGGGTCGAGAGCGTCGGTGCATGTCGTACACGACCGAGATGATCAGGTCGTGGCGTTCCAGAATGGAGAGCAGGTAGCCTGCTCCGTCGAGGGCGCTACGATCTATGCGACTCGCGGGCTGGGGCACCGAAAAATCCTGAAAGACCGAGCGGTTGTCGAAGACGTGGTCCGGTTCTGCATCGCTACTGCGCCGACCGGTGGGCGTCTAACTACATCTTGAAGGACATCAAAGGACTTCATTCAGGAGGCGTTTAGGAGAAAGGGACCGTCCAGTCGTTTCGTGCGTATTCCGGTCGGGGGGACTATCCGGTCTTATCAGATTTGATCAGTTCAGCGATAAAGGTGGTCACCGTGACCGTGCGGATGGGACGGCGGCCGCAAGGTGCCTGAAGTGGAAGCTCGCGAATGCTGCTTTGGAGCGGCTCAGTGCCTCGACGAAGCGGGTGAAATGGTTCGCAGAGTGGGGCAACATGAGTCGGGCTGTGCATTTCGTGCTTATGTCGACTCGCGGGAGCGCGTTTCAACATAGTCAATGAGTTACTTGATCTCACCGCCATGCAGTGTTGATTGCGTATCTCGCTCTGCGATTCGGTAATGAGCTGTTAGCTGTACAACCACAAGGGGGATTTATGCAGGTCTACGTAATGCTTACGGTCGATCTTAATCGCGGGGTGAGTGAAGAGGCTCGCGATAAATTCAACGAGTCGCTGAAAGAGCAGCAGTGGACAAAGCTCAAGCTCACAACTACCTGGCAGGCAAGGTTCGAAGAGGGAGCGACACCCGAAGAAGCGATCAGCACAGCGAAAGCTGATGTGAAGCGAGCCGCAACTTATGCAGGCATTTCCAACTACGAAGGGGCAGCGGAGGCAGGCTACAGTGCGCCTGCTGTCTGGAACCAGAGCAGCTAGCCAGAACTTCAATCCGACGGCCCGCCTCAGACGGGTCCGCGGCTCAATCTGAGCGATTGAACGGCCGCTTTCGAGCCGCAAGTCCCCATACACCTACTTCCGCTTCAGGCTAAGAGCAGTCCGTTTTGGCAGCTATGTAACGCGGCACGAAAAAGCCCGACGACTCGGGGGGAAGTCGCCGGGCTACGCTCACCGGCTTGGGAGTGCCGGGACCCGCCTGGGGGAGAAGGCGGGCGGCGGGACCGGGGATGTCGCCGCTCTGAAAGATTAGATGGGGACGCCGCGGATTAGTTCAATGCCCCCAGGATGAAAGCTGAACGCCAGCGATACCGACAGGGCGTCGAGTACGACGTCACCGATCAGCGCGTCATCGTCGCTAAGGATCAGGGATGAGTAACGTTACACCGAACTCACGAATGCGGTACCAGCGGGCTATTTTCACGGATCACGTCGCCCGGATCGCGGGCAACGTGGTGAGTCGCCCATGGGTTGTCGACAAGATTGAGATAGCGAAGAGCGGCGGCCTTCGAGCGTTGACGCGCAGCTATTGCCCAGGCCGCACCGCTCGCATCCGAGCAGTCCACCCGCGTGCCTGAATTACGTTGACGTTAGAGACGTAAGGTGCAGAATTGAGACAAAGCGGCAAGATTACGGGGACGTTGAAGACAGAATCCCCGGCACGCCGCGCGTTACGGTGAGGATTGGGACATGACTCTGGTGGTTTCGAGAGGGCTCGATGCTTCAGCGCGGCGCCAGATTACGCGGATCGCTGCGAGCGGCGCGCTGCGCCAGATCTATTCAGGCGTGTACACAGACGACATTACCTCCTCTAGCGAGGCCGTCGTCCGCCGGGAGCTTTACTCCCTATGCGCGCTGCTCGCGCCGGGTGCGGTGCTCAGCCATCGGTCAGCGCTCGAATCCGGGCCGCGCAAGGTTCACTACCTGACCGGCCCCTACCGCCGGATCATCAAACTCGACGGCGCTGAGCTGAAGGTCGACGAGGGACCGGGACCGCTCCCGTCGGATCTAGCGATCCCGACGCCACACGGCACCGCCTATAAGTCCAACGAGGCGCGTGCCTTTCTGGAGAATTACCAGCGATCGCGCGCCGTCGGTGGCGAGCGGCGGACGCTGCCGCCCGCTGAAATCGAGGACCTGCTCGAGCGGCGCCTAGCATCGGTCGGCGAGACAGCAATCAATCAGTTGCGTGATCAGGCCCGTTCGTGCGCGGGCCCGCTCGGTCTGCGCGACCAGTTCGCCATGCTCGACAGCTCGATCGGTGCACTGCTCGGCACGAGCGATCTCAAACTCCCCGGTGCGCGCGCCATCGCGTTTGCCGCGCGTCGACCGATCGACGACACACGCCTCCACCTGTTTGATCGGCTTAGGCAGCAGCTGGTCGCGACGCCGGCGCATGTCGAGCTCGCCGAGCCGAACACGAATCGCTCACTGGCCGCTTTCGTCGAAAGCTATTTTTCGAACGTCATCGAAGGCACCGAGTTCGAGCTGGAAGAGGCAAGAGAGATCGTGCTCGAGGGAAAGCTAGTCCAATACCGCGACGATGATTCACGCGACATCATCGGTACTAACCAGGCCATCCTGGAGTCATACCTCGCTCCCGGCCTCCCCACCACCTATGCCGCCTTCGAGGATCAGCTGAAGCGCTGGAACAGGCAGATTCTTCACACGCGCGCTGCGAGGCGGCCGGGCGAGTTCAAGGTCGCGGCGAACCGCTCTGGAGCCATGCGGTTCGTCGATCCGGATCGCGTAGTCGGCACACTGATGAAGGGGTACGAGGAGATTATGGCTGTACCGCCGGGCGCCGCGCGCCCGGCGATGGCGCTCTTTGTCGTGATGGAAATCCCCCCGTTCGCTGACGGCAACGAGCGCACGGCGCGTCTGGCGATGAACATGGCACTGACCGAACTCGGCTTGACGCGGATCATCATCCCTACGGTGTTCCGCGACGACTACCTGTCGGCGCTGCGCGCGCTGAGTCTGGGTAACGACGCCGTGCCGTATACGCGCATGCTCAGTCGCGCCGCTGCATTTTCCCGCTGGCTTCACTTGCATGCCGAGGAATCGTGCTTCACGGATCTGCGGGCATCCAATGCGCTTTCCAAGGACGGGGTCCTGCGCTTCCAGCCTAGCTAGTCAGCGGCCGCGGGCCGCCGGGTCGCCGAAAGTGCCCGCCAGCATTTTCGAGGCGGCGTAGGTTGGGTGGTTGTTCGCGAAGTAGTAGCTGAGCCCCCGATGTGATGCGAAGCTTCTCTCGCAAGCAAAGAGGATAACCCTTCTTTACATTGACGAACGTCGCCTTTGGAGCAACACATCTGCGAAGGCATGCGGCTGCTTTGGGCTGATCGGCGCCGATCGTGAGCGCCGCAGAAGTGCCATAAGCGGTCGGCGGCGAGCGCCAGCTCCAGGACATCTCAACGCCCGCACGCAGTCAACGGCCTGCCGGACCGCATGGAGGCAATCCTGTTAGCTGCGAAGGCTATGCAAGAAAAGGCCCGCCGGGCCATCCCGTTTCGTTCAAGCTGGGAATGTGCATGCCTGTCTGAATGGACAGGATGTCAAAAAAGCGCGTGATATCCCGTTGCGGATGACGCCGAAGTGCTGTCGAAGCGCTGTAGAAATCCCTACGCAAGACTGTGGTAAAACTCTGATCGTGGGATTGCCACCCAATCTAACGCTGGGAAACATACTTCGGAGACTTCGATATGACACTGTGCAAACTTGGCAGAGTAATACTGTTGCTCTTTGTGAGTTCGAATGCTTTTGCTATCGAATACGAAGTTCCCTGGCCTACTGACTCCTCTAATCAAGCTGCATGGTGGTTTCCGATAGTTTCTCGCTCAGAGCAATTGCCTGCGACCGACGGCTTGTACTTCGCCTTTAACTCCCCGGGCACTGCAGGTAGCGCCACTTGCGATACAGCTTCTACGCATAAAGTCACGGTGGCGAAAATGATTGGCGGCCTTTCCGGAACGCCGGTCAAAGCTAATATCAAGAACGCAGATGGAACAGAATGGTTAATTCACGACGACTGCGGGCACTACGCGCCGACGATGGCCATCGATGGCAGCGGTCGCATACATCTATGGTCCGACATGCGATCAGTCGAGTGGCGCTATTTTCGCTCACCGAATTCACCTGCATTCGACATCACAAATGTCCGAAGAAAAGCGGACTTTGACAGCCTGTTGGTCCCGCCCTCCGGCGTCCCGCTTAGAACAACGTACCCGATTGCAAAGACTGCGCCTAATGGCGACATCTACTTAATGGTGAATTGGCAAAAGACAGCGAATGCCCGAGCACTTGCTCTTCTAAGATGGAACAACTCAACCAGTGCCTGGAGTGTGATTAATCCAGATGTGGCGAGTGTCGATGGCAGGGGGATTTATCCCGACGACATGCAGATCGACGCGCTTGGCCCTCTAGGGCAGCCTAGAGTTCACATGATTTTCGCTTGGTCGATGGGCGGGTCCGACCAGATTCGTCATTACGGAAGCTATATTCGCTATGACGTAGCGACCAATACATTCGCCACAGTAAATACGTCGCCCGTAACTACGCCGGTAAGCTACGCGACTACTCCTGGACTGCTCTATCAGGGGTTGCAGGCAGGCGAGCCATTCGTGAACTGTCAAGATATTCCGACCGATCCAGTCAAGAACTGCAACGTCATCGCAGGAATTCAAGTTGCGAAGCTTGCTCTAACGCCGGCTGGCGGTGTGCCGAGCATCGCGTATCGTATGCGTGTGCCCGGGCAGCCCGAGTTCGGTGTCTGGAGGACATTCAGAAGCTCATCTGCGTGGGTAACGCCGGTTAAGGTTTCCGGATTGAATCTCGCAGGGCAAGCCCAGAGCACCATTCCGACCCTCGGACATACTCATGACGGAACGAATGTAAGGGTCTACTACGCAACAAACGAAGCAGGGAATACGCCCTACCAAGGCCTCTTTGTTGTCGAGAACACAAATTCCTGGAATCCGGTGCAACTGCTGATCGGGAAGCCTGTCACCCGCATCGCCGTCGTTCCGCGAGGTCCAAACTACTTGACCGATTACGTCTATGCGCAAAACCCAACCGGCTACGACGCGCACAGGGGCCGCCTCTACTTGGTGGAAGACTGAGACGCCCCACTTGTTTCGTCGCGCACAACACCCGCCCCTCTAGAAGGAGAAGAAAGTGTTTCGAACTGGATTCAAACTTTGCGTAGCTTTGTTTCTCGCCTGCACATGGTCGGCGTCTAGCGCCGCCGATGTCGTTTACACCGTATCGAGTTCATCCGGGCCTGAGGAGACAGACTCTTCCAATGTGGCCGGTTGGTTCTCTCCGGTGCTCTATCGTCAAGCGGGCGGAATCGATAATGTTTACTTCGTGTTTAATGCGCCAGGTCCGACAGGCGATACTCACAAAGTTAGAGTGGCGCGACGCATCGGTGTCGCCACTCCTTCTTTGGGGTTCCTTAAAAATAGTGATCTGACAGACTGGGTTCGAGAGGACGATCCCGGACACAATCAGCCGTCAATCGCGATCGACGGCGATGGCTATCTGCATGTGTTCGCCAGTCATCACAATGATGAGGACGGCTGGCATTACTTCAAGTCGACCAGTCCACGTGACGTGGCGAATGTGGTTCGCAATAGCGGATTGGACAATCTACTTCCAACGATTGACGAATGCTATCCGGGCGTCCCTGGAACCCCACAGTGTCCGCGGCTGACGTATCCAATTGCGAGGACCGCGCCGAATGGCGACATCTACTTGGTCGTTAGATACATCCATTACTCAACCTATGACCGGCGAGCCGCCCTGTTGCGATACAACCGAACTTCCGCCTCCTGGTCATTGGTGCGTGTCTTTGCAGGGCAGAAGAACTCGGCTGTCTATCCAGACGATCTCCTGATTGATAGCGCAGGGAAAGTTCATATCGCATTCTCATGGGCCGCCGGTGCAGCCAGCGGTATTCGGCACTTCGGTAGCTATCTGCACTACGATCCGACTTCAAACACGTTCTCCACCGCACTGGGGACCGGATCCACCACCATTCCTCAGAGGGTTGGGTATCAGATGCTGGCGCCGGGGCACCCCGACTATGACGCGGCGATCACGTTGCCCTCCAATCTGCATTATCAAGGTCTGCAATCTGGAGAAACGTTCACGCCGTGCACGGCTCCGTGCACAGGAGTTCCAGGCATCCAGTCGGCTAAGCTCGCCGTGGATAGTCTATACAAACCCAGCATCGTGTATCAGATGCGCGGCTCTGGATACTTTTCGGCGTATCGCACTCGTTGGAATGGGGCTTCGTGGGTGGCTCCGGTACAAGTATCCACTACCGGCCACGATACCCTCGCGGCACTAGGGCAGACACACAATGGGACGACTGTGCGTGCATATTTCGCCGCGTACACTGATCCCGCGAGCACCATTGATAAGAAACCGCGGTTGTTCGTTTCAGAGAGCCCCAGTTGGACGCCCACCCTGATTATGAGTCCTGAGAAGATCAAGGCGATCTCTGTAGTGCCGAAGAGCGCGAACGTGGACATAATCTACGCTCACAATCCGACCTATGTGAATGCCGAAAAAGGCCGCCTCTTTTTGATCGAACACTCTACGCCGTAGTTAGGTCAGTCTTGCGAGTATTGGCGGCGGCGTCAGCCGCCGCCTTCTCCCATGCGGCGATATTTAATGTAGCAGCGCGCACTTAGCATTTCCGATCTTCGTCTGTCTACGGTCGACACCTAGTGCGTCGGCAATACTAGTAGGACGATCGCGTCCAGTATGTTCTGGCACCGCCGTTCGATTTGCATGGGCTTCGAGGGCAGCGCCTAACCTGTCGCGCGCCCTCAATAGTTCTGCTTTGGCCTCGCGTGCGTGCTCACAAATTAGAGCACCGAGATCGCGGAGATAAAGCTCGTGAACATTGCGCGCACTCATTTTCTCTCCTGAATAAAGCTCTAGCACCAGCTAGATCGCAGAAGTGCGGCATAGGAATTTGACTCGCCGAAGCTACCTGGACTTTCGTCCACCCACTCAAATCGGCACGCAATCAGCGCTTGCCTTATATCTGGGTTATACCCGCTGCGGGCAAGATGTAGTCAACAGGGTTTGTTAGTGATTGCGCCCGTCGAATGGCTGCTTGCGGCAGGTTTTCGGATGGACGCTTCCCCCTATATGGGCTGATGGGCGAAACACTTTGTTCGCGGCTTTCCCGGCATATCGAGGCCTTGGAGATAGGAATTGGTGAGGAAGACAGGGCTTGGGCGCAGCAACATCTCTTTCAACCTAGTTGCGGTTGACTCAAGTTGCCGACCTAGCATGTCCGGTTGTTTCTGCGCGGGTTGAGCACGTCGAGGAAGGTGATTTAGGCGGTACCGCACGGCGTTCACCAGGTTGAGTGATCGAACGTTGCAACCAGTCGATCACCTGGCATGCCAACACTCAACAAATGAGATCGAAGCGCTCGTAGCGGAGCTTCCGATGCAGCTGTTAAGACGAACTTGGCGTGAGAGTTGTAGTACATCGCTGGAACGCCCAATTGCTGAAAATCCGAGAGCTTTGCAATCAAACAGTCCGGATACTTGGCACGGTACGAGAAGGACTGATCGAACGCAGCAACGATCTCGTGAGACTTCGTTTTATTCACGAGCTCCATTGGTGAAATGTGACTCCCGCCGGGCTTTTTTCCGACACCCGTATTGGGGTCTACGAATAACGCGCTGCGGCCGGGAGGCACACCTTGTTCTAGAGGGGCTGCGCCGACAAGCTTGTAGAAACTCTGCTCTTCTCCAGCCCAATCTTCTGTGAGCATCGGTTCAATGACCACTGCATAGCCGAGTTTCGATAACTCGAAACAGAAGAACCGCTTAACGAGATCGTATGAATCCCCAAAGTACTTACGGTTCATAGGGGTTTGGGCATCTGCCGTCGATTGAGACCATTGAACTAGGGGACCTCGGCACCCGCCTAGAGGGTCCCTTCCCGACACTGCTTATACTTTTTTTCCGGGCTTCGTAACCATTCCCAGGGTTCAGCCCTGAACCGGCTTAGCTTGCTGAGAACGTTACCGGCAGCGCGATCGATTTGCCGCGTCAATCTCACAGCAGCTTCAACTGCGCGCTTTCTTCGCCATTGCCCTGGAGGCCTTTCGCACTCAATGGCCAACGCTCGGCGACTTCATAGGTTGAACCTTCTGAAGTTACGTGGCTTCTCATCAGGCTGAAATCCAGCGCCTTTCGAGGGATTGGCAAGATCTTTGTTTGAACGAGCTTCTCTGCGGTCTTCAAGACCGTAACGTGCGGGGTGAACCGACCTCGGCTGAGCTGGAGGCCTAGCCCGGAGATGCGCCGATGTAAGTCGGCTCGAAATCGAACCAGGGATGGAGGCGCTTCTCGTGGCCCTACCCACCACAGCTTCGTCTCAGGAAAGGAGTTCGCCATCTCCAGAAGCATCGACGTGCTCCCATAGTCGAGTAGCGCGGCGAGTTGGAATCCAATCCCTTCGACAAAAAATAACGGTCGCACCTCGCAGCTTATTTGGCGGCTACGGGCGCGATAGTCAAAAGCTTATTGCGACCCGCAGTTGAGTCGCGGAAATCGGCCGTCAAGTTCGTCGAAGCTATGCAATTAGTTATCCTTTAGGAGGATAGGGGTCGTGACCATAGGTCCACTCCGTCCGAAATTTACTATCCGTTCCCTGGACAAGTACTTGGGCGTCATGCCCCTTTTTCCCACTCTTGTGCGCACTGTCCACTGCGGCACGAATGGCGTCGGCTTGTGTCTTGTAAGGGCCGTAATGCTGGTCCTCAAAAGAGATTTTCCACTCGTTTTGATGCCTGACGACAAAGTATTGCGCGCGTGCCATTTATCTACCTCGCAATGGATTGAAGCCCGTATCCGCAGAAGTCGAAGTTTGGAATTAGCTAGCACCGTTGCCGGCGATGGCTATCCCCCCACTTCTGGCGCTCATTAACGGGTCCGGCGAAATGGTCGATCGCTGGGGCACTTTTTGATAGCTGTCCAATTGGACAGTCAGCCGTGCTTCAATCTCTATTGACTGACAGCCGGCTTGTCGGCCGACAATCTGGCGCATTCACTGGGCGAGAGCAATCGCAGCTGATGTGGTTGCTGGTTGCTGGTTGGCAGGTGTCTGAAGCGCTTCCGTGTTGCGGGGGCCAATTGTCGGCGCGACAAGCTCAATCAATCTCGACGTGGAGTTCGTTTTCTCTCCTTGTCAGCGTGCTCCGGCATTCGCCTATGCGAGAAACGACAGAGAATCCTCATCAGGAATGCATTACAGCCTTTGCAGGGGCGAGGCATCTGGGCGAGACACATCGAAGAAGGGAGGGGGAGCGCTCTTCTACGTGAGTGGACGAGTAATACGCTGAGTGTCGCCGACGTTGCTGTAATCTCGAGTAAGGCTTCGCGAAGCCGCTCCGAAAATTTTCATGCTGCTTTGCTAGCCTTTAACTCGACCCGACGAGCGTTGGGCGAAGCTTGAAAAATCAAGAATATTACTCGAGCGTAGGGGATGCTCAATCTCTTCGGAGGGGGCAGGGGGGAAAGGAAGTTGAAATAAGTCTCTGAGAAGGCCTTCGCTTATCCGAAGTTTATCGGCAAAGTTTCGCACGGTCATTCCAGCTTGTTCTCTCAAAATCTGCATAGAGCGTTGCAAGAGTTCTGGGTGCTCCTGCGGCACTTGAGCATCTTCGCGTTCCCGAATTGCTTCTCCAGATCGCTTTAATGTGACGAATCCGGTCCGAAACTGAACTTCATCAATTAAATCGAGCTGATGTGCGCGGTAAAGTGCCGCTGCCTTACTGACCTTCCACGTCAGCTTGAACTCGCTGAGCCCAGACCAGTCAATCCGGCCATGACGTGGCTTCGGAAAGAACTTCGCCATCATGGATCGGGGCAGTAGTAGAGCGCCAGCGAACCGATTCGCCTGCTGCTCACTCAGCCGATCGCCAGTCGTTCTTCCGGTGTGCAATACGAGATGCCCAATTTCATGCGCGACATCAAAACGCATTCGGCATGCGCTTTCTTTCGCCTCGTTGCGCACAATTATTGGACGCTTCAGCGGCACCGATAGGGCGTCCAATTGCGAAGAGACACCATCGAAGGTTGTAACAATTGCTCCTGCGCGCTCGGCCAACCTAGTCATATTGGCCATCGGGCCGCTACCAAGTTCCCATGCAGACCGACAGATGTCGGCTGCGCGCTCGATATCGCCCGCTGTAGAAACATCATGAACCTCGGGAAAGTTCACCTGGGGCAGAGTTAGCAGTTGATCTAAAATGTCGACCGCGCGCCGCATCATCTCTGCTCTGGCTATCGCAGCTTGTTTTATGGCCGACTTTGTCGATACAAGCTTTCTGAAATGGACGCCGTCTTCTGCAATCGGGGCCGTGTGAGTGGCATAGAAAAAGCCGACAGTGACGAGCAACGTGTCGGCCAAAAGCTCTGCTAATTCTCCGCCAGGAACGGCCTGACCACTTTCGATCTTGTGGACGAATTGACGCGTTTTACCAACGCGCTGTGCAATTTCATCCAGCGTAAGTCCATGGTACAAGCGCGCTAGCCGGACGTTTCCTCCGTCGAAATTTTCGGGCATGTCGTCATGTACTTAGTTCTGGTCGCCGGTTTTTTTGCCCAAGGACAGTTCTTCCTTTGGCTTAAGGCCCACGGCTGCGGGTGGCAGCTCAACCGCGGCTGGGAGCTCGCCGCCCACGCCATGAAGAACGCTAGCTTGGTCGCGATACTGCCACTCTGAGACTTTCTCGTAATCACTATTAAAACCAAGAAGATAGACTTTATCTACATCATCTTCCGTTACAGCCTTTTCGACCACGAAACGCCACATGTCCGGCTGGGTTTTTGTAGGGGCAAACAGCTGATCCATTCCCAAGCGCTTGAAAAATCCACGTTTTTTGGGCGTTTCTGAATCATCAGTGAAGAAGCGGCAGGGAATTGTGCCGATCCCGAACGTAATACCCAAACCTGCGTCCCTCATGGACATCCAGTCATATTTGCCTGACAAGGCGAGTTGAATAAGCTTGTTTCGCTGGCGCCCGAAGATCGCAGTCTCACGCGTGTAGTTATCGTCGAGCGAAGACTGCATGTCGCGCTCGGTCTCATACCGCACATTTAGTAGCGCGGCAGCGATGACACTGAGGCGATCATTGGAGAGTTCGGAGTGAAACGTATCCGGAAGAGGCAGTGCCATGGGCGACCTTGCAAATTTTGGGTTTTGTCAACCGAGAGATTCCTGCAAATTCGAGGTTTTGTCAACCGGCAATGCGCGTCGGAATCGCTTGAACGAAATCCAGGACGCCAGCCGCTACTCTGGCGAAACAGGGCGCGAGCTGCGTCGACAGGAGGATTTAACGGGCGGGTGGGCGGAGCGTGGCGCACACCTTGCCGAGGGGCGCGTCACTTGCGAATACCCCTGTCGGCCATCTCTAAAACGATTGAGACCCGCTGACGCAAAGCAATCCCCGACCGAGTTCGGTTTTGAAGGCCGCGACGACCAGCGGCGCCAACGTCAGGCGACATGGCGTCCGAAGCAAATTCAGGTCGCTACCGGTCTGGACACTTTCTGGGCGATCGAAATGATCGATGCCGAAGATTTGCACGCGTTCATTCGTCACTGGCAGTGTCCGCGGCTCGTCAACCCGCGCACGCGCCCTAGATCGTATCGCGACAGGTTCGGTCAACGTTTCGGGTTCCGAGCCTATTCAACAGGCAACCGAACGTCGTAGATCTGCAGAGGCACGTATCCGGATGCGACGTACGCAGTTCCTGCGGAAATGGTCAAGTCACCCGGGAAGGCCAAACCGGCCTTGTCCGTGAGAACAATTCCAGCGGGCTTTGGCTGCTCTGTACTCGAGACGTCGAAAGTCCGAATGTCCCCATTTGATGTCACTAAATAAGCAATTCCATTCCTGACCTCTAGCAGACGCTGAAAGTCCAGCAAAGAGAGTTGATTGACGATCCTGGGCTCTGTCGGGTCTGAGGCGTCAACCGTCAACAAATAGCCATTCCCTGCTAAGTAGACGGTCTGCCCCTCCGCTCTAATGGATTCCGCCGGCGCCAAAGAAGGTTCTCCGGAAAGGGGCAGCAATCCGACTGTCCTCGGGAACTGTCGATTGCTGATATCAACGAACTGGAGCGTGCCGCCAAAATCCAGCACCGCAATTGAACCACCCGAAACGGCCAAGCTCTTCGGCTGCTGCGTGGAGAGATCGAGCCTCATGCCCCCAAGGATTGCAGGAGCAGAGGGATTTGAAATATCTGCTACCAGCAGATTCGGCCGGGAGTTGCCCGGCGGTGTTAATGTCAGGATCACTAGCGTATCGCCATCCGGCATTACGAAATCCATGGGCGATGTCAATGGCGTGTCAATCACTCCCAAAGTTGCCTCAAGGTCGTCCTTGTTTTGTAGGCGGATACCCTTGTTCGACAGCTGGAGTACGACTGAGCTATTTGCGACATCGACTTTGCTGATTACTTCGTCGAATGCAACTGATTTCGTGAACCGCGGAGATTTAGGCCTTGAGATATCGAAGACCTGGAGGCCATTTTCTACTGACCCACTGCAGACCAAAGCCTGATCTCCGAGAAGTGCGACGCTCGTGGAAAGAGACGTAGCATCAATCGAGCCCAGTATCCTGGGGCTACCAGGGGTGCTGATGTCGATCACATTTAGCCCAACTCCGCTCGAAATGTAGGCCTTGGATGTCGAGAGCTGGAAGCGCCCCGCCGCGGGCATCTCCAAGATGCCGTTGATTGTCGGCGCGATCGGCACTGAGACGTCGATAGAAATTAGGCCCTCCGAAGTAGTGCCCCAAAGTGTAGAGCCGGATTTCTCCAGATCGTAAAGACCGAGTGTCTGAAGTGACGCTATACGTACTGGATCTTTGGAATCGGATACGTCAAATACCTCGAGGCCCTGTGTGGTCCCAACGAAGGCTGTCTGGCCGGAGATGGCGGCGGAAAGGCCGCTGGTTTTCAAAGCAGCTTTACCACGAAATCGCGGCGCCGCGGGGTCAGACACATCAAAGATCATTAACCCTGTGTTGCGGTCAGAAGCAGTCAGGTACGCGCGATTGCCGACAACTGAAACGGTGCTGGGCTGGCCATCAACAGGCGTACTGGAGAGCAACACAGGTCTGCGGGCATCGGCCGCGTCAACTACGAGCAACCCTCTGCCTGCTGATGTCATAAATACAGATGTTCCCCGCACGAAAATGCTGTTTACGAACGGTGCGCCGCCAGAGGCTTCGTTGAGCTCAATCATCGATAGTCGGGTGGGTTCAGCCGGCGACGTGACATCGAACAACTGCAGGCCGAACAGCCCTGCGGAATAGAGAGTGTCCGAGCTTAAGTTCAGAACTACCGGAGCACGTACCTCGCTTCGCGAAAGAATGGTTGGAGAATCAGAACTCGATATGTCGACAACAGAAATTCCGACGTCGTCCGCTACGTAAGCTACTGAACCATTGATTGAGACGTCTCTCGCCGTGCCTTTGAACTGATCACCTGTGTCGACACGGCCGAGGAGCCTATTTGAAGAAAATGAATCTGAGACAACAGTTACGGGGAAGAACGCTTGGGCAGAGATGCGGCCTTGCATGTCTTCAGCGCTGAACCAGAACGCGAGCGCACCCGGCGCTAGGTTGGGCGGAATAGTCACCTCCAGAATCTCTGTACGGACAAGAGAGCCTTTGCCAAAGAATCGCGACTTTTCAGTCCCGCTTAAGTCGACTTCGATGTAGGCACTGGCCCCCTCAAACGTCGCGAGTAGGCGCTTAAGTGAGGCATCCGATTGCAGTTGCAGCGGAATTCGAATGGTGCTTCCACGCGGGGCGAAGGCTCTAGTACTCAAGACCTCTATCGAAGGCCGGTCTGTTCCTGTCGAGGGCCCCGGCGGGGAGGTGGACTTAAGTACCCCCAAAGAACCGCCGCTTCTGACGACTAAGCTCTGAAGCACCTGACTCACATCTTCCGGGTTGATAACTCCAGGGTCCGGAGTTGGCTGCGGCCCTTCGCCTCCGCCACCTCCGCAGGCACAAAGTAGAAGAATGGTTCCCCAAACGCAGGTACGGAAAGACATTGCTTGCTACTCCACTCGCTGGCCTAGAGTCGCATAATAGTCCGTTATCGAATATTCCGTAACGGGTTCTTCCACTACGACCTGGGCTGGCTCCGTCGATCCTGACCAATTGGACAGGTCCCCAAAAAAGGGCGAGCTCTCGAAGTACCCGAGGCGCGGAAGCACGGTGGCGACCTTCGCTGCTCTGGGGGGCGTGAGTTCAGAGCCATGCAATCTCTGTGCGCCACGCTGCCTTGGTCGTCCTTCTTCCGGACGGTACCTGCAGAGTGCCTCCATTGGGCGCGCGCCGGCTTCAACACATACATGTACGTGGGCCGAGATCCGATTACTTACTCAGATCCATCCGTACTAGCGCCCGTATCCCGTAAAGCGATAGTAGGCTTCTGAGGCTCGACACTGGTCCTGGCTACAAAGGCGCGTCTGAATCTACGATGCGCGCAGGCTATTGTCGTTGCCCCAATTAGGGCTTGCGCTAGCATCCCGGCGACCGACGCGATGTGAGCTCAAGGCGGCGCGGGACATTGAGCTGACGGGTGGGGAGAGGCGGCGAAAATGTGGCTCAACTGCTAGGGCAAGGTTAGCCGAGGCTGGCAACCTATCAGTTCGCGCGGGCAGAGCGAGCTTACCCCGTAGCCTTCTTGCGCTTCACCGGTTTCGATGTCGCCAATTTCTCAACGAGGCGAGCTTGAACCTCACGTTTGCCCATTTTGCGAAGAGCCGCGATCGCCGGAAGCTGCGCCGCACGAGGTCTGGTGTGACCGTTCTCCCAGTTGAACACCGATTGAGAGCTGACCCCTAGGATCACGCCGGTGTCCTCCGCACTCAGGCCCAGGCGACTGCGAAGGGCTTTGAAGCCTTTGGCCACGAATCTAAGGCTGCTTTCGCCTTCGGCAGCTTTGGTAGGCGACTTTTTGACGCTCGCACTGCGACGCAGGGTGGCCACGTCCCGCTGCAAGTCCAGGATCTGCTGCCGAAGCTGGGCCAATTGACGACGTTGCGCTGTAGTGGCAGTCCGAAGTGGGCCAACGTGCTGGCGAATGACTTTCTTGGAGAGTCGCGTAATCTCGCTCTTCAGCAACGCAGCAATTTGGGGCATGGGATTCAAAGCCGGTGCGGGGACTCATAGTATGACCGCACTTCGTGCCGCCCACACCGGTGACCGGATTTCTTGGTCTGCTATGAGTAAAGGAGCCATGAGAACGACCATCCCTCAGAAGTGTCCGTTATGCGCGACAGAGGCCATGTATTACGGCGTCGACCACGGAAACCTGAAGTACTTCAATTGTCCTGACTGTACGTACTTTCAGATTTCAGAGCGCGCCGAACAGCTCCTAATGAGGGCGCCACAGCAGTGGAAGGACAATCTCGCGGCGAAAGCTAAACGCACGCCGGCAGATCACCTATTAGTAATTACTGCTCCCAAATCAACACCCACTCAAGATTCTGTGTCGTTGGGACCGATCGGTGAGTTCAAGCCGAAGTCCGAGCTTTCTCTGTAAGCGCAAAGATCGTGGTTTCAATCGAAGTGCACAGACTTGGGTCATCAAACATGCCTCGTAAAGTTTGTGTTGCGAGGTGAGGGCATGTGTGACATCCGATCTCGCAACGTAAGTGGGTCCCTAAGAGAAGCGCGGGGATATGCGCGTACCGACGATCGAGTAGGTCTACGGCCTCGACTTCGGCATCTGAGGCGATATGAGGTTTGACACGCTTCTAGAACGAGCCGGAAGCAGTAGCTCGACGATTTGATCCAAAGTGGCATCGGTAAAAAGGGGCGTAAAGGCTCGTCAGTTTTGACCGCGCTGGGGATTTGACGGGTTTGAAGGCTATATTGACGCATAGATCAATTGACTTTAAGATCAATTCATGGAATTCAAACTACCCCAGAGTCGCCTCATCGACCTACTGAATCAGGTGCACGCTTTCTCGGGCATGACGGCTAAGGACTTGGCTGCACGGGCAAAAGTTGCCCCAGAAACCGTAAGTCGAATTAGAAACCGCGGGACAGGGGATTTTGCGACAATTGCCAGACTCTTAGATTCCGCGGACGTCGAGCTCAGGCTCGTCCCGCGTAATCAACGATCCAACCCACACGCTCGACTTGATGCTCGAAGTGCGGCGCTTCATGCACTGATCGCTTCCAAATTACTGGACGACCCTGCTTGGATAGATCGCAAAGTCATCCCCAACATTCATCGATTCCGAGTCACACATCGCGACTCTGGAACAGAAGCCCTACTTAGGCAGTGGGAAACAGCCGCGGAGGAGGGAGTTATTTCCCTGGTCAAGCTTTGCCTCGAAAATTCTCCTCGCGGCCAACAACTGCGACAGACGTCTCCGATGACGGGAATTTTGACGAGCGAAGAAAGGCGGCAGGTCTATGAATCGTTCGCAGCTTGAGCATTTGATACGCGCCTGCGGCGAGTTGGCCGAGGGCGACGAATTCGTGATTGTCGGAAGTCAATCGGTTCTCGGAGCCATACCGAATCCCCCCGAAGTGCTGGCCAGGTCAATGGAAGCGGACATTTACCCAGCAAATCTCAAGACGCAGGATGCTGAAGAGATCGAAGGGGTGTTAGGCGAAATGTCACCCTTCCACGATAGTCACGGTATTTATGCGCAGACCGTAGATTCGAAGACAGCAACCCTTCCACGCAACTGGCGATCGCGCGTCGTAATCGTGGCCAACGAAAACACTGGCCGCGGGCGCGGCTTGTGCATCAGCCCCCACGACCTCGCCATGGCGAAGTATGCAGCGGGGCGGGAAAAGGATATTGAGTTCAACCTTGAGATGGCTCGGCATCGCATAGTCGACAGAGAGGTACTTGAAGGCTTGGTCGACGAGATGCCCGTGAACGACGAATTGCGATTGCTAATTCGCCAGAGAATTGCATATAGCTTCGATCCAAAATTGAAAATGACGGACGGTGCGACAGATGAGCCCCGACCGGCACCCGGTCCGACGAAGCCCGCAGGCCATTTAAAGCGAGGGCCTTCGCATGGATGACGCCCATGGCAGGCTCGAACGCACCATACGCTACGGCCACTGAAACAGGGCAGGTCGCGTCCAATCGATCTCACCGTTGTGCTGAAAGCGAATTTCCCATAAATGGCATTCCGCCGACTCGGCGTGGTTGGGAACGCCGAACGCGGATTGACCTGTGTATTGAGATTGAGCGTCAAAAAGTGGCAGGGGCTTTCCTACGCCGAACGCGCCCCTAGAATTCCTGCAAGTTGCAGCAATCCTGGCAGGGGTTCCTGGTTCTTGGCTCCGGGATCGAATGCAGTCGTACGCGCCTGATCAAAGCGCCGACGGTCTATCCGACCCAAGTGCTGAAGTTCTCGAATCCGTTGTCTCCGATCCAGTCGTAGACCTTGCAGAACTCGGCTAGCTTAAAGAACTGCCCACGAAACTTCTGCGGGACTGCCTCCGAACGAAACGACGATGACCCGTCGATGCGCGTGTACTCTTCCCATTGCGTGCTCGCGCATTCCCATAGGGTGCAGGTTAATCCCGAGTCGGAAAAGGAAACACCGACGTATTCCAAGGGGTTGGGGCCTTTGATTTTCGTAGTGCCATCTTTACCCTTAATGCCATTGATGTGAACGCCAAAGAGATGCTTTCCAGCCTTGAAGCTCTTAAGAATCTCGTATCGAACCCATGGTCTTTCGTACGTACGAGATCCGATCAGAACACAGGTGTTCGACGTCCCGTCTAAGCCGGCATTAATCAGTCGTTTGAGCGCCAACTCGCCCTGAGTCTGTGCGGCCTCCCAGATCGAGCGATCGTAGTAACCTGAAATCTGCCGATCCGCCTTGGTCACCCAATGCTGTCTCACGACGTTGGCGCGAAAGTCAGCCACATCGCGATAATCGAAGCTAAAGAAAA
The DNA here is from genome assembly GCF_058783185.1 of Fontimonas sp. FW305-C-3. Lineage (NCBI taxonomy): Bacteria > Pseudomonadati > Pseudomonadota > Gammaproteobacteria > Nevskiales > Nevskiaceae > Fontimonas > Fontimonas sp. FW305-C-3. Next base: position 11,122 of record NZ_JBYSYK010000002.1, on the reverse strand, counting down.
CTTTCTTGGCCATGGCAGATTCCGGATCCTGAAATCACAAACCGTGTCTTCACCAAATGTTTCGGAGAAGTGACCCGTTATTAGAATCCTTCGGTTGCCAAGCTCCTAGGGCACCGTCGTTTGCTCGGTCAATGCGCCGGTAGAGATCCAGATACTCAGATCCGTGCGTCGTGTAGCCGTCCGAAGTAGGGACTATTAGCAAGGAGTCGATTGGCTTCACGCCATCTGCAAATCCGATTTCCCAGGGGCACCAACGCGACGACATTGAGTTCGCGGTGGCAAGAAACAGAAACAGGTTCAACGTTCTGATCTTCTGCTGAATTCGAGAAGCTGTGTTGCGATCGGGAATTTCCGGCATGCTGGAATCCTCCCAATCGACATAAATCTTTAGTTCTGCTTCTTCAAAAGCCTGAACGAGACCGCGCACGAGTTCATGATCTTTGTGGCTGTGGCACAAAAATGCTGTCCTCGCGCCGCCAGTCGAAGCCTCGACCAAGCTGCGGAAACGAGGGCGGATGTTACGTCTAGCGGCCGCACGAAGATCGTTCTGATTAAGCGCCATGCATATCCTTACTTGTAGAGGAAAGCGGTTGTACGTGTGTTTAGGTCATCTTTCGACGGCCGGCCGTCTTTATCCATCCGGCGATGTTGTCCGAAATCGTGGCGTAGACATCCTTGCTGCTTGCACCGCCGGGGTCGTGTAGTTTGAGATGCTGACTTAGGACCTCGCCGTTGTTTAGATTGATGCCATCGAACGGGTTGTCACCCGCCTTGCTTGGCTGCCTATTGCTATCAAGTAGCTTATGCACGCGAATGCCGAGCACTGGGATGCCGCTGTCCCAAGCTTTACAAATCTCACGAGTCACCCAAGGCCGTTGTGCGGTTTCCGCGCCAACCAATACGATCAGGCAATCGCAACCCTTCAATTGCCGATCAATCCAGGTTTCGATGGCGGAATCGCCGCCCTTTTTGACGGTTTCCCATGCGTTAGGTTCCAATGGCTCGTCACCTTCGAGCACACCGATTTGTCGAACTGTCTGCGTTCGCCAGGCATCTCCGTTGAAGTGGAAACTGAAGAAGACTTTGGGCTTTTTCACGCTCATGGCTTTCTTTTCTCTGCCTTTGAAAAATGTGGCTCGGGTTCCAGCTCCCCGAGCGTCCTAGCAAACAGCCCGACGTAGTCGACAAAGTCGCCTCCGGGATCGCTGAAATCTGGAAACTCCGCTCCAAGCCGACCAGCGGCACCTCCGGTCGATCTAAGAACGACAGGAGAAGCCTGTGGTTGGAATTCTCTGAACAGAGCGAACTCATCTTCGATTCCCCGTTTGCCGCCGATGAAGATGCCAGCCGCGAATCGGTGCTCGGTGAGCATCTGCTGTCGCATCTTTAGCAGACTGGTTTCTCTATCATCACTTTTGTCGACGTCAGTGACAGTTCCGAAGGTTCTATTCTCCGGCGGCCGCATCTCCTCTGGGAAATGCAGTGATTGGTAAAGATGGACAGCCTTCAGGGGATCGACTTCGAGATTGACGCAGGCCGCCCAGATCATCGGTGTAATGGCAGGGTGGCCACCCCAAACGATCTTTTGTGTCCGCAGAGTTACGATGCACAAAGCGCGAACAGCCGCGAGTATGCGCAATGGGTCGGCGTCTCCATATTGCGGGTCTGAGGGCTCGGGTACGCCTGCGGAGAGGAAGATAGAGCTCATGCGGCGTCATCCACCCAGGTCGACAAATCCCACCGCGCTTTTCCGAGCTTGAGCCAGCGCGCTGCCTTAACTTGTGTTCCAATCCAATCTAGGTGCTCTTGCCAGCCCGGCGCTATTCCGCATTCGTCGTAAACGACGGCTCTGGAATCGGACTCACCCTCAATAGTGGTCACTAATTGGAGGTGCTCCGCCGTGGGGACCCCCACAGATGGAAAAATAAGAACACGATGCTTGTCGGGCACCTCGATCACAACGGTTCGTCGTGGACCCAGTCCGAGAAAGTGCCCCCCGACCCGTTGAGCACTTAAGGTCAGTGTTGTCACCATATTCACCGTCCGTAGCGCTAGGCCTTTACTACGCGCCTGCTCAATCAGAAGCCCGCAGCGTGCCAAAGCTTCGTCGGCCAGCCGCGACTTTGCGGCGTTCACGAAGTCAGCGTCGGTGAATTCCAGCGAGAGGCCAGAGATGCTGCGCGGGTGGCGAGGGACGCCTGGCCAAGCCAAACGAACAGGAATAAGGTCTTTAGCAAGAGCCTTTCCAAACTCCATACGTGTCCACTTGCTTTCGAAATAGGTCGGCGTATCGAGCATCACCAGCGCATCGCAGTCGCTAAGTCGATGCCAGAGGTGCTCTTGAAAATCGACGCCAAACGGGACGGCGTGGGTATCAACAAAGACGTCAAAATGTCTCGCTGACAAGGTCTCGAAAAGCTGCAGCGCAACCTCCCTCGACTCGTCTCGACGGTAGCTTAGAAAGACTCGTCGTTGTCGCGGCAATAGACCTAACACTTCCAGCACGGCGGCAGCGAGTTTCTCTTGTTTAGGGTCAGAAGCACTCAAATCTATTGCATTGATTGGCCTTAGACACTCCGGAATCTCCGAGGCGACTGCTGCGTAACTGGAGACGACTGGAAGCACAGCAACGCCATTCCTCATCAGCTCCTTAAGCTTGGCGGATTGATCCGGAGCTCCAGGGGCGCCGAAATACACTACAACCGCCGCATGATCTTGGGGCGGGGAAAACGACTCGCTTTCAGGCGTCAGAGCCAATTCCTCGGCGAGTCCGAACTCACCGATCCTTGCGAGAACCGTGACTTTCAAAGCGTCTAGTACTGATGCCGGCGGGACGCCCATTATTCCGATGTGATACAGGGGCATTGTCTTACTAGGGCTCCTTATGGATAGCGGTTGGAGAGTGGCGGGTTAAGCAGGGGGCGGCGGCATCATTTACATCCCGATGTACCCTTCTCGCTCCTGCAGCGCGAGCCCGCTGAAATGTCGCGGAGTGACGCCTACATCAGCACGCACACCCCGGTCCTACGTGGCAGGTATAGCTGCGTGAAATGCAGGAATCACCGCAGGGTTTGCCAGTCGAACATACCCGGCAACAGGACGATCCGCCGCCGCCACCAGAAGTTGAGCCCCCGGTTGTCACCGTGAAAACGCCATTGATGCCGCCGATGGTGAGTGTTGTATCGACCGTGGTATAGCTACTCGACGACGAGGTGCGCCGCACGCAGACAGTCTGGCCATTATTGATGGTGCTGGCCGCCGACATGAATGTCGACGTGCAGCCAATCGAATAGGCTCCACCGCTGCTCACACTGATCGGCGATGCGGCATCAATGCCTCTCACGGTGATCGTATTCGAAACCCGTAAGCTGTTGGTTGGTAAGAAGTTCTGCGCTGTGAAGCTGAAGGCATCGGGCGTTGTGTCGGCGCTCAACGTCGTCACTGCAAATACGCCTTTGACGCCGCCGATGCTGAGAGTCGTGTTAGTGGTGGTGTTTGCACTTGAAGACGAAGTGCGCCGCACGCAGACGGTCTGGCCATTGTTGATGGCGCCGACCGCCGTCGTAAATGTTGCCGTGCAGCCGATCGAGTAGGCTCCGCCACTACTGACACTGATCGGGGATGCGGCATTGATGCCGCTTATGGTGATCGTGTTCGATTTCCGCGGGCTATTAATCGGCACGTTGGTCTGCGCCTTAAAGCTGAAAGCGTTGGGCGCGGTGTCTTTGGCCCCTGTCGTCACCGCAAACACGCCCTTGATGCCGCCAATAGAAAGGGTAGTGTCGACGGCGGTGTTGGCCTTCGGAGACGAGGTGCGCCGCACGCAGACGGTCTGACCATTGTTGATGGTACCAACCGCCGACGTGAATGTTGCCGTGCAACCAATCGAATAAGTCCCGCCACCAATGACGCTGATCGGGGATGCGGCATTGATGCCGCTCACGGTGATCGTGTTCGACTTCCGCAGGCTATTCGTCGGCACGTTGGTCTGCGCCGTAAAGCGGAAAGCATTAGGCGTGGTATCTGATGCTGAATTCTTGCCGTCGACGCTGCGCAGTCCGGTGTTGTTTGGGTCGAGCCAAGCCTTGAGCTGTCGATTGGATGCCGAGCCCGCCAGCCACTGGGTGTCGAGGCGCGCATAGAAGTCGGGCCGATTATTGTCGACGGTGCCACTGCAGGCGGCGGAGCCGCCAGACAAAGTGCCGACGATCTGGTGGTCCTGATTCCACAGACCTGAGCCTGACGAGCCTTGCTCAGTTGTGCCCTGCTGCCACTGTGTAACCTGCCATGCAGGAATGTCCGGGCCGCCGTCTTCGATTTGAACTGTGCTTCTTCTTAGAGGTCTCGTGAATTCGCTGATTTTCTTAGCGTCGCCTGACGGGTGATGAATACTGATGCCCGTCAAGCCGCCGGCGCCGCTGCTGTCCCATCCTGCAAAGTAGACATTGAACGCGCTACTCGGTGGGTTCGATAGTTCCAGCAACGTAAAGTCGGTCTGGCGGTCATCTGCGCGCAGGATTGTGCCAGTCTGGTTCTGAGTATCGCTGGCGTTTTCGATGCCATTGCATGAGCTGTTTTGGAAGCTCCAGTAAACGACTACACCCGACGCTGGGCTGCCACTCTCACCGATGCCGCAATGATCAGCGGTCAGGATGTAGGGCCTGTTGTCCTGTCTCAGATTGTTGATCAACGTTCCAGAGCAGACACCTACGGAGTTACCGTACGGGATCTGTAACTTGACCGTTGCCCGAATTTCGTTGCGCCAGTCATTTCCTAGACTGCATGCGGTGTTGATGTTGCACGCGCCACTATCACCGAGATCGCGCGCGTTCTTGTATCCATGCCCCAGCCGGGCCAACGCCAACTGCACCCGATCACGCGTGCCGATCGGCGTCTGGAGTTCGATGACTGCCATTTCGCCGGGGACCAAAGCAGTCCACAGACTGCTTTCGGCTGAGTGGTTGCTGCTCGTGTACGGACCTTGGACGGCTTCGCCATTGACGTCGTAGATCCACAGCTCAGCGCCTGCCGGTAAGTGAAATTCGCCAAACTCCATCAGCAGTGACAGCGCACCAGCGGAATACACTCGGGCGCGCCAGCGATCGGTCCTTGCGTCAATCTGATCCCAGACGCCGCCGTCGAGGCCTACCGGAAGCGTCGCCGTCACGGCGAAGATGGCTGGTCCAGCGCCTTTGTGCTCCTGCGTTTGCTCGATGGCCTTGGCAGTGATTGCCTCGGGGACGACATGCAACGGCAGGTCGTCGAGCCGGCTCAGGTCTGGTGTCAGCGCATATGCTGAAGCCGGCAGCAGAAAAAGGGCAGCAAGGAAAGGCAGTTTGCGCATCAGCTCGCTCCAGCGGGTTTTTCGGGCCTGGCCGCCGACATTAAGTAAAAGTTCGAAACTTTCCGCCTTCGCTTTCGCCGCCGGTCGCCTGTGTCCAATTCTCGTCGTCAGCGGATTCGATTTCAAACTGCATCGCCTATTTGCCACAGAAAGCATCCTCTGGAACCTGTCCGTATGGTCAGCTGTTCTGTAGATTGCGACCTGGGTACCGTAACTTCTGGGGGTATTCCGAGTGCAGGTCAAATCGACATAGTGGATGCAAAATTTCCCTTTACCGAATGATCGATCGTGCGAGCGATGGACAGTTAAGTCCGCTGGGCGCTGTGGGGCAGTTCCCGGTCTCTTCTCATAGAGGGCGTGCTTAGGCCAGTACGCGGGCTGCCCGCGCGGCATGGTCTGATTTGAAGTGCGGAGACTGGGGCTCGCGCAGTCCGCGCGGCTGATCTAAGTTGTGTCGGGGAACTCGTGGCAAACAAGAGCCGAGCGCTTCTCTCAGAGCGCAAGGCTATCTATCGGTTCCCACAACACCAAAACCTACGCGAAGAGCATTTTCAGATGAAGCCTGAAAGAACTTCAAAGCTTACGCCGTTCCTTAGATATTTCCTGGGATCACTCATCGTATTGTTCTCCGTCGTATCCGTGAGTGCCCTGCTACAAGGAAACTTCAAATTATCTCTAGCCGTATTTCTCGTTGGAGTGGCTCCTCCGACCTACATCATTCTTACGTTGCTCTTCTTCGAGAGATTTAAAGTCGATATTCCTGAGAACAAAAGTACCAGAATGGGCATCGGACTGATGCCAACTTTAATTCGAGAATTCGATAAAAAGCATCCGGGTTGGCCTGCCTATCTAGTGAAGTACGGATTGGGTGGAATGCTGATACTGATCGTTGTTCTCAGGCTTATCGATGTTCTCGATTAACCATTGAGGTCGGAATGAAGTTGGTTCCCCGTTCACCAGTTCAATAGAGAAATCGCGAGAAATCATAATGAGTGCCACACAGACTTTGGAGATCGGCGTAGTATTTTTAACCGTGGGCGATGGCGTCACCACGGATTGGCAGAATCAGTCGAACATCCGGAATCTGTCCGATGCGGGCCAATTGATTTCTGCTTTTGGGATTGGGATAGGGTCGACGATTGCCCTAGCGCCGGCATCGGCCCTCCTAACAAGCGCTGTGATCATTACCGACATTCAAAGTGGCGAGCGAGTTAAGCCTGGTGACGTGCTCGCGGTGACTGGAAATGTTGTGGCGATCGTCGGAGCCGTCGGCATAGGCATCGTGGGGGTCGCGATCGCTCCTGAGGTTGCTGCGTTGGTAGGCGCGGTCGCGTTGGCAGGCGTGTTCTTTGACACGGAGTTTGGCTCAGAAATCGCGGATTTAGCTGTCGATCTTACGGCCGATCTATTTGAGCTGATGGGGAACTCCACTCCGTCGGAATACGAATATGTTGAAGTGATACAAGGAGAGAATGGCGGAATTAGCGGAGGAGGCAATGGAGATAACGGTGGTGGGTCAGGCGATGGAGACTCAGAAGGTTCCACCGGCGGCGAAACCAGTGGGGGTGGAAACACGGGTGGTGGCGAAACTGGTGGGGGTGGAAACACGGGTGGCAACGAACCAATCGAAGGCGATGGTGACATCAACGGAGCCGAGATTGAGGCGATTCTTGAGCTAATTGAGCATTCATTTGATCCGAACAACAACGATGGGATAGATGACTGGGACGCGGACGAGAACGGAATTCCGGACTACATCCAGCGGCCGTTAGAGCTGTCTCAGGATGCTTTTGCAGACGCCCTAATTTGGCGTCGACGCGTGGATCCTCTGGTATTGGATCTGGATGGCGACGGAATTGAGACGCTCGCCGAAGTGGGCAGCGCTGGGGTTCGATTTGATCATGATGGCGACGGAATCCGGACACCCACAGGCTGGATATCTCCAGACGACGGGATATTGGTTCGCGACGTCAATGGCAACGGTCAAATTGATAGTGGCCGAGAGCTTTTCGGCGATCAGACCGTCGTTGGTTCTGGAGGGCTGGCGTCAAACGGGTTTTCTGCGCTGAGAGCGCTGGACAGCAACAGCGATGGACGGATTGATGCGTCAGATGCCTTGTTTGGCAGCCTTCGTGTTTGGCGCGACCTGGATTCAGACGGTGTAAGTGATGCAGGCGAGCTCCTAACTCTTGATGAGCTCGGTATCCAGTCCCTCGGCCTTTCTCATGACACCCAAGTCGTCACCTTGAGCAATGGGAATCAAATTGCCGAGGACGGAACGTACATCACTGCCGATGGTAGTGAAAGAGTTTTGGCGGATGTGAACTTCCGGGTGAGTCATGTCGATCGAATTTTCACTGACACCATCCCGCTGACCGAAGACGTTGCCGAGCTAAACATCGCCAATATCCGCGGTGCCGGCGTAGTTCGTGACCTTCTAGAAGCAGCAAGCCTGTCCCCGGACCTGGCAGCACTTCTTACTCAATACACAGCTGCAACCACTCGCGATCAGCAATACGCGCTGCTCGACCAGATGCTGGGCCTATGGGCCAACACAGGGCACGGTCAAACCACGGCTCAAGGCGTCCAGCAGGCGCAATGGGGGCTGGCATTTACCCAGAGCGCCGGGGTTGTGCACAGTGCAGGTACAACCTTTGATCGCCTTGTCGCGCAGCTATCGATTCTCGAGCTATTCAACGGACAGTCGTTCTACGAGCTCAGGACGTCTCAGATGGCAAGTGGGCCGGGAGGGCAACCTAGCGGTGGTGGTGGCGGAGGCGGCGGTGGTGGCGGAGGAGGCGTAGCGCTACGCCCAACGATTACTCTGTCGGTAGAGCAAGTTGCTTTGCTTGAACAGGCTTACTCGCAGCTCGCTGACTACGTTTACCAAAGCCTGGTTCTTAGTACGCGCCTGAGACCGTATGTAGAGTTGATCGACATCGCGACAGACGCTCAGGGCAGAGCCCAAGTTGATTATTCGGCGCTCACCGCACAACTCACCGCTCAGTTCGCAGCTGACCCCATCATTGGGGCAGCAGACATCCTAGACCTGACTAGTGCAGTTGAGGGCATGAGCGCAGGTGGTGGCTGGGATGGCTTCCAGCTTCTTGGAACCTTGCTGCAAGGCGTACAACCCTCGGTAGAGCTTCTGACCTTGCTTCGAGAGTATGGATTCAGAGTTGCGCCTATTGCGGGCGGAAGAGTAGACGGCACATCGAACGACGACATTCTTCTTGGTCGCGCAGGCGCGGATCAGCTTTACGGCAACGACGGTAACGATCACGTTGACGGTGGTGAAGGCAATGACCTTCTAGAGGGCGGCGGTGGCAACGACACCCTGGACGGCGGCGCTGGCAACGACACGATTCGCGGCGACAATGGAAACGACACGCTCTTTGGCGGTGCCGGAAATGACCGGCTGGAGGGCGAGTCTGGGAATGACCGCATTGACGGCGGCGCCGGCAACGACACGCTGAACGGCAGCACCGGAAACGACGTGTACGTGTTCGGTCGCGATTCCGGACAGGATACGATTTCGAGCTATGACACCGGAGTCGGTCGCCTCGATGTCGTCGAGTTCGGGGCTGACGTTCTGGTTTCCGACGTTACGTACCGCCGTTCGGGCAACAACTTGATAGTCGCAATTACCGGAACGACCGATTCGCTGACTATTAGCAACTATTTCAATGGAGACGGTACAGGCGCATACCGCATCGACCAGTTCCGCTTCGCGGATGGCACGATTCAAGACGTCACGGCGATCAAGGAGATTGTTCAGATCCCGACCGAAGCGGCGAACACGATCTATGGGTACGGCACCGTCGACACGATCAGCGGCCTGGGCGGCAACGACACGATCTATGGCTATGGCGGCAACGATGTCCTGAGCGGCGACGACGGTGATGACCTCCTGGAGGGTGGCGAAGGGAACGACACCCTGAATGGAGGCGCCGGAAACGACACACTTCGTGGCGATAACGGAAACGACACGCTCTTTGGCGGTGCTGGAAATGACCGTTTGGAGGGCGAGTCTGGGAACGACCGTATTGACGGCGGCGCCGGCAACGACACGCTCAACGGCAGCACCGGCAATGACGTGTACGTCTTCGGTCGCGGATCCGGTCAGGACACGATCACCAGCTACGACACCGGCGCCGGGCGCCTCGATGTCGTCGAGTTCGGGGCTGACGTTCTAGTTTCCGACGTTACGTACCGCCGCTCGGGGAATAACCTCCTCATTGCGATCGCCGGGACGACGGATACGCTGACGATCAGCAATTATTTCGACGGTGACGCTGCGGGCGCATACCGCATCGACCAGTTCCGCTTCGCGGATGGCACGATTCAAGACGTCGCGGCGATCAAGGATATTGTTCAGGTTCCGACCGAAGCGGCGAACACGATCTACGGGTACGGCACCGTCGACACGATCAGCGGCCTGGGCGGTAACGACACGATCTACGGTTATGCCGGCAACGATACCCTGAGCGGCGACGACGGCGATGACCTTCTGGAGGGTGGCGACGGAAACGACACCCTGAACGGCGGCGCTGGCAACGACACGATTCGCGGCGACAATGGAAACGACACGCTCTTTGGCGGTGCCGGGAATGACCGGCTGGAGGGCGAGTCTGGGAATGACCGCATTGACGGCGGCGCCGGCAACGACACGCTGAACGGCAGCACCGGCAATGACGTGTACGTCTTCGGTCGTGGGGCAGGTCAGGACACGATCACGAGCTATGACACGGGGGCAGGGCGTCTCGATGTCGTCGAGTTCGGGGCTGACGTTCTGGTGACCGACGTCACATATCGCCGTTCCGGCAATAACCTGCTCATCGCTATTGCCGGTGCGACGGATACGCTGACGGTCAGCAATTACTTCGACGGTGACGCTGCGGGCGCATACCGCATCGACCAGTTCCGCTTCGCGGATGGCACGATTCAAGACGTTGCGGCGATCAAGGAGATCGTTCAGATCCCGACCGAGGCCGCGAACACGATCTACGGGTACGGCACAGTCGACACGATCAGCGGCCTGGGCGGCAACGATACGATCTACGGCTATGGCGGCAACGATACCCTGAGCGGCGACGACGGCGATGACCTCCTGGAGGGTGGCGAAGGGAACGACACCCTGAATGGAGGCGCCGGAAACGACACACTTCGTGGCGATAACGGGAACGACACGCTCTTTGGCGGTGCTGGAAATGACCGTTTGGAGGGCGAGTCTGGGAACGACCGTATTGACGGCGGCGCCGGCAACGACACGCTGAACGGCAGCACCGGCAATGACGTGTACGTGTTCGGCCGTGGGTCAGGCCAGGACACGATCACGAGCTATGACACTGGGGCAGGGCGCCTGGACGTTGTCGAGTTCGGAGCTGATGTCCTGTCGACCGATGTCACGTACCGTCGCTCCGGAACCAATCTGATCGTCGCTATCGCCGGTACGGCCGATACGCTGACCGTCACTAATCACTTCTCTGGAGACGGAGCTGGTGCGTATCGCATTGATCAGTTCCGTTTCGCAGATGGAACAGTTTTGGTCTACGACGACGTCTACGTGCTGACGGTTGGAGGCACCTCGGGTGCCGATACGCTCCATGGCGAGAGCACTGAAGATACGCTGAGGGGCCTGGGCGGCAACGACACCATCTACGGCTACGGCGGCAACGATACGCTTTATGGCGATGACGGTGATGACCTCCTGGAGGGTGGCGAAGGGAACGACACCCTGAATGGAGGCGCCGGAAACGACACACTTCGTGGCGATAA